>NZ_JBJKJI010000001.1:939179-2081486 GCF_056175685.1 Bdellovibrio sp. MYbb2
AAAAAGGCCTACCGGTATACAACGACCTAAAAACATTCACCTGACCCCATTTGGATTCCTCATTTTTATAATACTTTTTATTCGTGCAAACTTTCAACCCCACCACCGGGGCTGCCCCTCGGGGGGGCGCCCCCCGCCGTAAACCATTTTACACAATTGGGTTTGGGCGGGCGCGGGGGCCCCCCACCAGACCGACGATCTGTCCGGATTCAATTTTTAATGTGGTTTTGTCCAAAGCAACTTTGGAAACGTGCTTACGATTGACGAAGCCCTTCAGGGAGTTGATGAATCCTTCGGGCTTCTGGTAAGTCTGATAGACGCGGGAAAGGTCGGTGGTTTCAATTACTATCGCCATGTCGGCGACTATAACCTAGAACTACTCGTTGATGAAAGAAAACTCAGCGTAACGTTCTTCATCACTGAAGAATGTTTTCTGGTCTGCAGAGACATAGCTGCCCTCAATAATACGGCCGGTTTTGCAATCCTTCAAAGACTCGCGTTTGCCGTTATAGTTGCAGTCACCCACGTACCAGGCTTTTTCGGAATACTTGATTTTGTATCCGATCAGACGAGCACCTTTGTAGAACGCCAGTACTTCATCCAAACGAGTGCGGCCCGCAGCGTGATAGTCGCCTTCCAAAATGGTGTCGCCCCAAACTTGCGCCTGTTCAACCGCGATGGCTTTCAAGTTGTCGCGAGTTGGGTCGTTCAGTTTGTTCATGCGGGTTTTTTGGCTGTAAACGATCTGGTGGGAATAGTTGGATTTGCACGGCTGAGTCTGGCAAGCGTGCTCATAGTGAGCCGCATCTTCGTAGAATTTGTCGCCGTTCGGGCCCATCTGATCAGCCATAGCAAAAGAGGAAACGAATAGCCCCAAAAGTGCTGTGAGTGCAGTTTTCAAAGACATAGAAACCTCCTGTGAGGTGAATATGCTCCGAAATCGAGGAAACTTTTAATACATACAAAAGAACTTATTATACAAAAAATGAATCAACCGGGGGCCGACCGCGCATAACGAAGCCGGCCCGGGGAGCTATTTCAGACGGAACGAGGCGGAAAGCGGCTTGTGATCAGAGGTTTCGATATTGTTGTGCAGGGTTGTGGAAGTGGCTTCCAGGCCGCGGACGTAGATATGATCCAATTTGAACCTGCGGTTGTCGTTGGCAAACGGCAGCTTCTTCATTTTAAGTTTTCCAAGGATTTCATCAAGATAGCCAAGGCGTTCGTTGTTCCAGGAATTAAAGTCTCCGGCAAAAATCAGCGGACCATCGTGCTTTTTCAGGAAGGCAGCGACCTGTTCGATCTGTTCGCGGTTGTGTTTGTTGGCCACGAAATTCAAACCGTGGATGTTCGCAACCCACAATGTGAACGGGCTGTTGGCGATGGCGTATTCGCTGACCAGAACCATTTTCGGGGTTTTGATCACCGGCTCGCGACCCGGGCTGCGCAGGAAGTGAACCATGGAAGGGCGGGCGTAAGATCCATTCATGACTCCGGTCTGATCGCCGTCTTTTTCCAGGAAGCTTGTGGCAAAGTCCCAGCAATAGTTTTTCTGGCGCAGGATCACGCTGGGAACATATGAATCAATCATGCCTTCCTGAATCAGGATCAGATCGTTCTTGGGAACAAAGTATTCAAAGTCACGGGCCCAGCGGTCCTTGGCTTCGGCTTTTTTGATGTTCCAGACGAACAAGTCAAAATTGGATGGCAGGAAGTCGTGTTGGCATTGGCCAAACTGGGTGTGGACGTCTTTGTCTGCGGGAATTTCGTTTTTAACCTCTTCGGCGAACGCGTAAGAGGACACGGACAGGGTCAGGGCCAGGATCAATCCCTTGATCATTTTTGTGCTCCTTGCAAGGCCCCTCGTCAGTGAAGAGCTCTTGAATTAAACTTTCTTTTCCAGAACTGTGAACTGCAGTCCTTCGACTTTCGGAATCCCGAAGCGTTCATCGCCGTAAGGGAACGGCTTGGTTTCCTTGGTGTTGCGGAAGCCATGCTTTTCGTACCACTTGATCAGCTCTGTGCGAACGGAAATCACTGTCATGAAAATGGTAGTACAATCCCAGAATTGCGCAAGAGCCTCTGACTCATTGAGCAACAATTTTCCGAGTCCTTTCGACTGTAATTCAGGAGCCACCGTCAGCATGCCCAGATACATTTTTGAACCTTGTTTTTCGACGTGAACACAACCCAGAAGATCGCCGTTGTCGTCGTCTTCCGCGACCAGAATCACAGATTCTTCCTTGTCGATCAGCGCTTGAATGCCGGCAGCATCAATGCGCTGGCCATCCAAAAGATCCGCCTCAGTCGTCCAGCCTTCTTTGGAGTCTTCCCCGCGATAAGCGGAATTAACCAGCTCAACAAGATCTTCAACGTGACTAGAATCAGCCTGAGTAAATTCAATATGCATAGAAACTCCCAAAAGGTACCTGCTTACTTTTGCATAAGCACTGCGCTAGACGCTACGTTTATGCAAAAGTAAGCAGGTACCTTTTAGTTACTTCTTTTTGGTGTAGATGAAAAGCTCTTTGCCTTGGCGGCGGGGGATTGATTTTTGCCAGCGACCCCAGAAGATCGGGTGATAATGGTTTTTCAGACGTTGGCGCAGTTCCCATTCGGTGCCACCGTAAGGCGGGCCCTGGCGTTTTTCGAAGGCGAAGAACACACCCATCAAATGGCCGCCTTGTACCAGCACGCGGTTCCAGATTTTGACAAGTTCCTTGCGGCGTTCCGGGTTGATGGCGCAGTAACAAGTGTGTTCAAACACGACATCAAAGGACTGGTCAAAGTCTTGCGGCAGCTTGAAGAGGTCGGCTTGTACGAAAGTCAAAGTCGGCAGATGGCCGTACAGTTTTTTGGCACGTTCTAAAGCCACCGGAGAGATGTCGACAGCCGTGACAAAGTGTCCGGCCGCTGCAAACAAAGCCGCATCATGGCCTTCACCGCAGCCCAAAACCAGCACGCGGGAGCGGCTGATTTTCAGTCGGGGAATCATGTCCTTCAGGGCCTCGGCAGGCTCGCCCAGATTCCAGCCCGGGTTTTCTTCCTGCTGGTAGATTTGGCTCCAGTAAGTTTCTTTTTCGACGTCTTTGTGGGATGGCCAGTAAGCCGGAATGTCGTAGGTTTTGCCGTTAAATTCGATGAAGTCGTCACCGAATTCTTCAAGCAGGTTGAAGAACGTGGCCTGGGCCTTGCGGGACATCACGAACGGAATTTTATTTGCGGCATAACCGTGAAAACGGTCCCACTCGTCCAAAGACAAGGATTCCAGTTCGAAGGCATAATGCACGCCATACGGAAGCAGGATTTCCCAGGTTTTGTCGTCTTTCAGATTTACTTGAGCGGCTACGTAAGGTTCGTCGAAGGCTTCAACGATCACCGGGACATCGCCGAAGGTGGAAAGCAGAGTGCCACCTTCGTGAATTTTCAGATTTTGCAGAATTTCTTGTCCCACAACCGGGTCTTGAATGCGAACCTCACGGCTCAGAGCAAAACCCTCTTCATCAATTTGGATGAAATTTGTGGGAATTGCCATTAGTGGCCAGGGGTCGCTGTCGGAGCAGGAGTCGGAGTCGCAGTGGCTGCCGGAGTCGCCTCTGGAGCAGCTTCAGTTGTTACTTCGTCAGTGCCCGGAGTGATAGTGGAGCCTTCAGAGAAAACCACGATGTCATTGGTGGTTTTTACGGATTGCAGAACCCATTTATCCACGTTTTCCTGATCAGAAACATCACGGTAAAGAACCGCTTCACCTTCGATCACTTGTTCCATGGATTCGCCGTCTTCAGTCACGTCAGTGAACTTGTAAGCAAACACCGCGCGAACCTTGTTGTCGCTCAGGGTTTCAGTCCACAAACGAGAGATGGAAAGGTCTTTGGCGTGTGGCTTTTTAGCAGCCAAAGTTTGAGTGATAAGTTCAGCCAATTTCACCTGAATGCCGGAGTGCGTCTCAAATCCAACGGCTTGGGAAGTGTGGATTACATTCCAGGTCCAAACCAAGGCAGCAATGAAAATAACCAGGCTTACAATTTTCTTCATCTCTAGAGTCCTCTCTCCATTTACTCAGTGTGATAAAACTGACATCGTTATCCGAGCATGATATTCAGTTTTTTTCAACACTCGCACAGAGAGGGTATCTCATGAACCAACAATGGCTGACAATCTTAATGTCAAAGGGGATTGAGCTGGAGCAAAACCTGCGTCAGCAGTTGCAAAACGCCAAAGACGGGCTGAAATCTCAGCTTGAAGAACGGGGCATTCGTCTGAGTGCCGCGGACTTGGCAGCCTTGCTGGAAGAGGTTTCTCCGAAGGCCTCTCATGCTGCGCTTAGTTATGCGCTGGATATCGTGCGCCCCTTCTCGGCAGGCATGGGTCTGAGAATCTCTCGCTTGTCCGATACTCAGGTAGAAATGGTGGTTCCGGCCCGCACCCGCAACCTGAACGAAGTCAAAACCATGCACGAGGGTGCTTTGGTGACGGCGGCGATTGAGGCGGCCAAACTGCTGTGGATGCGCCATGCCCCGATGGGTTCTTTTGAAATCAACGTGACCCGTCTTGAGTCTGAATTGTTCAAAGTCACCAGTGAAGAATGCCGTGTTCGCATGGAGCTTCCAGAAACAGTGCGCGAAGTGGTCCTGGCGGAAGTCCGCGATCACCGCGAAGCCAAAGCCGAGGTGGAGCTGAAGGTTTTCGACAGCAACGATCAAGCCGTGGCAGAGTTCCGTTTGCATTTGAGTTTTAAACACACTCCGGCTTTGCCTGGCAGTGAGGGATAGTACAAGGTTCTATGGAAATTTTAGAGACAAACATTGATTCCAGTTCCAGTGATTTCAAGCTCAACCGCGAGGCCATGCTTGGTATCGTCAACGAATGGCGTGAACGCGTAAACCTTGTCAAACAAGGTGGCGGCGAAGACGCGACTAAAAAACACAAATCCCGTGGCAAGTTGACAGCGCGTGAGCGTATCGAGGCTTTGGTTGACGGCGGAACCGCGTTCCTGGAGTTCTCAACCCTTGCGGCTTGGGATATGTACGAAGGCCAGGCACCGGGGGCGGGCGTGGTCACCGGTATTGGTGTCATTCACGGCACTGAGTGCGTGATCGTGGCGAACGATGCCACCGTCAAAGGCGGCACTTACTTCCCGATGACCGTGAAGAAGCACTTGCGTGCGCAAGAGATCGCTTTTGAAAACGGTCTGCCTTGTATTTACCTTGTGGATTCCGGCGGCGCCTTCCTGCCAATGCAGGCGGATGTGTTCCCGGATCGTGATCACTTCGGCAGAATCTTCTATAATCAAGCCCGCATGTCGGCCGCCAACATCCCGCAAATTGCGGTGGTGATGGGGTCTTGCACCGCGGGTGGCGCTTACGTTCCGGCGATGAGTGATGAAACCGTGATCGTGAAAGAAAATGGAACCATCTTCCTGGGTGGACCTCCACTGGTGAAAGCCGCAACCGGCGAGGTTGTTGATGCTCAGGAACTGGGTGGGGCGCAAGTGCACTGTGAAAATTCCGGTGTGACGGATCACTTTGCTGAAGATGACGAACACGCCATTGAAATCACGCGTTCGATCGTGGCTCACCTGAACCACAAACGTGCGGTGCAGTTGAAAACCCTTCCGGTGGAAGAGCCATTGTTTGACCAGAAGGAACTTTACGGGGTCATCCCGAAAGACAGCCGCACTCCATTTGATGTGCGTGAGGTTATCGCGCGCATCGTGGACGGTTCTCGTTTCCATGAATTTAAACCGCTGTACGGTAAAACTCTTGTAACGGGGTTTGCTCACATCTGGGGAATGCCCGTGGGCATCATTGCGAATAACGGTGTGTTGTTCAGCGAAAGCTCTTTGAAAGCCGCGCACTTTATCGAATTGTGTGAGCAGCGCGAAGTGCCTTTGATCTTCCTGCAAAACATCACCGGCTTCATGGTCGGTAAAAAATATGAAAACGAAGGTATCGCCAAACACGGGGCGAAAATGGTTATGGCCGTTTCCAACGCCCATGTGCCGAAATTCACCGTGGTGATTGGTGGCTCTTACGGCGCTGGCAACTATGGTATGTGCGGTCGCGCCTTCCAGCCTCGTCAGTTGTGGATGTGGCCTAACGCCAAGATCAGCGTGATGGGTGGCGAGCAGGCGGCAAACGTTCTTCTGACCGTGAAAATGGATCAGATGGCGGCGAAAAAACAAACGATGTCTGCTGAAGAACAGGCCGAGTTTAAACGTCCGACTTTGGAAAAATACGAAAAAGAAAGTGCTTGTTATTATTCCTCGGCGCGCCTGTGGGATGACGGGATCATTGATCCGGCAGACACCCGTCGTGTGTTGGCGCTGGGGATTTCGGCAAGTCTTAACAAGTCCTGGGGTGAAAAAACCCAGGGCGTCTTCAGGATGTAATTATGTCTTTTGTTGTAGTTACAGAAATGAATCAGGTGGTCTATGTGAAACTTCACAGGCCCGAAGTGCGTAACTCTTTCAACCCGGAGATGATCGCTGAGTTGACCAGGATCTTTACTGATCTGGAAGCGCGCAAAGATCTGCGTGCCGTGGTTCTGCAAGGGGAAGGCAAAGTCTTCTGTGCCGGAGCTGATCTGAACTGGATGAAAGAGATGGTGAATTTTTCTTTTGAGCAAAACCGTGAGGATTCTTTGAAGCTTTTCGGTATGTTTGAAGCTATCGCTCAGTGCAGTCTGCCGGTGATTGGCATGATTCACGGGGCGGCCTTCGGCGGCGCTTTGGGGTTGGTGGCAGTTTGTGATGAAGTCATTGCTGAAGAAAACACGCAGTTTTGTTTCAGTGAAGTGAAACTGGGAATCGCGCCTGCGGTGATCAGTGCTTTTGTGAATAAAAAAGCTGTGGCGGGCAAAGTTCGTCCGCTGATGCTTTCAGGTGTGGTGTTTAACCCGCACATCGCTCAACAGGCCGGTCTGGTAACAGAAGTGGTTCCAGTGGGCGAAGGCCACACGGCTTTGCAAAAGGTTCTGCACGGCTACATGCAGTGCGGTCCGGATGCGGTTCGTGAAACCAAAAAACTTTTGAATGATATTGATACCTTGAACTGGGCCGATCAGCGCAGCCGCACAACCACGGTGATCGCAGAACGTCGTGCCAGCAATGAAGGGCAGGAAGGTCTGAAATCCTTCCTTGAAAAGCGTGAGCCCGCATGGAGACTGAATTAATGAAAAAGTTCACACGTATTGCCATCGCCAATCGCGGTGAAGTGGCTGTTCGTATTATCAAAGCCTGCGAAGAAATGGGTATTGAAACCGTGCTTCTGCATTCAGAAGCCGATATCAACACGCGCGCTTACCGTATGGCGACCAAAACCATCTGCGTGGGGCCTGCGGCAACGGCGGAAAGTTATCTGAACATCCCAGCAAACATCAACGGCGCTTTGGCCGGTGGTGCGCAGGCGGTGCATCCGGGCTTTGGTTTCCTTTCTGAAAATGCCGATTTCGCCGAAGCGGTGAACAAAGCCGGATTGACCTTCATTGGTCCTTCTCCGGAAGCGATCCGTGCCTTGGGTGACAAGGTTCACTGTAAAGAGCTGGCAAAGCAGGCGGGTTTGCCTCTGGTTCCGGGTTATCAGGGCGAAAATCAGGATGTGGCTCATCTGATCACGCAGGCTGAAAAAATCGGCTATCCGGTGATCGTGAAAGCCGCTGCTGGTGGTGGTGGCCGCGGGATGAAACTTTTGAAGTCTTCCGCGGAAGCGCACGAGCTGATTGAATCAGCTCAGCGTGAAGCCCAGTCGGCGTTTGGTTCTCCGAAAGTTTTCCTGGAAAAATATCTGGATCGCGCCAAACACATTGAATTCCAGGTCTTCGGTGACAGCACTGGGAATGTACAGCATTTCTTTGACCGTGAATGTTCTGTTCAACGCCGTCACCAGAAAATCATCGAAGAGGCCACATCGCCTTCTTTGACCGATGATCTGCGCCGCCGTATGGGTGAAGCTGCTTGTGCGATTGCCACCATGGGCAAGTACAAAGGGGCAGGCACAGTGGAATTCCTGCTGCAAGACGGGGAGTTCTATCTTTTGGAAGTGAACACTCGTTTGCAGGTAGAACACCCGGTGACGGAAGAAGTTCTGGGTGTGGATCTGGTGAAAATGCAGATCCTGACTGCGCAAGGTGATTTCGTTCACGACAACAAACAGATCCGCGCACCGAAGGGTCATTCCATCGAATGCCGTATCTATGCTGAAAATCCATTTATGGGTGGCGTTCCTTCCACAGGCCTTTTGGGTCATGTGGAATGGCCAGAAGGCCCGGGACGCCGTTATGAGTACGGCTTTGATTCCGGCGACACCATCACCCCGTATTATGACCCGATGATCGCAAAAGTGATCGTGTGGGATGAAAACCGCCCGCGTGCGATTCAGAAAATGATCCGCGTATTGAAGGATTCTGTGGTGTTTGGTGTTCACACGAACATCCCGTACCTGATCGAAATTCTTTCTCACAAAGAATTCGTCATGGGCACGATGACGACCCGATTTATTGAAACTTACTTCAGTGAATCATTGAAAGAACCGGCTTTGACAGAGATTGAAAAAACCGTGGCGGCGGGTGCATTGTTGCAACTTCGCGGGGGCGCTGGTGAAACAGCGAAAGCTTCCGCATCCCCTTGGGGTTCTTACTGGAGAGGTATCTAATGGAAGTGAAAGTAAGAATCGACGGTGTTGATCATAAAGCCCAAGCCCAGCTGATCGCCGGGACTTTGTGGGTTCATTATAACGGCCGTGTTTTCACTCAGGATGCCACCACTGGACGTAAGTCCCGTAAAAAAGGCGGCGCGGGCGGTTCTTCGGATCAGATCGTGGCGCCTATGCCGGGCAAAGTGACCAAATTGCTTTTGGCGCCAGGAGCGGCCGTGGCCGCAGGCCAGGCGGTTTTGGTGATGGAAGCCATGAAAATGGAGTACACTTTAAAGGCAGAGATCGCTGGCACTATCGACAGTGTGAACTGCGCCGTCGGCGAGCAAGTGGTATTGGGTAAAGCCCTTGTGAAAATCAAACCAGCATCCGATAAATAGGGCCTATGAAAAAGTCAGTTGTCATTGTGGAAATGGGATTAAGAGACGGTCTTCAGAACGAAAAAACAGTTCTGGATGCCGACACGCGTGTGGAATTTGCAAGACGACTGATTCTGGCTGGAACCAAGCGTGTTGAAATCGGTGCGTTTGTTTCCCCGACCTGGGTTCCGCAAATGGCGGGGACTGCGGAAGTGGTGCAAAAGACTTTTGCTCAGGTAAAGTCCGGATCTATTCCCAAGAAAACTGAATTTTCGGTTCTGGTTCCCAACGAACGCGGCATGATGGACGCCATCGCGGCGGGAGTGAAGGAAGTGGCGATCTTCGCGGCGTGCTCTGAATCCTTCTCTTTGAAAAATATCAACTGTTCTATCGACGAAAGCTTCAAACGTTTTGAGCCGGTGATGGCTTTGGCAAAGAAGCACAAGATCAAAGTGCGCGGTTATCTGTCCACGTGCTTTGGTTGTCCATTTGAAGGCAAAGTGTCTGAAGCCAAAGTGGTGAAGCTTGCTCAGCGCATGCACAAGCTTGGTGTGTACGAGCTTTCCGTCGGCGACACCATCGGTGTGGCGGATGTGGGTCAGGTGGAATCCCTATTTAGAAAATTGAAAAAAGTGGTTCCGGTGAAAAAGCTTGCCGGGCATTTCCACGATACCCGCGGGCAGGCCTTGGCCAACATCCTTGCGGCGTACAAACTGGGGATCAACGTCTTTGATACCAGCCTGGGTGGCTTGGGTGGATGCCCTTACGCTCCGGGGGCAACCGGCAACGTTGCGACCGAGGATGTGGTTTACATGTTCCATGGTATGGGTGTGAAGACGGGTCTGAATCTGGACAAGCTGATTGAAATCAACCCGTGGATGGCGGAAAAAATCCAGCATCCACTGCCATCAAAGGTCGGCAAAGTCGGCCGTCTGAAACCTTTGGGTAAAGTTCAAAAGTAAATTGTTTCGCTGAACTATTTCTGAGCTGATGTTTGTGATGCCATTTGCGGTGTCACAAGCAGTTCCGGATACAGTTTTGAATACCAGTACTGGTTGCGCAGGATGCCTGCGACGTATTCGCGGGTTTCATCAAACGGAATCAAATCCACGAATAACAACTGATTGTCCACCGGATAGCGTTTCATCCACTTGCGCACGTTGCCGCTGCCGGCATTGTAGGACGCCAGGGCCTTCATGTGATCGTTCTTGAATTCTCTTACCAACGCCGCAAAGTAACGTGCACCCAATTGGATATTGCTGGAAGGATCCAGCAGTTCCTTGTCGGTGACCACGCGCTTTTTCAGATCTTTCGCCGTGCGAGGCATGATCTGCATCAAGCCTGTCGCACCCACCGGGCTTTTCGTGTTCGGATTGAATGAGCTTTCCTGACGGATCAAGGACAGCAGCAGGAACGGATCCTGATCGCGGTGATGTTTGATCACCAGATCTTCAAACGCCAGGGGATAATAGATATTCAGATTTTTCAGTGTTTTAAACTGGGGATGATTCTGGAACAAACGGCTAAGCACCATGAAACGCTGGTGGTTCATATCGTCGAATTTTGCCAGCAGTGTTGCCACATAAAGCTGGAAGCCCGGTTCTGCTTCGGTCAGTTCAGCGTAATCAATAAATTCAAGCGTGCGTTTAGCCAACGAGTCTTTTTGCTGAGCCATGAAGTGCTCAACCAGCTGAATGGCGCCGTTCAGATCTTCATACGAGCTGCGGGTCTGAATGCGCTGTTCACGCAAGTCAGAAACCGTCTGATAAGGGCCATCTGCCATCGTCGCGTAGTCTGTCAGGATATGATAGCTCAGTGGGAAGCTGGTGAAATGATCTTCCATGGTGTTGGCAGATACGGATTTGCCCTGCTCGCGTGCGGCATGATTCATCCAGAACTGTGCACGGGAAGTCAGTGCGATGTCTTTGGAAAGACTGGAAAGTTTTTTCAGGAAGACTGTGGCCTGTTCAGGATTGTCCTGCCAGATTTCAAACAGACCCCCACGGTAAAGACCCAGGTCACTGAATTCTTTATCTGTGCTGCATTCCAAAGTACGGGCGTACAGTGCGCGCACAGTGGAAAGCACTTTTGCATCGGGAAGTTTTTCTTCCAGTTTGAAGGCCATTGCCGTTGCCAGGTGCGGGGAAATGCAAGTTTTGTCGTTCAGAATATGCTCGGTCAGGTTTTGACGGTCTTTATTTGAAAGACCTCCAATGGAGCGCACACTTTCAGATTCAGAAGTGTTGGAAAGCTCGGTCCATTTCTGCTGACGAATCAGCTTTGTCAGCTGGGCTGCTTTCAGACGGGAATCTTTGTTTTTCTCGGCTGCGGATTTGTCTTTATAGAAGCTTTTGCAAAGAACGGCATTGCGTTCGATATGACAGCCTTTATAGCGGGCGGCAAAGAAGTTGTGCTTTTCATTCAGTTGAATAAAGAGCTCGGCGGCTTCTTTATGTTCCTGGGAAACGGGGGTGGGGCTGGCATGTACATTTTGTAACAGCTGCCCAAAACCGGCATCGAAATAGCAACCTGCCGCCGCCAGGGTCATGGCGAAGGTGCTTGAAATCATTAATAAAGTCTTAAACCGGTTTTTCTGCATAGTTGTTAAAGAGGTTTAACTGCAGTAACCGTACCCTTTGGCGGCTAAGCAATTAGCAGCTCGAATTGTGTTTAATTGGATTTGAAACGTGTCAGATTGAGACGAACTGACTAAGATGGACGTCATGCATTTCTGGAAAGCGCTTTTGGTCATCGCGATGGTTCTGACTGGTGAATTCGTCTTCGCCAAGGACGTTTGCTCTAAGCAGTTTATTGTGGGTACGAACAACTATCAGCCCATGTACTTTCGAAATTCTGGCGGCAAAGCCGGCGGAATCGATGAAGATCTGATTGCAGCGATCATGGCTCGCCGGGATTGTGGATACAATTCACGGGGCATGTCCAGGCCCGCGGCGGTGGAATCTTTAAAACGTGGTCAGCTGGATCTGATTATGCTGGTGGCTGAAAACAATATCTATTCAGATGGCGGCGCCGATTTTATTCCTTTGTTCCGTTCTGTGCGTGAACTGGTTGTGCGCAAATCGAAATACAAAAAAGGTCAGACGGTCGCGGATGTTTTCGGAAACAAGAAAGTCATCTTCGGGAACCTGATTGGATCGCGCGCGGTGATGACCGAGTCTGAATATCAAATGTTGCTTAAGGACAGTCGAATTATTCAGGTGCCGGATGCCGTTGGAGTCTATGCGCTGATTCAAAAGGGCCGGACGGATGCAGTTATTGCGACTCCGCTTTTGAATAACTATCTGGTCAAGGATTTGAAGATTGAAAGTGATGTGACTTTGGTGGCGGATCGAAGCTTTACCACATCATTGGGTATCTATGTTTCGCGCCAGCGGGTACGCGAGGAAGAGCGCGAAAGACTTGAAGGTATTGTCCGTAAGATGAAAAGAGACGGAACAATCGAAAGAATCATTTCCAAATATCTAACGAAAGATCAGATGTCGTCAGTGACCTTCGAATAGAAGGTTACTGACAGGATTTCACTTTGGATGGGGTGAAGTTGTAAATCATCGTGCCGCCCTCTTTCAGAAAGCCCTGCTTCAACTGATCCAAATAAGGGGGTGGCGCTCCCAGTTTGCTGCGACCACGGCGACTTGTATCCAGTGAGCCCGCAACTCCCAGACAGCCTTGTGTTGGAGTGTAAGGATCCCAGCCATGCAGCAAGACCCCACGACTGTGAATGTCCTGATTCTCCGGCTCCAGGCCCACCAGTTCAATGCCATCACGGATGTTACCACCGCGCGGAGGACTGTAAGCTTTGGTCATGATCGCACCGTTTGGAGTCTTTAGTGAGCCCCGGCCGTTACCAAAACCACCTTCACCACGGGACACCCACAAAGGATTTTTATCAATGACGTTGGCGATGGAGCCATCGGCATTCAGAATCCACATTTTCCCCATGACGCCGCCGCTTGAGAAATCATTGAAGATGAATTTGTCCTGATTGACCTTGTCTTTGTTCTTTTTCAAAGCTTCCATGGCCTGCTTCAAACCACAGTTCAGAGTCTTGTCGTTCTGAATGGCTTCAGGGAATTTCTTTTCATCACAATTGGCAGTGGCATTGCGGGAATTCAGCAGACGGTTGGTGCTGTCGATCTTTTCAGTCATCGCTGAAGCCATGGCATCAGCTTCCGCCACCTCGGTCCCTTTGCTTGGAGTCACCAGTGACTGGGGTTTGGATCCCAAGCCGAACAGATTCAGGAACCAGTCGATCAGGTTGAAGCTTCCGGTTTTGTAGGCTGGAACATCGCTGCTTAAAGTACAGTTGGTGGTGCCATCACCGCTGGAGCAGGTCGCAGAGTCAGAGCCCAAATCAGATTTCTGCACAACCAGGCTTGAGGATTTGGCCAGGGCCTGCAAGTCGGCGTTGTCGGAAGTGTCTTCGGTGCCGCTGATATCGGTGACTTGATAAAGAGAGTTTTGATCCACGTCTTTGAGGAAGCCGCTGTTGCCTTCGTACTGAGGGGTGATAAAGCGTGTGCCCTCTTTGACGGCCTGAAGTTTCACCGAAGAATTCTTTGGCAAAGCCCCGATAGGCATGACCGCCTCGGTGGATGCATAACTGACTGCTTGTAACAGAAATATTGAAGCGCCAACAATGAACGGTCTCATAGTCTTAATTTAAATGAAAAAGACTCTGAATTTAAGGCCAGTTTCTGTCAAATGGCGGGGAAGGTCCTGTTCCGGGAAAGTCTGAGGGGCACTGGACCCCTCAGATGCAAAGAGCGTTGCTTAGAACAGGTATTCCGCACCCACAGAGCCAGAGAAGCCCTCTGAATAGAAGCTGTAGGTTTCTTCATAGCGGTGGTCTGCCAGATTGTTCAGGCGGGTGAAGACATTGATGTTGTTGTTCCACTGATAGGAATAAGCAGCATTGGCCGTCACATAACCCGGAATAGAAGTGGAGGCATAGGCCGTCATGGAGATCGGTGCGCCGTTATCCATGCGTTCGCCAGCACCCACCAGTTCCAAAGCAGCGGTGTGTTTGTCGTGGTTTTGGATGTATTTCAGGCTGCCATTGACAAGTGGACGACGCAGCAACCACGTGCCGGTGTCGACGTTGCGTGGTTCTTGATAACCGTAAGTCGCGATGAATGTACCACCAGTCCAGGGGCGGATAGTGTAGCTGATATCCACACCGCGGGTTTCGGTTTTGGAAACGTTTTCGTACTTAATGCTTGGGAAGGAACCGGAAATCTGGATCAGATCCGTGAAATCAGAACGGAAGAACGTGATAGAGGCGCTTTGGCTTTCCGAGATCTCAAATTCCTGCATCAAGCTGTACTGAACCGCACGCTCGGCTTTCAGATCAGGATTTCCATAAGATGAATACAGCTGGAACAGGGAAGGAATCTTGTATCCGGACGCGACTTCCAGTTTGGTGTGCTCAAACAACGTCAGACCAATTTGGTAAGTACTGACCGCGTCCTGATCGGCCCAGTTTTCCACGCGACCGCCAACGGCCAAAGAAAAGCCCGGATGGAATTCATAGTCAGCCTTGGCAAAAACACCACGCTGCTCAGAGAACGTGTTCACGGACTCAACGCCCTTGTCGCGGTAAGTGAAATCTTCATACAGATAGCTTAGACCTGCGGCCACGCTGATCTTTTCAGACTTGTACGGAGTCAGATCCAGACGGGCTGTGCGAAGATTCGCGCCATATTTCTGGTCAGTGCCGGTTGGGTTCTGCACCGGAACAACGGGCCACTCATAAGTGCGCAAGCTGTTTTGCATGCTCAAAGCCAGGCGTGGTTCGAACGGAAGGTCGTTGAACTTCATGTAAGTGGAACCACCAATCTGACGGGTGAACATTTCAAGGTCCTCGGTGTCCATCACCTGATTGGTGGTGCGATCCGTGGTAGGAGACGTGTTGAAGTCCTGCAGGAACAGGGCTTTCAGATTTCCATCAACAGCGCCCTTCCATACATAGGCACCTTCGGCGTTCCAGTTGTTGCGGGAATAAGTTTCGGTGGAATCAAGCACTGGGGATTCCGCGTCTCTCCATGCGCCGTGACCACGCACTACCAAGGCGTTGTTGTCATTCAAAGCTTCTGTGTGACCGACAGTCACGTCACGGAAGTTCTGAGTGCCCAGCTGACCTTGCAGGGAGCTTTGGCTTTTGATTTCCTGAGGAATGGTGTCGATTTTGATAACGCCGGACAAAGCCTGACCACCGTAAAGAACTGTCTGGCCACCTTTGATGATTTCAATGCGGCGAACGGATTTGATATCCAAAGAATTCAGATTGAAGGTTCTTTGTACTGTGGATGCATCATAGAACGGAACGCCGTCAACGATGATCATCACGTGTCCAGAATCACCGCCACGAATGAAGATGGAGTTTGGCTGGAATGGGGTGCTGACGACGGTGATATTGGCCTGGCTTGAAAGCAGGCTGGTGATATTCGGAGCGCGGGAATCCTTGATGGTTTTTTCGTCGATGACAACTTTGTTGGAGGTGTTAAAGACAACATCCTCAACAACGGTTTCAAAACTGGGAACGGCTTCTTGAGCGTGAGCGGCCAAACCCAGGAACAGGCTGGCGATCAGAACTGAATATTTCACTGATAAATCCTTTTAACCGGTGCAAGATTTAATTTACTTCCAACTTAAATCTATAGGTGTAACGGATCCTAACAGCAACAGATTCTTCGCCTTTGAAAGCTGGTTGAAATTCGAACTTTTTCAGGGCTTCCACTGCCGATTCATTCAAGCCATGACCCGGTCCGCTCAGAACCTGCACGTGACGGACTTTGCCTTCGCGATCAATCAGAATTTCCAGAATGACGGGCCCGTCCACGGCGGCTTTCTTGGCTTCTTCCGGATACTGGGCTTTGAATTCCCGTTTTACTTTGGGCAAACGGGTGATTTCGCTGAAACCCACCGGGGCGGTGGAATCCCCGCCGCCACCATCAGTGCCGGTATTTGTGGTGTCGGTGGCTGTCGTGTTGTCTGTGTTAGTCGCGGCGACGGCGGTTGTTTCGCCGGTTTGGATTTTTGCAGACTCCGCCGGAACAGTCGGTGCAGGTTTGCTGACAGAAGCCGCAGGTCCCGGCGGCAGGCCTGAAACACCCGCGGGGCTAGTGACAGTCAGATCCACCACGGTTCCCAGATCCGGGGACATCGGCGAGGCACCCCACTGCAGGGCTGTGACCGCCAGCAGATGCAAAATAACTGATAATAGGATCCAAAGTTTAAGTTTCAAGCCCTTAGACCTTCTCATAATCCAATTTTAAGTCAATGCCCGGCAGGGCTATTGTGGGAAGGGCTTAGATGGTGTAGAGTAGTTCTTGTCGGGCTCTAAATCCGGCGTCTATGAGAAATTAATCCGTCATCTTATTCTTTTTTTAAGAACTCACATTGGCCCCATCGGGCTTGGACGGATTATTTATTATGCAAAACAATTTATTTCAGGTGACCGGAAGGTCCCTGTTCTATGAGCTTCCCCACGGGGCGAAGCTTCTGAATGACATTTCATTTACGTGGAATTTTCGCCGGTGCGCCCTGGTCGGTCCCAATGGCGTGGGAAAAACCACGCTGGCAAAAATTCTGGCCGGGGTTCTGGAACCCAAAAGCGGCGAGCTGCGCTGTTCGCAAGGGGTTGTGTATCTGGAGCAGGTCAGTGAACCGACGGATCAAACTGTCGGTGAATATTTGATGGGTCTGTGGGAAAGCCCGGTGGCTGACCCCGCCGTGTGGGGCTTGCTGCTTCAGGATATTCCGCTGGAACAAAACCTTAGGTCCCTGAGCGGAGGCCAGTGGACTCGTGTGCGGATTGCCGAAGCCCTGGGCCGTGGTGGTGGTTTGCTGATCCTGGATGAGCCCACGAACAATCTGGATCGCGAAGCGCGCGAACTGGTGTACCGCTTTGTGCGTGAATATCCGGGCTGTTTGCTTCTGATCAGTCACGACCGTGAATTGTTGGAAGAAGTCGACGGCATCTGGGAGCTTTCCAGTCAGGGGCTTTCAAGTTATGGCGGCAGCTATTCGTTTTACGAAGAACAAAAAGAGCACGAGCGGGAATTGCTCGAAGAAAAGATCGACCGGGCACGACGCGAGAAAAAGAAGCTGGAGCGTGAACATCACGACAAGCTGCAATCCCAGGAAAAGCGCATGCGCGCAGGTGATGCCAAAGCCGCCAAGGGCGGGATTCCCCGGATTATTGTCGGAGGACTGAAGCGCCGGGCGCAGGAAACCCACGCCCGCATCAACGTGAATGAGGAAAAGCGTGTGGAAAAGTCGCAGGAAAACTTACGTGAACTGGTGCAGGCCCAGAAGCTGGAAAGCCGGCTGGGACTGGATTTGGACGCCGCGGCCCTGCCGGAAGGAAAGCTTGTCTTTGAGCTGGATCACTTCAACATAAGCTATTCGTCAGAGGGTTCTTTCCTTTGGGAAGAACCCTTGACCTGCGCGATGCGCGGACCACGCCGATGGGCTTTGTACGGAAGAAACGGCGCCGGAAAAACCTCGCTGCTGGATGGCTTGCTCAGCCGTTCGCAGGCTGTGCGCACAGAAGGGGTCTGTCGCTTGGGTGAAGTGCCCGTGCAGGTGCTGGATCAAAAGTATTCCCTGCTGAATGCGGATCATTCGGTGCTTGAAAATGTGATGGAAAAATCAAGGTTTGATCTGATTGAGACTCGCAACCGCCTGGCTCAGTTTCAGTTCTTTGGTGATATGGTTCATCGTAAGACCCGGGATTTGAGCGGAGGCGAAAAGCTGAAGGCCTCTTTGGCGAAAATCCTTCTGTCTCAGCCGGTGCCGCAGTTGCTGATTTTGGATGAACCGACCAACAATCTGGATCTGGCCAGTCTGAAGGTTCTGGAGTCAGCCTTGGGGGAATATGCCGGGGCGTTGCTGGTGGTGTCCCACGATGAAGTATTCCTGCAAAACATCGGAGTCGAGGCGGTTTTGGAGATCCGATAGGGCCGCTAAAACGGGGCCCACCCTTTGCAATGTTCCAGCTTCGCTATGTTTGCTCGTTGGTTCACCGTTCTATCTTTTGTGTGTTTTGGCCTACTTAGCCTTTTTGTCGTTCAGATGACAAGAAGGCCGCTCTGTATTGAATCCAAGGTTGTCGAAAGAATCGACAGACTGGGTCCTCAGTCGACGGACACTATCTATCGTTGTGCTGTGAACCGGGAAACCGCTTACAGCACCTATTTTGGGGAGCAAAGCCGGGACCTGACTTATCGTATTCAAAAGACCGAACGTCTGTTGGAAAGTTTTGAGCCTTTCCGTCGTAAGGTGCAGCTGACGATCTTCCCGGATCGTCCGTACTTGTACCGTGTTCAAGGACAGCACATCTTTATTGGACAGAAGATGCTGGAAGCTCCGGGGCATCTGGAAAAGGCGCTGGCAAAAGTCTGGTATCATGAACGCAATGATTCTTTATTTGTGCAGCAGGATCTGATGGAGGAAGTCTTCACCGATTTCCTGGTGTATCTGGATCTGGGCGATCTGGATATCGGTGATCCGGACACGCGTCTAAAAACTGCGCTTCGCAAAGTGAAGTGGCCGTTTGTTCTGAAGTCGGTGGCGGCTTATTGTGATTCACCGTGGAAGCAGTCTGAACACTTTGCTCTTTGTCAGAACAAGGCTGAAGCTGCTCATGAACTGAATCAGCAGGTGGTCGAGATGAGTCTGCGCCCGCTGCTTGTCACCAGCTGGGTGAATGCTTACCGTCAGCTGACGATGAAAGAGCGTTTCGAATTCACGCAGAATCTGCCGCAACTGCTGCGAGCCGATCATTCCGAGCCTTTGCCGATCGTGGGCAGTGCCGAGGCCATGATGTCCGATACGGCTTTGATGAAAGCGGCGGAAGCCATCAAGAACGTGAATTTGTTTGTATCAAAGACCAATGCCATCAAGGATTCTGAAACTCATCGTCTGTTTCTGGCGAATTTCACCAATGAGCTTCGCATGAACGGGTTCCATGATGCCTTTGCCGAAGCGTCCTTTGATGTTTTGTATGTGGCGCAGGAAGAACTGACTGAAAAATCCAAAGTGCTGCAGCAGTTTATGAAAATTGCCAAAGCCCAGCCAAAACTTCAGATGGCTGTGCGTGATGGTGCTAACTTGTGGATGTTACCATCCCGTTATCCGGTGCCGGTGAAGTCTTTTGGTCAGATCAAGTCGGTTCGCACCGTTGTGGAAAAGTGCGGTGGTTACAACTTCAGCTATGTCATGGACTATGCGGAAGAGACCGAAAAGCTGCTGGTCGTGGATCATTGTGACGCCAAAAAAGAAATTCAGTATTCCCGCTATCTGTCGGAAGGTGCTGAAGGCTTTGGTGCGCAGAACAAGGGAACCGCATTTGTGCAGTTCCATCTGCCATCTTTGTTGATGAAGAAGGCCGAGCTTGAGCAGGTTTCAAATGTCTTTGAATTCATTCAGAAGCGCGATGTGGAAAGCCCGTCGTTCAAGAGTCTGGGCTGGCGCGAGGTTCACTGGAGTGAGCAGGCCAATGCTTATCAGCCAAAGGCCTATGTCGATGCTATTGAGTGGTTCCGCGTTCCGAACTAAGGGTTGTCCAGGCTTGGCAGCTCTTCCTTGAAGGCCGAGATGTCTTTTTGCAGTTTGTCCCGGTTGTTTTCCAGACTGCTTAAATCACTTTGCAAAGAAAAGACCTCTGATTTTTTGCTGCTGATATGTGTATCCAGCACCGAAATCTGAGAATTGAAGTGAGTCACCAGCTGGCTTTGCTGGTTGAGCATGGCAGAGGACTTGCTGGATTCAAGGCCGCTTTTTTCAGCTTCCATGGCGCTAAGCCTGCTGCGTGCAAAACTCAGGTTGTTGCGTTTGTGCAGAATATCCATATCAAGACTGCGGACTTCTGAAGATTTGCTGTCGATCAGAGTCTGCACGTATTTTTTGCGACCTTTGCGGTATTCCGTCAGGAAGACGGGTTCAAGTTCTTTTGGACAGACGTTCTGATATTTTTTGCCCGAGGTGCCCGCCACAAATCCGTTGGATTTGGCACAGTAATCCACGGTGCCTTTGCGGTGTTCAGCAACCAAAACATTGATCTGTGGCCCTTCGCAGATATCGCGAGAGAAGAAGTCACCGCTTTTACCGATGATGTAGGCGTTGGTGTTCGTGCAGTACTTTTCAACGCCGCTTTTGAAGCCCTTGTCCAGCTGGGATTCCTGGATGTCGGCCTCGACCTTGCGGCATTCGTTCACCACGGGGTCGGCATTCAGCCATTGGCCGCGCATGGCTACTTTTTGTCCGTGTTCAAACCAGTTGATGGATTCGCAGTCTTTCTTTTTGAAGTAGCTTGCACAACCCGCCAATTGAAATGCCATTGCCGTCAATACCAATACACGCAACATCGTCATTACCCCACAAGCTGTTTCAGCTCGTTTTCAAAATTCTGCTGGTCTTCCATGGCTTGCAGCATGGTGGATTCCAGCTCTTCAATGGCCCCGCTGAGTTCATGCAGCTCTTTGGCAAGGCCTGCGGCTTTGTCTCCGGCCGCGGTCATCAGATTTTCATTTAAAGCGTCTCTCTTTTTCGTGAGATCGGCAATCTTCTTGTCACAGTCTTCAATCAGTTTTTGGGCCTTCTTGATCTGGGTCTCTAGCTTCTTTCGTTCTTCCTTATAGTTGAACTTCGGAGCTTCAGCGGCTTTTTCGGAACTGACTTTTTGCGTTGTTGCGCCTTCGGTCAGGTCACGTTCTGCCAGGAAGCCTTTTTGCAGACTCCAGACGTATTCATCATAGGTGCCGGGATACAAAGTCAGCTTCCCGTGGTTCACCTCTAAGATTTTGTTGGCCACGCGGCCGATAAAACCCCGATCGTGGCTGACCGTGATGATGGTGCCTTCGTATTTTTCCAAAGCCGTGGTCAACGCTTCGACCGTGTCAAAATCAAGGTGATTCGTGGGCTCATCCAGCAAGAGCAACGGCGATTTCTGCAAAAGAATCTGTCCCAAAGCCACGCGGGACTTTTCGCCACCGGAAAGGACTTTCACTTTCTTGTGAACATTGTCACCCGAGAACAGCAAACTGCCGGCGATGTTCAGCACATCCTGTTGGGTCACTTCTTTGTGGGCGGCAGAAGCCATGGCTTCCAAAACCGAATGGTCAGGGTTTAAAGATTCCGGAGTGTGCTGGGCAAAATAAGACAGGCTGACCTGATGACCCCATTTGATGTCTCCACGAACCAGCGGAATCTGCTCGCCAAGGGACTTCAGCAAAGTGGACTTGCCAGCTCCGTTCAGTCCGACGATGCCCAGATGATTGCCGCGCTCAAGGCGCAGGGTCACGTCTTTCAGGATCACCTTGTCGCCGTAACCACATTCCACATTTTCCACTTCCAGTATCATCTTCCCGGTCGGGGAGGCTGGCGGAATGTAAATATGCGAATGAGTCGGGGCTGCTTTGACCTCGATGACTTCCATTTTCTCCAGAGCCTTCAAGCGGCTTTGCGCCTGACGGGCTTTGGTGGCTTTGGCTCCGAAACGGGTCACAAAGTCCATGATGGATTTCTTTTTGGCTTGCTGACTTAGAACCTGCTTTTGCAGGATTTCAGCCAGCATTTGCTTTTGTTCGAAGTAGTCATCAAGACTTCCCGGGAACTTCACGATATCGCCAGATTCGACTTCCAGAATATGATCCGTCACCCGGCGCAGAAATTCGCGGTCGTGCGAGATCAGCAGGAAGGCGCCTTTGTATTCCTGCAGAAAGCTTTCCAGCACCAAAAGTGTTTCCAGATCCAGGAAGTTCGTAGGTTCATCCAGCAACAGCAGGTTCGGCTCTTGACCGATCAGGTACAAAAGCTTCACGCGCATGCGATACCCACCACTGAGCTGTTTCAAATGAGATTGGAAGTGACCTTCTGTCAAACCCAGCTTCAGGCCGAACTGTTTTAGTTCCCACAGGGGCTTGATGCAGTTCTTTTCCAGATATTCTTCAACCTTTTGATCTACATCCCAGTCGGATTCCTGTTCCAGATAACCCAGACGCAGTTGCTGGGATTTGGTCACGATCCCTTCATCAAGATGTTCCTGATCGACCAGAATTTTAAACAGAGTGGATTTTCCGGCACCATTGGGACCGATAACGCCGACGTGTTCACCTTCGTTGATCGCGAAAGTGGCATCGTCAAAGAGAACTTTGGCGCCAAAGGCCTTGTGGCCGGATTGCAGTTGCAGAAGAGTGATAGCCATACGGCCTAAACTGAAGGAATTTCGTCGCGGGGTCAAGAGCGGGAAGGCCATTTGGCGGGCTTCCCGAGCTTTTATTGGCTTACTTGTTGTTCTTGCGGTCTTCTTTGCGCTTTTCAGTGACTTTGTTTTTTGCGTTTACAAAAACCACTGTCGGCTCATGTTTCTTGGCTTCATCCATGCTCAGACCACAGTAAGAACAGATGATCACCAGATCCCCTTTTTGCACGTGACGGGCGGCAGCCCCGTTCAGGCAGATTTCGCCTTTTTTACCCTTGATCACGTAAGTGGAAAAACGAGCCCCATTGTTGCAGTTGTAAATATCCACACGTTCGTTCAGCAGCAAACCAGAGGCTTTGATCAGATCCGGACAGATGCTGACGGAGCCTTCATAGTTCAAATCTGCTCCGGTAACGGTGGCGCGGTGAATTTTGGTTCTAAGCAATGAAATATTCATAAATAAATCCTTAAGCGTTGTGTTGCAGAGCGATCAGCATGCCTTTAAGAACAAGGTCCGGCACGATTTCGTCGAATACTTTTTCTTTTTCAAACAAATAGGAAAAGCCACCGGTGCCAATCACCATCGGACGTTCCCCCTGGAAACATTCTTTGGTGATTCTTTCGGTCAGTTCCTTGATGGTGCCCAGATGGCCATAGTACAAACCGGACTGGATACTTTCGATGGTCGCACGGCCCAGGGCTTCGTGCATGGACACGATTTCCACAGATGGAAGCTTGGCCGTTTTGCTTTCCAAAGCCTCCATGCACAGGCGCATACCGGCGACAATACTGCCCCCCAGATAGTCCTTGTCCTTGCTGACTGCGCAGAAGGTGGTTGCGGTTCCCAGATCCACCAGAATCAGGTTTTTCCCCGGATACAGGTGAGTTGCCGCAATGGAATTGGCGATACGATCCGCACCGACTTCCAGTGGGTTTCTGTACTTGATCTTAAGACCGGTTTTAACCCCGGCCTGCAGGATGAACGGATTGATATCGAAATACTTCATGCAGGCGCCGCGCAGGGAATAGATCACTTCCGGCACAACACTGCAGATGGCGATTTGTTTTACCTTGGTCGGGTCAAAACCGTTTTCACGGATTGCCGTACGCAGGAAAATTCCGGTTTCATCTGACGAAGCTCCGCTTTTGGAACTGCGACGGAAGGAAAGAACCATCTTGTCCTTGTCAAAAAGTCCGGCGTAAATCTGGGTGTTACCCACATCAAGACATAAAATCATACAGTATCCTTTGGCAGAACCACACGAATCAGTTCACTGGTCAGTTGATCCAGATTTTCACAGGCAACAAAGCCTTCGTGATTGAACAGGGTGAATTTGTGGGTGCGGTTGACGATATCAATTTCGCTTAAATCATTGTGAACAACGAAGTCAGCGTGGGAATTGGCAAAAAGCTTTTCCACGGCGCGGGTTCGTTGTTCAGGACTGGCGTGACTGGTCAGTTTGAACGCAATCACTTTCAAGTCCTTGTTTTTGGAATATTCCTTCAGACGGTCCACAATCTTGTGGTTGCGCTTTAGGTGAATGCTCATCTTGTCGGATTCCGAGCTGACTTTTTTCACCTCAAACGGGCGGAAAGACTGTCCATCCACTTCCAGATGATCAACGGAATAGTCACTGACGGCCGCAGCGTGAATCACGTGGGTGAAGTTTTCGGTGGAAAGATAGTGTTTCATTTTTTCATCCAAAGTCGCGAAGCTGACGAACAGATCACGGCGGGTGACGTGTTCAGACTTGGGTGAAGCATGGGCTTGCAGCAAGGTCACATCAAAGCCCATTTGGGTCATGTATTCCGACAGCGCGATGCCGGTGCGGCCCGAGCTAAGATTGCTGATCACGCGAACCGTGTCGATGGGTTCTTGCGTGCCCCCGGCAGTGATCAGGATTTTCACTTTGGAAAGGGCAGAGGACTTTGGCGCAACAGAAGCCGCCGCGGTATCCTGCGCTGGCTTGTGAAGTGCTTCCAAAGTCATTTTCAGAATCAGATCCGGTTCCAGCAGTTTGCCCCAGCCTTCTTCGCCACAGGCCAGAATGCCGGAAGCGGTGTCCAGGATTTGCACGCCCATTTCTTTAAGAGCGGTCAGGGACTTTTGTGTCACCGGGTGCAGATACATACTGGTGTTCATGGCCGGAGCCACCAGGAATGGCTTTTTAAAGTCGTGAGCCAGGAACAAAGTCTGCAGCAAATCATCACCCACGCCTTGAGCAGCCTTGTTGATGAAGTTCGCCGTGGCAGGGGCAACCAAAATCACATCCGCCCAACGCATCAGGTGGATATGATCCATGACGTTGCCGGTGGCATACATGTCACTGATGACGGGTTTTCCAGTCAGGCCTTCCAGGGTGGCGTTGCCGACAAATTTCAAAGCCGACGGGGAGGCCACAACCTGAACGTCACAGTTATTCTGCACCAGACGGGAAACCACATGACAGGCTTTGTAACAGGCAATAGAGCCTGTCATCATGAAAAGAACTTTAGATTTGGACATTGTCGATCAACCTCACTTCACCGAGTTTGGCGGCGACGAAGCGGCGGTTTCCCACATCCGTCACATAATCCACGATAAATCCTTGAGCTGACAAAGAAGCCGCAGCTTCCGCAGCGGTTTTGCTTTTCGTAATGGCTTTAAAGATGGCCGGGGCTTTCTCGCGTTCTTCCGGGCTTAGACGCAGATTGCGCGAGCTTTTTGCCAGACCGTCTTCTTCACGCACAGTGGGAACCGGAACGATTTCCAGATCCATAAAGAAGCTTTCCACCATGCCTTGAATCAGGGTCAATTGCTGGAAGTCCTTTTCGCCGAAGTACGCCTTGGTCGGGCGAACCACATTGAAAAGTTTCATCACCACCGACAGCACACCATCAAAGTGACTCGGGCGGTGCGCGCCATCCAGCAAATTGGAATAGTCATTTTCTGAAACTTTATAACGATAATTATCCGGGTACATTTCCTGATAGCGCGGGAAAAAGATCGCGTCGACGTTGTTTCGTTCGGCCATCGCCAGATCCTGATCCCAGGTCTGCGGATATTTTTCCAGATCCTTCGGGTCATTGAACTGCGTGGGATTGACAAAAATCGAAAGCACCACCAGATCGTTGTTCCTGCGGGCTTGCTTGATCAGTTCCTCGTGGCCCGTGTGCAAAGCCCCCATGGTGGGAACAAAACCCACTGTGCCGGATTGTTTGCGGCGCCAGACTTGAAATTCAGAAGGAGAGCGCAGGACTTGGGTCATGAGTAGCTCTCTTTCTCGGACGGGAAGATTTCGCTGCTGACTTCCTGATGGTACTGGTTCAACGCACCTTTGATGGTGTTAAAGCCATCCAGATAGGTTTTCACGAACTTCGGTTTGAAGCCTTGATTCATGCCCAACATATCCTGCAGTACCAGCACCTGTCCGTCGCAATCCACGCCCGCACCGATCCCGATAGTCGGAATCTCAAGCGCCGCCGTGATTTCTTTGGCCAGTTTCGAAGGAACACATTCAAGCACGACGGAAAAAGCCCCGGCGTTCTGCAATTGCAAAGCGGCTTCCAGAATTTTTTTCTGCGCTTTTTCATCACGGCCCTGAACTTTGAATCCACCCAGTTGATTGACTGATTGCGGAGTCAGGCCCAAATGCCCCATCACCGGCACGCCGGAATCCACCAGATGGCGGACCAGTTTCAGATTTCCGGCAGCACCCTCCAGCTTCACGGCGTGGGCACCAGCTTTCATCACTTTTTCAACGGCCGTCATGTTGGCGGTCAGGCCTTTGCGGTAGCTCATGAACGGCAGATCGGCGATCACGAACTTATCACTCGCGCCGCGAACGACAGCTGCTGTATGGTGAGCCATAACCCCGGCTGAAACATCCAGCGTGGTGGAATGCCCCAGCATCACCATTGCCAAAGAGTCGCCGACCAGAATGCAGTCGATATCACTGTCGGCCACAATGCGGGCGAAGGAATAGTCATAGCAGGTGATCATTGAGATCTTTTGCTTTTTGCTTTTCTTGTCGTGGAAATCGAGGATGGTTTTCATGGGGCCCTCACTTTCGCGGATACTCAGGCCAAAGGGTTTCTAGAAAGGCTTTGTACACAGCCTGATAAGGATCATCGTTCAAAGCCTGCAGATTCTTTTCGACAGTGGCGGCATCTTTACGCGCCAGCGGTCCGGTGAAGGCATCTTCAGGGTTCGCCAAAGTGTTCTGGATCACTCTTTCAATATAGGGCTTGGCAGCACTTTGCGGTATTTTCATCTCGGCAAAGCCTTCGAGCATCTTGGCAAGCAACAGAGTCGTGAAGTTTCCGCCCAGCACACACAAGGCGTGATAGCGGGCTTTTTCAAAGGCGAAGATGTTGGAGTAGGAATTGGAAAGCCCCGGCAGGGCATCAATCAGGGAATCGCATCCGGTCAGCGCAAAATGAATCTGCTGATAGGTCGCTAGATCATACAGGTCCGGACCAAAGGTCATCAGCGGGTGCGCTGCAATCATTCCTTTGAAGTACAAAGCGCCTGAGAAATGCACGAGCGTTTTGTCTTCATGTTGTGCCAGATGCTCTTGATAGAAGGCCTGCAAAGAACTGTCACTGATCGCCAGCAGGATGTGCGAGCACGAAGAAACTTTGCCGGCCAAAGCAGAGATGTCCTCGCTGCGATCCCAGGTCTGGTATTTTAAATTGAGTAAATGGAAATAGTGGGCAACATGTCGGGCGACACGGCCAGAGCCAATAATAAGAAATGTAGGTACAGTCTTTGTCGCATTCATATGTGGGTACCTGTCCTTTGCGGGATCAAGTCCTCTGTAATGTTCGCAACCTAACATAATTCTATCAGATTTCAACGATTCTTGCCAATATGCGTAATTGCGGCCGTGGGCGCTGGACTTAGCTCTTAAACTAAGTAAAGTTCCGCTCATGAAATACTTGTACTGGGTCAGCGCCGTCGCTGTGATTGCATTGGGTGTGTTTTTCTCCATGAATTTTCAGATTCAGGAACGTTCAATTCCCAAAATCAAATTTTCTCAGGTTGAAGTTCCCGAAAAAATGGGCAAAGGCATCTATGATCGCCTGCGCATGGAAATCAAAAATGCGCCGATCGTTTTCCTGGGCGTGACTCCAGGGCAGATTGAAGATTTGGAACTGTGGAGAGGCTTTATGGAAGCCAATCAGGAACAGGGTTCCAAGTACGACGTGATTGTCGTGGATCCTCAGCTGCCTTACGTGGAAGTTTTCAATTCCACCATGCGACTTGATGTCCAAAATGAAATGGCCCGCTTTGTTGAGGGTGTGAACAACGCTCGCGCGCAAGGCCTGCGAGTGGCCGTGATTGTCCCGTACATTTATTCTTCGCAACTTGTGAAAAAAGGCCCTGCCAACCGCCTGAAGGAAGAGTACAAAATGGATGTGACCAGTTTCTCGGTCATGAAGTTCCCGGTGACGCGCGAACAGGAAGAAAGCTTCCTGCCGGTGTGTGATCTGGACGGCACAAGAGATCTTGCAGGCACGGGACATCTGGGCTGCATGGTTATCGAAGTGGCGCGCAAAACGTACCGCAAGAAATTTGAAGAAAACAAATACTCAGGCATGATGGAACAAACCGGCGCCAAAGACTATATCGTGCTACTGAACCGCAACGCCAGCCCCCGCTAAAAGGTTCCCGGTTCTTTTTCGGGTCTACAGTGCATTAAACGAGGAGATGTTCGATGAAAGCGATGATTTTGGTTTTATCTCTAGTGGCAGGCTTCACTGCTGAAGCCCGCAGCGTTCTTGAGCAACCTTGGCAATCTGCCGATGGTCGTGCGATTGTCCGCTTCGTTGAATTCAACGGCAAGCTGACGCTGAACACGCGCAGCTATTATCCGAATGGCGCACCTTCTGATTACTTCTTTGAATTCTGGATGCCGGAAGGGCGCGATGTGCGCCCGGGTGAAACAATTCAGGGCCGTCTGCGCAGCCTGGACGGTTATTATGGCTGCGTGTTTGATGAACACGCACAAATGCAGCTAACAGTCGATGGCACTTTGAAAGTTCATTATCCTCTTTTGACCTTCCACCGCGAAACGCGCTCTGTGCGTGATGGAAACGGTGGGCGCCACTATCGCCGTGTGATCGATTGGAACGGCTGGGGCTGGGTTGAAACGGTTTATTCTTACCCGATTGAACGCTGGAGAGTCATTTCTTCAGAATGCGTGATCAATCAGCGCAATTGGGTGACGAATGAACTGTTCCCGACAGGTGAACGTCCGGTGCCTCGTCCGAACTAAAGGATTTCTTCGTGAAAAAGATCGCTGTTGTCACTGGTGCTAATCGTGGTTTGGGCCTTGCTTTGAGCGAGTCCCTGGCGCAAAGGGGTTTCAAGGTTCTGATGGCCATGAGAAATCCCGATAAGGCGCAAAAGACTTTGAATGGATTGACCATGAAGGGGCTGGATGTCGTGCCGATGAAGCTCGACCTGTCCCAGGAAAAAAGCATCACGGACTTTGTTGAAGTGATCAAACGCGAATACGGTTTCGTCGATGTGCTGGTAAATAACGCCGGCATCCTGATCGACAGTGAAGACGGCGGAAATTCCTCGCTGTTGAAAACCAAAGCCTCTACGCTACAAAAGTCCTTTGTCACCAATACCATGGGACCGTTCCTGTTGACCCAGAAGATCTTCCCGCTGATGAAGCAGGAAGGCTATGGGCGCATCGTAAATGTCTCCAGCGGCATGGCCCGGCTTTCTGAAAAACAGAATGCCTCGGCGTCATACCGTATCTCTAAAACGGCTCTGAACATGGTCACGAATCTTTTTGCCTCGGAAGTTTCCGGCGAAGACATTTGTGTGAATTCCGTGTCGCCAGGATGGGTGCGCACAGATATGGGCGGCCCGCATGCGGATCGTTCTGTTGAACAAGGGATCAAAGGTCTTCTTTGGGCGGCAACGCTGCCGAAGGGCGGTCCCAATGGCGGCTTCTTCCAGGATGGCGAAAGTCTGACTTGGTAATTAATCCCTGTAGTATTGCAAATCTTCCGCACGGACATAATCCCTGGCAGAACGAGCCATGGACCCGTCGGATTTCATGCGTTTGATGATGTCTTTGATCTTGTTGCGATCTTTTTCAGTCACGCGCGCTTTGGAAACATAGATGCCCAGATCCTGTGCCTGATTGGGATCCGGTAAAATCACAAAGCTCTGGTCCTGACCTTTGCGTGAAAGATAGTAGTGCGTGAACAGCGGGGTAGAGAACGTCGCTTGCGCCCGTCCTTTAATCAGATTGGCAAAAATGTCACCAGGACCCGGGACTTCAAACAGACGTTTTTGTTTGAACAGAATTTCCCGTTCCGGTTCCGACATAAAGAAGCCGGCCCCAATCAGGGTGGAGAAAACGGCTTTGGAGCTTTTCAGATAGTCTTCGATCTTGTAGGCCGGGTTGTAGGACTTCTTATCAACGATCAGCATGCGCGGAACACGATAGGCGGGAATGAATTCCGCGACTTTGTCCATTTCAGCGTCGCGGATCGCAAGGCCCATGATGTCGACGCGGTTTTTGATCAACTTTTCTTTATTGGCGGCATACGAGCCCGGGATTTCAGTTTCACGGCATTCAAGCTGCTTTACAACGTCGGTCAACAAAACATACGAATGACCTTTTTTAACTCCATTTTCGACGAAATAAGAAGGCTCGTTGTCCATAAAGGCCAGAACGAAGCGCCTTTCGCAAAGGTCATTGGCATGCGCAAACATCATCGCAAAAAGGACATTCAGCAGGATCATGAAGATTATTGTGATTAAGCCGAAAGCATCCGGCAAATTGAAATTCGCCCAGGTCTAGTATTCGTATTCACTTCCGAAGACAACGCCGACCGTGGAGTTTTCAACCGTGGTGCTTTCTTTGCCATAGTAGAAGCCGATGGCGGAACGCAGGGCCCGCGTTTTCCACGAGTACCCCACGGATGTATTAAAGTTCTGACCGAAGTAATCAACATCCGAACCAAAGCGGTGGGAAATCCCACACAGAAGCTGATGGCCGTCGGCGGCTCCGTAACGATAACCAAAACTTTGCGAGAATGTGTAGCGATCCAGGTTTCCCGAGACTTCAACAAACGAGGAATCAGTCAGAAATTCGTGATGCCCCACTTTGAATCCATGACCAATCAAAAGTTTGCCTTCCTCATTGGTGACACTGGATCTGGCGTCATCATCTTCAGTAACGGTGAAATCTCCGGGAGGTGAGCCGTGAGTGAATATTCTCGATGAACCTTTGTTCTGGTTGTACAAGGACAGGCCGCGCGAGTTGAAGTTCACGCCTAATGAATAGTGCTCAAATTGAAAATGAGTCGAAAGTCCCAGGGCCACGTTCAGATTCTTGTATTCGGACTTGGTTTTGGAAACCACATAGATATCCTGTGCGGGGAAAGAGCTTTCGCCAACCCCGAAAGTCTTTGCCTCTGAGTAGCGGGCCAGAAACTGGATGGCAAATGGAATGGACTTAAACGCCATCGAATAACCGGAGACCATGCGACTGATGTTCGCCTCGGCATCAAAGGACGTTTCGTTCTTGTTGGACTGCCAGGAAAAAAGACCCTGCAAAGTATTGGCGACAAAGAATTCGTGTACCAGATCCTCGCCCACCACCAGATTGCTCAGATAAGAGGGCGCAAGGCCCAGAGACGATGAAAATGTCTGTCCTTCGTTTTTGGAATTGATGGCCCCGATCGAGTTGCCGTTCAGGCTAAAGGCATTGTCCTGTCGTTGACGAAGCAGGCTGGGATTGTAATAAGAAGCGGCTTTGGACCGTGTGGTCGCGACACCGGTGTTGGCCATCAGGCCTTCATAGAGACCGACCGGCAGGATTTGCGCCACAGCCGTTGATGAAATAAGAAAAAGCAGAATGCATAAAACGGACTTCATCAGAATCTGCGAGGGACTTTTCTTCATGTGAAAATGGTACTTTGGGGCGTGGGCAAAGAAAATAAAAAAGCCATCCCCGAAGGGATGGCTTTGACGCAGCAGGGACCTGAAAAAGAACCAGGAACCTTTTAGAAGATTTCGTGGGCCAGCGGACGGCGAGGCGCACGGAAGTATGTTCTTGGAGACAGATCCAGCAGATCGCTCAGCTTCTGCATGTAAACGCAGGCATAACGATCCAACTGGTAAGCAAAGTAACTTTCTTCGTTGCCGGCTCTCATCAGCTGACCCCAGTTGCCGTTGTACATCGCCTGCTGTTTTTTGATCAGCTGGCTGATTTGGGCGTCGATCTCAGAAATAGTCTTTTGCAAAGTCTCGATCTGAGGTTCATTCGCGGCCACCGCTTTTTCAATTTTGCGGGTCATGATGTCGGTCAGTTCGTCTTCCAGAGGCTCTTTTTTCTTCATCAGGGTTTCGATTTCCTGATTCAGAGGTTCAGCCTGCTTGTTGTTTTCAACCTCAACGTCAAGTTCCTCGATAACCATCGCGGTTCTCCAGTTGCAGTCTTTTTTCAAGCGCAGGATGTCGCCGTAAATATGGTCACCCACGTAAAGGATGTCATCACCGGCCAGATCCAGATCGGCTGTGAATTTCTTCGCGTTACCGCCCTGATAGATCCCCGGAGTCAGCTTGCCTTCCATGTTGGTCATGGTGCCATCTGCCGGATTCACACGCAGATACTTCTGGTTTTCATAGAAGAACTTCGGCTTGGAAGCAAACGTGATCACGAATTCAAACAGGTCTTCCCAGGACTTGTGCTCTTTCAGGAATGGCTGAATCGCATAGTCCAAAAGCAGTTTCGTGTAGTGGAAATCAGAGTTCGTCAAAACGAAGATCTTTTTCCCGTGGCGGCGGAATTTTTCCAGCGTATGCACCAGAGTCGGATCTTTGATGATGAAATGATCCAGGTTCTGTTTCACGACGTCTTTCAGGGAACCGTCGCGGTGAGCTTCATCCAAAGCATCCAGCACGTCGTCAGCAATCTGCGCGTATTCTGGATACTTGTTGGCTGTGTCAGAGTCTTTCAATTCCACGATCTGAGCGATCAGATTCGCCAAAGAGATCGAGAAAGAAGTGTCCACCGCCAGATAGTCGGAATTGGACAAGTCGATGTAAGTGGACTTGTAAAGCTTCTGGTGACTTTTGAAATCAAGCGGCTTCAGGCCGTGATAGCTGGCGCGAATCGCCGTGTAGCGGTTCAGCTTCAGCAGATTTCCCATCTTGCGGTCGATAACCAGACCACGGATGGCAAAGTTATAGTCGAAGACCAGCTTGCGCAAAGTTTCAGGATAACCGCGTTTTACCAGTTTATCGATCATCGTGGTGTGGGACAGACGCTCAAAGTTTTCACTGTTATAGCGAACCAATGTGTGGTCCATGTCCACGCCGATGTAGCGGATTTTTTTCAGATTCAATGTTCTGTTAACAAATACTTTTCCAGGCATATTTTCTTTTCTTACTTAGTAACAGGGAGCTGCAGATCATTCCAAAGAAGCATGCCCCCTTGCATGTTGTATACTTCTTCGAAGCCGTTCATCTTGGCAAAGGCTGTGGCCTTGGCAGAGCGACCGCCACTGCGGCAGATAAAGACCACAGTTTTGTCTTTGGGCAGGGTGCCCAGTTGCTCAGGGAGAGTGTCCAGAACCATCAGGGAAGAGCCTTCAACGTGACCCAGTTCACCGACGTACTCGTCAGGCTGGCGCACGTCGATCATCACAACGTTTGCCATGTTCTGCTGAAGTTCGGCAGGGCCAATATCGTAGATTCCCTCAAAATGAGGATTTTCAGTTTTTGAAGTAAAGTTGACGAATTTCATTGTCACGTCTTCCTCCGGCATCAGAGCCAAGACTCTAACCATAGCACCTGCCGGAAAATACAGCAAGAACCAGTCAGGCTCGGCGCGTAGCAGATTTAGGTCCTAAGTTGTTTTAGGATCTGAAAATCAATTGGAAGCAGATGGAGGACCGCTGGGGCCCCAGAGTTACCAGATTTGAACTCGGTCTTTTTCCGGGAGAGTCATCGGATCCCCGGGTTTACACTGGAAGGTTTCCGCGAACGCCGGCTGTTGTTTTACCTGCTCGTTGATGCGCGCCAGGCCTGAAGAATGCGGATCGGTTTTACGCAACAGTTTGGCATTGTCCGGGCGGATCACCTCACACCACAGGCGTCCATAGGCGACGAAGAAATCCTTTTTGTCTTTTTCACTGCCTTTGCCTTCAGGGAAAGCGGCATTGTAGGCAAAAGTCAGTCCAACCAAATCGGCCACGTTTTCACCCAAGGTCAGCTTGCCGTCGTGGTCGGCCCTGTTGAACTGATCAATCATCTTCTGGCCACGCAGATTGAATTCCATGATGTCCTTCGTGGTCATCCAGGTGCGCAGGCGTCCCTGAGAGTCATATTTGGAACCACTGTCATCGATGCTGTGACCCAGTTCGTGACCGACAACGGCACCCACAGCGCCCAGATTTTCGATCACAGAACCGTCTTTGTCATAGAATGGGAATTGCAGGATCCCAATCGGCAGCACGAACTTGTTTTCGTTCGAGCTGTAGTAAGCATTCACGGTCAGCGGGCTCATTCCCCAGGCGTCCATGTTGGCCGGTTCACGCATTTCCTGCATGGCCTTTTCCCAGCGGGCTTCGCGGTAAGTGCGCAAGTTTTGAATGGCCTGTTTGCTGGAATACTTTTTCACCGGCAGGAAGTCCCATTCGCGATCGTTGTGGGGTTTCACCAGTTGCAGGCGTGCCGTGCGGATTTTGGCCAGGGCTTCTTTTTTGCCGTCCTTGGAAAGCCAGGTGTTCTTTTCCAGGCCTTGCAGGATGCTTTGACGAATGCGGGACGCCACTTCGTTGACTTTGCTTTCATCAAAATTCGGGAACACTTTTTCAATCAGAACCGCGTCGATTTCTTTCGAGAACAAACGGGTGGCTTCCGAAGTGCAGCGTTCCTGACGAACCGGGCGCTTGGCCGGGCCGCCGAAGAATTTCTTTTCAAAGGCAAATTGTGAAGCAAAGAATTTCGGATAGCCGTCGTCCATGATGCCGCTCAGGGCGCCATATAAATACGCATCTTTCCAGACTTGCAGATTACGCTTTGGCAGTTCGGCATTCAGGAAATCCAAAGATTCCGGAATCGGCGTGTTCACCGCCAGCTTTTCCGGCGCATATTTGAACAAAACATCCAGCTTCAGGTTCGGGTACTTTTTAACAAGATCCTTCTGGGAGGCGACACGTTTTTCGCTCCAGCGCTGATGACGAACTGCTGTCACCGGGAAGACTTTGATGAAATCCTGTTCCAGGGCGATTTGGGCCTGGGCCTTTTTTACGGCGTCGGCCTTTTTGATTTTAGGATCCACGGACTGGAAAAACAGCACCAGTTGTTTTTCATAGTCGGCCATCAAGTCCTTCTGTTCATAGTACTTGTGATCCGGAAGCTCCATCAGGCTTGAGTACAGCATGGCGTCGATTTCTTTGGGGTTGTCCAGATTGTTCGTGGGCCACAGGCGGATCAGGCTTCCCAAGCCGCGCGGCATCTGGGCGTGGGTGTAAAGAATGAATTCTTCCAGGGATTTGATTTGATCCATTTCGGCTTTCAGGGCTTTGACTTCAGCCTTTTCATCGCGGGCCTTGGCTGCGGAATCCATGCACGCCAGATAGTAATCACGAACCTGGGAAGTGCGTGCATCCAGATTTTTCTGGTGCGGAAGCTCTTTCATGAATTTCATCTGGGTTTCAAGCAGGCGTTCACGGGAATCACTGAAGGCAAACAGGTGACGGCTGCGGTCTTCACGCAGTTTGAAAGCGGATTCCGCTTTGGAGCACACATACTGATGGAAGTTCTGGCAGGGGCTGATCTCTGAATTCAGGGGAAATTCACGTTTGACCGGAATTTCAGAGGTGGGTTTCGGGGCGGGTTTTGTGGCCTGCGCCATCAGCGGAGTCACCAGCAGGGGTAAGAGAAGCTTCAACATCAACAACAGTCCTTTGTTATGAATTCAGAGTCCAAATGCTATCGTTTTTATATTTGCTTCGCAAGACTGGGAAGTGGCATGATCGCAGGACTTATGCCTGTACACGACGTTGAGCTTTCCCCCGAACAATCCTCTGCTTTGGATCTTTTAAGATCCGGAGAGAATGTTTTTTTGACGGGCGGGGCGGGCAGCGGAAAAAGTTTTCTGATTCGCCAGTTCATGCGTGAACTGGATCCGAAAGAAATGCCTATTCTGGCCAGTACCGGTGCTGCCGCCGTGTTGTTGGGTGGCCGGACTTTTCACAGCTTCTTTGGTCTGGGTATCATGGAAGGTGGCGCTGATGCCACCTATGAACGCGCCAGCAAAGACAAGCGTCTGATGTCCCGCCTGCGCAAGGTTGAAGGTGTGATCATTGATGAAATTTCTATGATTCCCGGCCAGGCCCTGATGATCGCCGAAGCTTTATCGCAACGAGCGCGTGAATCAAAACTTCCCTGGGGTGGCATGCGTGTGATCGCGGTGGGGGATTTTGCCCAGCTGCCCCCGGTGACCCACACCGGTCAGCGCGACTGGTGTTTCTTAAATGGCGTCTGGGAAGTCAGCGGTTTTCAGACAGTGATGCTTTCACACAATCAGCGGGTTTCGGATAATTTGTTTTTGGATGTTCTGAGCGATGTTCGTCATGGCAAGGTCACTGAGCGTGTTCGTGAATTCCTGAATGAACACGTTCAGGATCACGATGAAGATGATCCGGGCACACGTCTGTTCCCGCGCAAGATCAACGCCGAAAAGTTCAACGAACGAAAACTGGCCGAGATTGATGAAACCGAAGTGGTGATTGAATCCATTTATAGCGGATCCGAACGTCACATTGAAACTTTGAAAAAAGCGTCACCAATCGCGGAAAAGCTTATTTTGAAAATCGGCTGTCAGGTGATGTTCCTGCAAAATGATCCCCAGCGCCGCTGGGTGAATGGCACACGCGGATCCGTGGTTGATATCACGGCAGACCAGATCACCGTGCGCAAGGACCGTGGCCGCGAAGTTCAGGTCAGTAAATCCTCTTTTGCCATTCAGGATGCTGAAGGCAATATCATGGCGCAGGTCGAACAGTTCCCACTGACGCTGGCTTACGCCACCACGATCCATAAAAGTCAGGGCGCCACCCTGGATGATCTGTGGTGTGATCTAAGTCAGTTGTGGGAACCAGGCCAGGCGTATGTGGCCTTGAGTCGTCTTAGAAGCGCCAAGGGTTTGCACCTGATCGGGTGGAATCCACGTTCCATTATCGTTGATCCAAAAGTTTTGCAGTTTTATAAGCAGTTTGAAGGTCTTTAATGTTTTTGAAGGTTTTGTTTTTCACCGGGGTTTTCTCTGTAGCGTCCTCTGCATTTGCTATTTATTTCCCTTTGCCCGCAGGACATCGCGAAGCTTTTATGGGTAATGCCGGTGGCGCGATGGAGTCTTCGCCGGGAAATGTTTTATACAATCCAGCAGGTTTGGGGTTTCGCTCCACGAACAAGTTGTCACTTTCGGTCAGCGGGACTGCATTAACCAGTCATCAAATGAAAAGTAACAGCAGTGACTTGAGCCCCAGTGACTATTCGGTGCGCCCCTTGCTGGCGTCAGGAATTTATCCGACAGAGTGGGGGACGGGGGCTGTGTTCGTGGCAAGCCCGATGATGCTAAGCCTGGGTGGCGTGATGAATACGCAGGGTGGCTCTTACAATACTTCCACACTGACCAGTTTGGACAGTCAGCTTTTGAAGGTCGGGGCGGCATTTGGTGCGGCTGTCAATGACAGCCTTTCCTGGGGAATTTCTGCAGGCTTGCAGTTGGGTGATTCAAGAACTCACAGTTATAACAAGATAAGCACGGGGGGAAATCTTTATGCCACCATGTTTACGGAAACAGAAAACAAGAACAAAGGCCTTTTTGTTCTGCCGGGAATTCAGATAAAGCCAGTGGCAAACTGGACGGTGGGATTTTCTGCGCAGTTCGTACCTGTGATGCTGGAATCAAAAGCGGTTGATTATACAGCTGTTCACTATGTGGCGACGCCGAACACGGTGAATGAAGAGACAGTTTCTTATGAGCCGGTGAAGCAATCGCCCTACTATCTGCGTTTGGCCAATGGCTTTAATCTTCTTGCCGGGAATGACCTGTTTGTTGACGTGACTTATACCTCCGAATCTTCTTCCAGGGATGCCGATGGAATTGTCTCGAATGAAGAGTCGTTCGTTGTCTATTCTGTTGGCTGGAGAAACAAAAGTTTTGAAAGTTGGCAGCCCATGGCGGGTTACAGTCAGTCTTCAAGCGATAATAGCACAAATCATCTGACCAGTGCCGGAGTTGCGATTGTGCGTGGACGAAGTGAACTGATTCTGGGTGGCTACTACATGGCCTCGGTGCCCAATGATGATAATCTATTTGAGTATTCGAGCTACGGATTTATGTTCTCAAGCAACGTGGCTTATTAAAAAATCCACATCAGTTCGCGCAGCATCCCGATGGCGATGATGATTCCCAGTGTTTGCAATACCAAAACGATGTAGAACCAGGCAGGTTGTTTCTTCGATGGTGCTTTCGACATCAGCCCTCTTGCTAATCTTCATCGGGTTTACTTCGGAATGTATAAACCAGATGTAGTTGAAATTTCATCACTGTAATACATGAATGAACATCGCCTTTATGTCCGATCCAGCCCCTGGGTTGGGCCCGTAAAATCAACCTAAGTACTTGATATACCTAAATTTAATCATGCTTGAATAATGCTCAATTTGGGGCTACTGTCAGCGCATCGTATATAAGTTTTAGGAGGAGCCATGGCTCAAGTTACCGAGAAAAATCCGGTGGGTCTTAACGGAGTAGATTTTATTGAATACTCCGGTCCTGACGCCCACTTTTTTGAACAAGTGTTCAAGCGCTATGCTTTTAAGGAAGTCGGCCAAGTTCACGGCAAAAACATCAAACTTTACCGTCAAGGCGACATCAACTTCATCCTGAACTGCGAACCTCAGACATTTGCTACTGACTTTGCAAAACTTCACGGCCCTTGCGTGAATGCAACCGGCTTCCGCGTAGTGGATGCTGAGCAGGCATTCAAAACGGCTGTGGCTCGCGGTGCGCGCCCTTATGAAGGCAACGAACACCAAAAAGGGGCGACTCCATTCCCGGCGATCTATGGTATCGGTGACTCTTTGATCTATTTCATGGATCAGAAAAACCAGGACAAGCTTTATAATGAAATCTTCCAGGTGAAGCCTGAAGACAAAGCTCCGGTGGGTGTGGGTTTCACAGTGGTGGATCATTTCACTAACAACGTGCCGAAGGGCGAGATGGACAAGTGGCAGCACTTCTACGAAGGCATTTTCGGCTTCTACGAAGCGAAGTACTTCGACATCCGCGGCAGCAAGACAGGTCTTCTTTCCCGCGCGATGAGATCCCCATGCGGAAAATTCTCTGTACCGATCAACGAGCCGACAGAGGAAAAATCCCAGATCCAGGAATATCTGGATGAATATAAAGGCTCCGGCATCCAGCACATCGCTTTGCTGACTCACGATATTAACTATTCCTTGGAATCCTTGAAAAGCAGCGACATTCAGTTCCTGACTCCGCCGCCGCACTCTTACTATGAGATGATTCCTGAGCGTGTGCCGGGTGTGACTGAAGACATCAGCCGTCTTGAAAAAAACGCGATCCTGGTGGATGGCGACAAAACAGGAAAATACCTGCTGCAGATCTTCACGAAAAACACTTTCGGTCCGATCTTCTATGAATTGATTCAGCGTAAAGGCCACGATGGTTTCGGCGACGGAAACTTCCAGGCTTTGTTTGATGCGATCGAGCGCGATCAGCGCGAACGCGGCTATTTGACGTAGGTGATTTGATGGAACTGATTCGCTCTTTGTCTTTGCCTGCTATTGGAACAAAGCTTACGGCTGAAGAAGCCATGAGTCTTGCCATCAGCGAGGCCTATAAGGGAGCAGCGCGAGTCAGTCCCAACCCGCTGGTGGGTGCGGTGGTTCTGGATGCTCAGGGCGGATTTTTGTCCGCCGGTCATCACGAATTTTACGGCGGCCCCCACGCGGAAGTGAATGCCCTGAAAAATCTTTCGCCCGAGCAGCTTAAAGGCGCCCATGCCTTTGTCACGCTGGAGCCTTGTGCGCACGAAGGTAAAACTCCATCCTGCGCCAAGATGATGGCAAAACTTCCTCTTAAAAAAGTGACCTTCGGTCTGATCGATCCCAATCCACTGGTGGCCGGTCAGGGGGCTGAAATCCTGCGCCAGGCGGGGATTGAGGCCGAGGTGTTTTCTTCCGCGAATCCGGTTCTGGATGCAAAAATCAAAACCGAACTGGAAGAAGTCTGCGAAGCTTTCTTGTGGAACTTCCGTGAAAAGAAAGTCTTCGTTTCTTTGAAGATGGCTTCCAGTCTTGATGGGCAGGTGGCGCTTCGTTCGGGTGAAAGCCAGTGGATCACGGGGCCTGAGTCCCGTGAATACGTTCACTACATCCGTGCCTGCCATGATGGAATTCTGGTGGGTAAGGGCACCATTGATTTTGACAATCCGTCTTTGAACATCCGTCACCCGCAGATCACGAAAAAGAACAAAGTGATTGTGGTCGATGGTGAAGCCGAGCTGCTTCCGAATTTCACCAAGCTGAAGCTTTCGGAAGTGCATGCGGCAGAGGATGTGATCTGGTGTGTGGCGGAAGAACTGCGTGAAAAGGTTGAAAAATTGCGCGGCACTTTGGCGAAATCGCCGGACGTGGTTTACGTAAAGACCCGCGTCGGTGGCGATCTGGATCTGGAAGACCTTTTGGAGCAGCTATATAAAAAAGGCCTTCGTTCTGTGATGGTTGAGGGGGGCGCGTTCACGGCGAGCTCCTTTGTTAGTTACCACCTTGTAAATCGACTTTATATGTTCCAGGCCCCTATCATCATGGGCTCTGGAGGTTCCCGCTCTTGGACGGAAAGCGTTCGTATTCCCGCCATGACGGATAAGATCCAACTGAAGAACCCTCGTTATCTGACCTTCGGTAACGATTTCATGATCACGGGGACCTTATAGGTACAGCTTACTTTTCAAAGGCAGGGGTGCTAAAACCCCTTTTTGCTTGAAGCTGTATTGATGGAGGCCGTAAGTGACCGAACAAAGCACACAGAAACTAGACTATCGTTGGGTTCGATCCGACAAAGGCGCCTTAGCTGGCGTTTGTAAGGGTTTGGGCGACGCTTTGGGTATCGAAACTTGGATACTGCGCGTCATTTGGTTGGTTGCGGTTCTCTGGTTTGGCAGTGGGATCGTGTTTTATTTGATCCTGGCAGTTTGCTTGCCCCGTGTCGACAGACTGGACCAAGCTCTAGATAGAAAGCTTCTGGGCGTGTGTGCTAGAATAGCTAAACGGTACCACATCGAAGTGGGAGTAGTAAGAACGGGATTTGTTCTGTTCATGCTGGTCACTTTCGGTGCTGCGATCCTGGGTTACGGCCTTTGTTACTTTCTTATTCCCAAGGCTGACGAACCCGCAAGTCGCTCAAAGAGCGCAGGAGTATTTTAATATTTATGGGTGATGACAGTAGTAGGTCGATCGTAAAATCCCTGAAAAACGAATGGTCTTTGTTTTTGGAAGCTTTCCAAGGCGAAGACGCTGATGAAACCAAACCGTCGCAAGACGCCTTTGCCACGGGCCAACTGGAAGTTCTGGATCTGGAACAGATCCGCGAGATGACCAAGGCTCTGGTCGAGGACCGCAAAAAGCTCAATCAAAAACTGGAATCCTTGTCTAAAGAAATCGACCTGAATTCGGCGAAGTTGGAAAGCCTGCGCCTGGTCGGTGGTGAAGAGGACGAAACCATGTTCCGTATCAACGAGTTGCATGACTTGGGTCAAAGCATGGCGCAAGCCCTGCAGAAGCTGGACAAACAGCTTCGCAATATCCGTGAACAGGAAGACAAACTGAATGAGGAGCTTCTGACATCCTAATGGGATGGATGTGGCTTCTTCCCTTTATCGCTTCGGCTGACTTTGCCTTCACCGGCAAAGTCGTAAGCCTGCAAAAGAATCCCCTGAAAAACAATTATCTGGTTCGCATGGAAAGTGTCGATAATCCTTTAGAGGTCGACAAGGGGCCCGAGTATCTGTGTCTGAACAAGGCGATGAAGTCCCAGGATCCGGTGCTTTTCACTTTCGATGCACGTCTGTTTAAAATCCGCACCTGCAGGCTTTGATCTGATCTTTTATCTTTGCACGGTGCCGGCGTGACTGATCAGCAGTTTGCCGGTTCGTCCAAGGCAGTACAGGTCTGTTGAAATTCCATTTTTGATGGCTTCGGATTTCATGATCATAAAATTATGCTTCCAGGTGTGAGTCAGTCTTCGCGGGTTTCGCATGTACCAGGCCGTGGGATAATTAATACTGTGCATGGCGCTGGAGGTGAACTCAAAGGTTCGATACCCCAGCAGCTGAGGCTCAATTTTTAAAACTTCACTGAAGTGCACGTCGCCCGAGGCAAAGACGACCGGGGCTTCCATCCGGCGGAGCTTTCCGGCCAGATCAGAAAGATTGCGCATGTATTCTTTTTGAAACGAATCGTTGCCGATATACGAAGAAAAATACTGACTGCCGTTCATCAGCCACGCGGGCTTTTCATTTTCACCTAAAGTCTGAAGCAGCCATTCCTGCTGATCTGAACCCCACATCATGCCGCCAGTTTTGGGTTCATCGCGGAAGAACCGGTCATCCATTAAAAAGAATCTTTGCCCAAACCCGGTCAGCACCGCACCCACACCGTGACCTTTGCGATAGCCCGCCACGGGCGTCGAACCAAAAAAGCATTCAAAGATCCGTTTGGAAACATACTTCATGGCGTAGTGGCGGTTTTCATTGTTTCGGCCATAGTCATGATCATCCCAAGTGGCCAGGGTTGGAATCAGTCGTGGTTGTCGGAAGTGCGCCAAGGTCATGCGGGTTTCGCAGTGGCGCCGCCACAGGTCTTTTTCAGTGCCGTCACTGCCCAGATCACAGTACACCGAATCCCCCAGCACAAACACCAGCTCGGGCAGTTCGGCAAACATCCGGTCCCACATGTTGCTGTTCTGGCTGTGATAGATGTCGCAGGAACAACTGATCATTGCAAAGCGCAGATTCTGTTTTCTGTTTAAAGGTAAACTTTTAAAGATCCGCTCATCCAGAACGGTGCCGCGGTCCTTGTCGATCACCTGCAGGCGGTACAATTGATCAGCCTGCAGTTTTTCGGTGATCAGTTTGTCGATTCCGTATCCAGAGTGGCTGCGGTGTTCTTCATCCCATTTGCGCACAGGCAGATCCCGGCCCTGCGAATCTTTCACGCGATAGGCGTAAGGGTTCTTTCCCTCGGTCAGAATCGTAAATTGCGCCGAGATTTCATTGGTCATGTTCTGGCAGATGGGAATTTTGCCGGTGTAAAGATCGGACTGGTATTCATTACCAGCCAGAGCAAGCCCCGCGGGGAGACTTGTGTATATCAGCATGGATTTGGTGGCGTTACCCAGGAACTCGCGGCGTGACGTGCTCATCACATTATCATCGCGGTAAGAGTTCCTGCTTGGTAAGGGCGCTGTTTAAAAAACAGAGATGACAGATTTGTTACTAACGATCGCGGTTCTGGAATTCTTTCCATTCACGCAGCTTGCGAATGCTTTGCTGCAAAACGGTTTCCAAAATCACCAGTTCTTTTTTGGTCGGAGTGTTCTGCAAAAGCATACGGCGAAGAACTGTAAAGACGTTGATCTTTCTTTGGCGGGTCAGATCAAAGCCCATTTCTTCCAGCCACGTTTTCAGTGTCGCCTCGGGATCAATGCCGTCGATGCCTTGAGGGGCCCGGCGAATTTTTCCGCCATCCAGTTTGGTGCGCTGTCCACCCCAAGTGCGGCGCAGACTGTACATGCCAAGCAGTGTGGCTTGTGCCAGATTCAAACTCCAGTTGTCACCGAATGTCGGGATGCAGGCGCAGAAGTTCGCGTGCTCAAGGTCTTCTCCGGCAAGGCCCCAGTCTTCAGGGCCGAACACCAAGTGAACGACATAAGGCACGTCGCTTTCAACCTGGAACTGCGGGGCTTTGTCGGCGATGTCTTTAAGAACTTCATCGACATCGCGCACTTGACGGCCTTTGCCATCGCGGGCAGTGAAGGCCACTTTGATACTTTCTGGCTCTTGTTTCAGGAATTCATCCCACGAAGCATAAGTCGTGCGGTTTTGCAGACCGGTTTGGCCGGTGGCGGCCGCTTGCTGGGCTTCATAGGTGAGCTCGCACTTGGGATCAATCAGAATCAGCTTTTCAATCCCCATATTAGACATCGCGCGCGAAGTGGCGCCGATGTTTCTTTCATAGATAGTGCGAACCAGAACAATGCGAATCTCAAAAGGACGTTTCATTTTACAGGGCTCCAGCCAATACCAGGCCGTCTTGAATAAGGCCGTGGGTTTTTTCATCCTTCTTGGACAGAGTCGCCAGATCGTCTTCGATCTGTTTTTTTAATTTCGATTCAGGGTGACGGGACAAAACAAGCTCCAAAGCTTCCATCAGCAACAACCAGTCAGTCGGCATCAGGGTTTTGTGAGCAGCCAGAACTTTATCCAAAGAGTCGGTCAAAGCAGTCCCTTGAAGTTTGTCTTCGCGGATTTTGCGAACCTGACCGTACAGGCTTTGTCTTTGCAGTTCTTCGTTGGAATATTTCGGTGCCGGAACACGTTTGGCAACAAAGTCCGTGGTTTCGCCGTAAGCCTCGCGGTCGGCAGGTCCGCCAAACACCGATGGAACCGTGGATCCCACGGCCATGTCAAAGGTGCCCCATTCGGGTGCAAACAACACGCGGCCGTTAAATTCTGCTTTGGCATCGGTCAAAGCCAGCACCAGGGTCTTTCCGTCTTTTTGAAGAACGGACTGAATCTTGCCGGTCACAACGACGCCAGAAACAAATTCAAGACGCGTTTCTTTGCCCGCAATCACATTTAGCGCAGACCACTGGTCGGCAGTGAATGTTGAAGGACACTGGGTTGGGTGACTTTTCAGGAAACCCACCGGAGTTCCGAATCCATGGGCATGATACTTCTGATCATGTCCTGGAAGTTCGTGATCCTGATAGGACAACTGCGAAGGCCCCTGCAAACGCAGATAAGCCAGGGCGCCGTTGCTGTCGGTGATCGCTTCCACGATCTGACCGGAAATTTGCAGACCTGAATTCAGCTCGGCCGTATTCACGGACTGGGCTTCGATGGCCTTGTGCAAACCCTGAAGACCGCCGATACGGAAGGCCATCTGGTCAGCCATTTCATCCAGAACGCGCACCAAAGTTTTGAAATCCTTCGCCACAAACAATTGCGGCTGAGGTTCAGTGATGTCATAGGAAGTTTTAATGCAGTCCATAGTCAGAGGGATCTTTTTCACCTTCTGGCTTAAGCACCACTTGGATTCGCCGACACTTGAAAGCAAACCCGCACCAAAGATCTTTGGATTGTCGATTTCACCAATCAAGCCGTATTCAGCCGTCCACCAGTTCATGCGGGACAGTTCGGAAGCTTCCGAGATATGGCTGATGCTTTTGCCGACCTTGTCCAGATGCACTTCCGCTGCCTTCACCTGTTCAGGTGTGGAAGCGGGGTTTTCTTTGATGTCGGAAAGGTCACGGATGGCTTCGTAAAGATCCAGATCTTCTTTGCTGATGATGGCTTTTTTCGCCACCTGAGCATACTGGCGCAGGTAATCGGAAAATTCAGGGTGAATCAGAATTGGCGCATGGCCCGCGGCCTCGTGAACAATGTCCGGAGCCGGGGTGTACAGCAAATGATCCAGGGTGCGCATGTCCGAGGCAATCGGCAATACGCCCAGGGACTGCAGTTCCATGAACGCCGCCGGTGGAATAAAGCCGCTGACCGGCAGTGCGCGCCAGCCGAATTCCTGAATTCTTTTGCTGACGTCTTCGATGCGAGGAATGCGTTCGATGTCGATGCCGGTTTTATTCAAGCCTTCGACGTAACACTCGTGGGCGTGTTTGGACAAAAAGGCTTTCAACTGGCGCAAAACATAGCGCCACACAGCCTGATCAACCGAAGTGTACTTTTCGTAGTTTTGTTCTACGACGTATTTTCTTAAGTGCGGCGGTAAAAAGTCCGTCTCCATCGTGATCTTTCTTAAAGGTCTTTGTCGTCTTTGGACAGATAGTTCTGAATGTAATCAGCGACGGCTTTTTCCAAAGGCCATTTTGCCGGGCTCATACCCGCTGCCAGCCACTTGTCGGTTTTAGCTTCGGTGAAATACTGATACTGACCGCGGATGTTTTCAGGCATCTCAAGCCAGTTGATTTTCATGTCCGTGCCCATGGCCTTGAAAACACCACCGGCCAGATCCAGCCAGGTGCGCGGTTTTCCGAAGCCCATGTTGTAAACGCCATTCTTTGGTTTTTTCTCCATCAGCTCGGCCATCCAGCCGGTGACGTCCTTGACGTAAACGAAGTCCCGCATGAATTCGCCGTCTTTGTAGTTCGGGTCTGCGGATTTAAACAATCCCAAAGCGCCGGTGTCTTTGATTTGATTGTAAGCTTTGAACGCCACGCTGGACATCGCGCCCTTGTGGTATTCATTCGGGCCAAAGACGTTAAAGAACTTAAGGCCGTACCAGTGTGGAGGCGTTTTCGTCTGTTTCACCGCCCAGCGATCAAACAGAACTTTTGATTCGCCGTACAGATTCAATGGGCGCAGTTTTTCAGGATCAGTCGTGTCGTCAAAGCCCAGTTCTCCGGCGCCGTAAGTTGCGGCACTGGAGGCATAAATCATGGACTTGCCGTGTTCTGCGCACCATTCAAAGATTCTTTGTGTGTAGTAAGTGTTGTTCTCCCACAGGAACTCTTTGTTTGTTTCCGTGGTGGAAGAGCAGGCGCCCATGTGGATGATCCACGTGACTTGTTTCTTGGCTTCTTCGGTTTCAAGGAACGGCCACAAGTCATCTTTCAAAAGGAACTTGGTGATTTTTTGTTTGCGAAGAAGATTGCGTTCGGAAAGACCTACTGAGTCCACCGCGATGATGTCGGTAAGACCTTTTTGATTCAGTTCCCACACCATCACACTGCCAATAAATCCGTTTGCGCCTGTTACAATAATCATAGTGATTTTAAGGTATTACATGGGATGGGAAAGCTCAAGGCCGGGGGCGTTGTTCAGGGCCTGTGCGAACAGGAAATTTCTTCCCAAACCGGGGTGAAAATCGGCACCTAGAGCCTGTTAATTCGATCTGGGCGGGCACGGTGGTTGCTCTCTAGGAGCGGGTCGGGAGGGCCGAAGTGCTCAGTTCACCACGTTTTTTCATAATCTCATTAATGGTTTTGGTCTTGGGGGCCAGCCTGTATCTTGTGCGTCTTTCGGGTAAAGACGTCAGCAAGGTGAAGTCTGGTGAAGACTATTGGGCCGAGACGGGCTTGGGTCCGGCGGCTTTGGAAGACCTGTTACAGGATCAGACCTGTGGCAGTTCCGAGCGCTATTTCCTGGCGTGTGCCAATGCGATTTTGACTGTCGCCAATCGCTATAACTTGAGCCTGAGCCTGCAAGGTGAGCTGGTTCCCGTTCATGAAGCTCTGTCTGCCGACATGAGTTCTGAGAAAAAACAGCTGGAGCCTTGGAAAGAATATTTCAGTTCACACACGGCCAAAGCCACCCAGATCTCTTTCCTGAAAGCATGGCAAGAACTGAAATCCGACTACATCCAACCCAAACAAAGTTCCATGATGGTGGGCCTGGGGTTGAACGGATTTATCTCGGTCTTCCGCGATCCACACACGTATTTCATGCCGGTAAATCAGTTCCAGGAAGTGATCTCCAGAGCCGACAGTCGTTCGGTGACTTTGGGAATCACCCTGGGCAGCCACAAAGGTCAGTACGTTGTGCGCAAGTTGACTGAAGGCAGCCCGGCGAAGCTTTCTGGCATTCAAAAAGGGGACGTGCTGATTTCTATCAACGGCACTTCAGTCAAAGGCCTGATGCAGCCGCGCGTTTCTGAATTGTTAAAAGGCGAAGTTGGCGATGTGGTTCGCATCCGTGTCGAGCGTAACGGCGAAACTATGAAGTTCCGTCTGCGCCGTCAGGAAATCACTGTGGCGACCGTTTCCACGCGAGTGATTGAAGGCATCAAGCCGATCGCGGTGATTGGTATTAACAAGTTTGCCCGTGGTGCCTGTGAAAAGGTCAAAGAGTCGCTTGAGATCGTAAAGCGTTCCCACGTGCGTGGCTTGTTGCTGGATCTGCGTGACAACCCAGGTGGTCAGATGGAAGAAGCCGCTTGTATCGCCAGTCTGTTTGTCGGTCCGGAAAATAAAATCTTTGAAGTTCGTTACCTGGATCCAAGCAAGAAAGCGGAAGTTTTCTATGGTGGTGAGGAAAAGCACTTTGACATGCCAATGGCTGTTTTGGTGAATGCGGCCTCTGCCAGTGCTTCTGAAATCGTTGCGGGGGCTTTGCGTGACCTGAACCGCGCGGTGCTGGTGGGCGAAAGAACTTTCGGAAAAGGTTCTTTCCAAGAGGGCGAATACTGGTCCCAGAACAAGAAAATCGCTTTGTTTGAAACAAAAGGTTTCTATTACCTGCCATCCGGTCGTTCCCCTCAGATGAAGGGGCTTGAGCCTGACGTGGCGGTGAACTTTGAAGAGATCTCTGTCGTGCGCGAGGCAGAGCAGTTCATCAATCCTCTGCGTGCGCCGGAACGTCAGGTGCGTGCGATGGCGCAATCCATGTCCAGCAGCGAATGTCTGGATCTGGAAGACGGTGTTTCCTCTGATGATTTACAACTGACAAAAGCTCGTCAGGTTCTTTTCTGTACAAAGGCTGTGGCGAGGGCGGGGCTATGATTACGACGACACTTTTTAAGAACAAGTTTATTCCGGCAAAAAGAAAATCTGAATATCTGATGATCGTTCTGCACGGTCGTGGTGACAGTATCAAGCCGTTCTTTTCCTTTGATGAGGAAATGAATCTGCCGGAAATGAACTATTTGCTGCTGAACGCGCCCCGCAAGTTTCTGGATGGTTACACGTGGTACGGGGAGCCTCCGTATCAGGCCAATGGCGTGATGAAGATCCGCGAAAAACTTTTTGATCTTTTGAATGATCTGGAAAATCAGGGCTGGGACAGCAAAAAGATCTTCCTGTTTGGTTTTTCCCAGGGCTGTTTGATCAGTGCGGATGTGGGTTTGAATTATCCCAAGAAGCTGGCTGGTGTGGTCGGAATCAGCGGCTATTTTAATTTCTATCCCCGCTGGAGAAACAACCTTTCGTTGGATGCGAAGAAAACCCCGTGGCTTTTCACGCACGGTCATCAGGATGATATTTTGCCTCTGGAAGAGACAAAGTATGGCGTCGATAAACTGAAAGATGCCGGTTTGAAAGTGGAATGGGTCGAGATGGACAAAGACCACTCTCTGAAAGACGAAGAGTATCCCATTATTAGACGCTGGGTTCGTGACCAGCTTTCTGACTTAAGAAAGAATTAAAAAAGGCACCCGGTCGGGTGCCTTTTTGTTTTAGATGGATTCCTTGTGTTCTTCCACCAGACTGAGCAGTCGGGCGTAAAGATCCATTTTGACCGCCGGGGTCTGTTGCAGCTCCCGATAGAAACGGCCGGTTGGAATTTCCGGCATGCCGTTTTGTTCAAAGACCAGCTTGTCGATGATCTTCTGAATCTGCTCCATGCTAAGGCCTTTTTTCTTTTCGGTGATGATTTCTTCAACCATCTCGATCAGGGCGTTGCCGGTGATACGTTTTTCAGAATTTAGCTTTTCGGCGCGGTCTGAAATGCCTTTCAGAATATGCTCAGGCTTGTTTTTGCCTGCTGCCGTCTGCACCAGTTCACGGTAAATGGACTGGAAGTTTTCAATATGACGGCGCTGTTTTTCGCCCATGCGGGCGTCGCGGGTTTTGGCAAAACCGGAAAGCACGGTCTTAAAGAAGCTGTTTTCAGTCATCCAGCGTTTTTCAAATGGCAGCGGGCTTTCCTGAAGGAACTTTGGATAGTCCTTCATCAAGGTGCGCATATTGTAAAGTGCCGGGTGATTCACGCCATCGGCGACTTTTTCGGTGTTGCCGCTGACTTTGCATCTTTCAAAGAAGGAATATTCTTTGTCAAAGCGGGCAAACAGACCGTCTTTGGCCAGAATGTGGCTGCGCTGAGTTTCGTTAAAGCCCATGCGATAAAGAAGTCGTTCCGCGCGTTTGCTGTCGAAAACCTTGTTGAAGTTTTGCACCGCCGAGTGGTGGGCAAAATCACGAAGGGGCTTTTTCTTTTTGGTTTTAAGGTAGTCCACCATTTGCGCGAAGACCTGCACAATCAGACGGGCTTTTTGTTTTTGCTCGTTCAGATTGGTCGAGAATCTTTCCACGTCATCATAGCGGTATTTGTCATGGCGGATACCGAACTGACGAACGCTGCCATAGTCGATAATGCCGGCGTCGGCCAGTACGTTGTCGCCGTCCCAGTCAAGCCAGGCAAAGATATAGTCCGTATCCAGCAGGGCGGTGAATTCACCGAAAGCCTTGGACACTTCATGCAGCATTTCATCGTACTTCGCGTTGCCTTTGGATTTGATGTCCCAGGCTTTGTTCATCACCTGACGGTCGATCAGATAGTCCGTGGCAGATTTCAGATTATCCAGGCGTTCTTGTTTCAGATAAAGGAACAGGTGGGCCGGGCGGATCAGGTTCTGGGCCGCGCGCACGCCAATGCCGTAACCTTTACCCAGATCAATCACACACAACATGCGCTCGGTGCGCACACCTTGAAGGTGCATCACTTCCGCCAGGATCGAAGCTCCCAGCAGTTCATCGATTTCAGCCAGGCCGCAGCCATAGCCGAATTCAGTGCCTCCGGTTTTTAGCGGCTTTTGAGCGGCTACCGCTCCTGGAGCCAGGCAAGTCACACCCGTGCCGCGACTTGAAACATCCCAAGTCGTGCCACGATGATAGACGGTTCCATTCCAGATGCCGCGACCATCGCCCGAGGTTTTACCCTGTTTGTTGGAGTGTTGCAGTTGCAGATAGCGGGTGGCCATGTATTCATGAGGTCGGATGGTTTCAGGATCAATGCGACGATGAGTGATTTCGTCATATTCATTGATGATTTGCAGAGAGAAAGTCTGAATCAGTTTTTCCTGAAGATCATCCGTCATTTGATGAGGATGGTCGGAAGGGATCAGTCCCATTTCTTTCGCGAGAATGAAATTGAAGTAGGCGACTTTGCCAGTTTGCAGTTCACGCACTTTATAAGATACAAAGCCGTCTTTTACTGCTTCCATCCAAGGATGCACGCCGTTGAGCTGATCAAAGGACGAATAAAAGTTCGTCACTTGTTGTAACTTTCTCGCGCCGCTATGTTTCATCGTCATGAGATTCCACACTCCTTGTAGAAAAATGAGACACTCTTCATATCGGCAAGCCAGGCCTGCACTTTAATATTAAGCCCTAAAAAAGTTCTTCCGAATACTAGACTGGACATAATAAGGGGACTTCATGAAGACATCTGGCTTTTTACTTCTAGTGTTGATCTCAACAACCTCGTTTGCCCTCAAGCGCGATCCGCCCGGAAAGCTGCTGCGCCCGCAGTTTTCAACTTCGCAACCTTGCGAGAACCGTCCTGACTTCCTGACCGAGATCCGCAGCGAGTTCGTGGGTTCCCTGAAACACCTGCCAGAGACGGTTTTGGTGGCCCGGGATGTGGAATATTATGTGGAAGGCAAGGCTGACGCGGAAAATCTGCGCATGCATGGGTATCAGTCCTTTATGAAGGCTCCCGCGACGCCTGCTAAAGTCCTTTGTGGCAGCACGGCTCAGGACCTTAGCCAGAGGTTTTCATTGATGGCGCCCACATTGATCGACACCCACAAGGAAAGCCGCGTGGGGCAAAGCTTGTGGCAGTTCCAGTTGCTGACGGATGCCCAGCGTTTTTCATTCTGGAATTTGAAAACCGCGGGTCTGCGTGGGGGTGAAAGCCTGGAAGGCTGGATCAAAAGCAGCGGGGCACAGTATAAGATCTATCAGAAGACTCACACCGAGTATGAACTGATGCTGATTAAAACCGAAGGCAACGTGACCCAATATCTGTCCGTTCGCTATGACTCGGTTCCGAATTTGAAATAGTCACTGGGCTTTGGTGTGGGGATTACAGTCGGCGACGGAAATAGCCGGGGTATTCCAGCACCAGACAGTCTTTGTCCACCGTGAGGTCCGCGCTGAAGTGGACCTCTTTTGTTTTGGCGTCGATGGATTCAAAGCGGTAAACACTTTGTTCGGGCGTGTTTTTCAGCTCCGTATAGCGCTGGCTGGCTTTTTTGGTTTTAAACTGCAAAGCATCGACCCAGGTCACTTCGATTTCGTACACTTGCAGAAACTGCGAGCGCATCCACTGAATTGGCAGGGTGTTGGTGAATGGCGACGGGAAAATATCCACAAACAGGGAATCCACCAGGTCGGAAACTCCGACTTTCTGATTGGGATGGGTCAGGGACTGCACGTGAAAATTCTGAACGCTGTAGGAATCATCCATGGTGATGCTGTATTTGATGCGCTGAAGTTTTCCTGAAGAATCGGGATAGACCAATAGGGAATCCGCGAAGATGTTTTCTCCGGCTGTTTTAAGCACCAGATGCTCGAATCCGACCCCTTTGAGGGATTCCCATACAACGTCCTGCACTTGCATACCCACCACCTCGTACGGTTCACAGGATAACACAGAGAGATTTTCTTGGTCCGGGAAAATGTTGGTGAAACTGCCAAAGGTTTCGACAGCTCGGATTTCTGCTTCATGCTGAGATCCAAAAGCCGATAAGTACATATGGGCTCAGCATCGTTCCTTAAAAATCTGCTGACACGCTTTGGAGTCGAATTCGGTCTGATTGGATTAATCGGGCTGGGGTTCCTCACATTCCAGCGTCCGGAGCTTTTAAAGCTGAGCCAGTACTCCGAAAGACCTTCCAATGAAATGACCGAAGTGCTTCGCACAACAGAGCAGATTCTGGTGCGTGCCGAAGCGGCGCAGGACCGATTCCTGGCGTCCCGTCAGTCCGCCGATCTGCAGTCCTATAACAGCGAAATCACCTCGTTAAACGGGCAGCTGGCAAGAATGTCGCAACTGGTGCGCAACAAGCCCCGGGAGCACGCCATGGCGGTGAAGCTGGGACACCTGATCCGTGCGCACATTGAAACAGCCAACACCCAAGTGATGAATCCACAGCGTCGTCCGGCCCAGACCGAAGAGTCCTTGGATAAGACCCGCTATCAGATTCGTCATCAGATGGTTGAAATGCAGGCGGCATCTGCGCCCGCGATCAAATTCAAACCCACCAAAGAAGGCCAGAACTTCCTGGTGGGGTTGTGTGCGGCGATTACGTTGATCATTGTCAGCCGTGTTCTGCAAAGAAAAGAACAGCACGAAACCCGCAAGGCTGTGGACTTGCTTCAGGGGAAATCCATTTTGCTGGACACCATCCTGAACAGTATGAGTGAGGCCCTGATCGTCGTGGATCAGAATGGCTGGTTCACCCACTATAATGCGGCCGCGCAAAGAATCATCGGATCCAAGATCAAGGAGATTTCGACCGATTCCAGTGTGGAACAGTTGGGATTCTTTAGTCAGGCAGAAGGTCGTCCATTCACACGCAAAGAGCTGCCGCTGTATCGTGCGCTTAGCGGGGACCGTGTGGATGATCTGGAAATATTTGTTCAAAACACTGAACATCCCGAGGGGATCTATATTTCCCTTTCCAGCCGTCCATTGAACGACATCGACGGCGGTATCTCTGGCGCCTTGATTGTGTTTAAGGATATCAGCCGTCGCAAGATGGTTGAGCAGGAATGGATCCGCGCCCGTGAAGCGGCTTTGGAAGCGTCTCAGAAAAAATCGGACTTCCTGGCGGCGATGAGCCATGAAATCCGTACGCCCATGAATGGTGTGATCGGGATGACGACTCTTTTGGCGGACACGCATCTGAATCCGGAGCAAACCGATTATGTCGGAAATATCAAACGCTCGGCAGAATCCCTGTTGATGCTGATCAATGATCTTTTGGATCATTCAAAAATCGAAGCGGGCAAGATCCGTCTGGATCCGCAGCCTTTGGATTTGCAGTTCTTGGTTGAAGACGTGATGGAAATGTTCAAGCCCACGGTGGCTGAAAAAAACATCGGCCTTGAGTGCCGCTTTGATGGCAAGAACCTGTGGCATTACCGCGCCGATGCCGGACGCCTGCGCCAGATTCTGGTGAATCTGATGGGGAATGCAGTGAAGTTCACGGAAAAAGGCTTCGTGCGTCTGGAAGTTTCCAGCCGTGGCGACAACGACGGAAAGACCGCTTTGTTGTTTGAAGTGAAAGACACCGGACAGGGACTGCAAGAGCATGAAAAGCGCTCGTTGTTCCAAAAGTACTTCCAGGCCAAGGCCGGAATGAAATTTGGCGGTACCGGTCTGGGCCTTTCCATCTGTAAGCAGCTTGTGGATTTGATGGGTGGCGATATCGGTGTTGAAAGTGTGCCGGGTGTGGGATCGAACTTCTGGTTTATGGTGAACCTTGAAGAATGTGCGGGCGAAGTGCAGCCGCAAAGTTCAGAGGTTCGTTTTGCCAAGATTTTCTCAGGCCATGTGCTGGTCGCTGAAGATCAGATCGTCAATCAGCGGGTGGCCGAAAGTTATCTGACCAAACTGGGATTGAAAGTTGAAATCGCTGGCAATGGTCAGATCGCTTTGGAAAAGGCTCGCAGTAAATCCTATGACTTGATCTTTATGGACTGCCAGATGCCAGTGATGAATGGCTATGAAGCGACAAAACAGCTTCGCCTGTTGGAAAACACCCTGGGCCGCAAAACCCCGGTGGTGGCGCTCACTGCCGAGGGCACCAGTGGTGAACGAAAGAGCTGCTATGAAGCAGGCATGGACGACTTTTTGACGAAGCCTCTGGAGCTTCATAAACTGATCGAGACCTTGCACCGCTGGTTGAAACCGTCCGAGAAAAATCTGGATCTGAAAGCTTTGGAAAGTCTGAAGGATCTGATTTCACACGACCGCAGTCTGACGGAAGTGCTGATCGAGGATCTGGAGCAGTCAGGCCCCGTGTTGTTGCACGAAATCCGCGAGGGCATTGAAAGCAGAAATCTGGAAAAGGTTTCTGAATCCGCGCACGCCCTGAAATCCAGCGCGGCGACTTTGGGAGCCAAGCAGGTGTCCGAGCTTTGTCAGAAGCTGGAAGATCTGCAGGACTTTACCGAAGCAGAGTTTTTGCTGAAACAAACCGAACGCAAGTTTTTTGAAAGTCTTTCGGAGTTAAAGACATACTCCTCCAGAGTGAGGGCGGCATAAGATGGCTAAAATACTGATCGTGGATGATCAAAAAAGTGTGTTACTGACTTTAGAGGCCCTGTTGATCAAGGACAATCACCTGGTCACGTCCTGCATGAATTCCATTGATGCTTTGGACAAGCTGACCAATGAACATTTCGACCTGATGATCACCGATGCAATCATGCCCGGCGGAGCGACCGGCTATGCACTGATCCGCACCGTGCGCAGCAATCCCCAACTGGCACAATTGCCAGTGATTCTGCTGACCGGGAAGCGGGAAAAAGCCGATATCGAACGAGGCATCGAATCCGGCGCCAACGACTATGTGGTGAAGCCCGTGGATCCGGAATTGCTTTCGGCCAAGATTCAAAACCTGCTGGCGAAAAGTGAAAAGGACACGGCTCACTTTGTCGAGGCCCCGGTGCACGCGAAGGCCGAATGGGAAACCAAGACGGAAATCATGGCCGTGTCCGAGCTTGGTATGACCATCAAGTCCAACATCCCGATGCCTTTGGGAATGGTGACCCGAATATCCAGCAGTCTTTACGAAGATATTGGCATCAGCAAGGTGCCGTTGCGAATTACCGCCTGCGAAGAAACCAAGACCGCGACTGAGACCTTTTTCAAGATCCAGGTGCATTTTGTCGGTTTGACGGAAAAAGAACTGACGCCGCTGCGTCTGTGGATTCGCTCTAAAAAGACGTTCTAGAATTTCACCGTGGCAAAGCCACCGTAAGGGGTGCGCAGGTTTGTGACCTGTCCCTGATAGATTCTTGCCAGAACCAGCTGCATACGGCCCTGATAAGCATAACAGCGCAGATCATACTTGAAGGTTTGTGGACCTTCGGGCGTTTCAAAGGTCTGCTCTGGAGCCGGCATGTATTCTTGCGCAATCATATCCTGACCCACGATTTTCTCATAGGTGCTGCGACTGATAGTGCCGCCACGATAGGACTGCTTGGAGCCGAAGGCGTTCTTCGGTTTAAAGAAGTACTTTTTGCGGCTGGCCCAGATTTCATCAGCGCGGTTGGTGCTGATATCGAAGGATTCCGGCACCGCCGTGCGAACCAGATTCAGATCTTCACCAGCAAGACCCTGACCTTCAAGGAAGCCCGGGGTGCCCCAGTCAATCAGACGCTGCTTGTCGGCCAGCATCAGATATTCAAATGGATTTGGTGACAGACACACATCACGATTCAGGAACTTTTCACGCAAAATAGAACTGGAAGGTTCGGTCAGGAAAAAGTCTGTGTGACGGTTGTAGATAAAGTCCGGATGGAAGTCCTTGTAAAGCTCGCGATAATCGACAATGCGGGAATCCCAGCCGAAGGATTTGAACAGTTCATTGTAAGCCAGGAACTCGACATACAGTCTTTGCTGAGATGGTGCATCGTCGGTGATCGCCACTTTAAAGCCTGGTCCGGTCTTCTTGCCCTGAAGTGCCATCTCAGTTTCAATAGAACGGCGGATTTCTTCAGGATTGAAATCAGGAACCGCCAGGGAATGACCCTTCATGCGGTACATTTCATAACCCAGAATCAGGAACGCGGCGTTGGTGTTCACTTCGATGAGCTTCAGGTTCTGATGCTCGTCCAGGTGAAAATCATAGCTCATCATGATGGATTTGTTGCCCGGGTCTTTCAGGCCTTTTTCGGCAATCAGATTCTGATAGTGGGCAAGATACGACGGTTGCTGGCGCATGTTGTACAAAGCAGAGATAATCTTTTGCGCCTTCTGAATCACGTTCGGGGACAGGGTCACGGCGAACGGAGAAATCAGATTTTCGGAAACAAAGTCCTCAAGGGGCTCTTTTTCAAGCCCCTTGTAAGAAGAACGAAGCTGCTGGATATAGTCAGCCTTCAAATTCATGGTTATTTCAACGGGGTGATGTGTTCATCGCCCGCTTTCCAGCCGGCCTGGCAAAGCTCGCCAGTCTGGCAGCCCTGAAGCACGCGCAGGATTTCTTTGGCGTCACGACCCACAGATGTATTGTGGATGCCCATGTACTGGATTTTTTGATCAGGATCGATGATGAAAGTACCGCGGGTCGCGATACCACGATCTTCAAACAGCACGCCGTAATCACGAGAAATACGTTTAGTCAGATCGGCCATCAGCGGATAACCCAGGTTGCCCAGATCATCACGCAACCAGCGTTTGTGAGAATGAACGGAATCCACACTGCAGCCAATAACAGTGGCGCCGGCATTCTGGAACTCTTTCAGGTGCTCGCGGAACTGAGTCAGTTCAGTCGGGCATACGAAAGTGAAATCCAGAGGATAGAAGAACAGGATCACCCATTTACCTTTGAAATCGTTCAGTGAAATATCTTTAACTTCACCGCCATCAAATACAGCCTGAGCTGCAAAGTGCGGAGCGGGTTGATTAATCATTGGCATAGATGTGTCTCCTTGCTATTAATTGATGCCTTTGATGGTGTGGAAACTCAAGGAGAAACTGTGAAAATCATCTCTTGGAATGTGAATGGAATTAGGGCTTGTCACAAGAAAGGTCTTCTTGATTTTGTGAACACAGAAAAGCCGGATATTTTCTGTATTCAGGAGACAAAAGCTCACATTGATCAGGTTGAAAACGAACTGAAGAAACTGACGTGGATGCATTCATACTGGTCCTCGGCTGTTAAGAAAGGTTATTCAGGCGTTGCGACTTTTGTGAATGAAGAACCCAAAAGCGTGGAATACGGCTGGGGCATTTCTGAATACCAGTCAGAAGGCCGAATCATCGTCTCTGATCACGGCCCTTTTGATCTGTACAACATCTATTTCCCGAATGGGGGATCTGGAGATGTTCGTCACAATTTCAAACAGCAGTTTTTGAAAGATCTGAATGTGCATCTGAAAGAAAAACTTGCGACCGGTCGCCAGATCGTTGTTGTCGGGGACTATAACGTGGCTCACGAGGCCATTGACGTCCATGATCCTGTCCGTCTGTCCAAAGTCAGCGGTTTCTTCCCGGAAGAGCGTGCTTGGTTTGATTCATTTGTGGACCTTGGTTTCATCGACACCTTCCGTTATTTCAAGCCGTCCGAAGCAAAGCGTTACTCCTGGTGGGATTATCGCCAAATGGCGCGCATTTCAAACCGCGGCTGGAGAATTGACTATATCTGTATCTCAAAAGGCCTTGAGAAATACCTGGCTTCAGCAGATATTCTCGACCAAGTTGAAGGCTCGGACCACTGCCCGGTCGTAGCCACTTTGGATATCTAGAAAAAGGGGTCCATAAATGATCATGATTCCATTTCCATTCATTATTGCAGAGCTGGTGATCTTTATTCTGGCCGTGCAAGAGTGGGGTTTCCTGAACACACTGGGCCTGTATCTGCTGCCATGCCTGCTGGGCTTTTTGATCATGACCACCGTAGGCCGCGTGGCTTTGATGAGCCTGCAAACCTCGATGATGCGCGGGCAGCAACCTGGTAATAAGATCCTGCATTCTGGCGCCTTGTTCCTATCAGGCTTGCTGTTCCTGATCCCAAGCTTCTTCGCCCGAGTGGTCGCCATCATTCTATTCATTCCAGGTCTGCGCCACCTGGCGGTTTGGAGATTCAAATCCTACATGGCCAAAAAAATGTCCCAAGGCTCGGCCCGAGTCTTTAATTTCGGCGGCGGACCTTTCGGCTTCGGCGCAGGAATGGGCGGCATGGGTAACGGCAACGCCAACAACGGCTTCCGCTACTACGAATTCCGAAATCAAGGCGGCGGCTTTGAAGAAGTCCGCGAAGAACGAGAAATCCAAGCAGAAGTGCTTGATGTCACCCCTCTTGAAATCACTCACGAAGACAAAGAGAGCAAGAAAGACTCTTAGTTTTGCGCCGGAGCTTGGAAGGGGGCCTTAGGTCTCTGCCGCTTCGGACAGTCCTCGCTCTTGGGGGTTTTCAGCTGGCTACCGCACGGGGTTTTTGGTTCGCTTGCGGAACTTGCGTCAGAGGCCTAAGGCCCCCTCCCAAGCTCCTTCGAATCTCGAATCTATCTTGCCCTCTTTGCCCCGATAGTTAATTCAATAGCAATGACATCTGCGTTTGGCGCACAAATAGGCGAGCTTCCCCAATTCAGAGGCCTTTGAAGGGCCTCTTTCTCCATGAACGAGAACCTCTCCAGGTTTTCACCCTACCTTGGGTTGTGTGCACGTTGAGCGAAGCTCAAAGGACCCTCAGCAGCCTATTGAAAAAGATCGAGCAGCTTCTTAAGGACCTCAAGAACCAGCAAAACTAGCCTTAGGATCCGTTTAAAGCTTCTCAAAAAACGACGAACAGTAACTTGCGAAGTTTTGTTCGGCATTCGAACCTCCTCGGAAAGCGAAGAGGCTCAAATTCCATAAAAAGCGAAATGAGGAAGCTCATTTCGCTTTTTGCATTTCACAGACCACAAAACTCACCGCCCGAAGCAGTCTCATCGCGCTCCTGCGCAATTTCGCTCCAACCTAAAATGATCTGATTGTCCTACCAAGCTGTCGTTGTGGCAGAGGGAGGATAAAGACGAATCCGCCGCAAGTTCCGCAGCGAAAACAAAAAACGCCGGCGGAAGCCAGCGTTGATAGTGTAGAGCGAGGATGTGTTCGAAGCGGCGGGGTCGGCTTTAGCCTCCCTCTGCCGCATCCGGGAGTCTACTTGGTGGAAGAAACCACGCGCCCGTTTTTAGGTTGATTCGAAACAACTGGGCCGAAGTATTTGCGGAACATGGATTGACCCAAGTGCGCGGATTTTACTGTCCAGAATTTTTTGTTCACGGTGATGGCAGCAACGGCGATTTTGCGTTCGCCATCTTGTGCGTAGCCCACGAACCAGTCGGTGCGACCACGTGGGTTGTCGCCAGTCAGGTGACCGGTTTTACCGCCCATTTCGATTTCGCGGAATTTGCGGTCTTTGGTGATCGGGCGGAACGAACGGCGGGAAGTTCCTGCCAGAACGGTTCTTTCCATCAGCTCACGCACTTTTGCGGCGGATTCTTTGGTCATGATGTTGCCGTTGTTCAAAGTTGAACCCTCGTACAGGGATTCGCCTTGTTCATCGGTCACATTGCGCACAAGGTACGGGATCACAACTTGACCGTCGTTGGCGACAGCAGCGGCGATCATCGCGCCTTGAACCGGGCTCATGCGGTTGGTTTTGTTGTAACCGGAAGCCACTTCGGCCATTTCAAAGCCTTTGCCTGGTGGAACGTAAGCCACACCCATTTCAACCGGGAAGTCTGCGGGGATTTCCTGATTGAACATGAAGCGGTTGGCGTATTCGTTCAAATCTTCCGGGTGCAGGTTTTCGATGCTCAGACGACCGAAAGCGGTGTTGATCGAGCGGGCGAAGGCGTCTTTCAGGGTGATCACGTTGGTCCAACGGGTCACTTTGTCAGAAAGAACGTTTTTCTTGTACAAAGTGTAGGCGCCGCCGTTGTAGCGGATTTTGCTTTCAGGGCTGACGCCAGCTTTATCAACTGCCGCCGTGGCCGTGACAACCTTGAACACGGAAGCTGCCGGGAAGGTTGCTTGCAGATTCAGGTTCGGAGCATCGGCATCGTCACGCTGGAAGCTCGACATTACCAGAACTTCTCCGGTCATTGCGTCGATCATGAAGACCGCGCCGTAGTCAGGCTTGTAGGCTTTCAGCAGACGGTCGGCTTCGCGCTGAAGGGTGTCGTCGATGGTGTAGTTCATTTTCACAGCGTGTTCTTCGCCGTTCCATGGGATCTTAAGAGACCCTGGCAGATCATTGGCGCGAACTTTTTCACCGATGGCTTTCGCCAGCTGAGTGCGCTGTTCAAGTTGAGATTTGATTTTCTTGTGAGCTTGAACCTCTTGGCTGTCCGCAGAGGACGTAAAACCTAACAGAGAATAAAGGCCTACCAGGCAAGCTCCTGAAAAAACGAGCAGTTTTAGCAACTTATAATTGTTTTTAGATGACATTATTTTATGGTAGCACCAAATTTTTAACGCTTTCAAGGGCATTCTCAGAAGAAGTCACTGGAAATGCCATTCTGGTGCGCTTTTCAGGCCTATTCCTCGTGACTCTCGAGGGGACTTGGACTAAAGACTAATAAGCATGAAGACTAAAGAACGTATTCTCGTCACCTCCATCGAACTCTTCAATCGCAGCGGCGTTGTGGCTATCACAACAAATCACATTGCGAAAGCCATGGATATCAGCCCCGGCAACCTGTATTTCCACTATGACAACAAAGAAGAGATCCTGATCGAGCTGTTTAAGAGAATGGCGAAAGAGACCTACGACGTCTGGCGCCCCAGCCGCACCAAGAAGTCGACTCCGCTGGTCTTCATCAGCGACAACTTCGAGCTGTACTGGCGCTATCGCTTCTTCCACCGCGAAATGTACGCCCTTCGCCGCCGTGACCAGCAACTGGCGAAGATGTGGAGAAACCACATCCAGAAAATGATGAAACTGATGGTCATCCTTTACCGCCAGTGGGTGAAGGACGGCAAAATGGTGAAAATCGCCGAAGTCTCTGAAATGCAGTACATCGCTGAATCCCTGCTGGCGATGGCGACGACCTTCCTGCAGTTTTTTGAGTCCGCTGAAAAGCAGCCCGGCAAGCGCAGCATCGAGCGTGGTAAACGCCACGTGGCCCGTCTGTTGTTGCCGTATACTTCTGGCGAAACAAAGAACGAGTTTGAAAAATTTCTAAAGTCCTAGCCCAAAATGTCACCTGAGAGCGAATATAAGCCGTTCTCAGCTGGCAGACTCATTGCTTTAGTTCAGAGTCATAACGAAAGGCTCTGACATGAAAACCATCGCCACATTCTTCGCAGTTATTCTTTTTGCATCCAACTCGATGGCGGCTTCCCAGTGTGCAGAGCTTAAAAAAGAACTTCAGGCCATGCAGAAGGCTCAGGCTCAGATCATGGCGAGCCTGGTGAACAATCACGAGACGTTCGCTTCTTCTTTGGAGGAATACTCCATCACGATGAAAACAGCCAAGGAGTTGACTGTGAAAGCCGTGTCTAAAGAGATGGATCAGTCAGCTCAAGCCTTCCGCACGCGCGGAGTTCAGGGGAAAAAGATGGCCACACAGCTTAACGCCGCAACCGGGGATTTGCTGGCGCGTGTGGCTTCTTGTCTTAATTAGTCTTTATATATGCCTGTGGGGCGCTTCTCGGGGGAGAAGCGATCCTGAATCGTGCAAGGCGACCTCTTAGCAGGTCGCCTTCTTTATTTTCGGGCCTTGATCAATTCCATATAAGCCACTGTCAGTCGGCAAACTCGCTTCAAACTGAGAATCTTAGAGTGAAAAAGCCCCTTTCTATTTTCATTTCATGAACCCAGGGCTAGAATTCTAACGCGATGCATGTTTGGGTGGGCGATCTAATCAAATTTGGGATTATAATTGTAAGAAGATGACTTGGAGATGGGTTTGTGAGGTCAGCCGGTATGGCGCTCCCATGGCCGCAGTCAGGGATTCGTCAGGGTTTACAACGCTTTATTTAATTTTAAGTTAATGTAAGATTTTATGCTTGCAAAAATTACAGGTCTAGAACTTAATAGGTCAGTTCCAAATTGGCACTTAAGCTGGAAGGAACTCGAGGGGGCAATATGGCTATCTCTGAAAAGCTGGTGACTGAATGTCGCACAAGGCTTTTGCAATCGAAGCAGGACATCCTCAACAGAGTGAAAGAAGCTCGATTGAACTTGGACCAGAATGAGGAAAAGGGCGGCGATGAAGGCGACCAAACGGTACGTGTCCTTGCTGAACAAGAATTCCTGAGCATGCATGAAAGACTGCGTGGTCAACTGATGGAAATCGAAAGCGCTTTGGCTCGCATTGAGGGCGGCACGTTCGGTTACTGCGAAGAGACTGAAGAGGCGATTGAGCCTGAAAGACTTCGCGCTATTCCTTGGACTCGCCTAAGCATCGAAGGTGCTGAAATTCGCGAATCCATGAATAAACGCTACGCTCGCGGCTAAACCGTCAGCTCAAACGTATTTGATTTAGTATTATCTCGAGGGGATTAGAGGGGATGCCTGCATTACTGCGCGCATCCCTTTGTTTTTTTGAGATTACCTGTAAATTTACCATGACTTAACTCGTTGCGTTGGTTTTGAGGTGGGGCTGTGCTAGAACGCCTTCATCAAAACAACCAAGGAGTTAAAAGATGAAAGTTCTTTCCGCTGTGGCTGCATTGTTGGTGGCCTCTTCCGCTCAAGCCTGGAGCAGCAAATATGTAGACGTTGTAAACGGCCGTACTGTGGCTGTTAAAGCTGTAGATGCTTCCAATCAGGATGGCATCGTTTCTTTGCGCGTGGTTGTTAAGAACCAGGCTTTGAATCTGATCGATCCAAAAGGTGTTGTGACTTCAGAACAAGATGGTTTCACTTGTGATGTTGAGCGCGTGATCCTTTTGAACAGCTCTTATGATTCTGCTTCCAAAACTTATACTCAGGATTATGAATTGAAAGTGTCCTGGACACCGGGCGCGGACTGGAGCTCTTGCACAGTTCAGGTTCAACACCCTTCTTTGAATAACAACAGTGTTGTTCTTTATGTTGAAGGTGCGACGACGTCCCCTATCGAAGACGACTATCGCGATCTTTACTAGTTTCTTGATCTAATAAGTATTCTTGGAAAAGCCGGTTTTAAAATAAACCGGCTTTTTTGCTTTCAGCACTTGGGTTCGTGGCTGCTTTTAGGCGAAGCTGTCCGGCCATGTCGTTTTCGAAAGAAGAATCTGCACCATGGCTTCAAGACCCTTTTGATCTTCGCTGTCGAACCGGCTTAAGACCGGAGCATCGACATCCAAAACCCCCAGCAGCTTTCCGTTATGAATCATCGGCACGACGATTTCGGACTTGGAGGCAGCATCACAGACGATGTGACCCGGGAACTGATCCACATCCGCAATCAGCTGGGTCTGCTGCGTTTTTGCGGCCGTTCCGCACACGCCTTTGCCGATTGCAATGCGCGTGCAGGCTGGCAGTCCCTGGAAAGAGCTTAACAGCAATTCGTTGTTATGAAGCAGGTAAAACCCCACCCAGTTGATCTGGGGCAGGTGTTGTTTCAGCAGGGCTGCGAAGTTTGCCAGATTCACGAACCATTCTTTTTCAGCCATCCCTTCTGCTTCCGAAAGCAGTTCTTTATAGAATTTGGTTTTGTCTGAATAGTTGATGGACGTGTGCTGTTGCATAGCTATCTCCGCTGAGTGGACCGTTTCTGAAAGGCATTCCATACTGAACGGGCCGTAACGCCGATGGGGCGGTTTTTGGGCCGGACCAAACATAGCTCAAGATGGGTTTCAGAAGCGATGGATTTATCAATCAACACCAGATTTTTTTCTTTGGTGCATTCGCTTTTGGCGATGCGGCCCCAGCCGACGCCGCCTTCGATCATTTTCACTTTGGTGTGGTGATCGGGGACATAAATTTTATGTCCGGGTTCTTTGCTGGTTTTGCGAATGGTGGCATCGGGTTTTTCGTTGGATTGATTGCTATAGACCAGAATCTGGGGGTGCTTTGTCAGAAATTCTTTTGTCGGTGTGCGCTTTTCCTGCAGCAGGCGGCGCGAAACGGCGCTGACCAGCACGACGTCTTCCAGAAAGATGCTTTCAAGGTCCTCGCTGTTTCTGGGGGCGGGGGCGATGGCCAGGTCAATCTCGCCATCCAAAAGGCGCTGATAGCCGCCCTGAAGGATCGACTTGGTGATGACCAGATTCACCGGCAGCACGGGGCGCGCGCATTCCAGAGCGATCAGTTCCAGCACTTCGGTGGATATCAGTGGGTCCGCTGAAATATGCAGTTCGGTATCGGCTTTGTGGCGTCCCAGTTCGATACCCACGCGGGCTGTGTACTGTGCGGATTCCAGGGTGGCTTTGGCCACGGCATAAAACGCCTGGCCTTCCGGGGTCAGCTTCACTTTGTATTCGGAGCGGTCAAAGATGGTCAGGCTTAGCTCGTCTTCCAGGTTCTTAATAGCGACGCTCAGGGCGGGCTGGGAGCGGCCGACCTTGTCGGCGGCGGCCCGGAAGCTGCCACATTCGATGACGGCTTTGACGAATTCCAATTGGTCTAAGTTCATGGGTCCTCAGTGATAAATAAAAGCTATCAAGATGATAAAATATTTCAATTTTTATTTATCGTCTGAAAGCCGTAAAGTCTATTACGAAAGACAAGCATGACTTTTAAAAAAAGGGAGCAACATATGATTCAGGTAAGAAAATCCAACGAACGCGGTCTGGCACAACACGGATGGCTGAACTCCAAACACACTTTCTCTTTTGCCGAATACTATGATGAAAACTTCATGGGTTTTGGTCCTTTGCGTGTGATTAACGAAGATCGCATTGAAGGCGGCACGGGTTTCGACACCCATCCTCACCGTGATATGGAAATCATTTCTTATGTGATCGACGGCGAGCTGGCACACAAGGATTCCATGGGTAATGTGGCCGTGATCAAACCAGGCGAAGTGCAACGCATGAGCGCGGGAACGGGGATTCGTCACTCTGAATATAACAACATCCCGGGCAAGGAAACTCACTTCCTGCAAATCTGGATCAAACCGGACAAAGTCGGGGTAGAGCCAGGTTACGCGCAGAAAAACTTTGCTGACAGCTTCGGTTGCAGTGATTTGATTCTGGTGGCTTCGCACAAAGGACGTGGCGGTTCCATCACCATGAATCAGGATGTGGACATGTATGTGGCAAAAGCCCAGGATGCGGGTGAAAAAAATCACAAGACCTATCCGCACAGACATCTGTGGGTGCAGGTGATTAAAGGTGATGTGCAAGTGGATTCAAAATCTCTGACAGCAGGTGACGGTGCGGCGATCACCGACGTGGAAACACTGAAGCTTTCCTGGGGCAAAGGGGCAGAGTTTATTCTGTTCGACATGCCTTAGTCGGAAAGCGATGTGATGAAAATAAAAAAAGCGCCCTCGTTGAAGTAACGGGGCGCTTTTTGTTTTTGAAAATTAAAGACCGTGTTTGGCCATGCCTTCTTTCAGCATCTGGCAGCCTTCTTTGTAAGTGTCAGAGCTGATTTGCTGGATTTCGTTCTGAACTTCGGCTTTACAAGTCACGCCCGCATAGGCCGGGAAAACCTTTTTACATGCGGCATTTGTGGCTTTCATTTGTTCCAGAATTCTTTGTTCGTTCGGGTAGCCACCAAGCAACATCTGCAAATGGCTGAATTCAAGTACTACGGTATTATATTTAGACACGAATTCTTGAGTACAGTTGCCGTCAGCATCCACGGCTTGGGCTTTGGCATCCGCCTTGGAATCACTGCCACCACCGCCGGCACAAGCAGTCAGCATTGTCATAAGAACAGCAGCGCTCAAAATTTTTGTAGTTTTCATTTAAATCCCCTTTGTTTCCCGTCCCAGCTTTCAGAATCTGGAACTAAATTTTAGAAAAACAGCGGGTTTTTTCCGTCCCCGCTGCGGTATCCGATATGGACGACTCGCGGAGACGTAAAAGCAATGGCAGTGCCAAGGGGATATATAAGGGTTTAGAACTTACGGATCAGGCCGACAACGATCCCGCGGATTTCCACCTCATCAGGGGTGTACCACATGGATTTCATTGTCGAATTGGATGGACGTAGTTCCACCATCTTATCTGCGTCCCCAGTTTCCGGGCGGGGGCGCAGATAAAAGCGTTTCACGGTGGCTTCATTATCTACAGTTGCCACAATGATGTCGCCGTTGTTGGCGGAACTTTGTTTTTGAATCAAAATGATGTCTTCATCAAAGATCCCGTCTTCAATCATGGAATCGCCCTGCACCTTCAGTGCAAAGGATTTGGAAGGATTTCTGACCATGGAAGGGGGGACATCCACGAACTCGTCGTGTTTGATGGCTTCAATAGGTTGGCCGGCCGCCACTTTCCCAAGAAGGGGAAGTGACAGGATCTCGTCACGAGCCTGGAGGAGCTGAGTGCGAGGAGACCCTGTCTTCGTCGAGACCGTTTTTGATTGCAGCTGATCCTGAACCGCCGAAGCGGAGTGGAGCACCTGAATGGCTCGCTTCAAGTTCTGGGGATTTGAGATATATCCCTTGTTCGTCAGCTGCTTCAGATAATTCTGAACCGAGTTGAACGAAGCCAGACCGAAGTGATCCTTAATTTCTTGATATGACGGCGAAACTCCTGAACTTAAGATGTGCGCCTCGATAAACTCGAGTACGGATTTTTCTTTAGGTGTCAGTGGTGGGAGGGGCGTTTTCATCGTCATAACTTACATACGAACTTACAGTGTAAATTATATGTAAGTCAATAGCCTATTTTCAAAAAAAGAAAGGACCAGCCCTTGGGCCAGTCCTTCGTCGGTTTTCGTGCTGGAAGCGGGTTCTATTGCTTCTCAGGGGCTTTGCCGGCCTCGTCATGCTTTGGTGTCGGGCCTTTGTGCGCTGGGCCGTTTGAAGGGCCATGATGGCGGCGGGAAGCATCCACCAGCTTTTTGGTCGCCGGGTCCACGGGTTTATCAACGGCTTTCAGGATTTCAGCGATGCGGTTCAGGTTTGTCGCCCAATCCGTGAAGATGATCTGGTTGGCCGCCGCATTCACATTCATCTCGCCATCCCGGGAAGGCAGGATGCGCAGATCACGATTCAGATCCAAAACAGAAACGTGCTTCAGCGTCGCTACCCAAGTGTACATGCGCTGCGGGGATACGGATGGAACTTCAGAACTGACTTCGATCAAATCACGCTGCACATTGCGTGCGGCTTTTACCACCATTACGTCGCTCTGCTTGCTGATAGCAAAGCCATGGGTGGCATGGGCGATGGAAAGCTGATTGAAAGCTTCAGCCGGTTCAAGCGGCTCTTGATTAAAGATTGAAATAGTTCCGCGCACGCCTGGATCAATAATAAATTTCTGACCCGTGGCCTTCGAATAAATTTCGATCACCTTGGTCAGTTCTTCTTTATTGAAATACATTTTGATTTTGTCGGCAGCAGACGCCTGGGACAGAGTAAGAATGGAAACAAACAAACTTGAGATAACGTACTTAAGCATGGATCCTCCTAGCGCTGTTTAGGCTAGGAGACCTTCCAAAGACGGGCAAGTCCAGCTTTACAGCAGACCTGCCACGCAAGATGCCAGCGCTTGTTCAGCGTAAGGGGACAGGACCATGCGGACTTGGTTGTCGCGAGTTGTGGATTCGGTATAAAGATCGCTGACGTCGTTCATATGTTCGATCAGGCAGCCGGCCTTTTCAGATTTGATTTCCATTTTGACCAGGCACTTTTTATTGCGCACCGAGCAGCGGATATCGTTGTAGTGAACTCCCTGGGTCAGGTTTTCCTGATTCAGGGTTGCCAGCAGCGTGGTCTCGTCTTGAGACGACAAAAAGGCCTGGGCAGGAGATGCTGCCAAAGCCATGATTGCGGCAAGTGCGATAGTGATTTGTTTCATAGAAGCCTCCTTGTTTCTAACTATGCTTCGAGAGCTAGTTGTAACAAGCAGGACATCATAGGTAAAAGGTATATAAAGAATTCAGATATGCACGTAACGAATGTTACTCGTTACGTGGGCATTCTTTCTTTTCGTCCTTACAGACCGGTTTGATATCGGCAATCACCGGCTGTGACTCGGAAGCCACTTGGCGGGTGATCACAGGGATCGGTGTGGAGTTTTTGGCGTGGCTTACTGGCGCCATCGAGCAGTTTTGATAAAACAGTATCACGACGGGATTGATTACCAGCATCGCTACGAAACTAAAACTACCTCTATTCAACATACTTGCCTCCACACTGAGTCCTAATGGTCACACCCTTTCTTTTACGGACGAAAGCCTGCAAGACTTTAGTCAATTTGTAAGGATTCTCAGCTTGATTCAAAAAAAGCCACTTTCTCATCTTGAGAGAATTGCCAGACACAGCGATAATGATTGCTGAGTGGTTAAGAGGACTATGAAAGCATTAATTTTTTCCGCGATCCTTATGACAGTTGTTGGGGCGAAGGCGAATTTCCCTGATCTTCAGCAAGACTGTATCAATGAGCTCAAAAAATTTCCTGGCGCTTGGGATGACAAGCTTTTGCATCAGGCTTGTGCCAAGGTGCAAATCGACACTCAGTGCGTGAGTGCTGAGGGGAAGCCGATTTTTCACTATGAAAAGATCTCTTCCACACCAGGGGCGAAAAAAGTTCTGGTGTTCAGTATGATTCACGGGGATGAAACGCCGGCAGGCACCGTGGGCCGTTACTGGATGGAGCGACTGGAGGGCATTGACCCGCGCAATTCCTGGCGTGTGATTCCGGTGTTGAACCCGGATGGTGTGAAATACAAAACCCGCTATAACGCGAACAAGATTGATATCAACCGCAACTTCCCAACAAAAGATTGGGATGCAGGGGCTTTGACCGCGTGGAGACGCTCTACCGGATCTAATCCGCGTCGTTTCCCGGGTAAAGAAGGTGGCAGTGAGCCTGAAACCAAGTGCGCGATGAAGCACCTGGGTGACTTCCAGCCGGACTTTATTGTGTCAGTCCACACGCCGCTAAAAGTTTTGGATTACGACGGACCGAAAGTGAAGGCACCGCCAAAGTTTGATTACCTGCCTTGGAAATCCCTGGGGAACTATCCGGGGTCCTTGGGTCGTTACATGTGGGTGGAGCGTCAAACCCCGGTGCTGACGATGGAACTAAAGGACAATCTGCCGCCGAACCTGACGCCGTTTGAACAGCTTCAGGATATCATCGGGACGTTGGTGAAATACGAAACGTCTGCCGAGCAAAAAAAAGAGGAGACTTCCACAGCCTCCTCTCCAACTAGCTTTTTACCTGTCGCCTTGGAACACTAGTTCCAGGGCTTTCTAGAAATCACTGATAGAATCTTCAAGACCCGCGAAATCAATGAACGGGTTTCTGTTACCCTGCATTTTGTGGATCTCGTCGTTGCGGCTGATTTCTTCGTCGTCGATCGGATCTTCTTTGGACCATTTACGCAAAGTTGCTTCCTGACGGGAATCAATTGGCATGTCATATCTTACAGAGAAATAGAACAAAGCGCGAGCCACATTGCCGCGGTGATTTGCCGGTGGCATGAACACGTCAGCTCCACCCTGGGAAGCGCGACCGAAGCGGGATACTCTGCACTTCAAAGGCTTTCTGTCCTGAACAACTTCACCGAATGGGTTGTTGCCGCGGATAGAGTTCATTTCATTGTCAGTAGGGTACAAGTGGTGCATGTCAGCTTTCTGCATGCTCTTGTTGTGGCGGCCAGAGAATTTGGATTGTGGCCATGTGTGTTCAGTGTTCACGATGTTGCCATCCGGAATTCTGCCCGGAGCCGGAGCATTGCCGCCGCGGAAGTCAGCAGCGCCGCGGATGGAATCACAGTAAACGTCTTTCACTGCATATTCGCCGTGACCTTCATCAACCAAATAGAAAGAACCCAGAAGGAAGGTACGGGCACCGTCGTAACCCAAGGAAACGTGCTGATAGCAGTTGTCGCCGTTGCAGCCGTTAACGATTTGGTCGTAGCTGCCGTTCACACGAAGGTGGAAACTGCGAAGGACAAACTGAATGTTCTTTTTCAGATCGTCGTTGGAAATTCCAGTCGCCAGATCGTGGTGGAATTTTTCGCCATAATAAGGAACATCGCCGGAAGAAGGAGCTGCAAAAACGATTTGGCCACAAAGAGTGGACACCAGCACCAGAAGAGAAACTGCGGTCAACTTCACAAAGAACCTCCATAGTCAGGCATTTGAGGTGCCTGGTAGAAACGCTGCGCCCTATTCGCAACATATACGGGGAAACACAGTGAAGTTATTTCCAAAGAATCTGTGGTTGCAACAACTTAATGAAAACCAACCGTATACAAACAAATTTGCGCGGCGCGGAGGTGTCATATTCGACAAATTATCGGAAACAGGGCGTTTTTCAGCCCTGTTTTTTAAGATTTTTTCAGAAAACTCTCTGGCATTTCAGGCGCAGGTCCCAGGATTTGTTCCAGTCGTTCTGGAAAAGCAAAGCCGGTTCGCGGGATTGAATGACAAGGCGGGCTTGCAGGGATTGTTTATCCAACTGCAATTGATTCAAGACATCCAGGGTGTGCAGCAGGGAAGACCCTTTTTCCAGGGCGTTCATTTGCAGATACTTTGCGGATTCCTGCATTTCTTCACCGGCCCACGCGTGGATGTAGGTGGAGTTCAGGAACTTTGTGTGAAGACCTTCGGATTTATTATAAATGTTCTCGTACTGGGAAAGCGGGATGTATTTCAGTTCGGCCTTGGCGTAGCGCTGGCCATCACGGTAAGGCACCGAACCAATACAGACTTCCACCTTGTGCATTTGCAGTTTGGAAAGATCTGATTTCGTGACTTCGCAGGCATAACCTTCGTCAGCGGGCCAGTCAGATGTCAGAAACTCTTGGCAGTTATGGGCCCAGGACAGGGCAGGGAACAAAAGCATCGCAAGTACAAGCAGGTGGTTCATGGGTACTCCTGTGCAGGAACATAGCAAAAAACAGAGGTGGGCGACAGGGGCAGGGATCCAAGGTGAAAAACTTTCCCGTGATTCTTGTCGCTGCCAAGGCGTTATGGAATACTGCGAATGTTTCTGGAGGGGTTTCTTGGTTAAGTATTTGATGATGGAGATTGAAAAGTCCCAGTTGCTGAAGGCTGAGCACGACAACAACAGCCTGGTGCTGGATCTGGAGTGCATTCTGAGTGTGGTGGATGAAACCACCGATGTTCTGGAAAGAGCCAACAACAGTGTCACCACGAAGATCATCGTCAGAAACCCGCGCCTGAACCGCGTGCCGCCTGTAGGTTATGTGTCTGAAGGGCAGCTGGAAATCGACGACAAACCAAAAGGCTTCCTGCCACTGAATCTGGAATACAAAGGCGACTTCCGCCTAAGCCTGACCCTCGGCCCGGATGAATTCGAGACCGAAGGGGATGAGATCATTATCAAGACTGAGAGTTCGGAGATTCCGTCGGGGTACCGTAAGATTCCCGCGATGGGGTGGTAGGACAGTCTGAATAGTTCTATTTTTCTTGAAGAATACAAATAAGCAATCCAGCGATAAGAGCACTGTGGCGACCTTCAGTCGGACGTTTTCATGTTCCGTTGAATTCAAATAGTTCTTCAGGGGCTCCGAACAAGCCGTGACTATCTTATTATGAAATCATCTCGGTGTTCTCGCTCAGAATTTTTTTTAAGTCTTATGGAAATAATTATACAGACAATCCCAATCACAAAACTTAGAGCTAAACATATCATAGATATCTTTCGGCAGTTGCCAGATTCAGATTGGCAAATAATAAGTTGCTCTACTTGAGGGGAACCGAAGAAATAAGATAATAGGCAAAAGTAAATAAGTGATGCTCCACCAAGGACCCCACACATACTTCCGATAATATCAGCGCGACCTTGCGGTAAATCCTTCTTTGGCCCTGATGGAACAATATTTTTCATCCTAAAAATCCTTATATTCCTGGTGCGAATTTCAAAAGGTCACAAATACTTTTTCCGCCATAATTCACCGCCCCTGTCATAATTGCAGGAAGCGCCGCTTGTGCCATACGCAGTTTTGAGAGGGTGGATTCGAGATCAAGCTTCCTAGCGCCTCCGTCTTTGGGGCAAAGCTGATCAATGGAGCTGAGTTCTTTCTCTAAGGATTGTATATCCTCAGTGATTTTCAACGCAACCTGCTTGCCTATTGAGTCCGCGACAATAGGCAACCCCAAATGACATAAGCCCGATAAGATTGGCCCAGTGCCGCTCGCATCAGCGAAGTTCACGGGATCGTTTTCCACATACCCAAACAAATTCGTGTCACCGCCTTTAAATAGAATCGGGTCCTTGCTCGTCCACCGACCAACCTCTGGATCATAATCTCTTGCGCCAAACCTAACAAGCTTAGTGTCGTGATCGACTAGTCCCCCGGCAAAACCAATAGGTTGGAAGTCTTGATTTGAGTCGAAAGTGATTTTTCCTAACTCCGTATAATCAAGGCGTTGCGCAATTGTTCCAAGAATTGCCTCCACGATCAGTCGAGGTGAGCCAAGGTGATCCTTGAGGAACTTATATATTTTACCATCTATGATTAAGTATTCTGGAGAATTTGGGGAATTTAGGTAGACAAATTCTTTCGCTGTTTGGCTGTGGTGAGTATAGTCGACAGCAATTCTATGTCGGCCTTCATATATACGTTCATAGACTAGCTTACCATCTTTATGTGATGCAATTCTTCTTCCGTAGAAATCAAGAGAATATTTAAGGTTAGATCCAATAGATGTGTGCACTGCCTTCAATTGCCCAAAGGAATCGTGAACGAATTGGGAAATTTTCCCAATGGCGGATTCGGCGGAAGAAAGTTCTCCATTGGCTGTGTATTTAAAGAGCTGGCCATTGTATGAGATCATTCGATCTTGATCGTCAAATGTCGCGGTGAAGGGGGTGCCACTATGGGATCCTGATGTACGGTTCCCATTGCTGTCATAGATATAGGTGCTGGTGACGCGGCCGTTCTTTTTGACTTCGATCAATCTGCCTGCACTGTCATAGGTATAGCTGTATTGGGTTGTTACACCTTGTATAGTTTCACTTTTTCCGACGATTCTGAATGCTAGGTCCCTTTCTAGGGCGTATGAATATAGAGTTTTTACTGGCAGGTTTGGAATTTCTAGCCTTGCTTCGTACGTGTGAATATTTCCATAGGTATCATAAGAAAGTGTTTCCTTAATATTGTGCAGACTAGTCCCAATAGGGCGACCAGATGATTGATCGTAGGTAATCGTGAGATCTCCAACCTGTGCAATCTTACCGTCGAGACGATAGGATGTGTTGATTCGATTAGTTTTAAATTTATTTCCTTCAATTATTCGGGCGTTTCTTTGGTTCTTCTTGTTGTAGTCAAAGAGGATTTTTGTTGTACCGATGAAAGGACTAAATTGGGTCTCGCTAGTAGTATTGACTCCGCCATAAGCAAATGAAGTTTGTACTCCATAGATAGACAAGGCGCTTTTGATTCTGTCCGAGTTTGGTTCGTACGTATACGACTGCTTGCCTGACGGGGTTACTATCTCTTTTAGAAGTCCGTCCGTATCCCCATAAATATATTCCAACCTTTGGCCATCCGGTCGAATGATCGCGGTAAGCTGCTTGTCTAGGTTATATTGATATTGAGTATTCTTGTAGCCGCCACCTAGGGGGGCGGGCGGAACGTACGATTCCATTAGGCCAAATTCATTGAAGCTGAAAAGATGAATTGGTCTGCCTGGGGGGGTGATGCCAGTTTGGTTTCCGTCAGCATCGTATGAATACAAAGTGGTTCTGTTGTCCGGAGTGGTTTCTGATGTAATACGGCCTGTACTGTCGTAAGAAAATGTAGTAGTTTCGTTGCGTGCATTAGTGATCGACTCGAGGTATCCGCTTAAACTGTAAGTATAGCTGGTTGAGTTCGCGCTACCTTGATACGTGTTAGTAAGTCTTCCTTGGTTGTCATATACCATGGTAACTGGGGTGTCGCTTCCTAGTTGAGTCTGAATAGGTAACTCATATTGATTTATTTTGGTTTTATAGGTTGCTCCATTTGGTGATGTGGTGGTGTACTCCAGGTTCTGCTTGTTGAAGACTTCAGTGTAAATCGCGCCATCTTTATTGGTAGAGGTCGTAATAGTATTGTAACCGAACGGCTCTGTAAGAGGCCATGGGGAAATCGTACGATTGATTTCTGTGCGATTCTCCTTTTCATTTGTGGTGAATATCTGCAGATATGTTCGTTTTTGCGCGGCTCCAAATCGCTCATCGTACTTTGTTTTTGTGTGTTCTCGATAATGGGGCGTGATTGTATCTGTAGAGTTGTCGGTATTTTCGACTGTCGTCGTGTGGTAGCCGTAAGGTGTTAATTCTGTTTGTTTGTGCTTACCGGCTGCTAGTCTCTCAGAGCTGAACTCTGTAGCTCGGTTCAATGCACTTTTCTTTACAATGTACTCCACATAATCACTTGGGACCGCGGAAAAGGATTGTGAGTTTCCTGCAGCGCCTTTGTCTAAGGTTAACTTTCCAGATGCATTGAATGTGAATTCTGTTCGTCTGCCGCTTGGTGTTGTAAAGGTAGAAATGAGGTCCGTATTGCTATGGTAAGTTATGGAATACGTCTCGTTGTTCGGATTGGTAATTGAAGAAATAAGATTGTCAAGATTCACCGTTATGTTGGTTACTTGACCGTAGGGTGCCTGAATTTCGCTTAATACTCCATTGGATCGTGTGAAGGTGCTGGTGTTGCCAAATGAATCTACGATTTCTGAAAGATAACCCGAGCTATAGTTGAACGTGTACTTGGTGTATCCGGTTAATGAGCTGCGTGTGCGAATATGTCGTCCCGATGTATTGAAAACATAGACTTCATCTCCCTCAACAACGTTGTAGTTTCCAGCTGAGTCTGTATATGCAGTGACGTGTTTTATTTGACCGGTTCCGGTGAAGAGTTTTTGCTGTGATACGCTGTAGTGATGTACTAGCGAGACGGTCCATCCGTGTGGATTAAAGGAAGACAGGTGATTGACGTTGGTGTACGGGACTACGAACTGTGGGGCGTGGTCAGAGGAGTAGTACATAGAAAACGGTGCGCCCACGACGGGGACTAACTCACTCACAGACTGACTGGAAACTTTAATGATCGAGCCTTCGTTGCATTTGGGGTTGTTGGGTGGTTCTTGGTAGTTCTTAATTTTTCCACTTAGTTGGTATATATGGTCCTTAGTGACTGGACCGCTGTTATCAACCCCATGAAATTTGAATGAAAAGGTCGCATTAAAAAGGCCATCATCGAGAGGGGATAAAGATGAGAATAGAAGAACATATCCGCATGTAGAGCCTCCTGGGACATCCCCATCACAGGAATTGCTTTTAATAGTGAATCTATCAGAGCCCGTAATCTGGAAGTTTGTAAATTGAGCCGTTCCAACCCCAATGACTTCCCAGATCATTGTTACTTCAATTTCCTGATTGATAAACATGGATCCAAAATAGATGTTACTTTTCGGGGAAAGAACCAATCCTTTACTAGTGGTCGTTTCCACTTCCCGGATGAATAGTTCTTTTGCAAGAGCGTGATTGCAGTAAAGAAGTGAAGTCACAAAAATAATTGAAATCCATTTCATCATAAGACGTCCTCATAAATACGAATCTGTTTTTCAAAGGTAAACAGTAGTTACTTTTGTTTGCTGGCTCAAGACTCTTTAATGGAACTAGTAGATGGTCCTGCGTCATGTAAACAAGTTTTCTTGATAAACATAAAATCATTTGACGCAATTCTGTTTCATGACGAATCGTAGGCAATCAGTAATTGTTTTATGGAGGAAGTGATGCTGAAGGGACTCATTGCGACGTCTTTGCTACTTTATAGTGGTTCGAGCTATGCAAAGGCGCCAACAAAAAGAATTTATTCGCAGTCGACTGAAAAAGTGTCTTATGCGATCTCAAAGTTCAATACTCAAGACAATTTTACCATTGCGAAGATTCGATATTCTCCCGCGCAGCCGAAGCAAGGAGACAAGGTCACAGTTCTCATCGAGCTATCAACAGATTTTGAGTCTAATAAAAGAATCAAATCGGGTGTGACTGCAGTAGTTGGCGGTCAGAAACTGAAGCTTTCTCGCCGAGCCGGGACATTGTGGACTTCACTTCCAATTACTGTTCATCAAGAAGGTAAGTTGGCTGTCGAGGTTAGCGGCTATCTCGAAGACATCGAAGCCAATAAGACGCTCCAAGAGTCTCTTTTGGCGCTTCAGGCGGAAATTGCTAAGTTGACTGCCGAGCATCAAAGAGAGACCGATCCAGTAAAAAAAGGTCAGTTGCAAGCCGTATTGGAATCTAAATTGGCGCAAAAAGTTGATTTAGAAAATATGATCGAAGCCTCCAAACGTCCAATCACCCAGAAAACAGATACGCTTCTTGTATTGAAGCAAGATGCGCCTAATACGACATATCCGAATCTGACGGGGTGTGTGCCTGATGCGGGTTCTGTTTCTGGCGGAACTGAGGTAGTGCTGAGTGGTGCAAATCTGCTAGGTACGACATCTTTGCAGATTGGGGAGACTGTCATCGAAGAGTCCCAAATGGTTGTGGGGGATGGAGAGATCACATTCACTATGCCGGGTCTGTCCAAAGGTATCTATGACATTATTCTAAATAAGCAAGTTGCCGGTCAATCAGTGAATACGATATTGCACAATGCTTATTACGCAGGGGACATTTCTTCTGTTGGTAGCTCTGGGCCCGTCGCATTTGCCGGGTATCCCAAGACAACCACCTCTGAGGTTGGGGTGATGTTGGATGGCTCCATGTCTTACGGGGCCCCCGGAGAGACCTTGTTCTACGATTGGAGTGTACAATCTCGTCCCGTTAATGCAGACCCTGCCGAGGGGCAAATTACGAATGGCTACGGAACAGCTACTCCTACCTTCATGGCAATAACTGAGGGAACATACGTAGTATCTCTGGTTGTCTACAGTGGTACTACGCAAAGTAAACCATCTTGGACTACAGTTACCATCGGTCCAAAAGCAGGAATCAGCGTTGTTCCTAGTTCAATCGTTGGTACTTTTACTAAGGACAAGCCGTATGTCGGGATGTTCAAAATATGTAATAACCTTGAGCAAGATGGCGACTATCAGGTTTACCTAAAAGACATTGTCCTTTTAATCGGTTCCAATCGTGGGACTATTCTTAGGAACAGTTGTTTAAGCTTTCAGTTTATTAGTTATTGGAAGCAAGACGGACTTTACTCAAGTATTCCCGTCGTTATGAAGACTCCGCAGGCCTTTGCTACAAAAATTGACCTCAGCTTATATTCCGGTTCAGAGCCCACGCTCACTATGCATACCGTTTACAACGAACATCAATGGATGGGTGAAACTAACGTGGAGATGATCGCAAACTCTGGAGTGGTTCCCGTAAATGGGGTCTATGACGAGGATAGCCTTACAAAATTTGAACTTAGAAATAGATCATCGCTTGAAATCTATGTATCTACGCCACCAGACTTTACGTATATCGATGGTACTAGTGGTGTCTTCGAGATGGACATGGGTAGCGGCGTGGTTGTGCCGGCTGAGGGCAGTGCAGATGTTTATCTTAAAGTGAAGCAGAATGGGAATTTTGGGGTACGAAATTCATCCTCAGCTATGTTGACGTGGAATTTCAGTTCTCTGGCGAATAATTCTGTTTCTACAGTGGTTGAAACTCAGAAACTGCCAAGCCTATACAATCCTTCAAAGTTATTGGATTTTGGTGACGTTGAGGAAGGAGCAACCTCTGCGCCCCTTGTTATCAACATTATGCAGGACTTCTACTCTCTATCTACCGGGCAGTGGCTGACTGAAGTCGAAGATGTCGACGCAGATTTGCAGGGATGCTTTGAGGCAGACGGAGAATTCTGGCCAGGCTTCCCATTCTCTGTCGGCAATAATGACAAGATTAGCTCCAGTTCCATAGATATACGGACATATTTTAAGCCATATATTGACGGGCTTTGTGAAGGGTCGCTTGCATTTAAATTAAGAGGATATCAAACACCAATTCTATATCCGCTGAAAGGGAACGGGATTATCCCTTAGGAGAGTTGAAGATGAAAAAAACAATTTTTGCGATCATGACATTCCTTGCAACCGCGGCATTCGCAGATCCGCAGTTTATTGAACTTAAAAGTGGCAAAACACAATACGTGGTCGGGGAGAGAGCGGTTCTTCTTGCCTCGGTAAGAACAAGCCCAAGCGATCCAGCGACTGAAGTTCACTTGGAGGCGACTTGGAATACGGATGCCATTAAGTTAACAAAATTTTCTGACACTGAATTTGCTGTGGTTACGCCAGTTCTGCCCGATACAAGCCCATATCACTGGGAAGTAAAGGCCTACCTTCAGAATCGTGCATCGGCTTTAAATTTAAACTCCAGTATTGCTCTTCTTCAAAAGGAAAATATCCTTTTAAGTCAAAAGCATAGCTTGGAGACTGATCCCGAGAAGAAAGCACTGTTGCTTCAGGCAATTTCCGAAAACGAAGCATTAATATTGGGCTTGCAGACTCAACTGCAGCAGGGGCGAACTTTGTTGGAGACGAAGGAGCTCTATGTTTACCCGACCCAAGTAAAGAAAGGGCATAGACTGTCTTCGCCGTTGCAGATTTCAACGGATAAAGTTGATGATGTATTTGTTGTCGGGGAAAGTGGAACTGTAACATTTCAAGTTAATCCGTCTGAAATGACGGAGACCTATGAATTTGTATCAGAAGTAGAGGCAACACTGGGGGCTAGTCCTATGGTCCTTGTTAAGAATTCTGATCTTAATTATCAATCAAGTATTGATGGTTCAATGCTAACAGTTGGCTCCCACGCGATTTCAGCGTCCTTATTTATCCGAAATAAGCGAGACGCTAATTCGCTCCTGGATGCAATTGATAAAGCCGCATTAATGAAAGCAAAGAACGAACAGCTACGTGATGCAGAAACAAACACAGCACTGATTGCATATTACCAACGGGAGGTTGATGATCTAACGGCTATTATCTCGGCCTTCTATGCCGTTTATGCTGATATGAAAATTTTTGTTGCAACCGCGAATTTGACTATTGAAGTCGTTGAAATTTCGCCGGTTTATATTGATCAATCCAATATTTACGCCTATGAAAATTCAAGTGGATCTTACTCTGTAGCCCTTACGACAGAGCCGACTGCGAACGTAACAATTGTTGCGAGCTCACCAAGTTCGCGTGTGACCTTCTCGACGAAAAATGGACGATCCGCGCAGATGTCTCTGACATTTACTCCTAGTAATTGGAGCACACCTCAGCAAATTTTATTTACTACCGCTGATAATTCGATAGTAGACGGAACTGAGGCTATTAAGATTACTCATACAGCATCTGGTGGAGACTATGAAGGCGTACGTGTTCCTGATGTGTATGTTCACGTCATGAATGATGATTATGGTAGCATTCTTTTCGATACCTCACAGGCGGATTTGTCATTGGATGGAACACCAACTCAGTATGGTGTTTCTTTGAGTGCCGAGCCTATCGGTGTTGTCCAAGTCACAATCGACACGACGATTTTGCGAGTCAACGGACAGAACGGGTTGCCGGTTGTACTAACATTTAGTCCCTCTGATTGGAATCAAGTACAGTATGTATCTGTTGAAATCCCACCGGGCACAGACCTGTATCCGTACACATACCATTATCTGGATCATCTCGCATCCAGTGCGGATGGCTATGATGGCGTCCAAGGAAGTATGGTCTTTTTAATTGTACCGTAATGCTTAGTAACGGCTAAAGATAGCTTTAGAATGGGGCCATTGGCCCCATTTTTTGCTGTTGCAAGATGCCGTGGTTCCCACTATGTCTAAAGTCTTTCCATGCTTATTTAACGATTAGTTCTAGGCTGACCTTGGTTCGGGAGTCTTCCGCGGAGGGCGGGAACTTCATCGCCTTGATTTTGGAGATAATGCAGTCCTCAAATGCAGGGTCCTTGAAGTTCATATCGCGAACACGCGGATTTTTAACAAAACCATCTTCATTTTGAATCCAAACAAGCGTTGCCCCTCCATCCAGGCCCGGCGATCTCTTTACTGCATCTTGAATGCATTCTTGGAAAAGGGCCTGATTTCGATCAAGAGTGCGATTTGTTGCTTTTTCCGTAGCCTCTAAGCGCTCTTCGCGTGTTGGTACATTTGAACAAGAGGTTAGAGCTAACGTCAGCAGGGCGATGAGAACTGTTTCTTTCAATCAAGACTCCTCGAGGGGGCATTTAGATTTTTCATTTTCGATGATCTATCAGGGCGGGTACAGTCAAATAGCAGTGAAGGAAAAAGGCTGCGGGAATATTTCCGGCAGCCTTTGGGTGTGTCTCATTAGTAAGCGAAAATCTTTTTAATGTCTTTGTCGATCTCGGGTGTGATTTCGACTTTTAAGGCCCCAAGGTTTTCCTGCAACTGTTCGATGCTGGTCGCACCTAAGATCACGCTGCTGACGCCCGGTTGGGCGGCGGTCCAAGCCAGTGCCAACTGCGTGCGGCTGCATTCCAGTTTGTCGGCGATGCCTTTAAGTTCCCACACGCGCTGACTGTTCTTTTCGGTATAGAAGGTGTCCTTCAGCCAGTCGATACGCGACAGGCGGCCTTCGCTGACGCCTTTGTCGTATTTTCCGGTCAGCATGCCAGATGCTAACGGAGACCAGGTGACCAGGCCCATGCCGTGTTGTTGGGCTTTGGGTTGCACGTTGGTTTCAAACTTGTCGCGCACTAACAGATTGTACTGGGGTTGTTCGACTTGCGGTTTGTAGTATCCGCCCTTGTCGCAGACATCCATGGCTTCCTGAATTTGCTCGGCGGTCCATTCGCTGGTCCCCCAGTACAGAATCTTTCCGTGATGAATGAGGTCATCCATGATGCGCACGGTTTCTTCCACCGGGGTTTCCGGGTCATAGCGGTGGCAGAAATAAATATCCAGATAGTCCGTGCCGATTCGTTGCAATGACTTGTTCACGGATTCCAGAATGTGTTTGCGGGAAAGTCCCTTGTCGTTGATGTCTTCACTCATCGGCCAGAAGACTTTCGAGGAAATCACCAGCTCGTGGCGCGGGAAATCTTTTAAAGCTCCGCCCATGATGCGTTCGGATTCGCCTTTGGCATAAATGTCGGCGATGTCGAAGAAATTGATTCCGGCTTCGTAAGCCAGGCGCAGAATGCTGCGAACGGAAGTGAAGTCTTTGATGGTGCCACCAAAGGTGGTCCATCCACCCAGAGAATAGGTGCCGATTTTAAGACCGCAACGGCCAACGCTGCGGTAAGGCATATTGGGATTGAACATCAGGGCCTCCTTGCAGAAGCCCCATTATCTTAATTGGGAATTGCATGTTGCAAGGATTGATTGATTTTGCGGGCAGGGCAGTGCTGGTTGACGAGGAGTAGAGATGAAAATTCAAAGATAAGCAAAATCAACAACTTACACGTTTAAATTCTTAAAAATAGCTAATTTATAGAGATTGCTCTAGAGTTTGAGCTAAAGTCGAGTTATAGTAAAATCAACAACTTACAGATTTAAACTCTTAAAAAATGGAATTTTGTGGGATCTGTTGAACTCGAGTATAGCAAAGCAAAAATTGATCGAGCGGGCGAACTACTAAAGAGCAAATCCGGCTCGGATGAGGAAATTGCAAGTGCTTTGGAAGTGCTATCAAGTTGGCGCGCCTATCATGCGATTCCCTTGGATTCTTTTGCGGCGGTACTGCGACAGCGAATTCAGAAAATCAGCGATCGAGCGATTGCTGCACAACGGTTGAAAAGAACGCCTTCCATCCTGCTTAAGCTTTCCAATCACAAAACAATGAGATTATCCGCCATGCAGGATATTGGCGGCTTAAGAGCGATTTTGGAATCTACCGAAGAAGTGTATGAGTTGCTCGGTTTGTACAAGAGATCCAAGTCTAAGCATGCGCTGTTTTCTCTTGATGACTATATTGAAAACCCAAAGCCGGATGGTTACCGAAGCATTCACTTGGTTTACAAATTGTCTAAGACCCCGAGTCTTTTTTTGGAATTGCAATTCAGATCCCAGTTGCAGCATATCTGGGCGACGGGTGTCGAGGTGTTTGGAACTCTTCAGAACAGTTCGTTCAAGTCGGGACAAGGCAATCGCAGGTGGTTGGAGTTTTTCGCTTTACTGAGTTCAGTGTTTGCGATCAAGGAAAGTAAGCCGATTCTAAAAGCTCATAAGGAAATGTCAAAGCTTGAACTGATAGAGAAAGTTCAAAAGGAAATCCGTGAGCTGCACGTGATCGAAAACCTCAGCGTATACACTGCTGCTTATAAAACGATTTCAAAGAGTTCTTCGAAGGGTAGAAAAGGTCACTATAGTTTAATTCTGCTTAATTCGCGGGAGAACACAATCTCGCTCGAAACTTATGGCGCGAGTCAGTTTGATGCCGCCGTCCAGGCGTATTTGGATCTTGAAAGAAAATACTTTGAAGACACATTGATCAATGTGGTTTTGGTAAATACGGGAGATTTGAAAAAACTAGAAATGAGTTATCCGAACTATTTCATGGATACAAAAACACTGGTACAGAATCTTTCCCTGATTATGATGGGAAAATTTTTCTGATGTGTTTGTGGGGCCTCCTTGCTGAAGCCCCATTATCTTAATGAAGAACCGGATGTTGCAAGTAATGATTGATTTCGATGATTCGGTCCTGCTGACTGACGACAGAATCCTGAATCGCAACTAACTTTTGCATAAGGTTGTCTTTGGCAAGCCTAATGGCTTCAAAGATGTCCTCGTGGACGCCTTCGGCCTCTGCCTTCGCGCCGCCCTCGTTTAAGACGATGGCAATACGATACAGTTTCTTCAGGCCCTCGCGGGTGAATTCGCGCCCGTCTGTTTCATACTGGAGCGCAAGTTTTCGGGGATCCCGGGCGACTACCGCAACCACAGTCTGTGGAGTCACAAAGTGTTCAAACTCTGCGATCTGCTGGTAGATAAAGGACTTAACCTCAGGATTTTGCTCAATAAGCTCAATGGTGGGGTTGAGAAGGGTCGTCATAGGCGGCCTCCTTTTCCTCGTAGTTATAGTGTAACAATGGGGTCGAATTTTGTCTGGTCAAGAAAACTGGCACCGAAAAAATAATTTGAAATCGAATAGGTTTGCATTAGAATCCCGAAGCTGGACCAAGGACTTGTGTCAGATTGAGATGGAAAATATTAACTCAGAAATCAAACTAAACTCATCTTGGAAGCAGCATCTTCACCTCGAATTTGAAACCGAGCGCATGCAGAAGCTGAATAAATTTTTATCTGCTGAATACAAAGCGGGTAAGACAATTTATCCGTGTGGTGATGACTATTTCGCTGCGATGAATCTGACTCCTTTTGACAAAGTGAAAGTGGTGATCGTCGGGCAGGATCCTTATCACGGCCCCGGCCAGGCGCATGGACTTTGTTTTTCTGTACAAGACGGCGTTCGTTTTCCGCCGTCGCTTAGAAACATCTTTAAAGAGCTTCACGACGACGTGGGTGCGACCATTCCGCAAAGCGGTTCACTGACTAAGTGGGCCCAGGAAGGTGTTCTGTTGCTGAATGCTGTGCTGACAGTCGAGGACGGCAAAGCTGCTGCCCATCAGGGTAAAGGCTGGGAAGAGTTCACCGACAAGATCATCCACGTGCTGAACGAGGAAAAAGAAAATCTGGTGTTCATCCTGTGGGGTTCTTACGCGCAGAAAAAAGCGTCCTTCGTGGATCGCAAAAAACATCTGGTGCTTGAGGCCGTGCATCCGTCGCCGTTGTCCGCTCACCGCGGGTTCTTTGGGACCAAGCCTTTCTCCAAAACCAATGCCTATCTGAAATCCAAGGGTATTGGCGAAATCAACTGGAACCTGGTTTAACTCCTTCGGGAGGCGTCCAAAATAGATCCATCCCGGTGTTTTATATCAAGCCTGCAAGGGTAAAAGCTCTAGTCTTCGCTGGGGACCTTGGCTAAGATATAAGAAGGTCTCAATTATTCACAGGGAGGATTTATGAGATGGCTTGTTGTGGTGGCTTTCGTGGCACCCGTTTTTACAGGCTTGAATCTTGCGCAGGCAGGTCCGTCGATCCGTCTGGTCGCAAGTGAACACTCCACCATCACCGCAGACACCGTAAAAAGCATCCGTGCCGATGGCAACGGGCTGCTGGTGGTCTTTGTGAAAACTGCCGGAACCTATTATCTGGATCGTGATGTCATCAACTTTGAGACCTACCGCAAAAAGCTGGAAGAAAGTCTGAAACATCAGAAGCCTGTCAGCGTCAAGGCCGAGCAGCATCAGCTCAATATTGTTGAAGTAAAATAAGGCCCCGTTGTAAACTGGTCTCCGTCGTAAGGAGACCTTTTATGCGTCCTATTGCTGCTGCTTTTGTAGTGTTGTCCCTGGTATCCCAGTCCTTTGCCACTTCCGCTGACGAAGTGAAAACCAAAACCGCTGAAGCAGCGACCGCTGCGGCTGATTACACCAAAGAACAAAAAGAGCAGTTCCAAAAAGACATGGAAGAAAATCTGGCGAAAATGAAAAAAGAGATCGCCGAGATGAAAGAAGCTGCCTCCAAGAAATCCGGCGAAGCAAAAGCCGAGTACAACGACCAGATCAAAGCTTTGGAAAAAAAGCAGGAAGAAATGAAGAAAGATCTGGCGAAGATGAAAAAAAGCTCAGGCAAAGCCTGGGGCGAAATGAAAAACGGCATGAGCAAAGCGTGGGATGCAATCTCTGATTCCTACGGCAAAGCCAAAGCCCACCTGTCAGAAGAAAAATAATGAAAAAAAGCGCACTGCTCTTCACTACGGAACTGCCTCGTCCCGCTGACCTGGGGGAAGAGCTGTTGTTGATCTACGACGAGATCCTGCCTCGTAAATCCAAAGCCTTCAAAAAATGGATGGCGCAGTTTCCGCTGCGTTATTCGGTGAAGGCCGGGGAAGCCCTTAAATCCGTTCAAAACTTTCCAGAACATATCACCAAGATTGTGAAGCTGTGTGAAGGCGCTTCCAGCCGTCGTTTGACGGTGGTGGTGGCCGGTGGCGGCAGCGTCGGGGATTTTGGTGGCTTTGTTGCCAGCATCCTGAAGCGTGGCGTGCGTTTGGTGCACATGCCTAGCACCTGGCTTTCCGCGATTGATTCTGCTCACGGTGGAAAGACGGCTTTGAATGTGGGCTCTGCCAAAAACCAGATCGGTACATTTTATCCTGCCGACAAAATTGTCCTATCCCGTTCGCTGTTGATGGCTCAGCCGGATGTCCGGGCCTTTGAAGGCTTTGGCGAACTGTTAAAGATCGCTTTGATTGCCGGGGGACCGCTGTGGCGGGATTTGTCCAAAGAATATGAAGTCAACGCGGCGATACTGTGGAAATATCTTTCCAGTTCCATTGATGCCAAATACAAGGTTGTCGCCAAAGACCCGGAGGAAAAATCCGGTCATCGCCATATCCTGAATCTGGGGCACACTTTGGGTCACGTGCTGGAAACCCAGTACGAACTGCCGCACGGAGTGGCGATCAATTACGGGCTGGAGTTTGCTTTGCGTTTCAGCCTGCATAAAAAAATCATCACACCGGCTGAATACGAAAAACTGATGCTGTCCCCGGTGATGGGTTATCTGCTGTCGCCAGTGCGTGATGAATTGCTGCAAACCAAAGAATCGGTTTTGCGTGAATTCAGAAAGCAGCTTTTAAGTGACAAGAAAAAGACTTCGTCCGAAGTTCTGCGTTTCGTTTTCTTAAAAAAACCCGGCCACTGTGTCGTGCGTGAAGTCAGCGTGGATGACATCCTGGTGGAAGTCTGCCGCCAGAAGGAAGATGAACTCAATGGCTGATTTCCGTTTTCAGGGCGAGATTCCTGGTTCCAAATCCATTTTCAATCGCGCTTTGATCGTAAAAAGCTATTTCCCGGTGCTGGATCTGCAGGGGCATTCAGAATGTGACGACGTCGTTCACATGCGCGAGGGTCTTAAAGAAATCCGCGAACGCAGTCGTATTGATTGCGGCGAAGGCGGCACCACGTTCCGCTTTATGGCGCTTCGGGCGTCCCGCATGCGCGGGGTTCATACGTTGCAGGCCACTCCTCGCCTGTTGCAAAGACCGCAAAAAGGACTGTTGGATCTTTTGTCCCAGTTGGGGGTGCAAACCCAAATCAAGAATCGCGAGATGTTCGTGGTGTCTGAAGGCTGGAAGCGTTCGCGCACTCCTTTGAAAGTAAACACTTCTGAATCCAGTCAGTATGCTTCAGCCTTGATTCTGAACTGCTGGCTTTTGGATTTTGATATGGAATTTGAACTGGTCGGCGACAAGGTTTCTGAATCTTACTTCCAGTTGACCGTGCAAATGCTGAAAGAATTGGGCATGCGCATGCAGGTTCAGAGTAACAAGTACCTGATCCCTGCCGGCCAGCGCATCAGCAAGCTTGAATACCGTGTCGAGTCTGATCTAAGTTCGGCCTTCACCATGGCGTCTGCTGGCGCCCTGGTGGGCGGATCCAAACTTTTGAACTATCCGGTGAAAAGTTCCCAGCCTGACGGAGTCTTTGTCGAGATCTTCAAACAAATGAACATCGAAACAGAAATGTTCGAAGGTGCTTTGTGTGTAAAGCCTTCCACAGGCTTGCGTGCGGTGAATTGGGATCTTTATCAGTCCCCGGATCTGTTCCCGGTGCTGGCGGTGCTTTGCAGTTGGGCCAACGGCAGCTCCAAGCTTTACAATGCGCCTCACTTGGCGGCGAAAGAAAGCAATCGTATTGCCAAGATTGCTGATTTGTTTGAACGCCTGGGCATTTCCCATGAAGTCTTGCCGGATGGCATGATCATTCACGGCAACCCCCAGCAAAGCCTTAAAAAAGGCATCACTTTTGATTCCGATCAGGATCACCGCATGGTGATGGCGGCCACTTTGATGAAGCTAAAAGGCCATGACATCACCATTGAAAACCCCGAGGCCATCAATAAGAGTTTTCCAGAGTTCTGGGACATGATAGGTATCAAGGCATGATTACAGTCGTCGTTGGCCACCGCGGAACCGGAAAAACTGAAATGATGAAGCGTCTGCAGATATACCTGCGAGACGAATCCGCGGAAATCATCGACCTGGATGAATCCATCGAAGAAAAAATCGGAAAAACCATCCCCGAACTTTTCTTAGAGCACGGCGAGGCCTATTTCCGCGAGTTGGAGCGCCAGCTTTTCCTTGAGACTTTGCAAAAGCCCCACACGCAGATGTTCCTGGTGCTGGGGGCGGGCTTTGATCTGTCTGTGATCCCAGAAAACGTGCGCGTGCTGTGGGTTCGTCGTAACACCGATCTTGATGGTAGAATCTTCTTGAACCGCCCACGCCTGAACCCGGAATTGTCTCCGCTTGAAGAATTCCACAAGCGCGCCGTTGTGCGCGAAGCCCGTTATCGTGAACGAGCCGATGAAGTCTATCTGATGCCGGAAGGTCTTTTTGAAAATCGCCATCACGCCATGGCCGTTGAAAAAGCTCTTCTGACTCACAATCTGCATGACATCGGCGGTGCAGTGACGATTCCGGCGGAGGTGTTTGTCACCGAAAAACGCTGGGAACTTTTTAAAGCCCGCTTCCTGAACCGTGGTGTGGGCTTATTTGAATTGCGCGATGACTTGCTGACTTTTGATCAGATTCAGCGTGTGGTGCAGGAAATGGCCAGCGAGCGCCTGCTTTATTCTTTCCGCAAAGCCCCTGAAAATGCTGAAGCCCTGATGCAGGAACCTTTGATCGCCGTTTTAAACCGCGTGGCCTGGATCGACTGGGCGGTCGAACTGGGATCGCCGGAAGATCTGCTGCGTGTGATTTCATCTGATAAATTGGTTCTGTCTTTGCACGATGAATCCCTCAAAGAACTGTGGCAGCAGTTTGAAAAGAAGGCCGCGCATTTAAAGTATGCCCCGATGGTTGACACCTTCAGTGATCTGAAGAAAGGCCACGAATGGCAAAAAGCCGAAGCGTCCAAACGAAGCTTCCTTCCCAGATCCCCGGACGGGCGCTGGGAATGGTACCGACGTTTGCAAAAAGGCCATCAGCTGATTAATTTCTGGCGCGAAGGGGACGGCACCGCGGGTGATCAGCCGTCGCTGTGGGCGTGGATGATGACTCCGACGGTGGTGAATGGTTTTGCGGCGGTTCTGGGCGATCCTGTTCGTCATAGTTTTACTCCGCTAGAGCATTCTGACTTCTTCCACAAAATGAACCTGCCGGTTTTTGCCGTGGCGATTTCCCGTGAAGAATGGGATCAAGCCTTCCTGGTGGTGCAAGGCATGGGTCTTCGTTATGCGGCGGTCACGTCACCTCACAAAGAAAATGCCGCCAAAGTTTGCAAGCATGAATCCCTGAAAGCCGTGAACACTCTTTTCTGGAATGAAAAGATCAAATCATGGCAGGGGACGTCCACTGATGATCAGGGCTTTATGGAACTGATCGAAGGGGTCGGCATGATCGCACCTTTGCAAAAAGAAATTTTCGTTTGGGGCGGCGGTGGCGTGCTGGAAATGATTGAAAAAGCGGTGCCGCATGCAAGCTTCGTTTCTTCACGCACGGGAAAGCCCCGCACGGGATCTGAAGACGCCGAAACCCTTTCGCCCAAGATTGTGATCTGGGCGGCCCCGCGCGGACCTGAAACCCAGATGCCACCAGCGCACTGGAGCCCGGCGATGGTGTTTGATTTAAATTACAAAGAAGATTCCATGGGCCGTGAATATGCCCAGCGCTGTGGCGCCAACTATCAGTCCGGGCTTGTGATGTTCACAGCCCAGGCGCAAGGACAAAGAATGTTCTGGCGTAAGTCCGAGGAGAACGCATGAGTGCAAGTCAGTTCGGTTCCCGTTTTGTGATCACGACTTTCGGTGAAAGTCATGGGACCGCTTTGGGCGTGGTGATTGACGGCTGTCCAGCCGGTGTGAACTTTGACGAAGGTCTTTTAAGAAAAGAACTGGAACGTCGTCGTCCCGGTCATCATGGTTCAGGTCAGGTTGTATCCGGCCGCCAGGAAACAGATGCCCCGGAAGTCCTTAGCGGCGTTTTCGACGGCAAAACCCTGGGTACGCCAATGGCGATCATCGTGCGCAATCAGGATGCAAGATCTCAGGACTATTCTGCGATCAAAAATTCCCCGCGCGCAGGTCATGCCGACGACATGTGGAAGAATAAATTCGGTCACAGCGATCATCGTGGCGGTGGTAGATCTTCCGGGCGTGAAACCGTGTCCCGTGTGATGGCGGGTTCGGTGGCGCAGATGATGATGAAACACGTCAGTGCGCCGACCAAGGTGATTGGCTATGCCTCGCAAATCGGCCCGATGACTTTGACCGATGCTGAACGTAAAGAAGTCAGTAAGAAAGACATCGATTCATTCCAGGCAAGATTCCCGTCCAGCCGTGACCAGGAAGTGGCGGACCTTTTAAAGGAAGCCCAGGACAACGGGGAAAGCCACGGGGGCGTGGCTGAGATTCTGATTCAGAATCCTCCGGCGCATTTGGGTCAGCCGGTGTTTCATAAACTGAAATCCGATCTGGCGATGGCTTTCTTAAGTGTGGGCGCCACCAACGGCTTTGAATTGGGGTTGGGCTTTGAGTCCGCCGAAGTTAAAGGCACCGAGTTCCATCAGGGGCCGCAGGACGCCTATGGTGGTATCCGTGGTGGAATTTCCACCGGGGAAAGCATTCTGCTGCGGGTTTCTTTCAAACCCACAAGCTCGATTCTGGATGTGGCTAAAAAAGGCCGCCATGACCCGTGCATCGTGACCCGCGCGATCCCGGTGTTAGAGGCCATGACATGGCTGGTGTTGGCAGACCACTATTTGTGGTCTAAAACTGATCGCATCTAGAATTTATTTATAGACATCAGCTGCGGCGTTGATTGTCGTCGACGTACCTCTGGTACGGCTTCCTCCTCTCGCCTTGCATCTGATGCCTCTAAATAAATTCAAACAAGAGGTACTAAAATGGTTTCTGATATTTTCAATCCAGAGTGGTGGACGGAAGTTCCTGGTTTTAACTTCAAGGATATTACTTATCATCGCGCTAAAGATCAGGGCACTGTTCGTATTGCCTTCAATCGCCCTGAAGTGCGCAATGCCTTCCGCCCGCAAACGGTGGACGAGCTTTACACCGCTTTAGAGCACGCTCGTATCTCTGCGGATGTTGGTGTGGTTCTGATCACAGGCAATGGTCCGTCCCCGAAAGACGGTGGCTGGGCGTTCTGTTCTGGTGGTGACCAGCGCATTCGCGGTAAAGACGGCTACAAGTACGAAGAAAAAGAAGCTCAAGGCAAAATGGATCTGGCGCGCTTGGGTCGTTTGCACATTTTGGAAGTTCAACGTCTGATTCGTTTCATGCCGAAAGTGGTTGTGGCGGTTGTTCCCGGCTGGTCCGTGGGCGGCGGTCATTCCCTGCACGTGGTGTGTGATATGACGATCGCCAGCCAAGAGCACGCGATCTTCAAACAAACGGACCCGGACGTGGCAAGCTTCGATTCCGGTTACGGTTCGGCGTACCTGGCTCGCATGGTGGGTCAGAAGCGCGCGCGTGAAATTTTCTTCCTGGGGCGCAATTACACGGCTCAAGAGGCCTTCGATATGGGCATGGTGAACGCCGTGGTTCCGCACAAGGATCTTGAAAAAGTGGCGTTGGAATGGGCAAAAGAAATGAACTCAAAAAGCCCGACAGCGATGCGTATGCTGAAGTATGGTTTCAACATGATCGATGACGGTCTTGTGGGTCAGCAACTGTTTGCCGGAGAGGCGACTCGCTTGGCTTACGGAACTGAAGAAGCGGTGGAAGGACGTAATTCCTTCGTTGAAAAACGTCCGAAGGATTTCTCTAAATTCCCTTGGCATTACTAGGTTCCAGATACAGAAAATAATAAACTCTTAAAAACACGGTCCGAAAGACCGTGTTTTTTTATTTAAAACCAGCCCAACGATTTGAAAATCCCTATCAAGTGCCAGTGCTTGAATACAGCTGTCTTTGTTTGATGCCTGGGAGGACAATAGGGGCATGAAACCAGCTATCTTCTTCCTACTGTTAGTGTTCGTAGGACTGGCATTCTGGGGATGCCCAACGAAGAAGTATATTCCTGATCCAACACCACCAAAACCTGAAGTGCAGATCCAAACCATGCGTTATGATGAGGTTTTAAGACAGCATGGGCAGGCCCCACCTGTGGGACCTCGCCAGGACCATCGCCGAATGCTGGCCATGAATTACTAGAAAATACTGATTCCGACAGACAGGAAGGTTTCGGAAGAATCCTGCGGGCTCATGCCGGCTTCAATGTTAAAGCCCATGCCTGACAGATAGATCATGGCATAGTTGCGTTCGTTGTATTCTTCAAACGTCAATCGCTTGTAACCAGCACCGGCATAGAACGGCAGGAAGTTCGAGGTTTCAAAGTACCAGCGATAAGCCAAAGCAAAACCGCGGTATTCGATGTCTTCTTTGGAAGAAGATACGGAACGTTCCACACCCACCAGAAAGCGGTCACGCAACCAGATGCTTAGGTCCAACGCCAGGGCATTGTCCTTAATTTCTTTGCCGTTGTGGTGAAGGCTGACGAAGGTTTCTTTTACGTTCAAATCAAAGCTGGCTTTGGCGTCTTGGGAGGTGAACGTGCGGGACGGCTGGTCTTTCAGCATCGCCAGTTTCGCCGGGTGAATCATGCGCCCGATGCTGCCAGCAGCTTTGCGCACGTACTTGGCGGAAACCACACCGATGATTTGGCCCTGATCATTCAAAACCGCACCGCCGGAATTTCCCGGGGACACCGACATGTCGGTCAGGAAGTTTTTGTCAGAATTGATTTTCGTGACCATGCCTTTGGTGAAGTTAAAAAGCATGTCGTTGTTCAGATTCGTATCGAAATCAAGTCGGGTGCCGAAAGGGTGGCCAATGGTGGCGCACTCCTGGCCGACTTTGATCGAAGCAAGATTTGCAAACGTCAACGGAGTTGCTTTGGCCGGCGCATCCAAGGTCAGAATCGCAATATCATTGTCTTTATCCCAGCGGCTGATGGTGGCCGTTTGCTGGGTCACGACTTTGTCGTTTTCAAGCCATTGAACGGTGATGGGACGAAGATCAAAAACACAGTGACGGGCCGTCAGAATTTCAGTTGGGGAAATCAGGGCGCCGGAACAAACGCCGCCTTTAGAGCGGATCACCGGGATGGCGGGACGCGCTTTTTCAAAAACCGCAGACCATACGGTGTCTGCGGCAGTTGCGGGAAAAGCCACTGCCATCAAAAGAACGCCCAATAGGAATTTCATAAATTATTTTACGGTGCCTTTATAGATGTAAGCGATACCACCGGTCAGGGTGATGTATTCCATTTTGGAATAAGCGCCGCTTTCTTTCATCAGATCCAGGAAACCTTCACGGCAAGGGAACGCCGCAGATGATTTTTGCAGGTACTCGTAAGCTTCTTTCTGGCCCGTTACGATGCCGCCGATTTTAGGCAGGATGTTCTGGGAATAGAAATTGTAAAGCGCACCGAACACCGGAATGTTCACCTGACCGAATTCCAAAACCATCACTTTGCCGCCCGGACGAGTGACGCGCGCCATTTCTTTCAGCGCTTTCACCGGATCACCGACGTTGCGGATACCGAAAGAGATGCTGGAAACATCGAAGCTGTTGTCAGCGTACTGAAGCTGGGTCACGTCGGCTTGTTCAAAAGTGATGTCCAGACCGCGCTCTTTGGCTTTGCCCGGAGCCGGGATCAGCATTTCTGCGCAGAAGTCAGTTCCAGTTACAGCACCAGTGCCGACAGTTTTTTTGAACTCAATCGCCAGGTCGCCTGTGCCAGTGGCACAATCCAAAACCTGATCACCGGCTTTGGCGCCGCTGTACTTCACCAGTTTTTTTCTCCACAGATGGTGGATGCCCATGGAAAGGACGTTGTTGCCCTTGTCATAGTTCGCCGCCACTTTGGAAAACATGCTTCTGATGATTTCAGGATTTGGAGAGTGACCGTTAGACATAAACTTCCGCCTTGTGCGCTTTGTGCAGTGGACGGTCGATAGCCGTCAGGATTCTATCAAGCTTCTTCATCATCACCGAGAAGTCATTCAGGGTCAGTGCCTGCATACCATCAGACAGAGCCTCTGCCGGACGAGGGTGAACTTCGACGATGATGCCATCGGCACCCACAGCGGCGGCTGCATAAGCCAGATCCGGAACCAAAGCGCGGATGCCCACTGCGTGAGAAGGATCCACGATCACCGGAAGGTGCGTGTTCTTTTTGGCAAAAGCCACAGCATTCAGATCCAGAGTGTTGCGGGTCGCAGTTTCGAAAGTGCGGATACCACGTTCACACAGGATCACATTCTGGTTGCCCATTTTGGTGACGTATTCAGAGGCTTTGATCCATTCGTCGATGTAGGCAGCCAGGCCGCGTTTCAACAACACAGGTTTTTTCTGACGGCCCAGTTCTTTCAGCAGCTCATAGTTTTGCATGCTGCGGGAACCAACCTGGAAGCATTCCACGATATCGTAGACTTCTTCGATTTGACGGATGTCAGTCACTTCGGACACAAGGCTCATGTTCAGTTCTTTGCAAACAGTGCGAACCATGTCGAAAGAGTTTGCGCCCAGGCCCTGGAAAGCCGTTGGGGAGGTGCGCATTTTCCAGATGCCACCACGAAGCAGGTGTGCGCCCGCGGCTTTTACACCGGAAGCGGTTTCCATGAACTGTGCCTGGCTTTCGATAGAACAAGGGCCGGCGATCACGGTGAAATTAGGTCCCCCGATATCAAAACCGCCGACATTGACAATTTGGGTTGAGGGACTTGTTTGCATAGTTTGCGTTTCCATAATACGAACTTCTTCTCGCCCTTGTTTTAACATTTTCACAACTACTAAGTTGAAAAAAGAGGGTCCTTTTGTGGATCGGCAGAATAGCATAACGCTCGAAGGCATTACAAACTTTTTGCAGGCAGGGGCCCTCTTGCGACATGGAAACCAATGGATTCTCATTGAGGGGCCTTTCGCTGCGGAACCAACCCCAAATAGTGTCGAAATTTCAGTATTTTGCCCCGATTTCTATGATCTGACGACCCCGGCTCGCTGGTTCGGGAAAGCCCGCCACGTGCTGTCGACAGAGGATTTGCGTCGCATTTGTGAGGTCTACTTGGCTCAAGGGCCTCGTACTGCGGAGCCCTTAATGACCGCACCATGGGAAGAACCCCGCTTGGAGGACTTCGCCGAAGCCCTTTCTGTGATCCAGTCCCGCATTGAAAAAAACGAAATTCAGAAAGCCGTGCCGGTGGTGTTTGCGCGTTCGGCGCAGACGGTGACGGCGGGGGATCGTGCGCGCTTGTTGCTGAAATTGTCTGAAGCTCCGGCGACGTTGTTTGTTTATGGATTCTGGAAAGACGGCGAAGGTGTGCTGGGGGCGACGCCGGAAACACTCTTTGATTTTTCCAAAGGTGTTTTAAAGACCATGGCTTTGGCGGGCACCTGCCCAAAAAGTGAAAGCACCGAGCGTGAATCGCTTTTGAATGATGAAAAGGAAATGTATGAACACCGTCTGGTGGTGGAAGACATCACCGAGCGTCTGTCTGCTTGGGGCACCGTGCGGGCCTCAGCGCCGTATATTCTGGAACTGCCAACCCTGTATCACCTGAAAACCGACATCAGCGTGGTTTGCCAGAAACAGCCGGATTTTGTGCAGCTGGTGAAAGCCCTGCATCCGACGCCGGCCTTGGGGGTGGCGCCACGGTCCGCGGGCTACACTTGGATGCAGGCATTGCCAGGACAGCAGGGGCGTCGCTGGTATGGCGGGCCGGTGGCTTTTATGGGGCCTGAGGAGGCCCTGTGTCTTGTCGGCATTCGCAATTTGCAGTGGAGTCAAGACTCTGCGATGATTGGTTCCGGTTGCGGCGTGGTCGCAGCCAGTGAACTGGAAAGAGAATGGCGGGAGCTTTTCCAAAAGCGTCTGTCCGTGAAAAAGATATTGGGGCTTGAAGTATGACAAACATGGAACTTGCAGCAAAAGTCATTCAGGAACTGGTGCACACCGGGGTCAGAGAATTCATTCTTTGTGCCGGCGCCCGCAACAGCCCGATGGTTCACATTCTGGATGAATGCAAGCACCTGAAAGTTTATTCCTTCTTTGAAGAACGTGCCGCAGGCTTCTTTGCTCTGGGCCGTATCGCCAGCACCCGTCGTCCGGTGGCGGTGATCACCACTTCCGGAACGGCCGTGGCGGAATTGCTGCCCGCGGCAGTGGAAGGCACTTATTCCTCTTTGCCTTTGATCATGGTGACGGCGGATCGTCCGAAACACTATCGTGGTTCCGGGGCGCCGCAGACGATTGAACAGGTTGGTATTTTCTCTTACTACAACGAAGTGGCTTTGGACCTGGACAGTGAAAACTCGCATCTGTCATTCAAGTCGCTTTCCTGGAAAAAACCAATTCACGTCAATGTCAGCTTTGAAGAGCCGCTGATCGACGGTCCGGTTCCGCAAATTCACATTCCAAGTGTTTCTGAGCGCACCAAGCTGCCAGTGCAAATTCCGCTGGGCACGCTGAAAGAAATGGAAACTTTCGTCAACACCCACAAACCCTTGGTGATGGTGGGCATCCTGCCGGAAAAAGCTTACGGTACGGTTCTGGATTTCCTGAAGCAGTACAAAGCGCCGGTTTATTGCGAAGGTATTTCCAGTCTGCGCGGTCATCCGGATTTGAAAGATGTTGAAATCAGATCCGGTGAAAAGATGATTCATCGTGTTTTGGAAATGGGTGTTTGTGATTCCATACTGCGCATCGGTGGTATTCCGACTGCGCGTGTGTGGCGTGATCTGGAAGACAAGTACAAAGAACTTCCGGTGTTCTCGGTCAGCTTCAATCACTTCACGGGCCTGAGCCGTCCGGTTCAGCACTGCAATTCTTTGGATTTGCTAAGTCAGGTGGAATTTTCGTACCCGCATCACGAAAACGTGAAGGTGAATATCGAGGACGCGGCTCGCGCCACGCAGATTCGTCAGCTTCTGGACAAGTATCCGGATTCTGAGCAGGGCATGATCTATGCGATTTCAAAACGCATGAAGGGCTCGTCGGTTTATCTTGGAAACTCACTGCCGATTCGTGAATGGGATTCCAGTTCGTCGCACGATTTCCCACCAGCGCGTGTGGCGGCCAATCGCGGAGCCAACGGTATCGACGGACAGATCTCGACATTCCTGGGCTGGGCACATCCCGAGCTTGAAAACTGGTGTCTTGTTGGAGATTTAACAGCGCTGTATGATTTATCGTCACTTTGGGTAACTTCCCAGCTGGATGCGAAAAAGTTCCGCGTTGTTGTGATTAACAACGGTGGGGGGCAGATTTTCCACCGCATGTTTAAGAAAGAGATTTTCATAAACAAACACCAGATTTCTTTCGAATCGTGGGCAAAGATGTGGAACTGGTCCTACGACAAATGGCATACTATTCCAGAAGACAACAAAGAGTTGAACCTGGCGGACCATCAGATCATTGAACTGAGTCCTAACTGGGAACACACTCAAGAATTCTGGAAGGAGTACGACTCATTGTGGAAAGAGTGAATCTCTTTTTCCTTCACGGCTTCCTCGGAAGACCCACGGACTGGGCGCTTGTAAAGGCGCACTTGCCGCAAACTGAAGGACTGCGCATTTTTACACCTGATTATTTCAAAGAGCTTTCCTTGGGGCCGACGCATTCGTTCGAGACCTGGGCAGAAAACTTTGTCAGATGGGTTGAAGTTCACGGAGGTGGAAGTGCTTCCCGCAATATTCTGGTCGGATATTCCCTGGGTGGTCGTCTGGCGCTGCATGCGCTGGAAAGAAAGCCCGCTCTGTTTTACAAAGTCATGCTGGTGTCCACCAATCCCGGCTTTAATGACATGCATGAATCCTTTGATCCTATTTCTGAAGAGCGCCGTCAGCGCTGGATGAATGATTCCTATTGGGCTGAGGAATTTTTAAAGGCTCCGTGGGACATGGTTTTGCGCAACTGGAATGCCCAGCCGGTGTTTGGCGGGGCCGAGGCTGAACCACCACGCTCGGAAAAAGAATACTCGCGCGAAACGCTGAGCCTGGCACTGACCCAATGGTCCTTGGCGCAGCAGAAAAACATGCGCGGTCTGCTGGAAAAGCAGATTCAGAAGCTGATCTGGATGGTCGGGGAACGCGATGAAAAGTTCCTGGATATGTCCCGTAGGCTGACGGAAGAGATTCCAGGGTTTCACTTTGAAACAGTGCCCTCTTCCAGTCATCGGATTTTATTCGACAGCCCAAAAGAACTGGGCGAAAGAATTCGTCAGCTTTTACAGAAGCTTCTTTGAATTATCATCAATCCATTGGCGATATTTAATCACATTCATGTAGATCGATTTGTCTTTGCAGAGGTCTTTATTGTCGATGTACTGGCTTTTCTGGCTGGCTTTGACTTCGCCAGGCACGGTCCACGAAATTGCTGAAGCCACACCCACCACATAGTCTTTGCCTGAATAGCGCATCAGCGCCGGGCCGCCGGAATCCCCATTGCAGATGCCTTTGCCGTCTTCCTGATTGATATAGAACTGAGTTTCGTCACTGCTGAAATGACTGATGGTCAGATCCACGTGGCGCAGTTTGCCCGATCCTTGGGTGTCATCCGCAGAAGTTTTCTTGCCCGAAATGCGCCCGTAACCTGCAGCAGTGAAAATCAGATCTTTGCTAAGAGGAAAATTGGATGCTGGCAAGGTCAACGGACGATAAGACGCCGGAGCATCTTCTTTCATCGAGATCAAAGCGATGTCGTTGCGTTCTGTAGAGTTTAATTTTTTGTATTTGTCGTGAGTGGCCACCTTGTGGGCCTTTTTCATCACGTACTGACCTGCCAGGGGATTCAGGCCGAAGGCCAGAGTCAAACCCTCAGCACCTTTACCCACGCAGTGAGCGGCGGTCAGAATCAGACGTTTGGAAATCAGCGCACCCGTGCAGTAGGTTTTTGTCGGATTGTCATAGATCAACACCACATACTGGGAAACGATATTGTCTTTGGCGGTCATGGTGCCACCAACGATGGCAGTGTCATCCGGAACCGGGGAATAGGCCGCTTCATAGCCTCCGCAAGCCGACAGAATCAAAACGATGAAAGAGCTGACGTACAACTTCGTTTTCATAATTCCCCGGACTATTTAGGCATCAGCTGGTTCGGATCAACCAAAGAACTGGCAAGTTTGGTGACCATGCGGTTGATCCAGGATTTGTAGTACAGGGTGCTGGTGAAAGCGGCGTACTGAGAGCAGTCGTTGTTTTCATCTTTTACACCACGGCTGGTGATACCCATCAGGTACAGTTTGCCGTTTTGCTCAAGGTACGCAGGTCCGCCGGAATCCCCGTGGCAGGCGCCTGTGCCTTGAGTCTGATCCACCAGGAATTCAGAAGTGCTGTAGTTTGGATTGTCGATTTTAACTTTTGTCGTGCGCAAAGTGCCGATGCCCGCGCCGGTTTTGCCATCCGCGATGCCATAACCTGCAAGAACGATCTCTGCACCTTTTTTGATATTGCGTTTGTTGCCCAGAAGCGTGGCTGGCTTGTAGCCCGCGGGAAGTTCGCCCGAGAATTTAACAAGAGCGATATCACCAGTGTCGAAGTCTTCACCGCGGCGGTTTTCCCAGTATTGGGAAACTTCTATTTTTTCAACCTTGCGGTGTTCGCTGGCTGCCGTGATGGTCGTGCCGAAGAACACGTACATGTCTTCCTGGAAAAGACCGATGCAGTGAGCGGCGGTCAGAACGATATTGTTAGTAAGAAGTGAACCTGTGCAGATTTGACCCTCGAAAGCGTCATACACAGCGACGATGCTTTGGCTCATGGAGTCTTCGGACTTTAATTCCGTTCCCCCGATGATTCCGTCTCCAGCTGTCAGAATGCTGGAGTCGTTTTTCTTTGGCGCGCAGGCTGAAAGTGCCAGACTTGCCATGATCCCCGAAATTAGCAACTTATTCAGTTTCACTAAAATCCCCCCGGATTTCGTTCCACAAAGCTTGTGGTTCGTGGCACTGAATAAACCCTTTTTGGCACTGCGTGACAAGATGATAATGCTTATACCTGCCATAAGGGGAAAAACCCCCTATGGCTTTGAAAGTCTTACAGATCTCTGAAACTGTCTGTGGCTTCAATAAGAGCTGAGCGGGTTCCAGGCTCGGCTGCCGCGTGGCCTGAATCCGGGATGATTGTAAATTTTGCCTCTGGCCATGCCTTGTGAAGTTCCCAGGCAGATTTCGCCGGGCAAACCACATCATAGCGGCCCTGAACAATGGCGCCTGGGATGTGGCGGATTTTATCCACGTTTTCCAGCAGCCAGTTGTTGGTTTTAAAGAAGGCGTTATTGGTAAAGTAATGGCATTCGATGCGCGCAAAGCTCAGCGCATATTCCGGATCATCGAATTCGTCCACCGCTTTCGGATCCACGATCAGGCGGGAGGTTGCCGCTTCCCACTTGCTCCACGCTTTGGCGGCTTCAAGGCGCACATCCGCACTTTCGTGAGTCAGGCGTTTGTAGTACGCAGCCACCAAATCATGGCGTTCATTTTCAGGAATTGGTTTCAAGTATTCGTCCCAAACATCCGGGAAGATATGCGAAGCGCCCTCTTGATAGAACCACTGAATTTCAGAAGGACGGCACAGGAAGATCCCGCGTAAAACCAAAGCTTTCACACGCTCGGGGTGAGTGATTGCATAAGCCAGCGCCAGGGTAGAGCCCCAGCTGCCACCGAAGACAACCCATTTGTCGATCTTCAGCATTTCGCGGATGGTTTCGGTGTCTTTCACCAGATCCCAAGTGGAGTTTTCACGCAGTTCCGCACAAGGCAAAGACTGGCCGCTGCCGCGCTGGTCGAAAAGAATAATGCGATAAGTTTTTGGATCAAAGAAGCGACGATGATCTGGATGAACACCACCACCCGGGCCACCGTGCAGGAACACGACGGGTTTTCCTTGGGGATTGCCGCACTCTTCCCAGTAAAGAGTGTGAAGATCAGAAACTTTCAGCATGCCTTTATTGAAAGGCTCTAATGCTGGATAAAATTCGCGCATGGGCACCTCGCTTAAAAAGCAAAAGCCTCGCGCAAAACGCTGTTCAAGTCAAAGCACGCTGCCCGACTGATGAAAAGCGCGCATCCGACTGCGTTGTCGGGTGGCCTTCTCGCTTCGACGTGCTTGGAGCACGCCTGCGCTGCGAGGGCAACCCTCCGCCTTGCGGCTGCACACTTTTGATCAGTCGATTTTCTACCTTATTTGGTGAGTTTGTTTTTAAAGACGAGGGGGCAGAGGCCGGCTTTGCAGCAAAGCTTAGCGAGTTCTTTGTTGTCGTAGGTCTTTGTAAGCATCGCATGTAACAGATTCGTTACATCCCCTGATATCAGAATACTTTGGCATTCAGTTCCGGATACGAAATGGACGATACGCACTGAGCACCTCCCGCCTTCTTAGGATAATCGGGAGATTTCGTCAAAATCCATCAATTGAGAATAATTATCAAAGAATGAAAATTCACTGAGAATCAAGCCAGACTAGCTATCCCCGGAGGGGGTGGAGCTTCGGACGTTTTTTTAGGTTTAGTCGAGAATTAAAGCGGAAAAATTTTTTGGAAGGGTAAGTCAGGCGACGGAATAGCTAAGAACAGAGAGTTGTTGGCGGGTATTCATGACGCAACAGGAGGAATTCAAAGTGCCAAAGAATTTTAGTCAACAATGGAGGGGAAACTCATCACCAAGAAAGGAGTGGAGAATGACGAAACTAAGAGTATTTATTAAAATTTTACTTTTGCTCGTTGAGCTTTTTGAAAAGCTAACGATGTAATTGAGCTTTAAGGTGAAGAATTAAAATGGTGGGGTTTCAGCCCACCATTTTAAAAAGACTATTTGGCGATACTGGTCCCGATGTCGCGTGGGTCCGCCACGCCATGCAGTTTGTCGCCTTCTTTTGAGACGGCCATCACGTTGCACGGGATCGGGTCGATCTTCACATCATAGCCCATGTCCTTCAGTTGCTTTAAAACTTCCGGCTTCGGCCCTGGGGGATCGATGAACAACACATCCGGCTGCCACTGCTGGTGATAGCGAACCATGGTGACGGATTGATATAACGGCAATTTGAATTCGACATAATTCAAGATCGTCTGCGCCACACAGCTGATGATGCGTGTGCCACCCGGAGCACCCACGGCCATCACCGGTTTGTTGTTCTGAAGCAGGATTGTCGGGGACATGCTGCTTAGCGGGGTTTTCTTCGGAGCAATCGCATTGGGCTTGCCACCAATGGCACCGAACAAATTGGAAGCCCCTACTTGTGCCGAGAAATCATCCATTTCATTATTCAAAACCATGCCCGTACCCGGAGCCACAATTGCCGCACCCATCCAGCCGTTGATGGTCTGAGTGGTGGCAACTGCATTGCCTTTGGCATCGATCATGGAAATGTGGGTCGTTTCGGTGGACTCGTATCCGGTGACTTTGCCAGCAGAAACTTCAGAAGCTTTGCGGGCGCGGTTTTCGGGGATCTGTTGACGACGGTCTTTCAGGTAATCCGGAGACAGTAATGATTTCACCGGTACATCGGTGAAATCGGGATCACCCAGATAAGCCGCGCGATCCGCAAAAGCAGATTGCAATGCGGAGGCTGCAAGGTGGATCGACTTCGTGGACAGGGGACCGGAGCTTGCCAGGTTGTCTGATTCCAGCGTGTCCAGGAACTGAATCACGTGAATGCCACCAGAGCTTGGCGGCGGCATCGAAATTACTTCATAGCCATGGAATTTTCCTTCAACGGGTTTACGCCATTTCACCTGATAGTCGTTGAAATCTTTTTGTGTCAGCAGGCCTTTGCGTTCTTTGGAAAGCTTCAGCATGGATTGCGCGACGGATCCTTTATAGAAACCATCTTTGCCTTTTTCTGCGATCAGCTTCAGGGTTTTCGCTAGGTCTTTCTGTACAAGCAAAGTCCCCAGTGGTGGGGCTTTGCCTTCTTTGGTCAGGAAGATGGCTTTGGCTGCCGGGTCCTGCGCCAGAACATCGGCGCGGTACTCAAGGGCTCGGTGGAATTCCGGATAAATTTCAAAACCGTTTTCCGCCAGATCAATTGCTGGTTGAATGACTTGTTTCAAAGGCAGCGATCCGAAGCGCTGATGAATTTCTAAAAGACCGGCGACCATGCCCGGAACAGCGACTGCCAGGATGCCGTCTTTGGAAAGATTGGAAACGGCCTTGCCGTCTTTTCCAATGTACATGTTTTCCGAGGCCTTCAGCGGGGCACGCTCGCGGAAATCAATCGCATAAGTGTCACCGGTTTTAGCTTCGTGGAAAAGCATGAAACCGCCACCGGCAATCCCAGTGGACTGAGGACGTTCGACCGACACCGCGAACGAAGCCGCCACCACTGCGTCGATGATGTTTCCGCCGTCGGCGAACATTTTTTCAGCGGCTTGGCTGGAATAGCGTCCCTGCGTGGAGATCGCATACTGCGTTCCATAGGCTTCAGCCGTGGCGTGATCCGGGCGCTCTTTGGCAGTCAGGATCACAGGTGAAGTTGAAGTCGTCTGACAACCCAGTGCCAGCAGAGAAATTGAAAGTACGAGAAGTTTTGATTTAGTCATTGTTTCTCCATCCGGTTTTAAAGGTCCATTCAATGAATTCTTTGTGTCGTTTTTCTGGTTCAGGCGGATGATATTCTCCGTCCATCGGGGTGATCACGAGGCTTTCCACGGGCTCAAGGCCCATCTCAGCCCTTCGGTTGTTGAGATTCTTTTCGTCTTCAACATCGGTGATGCGCAGAATGCCGTTTTCATCCCAATCGGCGTTGGTGCCGTAAACTTGTTTGCGTCCTTCATAGAAGCGAATGCGGTCGATCAGAATGGCGACGTAACTTTTCGGGACTTTTCCGTTTTTAGCCAGATCAATCAGAACGGGCTCTTGCATGCGCATGAATTCAGGCCAGCTGATCGCGTGCAGAATAATTCTTAAAGCAGCGGTGCAGGCCTCTTCGCCGACAAGTGGAATTGTAGGAAACCCTTTTTCCACGATCAGGTCATTCAGCTTGCGCGCGTTGCGCAGGTGAACCTTTTCCATCTGGGCGTTGTAGCCTTGAAACAATTCGCCCGTGGCGGCCAGCGCTTCACGCACGGCTTCATCTTCACGCATCAGATGCAGGATTTCTTCAGCAAAACTCATCCGAAGAATTCCCCCATGATGCGGTTCTTTTCAATATCCGGAATGAAGCTCGCATCAAAAGCGATCTGATTGCATTTGTGGAAATCATCTTTGGTAAAACCATGCACGCGGTGAAGGACTTCATAATCATCACTCAAAGTGGTGGCGAATACTCCCGGGTCATCGGAATTGATTGTGACCAAAACTCCGGCCTGCATCAGTTTGCGGATCGGGTGGTCTTCATAAGTCGGAAAAGACTGGGTCAGATAGTTGCTGATCGGGCAGATCTCTAGCGGAATGCGGCGGTCTTTCACCAGTTGCAGAACACCCGGGTCGTTGATGATCTGAATGCCGTGCCCGATGCGTTCCGCGCCCAGGATGTCGATACTGTCGCGAACCCATGTTGCAGAGACCGGATTCGGGGTTTCGCCGGAATGCACGGTGATGCGCAGGCCCGCTTTTTTGGCCTTTTGGAACAGGGGCGCAAAGATCTTCGGATCAAAGCCCTCTTCGTTGTCAGCCAAGTCCAGAGCCAAAAAGCTGTCTTTGTGGTCAATGGCGAAATCCACAACTTTTTCCGCAACCTCGAAGGATTTGATTCTTTGAACAATGCAAATCAGGCCGATCAGCATCGGGAATTGTTTGCGGGCCTGCTCGATGCCTTTCAGCAAAGAGCGGTGGATTTTTTCGAAAGTCAGGGATTTGTGGCCGTCAGCGATAAAAGTCGGCGCATAACGCAACTCAAGAAGACGAACTCCGTCATTGAAGGCGTCTTCACAAGCTTCATAGGCGACGCGAGTCAGGATTTCTTCGCTGGCCAGAACCTTCTGCGTGTTCATGAACTTGTTTAGCACCGAACCCAGGTCTTTCATGGGACCCGTGATCAAAAACTGATCCTTTTGCCCCTGGGAGGTGGGCGCCAGTGGAATCCCCACTTGCGGAGCCAGTTCCAGAATGGTGCTCCAACGCACTGAGCAGTCCAAATGCCGGTGCAGATCCACTTTCAGGATGTCGCGAATATTGTGTGAATAGAGCCTTTCCATTTGATGTTCCTCGCTCTGGGCAGTAAAACTATATCCTATGACAGAACCGATTCAGATCAAAACAAAACTCGCAGGCAATCCTTCCCAAGAACCTCAATTCAAAAGCTTTGTTAAAAGCAAAGACGGACGTCAGATTCCAGTGGCCGATCCTAACGCGACTCGCGCCCTTGTTTCTTTGATGGATATGAACGCCGTCCTTGGTGGCGCGGCTTCTCACTATGGCGGTCCTGCCGCTTTGGCGGAACTTATGTCCGCACTGCACGGTCACGTGTTTGATGTGGCGGCTCGTGAAAACAAGCAGTGGTATGACCTGTTCCACATCGTGAATGATGCCGGTCACTGCGAAAACGGTCTGTATGCTTTGAAAGCCAATTACAAAATGGCGGGTCTGACTTTGGACAGCCTTAAAAAATTCCGTTCGATCGAAAGCGGTCTGACCGGTCACGGCGAAGTTCACTGCTTCCCGGAAGGTGTCTTTATCTCCAACGGTCCTTTGGGTTCTGCGTTCCCGCAAACTCAAGGTGTGGCCATGGGCGAGGCGATCTCTGGCAAGAACCGCGTGACGGTGACCACGATCTCTGACGGTGCGTGCATGGAAGGTGAAGCGAAAGAGGCTTTCGCTGCGATCCCGGGCCTGGCTAAGACCGGCAAAATGGGTCCTTATGTTTTGATCATCAGCGATAACAACACGAAACTTTCCGGGCGTATCGATGCGGAATCTTTCTCCATGACTCCGACTTTCAATTCTTTGAAAGACCTGGGCTGGAATGTGATCAACCTGGCTGAAGGCAATGATCTGCAAAAGTGTTACGACACGATCGTCAGTGCCATCGAGCAGGCGAAAGCCAACCCGATTGCGCCTGTAATTATTCACGCTAAGACCGTAAAGGGTATCGGCACCAAGAAAACTGCGGAATCCGCAACGGGCGGTCACGGTTTCCCTCTGAAAAGCCCTTCGGAGCTGCCAGCCTTCCTGGGTGAGATTCTGGGTGGCGCGGCGTTGCCGGATGTTTTCAACACCTGGATTGCCGAACTGAACAAATGGGAAGCCGACATCAAAGCCAGTGGTGTCAAAGATTCCGGTGAAAAAATTCAAGTCGGTATTTCTTCCGCGATGGTGCGTGCACGCAAAGCCGGCTTCCCGGTTCTGAGTGTGACTTCGGATCTGCCAGGCTCCACAGGGGTGGCGGGCTTCCGTAAAGAATTCCCTCAAGATTCCTTCGACGTCGGTATCGCCGAATCCAACATGGTTTCTACGGCGGCAGGTTTGTCGAAACTGGGTTACATCCCAGTGGTGGACACCTTCGCTCAGTTCGGTGTGACCAAAGGGGCGTTGCCTTTGACCATGGGGGCGTTGTCCGAAGCGCCGGTGATTGCGGTGTTTTCTCACACGGGCTTCCAGGATGCGGCGGACGGGGCTTCCCACCAGGCGCTGAGCTATGTGGCGATGGTTTCTTCCATCCCGCATGTGGATGTGTATTCCCTGTCTTGCAGTGAAGAAGCCGACGCTTTGATGTACACGGTGATTGAAAACTTCGCCAAGGCCCGCAAGGAAGGTAAAGTTCCGAATTCAGCGGTGTTCTTCCTGGGGCGTGAAAACTTCCCTAAGACCTATGTTGCCGGCACTTCCTATGATTTGCGTAAAGCGCAGGTCTTGGCAGACACAACTGCGGGGAAAACTAAATCCGTGGCGATTGCGACAACAGGTTCTTTGGTTCCGCAGGCTTTGCAAGCGGCAAAAGATCTTGAATCCAAAGGCGTGGGCACGGTTGTAGTAAACTGTGCTTGTGTGAATCATGTGGACGTGGCGACATTCAAGACGGTATTGGAGAAAGCTCAGGGCCACTTGATCACAGTGGAAGATCACCAATTGCTGGGTGGCTTCGGCCAGATCCTGTGTCATGCATTGTTGACGGCTGATGTGACGTTCAAGGCGAAAAGCCTGGGTGTTCACGGCGAATTCGGTCAGAGCGCTTACACCGCGGCCGACCTTTACCGCAAACACAAAGTGGATGCTTCCGCGATCGTTGAAACCACTGGCACCTTCTTCCAAAAAAGCGGCGCCTGGTAAAAAAAAAGACCTTATGAAAACAAAAAAGCCCCTGGGATGTCCCAGGGGCTTTTTCTTTATGTGCAATTGAAAGTGCGCGAACTTATTTTACAGAAACTTCGCACTGGAAAGTGCCAACTTCAGTTTGTTCGCCCTGACCCCACCAGTAAACTTTCGCAGTGTGGTCTACAACGTTGATAACCAGTTCGAATTCGTAAGAAGCTTCAACCCAGAAATCATAACGAACTTCAGTGTCAGAAGCGGCGCTGGATTCTCTTGCCAAGGCCGGACCGTTTTTGTCCAGAGTGGAAACAGAGTAATCACCAACATTCAAAGACCAGTTCTTCGCGTCTTCGATCAGAAGTACCGTTGGGTTTTTTTGGATGTTGAAATCTTCAGAAACATCCGGGCTTTTGGAAAGTTTAGTAGCTTGGCAGTCAAAAACTCTCTGGCCGGCGAAAGACAGGCTGGAGAAAAGCATCGCGGTCACAAAAAAGATAGATTTCATGATTTTGTCCTTTGTTTAATGGCGTCTTGCTATCTCGTTTAGAGTGAAAAGTCTTTGATTTTATTGTTTGATTTCTGAAAGTGAAGAAATTGCCCAAGCCACAGATGGAACGTGGCGGAGCGGGCGAGGATGTGGCGCGCGCGTAAGTATCTGTTTTTAGGTGATTTTGGCGAGTTCTTGAAAAAGAAAACCCGCAGGCTTTGGACCTGCGGGTTTATATTGGAATCTTTTAAAAAAGCTCTTAAGCGGCTTTGGCTTCGTCGTTATGAGAGAACTGCGCCATCTGACCCATTTGATCCTGATTGAACGCAGACACGATATCTACAAGGATAACGACTTTGTTGTCCACTTTACCCATGCCACGCACGAAGGACATAGCGTGTTCGTTGCCCAGAACCGGAGATGGTTCGATTTGGTTTTCCTGCAGGTCCACAACCTCTTTTACAGAGTCCACGATCATACCCACCTGACCGATTTCAGTATCGATAACGATGATGCAAGTGTCGCGGGTTGTGTCCTGGGAGGACATGCCGAACTTGATGCGCAAGTTAACTACAGGAATGATCTTACCGCGAAGATTCATCACACCTTTTACATAATCAGGAGTGCGTGGCACCGGAGTGATTTCGCCAAATTGATTGATCTCGCGAACTGTTTCGATGGCCACACCATATTGTTCTGCCATCAATTGGAAAGTCAGGTACTGACCGGGTTTTGCTTTCATGGATACATCGCTCATCGTATACGCCTTTCAAAGTCGTGAATTAAATCTTAACAACAGACTCTTCGCGAAAAAACCAAGGTGACTTAAGAGGATTTCTCGGTGGGATGGAAAAAATAATATTCTCAGATAATTAGCGCCTCATTGCGGGACAATGGTCCGGCCTTTCATTAATTCTTTACACCATAGGGTGGATTGATTCTCATTCTGGACCAAGGGTCTAAATAGCTCAGATGTTCGATCACCGATATATCCATGTGATTTTCTAATCTCTATGGAGCGCACATGAGCGGTGACAATTCTTTCTTTGAAGAACTACAAATGGATTTCCTGAATGAATCCGCATTTATGCTGGAGCAGTACGAGGAATACATGATGAGGCTGGAAAACAGTGAAGATCCAGCGAAAGACCTGACAGATATTTTCCGGGTGGCCCATTCCGTAAAAGGGGGTGCTGCTGCTGTCGGTCTTGCAGACTTGTGTAAATTTGCCCACGTGATGGAAGACCTTTTGGATCTTCTGCGTTCACGCCCTGAACTGGTGAACTCCACAGTGATTTCTTTGCTGTTGCAATCCGGTGACGAACTGAAGAACCGTGTTGCTGCTCTTCAGCAGCAGCAGGGGGGTCCATGGGATCCGTCTGCCTTGACTGCGGAATTGATAGCCATCACCGAACAGCTTTCCGGCAAGGCTTCCAAGCATGCTCATGCTCCGGCGCCTTCTGTGGATGAACCCAAAGTCGAAGTTCCGGATGACTTCTTTTCTCAGGCACCTGCGGCAGAAGCTTCTGCCGGAGCTGAAGACGATTTGATCAATCATGATCTGCTGGCAGAACTGCTGGCGCAGATGTCACCTGAAGATCAGGCTGAATTCCATGCCAAAGAAGCGGCCGAGGCCGCACTAAAAACGGCGATTGCAGAAGCTGCACCTGTGGCGGCAGAACCGGCAAATCCGGCTCCGATTTTGAAAGTGGTGGAAACGCCGATGGAAGCTCCGGCACCGGCTGTGAAAGCGGCTCCGGCGGCGGCAGCAAAACCAGCGGCGGCAGCTTCTGCTGCCGGCAATGGTGGGGGTAATAACAAGAACGCCAAAAATGCGACCAGCGCCATCAAAGTCGACACGGGTCGTGTGGACTCGGTTCTGGATGCAGTGGGCGAGCTGGTTGTACTGAAAAATCAGCTGGTGCATGACGAAACAGTTCGCAGCGGTGTGAACCTGCGTTTGGAAGCCATTGTTGATCAGCTCGATAAGGCCGTTCGTGAATTGTATGAAAAAACTTTGAGCATCCGTATGACTCCGCTGAAATCCATGTTCATCAAGATTCAGCGTATCGTGCGTGACGTGTCTTTGACTCTGGACAAACCAGTGGATTTGCAATTGATCGGTGAAGAAACCGAGGTCGAAAGAACCGTGTTCGAGCTTCTGGGTGATCCTTTGGTTCACTTGGTTCGTAACTCGATGGACCACGGGGTGGAAAAGAAAGAACTTCGTCAAGAGCGCGGCAAGCCCGCAACGGCGAAAGTCACCGTGTCGGCAAAACAATCCGGCGGTAACGTTATCATCGACATTTCGGATGACGGTGGTGGTATCAACCGTGACAAGGTTCTGGGTAAAGCCATCGAAAAAGGCTTTGTGCCGGCAGGTGTGGACCCGGCGTCCATTCCGGATGAACAGGTTTTCCAGTATATCTTCTATCCGGGGTTCTCTACCGCCGACAAGATTTCGGATCTGTCCGGTCGTGGTGTGGGTCTGGATGTGGTGAAATCAAATCTGGATAAAATCAACGGTAAGATCAATATTTACTCCAAGTCAGGTCAGGGAACGACGTTCCGTCTGACGATTCCTCTGAGCACGGCGATCACTGACGGTATCATCGTGGCTTTGGATGGCGCCCGTTACATTCTGCCGATTCATTCCATTCGCGAGATCGTGCGTGTACTTCCTAAAGACTACACTAATATCTCTGGTGCCGGAAAAGTGGCCAGTATCCGTGGTCATTTGCTGCCGGTGATTGATGTTTCCAAGACTTTGGGTTCGATTAACTGGAGCCTGAATAAAAAAGACCAGCAGCTGGCTCAGCGCCGTGAGAACTCTTTGAGTGCACGTCGTGAGGAAACCATGCTGGTGATCATTGAATCCATGACAGGTCAAATGGCCTTCCCGGTCGACGATGTCCTGGGTCAGGCGCAGGTGGTTGTTAAACCAATCACCACGGGTCAGGACATTCCGGAAGTCGCGGGTGCTGCAATCCTGGGGGATGGCCGTACAGTTCTGATTTTGGAACCAGGTGCTTTGGTAAATAATATTGCTAACGGAAGAGGAATGGCCGCATGACCGCTGTAAAGAAGAATGAGGCCACGGGCGCTCTGTACGATTTTGAAGACATCAAGCTTTCGGACAAAATGTTCATGAAGTTTGCTGAGCGCATGTATGATCTGGCCGGGGTGGATTTGCCACTGACGCCAAAGAATCATGCCCTGATCCGCAACCGCATCGTAAAACTGTTGCGCCGCCATTCCTTGAAGACCTATGAAGACTACTGGTCCAAACTTGAAGCCGGCGGCAACGAGATGGTGTCTGAATTCATTTCGGCGCTGACGACGAACATGACGTCCTTCTATCGCGAGTCGAATCATTTCGACTTCCTGAAGTCCATTTTGCCGGAACTGTCCCGCAAGTTTGGTTCTGATCTGCGCATGTGGTGTGCCGCAGCCAGCACAGGACAAGAGCCTTACACAATCGCGATGACGGCGTGTGAAGCACAACCTGAAATGCCTTCTGCGAAGCCGCGCCTGCTGGCGACGGATATCGACTTGCAGGTTTTGAAGAAAGCCTCAACCGGCACTTATGAAGAACGCGAGATGCAGGGCCTGCCGCCCGTGCAGCGTTCGAAGTACTTTGAAAAAATCAAAGCTGACGGCGACGAATACTGGAGAGCCAAGGATCAGATTCATAACATGATCCGCTTTGCTCCGTTCAATCTGATGAATCCAAAGTACGAGTTCCAGCACAAGTTCCATGTGATCTTCTGCCGTAACGTGCTGATTTATTTTGATGAGCCGACAACGAAACGTGTGATCGACAATCTGGTGTCCTGTTTGGCGCCGGGCGGGTATCTGGTTCTGGGACATTCCGAATCAGGCAATGTGAAACATCCGGGTTTGAAGCCGATGTCTCGCGCAGTTTATCAAAAACTTTAATTAAAGAAGGCCCTAATGGCACAAAAGATTCGTGTCCTTATTGTTGATGATTCTGCGGTGATTCGTAAGCTGCTGGAAAAAATCTTTTCCTCTTGCGCGGACATCGAAGTGGTGGGAACAGCATCGGACCCTTACATCGCCCGTGACAAGCTGGTGGCGCTAAAGCCCGACGTGATGACTCTGGATGTAGAGATGCCTCGTATGGATGGCATCAGCTTCCTGGAAAAAGTCATGCAGCATTTCCCGACCCGCACGATTATTTTTTCAAGCTTGGCAAAGACGGGCTCTGAAACTTATCTGCGCGCTCTGGAAGCCGGAGCCATCGAGATTATGGAAAAGCCGTCCATTGACGTGTCCCAGTCCCTGGAAACACTGTCGGCGGCGATCATTGAAAAAGTAAAAGCCGTGGCAAAAGCCCGTATCAATCCGATCAAAGCGGTGGTGCCTAATCCGGGCGCTCCGGTACAGAAGATTGCCAGCACCTCTTTGGCGCGCACGACGCACCAGTTGCTGGCGGTGGCCTCGTCCACCGGTGGTACCGAGGCGCTGAAGGTGTTCCTAAGCGGGATGCCTGCGGATATTCCGGGAACTTTGGTTGTGCAGCACATGCCACCGGGTTTCACGAAATCATTTGCTGAAAACCTGAATAAGATGTTCCCTTTTGAAGTCAAAGAGGCTGAAGAAGGGGATCAGGTTGTTCCGGGTCGAGTTCTGATTGCTCCGGGCAACTATCATATGGAAATCACGCGCAGTGGTGCCTTCTATTACGTGAAGCTGCATCAGGGTCCGGCCCTGCACAGTGTTCGCCCAGCTGCGGACTATCTAATGAAATCAGTGGCGAAGTACGTGGGTAAGAATGCCATGGGTGTTGTTCTGACCGGTATGGGCAAAGACGGCGCTGAAGGTCTTCTGGAAATGAAGAACGCTGGTGCTTACACGGTGGCTCAGAACGAAGAAACCTGCGTGGTGTACGGTATGCCGGCAGCCGCAGTAGCCTTGGGTGCTGCTGACAAGGTTCTGCCACTGGATCGCATCGCCGGAGACTTGCTGAAACAGCTGCAGACTCGTAACGCCGCCTAGTGTTCCGTAATAAGGGTCAGTGAACTGGAAACTCTCGGAATTGTATGAGTTTTCATACAATTTTGAGAATATCCACCGATATGTCTCATGATGGATTCTTTGGTATGTTGTGGAAGAGGTCTTTTATGGGTCGTTTTGCTGACGTTCACCAGCGGGTGCTCGATCTCTACAGAACTATTCAAGTCCGTCACCGACCTTATGTCCCGTCAGCCCTTGCAGGCTGTTCTAAGCTCGAGTGTTTCATCTTATAACAATTTAAGTCAGTGGACAGTCCAGGTGACTTTTTCCGAAGATGTTCAGGGGCTTGAGGTATCTGATTTTTCAGTAAACAACGCCACGATTGTCTCGTTAACACCGGTCGACGCGTCGACTTATGATCTGGTTCTGGAGCCACTTTTGGATGGTCCGGTCACTGTGCTGCTGCCAGTAAATGCCGCCACCAGCCTTGCGTTGAATGAAGCCACACCAGAATCAAATACCCTGAGTTTCACCAGTGACCGAACGAAACCCTCTGCCACCCTGACTTATTCGGGAGATGATCCGACCAATGAATCCCCGCTGATCTTTGATCTGATGTTGGGCGAGTCAGTGGCTTCGGTTCTGGATGCTTCGGCTTTTGCCGTGACAAATGGGATCATCGATAAAATCGAGGGCTCAGGTCCTGGTTACTTCATTTATGTTATTCCGTCGGCGTCACAAACTGAAGTGAGGCTGTCTCTTCCTGGCGATCGTATCTATGACCTTGCAGGGAATGGAAATTTGGCTTCGGCCGAGATGGTGGTGGAATACAATTCAGATCGACCTTTACCCACGCTAAGCAGCGCGGATCCCATGAAGGTGAATGTGGCTGCGATTTCGGTTGCGGTCAGCTTTTCTGCACCAGTGACAGGATTTGATGCTTCTGATCTGGAGCTTTCAAATGCCACGGTCGAAAATTTTGCCGGCAGTGGGGATACCTATACTTTCACCTTGCGAGCCTCCGGTCAGGGCGACTTTGCCGTGCGGGTAAAAAATGAAGCGGCGTCGGACAGTGTCGGGAACAAGTCTTTGGTGTCAAGCTGGTTGAACAGACATCATGACAGCGTTAGACCGACGGTTTCTTTGGGAAGTCTGGCCGCTTATACTTTGTCAGCTCCGGTTAGCATCACGGCGACTTTCAGTGAGTCCGTTTCCGGCTTCACGGCCGGAGATTTGGAACTGGTAAATGCGACCGCGACTGTGACGGGAAGCGGAGGATCTTACACAATTGAGATCACTCCCGTAACTGAGGGTGCTTTTAGTGTGAGAGTTCCGGAAGCAGCTGCAACTGATGATGCTGGTAATGCCTCACAGGCCTCAGCGACAAGCTCCAGCATTTTTGACACGCTTCCACCCACTGTGGAAATCATCAGTGAGGCGGGACCGAATGTTTATGAAGCCCCGATATATTTCACCATAAAATTCAGCGAAGAGGTGACAGGTCTTGTTGCAGCAGATTTTGTAAAATCCGGTGCCAATATCAGTTCGGTGACGCCAGCGTCAGGACCAAGCGCGGTGTACAGATTGCAAATGGCAGCCCCGGCTTTTGGAACCGGGGATATCTCCTTATCGTTGCCAAGTGGAGTCGTGGTGGACGGTTCCGGGAAAGGGAATCTGGCTTCTGCGGTGACCACTGTTTTATTTGATAATTCTCCGGTGACAATTTCTCTTGCGGGCAACGAACAGGTTGTGACTGAAGACGAAAATAATGCCGGCGGCAGTCCCGACAAATTATTTGGTCTGACGATGAGTGGTTCGAAACCTTATAACGTGACGGTCAATTATGAAGTTTCCGGATCTGCTGTCGCGAATACTGACGTCACCTTGGCGCAAAAGGGCAGCATTTTGATTCCCGCCGGAAGCACGAATGTGTCGTTGCCGTTTAGACTGATCAATAATGCCGGCAGTATTCATAATAAATATCTCCAGCTGAACCTGACGTTTGCAAACACGCCGGTGGCCCGCTTTGCGAGGGTGTCACAAAGTCGTGTGATGATCAAAGATGTGACCAGTGCAGCGCACTCGACAGTGAAAAGGATTGTCGGATCTTATCGTCATCGTTGTGCCCTGATGATGGATGGAAAGGTTCGCTGTTGGGGTGAAAATGCCGACGGTCAGTTGGGTGATGGAACGACGGCCAATCGTTTGCAGGCTGTTTCAGCTTTGACGGGTGTCTGGAACTTTAAACAATTGACCACAGGCGCTGATCATAGCTGTGGCATTCTTGATGATCCGGCCAAAGAAGTTGTCTGCTGGGGAAACAACGACAGGTACCAGCTGGGATTGGGTGATCAGACGGATCGTCACACGCCGGTATTATTGAGCAGCATCAGCGGGGTGGATGAGATTGCCGCGGGCGATGGATTCACCTGTGCCTTGAAAGCTGGAAAAATCTATTGCTGGGGACGTCAGGATCGAGGACGCCTTGGGAACGGCGTTGTGACAAATGGAAACGTCAGCACACCTGCAGAATTGGTGACGGCAAGTGCTTTTGATTTTGACCGTCTGTCTGTCGGCGGCGGTACCGGATGTGCTATCAACACGAATAATCAGCTTTATTGCTGGGGGAATAATGGGCGGGGGCAACTTGGAATTGGAAGTACTGCCCATCAGGGAACAGCCCAGTTGGTGGGCTCTGACTTTTTGAAAATTTCAGTGGCAGGATTGACCGTACCGGGCACTATTGCCGCAGAAGGCGGACACGTTTGTGCCGTCAAGACGGATTTTACAGTTCAGTGCTGGGGGGGGAATTCTTATCTTCAAAGCGGTTCCAGTCCCACGACCGATAAAACCCTTCCCGCGACAATCACCAGTGTTGATACCTTTGATGACGTGGCGGCGGGTGCTTATCACACCTGCGGTATTCGAAAATCTGATGGTCGTGTTGTTTGCTGGGGTTCAACAAGACTCGGCGGCAACACCAATTATATCGGTCCCCACGGTCAAGGCCTGACCCCTGGTACCACGGTACTGCCGGTTTTGACGGCGGATACAAATTCTTATGCCAGTATTACTTCAGGTGTGGCTTACAGCTGCGGAGTCACCAGTACGGGCCGAACAAAATGCTGGGGCGAATATGGCGCGGGCTATCTGGGCGATGGGAGTTCGGTATATCGTCGGGAACCTGCCGTTTCCGACATCGGTGTCACCTACAAGAAGATCTCTATGGGAGTGTTTTTATCCTGCGGCATCACGACGGATGATATATTGAAATGCTGGGGAGCAAACCAGTTCAGCACTTACCTTGGTGACGGGTCCTCGTTTGGTCGAAGCTATCCGGTGGTCATTGATCAGGAGCGCAAGTATAAGGATGTCGCCATCGGCTATGAATCCATCTGCGGAATATTGCTGGATGGAACTTTAAAATGCTGGGGAGGCAGCGGCAGTTATGGAGTCGGGGATGGAGTTCTTCAGATTCGTTTGTCTCCGGTGGTGATTGATGGCGGAACTTCTTATAAATGGATCTCTGTAGGTCAGTCCACGACTTGTGGGGTAACCAGCGCAGGGGTATTGAAGTGCTGGGGCCGCAACAACAGTGGAATTATTGGTGGTTCCACAACTCCTGCGGTCTATGCCGCCCCCACTGTGATTGACTCGGGCGTTCGTTATAAGATGGTATCGGTTCTTGGTGGATTGACGGGGTCAGCCTGCGCCATTACAGATGAAAATGAACTGAAGTGCTGGGGAAACCATGTCGCTTCTTTGGGGCGAGGAGCCATAGCTGCACCAGATATCTACACGCCGGGAGTTGTAATGGCGGGCACAAAATTCGTTGCCGTCAGCATGTATGGCAGCCGAACTTGTGCAATCAGCGACGCTTTCAAGTTGTATTGCTGGGGTGATGGTACGGGTTATGGAACTGGGCTTAACGTGACGACGAGCTATAACACGCCACAAATGGTAAGCCCTGCTGTCAGCTATACCAGTGTGTCAATGGGATCAAACGGCGGATGTGCGATAACCACCGGTGAACAGATTAAATGCTGGGGCGCTGAAGGAGATGTCGCCACAGATTCCTATTGGGCTTCAACGGGCACGGGTCTGGCGGAGGCACGAATTCCTGCGGATTTGCTGGGCGGTGGTACATACAAAAGCGTTGAGCGTGGGGGAAATTCTGGTTGTGCCATTACGCCGACAGATGCTCTGAAGTGCTGGGGCAGCAATGTTTACGGTCAGATGGCGGACTATAAGGTACTTATGTCCTGGCTGACTCCGATTGATATCACCAATTGGATAGAGGACTAATTTTTCATTTAACTCTTGAGTCCAAGAGAGTCTTCATTAAAATTAATAGGATTTTCGAGGAGGTCGAATGAATCTAATTCGGCAGGCGGGAACTTTTTTCTGCATTCTGACTTTGTTGGGATGCCAGACGTCTTCGCATAAAGCACGGGAGCAAAAAATGAATCACGACAATGATCCGTATATCTGGCTGGAAGAGGTCGAAGGCGACAAGGCCCTGGAATTTGCAAAAGCCGAAAACAAACGCACCTTAGAACATTTTCATCAAAACCCGCGTTTTAAAACCATTGAGCATGACCTAAGAAAGATCATGCTGGCAGAAGACCGTGTGCCTGCGGTGCACCTGAAAAATGGGGAGCTTTACAACTTCTGGCAGGATGGAAAGCATGTGCGCGGCTTGTGGAGAAAAACCACAATGCAAAGCTATCTGACGTCACACCCGCACTGGGACGTGATTTTGGACATTGATGCTTTGGCAAAAAAAGAAAATGAAAACTGGGTGTGGAAGGGCGCAAGCACGTTGCCACCGGCTCATCAGAAGGCCTTGGTTTATCTGTCCCGTGGGGGCAAAGATGCCATTGTGGTGCGTGAGTTTGATATGAAGACCCGCCAGTTTGTAGCCGATGGATTCAGTCTGCCAGAGGCAAAAAGTGGCATTGATTGGAAGGATGAAAATACCGTTTACGTGGGCACAGATTTCGGTCCGGGCACGATGACGGATTCGGGATACCCTCGTCTTGTCAAAATCTGGAAGCGTGGAACGCCAATTGGTGAAGCCAAGCTGGTGATGGAAGGCAAATCCACCGACATGTCTGTTTACACCTATGTGCAAAGAGACGGCGATCATAAGCGTGTTTTCCATTCAATTCGCACCGGCTTTTATTCCAGCGAAAACTGGTATGAAGATGACAAGGGCGTAAAAACCCGACTGCCCATGCCGACGGACTCAGAATTCTGGGGTGTTTTCAAAAACAAACTGTTCTTTGAGTTGAAATCTGATTTGGGAAATCTTAAAAGCGGCAGCATCGTGTTCATGCCGTTCGATAAAATCTTCGATGGCGAAAAAGCGCAAGCATCCCTGAAGGCGATCTTTGTCCCGACGGACAAAAGATTCATTCAAGGCATGAGTCCGACCAAGAACCACATCATGCTGCATGTGACAGACAACGTGCTTTCCAAAATCGAAAAAGTGACCTTCACCAGCGAAGACACCTTCGAAACTGAATCAGTGCCTTTGGGTGAAAACGGCATGGCCTATGTTACCTCCACAGAGGAAGAAAGTGATCTGTATCTGGCTCAGTACATGGACTTCTTCACTCCGGTCTCCACTTATCTTGGCGACGCCAGTGACGGCAAAAACATGCTGGAACTGCTGAAGAAATCCCCGGATCGCTTCAACAACAAGGGCATGAAGACCCAGCGTTTTGAAGCCATCAGCAAAGACGGCACGAAGATTCCTTACTTTGTGACTTCCAAGGCGGATATCAAAATGGATGGCAAAAATCCGACGCTGCTTTACGGTTATGGCGGATTCCAGTCTCCGATGCAGCCAAGTTATTTGGGCACGGTCGGTAAAGTGTGGCTGGAACAGGGTGGAGTCTATGTGATTTCCAATCTGCGCGGCGGGGGCGAGTTCGGTCCGGCATGGCATCAGTCCGTGCTGAAAGAAAACCGCTATAAAGTTTACGAAGACAACATCGCGATTTCAGAAGACCTGATCAAACGTGGATTCACATCACCACAGCATCTGGGAATTTCCGGCCGGTCCAACGGGGGCCTGCTGACAGGGGCGACTTTCACGCAGCGCCCGGATCTGTACAATGCCGTGATTGTGGGCGTGCCACTGCTGGATATGCTTCGCTATCACAAGCTGTTGGCGGGCGCGAGCTGGATGGCTGAATATGGCGATCCGGATGATCCAAAGATGCGTGAAGCCATCCTGAAGTATTCTCCGTACCAGCGTCTGAGCAAAGAGGCGAAGTATCCGGAAGTGTTCATCATGACCAGCACCAAGGATGACCGCGTTCATCCGGGCCACGCACGCAAGATGGTGGCACGCATGAAAGAGCAGGGGCATCCGGTGTACTACTATGAAAATATGGAGGGCGGTCACGCAGGCAGCGCGAATATCGAACAAGCGATCCTGTGGAACAGTCTTGAATACAGCTATCTTTGGGAAAAACTAAAATAAGTTCCTGGTTCTTTTTTAGCCGGTCAGGGCCTTGTTGGCTTTCTTAAGCCGCAGCGACAGGGTCTTGACCAGAGCTTTTGCCCACGACGGTCGGGCAAAGATAACATTGTCCAAAGAGCCATTGGGAATCGCGATCAGTTCCACTTCAGTGATGGCTTCCACGGTAGCTGAGCGGGGTTCGTGATTAAAGTGCCCCATCTCGCCCACGAATTCACCGGGCAGAATTTCTCCGAACATGATTTTTTCACCATCCGGGCCTTCGGAATAGGCGCGCAGGCTGCCTTTTTTTACGATGTAGGCGACTTCGGTCATGTCGCCTTCTTTGAACAGAACATCGCCCGGCTGCAGCTGTTTTAGCTCGTACTGGGCCTGGTTGCTGTCGACTTTCGGCGAAATGATTTTGGAAACGCAGTCGACCAGAGCTTTCTCACGGTCAGGTTCCGTCAGAAACTGAATGCGGCCGGAAGCGACTTCGTGTTTGAAGATATCGTGGTCAGCGACATAGGACATGATGATGATCGCAATGTCGTCGTTGTTTTTTTCTTTCAGAATTTTGGCGACGATGTCAAAGCCTGAACCCTTCGGCAGGTACTCATCCACCAACACCGCTTTGGGATGAACGTTGTCCAGCTTGTATTTGGCTTCAAACCATTCCGAGCCATGAAAGACAGAGCAGTTTTCAAAATTTCGATTGAGCGAGTCAGTGCATTTATGAATGCGGGTTTTATCGCCGCTGATAATAAGGAAAGTGTTCTTCTTTTGGTCGTTCCGTCCCATATCAAAAACCTTCCGTTGTTTTACGTGGATTTTTAAGACAATCCACGCTGGGTGACATTGTCTTATTATCAGGCTTTTAAGTGGTGGCTTCAATAGACCGGTCTCAATTCAATTGTGGATGTCTTGAACTGAGACCCTTAGCGGACTTAGTGGTGGGTTTCCTCAGGTTTCTGGCGCGGAGCCGGTCCACGCGAGAACTTTTCATACTGTTGTTCCCAGTAATGCATCTGGGAGGGGGACAGGGAATAATCCATCTTCGCAAGTTTCATCGCCAGCACGAAGGATTCATTCATCACAAAGGCCGCCTGACGGCGCTCGCCCTTGCGGCTGTAGCTTTCAATCTTGTGCAGGCCCTGCATCAGATACAGGGCTTTGAAGAAGATCGCGATTTCCTGTTTGAAGATGCCCATTTCTTCACGCATGAAGTAGGCAAGCTTTGAATCATTGGAAAGGTCGTCATGATTCCAAGGCTCTTCGCCGTACTGGGCTTTCATGAAGGCCATCATAAATCCGGCGAACAATTCAATCGGGTCGTTCTTGTCGATTCCTGACAAATTGATGCGCGCCAGATGGATTTCAAAGACTTCCATTTTGTGAGCGTCAACAAACACGGAATGCAGGCCCGGCAGAATCTGTTCCAGAATATGCAGGTCAAACAGCTCCATGAAAGCCAGGTGTGGTTCTTTCAGGCGCAGGAACTTCAGCCACTCTTCACGACGGCGCGGAAGAACGGATTTTTTCAGTTCGCTGCTGCATTCAGCAATCGCTGCCCGCATCGTGGTTTCAATCGAAAAATGCAGTTTGTGGGACAGACGTATCGCACGCAGAATGCGAATCGGATCTTCGATGAAACGCGCTTTCGGATCGCCAATCATGCGCAGCACGCGGTTTTCGATATCCTGAATGCCGCCGCAATAGTCGATCAGCTTGTGCTGGCCTGGATCGTAAAAAACAGCGTTGCAGGTGAAATCGCGGCGAACGGCGTCTTCTTCAACGGTGCCGAAATAGTTGTCGCCTTCAACGGAGTCATCACCCTGATCGGCCAGTTCTTCCTGAGTCACATTGCGACGGAAAGTTGCGACCTCGAACTGCTGATCACCACGTTTAACAAGCACCAGCTTGAAACGACGACCAATCACGTAAGCGTTGGGAACTTTTTTGCGCACCTGATTGGGGTGAGCACTGGTGGCGATATCGAAATCTTTCGGATGAATCCCAACAAGCAAATCGCGAACGCACCCACCAACAAGATAGGTTTCAAAACCGGCGTCTTGAAGGTTACGAACAATTCTTAATGCGTAGGAGTCGATCCAGTCCTCGTGGAGCTGGGGTTTTTGCTGGGCAGTCATTGAGGCTGAATCTACATCCCTTCGCATCAAAATTCAAACCTGAATAACAAAAGACCGGAAGGACAAGTCTTTGATCTTAAGTCCTTGAAATAATTGAGGGTCTTTTGAATAAATCAACATGACGTGACCCTCGCCCGGGAGTATAAAAGGGTATGTCTTACCTCAATAATTTCTATCATCTCTTTTATGGTCCCGAAGACGGGCGCAAATGGGTCTTTGTTCATGGTCTGATGGGCTATGGGCAGAACTGGCGCCGGATCATTCAGGGGATTGAGGCGACCGAACGGTGTTTGGCCTTTGACCAGCGCGGGCATGGAAGATCCTTCCAGCCGCCCGAGGGTTACAGTCCCGAAGACTATGCGGACGACCTTAAAAAGATTGTGGATGAGTTGGGGTGGGGGAAGTTTGTTCTGGTCGGGCACTCGATGGGTGGCCGTAACGTCCTGAACTTTGCTTCCAGATTCCCCGAGTATGTGTCCCACCTGGTGATCGAAGACATTGGGCCCGAGGCCAATCCCACGGCTCATGAGTATTACGAGTATTTGTTGAATCTGGTTCCCAGCCCTTTTGCCTCCCGAGACGAGGCCAAGCGCTATTTCTTCGAGGACTTTGTCAAAACGGCAAAGACCCGGGAAAACATCCAGGTGATGGCGAACTATTTCTATTCGAATATGGTGGAACAAGCCAACGGAACTGTGGATTGGCGGTTTTCGAAACAAGGCATTCTGGACTCTGTTCGCCTGGGGCGCACGGATGACAGATGGGATGAAGTGAAATCCCTGAAAGTGCCGACCCTGCTGGTTCGCGGAGGAAACTCCAAAGAACTCAGTCAGGAAAACTACGACAAAATGCTGGCTAGCAACCCTATGATTAAGGGCGTCGTAATACCTGGAGCTGGACATTGGGTCCACTCAGATCAACCTCAGGCCTTTACGGAGGCCGTGAAACTGTTTGTGGGCGGCTTTTAAGCGCCTGCTTTGACATTTGGCTCCCTGCTAAGTAGTTTGGGAGCTTCAGACCGGAGTATAGAAACTTGAAATTCTCAGAATTGAATTTAGATTCCCAATTGTTATCTGCAATCCAGAAGTTGAACTATGATGATTGCACCCCGATCCAGGAACAGGCCATCCCGCCGGTTCTGGACGACAAAGACGTTGCCGGCCTTGCTCAGACCGGAACAGGTAAAACTGCCGCTTTCGTAATCCCAGTGATGGAACGTATCCTTAGAGCCCGCCCAGTTCAGGGTGAAGTGACTGAAGAGCAAAAAGCCCTGATCGAAAAAAGAGCCTACAAAGACTGGAAACCTCAGAACTTCGTATTGATCCTGGTTCCAACGCGTGAGTTGGCAGAGCAGGTTCAGGACAACATCAACAAGCTGAGCGTTGATTCCGGCCTTCGTGGTTTTGCGATCTATGGCGGTACGGGTTACGACAAACAAAAAGAGGCGTTGAAAAACGGTGTTGAATTCATCGTGGCGACTCCAGGCCGTTTGATCGATCTGTACAAAGAACATCTGGTGGACCTGAAACAGGTTCGTGCGATCGTCTTCGATGAAGCGGACCGTATGTTCGACATGGGCTTCAAAGACGACATGAAGTACATCCTTCAGCGCGTTCCTCGTGAACGTCAGCTTTTGGTGTTCAGTGCGACTTTGAACTTTGATGTTTTGAACACCATCTATCAGTTCGGTTCCGAGCCGGTGGAAATCAACATCAGCCGTGACCAGGCCAAAGCGGACAACGTGAAAGATCAGATCTTCCACGTGGGTTCCGATGAAAAGCCCCAGCATCTTCTGTCTTTGCTGAAAGTGCACAATCCAAAACAGGCCATCATCTTCACCAACTTCAAAATGAGCGTCGAGCGCATCGCGAAGTTCCTGGTTGAAAACGGTGTTCCTGCCATGGCGATTTCAAGCCTTCTGACTCAAGCTCAGCGCAACCGCGTGATTGAGCAGTTCAAAGCTGAAAACGACATGAACGTGCTGGTGGCAACGGACGTTGCAGCCCGCGGTTTGGACATCAAAGGTGTCGACATGGTTGTGAACTATGAACTGCCGATGGACTCTGAATCCTACGTTCACCGTATCGGTCGTACCGGTCGTGCGGGCACGACAGGTCAGGCGTTCTCTTTGGTTGGCGACAAGGACATCGAGTCTTTGGGTCGCATCGAAGATTATTTGAAACACAAAATCGAAGTCGGCTATCTGGAAAACGACCAGTTGCTGAAAGACTTCAAGCCGATGACTTCCCATTTTGAAGGTCATTATCCAAAATCTTTGGATCGTGCACGTGCGCCTCGTGAAGGTGGACGTGGTGGTGACAGAGGTCCTCGCCGTGAAGGTGACCGTGGTCCACGTCGTGAACGTGGTGATCGCGGACCTCGTCAGGATCGTGGTCCTCGTCCAGAAGGTCAGCAGAAATCTGCACAAGGTGCAGGTGCTCAGCAGACTCAAGGCGGAGGCCAGCGTCCAGACAGCCGTCCAAAAAGACAAGAGGGTGGTCCGAAGCGTCCTCACGATGGAAAACGTGGCGAACAAAGACCAAGAACAGACCAGCAGGCTCGCAAGCCGCACGGTCAGCAGCAGCGCCAAGGGGCTTCTGCCAAGAAACGTGTGCCAATGGCAGCGCAAAAATCCATCGGCCAAAAGGTCGCAGGATTCTTCAAACGCCTGTTCTCTTAATCAGGTATTTCAAATCCCTGAAAAGCAAAAAGCCTGCTCCGTTATGGAAGCAGGCTTTTTTTTGCCCTGAGGGTCTTTTCAATTTTACTTCTTTTTGGAAAGAGCTTTTGTCGTGTCCTGGTTGGAGGCTTCTTTTGCCACATCCAGAGCGGTCTGACCTTTTTTGTTTTTCACTTTCAAATCCGCGCCCTTTTTCACAAGGAAGTCAATGTCGGCCGGGGTTCCGTAACGAGCCACCGCGAACAGCGCAGTTTCACCCAGAGTGTTGGCTTTGTTCACCAAAGCTTTGTTTTTGGAAAGGATGGATTCCGCCGTTTTTTTGTTGTTCTGGGCTGCACGCATGAACAGGGTGTCGCCTTCGTCGCCCGCCACGATGATGTCCACGTTTGCACCGGCTTTGATCAGCTCGTCTGCCACATCATAAGCATCGTTGGTCACCGCGAAAGCCAAAGCGGTTTCGCCGCCGTTGTTCTTTAGTTCCAGATTCACTTTTTTGGAAAGCAGGAATTTTACGATATCCAGGTTTCCACCCATCGCTGCATTCATCAGCGGGGTCATGCCGGTTTCGTCCTGCGCATTCAGATCAATTTTGTTTTTCTGAACCAGGGTTTTCACCTTGGCAAGATCGCCTTGTTCCGCAGCCTCGTTCAGGGCCTTGTTGGATTTTCCTACCGCCGCGAAAGCCGTTCCGTGAAGAAGACCCGCGAGGAAGAAAATCAGTGCTGCCAGCAAGTAAGACTTTTTCATACGTCACCTATTTCTTCGCTGTAGTGATGGTGTTCACTTTAGTCAGGTAAGAATATTTATCAAATGGCAAAGGCAATTGTTCGGTGTAATTGATCGCTTTCGGTCCGCCATTTTGATTGATCAGCTGGCTGACCTTGTTTTTGATCTGTTGAGAAGCCACACCCCAGTCAGAGCGGGACTTGTCATAATCCGTGTGCATCAGAACCGCGAAATAGATTTCGCCATTCTTCGTGGATACAGAGCCCATCAAAGTTTTGGCTTTGTTCACGCTGCCTGTTTTAGCTGTCGTGGATCCTGCCATCACGCCGCCGTAGCCGCCCACGGTAGAGGACTTGTCTTTCGCAGCAACCGCCATTACGTCAGAAAGTTCATACCCTTTTGCAGACAGGGATTTGTCCAAAGAATAAAGAACCTTGATCATCGTTTCGCAGGTGGCTTCATTGTAAACCGGTTTTGCCACAGAGCCTTCGTTGTTACCGGATCCGTTGTGGAAAACGATGTCGGTTTCATCAGCCTGCATTTTGCCGGCGATGTAAGCGTTGAAAGCTTCAGAGCCACCCAGATTCCAGAACAGATTGTCAGCGATATAGTTGTTGGACTGGTTGTTCATGCGCTTCAGGATGTTTTTCAAAGGCGAAGACAACAGAACCATTGTGGTGGTTTTTTCACTTTTCTGGAACTCTGCTTTTTTCACGAAGCTGACCGTGCGCACGTCCACCTTTGGGCGAAGGGACATTTGCACGCCAATGCGCGCCGCTTTGGATTTCAGAATAGCGTAATAGCCCGGATTGATTGCCGTCGCGAAAGAGGACGTCAAAGTCGCACGCACGACAGAGGCCTGCTGTTCCACGGTGCTGTATTTAGGAGTCGTTCCGCCGATCATCGGCTTTTCTTCCGCTAACCAAGCCAACAGGAAGTTTTCATCGAAAGTCAGTTTTTCGATCTTGGTGATTTTCATGCGGTTCAGTTCAGAAAGCAGGAAATAAGACATGTTGCGACCAAACAATGGATCGCGGCTGCCTTCGATATGAATATCGTAAGAACCGTTCGCCGTCGGTGTGACATGCAGTTTGGTTTGGAAGCGATAGTCAGGACCCAGGCGGTCAATGGCCCACAGTGTGGTTACGATTTTGGAGATGGATGCCAGCGGGAACTTATCATCCTTATTGTCATCACCCTGGATCTGCTGGGTTTTGGAATTCGCGGCCATGTGGCACATGGAATTCAAATAAACCTTCGCAGAAGCGGCGGAACTGATAAGAAGCGTACCAACAGTAACGTGCAATATTTTTTTGGCCAAAGCTGGAATCATTACTACCTCTCCTTCAAGACACAGGCTGTATTTCATGATCTGTACCACCTTGAGATTGTTTTAATTGATTTGGAGACTATGGAACTGTTCAGGTCTTTGTCAGGGGTGCCGCAAATTGACGGCCCAAACGGGGGAGGATACAGTGGGGGCCATGATTCAGGCCTTTGTTATCCTATTAGTGTTCCAGCTGCTCGGGGAAGCCGTTGTGGCCCTGTTTAAGCTCTTTATCCCGGGCCCGGTGCTGGGTATGGTCTTCTTCTTTATAGCCCTTCTGGTGCGCCCTTCATTAAAGGACAAAGTCGAAATCCTCAGCCGTTCGATCACGGCCCATCTGGCGCTGTTCTTTGTTCCGGCCGGGGTGGGGGTTATTGAGTATTTCGACCTTTTCGGCAAATACGGCGTGGGTATGGTGGTCACGGTTCTAATCAGCACGATCGTCACTCTGGGGATGACGGCCTTCGTATTTCATCAACTGATGAAGGTCGGCACCAAGGAGTCCCCATGATCGAATTGTGCGCCCTGATCATGACCCTGGGGTTTTATCTGACTTCCCGTCGCATCAGTGCGTGGGGCAAGGACAATCCTTTGTTAAGTCCGCCGGTGATTTCGATGTTTGCGATCATCGCGGTATTGCTGATTGCTAAAATTCCCTACCGTGAATACTTCCAGGCCGTCAGGCCGATTCATTTCATGTTGGGACCGGCAACGGTGGCTTTGGCTTTGCCATTATATAATCAACTGGATCGTCTGCGCCGGGTGTTGGTGCCTTTGATGGTGGCTCTGGTAATCGGATCCGCAGTGGGGATTTTAAGCGCGGTCTTTATCGGGGCCTTCATGGGACTTCCGCATGAAGTGCTGTTGTCGCTGACTCCAAAATCCGTGACGACCCCGATTGCCATGGGGATCGCCGAAAAAATCGGTGGGGCGCCGTCATTGGCCACTGTCTTTGTGATGATCACGGGGATCGTTGGCGCCCTGGTGGCGACAACAGTGATGAAGCTTGTGCGGGTGAAAGATCCGGTGGTGAAGGGTTTTGCGATGGGACTTGCTGCCCATGGACTGGGAACGGTGCGGGCCTTTCAGATCGGCGAGATGGCCGGGGCCTTTGCGGGGCTTGCGATGGCGCTCAACGGTTTGATGACCGCCATCATTGTGCCTTTGATACTTTCATTGATTCCTTAGATGCTTTTCACCAGATCGGCAAAGCCCTGAACCCATTTCGGGTTGTCGTTCACACAAGGGACCAGATAATACTGCTCTCCGCCGTGCTCGTGGAAGGTCTCTTGCCCGCCGATGCCGATTTCTTCCAAAGTCTCAATACAGTCAGCAACAAAAGACGGGCAGATAACGGCGATGTTTTTTTTGCCGGTTTTTGCCAGCACTTCCAAACTATGATCAGTTGCAGGTTTCAGCCATTCAGCACGGCCCAAGCGGGATTGGAAAGAAACACTCCAATGGCTTGGAGCCAGATTCAGGGATTCAGCAATCGCCGTCGCCGTGGCAAAGCACTGGGCGCGATAGCAGTTCTTGGCGCAGGCATTTTTGTCGAAACAGCAGTCTTCTGTAGTCAGGCAGCCATGGATTTTACGCACGTGGCTTTCAGGAAGACCGTGGAATGAAAACAGATAGTGGTCGACCTTTTTGTCCTGCAGGGTTTCTTCCGCCAATTTGACGGACGTCCCGATGAAAGAGGCATCATCAAAGAACGCCGGCAGACGGCGCAGGGGTGTGGTCAGATGAAGCTTCTTGGCGGTCTTTTCAGCCAGCTTGAAAGAGCTTCCATTGGTGGCTTCGGCATACTGCGGGAACATCGGGGCAATCAGGATTTCGTCGACACCGGCTTGCTGAAGTTCTTTCAGTGCGGACTCGACAGAAGGTTCACTGTATTGCAGGCCGACTTTCACCACGAACTGGTCTTTTAGTTCATCCTGTAACAGTTCGGCAAATCGGCGGGTGTAAACCGCGATCGGAGAGCCTTCTTTCATCCAGACTTTTTTGTAGTTTTCAGCCGAGAACGGCGCGCGACGGGGAACAATCAAAAGATTGACCAGCGGCCAGCGCAGAACAAAGGGCAGGTTGATGACTTCTTCATCCATCAAAAACTCAGTCAGATATTTTTTAACATCCGGGACTTCGTAAGAGCGGGGGCTGCCAATATTGATTAATAGAAGACCTTTTTTAGCCATGTGCGCTCGCAATCTTTTCGGCGATCAAATCGCTGCGTTCCAGAATTTTGCTAAGACCAATGCCGCTGAGGTAATTGCCGTGCAGGAACAAGCCCTGGGGTTCCGGCACTTCTGCCAGATCCGCCAGTGCGTTTTCCAGTTTCAGGTCATAAAACGGCAACGCCTTTTTCCAGCGGTTGATACGATAATCCAGCAGGGCGTCTTTTTGTCCCAGGATGCGGAAGCGTTCTTCCGCCAGCAGTTTTAAAAGCTCGCTGTCAGACAGATCCAGCAACGCTTCTTCCTGCTGCCCACCCAGAATCCAGGTTTCGTTGTAGGTTTTGTCGCGGTCTTTGAAGATATAAGAATTCATCAGAACCCCCAAAGCTTTCAGGTCAAATCCGCGTGGGATCAGACAGCCAAAGCCCTTGTATTTTTCCTGGGGCTTGGCAAAGAACAACGTCACACTCATCAGTGAAGACATCTGTATATTGGAAAGGACTTTGGAAAAATCGGGATGTTTATTGGCCAGCAGCTGGGTCGCCGCTTTCGCCGAAGTGGCAACCACCACCGGGCCTTGCAGGGATTCCAGATTCACCTGGGAATTCAGATGAATCTTCACGCCCAGTTCCTGCAGGCGGGTTTGCAGATGGTCGACGAGATCCTGCATTCCGCCCGGACCGGTCAGAAGACCTTTGTATTTGCTGCGTTTGTTTCCAGAAAACAGCGGGCCCAGAATCAGACTGGCGCTAAGATGCGTGATCTCATTGCCATAGATTCCCTGCATCGCAGGTCCCAGCAAAAATCTTGTCGTGGCTTTACCGACTTTACGCTCGCCCCAGTTCAGCAGGGTTTCACCGGCTTGAGGGCGCAGGGCTTTTTTTCCACCGGTCAAAACACGGGGAAGCACGCGGCCGATCAGGGCCAGGGTTTCCACAAAAGTCAGCGGCCAGGCTTTAGGAGAATTGCGGAAAAGGAAACGTTTTTTAGAGGACTCCAGGGGATAACTTGGAGTGATGCCCAGTTCGTTGAAAAGGCCTTCGGCTTTTTCAGTGCGAATCAGGGCATTGGCGGCACGTTCGGCGATTCCGTAAGGTGTCTGGTCAGTACCCAGCAATCCCCCGACACGGTCCGAGGATTCGTAAAGTTCTACCTGAAAGCCTTTTTGGGCGAGCCTTAAGGACACTGTCAGTCCCGCAAAGCCCGCGCCGATCACATGCACTGTTTTCATATGGATTGAGAGAAGATTTTGGTCTGTGGTTGTTTGGTTTTCAAGCGCTCATCGAAAAATGCACAGGCATTTCTCAGGAACGGGCGACCGGCTTCGTTTACTGTCAGCTTGTGGTCCTTGATTTCAACCAGTTCGTCTTTGATCATTTCAGCCAGGAATTCCTTGGATTGGTTTTCCTGGGCTTCATTGACGAATGACACTTCAAAGTTCGTCATCAGATTCAAGATCTGTTCGCGACGAACTTTGTCTTCTTCCGTCAAAATGTGTCCGCGCAAAGTTGGCAGACGACCTTCGTTCAAAGCGGCCTCATATAGCGGCAGAACTTTTTCATTCTGGTGGAAGCTGTAAGGGGTTTCAGAAATCGAAGACACACCCATGCCCAGCAGCACGTCGGTGCGCTGATCGGTGTAACCCATGAAGTTTCTGTGCAGGCGCTTTTCATTCATCGCGATACAAAGGTTGTCAGTTGGAAGGGCAAAGTGATCCATGCCCACTTCCACGTAACCGCCTTCGATCAGAATGCCACGGGCGATTTCATACAGGCGGCGTTTTTCAGAAGCCTTTGGCAGGTCCTCGTCTTTAAACAGACGCTGCGCCGGCTTGATCCATGGAACCAGGGCAAAACTGTATAAAGCGATACGGTCCGGGCGCAAAGCCACGGTCGCTTTCGCAGTTTCAGTGATGGATTCCGGAGTCTGGCGAGCCAGACCATAGATCAAGTCAAAATTCACGGAAGTGTAACCCATGTCTCGTGCGTCCTGAGTCAGCTTTTGGGTGATTTCCAAAGGCTGAATGCGATTCACCAGACGCTGCACTTCAGGATGGAAATCCTGAACACCCATGCTGACGCGGTTGAAGCCCAGCTCACGCAAAGCCTTCAACTGGGCCGCATTGGTGCGGCGAGGATCCACTTCGATGGAACCTTCAAAATCGTTGGTGTCGATTTTCACGCGGGAAAGAATCGGTTTCAACAACTGGGTCAAGGCCTCCGCAGACAGGAAGGTCGGAGTACCGCCACCCAAGTGGATGTGTTTCAAAGGCTTTTCCAAAAGCTCGGGAACCTGATCCAGATACAGTTGCCATTCTTTCAGCACCAGCTCCACGTACGGTGTTTCACGTTTGTGGTCTTTGGTAATGATGTTGTTGCAGCCGCAGAAAGTGCAAAGACTTTCACAGAAAGGAATATGCAAGTACAGGGACCAGCCGCCCATGCCTTCTTTCAAAGTGGCGCGCAGATGCTGCACCCATTGATCCGTGGTGGGATTGGTTTCCCAGTAAGGCACAGTGGGATAGGAAGTATAGCGGGGAACTGGTACGTCGTATTTAGCCAGCAGATCTTTCATCATGACAGCACCTCACGGACGGTATCTACGAACAGTTTTACATTCTTTTCAGGAGTTTTCGGCAAAACACCATGCCCCAGACCGCTCACCCAGCCGGCGCGCTGTTCTTTGCTCATGTTCTTCATTGGGGCAAGGTAGGTGTGCATCGCCTTTTTGAAGTCAGCATCATCCATGAACAACAAGCTTTGGTCGAAGTTGCCTTGTACGAAGCCTTTGTTCTGGATGTTGAAGCAATCCGGAAGATAGTTTCTGTGATCGAAGCCCTGACCGGCCCATGGCAGTGCCTTGAAGGCGTCGTTGAAGAACACAGCCTGCGTGCCTTTGGAATAGTAACCGATCTTGCCCGGATAATCCTGAGACAGGCGGGTCAATACCGGCTGGATCCATTCCTGGAAGAACAGAGGTGAAACTTCGCCGGCAGCGGTGTCGAAAATCATCACGATTTCCACGCCACCTTCCAGTTGCAGGCGGATGTTTTCTTTTAGCAGCGGATACATTTTTTCCAGGAACTGCGGGAACATCGGCGCCAGTTTCTTGGACTGGATCAAAGAGCCTGCGTGGGAGCCTTCCACCGCGTACACGAACAAAGTCCAAGGACCACCAACAAAGCCGATCAGACTTTTATTGGAAGGCAGAACCGCACGAGTCGCCAGGACCGCTTCTTTCTGGAAGTACATGAACTTGACCGCTTCTTCCACGCCACCCAAAGTGCCGATGGTTTCTGGAGTCAGTTTGAAACCCAGTTGCGGGCCGTGATCGGTGTATTCCAGGCCCATGCCCAGAGCTTCCAGCGGATACAGAATGTCGCTGAAAAGGATGGAAACGTCGAAATCAAATTCTGCTACCGGGCCACGGGCTACTTCTGCTGCCAACTCCGCGCGTTTGCAAAGCTGGTCAAAGGAATGATTGGCACGCATGCCCTGATAATGTTTGTGATAGCGGCCCGCCTGGCGCATGAACCAGATGGGTGGAACGGCCTGAGGAGTCCTTTTAAGTGCGTTGTGGAATAAAGTGTTCATGTTGCCTCCTCAGTGGACCATTGATAGCCGACGCCGCGAACAGAACGGATGTGTTTTTCTCCGTCATCGCCCAAAAGCTGGCGCAGGCGTACGATAATATTGTCGATAGTGCGATGGCTGGGGTTTTTATCAACGCCCCAGATTTCGTTCATAATTTCATCACGGCTTAGTACCCGTGGTGATTTTTCAATCAAAAGCTGCAGGATCTTCAGATCCGTCACCGGCGGATATTCAATCTGCCCGGTTTTCTTGGTCACGGACATCTGCGTGAAGTTCACCACACAGGATTCCAGTTGCAGTTCGCGCGTCGGTGCATGGGCGTCCAGCACATGCTTTACGCGAATCAAAAGCTCTTTCAAATGGAAAGGCTTTGGAATGTATTCTTCCGCGCCCAGCTCAAACCCCTGCAGGCGGGATTCAGCATCGGCTTGCGCCGTCAGGAACAGGAACAAAATAGGAGCAGTGGCCTTTAGTTTTGCCGCAAGTTCAAAGCCGCTGCCATCAGGCAGGCCCACATCCAGAATTGCCAGGTCATAGTCCTTGGTTTTTGAAAACAGGGACCAGGCCTCACTCAGGGATTTCGCCCAGGAAACTTCATAGTCCCTTTGCAGGCGTTCATTCAGGGTTTCACCCAAAGAAATATCATCTTCAACCAGAAGGATTTTTCTCATGGCAAAGTCCCTTCAAGTTCAATGTGGGATTTGAATCCTTCGTTTTCTTTGGATTCAAACCAGATGTCGCCGTTCATTTTTTCAAGCAGGCGTTTTGTCAGCAGCAAACCAATGCCGTTGCTGCGCACATCCTGGGACATCAGAATCTCAGAACCTAATTTTTTTAAAATACCCTTAAAGCCCAAACCGTCATCCTGGATCACCAGTTCGATGCGGCCTTCGCCGTGCGGGCGAACACGGATTTTCACCGTGGTGGATTTGCCGTGCAGTACCGAGTTCTGCAGAAGATTGCGCAGAACACTTAATAGCGCGCGGCGATCGCCAAGGATTTTGGCTTCCCGTTCAAGCTCCACAGTAAGTTCGGAAAACTCACTGCGCAGACTGGACAGAAGATCACTTAAAGACACTTGTTCTTTCAAAAGCTGGCCGGCTTCAAGGTTTGCCAGCAGCAGGGAATTTTCAAGCTGCAAATCCAGACGCTGAATGTCCTGAATCAGGCGCTTCATCACCGGGTGGGAGGTCGTGTTCAAATCCTCTTCCAGCACCTCGGCTTGCAGGCGCAGACGGGCGATAGAGGTTTTGATGTCATGACTGAAAGTCGAAAAGAAGAAACGCAGGCGCTGATGGCGTTTCTGATCGCGGTAGGTGAAGATCACCAGGGCAATCCCGCCAAACAGGATCGCCGCCAGCAGGATGGAACCTTCCCACGCAAACATGCGGTGAGAAGTTCTCAGTTGTTCGATCGAAGCGTTTTCAGGACTTAGTTTCAGCAGGAAATAAACCCACCACCAACCCACCAGCGAGAAGGTAAAGGCGAACCATAGGATCGCCAATGCCGTCTTGATATGGGGTTTGATGAAGGATTTAGTCATTTACTCCGCCGCATCCACAATAATTTGCGCAGCTTGTTCCAAAAGCTCATCGGTGTGAGCCAAAGAAACGAAGCCAACCTCGTAAGCGTTTGGAGCCAGGTAAACACCTTTGTCCAAAGACTTCAGGAACAGGTTCTTGAAGTTGCCACCCTGGTTTGCCGGGATCTGGTCGATGGAACGGATTGGGTTTGCTGTCGGGCCGTGGATCCAGAACAAGGATGCCACTTGGCTGACTTCAAGGTTCACACCTTTTTTCGCAAAACCAACACGGATGTTGTCAGCGAATTTCCTGGTTCTTTGTTCAAGAACGTTCCAGCCGTCCACACGCTGCATTTTCTTAAGCGTCGTCAGACCTGCGCGCATACCCACCGGGTTTGCGCTCAAAGTGCCGGCCTGATATACATCTCCACTAGGCGCAACCATGTTCATCAGTTCCGCTTTGCCGCCATAGCAACCCACTGGGAAGCCACCGCCGATGATTTTACCGTAAGTCACAAGGTCCGGACGGATGCCAGTTTGTTCAACCATGCCACCCAAGCCCACGCGGAAGCCCGAGATCACTTCGTCAAAGATCAGAAGGCTTCCGTTCTTTTCGCAAAGCTCAGCTACTTTTTTCAGGAACTCAGGACGCTGAACCAAAAGGCCATAGTTGGCAGGAAGTGGTTCGATGATCACAGCGGCAATGTCTTTGCCCTGGGCCGCAAACACTTCAGCCAATTTAGCTTCATCATCCAACGGAGCCACTACAGTGTGAGCCGCCACTTCAGCCGGGATGCCCGCGCTGGAAGAAGCCGATGCGCCCGCAAGTCCGCTGCCTGCTTTTACCAGCAGGTTATCAACGTGGCCGTGATAGCAGCCTTCAAATTTCAAAATTTTAGTACGACCTGTTGCCGCACGCGCCACACGCAAAGCACTCATCACGGCTTCAGTGCCGGAAGATACAAAGCGCAGCTTTTCCATGAACGGCAAAGTGCTGGTGATCCATTCAGCCAGTTCCAAAGAATAGATTTCAGTGGCGCCGAAAGTCCAGGCGGTGTCCACCATACGGTGAACTTCCTCTTTCACTTCCGCATCCAGGTGACCCAGGATCAGCGGGCCAAAGCTTTGGCAGAAGTCGATGTATTTCTTGTCTTCAACGGAAGTCAGGAAAGCACCTTCGGCTTTTTTGAAGAAGACAGGAGCACGGTCAAGACCCTTGAAAGAACGAACCGGGGAGTGAACTCCGCCTGGAGCGACTTTCAAAGCGCGTTGGAAAAGTTCTTCAGAAGTTACTTTGTGCATTGTTTTCTCCAGTCTTCCTGATCCAAAAAGACATGCAGTCGGCTTGGATCGTATTTCTTGTTTTCTTGCAAATAGGATCGGATCACCTGATGAGTGTTACCCGGTCCGGAGGCGTGGTGCTGGGTCTGAATCTCTGGGAATTCCTGCACTGTTTGCAGGAACTGACTGCCGCTGTTCCAGAAGAAAAACTTCTTGTCGCTGACAGGCTCGGTGATTGCTTCCGCTTTCAAAGCATAAGTTGCAACCATCGGCATTCCACCCTGAGTCTGGTTGGCATATCCGTCTTCATGACTCAGTTTTGCCCAAGTCAGTTTCTGGTTTGCCAGCGTGTCCAGTTGAGGGTTTTCCTGCTCTCCAAGGCTTTCCGCACATCCGTGCACCCATATACCTTTTTGAGAGAGGTTTTTCCATGTTTTTAGACCTGCGGTCCATACAAAATCAGTCCATAAAAGGTCCGTCGGCCATGCTTCACTGCGTGCTACAAACAGGGCGGTGGTGCCTACCGGGATTTCATAGCAGGAAATCGCCTGGCGCTCGGCTTTGACGTCAGCAGACCACAATTCAGACGCAGCAAATTGTGGCGGTGGGTTTTTAGGCTGTAATTCTTTCTTATCCAATACCTGGCCGCCGTCAGTCAGGCCCTTTAAAAGGGTGATTCGACCGTAAGGGCGGGACAAAACAGCGATGCCGATCTTCTGATGGCAGCCGCCACCAAAACTGGCCAAAGTATCACGTTCGCTCTGGGAGCAGAGGAAAGTCTCGGGATCGTGAATGATGCTTAAAAGATCACGCAGATCTTTGCGGGTTGCCAGAACCTCCACAGCCAGTGCGCCCTGAGCGGCCGCGTTCGGGTTCACACTCAAAGGCAGAACCACCCAGTTCAGTTCTTTGAAATACTGGCGCAGCTGCTGCTGGCCTTCCATGAATTCCGGCAGCGTGGCAGAGAACAAGCGATCAAAGGCGGCTTTTGCCACGATCAGTCCGTCGGTTTCAGGCGATTCAATCAGCTTGCGCACGCGAGTCAGCATGTTGCCTCGAACGCTTTCGAACTTCACGGATTCCAGCGCAAACGGCAGGTGTTCCTTGAAGAAGCCTGTCAGGTTGTATTCCCGGCGCGGGGACGAGCTGAAGACCTTCAGGGTTTTGCTGGCCTTGATTTTGTCGAAGTGGGACTTTTTCACCAGCAGCAGATCGCGTTGATCCGCACGGGGCAAAGTCGCGCCGATCACGGTTTCTGATTTGAATTCGGTCGGAAGGTCTTTCCAGGAATGCACCACTAAATCAGTTTCATCACGCAGCAATTCGCCAAAGAAGTCCTCGGTGAAGACGCCTTTTTCCGGAATCTTCCACAAGGGTTCAGTCAGGTTCTTATCACCCAGGGATTCGCGAAAACGGTAGTCGATTTCGATCTGTGGATTTTTTTCTTTTAGAGCGTCTCCGACCATGTAGGCCTGAAGACGGGCCAGATCACTTTTCCTTGCGGAAATTCTTAAGCGCATATGTCGTCCCAACCAAGTGGGCGAAGCTCTGTCCTTTGTGTGAAGGCCAATGCGCGCTCTAGCAGAGCGGCTTTAAGAGCCTCCAGTTTGGTGGTCGTGTCTTTTTTGGTTTCCTCGATCTCTGCAAAGAACTTTTGCAGACCCATGAAACCCACATGAGAGAATTGCGATGCAACGATGTCCGAAAGGGCGTTCGCTTCCCCGCGCAGGTCATAAACGGCGTGAGGGCGAGTGTCTTGTTTGTTCATCAGCTCCACAATGCGCTCATCAGTAAGTGGTGCAGCAATCACCAAAGCTTCGCCGTGAATAAAAGCATCATTGTAAGTGGAAATCGTAAGATTGTCGTATTTATCGGCGAAGGCCTGCATTTTTGCAGGTTCACGGCAGATCACCTGAACGGACTTTTTCAAAGCCAGCCACGGAAGGATTTCCTGAGCCAGATGGCCGGAACCGCAGATGGTGACAGAGTCCATGTCTTTTGTGTAGCGACGCAAAAGACTGCCGTAGCTTTGAGATCCCAGGCCCACAAGATGCTGAGCGCGCGTTTTCTTCACTTCCGCCATGATGAAGTTCAGCCATTTCTGGTGATCTCCGAACAAAGGGTCCTGAAGCTGTTTGCGGGAATCGACGAAAAGTTTAAACTGACCGAAGACTTCTGTTTCACCAACAATTGGAGAATGAAGTCCGCACAGAATCTCAAGCAAAAGACTCAGTGCCTTTTCGCCACGAAGAACAGTGTCTTCCGGTTCGATCACATCCGCATAGTTGCCAAGTTCCATTTCTGTGCAGAAAAGGATCTTGCGCAGACACGTCTTGAAGATCGCAGCGTCTTGCAGGGCTGCGAATTCTTCAGAGAAGTTTCTATTGGATTTTCTGTGAACGAGAAGTATATCTTCCATGTAGGGATAGGTTTATCACTAACCTTTCAATAAAGTGTCATCGAAATGTCATGGCTCATGCAAAAGTCTGCCTGTTATTTAAGCAGATGACCCAAAATAAGACCCCAGGGTGGAGGCCGTTTATGAAACTCACTCAAAGACCGAGAAGAAATCGCAATACCGAGGCTTTGCGCCAAATGGTGGCAGAGACAGAACTGCGTGTGTCGCAGCTGGTTCTACCCCTGTTTTTGGTGGATGGAAAGGACCAACAGCAGGCCATTTCCACTATGCCGGGCATTTTCCGCTTAAGCCCGGACCTGACCCTGAAACTGATCGAAAAAGCCGTCGGTCTGGGGGTCAAATCCTTCGACCTTTTCCCAGCCCTGCCAGAGTCCAAAAAAGACAAGTACGGAACAGAATCTTTGAACCCGAACGGCTTAATGCCAACGACTCTCAAAATGATTCGCGACAAGTTCCCGGACGTGACTTTGATTACTGACGTGGCTTTGGATCCCTATTCTTCTGATGGTCATGATGGAATTGTTGAAAACGGCAAAATCCTTAATGACGAAACGGTCGAACTTTTGGCGAAGATGTCTTTGGTTCATGCGCGCGCGGGGGCTGATATTATTTCCCCATCCGACATGATGGATGGCCGTGTGGGGGCGATTCGCGAAGCTTTGGATAATGAAGGTTTCACGAACACCGGCATTCTTTCTTACTCGGTGAAATATGCTTCCTGCTTCTATGGTCCGTTCCGTGAAGCTTTGGATTCTGCGCCTAAGTTCGGTGATAAAAAAACCTATCAGATGGATTTCCGTAACACGCGTGAAGCTTTGCGCGAGATTGACCTGGATGTCGCCGAAGGCGCGGACATGGTCATGGTAAAACCTGCCTTGAGCTATCTGGATGTGATCGCGAAAGTGAAAGCCCACACGCACTTGCCGGTGGCGGCTTACAATGTCAGTGGTGAATACAGCCTGATCAAGGCCGGTCACAAAGCCGGCATCATGGATGAAACCCGCGGCATGGTGGAAACCCTTTATTCCATCCGTCGCGCCGGGGCTGATGTGATCTTCACGTACTTCGCTCTGGAAATGGCCCAGTGGCTTCGCGATAATCGCAATTAATTCAAATGCCGGCGACAGAACTGTTGCCGGCATTTTCTTTTCAGTCGTTTATTTGCTGCAAGGTTTTAGCACGATTTCGACTGTCGCCTGTCTGTCAGTTTCGATCTGCGCAAACAATATAATTTTGCCCAAATTGTCCCAGACTCTGATATCAACCAGTGTAAAGCCTATTCTGTTCTTGATTGTTTTCTGGATGATCTGTTCTGCTTCTTCCGGAGTTCCCGTGTAGCAGATTTTATCAGTGAAAAGAACGTTGGCGGGAATTTTTGTCGCCTTGTCGATAATGGTGATTTCATTGTTGGCGCTGACGATAATAACGGCCTTTTGTTTGGCCTGTGCCGTTGCAGAGAACATCAGGGACAGGGCCGCTAGAATGATAAACTTGCGCATAAAAGCTCCTTTGTTTTTTGGTGTTGAAACAAGGGATGCGTGGAATGTGCCAGATTAGAATGTGAAAGAATGAACTTTCAGGGTGTGGCGCGCGAAAAAGCCACAGACACAGTGACAACTTGCGGGGTCAGCGGGCGTCAGCAGCGGTCATGGATTTTTTTAAAAGTTCAATTTCTTCAGTCGGAGTTTTAATGTTGCAGGCAAGGTACAGGTCCACGCTTGCGACCTTCACGACTTTGACGTAATCGAAGAACTCGGTGCCCTTTTGCTTTTCAAATTCAATATAGACCGGATCATCAATCCAAAGCTGGATTCTTTGTCCGACAAGTTTGTCTTTGTTAAGCCAATTTGTGACTACCGACTCGGTTTTGAAACCCTGCCGTTTCAGCTCGCTTAACGAGGCATCTCCTTCCAATCCACCAATGACAAATTGCCGGGCGTCTTCCAGTTTCTGAATGCTGGCAGCGGGTGTTCCTTTCTTCGCAAACAGGGCCCATTCGACCGTGACCAGAGGGCCGATCCAGTGGAACAAAGCTTCTCGTTCTGTGGTGCGGGCGGTGGAGTACACGCAGTGGCGCGCACCGCTCAAGGCCCGGTTGTAGGCCCGCAACCAAGGATAAAGTCGGATCTGGTATTCGAAACGCAAAGCAGGGCTATTAAGAAAACCAGCGATGATTTCATCAAGACCTCGCCAGTTAACTTTATCATTTCTTAACACGCGGATTCACGATGTCCTTCGACACTGGACCCACGAAAATAAAAAAGGGAGTCGCAGTGACTCCCTTTTAAGTATTGTTTGCAGTTTGAAAATTACTGGAAGTAGTGACGGTAGTAGATCGTGAAGGTCGGATCGATTTTGCCGGTTTCCATGTTGCGACCGTTGTAGGTCTGATAGTTGTGCAAAGTCCCGTGGCTTTGTTCCAGACGGAAACCAATGCGCCAGTTCTTTTTACCGGTGGACAGATCCACGTAACCTGAACCCTGATAACCATCCTGGAAACCTTTGGAATTGTGACCGATCTCTGCTCTGTAAGTCAGAGTTCTTGGGCCGGCCTGACACCACAAAACCCCACCCACGTTGGCAGCCACGTAGCTTGCGCCATCGATCGTGGAACCCCGTCCGCCCAGCTCTGTGAAGGCGCGCACGCGGCAGGTGTTTTTCGCGTTCACGTACTCTTTCGCGATACCTACGTAAAGACCCATGATCATGCCGTCGCGGGTTTTTTGGCCATCACTGACGTAAGTTGGAGTTTTGGTCTGACCCGGTTTCAGGTTGTTCACCATCTGGTGGAACTTGTCCTGCTGGGTTGCTGCTGTCAGCACGTTGCCACGGGAATCAGACTGCAGTTGCTGCCAGCCGGCTTCGGCTTTCCAGTAGAAAGTTTCAGCGCGGGCGTTGTCGATATTGTCGATAACGAACTTCAGAACATTTTCATTCGTGAAGTGCTGGTCAATACCACGGCCACCGTCCGGAAGTTGTTTGGCAGTGCCTTCGATTTCGCGGGTGTACAAGTCTGAAGTCGCATCAAACTGCAGGTAATGACCCGTTGGCAGGAAGCCACCAATGGAAAGTTTTGATCCATGAGTATAGCCGTTGTCATCAGTGTCAGCGCCCACGGCAATTGGATTCAGCAAGTTGTAGTCGTTGGTCACCGCAAGATAAACACTGATACCACGTGGACGTTCAAAGTCTTCACCTGGAAGGAACTGTCTGAACATTTCAGGAACATCGCGGGCGTCTTTGAATCGGATGTGGATCACACCACCCAGTTTTTCCGGGCGGGCGGCGTTGTTGTAGGAATATTTATGACTGAAGATATCAGGCTGCGTGTTCTCGGCGTACAGATCTTGGAACTTCCAGAACTCTTCAGCATGGGCCACTGAAGAAAGACCAAGAACGGAAGAAAGAACCAACGAGCCCCATCTTTTAGAAATCATGAATCCACCTTGCAAATTTTTAATAGAGTTAAAGCACAAGTGGGTAATTCACAAGACAAGGGCCTTTAGATTCACCTTTTTCCAAGGCGTCGTCTAAAGTTCAGCCAGTTTAAAATCGCAATGGCGTGGATTTACGCGGAACACGCGCCAGTGAAGGCTTTCAAGGGGGCTATTGTTTTGTTGTCGGAGTGGTGGGAGCAGGGGCCGCGGGAGCCGTTGCCGGTTTCTTTTCCTCTTCGTTCCAAGAGAAGGACTTCATGATCTGATTGCAGCTTTGCAGGGACTTGCTGAAGCTGGTTTTGTCATCCAGGCAGGTCATGATCGCCACGCGGTCCTGGTTTTTCAGGATCACCTGACGGATCTGTTTGTTCTTGGAGCGGGAAAGCATGTCCACCACCAAAGCGGGGCTGCCATTCAATTCGAAATTCTTGGCCGAGATCACTTCAAAGCCATAGTTCGGGTAATCCCGCATCCATTTGCGCGTGTAAAGCTCCAGAGAGGCTGTTTTAGCGACTTTATCAGTGCGAATGCTCAAGACCCCTTTGCCGTTGTCTTTGGCGGCAAAGCGGACGGTATCCAGCAGGCTTTGTTCAGAGGTGGCAACCGGGACCCAGGATGTGCCTTCGGTTTTAAGGGTAAAACCCTTGTGCAGGAAATAAAGACCCTTTTCCGGATTGGTCAATGCCGAAGAGCTCGTCGCCGGATAAGGCGCCGCCAGGGCAGACATCGGTAAAAGGATCAGTAAACCAAGCAGATTTCTCACTTCTTCAGGGTATCTGAAGGGGCGGCTTCCAGGCAAGGGCCTAAATCCGCAGGCAAGGCGACAATGTAAATTTGTTTCTTGTCCTGAAAACTACGAGTAAATGCCAGACGCTCCTGGGATTCATTGGAAACCACTGGGGACGCCAAAGAGTCATTGCCTTTGAATACAACCTGCGTGCACTGCTTTTCCAGATCATAGACTTCCAGCTGCCACTGTTTTTCACCCTTGCGCAGGATGCTGTAAAACAGGCGGGCCGGGGATCTGGGGGCAAACTGCAGATCGCGGTATTCACCCTCCTGGCTTTTTAAAACCACGGGGATTTTTTCTTTCAGCTTAAAGGCCACCAGACTTTGCGTGTTGGCTTTCAGATCCGTTTCCACCCACACCAGTTGCTTGCTGTCAGGGGAAAGGGTTGCAAAACGTTTGTCTTTGTCTTTTTCCGCCGAGATCAGACTGACTGGCAGGTTCTTCAGATCCAGGCGATAGATCCCGGTCAGTCCGCCACGACGGGAGGTGAACAGAATCGAAGGCTTCAGCGCGTGAGTCATGAACAGACTTTGTCCGTCATATCCGGGCTGCTGGGTCAGACGCACAATTTCAGTGCCGTAAAGGTCACTCATGTACAGGTCTGACGGAGGATATTCTTTGTCGAAAGTTTTGTTCAGCAGCGGGCTTTCCTTGATTTCATCCGTGGTGGAGGAATAAAGAATTTCTGCGGAGCTGATATAGATCGCATCAAAGGCATCACCGTCAGAAAACGTCACCCGGCGCTCTTTGTTTTTCGCCAGATCCATTTCGTAGATTTGTGAGCCCTTGTGGGATGATCGGCTGCGGCTGGTGTAAATCAGCTTGTCGTTGTCTTCCGAAAAGCGCGGGTGATCGTTGTCACCCAGGAACGTGATTTGTTTGGAGCCTTTGGCCAGCAGATAATCCGGAGTCAGAACGTCTTTGGTGACACTCAAATGTGAACAACCCGTTGCAAGAAAACAAAGGGCCACGATCGCCGGTTTCATCCACTTCATAGTTCAACCTTGTGCAGTACTTTCTGGAGTAAGGAAGAAGGATTGACCTTCTTCAGTTCTTTCAAATCAACCCACTGCAGGTTTTTGCCCGTCAGTGATTTCTTTTCAGTGATCTGAATAAAGATATCATGATGGGTAATGTTGTGTTTGGCATCATAGGCTTTGGGCTTGTTTTTTTCCATGCTGATTTCCCCAGGGAAAATCATCTGGCCTTTCAGGAAGGGGGCATAATCATTCTGTACCAAAGCCACCTTCTGATTTTTAATGGACACCAATGGTTTCCAGACCCAGACCTCGGATTCTTTGCGCGGCTTTTTTAGCGGCAGTTTTTCCACTAGGTTTTTTTCGCGGGACACGCAGGTCGCCGCCCACGGGCACAGCATGCACATGACCTTCTGAGGAGTGCACACGGTGGCACCCAGCTCCATCAGGCCCTGATTGACGACATCAGCCTGCCCCAGCAGGGAAAGCTCGTCCGAGATTTTTTGCAGCTGATCACGGCCTTTGCCGTTCCACCATTCCAGCTTCAGGCCATAGCGGCGGGACAAAACCCGAATGACATTCCCGTCCAGCACGCCGACTTTTTCACCGAAGGCAATACTGGCCACCGCGCGGGAGGTGTAAGGGCCAAAGCCCGGAAGCTCCAGCAGTTCAGCCGCGGTTTTCGGGAAACCTTCAGACGCCAGAGCTTTGGCTGCCTTGTGCAGATTGCGGGCGCGGGAATAGTAACCAAGCCCCGCCCAGGCCTCCATCACTTCGGCCTCGGGGGCGTTTGCCAGATCCTGTACGGTCGGGAACTTTTGCAGGAACTTTTCGAAGTAAGGAATGACAGCAACAACAGTGGTCTGTTGCAACATGACTTCAGAAAGCCAGATGCGGTACGGGTTTTTGTTTTCCCGCCATGGCAGGGAACGTTTGTTTTTGTTGTACCACTGGGTCAGTTGCTTGTGATCTGTCTTGTAATCGTGTTGGGCCGCCATGCGCGGTAATGTAGTCAACAGCCCAAGGCAGAGTCAAGGGGCGTCATTGCCCAGGGCTCGACACAGGGGTAGAATAGAGCCGTAACCTGGTTTTTTTGTCAGTGAGGAGCACCTATGGAATACAAACCGTTAAGCGGGCGCGAGTTCCCGCGTTTTTCTGCAATTAAAACTTTCTTCAGATTGCCGTATGTTTCTATCGAAGCCGACTACGAAGTCGGAATCTTTGGTATCCCGTATGACGGGGGGGTGTCTTATCGTCCGGGCGGCCGCTTTGCTCCGGCGAAGGTGCGTGATGTTTCCAGCCTGGGTCGTGGCTTCCATATGACCCGCATGGAAAACTTCTTTGAAAACCTGAAGGTGGCGGACATTGGTGACTGCCCCACAGTGCCGATTGATCAAAAACAGACCTACGAAAAAATTGAAAAGTTTGTCGGTGAGGTTCTAAGTCACAACAAACGCTTCCTGGCCGTGGGCGGGGATCATTCCACGACTTTGCCGGTGCTGCGTGCTTTAAGAAAAAAATACGGCAAGCCTTTGGCGTTCATTCACTTTGATGCGCACTTGGATACTTATCCGGCGGCCTGGGGACAGGAATACCATCACGGGGCCTTTGCCCGTCACGCGGTGGAAGAAGGCCTGGTGGATCCAAAGAAAATGGTACAGATTGGTATTCGCGGCCCGCTGGCTGGCGGTGATGATCTGACCTTCGTGAACAAACACGGCATTCGTGTGATCACCGTGGATGAGATCCGCAATCAACCGATCAATGATTTCTTAAGAACACTGCCGACGTTTGATGAAACGCCGACTTATATCAGCTATGACATCGACAATCTGGATCCAAGCTGCGCACCGGGTACCGGCACGCCCGTTCCGGGGGGCCTGACAACTTACGAAGTTCAGCGCATCTTCCGTGCGTTGAAGATTCCGAATTTGGTGGGTGGCGACGTGGTGGAGATTTCTCCGCCGTTTGATCACGCTGACATCACCGCTTTGGCGGGCATGGACGCTCTGTTCGAGATGCTGCATCTGTTCCCGATCAAGAAATAACTAATTTCTTTCGCCGTGAGATATCACCAGAATCTGAAAATTGGTGGTGTTCACGGCGATAAAGCTGACCGCATTGACACTCGGAAACCAATACGTGTCCGGGTCCACCCAGAAATTCTTCAAGCCTTCTTTAAGCTGTAATAATTCCCAATGATTCTTTGTTTTGGTTTGCTGCATGATCTGAATGTGATCAGGATCGTCGTAGCGCCGGATCTGGCTTTCCATGGAAGAAAGCAGGGTCTGCACCATCAAAGACCACGAGGCTGTGCGCAGCCGCCAGTCATTGAGGTCTGTCAATTCATCCAGATCCCGTTGAATTTCGGACGCACTGCTTTGATAAAATTCAAATCGCATGCAGGCAAAGTCAGGAAATGATTCCTCCACCCGATCACATTCCGTACGCAAAACTTTCAAGCTGGCACTGGGTTCAAGTTCGTTCAGGGCAAAGGCGGCATTTGAAAAAATCAAAAGTAAGATGAGTACACTCGCAAATTTCATGAGAATCCTCCTGATGCCAATCTTTCTGCAAGGAAGTCACCACTTCGGGGGATCTTGGAAAGGGCACTGGGCTTGGTTGACGTCCGGGGAATGGATTAATTTTACTTTTCGCAATTTGAAAGTTGGCAACGGAATCTGTTAGTATAGGAACATGAAACTTTTGGTCTTGATGATTCTTCTTGTGGGTTCAATTTCTGCTGCCGCTCAGACAGCAGAGCTGAAGCCCATAGTGATGGGTCTGCCGTTTCAGGTAAAACGCGTGAAGGCCATCTTGCAGTATCAGGATTTCGTAAATACCACTCTGGTTGATGCCGGATACAAGGTCACGGTTCATACCTCCAAGGGGCGGCTGACCAGTCAGATGCTGGTGGGCGGAGAGCTGGATGCCGTCACCTATGATGATAAAACCTGGACAGAAGGTCGGGACAAAACTGTATCGGTTTCTTTTCCAATCATTCGCACGCGTGCGCGGATTTTCTATCTGGCCGATAATCAGAAATTCAACGAAGCCAAGCTGAAAAAATTCAAAGGCGGATTTTCCACCAATAACATCGCCCTGAATAAAGAGGCCGAACGACGAAAGCTAAAATACATCAACACGGTCAGCCCTTTGCAAAGCGTGGTGGATCTTCTGGCCGGAAAGATTGATTATTTTGTCGCGATTCAGGAGGTGGGTTTGAGTGTGATCGAATCCCATCCCGAGGCCAAGGGTAAAGTCGTCATGGGAAAACTGGTGTTTTTGGAAGTGCCACTGTACATGACCTTTGCAAAGAGATTTGATCCTGACATGCCGAAAATCGAGGCGGCTTTTAAGAAGGCACTGACCGGAGATCTTTCCAAGTATCCGCTGATCATGGAAAATCTGAACAAAGAACCCTGAACGAAAAAACCCGCTGCTTTGAACAGCGGGTTTTTGTTTTTAAGTCGGGGTGATTTCGTTTGGCGGGGTCAGACCTTTCTTTTTGATCTTTTCCACCAGTGTTGTGCGGTTCAGTCTTAGCAAAGCGGCGGCCTGATTGCGATTCCATCCGGTTTTTTCCAGAGCCTTCAGAATCAGGGCGTTTTCGTAAGCATCCACTGCCGAGTTAAAGTCCATGCCCACATCCGGGATTTCCAGACCGCCAATTTCAGTCGACGCCGTCTTGCCGGATTTGTATTTCAAAGGCAAATCGGAAATATCCACCTGACCCTGGCCTTTAAGGATCGTCATGCGCTCGACCAGATTTTCAAGTTCGCGGATATTTCCTGGCCAAGGGTAATTCACCAGACAGTCCAAAGCATCAGAAGTGATGCCGGTCAGCCCGCGGCCTTTGGTTTTATTGAAGATATCCATAAAGTGATTTAACAGCATCGGGATGTCGCTCTTGCGTTCGCGCAAGGCCGGAACGGTGATTGGAATCACATTCAGGCGATAGAACAGATCCTCACGGAACTTGCCGTTTTCCACAGCTTCTTCCAGATTCAGGTTGGTGGCGGCAATCACACGAACATTCACGCTGACAGTTTTTGTGGATCCTACCGGCTCAAAACTTCTTTCCTGCAAAGCACGCAGAAGTTTCACCTGCAGGGACGGTTCCAGGTCACCGATTTCATCCAGGAAGATCGTGCCTCCGTCGGCCATTTCAAAACGGCCCACACGGTTGGCAATTGCGCCGGTGAAGGCACCTTTCATATGACCGAACAGTTCGCTTTCCAGAAGTTCAGAAGGGATCGCACCACAGTTGATCGGTACAAACGGCCCCTGCGCGCGCGAGGAATTATAATGAATCGCGCGGGCAATCAGTTCTTTACCGGTTCCGGATTCACCAGTTACCAAAACTGTCGAATCAGAATCAGCTACGCGTTCAATCATGCGCAGAACATTCTGAATCTGGTCGCTGGTTCCGATGATCTGGTCGAATTTGTATTTCTTGTTCAGTTCAGAGCGCAGTTGCTGATTTTCCTGCTGCAGTTTTTTGTGCGTCAGGGCTTTTTCAATCAGACTCATCAGCTCTTCAAGATTGAAGGGTTTGGTCACAAAGTGGAAGGCCCCTTTTTGAGTCGCGCGGATTGCGGATTCAATAGTGGCATGACCGGTCAGGATGATCACTTCAGTTGCCGGAGTCAGCGACTTTAAATAAGTCATGAACTCGATGCCGTCGCCGTCCGGAAGATTCAAATCGACAATGGCCAGATCCACCGGGCTGTCACCCTGGCAAAGAACTTTGGCTTCTTCGATTTTGTTGGCAGTGATGACATTCAGGCCTTTGCGATCCAGCACGCGGAAGAGGGCTGTGCGGAGTGAGGACTCGTCATCTAATATCAGGACACGTTGGCTACGCATGAACCTTCCTTCCATGGTGGGTTCTTGGCGGAAGAAACCGCCTAAATTCAGGATAAGGGGATTTTGACGGGACTGTCAAAAAATCCGCGCCTGGCAAGGCTTTCAGGACCATAAAACTGGACGGGGGTGGGAAAAAAATGCCAGATTTCGCTAGCCCAGAGGCGAGGAAAATTCGAGCTTTATCTCGCGAAACAAGCCCTGCCAAAACTCACGGAATTTGCTAACAGCTAGGGAAGACTTGGGTATTCTTGTTTTATCTGAAATGGATTGATTAAAAGGCAGGCAGATGTGACAGGGATTCGCAAAGATCCCCTGTCTGTGATATTGCACAAAGCAACTTAGAAGCCCAGGCCTTCGATTTTTTTGCGAAGCAGGTCCAAAGTGACGGGTTTAATGATGTAATCATCCACGCCGTCCTTTAAAGCGGACTTCACCGAGTTTTCATCGGACACGTTGGTGGTCATGATGACTTTGGCGGATTTGAATTTGCGTGAACGTTTCAGCTCCTGCAAAACCGCAGCCCCGTCACGCTTGGGCATGCGCCAGTCCAAAAAGATCAATTGCACCGGATGAAGTGTGTCGAAAGCATTTTCAATTTTTCCCAAAGCGATGGATCCGTCTTCGGCTTCAAGAATATTCTTAAAGCCCAGGGTGTCCAGCGCCGCCACCATGATCATGCGGTCGGTGCTGTTGTCGTCAATCACCAGGGTCGGACAGCTGATACGTTGCAGACTCATGAAGTAATTCCTTGTTGTGGTACTGCCAGCATTTCTGAACGCCACAGATGGGTGCAGGCCATTTTGTATTCAGAACGAAGCTGTAAAATCAGGTAACGAAGCTCTTCCTTCGTGTCCGCGCGAGCCTGTTTTTCGATTTCGCTGCACAGCTGACCCATGGCACGCAGGCCGGCGTTCACGCAGCTTGATTTCAGATAGTGCGCGCGATCAGCAAGGTCTTTCAGATCCCCGCGTTTTTCAGCTTCAATCATCGCCAGCACATAAGTCGGAGCATCTTTGCCCCAAGCCTGCAGAATCTGTTTCATCAGCTCTGGCGCCATGTCCGGGCTGATTTGGCGCAGATTTTCCATGGCTTTGGGATCAACCACCTGAGTTGCAGCGTATTTCAGGCGACGTGACCATAAACCCAATTTTTCATCAAGTTCAGCCAGGGTCAGAGGTTTCGACAGATAGTCACACATGCCGGCAGCCAGACAAGCTTCCTTGTCGCCGCGAATGGCGTTGGCCGTGACGGCAATAACGGCAGGCCCCTGACACCATTGTGGGAAACGTTCCGTGATCTTTTGCGCAGCCTCATAGCCATCCATCACCGGCATGTGGCAGTCCATCAGAATGATGTCATAGGTGGTGGCAATGGTTTTTTCCAAAGCCTCTTTCCCGTTGTTGACGATATCAAACTTGTGGCCCAGGCGGTTTAGCATGACTTTGACAACTTCCTGATTGGTCATGTTGTCTTCGGCCACCAGAATCTTCAGCGGGGCTTCAGATGATGCATAATTTTGAGATTCGCTTGGACGCTGGTTTTCCGGCATCACGTTGATCGCTTCCAGAGGCAAAGTCACCCAGAAGGTGGAACCTTCGCCAGGACGGCTTTCCACTTCGATTTTTCCGTTCATCAGCTCAACCAGTTGTTTGGTGATGGACAGCCCCAGACCCGTGCCGCCGAATTTGCGGGTGGTGGATTTGTCGGCCTGTTCAAACGGAGAGAAGATTTTTGCCAAAGTGGCTTCGTCCATACCCAAGCCCTGATCCTTCACCTGAATCTGCAGCATGGTGCGGGACTGATCACTGCGGAAGGAATTCAGAGCCAGGCTGACGGTGCCTTCAGAACTGAACTTGATGGCATTCCCCAGCAGATTAATCAGAATCTGGCGCAGACGCAGAACATCGCCCGAGAACGCGGCCGGTGTTTGTTCGCTGACGGAGGCATGCAGTTCAAGTCCTTTGGATTTTGCGGAATAGTCGACAGTATTGATAACTTCCTGAATCAGTTTGCGCGGTTCAAAGTAGCTTTCTTCCAGTTCCAGCTTGCCGGACTCAATCTTGGACAGATCCAGAATACCGTTGATCAGCGACAGCAGATTCAGGGCGGATTCACGGATGATCTGGATTTTCTTTTTGATGCCGGATTCCGGGTTCTGATCCAGAAGCACTTCGGTCATGCCCAGAATACCGTTCATCGGTGTGCGGATTTCATGGGACATGTTGGCCAGGAAGCTGGATTTCATCTGGGACGCCTGCAAGGCTTCGTTGCGGGCGTGGACCAGCTGTTTTTCCAGTTTGCGACGCTGGCGCCCTTCATATTCAGTCATGAAGAAGGCGACAATGATCAGCACAAAGGCCATGCCGGTTCCCAACGCCTGCCACAGCTGGTTTCGCTGAGCCGTGATTTCGGATTCCTTTTTCAGGGCCAGCACGCGGGCGCGTTCATTGGTGATGACCGTGTTAACGGCCTCACGCAGTCGATCCATGACATCCTTGCCTTCGCCGGATTTAACCAAAGCGATCGCCGCACTCAGCTTGCCGACGCGAACCTTGTTGATCACTTCTTCAGAGATCTCAATTTTTTTGCGAACCAGTTCGGACAGGGCCTGGTATTCCGGGCGTACTTTTAAGGTTTGCGGTGCGCTTTTTTCAAGGGTTTCAAATTCCTTTTCGATCGCATCGTTGGCATCCATGTAAGGCTTCAGGAACTGTTCGTTTTGGGTCAGTACGTAACCACGCTGACCGGTCTCCAGATCCAGTGTGGATTTTTCAACGGCCTGAACCAGTGAAATCAGAGCTTCGGTTTTTTCATACAGCGCGATGGTTTCGCGATATTCCTTCAAAGCCAGGAACTTCAGGATAAAAACTGTAAGGGTGGCCACAACACCAGCCGAGAACAGCAACAGTGTCAGGGTGCGATTCATTTTAAATTTCAAGGCGGTCCTCGTTTCCGAGTCTATAGGATAAGAGAAAGACTCTGCTCCAACAAGTGTCCTAAGACCTAGGGCGTGTGTGTTGGATTGAAGGAAATCCTAACACTGTTTCCGGTGGTTTTGTCAGGCAGAATTTCGAGTTTAGCCTCGTGATCGCGCAGGATTTGTGACGCGACGGAAAGTCCCAAACCCAACGGCATGGACGTGCTTTTTTCAGGTGTTCCATTATCGTGAATCAGGATTTCGGGGCCGCTTTCGGTCGTCAGGATTTCAATGTCCATCAGGGCTTTAAAGTCCTTGTTGTGACGGATGCGGTCGGTGACCCGGTCAATGGAGATCTGCAGGATGTTCTTCAGGGCCTGGGCCAGCATGTTCAAATGCCCACGAATGACGATATCATCCGCCGGGAAGTGCAGTTTGACCTCAATGCCCTGGGATTTGGTCTGTAGCTCGACGATTTTTAAGGCGCGCAGGCAGACTTCTTTCAGGCTGAGCACCCCTTCGCGGTCGGCGTTGGGATCACGGGTGAAGCCCAGCAGGTTTTGCACGATTTCTTTGCAGCGTTGAACGCCAGCTTCCATTTCCACGACATCCGGATAAAGCGGATGCTTTGGGTCCATGTCCATTTTAATCAGCTGAGTAAAGGACAGGATCCCGCCCAGTGGATTATTCAGTTCATGGGCGATGCTGGATCCGATTGTACCCAGTTCGGCCATTTTGGCAGATTCCAGAATCTGACGTTCCATTTTCAGCTGCTGGGTGACGTCGTGATAAAGATTCACGAACACCGGCGGCTTTTCAGAATCCAGCACCAGGCTTTGAGAATAAACCTCAAAGGTGCGCGCGGCACTGCGCGACTGCACACGGAAGTTTGAACCCCGCTGGCAACCCGGGCAGGGCTCTTCGCGGTTGTACAAAACCTTGTAGCACTTGCGCGAGGTTTCCTCTTTGTTTTCCAGTCGTTCATTCAGGGCTTTGTTGGACTGAATGATGTCGTAATTCGTATCGATCAGAACAACCGGGTCGGACATTGAATTGAATGTCGCTTCCCACTGTTCTTTCATGGATTCGGATTCTTTCAGTTTTTGAATACGATCCAGGGCCAGGGCGACAGCTTCTGCCACGCGGGTCAAAAAGTCGCTTTCATCCTTGGAAAATGGATGGTCCGGAGCACGCAAAAAGAAAATCGAGCCGACTTTTTCATGATGACGGAACAAAGGCACCTGGAACTGGGTGAAGCTTAGCTGGCTTTGCACCTGTTTGGAGAAAAGTTCGTCCTGTGGGTGGAAGAACAGACGAATCCACGAAGTCTGAACCGTTGCCGCCAGGGAATCATTCAGCAGCTGCTCGATTTCAACAACCGAACTGGCTTCATGCACGGCCATCAGCGCACGTTTGAAACCTTCAATGCGCGAATTGGTCAGGAAAAGTTTGCGGCGGGCTTCGGTCAGGAACTTGGTTCTTTTCTGAACCCGTTCTTCCAGTTCGATTTGCAGGCGCTTTAGCTGGGCCGTCTGTTCGCGAATCAACAAGGCAAGGTTTTCATCCTGCTTGCGCTGATTGGCCTCTTCCAGGGCGGAAAACAAATGGGTTTCCAGATCCGGATCCTGAAAGCTTTCCATCACACGCAGGAAAGTGAATTCCTCATGCAAAAGCGCCAGTTGGTTTGCGGAAAAATCCGCCGGGACCACGGCGATAAACTGTGTGGCCGGGTGGGCACGTTTGACCTCTTCATAAAACTCGGGAAATTTTTTACCCAGAATCAGAGTGATGGACAACGCCACCACATCATAGGTGGAATCCTGAATCCAGTGCCAGGCCTGATTTAAGTCCGTGGCGATGTGGGCGCCCAGCTCTTGCAGGCGCGCATCCCAGGGACCAATAAGCAGGAAACCGGCTTTCAAAGTCCGCATGTCGGGATCAGATCCTTGTGGTGAGTGATTGTGAAATCAGGATGATCTTCCGGGTACACTGGTTTTTCGCCGGTGTGTTCACCATAGGCGAAATAGCAGGTGTCAGCTCCGACGCGTTTGCCGTCGCGAATCTCGCTGGACAGACGGTTGCCGATGCTGAGCAAGTGTTTTGGGTCGTGGCCTTGCGTGCGCAGAATTTCACGGAAGGCGCTGTCTTTCTTTTCGCCGATAAAGCCGTTCAGAATGTAAATGCCGTCAAAGAAGCCGGCGATGTTCAGGGCTTTGATCTTTTTTTCCTGGGACGGGCGTGAGCCCATCGTCACCAAAAACAATTTATAGCGTTCGCGCAAAGTTTCCAGATTCAGCAAAGAGCCTTCCAGCAGGGGCAGGGTTTCCGGCACCTGAGGATTATAAAACTCTTCCAGTGCATCGTGGATGGCCTTGCCTTTTTGGTTGGTGCCGAAGCGATTGGCAATCTGAGTAAAGATTTCGGTGTGGGAAAGTTCTTTGGCCAGCTCTTCACGGGCGCTCATGCATTCATCCAAAGTGCAGCGCAGGCCGGCTGCCAACATAGCCTCGCAGGCCCGCTGGGAAGCGCGAGGCACCAGCAAACCTGACGTATCTAGCAGAGTGTCATCCAAATCGAAGGCGATGCTTTTGTACTTTGTCATTTATGCATTCCGTCCCGTGATCAGAATTTCCAAGCCTGGTTTGAAATGAGGCCAGACCAGATTCAAATCAATGTGCTCTTGCTCTTCAATGCAAATCACAGGAATTTGATGTTCAATCCATCCATACTGTCCAAGGCTGCCCGGTGTCGGGTAGCCAATGTCCTCGCGGGCTTCATAGCCGGTGCCGGTGGCCAGAATCTCGGCCGCCTGTTTGCCCGGAGCTCCCGTATAGACAACGCAAGGCTCCCACGAATGAAAGTGTACTATAAGCTGTGGCTTTTCGTCCTCAATGAGTTTTACCAGAGCCTGAACTTCCCTCTCACTCCCGGGCGAAGGGCCAGGATAGTATCGGGGAGCTTTACTTTCGGGGCTCCAGTCGCGGCACGGGAAGTTACGATTCAGGTCCACGCCATTGCCGTTGGTGCGCTGATTCTTACCGTAGCCGTCGGGATTGATGCAGGGAATGAGGATCCACGGACGCAGGCGGGCCGAGTTGGCGGCTTCCTCCTGCTTCAGCCAGTGCAAAAATTCTTCTGCCAGACGGACCCCCTCGGGTTCGTCACCATGCACACCGCCGATAAACAGGATCGGGCGTTCAGAAAAGTCACTGAGGCTGTGTGATTTTTTATACAGCTCAATGGAAGTTCCCTCAGAGGTGGTGGCCCAAGAAGTTTGGTGAAAAATTTTTGCTTGCATGAGACAATTAAGCCTGTTTTTTTCAGATAAGAAAAGCTTTTAAAAGGAAGTTTCGAAATGTCAGCAAATGCATCTGAGAAGTTGACGGTTATCGCTCTTGCGGCAGGCAAGGGAACTCGCATGAAGTCCCCCCTTCCGAAAGTCCTTCATCCTGTAGCGGGCCGTCCGATGATTGAAAAAGTGATTCAAGCCTCCAAACAGGCCGGCGCCGCCGAAGTGCGTGTGATTGTCGGTCATGGTCAGAATCTGGTTCGTCAGGTTGTCGAACCGATGGGTGTTGCCTGTTACGTGCAGGATGAACAGCTGGGCACGGCCCATGCGGTTCGTTGCGCGAAACCGGAAACCATTGAAGGTGTTGTGGTTATCATGAACGGGGATCACCCGCTGATTGAAGCTTCTGACATCAAGGATTTTGTGCGCATCTTCCGCGACGAAAAATGTGATCTGGCGGTGGTGACTGCGGTTCTTAAAAACCCAGGCGAGTTCGGCCGTATCGTGCGCCACAAGGGCGACCTGGCGGCGATCGTGGAATCAAAGGATGCTTCGGCTGAAGCTTTGAAAATCCGCGAAATCAACACCGGCATCTATATCGTGAAGGCGTCTGTGCTTTCTGAATACCTGCCAAAGATTTCCAACAACAACTCGAAAAAAGAATTCTATATCACGGATCTGGTTTCCCTGTGCATCCAGGACAAGTGCCGTGTGCAGGCGATTCAATCCACGCCGAAAGTGGCGGTGGGTGTGAACAACCAGCTGGAACTGGCGCGTGCAACCCGCTTGCTGTTCAAACGCAAGGCTTTGCGCCTGATGGAAGACGGTGTGCTGATGATTGATCCGCGCACGGTGTATGTGGAAGACAGTGTTGAGATCGGTGCCGGCACCGTGATCTATCCGAATGTTTTCATCCGTGGCCGCACCAAAATCGGTTCATTCACGGTGATTGAATCCAATGCGTTTATTTCGGACAGCGAAATCGGCGACAGTGTGCAGATCCGTGGTGGCAGCTATCTGGAAAGCTCCAAGCTGCATAACAAGGTTTCCGCAGGCCCTTACGCGCGTCTGCGTCCAGAGACTGAAATCTTCGAGGAAGCCCATGTCGGTAACTTTGTTGAGATGAAAAAGGTCAAGTTCGGCAAAAAATCCAAAGCCGGCCACCTGACTTATCTGGGTGATGCTGAAATCGGCGAGGAAGTAAACGTGGGTTGCGGAACTATCACTTGCAACTACGCTGCTGATAAGAAGAAATATAAAACCAAAATCGGAAACCGTGTCTTTGTGGGCAGTGACACTCAGTTTGTTGCACCTATCGAAGTCGGTGATGATGCCATCATCGGTTCCGGTTCCACGATCACCAAAAACGTGCCGGCGAAAGCTTTGGCCGTGGCCCGTGGAAAACAATTTGTAAAAGAAAACTACGCCGCGAAAACTGCGGAAACTGAAGAAAAAGAGCAGGTGTAAGATGTGTGGAATTGTCGGTTACTTGGGTCCACAGAATCCTAAAGATATTATTGTGAGTGGTCTTAAAAAACTCGAATACCGCGGTTACGACAGTGCCGGGGTGGCCATTCTGGATCATGGTAAAACCAAACGCGTGCGCGCTCAGGGCAAGTTGAAAGCTTTGGAAGACAAGCTTGTGTCTGAAAGCTTCGACGGTCACATTGGTATCGGTCACACCCGCTGGGCGACTCACGGCAAGCCGTCAGAGCGCAATGCCCATCCGCACCAGGTGCGCGGGATCAGCCTGGTTCACAACGGTATTATCGAAAACTATCTTGATATCCGTGAGGAGCTGAAAGCTCAGGGTGCTGACATCACATCGGACACTGATTCTGAGCTGGTGGCCCACTTGATCGCCAATGAAGTGGAAGTGACCAAAGATCTGTTCAAAGCCGTTCAGAACGTGCTTGAAAAGATCCGTGGTGCTTTCTCTATTCTGGTGATGTGGGAACAGGAACCGGACCGTTTGGTGGCGTTTAAAGACGGCCCGCCTTTGGTTGTCGGCCTGGGCAGCAAAGAAGTCTTCGTGGCCAGCGACGTTCAGGCCCTGATCCAGTACACCAAGAACTTCGTTTATCTTGAAGACCGTGAAGTGGCCTCTATTAAGGGTGCTGATGTTCAGTTCTTCTCTGCCAATGGTTTCCCGATCCAGAAAAAAGTTGTCGAACTGAACTGGAATCCGGAAATGGTTGAAAAGCAGGGTTATGCCCACTTCATGCTGAAAGAAATCTACGAACAGCCGCGCGCGGTGGCTGCCGCAATTGAACCACACGTGAATCCAGAGACCTTCTCGGTCGCTTTGAAAAACGTCGGCTTCGGCGGTCAATCCGTGCAAAAGTTGGAAGAACTTGATGCCAAAGCTGACTGGGCAAAAACCCAGGAAGTTCTTAAAGGCATCGAGCGTGTGTTCATCATCGCATGTGGTACCAGTAACTATGCCGGTAACGTGGGTAAATATCTGATCGAACAACTGGCAAAAGTTCCTGTGGAATGCGATATCGCCAGCGAATTCCGTTACCGCAATCCCGTGATCCCGGCGAAGAGTCTGGTGATCACGATTTCTCAAAGTGGTGAGACCGCTGATACTTTGGCAGCCATCCGCATGGCCAAAGAAATGGGCGCGACCACTTTGAGCATCTGTAACGTGAAAAGTTCCACGATCGACCGTGAAGCTCATGGACACTTGTACATGAACTCGGGTCCGGAAATCGGTGTGGCTTCCACGAAAGCCTTCACCAGCACCATGGCAGTTTTGAACACTTTGGCGATCGCGATTGCGCGCACTCGCGGTGTGATGAACGAAGCTGAAGAAAAAGAGCTGGTTAAATCCCTTCTGGCAGTTCCAAGTCAGATGGAAGGTGTTTTGTCCTACGATAAATACTTTGAAGAGGCAGCCTCCAGTCTGAAGCTTTTCCGCGGATTCCTGTACATGGGCCGTGGCACGAGCTTCCCGATTGCGATGGAAGGGGCTTTGAAACTGAAAGAACTGGCTTACATGCACGCGGAAGGTTATGCCGCCGGCGAAATGAAGCACGGTCCTTTGGCGTTGATTGATGAACGTATGGCGATTGTGATGGTGGCTCCGACGGATCACCTTTATGAAAAAACCATCAGCAATCTGGAAGAAGCCCGTGCCCGCGGTGGCAAGGTGATTTCAATCGGTACCGGTGACAACGAAAAACTGCGCGAGATCAGCGAACACTATCTGGCGATTCCAAAAGCGCACTGGACAGTGAATGTGATTCTGGCGGTGATTCCTTTGCAGTTGATGTCCTATCACCTGGCAAGCAATCTGGGTTATGACGTGGATCAGCCACGCAACCTGGCCAAATCAGTGACGGTGGAATAGATCTTTAAACCCCGGGTGTCCCCCGGGGTTTTTTATTTCGGGTGATGTCTTCTTTTCGCCTTCCAGATAGAAATACAGCGCCATCAAAATCAGAATGAATCCCGCAGTGATAATCAGTAAATGGATGAACATAAACTGAGTCCATTCCGCACGCAAGGATAGCCATTGCGCCGGAATGGCGCCCGAGCGCCCGGCTTCACGCAAAATGACGTTGATTTTGTAGTGGCCTTTGTAGGACAGGATGATTTCGTCCAGTACGCAGAACAAAGATGAAGCGACACAGATAAATTCAAAAGAACGCCATTTCCTGCGGCGAAGAATCAGCCAGCAAGTTGCTGAACCAATCATCATCAGATAAATCAGTCGCACCTTGGGTTCAAACAGGGGTTCGGACACTCGATAAAATTCCAGATATTGTTGCAGGGGCATGCGTGCCAGAACCTGACTGGCAAAGATTGCAAAGAACAGCACAAAGCCGGTGAACAGACCGATGCTCAGTACGCAGATATAGATGCAAATTCGCAGCGGGAGTTGTGCCATTATGTCTAATTGTCAGCACAGAAGCAGGCTATAGCAAATTTTAGATCGGTAACATTCCAAAAGGACTTCTGTTTTATCCGGCAGAATTCATCAGGTTATAGAAGGATTTCACACGTTCGACGAAGTCGACTGTTTCGTAACCGCGGGCCGGTCCGTATTCAAATTCGGCGGCGTATTCCGGATCAGCCAGCAAAGGTAAAACTTCGCGCATGTGTCTCCAGGAATAAGGATTGCGGCCCATTTTTTCGGCCAGTTTCTGAGCGTCTTTCAGGTGAGCCCAGCCGACATTGTAAGCGGCCAGTGCCAGCGCCAGGCGGTCTTTGTAGTTCAGGTGTGAAGGCACGCGGTCTATCAATGAACGCAGGTATTTGGAGCCGCCCCAGATGCTTTGCAAAGGATCGGTGCGGTCTTCAATACCCACATGCAAAGCTGTGTCGGTAGTCAACTGCATCAGACCACGCACACCGGTGAAACTGCGAGCTTCGGGATTCCAGTGGGATTCCTGATAAGCGACAGAGGCGATCAACTGCCAAGGCAGATTGTGTTCGCGACCCGCATCACGGAAGGCGTCTTTATATGTTGGCAGCGTCGTGCGGATTTTTTTGAAGAACTGAGCGATATCGCGCTTGTCCAGCTGGGTCAGGTACGTTTTGTAGCGATCCAGAATGCGCATGATTTCGTCTTCGCGGGATGCCTGCTGATACCAGTGTTGCATCAGGTGCAGAAGACTTGAGTTGTCCGGAGAAAGCTGCCAGCTCAAAGAGTACGGGGCAGTCAGGTCGGTGACCTTTTCGATCGAGGTGTGATAGCGGGCATAGAAATCACCGCTGAAGTTTTCTGCGATCACACAGTCATTTTTGCGCTGGGCAAGGCTGGCGATCAGATCCTGGGTTTTGATGCTTTCCTGAATTTCAACCTTCACCTGAGGTGAAAGCTGGGTCAGACGTTGTGACAATCCCAGGTAATTGTCTTTTTGCAGCAGCGAGATGCTTTTGCCATTCAGATCCTGGATGTTCTGGATCTGGGCCTTCTTGTGGCAGTAAAGGCTAAGATAAGTTTCTTCGTAAGCAGGGCCGGTCAGGAAGCCGGTCATATTGTGAGGAGTCCTCAAGCGGGCTGCGGCGATATCCCCTTCGCCTTTAGACAGCGCCCGCAACACCGAGTCCTCATCCGGAAGCACCACGTACTTCAGTTTAAGGTTGTAGCGGGTGGCGAAGTTTTCCAAAAGATCGTGATCGATCCCGAAAGCACCGCCGCGTTTGGGCTGACTATATATAAGAGGACTTTGCGTGGTCAGGACCACGATGTCACCTTTGGACTGAACCTGAGCCAAGCTCTCCTGTTCGTCCATAATCATGGCGTCGCAACCGTTCATGGCGACCGTGGTAAACCCAAGGCCTCCGATTAGAAAGGCCCGGGCGATTTTCTGTCTTAATCTTAAAATCGTTCCCATAGCGTGGGGCAGTGCTATCCTTTGGCGCGCCGCCAGTGCAAGCATTAAGCACCGAATTTGTGTCTTAAAATGTGAAAACTGTACGGTTTGTGCACAAAATCCCCGGCAAATTGTAAAAAAGCTCAGTCCTCGGTGGGTGTTACAGGGCGGCGTCAGAAACCCAGAGATCGCTCGTCTTTATGACGCAAGCTAGTCGAAAAAGCCCGTTTGGGGCGTTGACTCCTCTGTCAGATTCCACGATCGTTTTTGCCAATGGCCACTAAAGGGAGGGTTTTAGTGTCTGAGTTTTCTTATGTTCACACTCGTGGTTGGGTTGAGGTTGTTGTCGGCTCTATGTTCAGCGGTAAGACTGAAGAATTGATCCGTCGCCTGCGTCGTGCGGAATTCGCGCGCCTGCAAATTCAGGTTTTCAAACCTATTATAGATAAACGCTACAACGAGATGGCTGTGACCTCCCATGATCTGACGACCATTGATTCCACTCCGATTCACGATGCGGAAGAAATCTGGAACCTTTTGAAACCAAACACGAAGGTGGTGGGAATCGATGAAGGTCAGTTCTTTGGTCAAAACCTGGTGCAGATCGCCCAGGATCTGGCAGAGCGTGGTTTGCGTGTGATCATCGCGGGTCTGGATACAGACTGGCAGGGAAAACCGTTTGAGCCAATGCCGACTTTGATGGCCGTGGCCGAAAGCGTGACCAAACAGCATGCGGTGTGTGTGGTGTGTGGCTCTCCGGCGTGTCGCACGCAAAGAACTGCGGGTGGCGACGGTCAGGTTCTGGTCGGAACTCATGATGCTTACGAAGCGCGCTGCCGTCAGCACTTCAAGCCGGAAGTGGATGCTCCCACTTTGGACTGGAAGCTAAAGCGCGAAATGGAAATTTCCTAAATAAAAGGTACCTGCTTACTTTTGCAGAAGCGTTGCGCAAAGGCCCCGATAAGGGGCCTTTTGTTTTTTATGGATTCCACTGCTCCATCGCATTGCGGGCGATGGCGATCTGTTTTTCTTTGCGCAGGGTTTTGTCGCGCTCTTTTTCCGCCAGTGGTGGCAGCAAGGCAAAGTTGATATTGGTCGGCTGGAAGTGTTCAGCACGGGTTGGGTCCGTGATGGCTTCAAGCAAAGAACCAAAAGCACTTTCGCGCGGTGGAGGATTGAACGGCTGATCTTTCAGTTTCTGATTCAGGAATCTGGAAACCATCAAGCCCGTGCAGGTCGATTCAAAGTAACCTTCAACACCGGTGATCTGACCGGCAAAGAACAACCAAGGATCATTCTTGCTGGAAAGATCCTTGTTCAAACGCTTCGGTGAATTGATGAACAGATTGCGGTGAATGCTTCCCAGTTTCAGGAACTCGGCGTTTTCAAGGCCCGGGATCATGCGGAAGACACGAACCTGTTCGCCGTAAGCCATACGGGTCTGGAATCCCACCATGTTGTAAGCAGTGGCCTCTTTATTGTCCTGACGAAGCTGAACCACGGCCCATGGGTAACGGCCGGTGCGAGGATCATCCAGACCAATGGGTTTCATTGGACCAAAACGCAAAGTCTGAGGGCCACGATCCACCATCACTTCAATCGGCATGCAGCCTTCAAAAAAGTCCGTTGTTTCGAAATCTTTCGGTTCGATCTTGCGGGCTTTTTGGATTTCTTCGATGAAGCGGTTGTATTCTTCCTTGTTCATCGGGCAGTTGTAGTAATCACCAGTGCCCTTGTCATAGCGGTCGGCTTTCCACGCGATTTCCGTGTTGATAGAATCAGCGTCGATGATCGGTGCAATGGCATCGAAGAAATAAAGGAACTCGTCACCGAAATGCTGGCGCATGCTTTCCGCCAGATCATCGTGAGTCAAAGGACCTGTGGCAATCACCGCCGGACGGGGAATGTCGTTCAGGGATTTCACCACATCGGTGCGAATTTCAATATTGGGGTGATTTTTGACTTTTTCAGTCATGACGGCAGAAAAGACCTCGCGGTCCATACCCAAAGCCTGACCAGCAGGAACTTGCGCTTCAAAAGCCGCCTGCAGGATGTGAGAATTCAGCTTTTTGGCCTCCCACTTCAGTTGGCCTGGAGCGGAATGTTCACCCAGGCTGCCAAAAGAATTGGAGCACACAAGTTCTGCGAATTTGTGGGTTTTGTGCGCCGGAGTCATGGTTTTATCGCGCATCTCGTAAAGAACGACACTGTATCCCATGTCAGCTAGTTGCAGAGCGCATTCTGAGCCCGCAAGGCCTGCTCCAACGACTGTAATTTTTTGATTTTGAGTGATATTTGTCATCTTTGTGGTAGACCTTTTCTTACATGGATCCCAATCAGAAACCCAAAGGCAAATTATCTATCGGCTCGGAAGTACTACAGAGACTTTTCGAAAATGGCAAGTCGCCATTGTCCGAGCAGTTTATGCGCTGGAAACTATGGGCAAAATGGGAAGAAGTCGTGGGTCCGACCATTGCCAAAAATGCCGAACCAGTCGGTTTTCAGAGGGGTGTTCTGTACGTTTGGGTGCGAAACTCGTCCTGGATGCAGCAGATGATCTTTATGAAAGATCCCATCCGCGACACCATCAATCAGAAGTTTGAAAACAACTTTGTAAAATATATCAAGTTCACCCTGGATCGCCGCGAGGTTCCGACGGAGGACACCTCCACTTTCAAAGAGATGATCCAAAAAATCGCACCAGAATCCGACGACGAATAAGCGTTTATTTGAGGTTTTTAAGGGCGGCCAGCCATGGGTTCATCAGCTTTTCCAGCTGAGTGCGGCTTTCTTGTGGCAGGTGCGGTTTCAGTTCGCTCAGTGCCAGCAGCGTATTCACGCGTTCTGGCAAAGTCAGCTTGCTACCGTCGCTGTTGATGTAGAATTCTTCTTTGGCGTTGAACATCTGGCGGTTCATTGCATAGTAAATTTCCTGGGCGGACCACAGATAAGAATCAATCTTCGTGATCTGCCAGGCCTTCAGCAGTGCCCGAATCGCCAGGGCCTGTTGTTCGACGCGATAGTCTTTCGTCACTGCCAGCGTGCGCTCGTTCAAATTCATTTTGGTCACAGCCAGTTTGTCGGCGGTAATCAACTGATTGGAAATGAAATTGGAAATAGCCAGGATCAAAAGACGCATGTCTTTTCTGCCGGCATTCAGAATCTCCAGTGGAGATTCGCCGTTAGCGTCCTTTTCCAGCAGGATCGAAGACTTGGTGTTTTCAACCCCTTCTGTCGAATCCAGAAATTCGCTGAGCGCCAGCAGGAAGTTTGTGGTGTCGCGGGTGCTGACAGTGTGAGTGCGTTCGCCTTTTTTGATGTCGACGATACCGGCCATCACGGCAGTCTCATTAGTTGTTCCATAGCTGTCAGCCCAAAGCAGATTGTTGTTCAGGCTGAGCATGAACACCGGTGTCGCCTTTTTTGTGATGTCCTGAAGCAGGACAGCGGCATTCCCCAGGTTCAGCGCAAAAAGCATGTCTTTCGGGAACAGCGGCTGTTGCAGGTCCTCGTGTTGAGCATCCTGAGTCAGATCCTGCGCCTTGATCGGGCCAAGCTGTTCATCATAAGCAGTTTTTTTCCAGTCCGCTGTCAGTCGCATCATGCGGCTTAGACCGCGGATCTGAGAAGCGAAGGCCGCTGCCGAGAAGTCCTTTTCATAAGCCATCTCGTGATCTGCATGATAGGCGTCCCGCAATTTGATCACATCAGGAACACGGAAGGACAGCCCCGGATCTTTGGAGGCATCAAAGTTCATAATATCCAAAAGCGTGCCTTCATGACTGACCGGTGCCAGCAATGCCGGGACCAGGTTGTTGTCGGCATCACGATAGCCGGCGATGGCCACCAGTTTGTTCACTTGCGCCAGCATCGTGGCGAAGGCTCGGGGATCATCCGCAGGGGTTTCTTCCAGCAAAAGAACATTGGCCGACATCGCAGGGCCGATCGCATCGGCGCGCAACAGAGACGAAGCCGCCGCAGGCTTCAGGTTCAGGGATTTACTGGTGGAAGCTTCAAACAACACCTGTCCGCTTTCAAAGCCCGGCAAAATTCCGTCGGTTGCCGGCAGGACTTTCTTTTGCCAAACCTTAAACAGGCTTCGCACGTAGTTTTGATAGCCGTCACGCACGCGTGTGATCGCTGCGGCTTTGTCGGTCAGACCCACGTCGATGTTATCGGCGAAAGTCTGCGGCATTGTTTTTACGAAGTCCGCAGCAAAGGCCTCAATGGACGTCACCACATACTGGCGGGTGGCGTTGTTTAAATCCTTCTGCAAAGTCTCAACACCGAATTTTTTAATCTTCGGCAGGATGAAGATCTTTTTGGTGATGCCGTCAATGATACCGCCATTGCAGCCTTCGGTGGCCAGGCAAATCAATTCATCTTCATTCTGCTTGGACAGGAAATCGTGCAGAGTTTCATTCACCGGCTTGAAATTCTGTTCACGCTCTGCCGGGGTCAGCATGCGCCAGACGTCGACGATCACCGTTAATGCGCTTTGAGCATCAGACATACGATCCAGGCCCACGGCCAGTTTGCGTCCCTGAAGCATGCTGGTTTGAAGGTCCGGAGTCAGCTCGACTTCAAATTGCTTCACGGCGCCATCAATCAAAAGCAAAGTTTCTGACAGGGTTTTGGTGGCCGCCAGTTTTGCCAGCAGTGTGCGCACTTCCGCAAACAGCGGAGTCGTTTTTTTCTGGAATTCCTCTGTCAGACCACTTTCAATCACCGGGATCAGACCCATATTCGGGATTTCAGCCAGCACCATGCCAGTGAAAATCTCGGCCCGGGAAAGAATCTCGTCCAGATTTTTTATCGGAACCTGTGGCAGGCCCGGCCCCAGGGCTTCGATGTGTCTGCGGATCACGGGGCGTGATTTTTCGATGTCGGCCAGAACTTCAGTCAAAGTGCCGCGCACTTGTTCCTGAGTTTGTCCGGTAGCCAGGGCCGCAAACGGGGAATCAGCCAGTTCCGTCGTTAGCGTGGACTGCGGGGTGCTGTAGTACTGGCGAATCCAGGACAGGCTGGTTTCTTTCAGTGTCGGGTGTTCGGTCAAAGTGCCCAGTTGATGCAGGGATTCAGCGATTTCAAAGAATCTTGCACTGCCGATAGTGCCGGCCCAGTACAAGGACGGTGTGTCCTTGCCAAATTGACGAACGCGCAGATTCAGAGGGGTGTCTTTGGACTGAGGACCGAAAGAGGTTTGAGGTTTTTCAAAGACACGTTCTTCCACTTTCGGCGCGCACGCAGAAAGAGCCAGCGTCAGAGGCAGGGCCGAAGACATCAGAATGTGCAAAGACTTTCTTAACATGGGCCCTCCTTTCTAGAAGAACATCATCAGATTCATTTCCTGCGCCAGTTGGCGTTCGATGTTCACGCCCGCAAAAACGTCAGAGATCTGATAGCTGATCATCATGGGAATCAAAGCGGTTTTTTTAAAGTAAGAATTTACCGTGCTGTAAGTCAGTTCGGCTTTCACGCGGTGAGCGGTCGAGGCAGAATTCAAGGCCAGCAGGTCATAGCGGGTGTCGCGATCCCCGCGATAGATGTCTTTTTCTTTGGTGGAATAGTCGTAGCCAGCCCCCAGAGTCCAGCTGTCGCTGAATTCGTAAAAGGCATTTCCGCCGACAGTGGCGATGTTACCCAGAGTGCGGGTCACATCTTCTTTGGTGTTGGCATCAGGCAGAGTGTCGTCTTCATCGGTAGGAACACGGGCCGTGATATTATCCGGGATGTTCACCAGATAAGACACGTAAGGCACCAGATAAGCACCGGCAAAGATCTTGTGGGAATAGACGAAAGAGTTCGTGATATTCGTGCGCCCGAAAACATTCAAGGCGGCCAGATCGTCGGTGTCGTATTTAGGACCGGTCGGCAGATTCAACTGGGCCTGGTGGGCCATGGTGATGTCGCCCTTTTCATAGAACTTATAAATGCTCACCACGTTTACATCGCCGATGAAGCTTTCGTCGCGGTTCGCAAGGGGTTTGTAACCCTTCGCCGTCAAAGTTTCATTGGTGGCTTTGCTCAAGTCAGTATTTAAAGCCGCATCCAGTTCCGGATTCAGACCCGAGAACTGCTGGCGATAGTATTCGATATTGGAAAATTCCTGAGACAGAGAAATTTTGTTGGTATAAGACACCACCGGTACGCCGAATCCGATTGTCCAGTTCTTGGTGATGCCACGGGCAAAGACCGGGGCATAGTATTGAACCTTCGGCATGGTGTCCACGCGCAGGACGCCCAGATTGAAAGCATCACCCAGATTGTGTCCGCCAAAACGGTTTAATGCATCGATCAGGCGTTTGGCGTCGGAATTGAACTTTGCCAGGGATTTGGCGTCGAAGACCACGGACTTGTAGTCGCCAAGATTCATCAGGCTGCCACTTTCGGTGTATTTCTGGCTGATGCCGTCGATCATCCCGAAACGCAGGGAAGGGCTGTTAATGCCTTCAGGCAGCGTGCTTGTTCCCATAAGCGAACCATAGGCGCAAATTGAGCCTAAAATTCCGCAAAATGTTACAAGTAACGCCCGAATATTCACAGCATTTCCTTCTAAAGCATTTAGATTGTATTTAAAAGTTTCTTTTAAAACTTACTAACTAAAACCTGAAATTCTCATGCCACTCACGCTGCGGATTACTCTTGTGAAAGAATCTTGGAGTTCGTCTCGATCCAGTCCATGTGGAACTGAACGTTCATGTACTCGCCCTGCAAGATGCACAAGTTCCATTCTTCCTTTGGCAGTTTGTCATCAAAGAAAGTTTTTGAAGCCACACCGACCACCATCGTGTCGTTGCCGATCGTGGTGATCGCCGGGCCGCCGGAATCCCCTTGGCAGAAGCCTTTACCCTGGGATTGATCGACGATGAAGGCCGGCTCTGTCGGACTGTATTTGGCGATGTTCAGATCAGCGGTTCTAAGAATGCCAACGTTGCCCGGGAAGGACGGACGACCATCCATACGGCCAAAGCCAGCGGCTTTGATGCTGTTTAAGCCCAGATCCACGTCTTTGGCAGGCAGTTTCATGATTTCGATGTTTTCAGGCAGGGCGGTTTCAAGCAGCACCAGCGCCAGATCGTACTTTTTGTTTCCATTTTCGTATTCAGGATGAACGATGAATTTGGAGGCTTTGAAATAAGTGGCCTCGCCATCTTCGTTTTTCACTTCAATGCGGTGTAAAGCATCTTCCCGTTTGGAAATACAGTGGCCCGCCGTCAGGATCAGACGTGGAGAAATGGCACTGGCCGTGCACTGAGAGACCTTGTAGCGGGTGGTAGTGCCGCGCTCGTCCTCGGTGGTTTGCGGGTCATACAACACGCGGAAATTCAGGGCTTGCTTTGCCGTGGCTTCAGTCACAGCGACGTCGGTCCCGCCGACAATGCCGTCAAAGTTGGAATTATCCAGAGCGTCTTTTGAGATCTGGCCCTGGCAGGCGGTCATTATGAGTGATAATACGATCAACTTTCTCATGCCGGGTTTGGCTTGCAAAAATGCAACTCAGCTCATCTGCATCCCAAGGGGTTTTCGGCTGTCAAAAAGTTGGATAGTGCCCTAAAAAGACCACGAAATTTGGGCCGCGGCACCTAAAGCCTCGGTCTGCATCAGGCTGGACACCTGCAACGTGGCGGCAGTGGCCGGGATCTTTTCAGACCAGCTGACCTTCATTTCGCGGATGTCACCGGTGGTGTCTTCGTTGTCGGTGTAGATGACTTCGGAACTGAGGCGATTTTCACCCAGTCCTTCCATCGGAAGTTTCAGGCGGTGCTCAGAGGCTTGCGCCGTTCCAGCCAGAATAAGAAGTAAAGTGACGCCAATTGAAAAAGCTTCGAGTAGTTTTGAATTTTCCATGAATCTAAAATTAAAGATCTTTGAAACGATTCTCCACTCGGGTTTCCAGGATTTCTGGACCAAGTGGAGGAAGCTTGCAGAATTAAAACGGTACTAAACCGAAAAGACCAGCAGAAAGCTAGTCGTTGAAGTGGACTAGCTGAAAGGGCTAGTCTTTGGTTTCTTTTTCGATGGAAGTGCGAAGCAGGGACTCGACGTGGTTCTTGCGGTTTGAGCCACCCAGCATGTTTTTAAGACGATTGTGAATAGAGGGATCATTGATCAGCGCGCCCAGACTGCCTTCGCCGCGGTCGATCTTGGACAGGATGGAATCCAGCTTCTCGATGGATTTACCCAGTTTTTCGCCGCCACCGTGGGAATTCATCTGTGCCACGAATTTCTGACTGTCTTTGCTGGTCTGGGAAAAATTCGTGCTGGCGGTTTCAAGATTCGCCATGATTTTACCCATGCGGTTTTCCACGTTCATCGCGTGTGTGATTTTGTAAAGCTCGTTGATGATATCAAATATTCTGTTGGTTTCGTTGCCACGTTCCGAAACGATTCCCAAAAAGTCTGTGGGTTTTGCGACTTCCATAATGTCGCCTTCTTTCAGGCTTTCGGCGCGCGGGTCGCCCGGGATGATAAAGACGAACTTGTCGCCCAAGGCCCCTTGAGTGCGGATTTCAACTTGAGAACCCTGACGGATGCGGTCGATGTAGTCCTCGTTGATTTTCATCTTTACGTCCAAAGAATTTTTCTCTGGCAGGAAGGTGATGGTTTCCACGTTACCCACGGTCACACCGGACAGGGAAACAACGCTGCCTACAGCCAATCCCTGAACCTGATCAAAGTGAGCATGCACACGCACATAGCTTGTGAATAATGCCTTGTCCGCGCCGAGCATAAAGATGGTGGCCAGAATCAGGAAGATCCCGATGGTCAAAAAGATTCCGACTTTGATTTGGGTGCCGAAGTGAGATTCCATTAAGCACTTTCTCCGTTGATGAACTGGCTCATAACCCCAGCGGGTTCCTGTTTAAGTTTTTCAATTGTATACTGCTCGCCGATTTTTCCATTCAGCAGCAGGGCAACCTTGTCGCAGACGGCATAGACCGTCGGCATATCATGGGTCACCAGAATCGAGGTCACACCCTTGGCCTTCAGGCTTAAGATGGATTCCTGGATGCGTTTGGTGTTGTAGGGATCAAGGCCTGCGGTCGGTTCATCGTACAAAACGACTTCCGGATGCATCATCATCGCACGGGCCAGGCCCACACGTTTTTGCATACCGCCGGAAAGATTTCCGGGCAGCAGGTTTTCAGAACCCGGCAGGCCAAACTCCTGCAGGGTTTCGGTGATCTGACGGGAAATTTCGGCTTCGCTAAAGCTGAAATGTTCGCGCAAAGGATAAGCCAGGTTTTCGTACACTGACATCGAGTCAAACAAAGCGCCGCCCTGAAAGGCATAGGCGACTTTCTTGCGGATTTCGATCAGGGCATTTTCTTTCATCGGGGTGATATCGACACCGTCAATCAGGATTTTGCCGCTGTCGGGCTTTTCAAGTCCCACCAGACTGCGCAACAGAACGCTTTTTCCGGTTCCGGAGCCGCCGATCAGGCCCAGACATTCGCCTTTACGCACGTAAAAGTTCACACCCTGATGAACTTTCTTGTTGCCGAAGGATTTGTGGAAATCAACGACTTCGATGAAGCCTTGTTTGCTGTCACTCATATCATTTTCTCCACAATCCAGAACAGTTTCGAAAGGAAGAAGTCTCCAACCACGATCAGGATCGAGGACACCACGACTGCTTTGGTGGTGGCAATGCCGACTTCTTTGGTGCCGGCTTTCACATTCAGACCAAAATAGCAGGACGGAATCGCAATGAAGATGGCAAAGAAGAAGGTCTTCGCAAATCCAGACAGATAATCCTGGATGTTCGAGGTCGTCATCACTTTCAGGTAATAGAAATTGGGATCCAGATTCAATTCGGTCGCACCGATGATCAAGCCCCCAAGATTTCCGACGATGTTGGCGATAGACACCAGAATCGGCAGGGTGATCAGGCAGGCCAGAACACGGGGGATAACGATTTTTTTGATCGGGGATGTGCCCAGGGCACGAATCGCATCAATCTGCTGGGTGACGACCATACTGCCGATCTCGCTGGCAATACCCGCACCCACACGCGCTGCCAGCATCAGACTTGTGAACACCGGCCCCATTTCACGCAGGATGGTCACCGCCAGCAGTTTCGGCACATAAAGTTTACCACCGAACTTTTCCAGGCCCATACCAAACTGCAGGGACATCACCATGCCGATACTGACGGCCGTGATCACGATCAAGGGCAAGGAACGCATGCCAATCTGATAGATTTGTTCAGAGATAAGTTTGTAATAGATCTTTCCGCGAAAGGTTTCACGGAAGACGTCACGACTCAACAGCCCCACTCCACCAATAAAGTGAAGGACTTCCATCATAAAGACTGTGAAGGGCAGGGCGAGGTTATTCATCACGGAGCCTTAAACTGAGCCTTAAAGTCTTCAAAGTGTTTTTGTTCAGCCGCAAACTGCTTCTGAACGCCACCATAACTCAAAGTATAGTTGCAGTTATTTTTCTTAAACACCAAAAGAGAAAGCTGCACCGGAATGCCATCCACCGTGCCCGCAGCCACGGATTGACGAGCCTCGCGACCGTTGAACATCAAAGTATCAGATTTAACATCCAAATTAGAAAGCGCCGCCAAAGACTCTGTTTCCATTTGCTGAAGCGAAGGATCCGACCCACCACAATCAGAAACAAAGGAAATTGTATTTCCGGTGGATGAACTCAACCAGGCTTTGTCGGAATTGGCAGCATCAATAGATTTAAAAGGCGCGGCAGGCGAAGAAAACTCCACACCCTTGGCAGGCACAGATTTCCGCCCCGGCAAATTCACCGACACACAACCAACAAAAAGAGCACTCAAGATGCAAACAACAAAGATGTTCTTCATAGCACCCATCCATCGGAATAAATTGAGGAAAAATCCAGAGTCTGTACGGCGAAACAGTGCCTCGGTCTAGGGGGAGTGGGGAGAGCGGTGGCGCCCCATCCCCTTCGAACACATCCTCGCGGACGCGATCCCTGCGGGATCTGCTGCTGCGGAACTTGGGGCTGGGCCACCACCGCCCTCCCCACTCCCCCTAGACCAAGCTGTATCACCTTTCAAACTCCGAACTTCCCCACTGCTTCTAGCGCCCCACCGAGAGCTCTCGTTAGCGCGTAGAAAAAGTTCAGAGAACACGCATTCGCGTGCACCCCAGATACCGCCAAAATTTGCCGGCACACCAGGCGCTTGGCAGGGGGCTTAGGCAAGCCAGACGCGAGTTCCGCAGCAGCACGTCCCAACGGGACGGCGTCCGCGAGGACTGTTTGAAGCGGCTGGATTGCCTAAGCCCCCTGCCAAGGGCCGGGTCGTCAGCCGTCAGCGTTTTGGCGGGGGTGTTGGAAATTCTATGAAACTTTTTGCCCATCTGGAAATTATTTGCCAATGGACCTTTGAAAGAGGTGGCACCGTATGTGCAATAGCAGAACGAAGGGAAGAGAAGGGGTTCAAGGAGTGAACACTTTACGCAATTTGATCGTGGCAGGATGCCTGTTCTTTGGTCTAGCTTCAGCGCAAGCGGCGAAGGTCAATGGAATCATTAATTTTCAGGGCGACACTGTTCACATGGAACTGTCGGGTCAGCAAAATTGGGATTACGACGTCAAACGCCTTGATAAAAAAGGTCAGGTTGTCGTTGAAATGACCGTGCCTGCGTTGGATGAATCCACGATTGGTTCTCTTTCCTCCTTTAAAAGTGATTTCGTGACAGCTGTTGCCGTGGATCGCAAGGGTCCGGATGGCAAGAACGTGATTCAGTTCACCCTTTCTGGTGAAGACATCGAGACATTTGATTACCTGACGGATCAGCCTTCTCGCCTGATCATGGATTTCTATTTGAATCCATCGGCGAAACCGAAAAAAGACAGCAAAGCGGTTGCTAAAAAAGACACACAGATTCCGACCGAGCTGCCAGCTAAAGACGTGAAACCTGTAGCGAAAGCTAAAACTGATAAGAACCGCAAGCCAGCAGCTGATACTTTGGCGATTGCGGATCAGGGTGTGGGTTTTGCCGCTAATGATTCTGTGAAATCCGGTATCTTCGACGGTGGTGACCCGGAATATTCCCGCTTCTCTGTTAAAGACTATGAGATCAAAGAAGAGGCGATGATTCGCGCCAAGGATAACTATTATATCCCATTCCCGATGCTGGAAACTCCAGTTAGTTACTGGGAGAAAATGAAGATCACTCCGGCGATCTATCAGATTTCCCCGCAGTCCACGGAAGAAAACAAACAGGCTCGTTTGCTTTTGACGCTTTTTGAAAAGCAGCGCTATGGCGTTTATCTGAAAACTCAAGCCTGGTTCAAAGACAAATATCCAAAATCTGAATACAACGAAGTCATTGATTTCATGACCGCCGATGTTCACCTGGCTCTGTGGCAGGAAGAAGGCCGCATGAAAGATTATGACGAGGCGATGCAGAAATATAAGGAAGCCGTCGCAAAGTATCCGCGTTCTGCTCTGGCGGAAAGAACGTCAGTTAAGACGGGCTTCCTGGCTTTGGAAAAAGGCGATGCGTTGAATTCCCTGCGCCTGTTCCAGGAACACATCGACAATAAAAATTTCTCCGGAAAAGAATCTGTATCAAAGGATCTGGCGCGTTTGGGCATGGGTTTGGCTTTCATGAAGCTGAACAAATGGACGGATGCGATTGCCCAGTTTGATCAGGTTGAAAAAGAAGCGACCAATCGCGATCTGAAAGTGGAAGCGGCTTACCGTCGTGGTGATGTCTGGGTTCGCGGCAAGAACTATGCAAAAGCCGTTGATGAATATCAGAAAGCTTTGAAGAAATATCCGGAAGGGCAGGGCTCTTACCCGAATGCGTTCTTCAATCAGGCGGAATCTTTGTTCATGATGAACAAGTACCCGCAAAGTCTGGACACCTATCGTGAATTCGTGAAGAAATTCCCAAGCAGCAACCATTCGGCATTTGCGATGACTCGTATGGGTGAATTGCTTGAAATCTTCGGTGCTGACAAGTCCCGCGTGATGGGGGCTTACCTTGAAACTTACTTCCGTTATGGTGAAACTCCGAATGCGGTGATTGCACGTTTGCGTCTGTTGAGTGCGCGCATGAAGGGCATGAAACCGAAAGAAGTAAATCACGCAGTTGAAGAAATCATGTCTTTGGCTAAAAAGATTGATCTTCCGAATATCGAGCAGTTTGCAACTGTGATGGTGGCGGATGGTTACACTCACCGTGGTGAACACCAAAAAGCGGTGGACCTGCTTTCCAAATACTATAAAGAACATCCCACTTCTGTGGACGTTCCATTGCTGACCAACCGTATTATTTCCAACATCAATGACAAGCTGGAATCCGAAGTCAATGAAGGCAACTTCATCAAGGCTTTGAAAACCCACAGTCAATATGCTGACAACTGGCTGAAAAATTCCAAACGTCTGGATACCAAATACAATGTCGGTCGTGCGTTTGAAATGGCCGGGGTTCCGGTTGAAGCGGAAAGATACTACAAAGACGTTTTGAACCGTATTTATGCAATTCGTGGCACAGCGGAAGCCAAAGAAATCCAGGTGAAAGAGCAGATTCCTTCCGAGGACGAGCTGAACCTGCGTCTTTCCAATGTGTTCACTCAAGAGCAAAAATACAATCAGGCGTATGACTATCTGAAAAACATCAAAACGCCGGAAAAAATGGACGAACAATCCCAGATCGAACGCGTGAACATCGCGGTTCGTCTGCTGGAAAAACGCGGGGACAATGATTCCGCGGTTCGTTATCTGGGCGAATTGCTGCGCACCTGGAAAGGTCAGCCACAGCTGGTGGCGGAACCTTATCTGAAACTTGCCGAACTTCAGGTGAAACAAAGCAAGCCGGATGAGGCCATCCAGTCTTTGGAAATGATCGACAAATTGCAAAGTGATTCCGGCAAGATTTCCCCGGTGATCCACGCCAAGGCGCTGGAAATGATGGGCGATATCTATCTGAATAAAAAGCAGCAGGATCTGGCGACAGGTTCCTATGAAAAGCTGCTGGAAAAATACGAAGACAATCGTCCGCTTTCCTCCATCCGTTACAAACTGGGTCAGATCTACTTCAAAGCAGGTGAGATCCAGAAAGCGGCCGAGGTCTGGAATGACTTCAAAGGTGACAAGAGCGGGTTCTGGAAGAATCTGGCTCAGGAGCAGTTGAAGAATTCAGAATGGCGTGACGGTTACAAGAAATATATCAAAAGAATTCCAGCTATGTCTGAGAACGAGCAAGGCCAATAGGAGTTTGGATGTCGTACTTTGATTTTGATGCTCTACACATCGAAGATAGAAGAATGCACGAAGTGAAACAGCTCAGTTTGCAGCTGGCTTCAACGCAGGCAAGTTTGCTTCTGGTGGGTGAAGCCGGTGTGGGTAAAACAAGTCTGGCTCGTTACATTTACACAAAAAGCCGTTCAGCACGCCTGTACTGCCTGGATTGCAAAAATGCCGGTGGTTTTGATTTCTCCCGCGTGGATGGCGGCACTTTACTGATTGAAGATCTGGATTGCGCTTCCGTGGCATTGCAAAATGACCTGATGAAGCTGGTGGAAAGAACCGATGGGACTCGTCCTCGCTTTATTTCCACCTCCCGTCGTGATTTGCGCGCTTTGGTGAAGCAGGAACAATTCCGTCAGGATTTGTTTTATAAGCTGGCGGTAGTTCATCTGGAGCTGCCGCGTCTGGAAGACCGTCGTCAGGATTTCCAGAACATTGTGAACTTTATTCTGGAAGTATCCCAGATCATGCATGGCAAGTCTGGCTTGCGTTTGACGGCGGAAGGTTTCGACCGCCTGAACACGTGGAACTGGCCGGGCAACATCCGTGAACTTGAAAATGTGCTGGAAAGAGCCGTGGTTCTTGCAAAATCTTCACTGATCGGGCCTGAATCCATTCAGTTTGAGGCTGTGGTCGAGGATATGGATCTGGATTTTGCCCCGGGCATGTCCCTTTCTGAGGTCGAGAAGCGTCTAATTATTCAGACCCTGGAGCTGACCGCCCAGAACCGCACCCGTGCGGCGCAAATGCTTGGAATCAGTATTCGTACATTGAGAAACAAACTTAATGAATACAAGGAAGCAGGTGTTTTATGAGTAATATCTTCGATAAAACAACCAACGCGCTGGCGACCTCACTAAGCATGAGGCAGCTCCGTCACAATGTGACATCCTCGAATATCGCCAATGCCGAGACTCCGGGTTACCACGCCAAGAAAATGGATTTCGAAGGTGCTTTGCAAAGAGCCCTGGATCTGGACGGCGCAAATTCATTGAGCACAAGCAATCCCGAACACTTCGCGGTGGGCGGAATCTCGGTCAATAAAACACGCCCGGATATTTACGATGATCCGGAAGGGGCTGTGAACAACGACGGAAACACCGTCGATGTGGAAAAAGAAATGTCGGCGTTGTCAGAGAACGCGATCATGTACAAAGCGGCTTTGCAATTGATCAACAAGAAAATGGCGGCACTGAAATATGCCGCGACCGAAGGGCGGTAATAGATGGCTGATTTTTTGACGGGGATGAGAATCAGCAGCAGTGGTATGGCGGCGCAAAGAATGCGCATGAATACCATTGCCAGCAATATTGCCAACATTAACACGACCCAGACCCCCGAAGGTGGTCCGTATCGCCGTAAGGACGTGGTTTTCGAGGCGATGCCCGATGCCAAGAACTTTGGCGAGATCATTACATCGACGGATCCGGCAGGAAGCTTCCAGCGGGTCCAGGTTACAGATGTGGTTTCGGATCGCAAGGCGCCGTTGCTCAAGTATGAACCGGACCATCCTGATGCAAATGCAGACGGATACGTGGCTTATCCGAACATCAATTTGATGGAAGAAATGACCAATATGATACAGGCGTCGCGTTCCTACGAGGCCAACGTGACAGCGGTTCAGGCGTCGAAGGATATGGCGCTTTCCGCGCTGGAAATAGGCAGGTAATTCCTTCCTAGACCCCGGCAAAAATTAGGGACTTTTTTACGCAAGTTTAATACAATTTTATCAGAGGAGAAGGTGAAGCCATGGAGGGTTTTACTGTATCAAATGCAAACAGGTTTCTCGATAATGGAATCGTCCGTGATTCCAAGTCACTAAGCATCGAGAACACCCCTTCAACGAGTTCGACATCCGGTACGGGCAAGAGCTTCGCCGACACCCTGAAAGACGCCGTAGGCAGCGTGAATGAAATGCAAAAGGCTTCAGATAAAGCCATGCAGAATCTCGCGACTGGCAAAACGGACAACGTGGCAGATGTGATGATCGCCGCGGAAAAAGCAGACATCGCCCTGAAGGTGATGGTGCAAGTGCGCAACAAGATTATTGATGCGTACCAAGAAGTTATGAAGATGCAGGTTTAGTTTTCTTAGGCTGGAGGGGTTTCCTTGAATAAGATTTTTGGTGGATTGGTTGTCCAGTTTCGCGAGTTCTTCAAAAACCTGGGTCCGACCAAAAGACTTTCAGTAATTGCGGTTACTGTAATTGCGGCGGTGGCACTTTTCACGATGCTGTTTATGGCTTCAGGGAAAGACTATGTGCCATTGTTCACAAACATTCCGACTGAACAGGTTTCCACAATTGTTGGAAAACTGAACGAAAAGAATGTGCCGTTCCAGCTGCGTGATGGCGGTAAGACAGTCGCCATCCCAAAAGAACTGCTACACTCAACCCAGATGACATTGATGTCCGAGATCGGTTCCCCGAAAATGGGTTCTATCGGTCTTGAGATCTTTGACAAGCAGGATTTCGGTATGAATTCCTATGCTCAGAAGATCAACTATCAGCGTGCCCTTCAGGGTGAGCTGATGCGTGCGATCAACACGCTGACAGCAGTGAAACAATCCAAAGTTATTCTGGCATTGCCAAACAAAAAGACCTTCCTGGAAGAGGGTGGTCAGGCGTCAGCATCCGTCGTGGTGGAATTGCACCAGGGTAAAGAGCTGACTCCGGAACAAGTGCGCGGTGTTCGTTATTTGGTGGCGAACTCGGTTGAAGGCATGGACGCTGACAAGGTCACAGTCCTGGATGAGCGTGGCAAAGTGCTGACCCGCGTGGCGGACGGTACAACCGGCGGTTCCAATGAATTGCTGGATCTGAAAGCGAAAATCGAAGGTGACCTGGAAGACCGCATTGAAGACATCCTGACAAAGGTTGTTGGTCATGCCAAGGTTGTGGCGAAAGTGGATGCAACCCTGAATCACCGTGTGATTTCTTCTGTGGAAGAATCCGTGGATCCTGACAAAACAGCGATTCGTTCCCAGCAGTCTGAAGAGGAATCTTTGGACGGCTCCCGCACCAATCCAGCGGGTGTGCCGGGTTCCCGTTCCAATCTGCCGGGTGCAGAGGACCAGGGGACAGTGGGCTTCCGTCAGGATGTTAAAAAAGAAATCAAAACAACCAACTATGACGTGCCAAAAACCGTGCGCAATATCCGTGAATCCGCAGGGAATCTGGAGCGCGTGAGTGTGGCGGTGGTTGTTGACGGCATGATGACGACGACAACCAAAGCGGACGGCACAACCGAGACGACCTGGAAACCGCGCTCTGCTGAAGAGCTGCGCAAGTACGAGGACCTGGTTAAGAATGCGATCGGCTTCAATACCGCTCGTGGCGACAGTGTAAAAATTGAAAACATCCAGTTCCAGCCGGAAGACTTCTCTGAAGCAGAGAAAATCCTGACTACTTTGGAAAGAAAAAAGCTGATCCACGCGTTGTTCAAGTGGGCATTGCTGGGCTTCAGCTTGGCGCTGTTCTTCTTCATCGTGGTGCGCCCGTTCATGCAGTGGATCACAGACAGCTTCCAGGATTCTGTTGAGGAAATGCTTCCTCGTACAATCGAAGAGCTGGAAGAACTGCAGTCCGTGGATAACACCCTTCCGGGTATGTCCACTGCGTTGCCGGTCCTTCAGGAATCCATTGATCCTGAGAAGGCCGAATCTGAATTGCTGAAAGATCGTATCCTGTCATCAATGAGTCGTGACGAGGAAAAAGCAGCCAACGCCTTTGGCATGTGGCTGGTTAGGAAGGATGGCTAATGAAACTTCATAAGTCAGATAATATTGAGTATGAAAATCTCAAGGGCTTCGACAAGGCCGCAATCCTGATCAATTACCTGGGCAAGGATGCGGTGAAGGTTTTGCTTCGCCGTATGGATGACTCTGATATCCGCAAGCTGATCAATCAAATGAGCAAATTGCGCGTGGTGCCGGTTCACGTGACCAAACGTGTGCTGGAAGAGTACTACGAAATGATCTCTGAAACTGAAGACTATATCTTCTCTGAAAATATCTCTGCCAAGGACACCATCGTGGACGCCCTTGGTGAAGAAAGAGCCCGGGGTATCCTGGGGGGCTTGAATATTTCCACTGGCGGATCCCGTTCTTTGGAATCCCTGGAAATGGTCGACGCAAAATCTTTGGCGACCTTCCTGGTGAATGAGCACCCGCAGACCGTAGCTGTGATCCTGGCGCATCTTGAGCCCGAGAAAAAAGGCGAGGTTCTGAAACGTCTTCCGGAAGCCCTGCAGGCTGAAGTGGTTCTGCGTATGGCGAATCTGGAGCACGTGGATCCTGAATTGATTGCTGAAATCGACCGTGTATTGAAAAACCAGCTGTCCAATACAGCGACTGTCGAGCAGGCGGCATTGGGTGGTGTACACCCGGTGGCGGAAATGCTCAACGTTATGGACAAGAACACAGAAACTGCGATCATGTCACGCCTGGAGGAAAAAGATCCTCTGCTGGCGGAAGAAATCCGCAAACTGATGTTCGTCTTCGACGATATCGTGAAAATCGACGACCGTGGTATCCAGTCCCTTCTCAAGGAAGTGGCGAACGAAAAACTTCTGCTGGCACTCAAAACTTCCAGCGAAGAGATTCGTACGAAGGTCTTCAAGAATATCTCTGCCCGTGCGGCCGAGATGCTGCGTGAGGATCTGTCGAACATGGGTCCATCCCGTCTGTCCGACGTCGAGTCGGCTCAGCAGGAGATTGTGAACGTGGCACGCCGTCTGGAAGCCGAAGGAAAAATCCTGATCGCAAGAGGTGGTTCAGAAGATGCAATGGTCTAATCGCGCCTCCAAGTCCGTTTTGTCCAAGGAAGTGGCTGAAAAAACAGTGCTCGAGTTTGTTCCCATGCGTTTTGATCTGGGGACTCCCGAGCAGGCCATGAACTATCTGGCAGAAAAGGGCAAAGGCTCTGACTTCCGCATGAACGATGCCGTGCGTGTGCAGACGGGCATTGATCAGGTGGAAAAAGGCAACGACGAGGAAAAAGTCGAAGTAGCCGCATTGGAAAAGCTGAAAGAGATCCAGGAAGGCGCCTATCAGGAAGCCTATCGCCTGGGTCTGGAAGAGGGCCGTAAAGAGGCCTTCGAGCAGGTGTCTGGTGATATCGCCGAGCGTATGGCCGGTTTGGACGCCCTGCTTTTGACCATCAAAGAACTTAAAAAAGAAATGTCCGGATTTAACGAAGCCCATCTGCTGAAACTGATGTTCCAGATGGCATCCCGTCTGGCGAAAACCGAGCTTAACAGCAACAACGACGCGATGGTGGGAATCCTGCGCGATGCGGTTGGTTTGGCTCAGGACGAGGAAGAAATCACCGTTCACGTGTCCCAGGCTCAGTTTGACTTTCTTGAGGAGCTTAAATCCGAGACCGGCCGTGAGTTTGAATTCATCAAAAAAATCAAATTCGAACCCAACGCCGAAGTTGCTGATGGCGGCTGTATCGTTGAAACCAACTATGGTGAAGTCGATGCGCGCATTGAGCAGCGTGTGGAGCAGTTGTGGTCTGTTCTTTCTGAAAACATGCCCAAAGTTAAAGACAGGATTGCCGGTTAATGAGCGAACTTGAAATGAACCTGGATAAGTATTCTGACGTGATCCAGTCTGTCCACTTGACGAAGGACAGCGGTAAAGTCACGGAAGTGAACGGGATGCTTATCAAAGGATATTTGCCGGGCGCAAGTGTCGGCAGTATCGTGTCCATCAATCCCAGCGGGATGGAAAAATCCTTCCTGGCGGAAGTGGTGGGGTTCAAGGACAAGCATGTTCTGATGATGGCACTGAACGACATGAGAGGCGTGGCCCTGGGATCCAAAATCGTCCTGGCCCGTCAGATCGCCACCGTTCGCGCTGGTGAAGAGCTTTTGGGTCGTGTGGTGGATGGCCTGGGTCGTCCCCTGGATGACAAAGGCGAAGTCGAAAATTTCCGTGAAGTTCCTTTATACAGCGAAGTTCGTAACCCTCTGGATCGCCGTCCGATTCGTGAGCCTATTGACCTGGGGATTCGTGCCATCAATGGCGCATTAACCGCGGGACTGGGCCAGCGTGTCGCTATTATGGCGGGTTCCGGTGTGGGTAAATCCGTATTGCTGGGCATGATGGCCCGTAATACGAATGCCGACGTCAACGTGATCGCCATGATCGGCGAACGTGGTCGTGAGGTGCGTGAATTTATCGAGCACGATCTGGGCCCGGAAGGGATGAAAAGATCGGTTGTTGTCTGTGTGACCAGTGATCAAAGCCCGCTGCTGCGCATGCGTGGCGCCTATGTGGCAACGGCACTGGCTGAGTATTTCTCCTCTCAGGGGAAGAATGTTTTGTTGATGATGGATTCTGTGACTCGTTTTGCGATGGCTCAAAGGGAAATCGGTCTCAGCACCGGCGAACCTCCATCCCAGAAGGGTTACACCCCGAGCGTCTTTGCCACCCTGCCAAAGCTGTTGGAGCGTGCCGGGTCCTTTGAGGGCGAAGGCAGTATCACCGGTTTCTATACGACGCTGGTGGAAGGGGATGACATGAATGATCCGATCGGGGATTCCGTTCGTTCCATCGTGGACGGACACATCGTTCTAAGCCGTTCTTTGGCGCAGAAGGGTCACTTCCCGGCGATTGATATCATGCAAAGTGCCAGCCGGGTGATGCGGGCGGTGTCTTCGCCAGAACACTCGAAACTGGCGCAAAAGCTGCGCGAAACCCTGGCGGTCTATAAGGACGCCGAGGATTTGATCAACATTGGTGCTTATAAGCCGGGATCCAATCCCAAGATTGACCGGGCCGTGAAGGTGATTGATCAGGTGAACGACTTCCTTAAACAGAGAGTCGAGGACCCGACCAATTTCACACAAACCGTGCGTCAGATGCAGCAGATTCTTATTAACGCCTGATAGAGGTGGACCATGAAATTCAAATTTCCACTTCAAAAGGTTCTTGAACATCGCAAGATCAAAGAAAATCTGGCGCAAAAGGATTTTCAGGAAGCCGTGAATCTGTATCAAGAGGAAGTGGCGCGCCTGAATCAGATGGGCAACCAGATTCAGAACGCCCATGCGCAGGTGGGGGCCTTGAGTCATCAAGGTGGGGCCCAAGGTCCAGCTCTTTCCCAGATTCATGAGTTTCTTCAGGGCCAGCAAATCCGCATCCAGAGACAAATGCAAAAAGTTCAGGAATTCGAGAAATTGGTCGAGGCCAAGAGAGAAATTTTGCGACAAGCCGCTCTGGAATATAAAATTATGGAGAAGATGCGTGAAAACAAGTTCGAAGAATATCGGGCTGAGCGTCTTTCCAATGACCAGAAGGAAATGGATGAACAGTCCATCCTGCGGTTTAAAGCTGTGAAGGAATCATAGGCAGATGAAAAGCGGATACGATCAGTTCTTCAAAAATGCACGTCAGGTTGCCGACCAGAACAACGGAGTGAAGTTTCAGAAAAGAAATCCTTCTCCGAAACTGCATCTGGATCTGGCTTCCGAGGACGTTGAACAGCAGATCCGCCGCCGTATGAAAATGTCTGCACCAAAGAAAAAGAAAAAAGCCCCGGTGCCATGGAAAATGATTGGCGTTTCTTTCTTTGGTTTTATGGTTGCCATCTGGGGATTCCAGAATCACGAAGAAGTTGAAAACATCATCAAGCGTGTCGAAGTTCAGATGACTGGTGAGGCGATTGCCCAGCCGTCAGCGCCTCCGGCAGAAACGGCACCTGCTGAACCGAAAGCGGAAGCTCCGGTGACGGCGGCGATGAGCGGTGCTGAAATTGATCACCTGCAAAAACTGAACGAAAGAAACAAGGAACTTGATGCGCGTGAAGAAGAACTGAACCGCATGGAGACCGAACTTGCCACCCAGAAGGTGGAACTTGAAAAACGCCTGAAAGAGCTGGAAGAGATGCGCAGCAAGATTTCCGGCATCCTGGAAGACCGGGTCAAGGCGGACGACGAGAAAGTCGATACTTTGGTACAGATGTACACCAATATGAAGCCACCACAGGCGGCCAAAGTCTTTGAGACGATGGACGAGGATTTGGCAATTGAAATACTTGGTCGTATGAAAAAGAAGAATGCTGCTGATATTATGAATTTGTTGAAGCCTGAAAAAGCTCAGATTTTGTCTGAGATGTTTGCGGGCTACAAGCGTCGTGCTCCTGCGAGCACGAAATAAGAAAGTAACGACAGTTTTTTCCAGGGAAGGAGGAAGGTTTGTTACAAAGTATCGTACCCCCCATGGTGGGTGCGACCGAGATGAAGTCACCACCTGACAGACTGGTGGAGAAGGACTTCAAGGGAACCGGATCCGGCTCATCCTTCGGCAAAGCTCTCGAGGAGAAAATAACCTCGAAAGACCCGAAAGAAATGAAAGAGCCACCGCAACGGGACATGAAGGCGAAAAGTGAAAAGCCTGAAAAGACCGAAGCGAAAAGGGAAAAGGGACCCGAGGTCAGCCAAAACGATGGGAAAGCAGAACGAAAGGGAACGGTTCGACAGCAAAAAATAAAAGAATTCATGGACTCCTTCGAGAGTGAATTCGAAATATCCCCCACGCGACTCGTGGAGGCGATGTCCCAGCTGGACGACACCCAACTAGTACAATCCCCGGAAGAGACGGCACAAGCTGTGATCTCTCAATTGGGACTCAGTGATGAGGACGCAGACAAAGCGCAAGCGATGTATGCGGGCTTGTTGCTGCAGTTGCAGCAGACGCCTGCGCCAAGCAAGGCTCCGGAGTTTACTGTGGGTGCCGGTGTGGTGACTCAGGCTGGTGTGCAGCTGCGTGCTGAACAGGCGCAGGCAAAGCAGAACATGCTTGGCAGCACCGTCGACCGTTTAAATCAAAAATTCTGGACAGACGCGCAGGCAAAACCATTGCCTTCTGCAGGTATGGGACAGCTTGAGGCTGCAGCCCTGCAGAACATGGATCTGGATGAGGCGTCTTTTGCGGATATTCCAAAACAGGAAATCCCAATGGATATGCCGCTTCCGGAAATGCCGCAGCAGGCTCCAGGCAAGCTTCCTGAACTTCCTCCGCATCTGCAGGGTCAGATGAAGGACACCATGTCTCCGGCATTGCTGGCGGCCTTGGCTGCAAAGAAGGCGACAGAAGCACAGGCCGCTCAGGGAACTGGCGTCGTGGCGGAAGCTCAAGCCTCTGAACAGGGCGCGGATCTGATGGCGGAATTCACTCAGGCGGTAAAAACGCCAGAGGCTCCGAAGATCCCGACAGCTCAGGCTTTGAATCCGCTGGAAGTGCAGTCCAAGCTTTCCCAGGAATTCATGCGCAATGAATCCCAGGGTGGCAACCTGATGCAACAGCAATCCCAGGATTCCATGGCAGGCCAATTCACCAAAGGTGTGGAGACAAAGGAGCTGGGTGAAAAATTCAGTCTCGAGGGTCTTCAGGGTGTTCATGGCGCTCCAATCAAGGGTGAGTCCCTGAAAATGGATGCGGCTTTGCCACTGGCAGGGACGGCTCCACAGGCACCGGTTGATGCCAGGGAAAATGAAGCAGCCGTGAAGCAGCTGATGAATCAGGCTCAATACCTGATCAAACGCGGCGGCGGCGAAATGAAGGTTCAGATGACCCCGGAGGGTATGGGAACCATTCACCTGAAAGTCATGCTTCAGGACGGTAAAGTGAACATGCAGATGTCAGCAGATACTCAGGAGGCCAAAAAAGCCATCGAGTCCAGTCTAGCTGAACTGAAAACCAGTCTTGCTGCTCACAAATTGTCCATGGAGAATGTAAAGGTGGATGTGGTTAACTCGACATCCGCGGATACGGCTATGCAAAACCAGACCAACATGAACGGCAATCAGCAAAGAGACCAGACGCGCCAGTTCTGGAACCAGTTCAACGAGAACTTCGGTTCCCAGGGCCGCAAGGAATCTTTCGCAGACATGCCTTCACTGAAAGGTTATGGCGGTCGCCGTGATCCACTTCAGCCGATCGAGACACAAAGCGTGTCCCGCAAAGTTGAAGGCCGTGGCAGTGGACTGAACCTGGTAGCATAAAGGAGTTATGCATGACGATGGTTAACGCGAAATTGGGAGTGAATGCATTCGGAGCGACTCAGACAAAACCTGAGACGGCCGGAGCGTCCAACATGAGCGTGGCAGACAGAGAAAAGCTGGGCGGTGAAAACGTCGGCGAAGTTCTGAATAAAATTGTCGATGCCAACTGGACAGATCCCTCCAAGAAAACCCGTGCTGTCGGCAACCCAAGCTTGGACAAGGATGCCTTCTTCAAGCTGATGCTGACACAGATGAAAAATCAGGATCCGACGAATCCACTGAAGAGCCATGAGATGGCGGCACAGTTGGCAAGCTTCTCCTCTCTGGAGCAGATGCAGAACATGAACAAGTCACTTGATGAAATGAAGAACGGTCAGAAGCCTTCGGAAAACTTCCAGGCACTGAATCTGATCGGTAAAGCAGTCGCAGGTGATTCTTCCAAAGTGGTGCGCGGCACGAATGACAGAGAGCATGATTTCAAATTCACTCTGCCAATGGCTGCAAGCGAAGTGTCGGTGAAAGTTCGTGATGCCGAAGGGAATGTCGTGCGCACGTACAATCTGAAATCACTGAAAGCGGGCGAAAACAAACTGACCTGGAATGGTGAAGACGAAAAAGCAATGAAGGCTTTGCCTGGTGAATATCAATTCATCGCAGAAGCAAAAACTGCTGACGGCAAGAAGATGGGAATCAAAACAGACTTCGACGGAATGATCACTGGTGTGAGCTATTCCAATGAAGGCCCTGTGCTTCACGTGGGAAATCAGGCGATTCGTTTCTCTGACGTGAAAAAGATTACAGACCCACGTCTTATGACCACCGACCAGAAAGTAAATGATGTAACAAACCTAGACTTGAAGAAAGATGATGCTAAAGGACAAACTATGAAAGAGGGGAATGCAGAGTTACAAAACTCTTCCATGAATCCTGCTCCTGTAGCAAAATCTAACATCATGAACAATGTGGGCTTGTCCCGCGACATGATGGAAAAGATCGCTAAGGAGACAGCGAAGTAATGGTCGATTTAAAAAAGATACAGACTCTAGATCAACTCATCCCGCAGCAGCCGGCCAAGGTTAAACAACCTCAGCTGGATGGTACGGGACCTTCCTTCAAGGACACGCTGGATCAGCTCGGAGGCATGAAGCCTCAGAACCTGGGACAGATGAATCCTGCAGGCCCGGTGAAGGGCGCGGAAGGGGTTAAGTTTTCGAATCATGCGATTGAGCGTATGAGAACCCGGGGAATCAATTATTCTCCAGAGGACATCTCAAAACTTTCAGACGCGGTTTCGAGAGCGGCGGCAAAAGGTTCCAAGGATTCATTGATTTTGATGAATGACTCGGCACTGATTGTCAGCGTGAAGAACAACACGGTTGTCACGGTGATGGACAAGAATGCGCTCAAAGAGAACGTGTTCACCAACATCGATTCAACAGTGGTGTTATAAGCGCGGAATCCTCCTTCGCTCATGAATGAGCTACGGCGGATAAATTGTGAAGCTGTCCTGAAGTGACAGATAGCAATGGATTGCACAATTTAATATTAGGGCTGGTCCTCGTAGAGGAGGCCCTCCAAAACGGCGGAATTCGACTAATTCTGCCAACGACATGGAGGTCACATGGGTATTCTTTCTTCATTGTACACTGGTGTATCCGGTATGACAGCACAGGGCGAGGCTCTGGGTGTTATCGGGGACAATATCGCCAATGCGAACACTATCGGTTTCAAAGCAAGCCGTGCAGAGTTCCAGGACATCATCTCCAAAAATCTAAAAGGTATTGTTGGTGGTAACCAAATTGGTCGCGGTGTGAAGATCGGTGCCGTAAATCCAATCCTTTCCCAGGGTAACATCGACGCCACTGAAAAAGTGACGGACCTTGCTATCTCCGGTGACGGTTACTTCAAAGTTAAAGGTTCTGACGGTGAATCCTTCACTCGTGACGGTTCCTTCCACTTTGACCGTGAAGGTTATCTGGTAACCAACGACAATCAAAAAGTTCAGGGCTTCTCTACAGACGAGAAGGGCAATATCGTTAACAAAATGACGGATATCAAATTCCCGCGCGCTCTGATCCCTGCGAAAGCAACCAAAGAATTGAAACTGGATCTGAACCTTGACTCCCGTATGGAGCCAACGAAGAAATTCGATGTTGCCGACCCATACTCCACTTCTCACTACTCTACAGGCGTTGAGATGTATGACTCTCAGGGTAACAAACACCTTGTCAGCTTCTTCTTCAACAAAGTTAACGACCGTGAATGGGAATTCAAAGGTTTGGTTGACGGTAAAGAGATTTCTGGTGGCGAAGAAGGCAAAATGTCTGAAGTTGCTGCTGGTAAACTGATGTTTACTGTTGACGGTAAACTTGATTCCCAGGAAACAACTTCCACGAACTTCAACTTCAAAGGCGGTGCTTTGCAGGACCAGCAAGTGAAGCTGAACTTCGGTGATGCGATCAAGGACGGCGGTAAAGGTTTGGACGGTACTAAACAGTACGGTAAAAACTCGGACCTGATCTCCTGGCACCAGGATGGCGCGGCTGCGGGTACAATCACTGGCTTGTCCTTCAATGACGAAGGTACATTGACAGCGGTTTATTCCAACGGTCAGGCCAATGACCTTGCCCAGATCGCTTTGGCTAAGTTCGAAAACCCGGAAGCTCTGTTCAAAGTTGGTAACAACCGTTTGAAAGAATCCAGAGACTCCGGTACTGCTTCCGTAGGTGCTCCAGGCGCTGCGGGCCGCGGTAAATTGTTCGCGAAATCCTTGGAAAGATCCACAGTGGATCTGGCTACAGAGTTCGTAAACATGATCCAGAATCAGCGTGGTTTCCAGGCCAATGCCAAAACCATCACGACGACGGATGAACTTCTGAACGAAGTTATTCAGTTGAAACGTTAATTCCCGCTAGTCTAAATCTACCATGACCATGTCGACAGGCTCCCTGACCAGGAGCCTGTTTTTTTTCGTTTGGCAACCCCGTTTCAGAGGGGAAATGGTTTCATCTTTGCAATCCCAGGACTAAACCCGATTAAATCTATGTAATATAGGCTATTAAGGGCACCAATGTGAAATTTGCTACTTTTGTTTAGAAACAAATCTGCTATAAATTGCATATAGATTTTACGAACCAGTAACAAAGGTGACTCTCGATGAGATGCTTAGTAGTCGAAGACGATAACGAGATCGCAACAATAGTGAAACAAGGCCTGGGCGAACTTGAAGGTGAGGTCGATGTTGAATCCAACGGACGCCGCGCCTTTGAAAAAGCACAAACCAATCATTACGATATTATTGTTTTGGATTTGATGCTGCCTGAAATGGATGGTTACACTTTCGCAAAGTCTTTGCGCGAAAAAGAAATCAACACACCGATTCTGATCCTCAGCGCTTTGCGTGAATTGGATGACCGCCTGAAGGGTCTAAGCATGGGTGGCGATGACTACCTGACCAAACCTTTCGCAATGGCCGAACTTCAGATCCGTGTGAAGAACCTTTTGAAGCGTTCTCAAAAAGCATCCGAAGTGACTCAACTGATTTTCCAGGACCTGAAACTGAACCGTCTGAACCGTGATGTGGTTCGTGCCGGCAGAAAACTCGACCTTCAGGAAAGAGAATTTGTTCTTCTTGACCTGTTCATGAGTAATCCAAATAAAATCATTGGTAAGCAGACAATCCTTAAGGAAGTCTGGAACTATGATTTTGACCCTCAAACGAACGTGGTGGACGTACTTGTATGCCGACTCAGAAACAAACTGGAAAAAGATTTCCCTACACGCCTTATCTACACGGTTAGAGGCGTAGGATATGTTCTCAAGTCGTCTTAAACCGACCCTCTTCCGAATCAGCACCAAGCTGACGCTTGCGTATTCTCTGGTGCTGATTCTAAGTTCCACAGTCATCTTTAGCTTCCTTTATTTTCAGATCAGTCACGGCCTGCAAGAGCAGGAGCGTGGCGTGCTGTCTTCCAAGCTGGAAGAATACCGCAACCGCATCGAAGTGCGGGGTCTGGGGGAATTTAATGACTACTTCCTGTACATTCCCAACTATGACCGCGACGCTGCGTTGCTGGTCAGTGTTTTCAGCCCCAAAGGGGAAGTGACCTTCCATCACGAGCCCTTCCCCAGCTTCAAATTGAACATGGAAATGCTTAAAGAAGAAATGAACCGCCATCGCGGTCAGATCTTTGAATTTGCCATGCGTGAAATGCACGGGGGCGACACGATTATCATTCTGGGCACAACCCTGAAAGATGGCAGCCGTCTGGTGGTGGGGAAAAGCACCGAAAGCCTGAGTCTGCAGTTGCGCAACCTGCAAAAGATCTTCTGGTGGTTGCTTCTTCCGGTGGCCTTGATTGGTTTCCTGGGGGGCTTGTTCCTGTCCAACCGAACGCTCAGCCCGGTGCGTGAGCTGATCACTTCGATGAAAAAGATTGAAGGCGGTTCCCTGTCCACACGTGTTCCGATCGGGGGCAGTGATGACGAGCTGGAAGAATTGAAGGTTCTGTTCAATAAGATGCTCGATAAGATCGAAAATCTGGTGAATGGCCTGAAAGAGGCCTTTGATCACCTGGCTCACGATATTCGCACTCCGGTGACCCGTTTGCGCGGGCGAGCGGAACTGGCGCTGACCAGTGAAGGGGATGTTGAATCCTATCGCGAGGCTTTGCAGAGCTGTTTTGAAAACTCGGACAAGATCCTGAACTTTCTGCAGGTGCTGACGGATATCACCGAGGCTGAAAACCGCAGTAAGAAGCTGAAGATCGAAAAGAAATTCATCAGTGATCTGGTAAAAGAGATCATGAGCCTGTACGAAATGGCCTTCGAAGAAAAAGACATCAAAGTTATTCAGAAGCTCGACAGTCATGACTGGGCCATGGTCGATGCGAAACTGATCAGTCGTGTTGTCGCGAACCTTCTGGATAATGCGCACAAGTACACACCTCCGGGTGGTGAAGTGACGATTGAAACCATTAATCAAACTGAAAACGTCATTATACGGGTGACGGATTCCGGGCCGGGTATTTCGGCGGATGAACACGGCATGATCTGGCAGAAGCTTTATCGCAGCGACAAGAGCCGCTCTGAATACGGCATGGGCTTGGGATTGACGTTTGTAAAAGCGGTCGTCGAAGCGCATGACGGAAAAGTTTCTGTGCGCAGTCCGGTGAAAGACGGACGTGGTACGGAGTTCGAAGTTCTTCTGCAGAAGATGTCGTGACCTAGGTCGCGGTGTCCAGTGTTCCGCTAAATCTTGTGGCGGGGGTGTAATGCCTCGGCCATAATGATTTCATCACATGAAAAAAATCATCGTAGCATGTCTTCTTGGAATTTCGGTCTTGTCTTTCATTGTGGCAAAGCAGTTTCTGTTCAAGGCCGAAGTAAATAATGAAAATCTTGGCCCGACACTGGCAGAAGTTCGCAATGTAAAAAACGAACTGCGCTATAAACACTCCACTGGTTTTTTCTGGGCCGATGCCGCTCAATCACAAAAACTTTATAACGGATCGGAAGTTTTCACCGGTCCATCTTCTGAAGCCCTGCTTGAAATGCGCAACAAGGACGTCATTCACGTTCCTGCAGAAACACTTCTGCGCATCACCGAAAATCCACAAGCCGGGACGCTGGCGTTGAATCTGGAACGCGGCAGCCTGCAAGTGGAAGGTAAAGGGCAGGGAAAACCTTTAAGCGTGCGTGTCGGGAATTCCGATCTGGTGTTGAAAGCCGATGGTCCCTTTGGATTATTTGCCAAAAAGGATGCCTCTGGCCAGCTGACACTTTCCATGGCGTCAGGCTCTGTGACATTGGAAAATGGAGACCAGAAGAAAACTTTGGGCGCTGGCGAGGCTTTGAGTATTTCTGATCCCACGGCCCCTAAGGACGACAAAGATAAAAAAGACGAACAGGGTGCTGGGGGTGGCGCCGCTGGTGGAACTTCCGAAGTTTCAGCCGGGGGTGGCGGTGACATCAAGATAACGCCTGAGTCTGAAGTGAAAAAGGTCCCGACAGCGTTGACCATGACCACAGTGGAAAAAGAAAAACTGATTCTGGTCGAACCGGCTCCGAAAAAGATTCTGTATGGCCAGGGACTGGAGTTCTTCCGTTGGAAGGGCGCGGAAGGTAAAAAGCTGACTTTGCAGACCAGCCGCACGGCAGACTTCCTGACGGAAACCCGTTCTGAAGATGTCTCTGAAATGAAAGAGGCGGTGATTCCCAAAGATCTGGGTACGGGTGAATATTATTGGCGTCTGGTTGAAAACACGGATGGAGTTCCGCATTTTTCTGAAACGCGCACCTTCCGCATCGAACGACTGGGAAGTGCCAAGATCGGTCAGCCGGCCCTAGCGTTTAAAGAACGCGGTAAATGGACATTGAATGTTCCGGTCAAGGATTCAAAGCCCGGTGAAAAATTCCACATGCAGGTTGGAAAGAATAAGGGCTTTGAAGAAATCTTTGATGAATACGAAGGCCCCGAACCTTTAAAAAGCTTCCTGGATATGTCCGGTGAATACAACATCCGTGCGCGCAAAGCGTATGGCAACAACTTGTATTCAGACTGGTCAGATCCGGCAAAAGTGATTGTGCGCCCGCCACTGTCAGCACCGTTGCTTTCAAAGTCTGATGAAAAAATCGGTGCCACGAACATGTCAGAAATGACTTTGACCTGGAATCCGGTTCCCTATGCCGTTGATTATCTGGTTCAGATCGGCGAGGGGCCGAAGTTCAGTAAAATTCTGAAGAACGTGGTCGTTGAAAAGCCCCCCTATGAGCTGAAGCACAACGAAACCGTTCCAGGTTACATGCGTCTGGTGGCTCGTTCTGTCGAAGGTGAATATTCCCCGCCATCTGAGGTTTATCAGGTTAAAGGCGTTATCAAGGGCCCGTCGATCGAGAAAAAAGAAGTTTTGCCTCCGGTCTTTGAACAAGCGGGATCAACACCTCAGTTCCACCTTGTGTGGACTCATCGCGAAGCGGCCAAAAGATACCGTGTTGAACTAAGCCGGGATCCGAAAATGGCTGGATCCCAGATGCTCGATACCGAGAATGTAGAGTTTTTCCATTCAGTCACTGAAGAGGGCTGGTACTATTTCCGTGTATGGCCGGTAGTGGATGAAAGTAAACTGTTCGGTCTGCCGACGCCCATTCTGGCGGTTTCTTATGGCAAACCGGGTCCTTTGATCGCACCAAAAACCATGACTCCGAAGAAAAACGAAGTATTCCTGATTCCTCGTGGTGTTCCGGTGTCGATCAAGTTCACGTGGTCTGAATCACCGGAAAATGAATGGTACGTCCTGCAGCTGTCCCAGGATCAGAACTTTGCAAAGAATACTGAAATTAAAGTCGAAGCACAGGAATACATTCTGAAAAAGCCGATGAAAAACGGCCAGTGGTATTATCGTATTCGTGGCAGAAACAAGTACCAGGCGTCGGCTTGGAGTGATACTGGGGTGTTCTATTTTGGCGTCTCTCAATAAAGCTCTTGGAATTTTTGTTGCTGCATTGATGTTGGGCGCTCCTGCGTGGGCGCAGCAGACCTTGAATAAGGCGCGCGTTGAAGTCGTGCCATTTTCTTCTTTGCAAAAGAATATCCATCCCTTTCAGACGGATTGCCGCAATATTCTGCGCGAACCTCAGGTTGAATGGGAACAGTTCGAGATCGTGAAATTTCCCGAACAAAGCACGCTGCAGTTGAAGATTTCCGGTGAACTGAAAGAAAATCTGGACATCCGTTTCTGGAGCCGTCGCATCTTATTGTATGATAAGGACAAAAAAGCCCTGAAGCCGGTGATCCTGCCTTTGGTGAATCTGCCTCTCAAAGCCGACACCGGGAAGTTTCTGATCTCGTTGAATATTCCTGAAAATGCCAATTTTATTTCGGTGCCCCTGGAATTGTTTGGTGATGAAAGCTTCCGTTACCTGTTCCACGTGCGTGGGGTGAATCAGGAAATGAAAGTGCAGGCCATGCCGGTACTGGACAAAGTCGGAAAAGATTTTTGTTCCCGTGACGTGATGTGGGTGGGGGCCGGATTGATGGGAGCTGCTCAAAAGCAGGACACCAGCCCGATCGTGACTACTTTGGATCTGCAGTCCTTCACATTCGACACACTTTCATTTGCACGTCGCTGGAACTGGAAAGTGGATCGCACGATTCGTACCAGTGCTTACACCAGCACGTTCCAGTTTAATAATTTTCTGGATGTGTCCGGCAGTCAGCGCCTGTTTGATATCAAGGGCGAAGTCGCTTTCACGAAACGTCATTGGACCTATCGCAATGCTCTTTTCAAAGTTCAATATGGTTATCTGGCGGGTGGTGACTTTGAAAGGCGCCCTTATGCCTATGTTGCCAGTGCAAGTTCTGGCGGAATCAGTACCGGACAGCATATCAGTGCGACAGTCGGTGGATTTGCCGAACTGTTTTCCCACGACAAAAAATGGTACACGGATGTTTCTTTAAGGCTGCATCCGTTCTATTTTGGTTTGGATCACACTTACAGTGGTATTGGGATTTCGGGTGAACTCGGGTTTGCCCATCCACTCAGTTACGAGCGCAGTATTGGTGTTTATACTTACGGTACCATGTTTCAGGGGAAGCATGCGGGTTCCGATTCCAAAGACACTTCAGATGTCTTTATTTTCGAAACCCATCTTGAATTCAGATACGGCTGGCTATTTTAAAACATAGTTCGGCGTGCTGTGCATGAACGTGTCGTGAGCTTCGCCATAGTGACTGACGCCCCAGCATTTTAAATCACCCAACGTTGTTATGCCGCAGACATGAAGTGGAATGCTGTCCAACAGAACCAATCCCATGCTGACAGATTTGGCTAAACCAAATCCAAAGGCAAATGACGCCGTGGGAGCAGAGACGATCTGATAAGTGGAATTCACAGCACCGCTGTTATCCAAACCCCAGCATTTTACCGTTTCGGTCGCCATCGTCGCACATCCGCCGAATGCTCCAAGAGAAATATCTGTCGCCCCGGTCAGTTGTGATGCCACCATCGGCGTGGTATTGACAGCACCGGTGGCCTGGGTGGTCAATGGAATGGCTGCGTGGACGGTTCGAGTTCCCCAGCATTTGACTGTCCCATCATGCAGGTAGCAGGCACCATAGTTGCCGATGGATATTTTGACTTCTTTTGTTGTGGTGATGGTTTCAATCAGCTGCGGCACGTGAGTGGCTCCACCTATCGGCGTGCTAGCGCCCACAATTCCGTTTGCATTGTAACCCCAGCAATAGATTTCTTTGGTGGTGGCCGTGGCCTTGATGGCGCAGGTGCTACTGATGCCGGCGTGAACGCTTACCACTCCTGAAGTCAGATTTGGGACGGCGGTAGGGTAAGGTCTTGCTTCCGAAATGGTGGCATGCCCTGATTCACCGGCACCATTATTACCCCAACATAGAACCCCACCAGAAGAATTGACGGCGCAAGTGTGGTTGTATCCGGCGGAAACATCTTTGATACTGCCAGGCAGTCCGGCAACGCCGGCCGGATATGTTTGCGGGATCTGGTAAGGAGTCAGCACGCGTTCGCCACTTGCAGAATTGTTTCCAATCTGACCGGTTTCATTAAGACCCCAACAGAAGACCGCTCCTGCTTCGGTGAGTGCGCAGTAGTGCTGGAAACGACCGGTGATTTTTTGAACGTTCGTGATCGGCAGCGTGAAATGGGGGCGTGTCAGTGCGTTGCGATTGTTGGTGCCTAATTGTCCTTCATCGTTTTGCCCCCAGCAGGTGACAGTTTTATTCGAGCGCAAAGCGCAAGTGGAGGCCGCACCGGTCACGACCTGCGTGTAGGTGGCAGAAGACTGTCCAGGACTGAAGGCAGCCGCGCGGAAACCATCCCCCCACAAACCATTGCCCACTTCTCCATAGCGATTGAAGCCCCAGCATTTCACTCGGGTTGACGCTGTCACCGCGCAGCTGGCCAGTTCGCCCAACTGGAAGTCGGTGATCGTTTCACCAAAGCTGTCCATCCGCTGAGGGACAAAGCTTTCGGTCAGTTCATACTGATTTGTGGCCGAGGGCAGTCCCATACCCCAGCAGTAAAGATTGTTGTCAACACCTAGGGCGCAGGTGCTGTCTGTACCCACTTTGACTTTTTTTGCTTTCACCGGCATAGCCACCATATTGGCGGCGGCCCACGGCACTGATCCGGAAGCAGCACCACGACGGGATCGATAGTTGCTGCCCCAGCACCAGACATCCCCGGTTGCCGTCAGACCACAGGCATGACGAACATCTGCATAAGCGCTGCCGTTGACGGTAAGAGTGGCAATGTCGTTTGGTAGACCTGTGATTGAAATTGGAACGGGCGTTGCCACAGCTCCGGTGCCCATCTTGCCCCAGCACTTGACGGTGCGGGTGCCCGCGTCTTCATCGATGGCACAGGCCATGCGATATCCCGCAGCCACGTCGATGGCTTTGGTGATGTATCCATATAGAGTTGGTGTGCTATAAACGCTCGTGGTGGTCGCCTGACCAACAGTAGCGTCGGCATTGTTGCCCCAGCAGCGCACTTGATCGGTGGAGGTGATGATGCAGGTGAAGCCCATGCCGACCGTAACCTTTTTCACGCCGGTGTACCCCGCAAGCTTTTGCGGGGTTGCGGTCCCTGTTGTCAGACCATTACCCAGTTGACGGGTGGCGTTTTCACCAAAGCAGTAAACTTCACCAGCTGTGTCAATGTAGCAATTGTGCTCAGCATACCCTATGCCAATGTCACGGATGTCGGTGGCTCCGGTGACTTCAGCAGCAAAATTGTTGCCGGTGTTTTTTCCGTTTCGATACATGAAAGCGCCCCAGCAATCCAGCTTTCCATCCAGGCGCAAGGCGCACATATGCCCTTTGGCGGCACCCGCCATCGCCTTGTATCCCGTGGCCTGAGGTCGGGCGCTGTAGTCGGGCATCGTGTTAATGATGTTCACGCCAAGTGTTGGAAGACTTGAAGCCGCATTTGTTGAGCCTGTGACCGCCAGGGAGAAGCTTTTTGTGGGGCTTGGGGTGGTCTTGGACATGATGGAATAATAGAGGCTCTTCGTGACAGCACCTGCAGGAATTTCCAGTTCGGTGGAAATGATATCCGGGAAATAGTAATCTATGCCGGCAAGGGCGGTTCCCGGGATGGATTTAAGCATCACGGTTGTTGGCACCGCGACTGTCCGTGACAAATTGACCCGGATATTTCCCATTGTCTGTTCCTGATTGAAATCACCCGGAGAAGTCAGGGTGACTATCGGGCCTGCGATGAACGACGGCGAGGTCTTTTCGGCACTGACGTTGCCCACTTTGTCGGTCGCACGAATGATGTAGTAATAGCTGTCAGCTTCCGTGTCCGGCAAAGTCAGGCCGTCAAAGTAAAGCGCGTCTTTGGATTTTTCAGTCCAGTCTTTGATGACGGCGTTGCCAGCAGTTTTTACCAGCTTGATTTCATACTTCGCGATGCCGGACAGATTGTCGGTTGTGACCGGAGCATTCAGGCGCGGCGACACATCCAGTAAAGAACGGTTCGACACCAAAGTTTGGGTGTCGGAAACATTCGGGCCGGTTTTATCCAGAATGATTTTGGCCTTCGTGCAATCGCTGTAGAAGCCATCTTTGTTGCGCACCTTTACGGAGATATAGTGCTCACCTTCCACATTGGGAAGCATGGCTGTTTTTTCAGACGTGTACGGTTCCCACATCTCTGAACACAGACCGCCGACGGCAAAACTCAGCTCAGAAATTTCAGATGTGGAAATGATTTTGACCGGAATGCTGGTTTGTCCCGTGTAAGGAACGTCGTCGTTAACCTTCAAAGTGATAGTGGGAGTGTTCTCACTTGAGAAAATAAGGGAGAGGTCATTCTTGGTGGTGCAAGAACTTAGAAGCAATAAACTAAGCACGAGGTATAAGAACGTTCTAGTCATGCTGTTCTGATCGGATATTTGGAAGCAATTATAAAGACTTAGACAGGTTCAATCTCAGTTTGAGACAACATGAATGTTCCAGAGAAAGTGTCCGCGGAATACTTTGCAATGCCATGGTCTTGAAATCGAAGGCGACGTAAAGGTCCCCATAGTAAACAGCTAGACTCCCAGATAGCTTTTGCGGACTTCGTCGTTGTTCAGAAGGCTTTGGGCAGAGTCCTGCATCACAATGCGACCGCACTCTAGCACGTAAGCGCGATGGGAAATTTTCAGCGCCATACGCGCATTTTGTTCAACCAAAAGGACGGTCATGCCTTCTTCCTGATTCAGCTTTTTTACGATTTCAAAAATCTGCGCCACAATCAGCGGAGCCAGCCCCAGGGAAGGTTCATCCAGCAGCAACAAGCGTGGCTTTGCCATCAGTGCGCGGCTGATAGCCAGCATCTGCTGCTCGCCTCCGGAAAGGGTTCCGGCCATCTGGGAAATACGCTCTTTCATTCTTGGGAACAGAGTTAAGCACATTTCCAGATCTTGTTTGATTTTGGTTTTGTCCGATCGGGAGTAGGCCCCCATCTCCAGATTTTCAAGCACACTCATTTGCGGGAAGACACCACGGCCTTCCGGAGACTGGGCAATGCCCAGACCCACGCGCTTGAAGGTGGAAACTTTATTCAAGTCCTCACCGCGGAAACGGATGTTGCCCTGACTGGGAACAATGCCGGAAATCGCACGCAAGGTGGTGGTTTTGCCTGCACCGTTGGCGCCGATCAGGGACACCACTTCGCCTTCATTGACAGTAAAGTTGATGCCTTTTAAAGCGTGAATAGAGCCGTAATAAACATCCAGATTTTCAACGGTCAATAATGGATTCATTCGGCCTCCTCAACGCCCAGATAGGCTTCGATCACACGTTGGGAGCTTTGCACTTTTTGCGGGGCCCCTTCTTCGATCTTCACGCCGTGATCCAGAACGATGATGTTTTCACAGATTCCCATCACCAGCTTCATGTCGTGTTCAATTAACAGTACGGTCAGTTTGAAATCTTCGCGGATCTTCGCAATGGTTTCCATCAGATGGTGGGTTTCTGAATGGTTCATGCCGGCTGCCGGTTCATCCAAAAGAATGATCTTTGGATCAGTCGCCAGCGCGCGCACGATTTCAAGTTTGCGCTGTTCACCGTATGGAAGGGATGTGGCCGGTTTATGGGCTTTGTCCTGCAGTTTGAAGATCTTTAAAAGATCAATCGCCTTTTCCTGCAGACGTTGTTCATCCACCCGGAAAGAATCGGTCTGAAACAAAGTATCGAACAAACCATAACGAACATGCTGGTGACCGGCGATCAGAACATTGTCCAGAACAGTCAGGTTTTTAAACAGACGAATGTTCTGGAAGGTGCGCGTGACCCCGCGGTGGGAAATTTCATAAGGAGCCAGGCCCTTCAGGCTTTGGCCTTCCAGGGTGACTTCGCCGGACGTGGGCTGATAAACCCCGGTCAGCATATTAAACACCGTGGTCTTGCCGGCACCGTTCGGACCGATCAAACCAGCCAGCTGGCCTTTTTTGATTTGGAACTCCAGCGAGTCAACGGCCTTCAGACCGCCAAACTGCATGGTGATCTTGCGGGCCTCAAGCAGAACGTCGGACATATTTTCTCCAAACATCGCTGATTTCCAAATCCCCGAACAAACCTTTTGGTCGAAGAATCATCATAAGAATCAAAGCCAGGGAATAAATCACCATGCGCAGATCGACACCAGTCAGTTCCTGCAGCGGACGCAAAGCTTCAGGCAATACGGTGATAATGACCGCGGCCACGATGGATCCGGTCATGGACCCCATGCCGCCCAGAACAACCATGATCACGGCATTCACACTTTGCAGGAAGGTGAAAGACGATGGATTGATGAAATTGGTAAAATGCGCAAACAATGCCCCCGCCACACCGGCAAAGAAGCTTGAAAGCACAAAGGCTTTTACTTTCATGCGTGTGGTGTTTATGCCCATGGCTTCCGCGGCGATTTCGTCTTCACGCACGCTCAAGAACCCGCGCCCGTGACTGGAATGCATGACCCGCCAGATGGTGAAGAAACAAATCACCAGCCACACCGAAGCAAACATAAAGGCAAACGGGAAAGTTCCAAAGCTTGGAATGCCGGAAAGACCGCGCGGTCCACCCACGAAATCCATGTTCAAAAGGGCCACGCGAATGATTTCACCAAAACCCAAAGTGACAATGGCAAGGTAATCACCTTTCAGGCGCAAAGATGGCAGACCCACCAGAAATCCCGCCACCGCCGCGGCAAGGCCGGCACCGATCACAAAGATAAAGGACTGCACCAATTGCATGGATTCAGGCAGGAAGCCCCACTTGGTGGAGGCGTAGGCCGAAAAATATGCACCGATCGCCATAAAGCCCGCGTGTCCCAAAGAAAACTGGCCGGTGTAACCGTTGACCAGGTTCAAGCTCATGGACAGCAGACAGTTCACCGTGGCAAAAAGCAGGATCAGTTTGATGTAGGCATTAACGCCGAAATCCAATCCGAACCCCAGAATAGCCAGGCAGATAAGTGCCAGTGCCGGGTTTTTTAAGGCTTTCATCAGACCTTCTCCACAGAGTATTTACCCAGCAGACCCGCCGGCTTAAAGATCAAAATCACAATCAGAATTCCGAAGGCCAAAGCATCGCGATAGGTGCTTGAAAGATAAGCCACGACCATTTCTTCCGAAAGGCCCATGATCATCGCACCCAGAACCGCACCGCCGACGTTGCCGATGCCACCCAGGACGGCGGCAACAAACGCCTTCATTCCGATCATCATGCCCATCAGGGGGTCAATTTTGGGATATTTCATGCCGACCAGAACACTGCCGACACCAGCCAACGAAGATCCGACAATAAAGGTGAAAGCAATAATTCGGTCCGGGTTCACACCCATCAGGCTTGCCACCATCGGGTTGGCGCTGACCGCACGCATGGCGCGGCCGATTTTTGTTTTGAATAACAGGAACTGCAGTCCCAGCATGGCGACAATACCCACACCCAGAACCGTCACATCAAAAGAGCGGATTTCAACAACACCGATAGAGAAGATCACAAAGTCTTTCATGACTTCAGGAAACACTTTGGGATCGGCTCCAAAAACCACCTGACCGGAATATTGCAAAAACAGACTGACGCCGATGGCAGTGATCAGGACATTTAGTTTTGGTGAATTTCTTAAAGGACGATATGCCAGACGTTCAATCACCAGCCCCAGCAGGCTGCAGCAGATCATCGTGATGACAATTAAAGTCAGAAGAGTGCTGAAGCCGGGGTTGTTTTCAATTCCCAGCCAGCGGGCGAAATAGTAGGCGGCAAAGGCGCCCACCATGTAAACATCCGAGTGGGCGAAGTTGATCATTTTCAGAATTCCGTACACCATCGTGTAGCCCAGGGCGATCAATGCGTAGATGGATCCAAGGCTTACTCCGTTGATCAAATGCTGTACGAAATCCTGCATGCACGTCCTTATGGGGTGATAGTGGTCACAAACTTGCGGTTGTTACCGTCGACCTGGATGACCACCGCACTTTTCACAGCGTCACGGTTTTCATTCAGGCTGATTTTCCCGGTCACACCAGGGAAATCTTTTGTCTTGGATAGTTCATCACGAATGGCTTTGCCTGACAAGTCTGGCGCGCGCTCAATCGCTGCCACCAGGATTTTCGCGGCATCGTAACCCAAAGCCGCCAAAGCATCCGGAGTTTCATTGTACTTGGCTTTGAACTTTTTGATAAACTCAGTCACCGCTGGATCCGTGGATTCAGTGGTGTAGTGGTTGGAGTAATAGTTGCCGTTGATGGCTTCTTTGCCGATCTCGTACAATTTGTCAGAATCCCATCCGTCACCACCCATCAAAGGCACTTTCACACCCAATTGGCGGGCTTGTTGGGCAATCAGACCCACTTCAGTGTAATAACCCGGAACATAAATCGCTTCCGGATTTTTAGAGCGGATCTGAGTCAGCTGGGCTTTGAAGTCGATGTCGCCGGCCTGATAGCTCAGGTCCGCAACGATTTCGCCGCCGCCTTTTTTGAATTCCGCAGCGAACACGTCGGCCAGACCCACGCTGTAGTCGTTTTTCACGTCACGCAGGATCGCGGCTTTTTTGATCTTCAGGTTTTCTTTCGCGAACTTTGCCATCACCATGCCCTGGAATGGGTCGATGAAACAGACGCGGAAGACATAATCACCGGCTTTGGTCACATCGGGATTTGTGGAAGCAGGGGAAACAAAAGGAACTTTGTTGGACTGGGCAATCGGAGCCGCCGCTTTGGATCTGCCGCTGGCAACGCCACCGATGACAGCTACGACGTTGTTTTGAGTGATCAGACGGGTTACTGCGGAAGCTGCCTCTTCGTTTTTACCCTGATCGTCCAAAGTCACCAGGCTGATTTTTTTGCCTTTGACTCCGCCTGCGGCGTTGATTTCATCCAAAGCCAGGCGCACACCTTTGTTGGAGCTAAGTCCGAATGTGGCATCGCTTCCAGTCAGGGAATCGTATTCACCGATCACAATTTCATTTTCTTTTTTGGTGCAGCCGCTGATAAGTGGCAGAACCAAAATCAGAGCCAAGAGGAGTTTTTTCATGTGGACCTCGCTGTGGGTTGCTTAAATGGAATACTCCATAGAATTCAAGCTCCTACAGTCGAGGTCAAGGTAAAAACGTGAGGACGGGTCTAAGTTGCCAGAACACTCGCCAGCGAGATCAGATCCAGCTGGTTTTTCTTTTCGTTCTTGTACACGAGTTCCAAAGGCACCTGAATAAGTCGTTCACCTTCAGTGCCGATCATAACGTCGCAATAACCTTTGAACAAAGCGTCCACAGCGGCAGCACCCATGCGGCTGGCAAGAATACGGTCGGCCGCAGTCGGGGAGCCACCACGTTGTTGGTGACCAAGAATACAGACTTTTGCGTCCATGCCGGATTTTTTGCGAATGGCATCAGCAAGATCATACGCGCGGCCTGGCTTCTGTCCTTCGGCGGTGATGATAATACTGCTGGTTTTGCCGCGGGACTTGGCTTCGTTGATGCGGTCGATGGCTTTTTCAACAGTGGTGTTGGCGTCGGGAGTGAAGATTTCTTCCGCACCACCAGCAAGGCCCACGTGAGACGCGATGAAACCAGAATTTCGGCCCATCACTTCAACGATGAACAAGCGATCGTGAGAGGCAGCGGTGTCACGAATGCGGTCAATTGCTTCAAGAGCTGTGTTCACAGCCGTATCAAAGCCGATGGTTTTATCACTGCCAAAGATGTCATTGTCGATGGTGCCGGGAACGCCGACCACCGGGATCTGATGTTCTTCCCAAAGTGCATGAGCACCGCGGAAGGATCCGTCACCGCCGATGCAGACCAAAGCATCCAAACCAAGGTTTTTGATATTTTGAGCGGCGCGGGCGCGGCCTTCGGGACGCATGAAATCGGTGGAGCGGCCGGTTTTAAGCATAGTGCCGCCGCGCTGGATGATGTTGGCCATGTCGCGAAGTTGCAATGGCTCGATCTTGTTTTCGATCATGCCGACATAGCCGTTGTGAATTCCGTACACTTCAAGTTTTTGTGAGATCCCCACGCGGACAACTGCGCGGATTGCCGCATTCATGCCCGGCGCATCGCCGCCACTTGTGTACACACCAATTTTCTGAATTTTCTTATCAAACTGAGCCATGGGATAAAGGCTACCCCGGGATTATCATAGAGACAAAATAAAAAAGGCGTCCTTGCGGGACGCCTTTTCAGAAATCGAAATACTGGGGTTAATTACTTAACCATAGATTTGAATTCAGCACCTGCGCGGAACTTCGGAGCCCATGCAGCAGGGATTTTGATCGCTTTACCAGTTTGTGGATTGCGACCAGTGCGAGCTTTACGTTTAGCTTTAGTGAAAGTACCGAAGCCAACCAATTTAACATCGTCACCTTTTTTAACGGATTTTTTGATGTTTTCTACAGCGCAATCAAGGATTGCTTCTGCTTGAGCTTTGGAAACTTTTGTTTCAGTAGCGATTTTTTCGATAAGTTGAGCTTTGTTCATTTGAACTCCTCTTGTTGGACACGTTTGTGTATCCGATGTTGATTATAAAATCGTGATGATAACTCTTCGTCATCCAATGACAGCCCCATGAAAATCCATAATCAGAATTTCGTCAACTGCAAAATGTGAAAAGGTCTCTGAGTGTGGATTTGCGGCTGATGCTAATGTTTGTCTTCGCCTGGATAATCATCATCATCCATGGAAGTTAAAGCATCACTTGAAGAATCTTTGACGGGAATTCTGTAGGACTCAGAAGCCCACTCGCCAAGATCAATAAGTCTGCATCTTTCAGAGCAGAAAGGACGGAAAGGATTTTCGCTTGAGTACAAAGCCAAAAGCCCGCATTGCGGGCATTTGACCTGTCGAGATTGAGATTCGGTCATAGTCGGAATTTATTCCAAGTCCCGCACCCAGTGCAAGACGCAGAGCTTAGTAACGCTTGAAAACACCTGTTGCGAACTTCGTCGCGACACCATTGTGCGGGAAGTAAACTTCGTACGCGAACTGGTTCTGCGCCAAAGTTCCTTCTTTTACCATGACTTGGATCAGGCGAAGGCCGCCACCGTTCAGGTAAGAACCCTGAGCGCGGATTTCAAAGCCTTTGCTGTTGTTGATAAGGCTGAAAGTGTTGTTATTGGAAAGAATCAGCGGGTTGAAAGCAACTCCACCAGCGTTGATTCCCAGGTTCAATGTGTACTGATACCAGTTTGGAGCCGGGTATGCTTCAAATCTGATCACCGGTCTCATGGAACCGTCGATCGAGAAAGAAACCATCAGGGAACCGGATGTCCAGTTTTCACACTTGGCCAAGCCAGCTTCGATACCCCAGATAGTACGACCACACACTGCCAACGCTTCTTTCAGGAAGGTTGCATAAGCACCACTGTTCACAATGCTCAGGCTGCCGCGGTAGTTCGTGTTGTTACCATAATAATTATAGTCATAGAATTGGGTTGGGCCGGTTACGACGTTGCCGCCGCCATTAACCACAACGCAAGATGATCCATTCCAGACAGTGCCCACAGCACAGTTAGGGATCACACCGGTATTGGTGTTTCCACCGCCACCACCACTTTTTCCACACGCCGCTAAAACCAGCGCGCTATAGATCGCGATAAACGATACGATAATCCTTTTCATAATAAACCTCTCTCTCGATATTTTTCCTCACTTACAATGCAATACATGAGTCATGCCAGAGCGCGGGAATGTTGAAAGAGCGTTTAATCGCAGATGGAACGTCTGAGCCTGTTTACTTATTTATAAGGTCAGCCAATTTGTGTCACTGCGAACGAAGGCAAGCGCCTGAACGGAATGGGAAAACCCTGTCTCAAACTGAGACAGGGTTTGAACTCGTTGAAAGCACTGGGGGATTAGTCGCCGCGAGTGATGTCAGCGGTGCCGGAAATACCGACAGCGTTGCCGGCGTCATCCAGATCGATATAGAAACGAACATTGGTTTCACCAAGGGGACGGTAGCTGATCAGCAGGTTGCATACGGCAGATCTGCCATCCTGGTCGATCGTACATTTGGTGTCGGTGTGGGAAACGGCACTTTTCATATCTTCCAAGTCCTGTCCTTCAGAAAGACGGGTCAGAATCTCTTCGTTGTAGGCCTGAACTTTGGCCAGAATATCAGTCAGTTTTTCATGGGAATGAACTTCGCCGCTCATGCGCATGGTGCCGGCATTTTGTTCCAATAAAGTCAGGGCCTGCTCTTGCAGCTTTTGATCATTCAAAGAATCGAAAGCCGAGGCAGAGGCCTGGCTGGCAAAGACAAAAGACATCAACAGAACAGTCAAAGATACGCGCATGGAATCCTCCGAAGTTACAAAAAATTATATCTCGCTGTTGGGTCTTAGCAGAATGTGTGCCTGCCAGAGATGAGCTTTGGTTTGATTCCAGTGACCAAGCTTGAGTGGCAAGAACATTTTCTGTCACTGTGGGTGGAAACTTTCATGCAACCTTTTGAAGGTGGGACTTTATCCTGAAGTATGGTATGGTGCTGTCCCTATGAGCCGCGAAACTAAAAAATATCTTCCCTACATTCTGGCGACACTTCTTCTGGTGGGACTCATTTTTATGGTTCAGACGCAGAAACCTTTGAAGGCACGCACTTCAGGGGCGTCTTTTGCGCAAGAAGCGGGATATTTCTTTCTGCCTCCCGGCAGCGCGAATGTTTCGCATGTGACCGAGGCTCAATACCGGGCACTGCTGACTGAATTTCAGGTGAAATACATCATGCCGGTGTTTAACAGCACGGGAAGACCTCTGCTGGTTCCAGCCGAATGGGAAAGTCCTTACTTTGCAGCGTTTGCCCAGAATAAAGACACTTACATGCAAGTTTCCTTGTGGGGCGGTATGGCCCGCGCGCCCGGCGCTTCGTTACCGGTGCTTGCGGGAATTCTTTGTCATGAAATCGGTCACGTGATCGCGGGTGAACCGCGCCAGACTTTCACCGGTGCTGAGTGGTCTTCTTCAGAAGGACAGTCGGACTTTTATGCAGCCAAAGATTGCCTGCCGCAGTTTTTGAAAGCACATCCGGAACTGGTCACTGAAATCAACCCGCAAGTGCTGGCACTTTGTGGTGGCAATGAGCTTTGCGCCCGCACCGCACAGACCGGGGTGGAGATGGTGCAGTTCTTCAAACGCTATGATTCGCAAAAGTCAGCGGATGTATCTTTGTGGACACCAGCTCCTGCGGCGACGGAGCTTTTAAGAAATGTGTATCCGTCTCATCAGTGTCGTCTGGATACTTATCTGGCAGGGGCTTTATGTCAGACGGGCGGACGTTGTTCAGCTCCGGCGTGCTGGTTTGCGAATCATCAGGAATAATCCCAGCGCCATAATAGTCAGGCTGATCCAGCTTGAAATTGACAATCCCAATGAAGGCCCGCGGAAATCATCACGGAACGCTTCCATCAGCAGACGGCCCATTCCATGCAAAACCATCCACAGGAAAAAGATGCTGCCTGGGTTCTTTAGCAATTTCGGGCGCAGCGAATGCGCCGTGGTTTCAGTCCCCAGCAAAATGAAAAGCACACCCAGTTCCCACAGCGAAGCATAGGCTTGGGTCGGATGCAGGCCATTCACCGCCCAGGGAAGGTCACAGGTTCCGCCATAACAACAACCCGCCAACAGGCAGGCCACCCGGCCCAGCACATAGGCGAAGGAAAGAACCGGCGCAAACAGGTCCAGATAGTCTTCAAACTGCACGCGCGCCACAAACACCATATAGAGCAGACTGCAAAGGCCCGCCAGAATGGCGCCGCCATAAAAGACAAAGCCACCATTCCAGAAATAAAAGATGCGGGCGAAGTCTTCCTGATAATGCTCGAAGTTTTCATAGAAGACGTGAAACAGGCGCCCACCGATAAAGCCCGTCACCATGATGATAAGACTTAGGTCCAGCGCGACTTTGCGGGAAAGTTCAAACTTGTCCGCCCGGAGGCTGATCCAGAAAAGGCAAAGGCAAACCGTCAGACTCAGAACGAGATAATAAGTGGGAACGTTAAGAGTGGGCGACAGGGGAATGAATGGAAACAAGCGGCCTCCGCTATACCGACGATAGACTTAATTTTCTTTGATTACCAAGAATATTCAACACGATTCTGGTCAAGGGCCCGGAACTACAGACATAATAAGGCCAATATGAAGTTGCACCCGGCTGAAATCGCCAAAGAAATTAGGGCCTTTTCTTTCTTCAAGTCTTTTGCGGACGATCTGCTTTTGCAGACTTCGGCCATGGTTCATTGCGAGTCATTCGCAGCGGGGTCCTTCATTCTTCAAGAGGGCAAACAAAACAGCTCTTTGTTCTTTTTAAGATCCGGAAAAGTCGAAATTTCCCTGGCTTCTGAAGTGATTGCCACTTTGGATACTCGGGGTGAAGTGTTCGGTGAAATGAGTGTGATCACCACAAACCCGACATCCACCACGGTCAAAGCTCTTTCGCCGGTGGAATGTTTTGTGATCCGTTCCGAGGATTTTGGCCATGTTCATCCCAAGGACAAGGACCGTTTCCAGGCCTTGTTATATCAGATTTACTGCAACGTCCTTACAGAACGTCTTATGAAAACCAACGAAAAAGCGCGACTCTTTGAAATCCTGAACCGCGAACTTCACGAAGCCCAGCAGAAAATCCAGAAAGTGGGTGGCCGGGTCTTGTTGGTTGAACCGGAAAAGAAACAACAACTTCCGATTCGCATGGCTCTGGGGGGCACCGGAGTTCAGCTGGATATTGCAGATAACTCCGAAAGTGCGCGCGAATTCCTGCGCGACAACCAGTATGACGTTGTTTTGTGTGAAGAAGGCTGCGTGGATGTGCTTAAAGAAGTCCACGAAGGCAAAAAAACGCCTTATTCCATTTTGCTAACCAGTAAAGATGTTCAGGGGAACCTGCGCATTCTGGAAGGCAATCGTTATGTGGATCATATCATTTCCCGGGATGCGGAAGACCGCAACGCCACCATTCGTTATGTTTTGACGGCTCTGGGAAAACTTCTGAACAAGGATCTTTTCGGCATCGAAAAATACCTGACCTGGGGAGTGGAAGTTCAAAGAAAAGTTGTTTCCAACTCCACTCACCGTGAATCCCTGCGTGAGGATCTGTACGGCTACTTCAAAAAGATGGGGGTTCGCTCCACCATTTTGGACCGTGTGAATACGGTAGTTGAAGAAATGCTGATGAATGCGATCTATGATGCGCCGGTGGATTCAAGCGGTAAATCCATTTTCAATCATGTATCCCGTAAAGAGGAAATCCAACTGGACACCCACCAGCAGTCCCAGCTTCGTTACGCCAGTGACGGGGTTTATCTGGCCGTGGGGGTGAAGGATCCATTCGGTTCTTTGACCAAAGATATCATCATTGATTATCTGCTCAGCTGTTACAATGGTTCGGCAGGAAGCATGAATGCCAATAAAGGCGGCGCGGGGCGCGGCCTTCATCAGATCATCGAAAATGCGGATTTGACAGTTTTCAACGTTAAAAAAGGCGTGTGCACTGAAGTCATCTGCATGTTCAATATCGACGGCCAAAAGCGTGAAGCCCAGCCGTCATTCCACTATTTCTTTGTATAAGTGATAAGTCCCAACAACATCTGTCCCAGAAGCACGCAAGGCACTGTGGGCAGATTTGTGGATAAGAGCGAGACCGCAAACCCCAAAGCAGTTCCACCCACGGAAATCACCAGCATTCTGATCAGATAGCTTTGCAGGTTTCTGCTGCGCGTGGCGGTGAAGCTGGTTGCAATGAACAAAGATCCGATGGTGAAAAGATAGCCCATGCTTTGAATCGCCATCGTTGTCAGCAGCAGTGTTCCCACGTCAAAGGCGCGGTTTTGCCAGGTGCGATGAATGTAGCTGTGATTGACCATTTGAAAAGAAGCCAAAGACAAAGATCTCCAGAACTTCAAAACAAAGATTCCAAACGCCACGGCTGCCAGCAGACATAGTTGAGCACCCGTATCGCTCATCACCGCCAGATCACCGAAATAAGATGCGGCAATATGGCTTTCCAAAGCCGGGGTCAGATAGCTGATCAGATAGGTCAGTGACAGGAAGAATACGAACAGGGTCAGATAGATGTGATTGCGATCGGACTTGGTCTGAATCAGCTGATCCATCAATAGCAAAGTAACCCAACCCAGCGACAAACCCGCGACGAGGCTGATGCCGTGAAAGTCTGTGCCCAGCAGAATATTGATCACAAGGCCCAGAACGATACCCAGTGAGGCACCTTGTCCCAGAACAAAGATCTGTGCACTTTTTTCGCGGGCACTCCATTGCGATCCGATTAATGCCAGCACCGCAGCCATCAGGATTGAAGACGGCAGGGACCACTTATAAATTTGCAGCAGTTCAATAAAGGATGTCATCGGATCTCCAGCACACGAACGCGGTTCCATTCGGAGGTCAAAGCGCGATGGGACACCAAAACCAATGAACTTTGCGGATTTTCTTTCAAATAGCTCCCCAGAGCTTCTTCCAGCTGCAGGGTAGACTCGGAATCCACGTGATTAAACGGTTCATCCAGAATCAGCAGGCGCGGTTTTTTCGCCAGTACCGCGGAAAGCAGGATTTTTTGTCTTTCACCACCACTGGCGGTGTTCCACTTTTTATCCAGATCCATATTCTTTAACAGGGGGTGGAATCCTTCATTATCACCCAGCAGATCACGCAACGTCAGCGGCAGGTGAAAATGCAGTGTGCCCAGCTGCGGCAGATACTGGATGTCTTTTTGCGGAATTGAAAATTGAAAACGGCCATCGAAGTATTTATGCAGACCCAGCAGGGTTTTTAGCAGCGTGCTTTTTCCCGCGCCATTTTCACCGCGCAGAAAAAGCACGTCGCCTTCATTCAGCTCTAGATTCACCACTGGTGAAAGGGCAAGGCCTTCCGAGCTTCGAACCTGTAAATCACGGACGGAAAGCACAGAACTCATTTTACAGACCCCACCAGCAGTTCCTGCAACTTGGAGATGGAATTTGCGTCGCCTTTGAGCGGCACATAAGAAGGTACAATCACCACAGGAACACCGGACAGTTCCTGGAAGCGCTCCAAAGTCTTGTGCGGCGCCGAGGCCGTCGCAAAAAGCACAGTCACTTTATTATCTTTGGCAAGTTTCGCAGCCTGAGCAATGCGCGCAGCCGACGGAGGCATGCCCGGCTTTTCTTCCAAGGATCCCGCGGACTCAAGGCCATAGGCATTGAAGAAATAAGTGAATTCCTTATGATACTCCATCACTTTGGTTTTCTTCACGGTTTTTGCCAGACGCTCTTGCAGGCGGGTCATGTCGGCTTTGAAAGTATCATAATTTTTCTCGAACACAGTACTTTCCTGAGGCAGTGCCAAAGACAGCACTCGCACCACTTCGCGGCCGGCCTCGGCCATCTTTAAAGGACTTAAAGTGAAGTGCGGATTTCCGTGCGCATGGACGTCGCCCAATGAGCGATTGATAACGCCGGTAGGAACATCCAATGGTTTAATGCTGTTGCCCAGGATGCAGGAACCAGTCCCACCGTCTTGAATTTTAGCATTGCCGGATTTGGAAAGAACTTTAGGAAGCCAGCCGACCTCCAGCTCAAGTCCCATAGAGCAGACGATGTCGGCGCGGTTAACTTTCAGAATGTAATCGGGGCGGGCTTCGGCAAAATGCGCATCTTCAGAACCGGAAAGCAGGCTTTGCACTTCGACTTGATCTTGTCCGATGGCACGCACCACTTCGGCGATGTCCGGCAAGGTGGTGACCACTTTGATCTTGGCCTGAGCAGAAGCACTGAACACGAACAGAACGGACATTAAAAATTTATTCATGACAGGCTCCTAGAATGAATGGGCCGGGTGGGCACCAAGAATCGCCACCCACTGCAGTTCGATTTTCTGGCTGATGGTGTCGGATTCGCCCTGATAAGTCTGATTATCATAGGTGTAAGCCACACGCAGCAAAGAGAACTCGCTGTTTTTAAAAGTCAAAGTCGGGACAAATCCATAATCCAGATTCTTTTGTCGGGAGCCATCACTGATAAAGCTGCGTGACAGATCCGAGAACAAATCCACACGAAGCCCCAGGAACAATCTTTCTGACAAGGACATCTGCGGATAGAAGTAAGCCCCGATGTCTTCCTGAGTGTCCGCTCCGGGGGCGCTTAAGTTGCGGTACCAGATTTCAGACTGGAGCAGGAAAGTGAGGGTTTTGCCTTCCATTTTTTTAAACACAAAGTCCAAACCGTACAGCTGGGTTTTGGTTTCTGCAGCGTCCGTGCGACCCAGGTAGTTCATGCCCCATTGAAGCGCACCGGCCTCGCCAAAATCAACAAAGTTCACCGGGTGAATATAGTGAGTCGGCACCTGCGGTTTTTCGCCTGCATCGTGACTGTGGCCATAAGTGTAACCATTGGTCACACCCATGGTGATATCCCAATAGCTGTCCGTCGGAAGCAGAGTCGAAAACTCAGCCCCGGTGTCAGCAACGCCTTCTTCATCAAAGAATTCAGCCTGCACACGGGGAGCCGAAACAAACGCCCAGTCGTGCTGGTGAAATTGATTCAGGCGGCCCACGCCCAGAAAGAATTTTCCGACGCGAAAGCGGGAATTGGGAATCACTTTGCTGGATCCCACATAGGCTTCGTGAACTTCGGCCACGAATTCGCCTTCTTCATTGTGGGCCGCAAAATTCAAGTAGGCATCAAAAGTCGGATCCAGCGGGCCAAAGAACATCAGTTCGGCAGCGCGAATATCGAGTTTGTTTTCAGCCGAGTCCTCGAAATTTAGCGGTGCCACCAGATCCAAAGCTGCCGCGGATTGCATGTTTTGCAGAACCTGGGCTGAAGCGGACGATACGGTGGCGGTAATCAAAGCGGCAGTTAGAATCAGTTTTTTCATCAGTGTCCATCCTGTGGGGAAGAAAGGCGCGCATTCAAAAGTTGAGCATTCGTGGCCGTGAAGCCCCAGGCCCGCCCAGAACCATTACCGGGAGCTGCATCATAGTTCAGATCCAGGCTGTCTTCAGCACTGTTGTAAACTGTGTTGGTGTGATCCATGCCCGAGGACTTGGCACCACTCCAGATCAGCACGTGTGCGGGACGTTCATTGTTGTGAATGTCCAGGGTGAAAGTCAAAGTTCCCGAAGCATCAACAAATGTAAACAAAGAACTCCAGTCCTGCACTTCGCCTTGAGCGTCGGCATGCGCCTGCAGGGTGGTTCCGGTGCGCGTGAACGTCACCGTGAAACCGCTTAACAGGTTGGAATTGGCAAACGTATGCAGGCTTAAAGATCCACCCTCATTCAGAGTGAAGGTGATTTCAAAATTAGCTCCGGATGAAACAGCCGAAAGACCTTCGGTCATCAAGCCTTTGCCCGCGCCCAGATCATAGTAAGAGGAATCACCGACCTGCAGGGCCTTGCTCAGGTTGTCTTTGTCGGGATTGTGGCCACCTCCACAGGCGGCCAGGGTCAGGCAGAATAAAACAGCAAAAAGAATCTTCATGGATTACTCCTGATAGCGGGGTTCGTTCGGGCCTGGGTCTCTGCTGCGGTGGCAGTCAAAGTGATCGCCGTGCATGTGACACATAAAGTGAGACTTCACTTCACCAGCACCGGTATCGTGAGCCAGTGTTGCCCAGATGTTGCCACCGGTCTGCCACATTTTCACATTCGTGATCTGGGACAAAGGCGCAATTTTTCTGGCGAAGATGTCGGCGGAATAAGCCAAGGAATCTGCGAATTCATCAACACCGAAGCTGACATCATTAGCTGGGGTGTCGATCACTCCCAAATCAGCAGAATCATGGCAGTGGGCTTCCTGTGCATCACCGTGAGCGTGGAAGTGGCAATCATAACCCACTGCGCGGGCCGTGCCGGAGTTATCCATATAGGTCAGCTTCACTGCAGCTTCATCATCGGCTTTGAAAGTTTGAAAGCCGACAAGGTTGCCAATGTTCCCGGATTCAAAAAGCTCCAATGCTGCCACCGATGCCAAGGTCACCGGGGATTGGTTCAAGATGTTGTTACCATGATCGTGATCGTGTTCATGGGCAAAAGCAGATACTGGCAGGGCCAACAAAACAGAGAAGATGAATTTCATAGGTACTCCTTGGATTCTTTTGCTTCTAGCAAGGCCACTTTCTAATTGCAAGATATTTGCATTTAAACTGCAGAGCTGAAATCAATTTGGGTTTGAAAATGCGTAAGTACTTGAAATCACGATATAAGGGGCAGCGAATCGTTGCATCTTCAAGTCTGCGGTTGCGCCACCGGGGGGCTGGGGTTACAAGGGGCGCATGCCAGGACTGATTCGTTTTCGTTGGATCGCTATTGTTTCTTTGTTGCTTGGAACCATTCCGCTTTTGAAGTGGGGATATTTGGACAAGCGCCATTTTCCATACATCATTGCCGTGCTGACCTTGCTGGGTATCTTGAATGTTCTGGCTCACAGTATCTGGCCGAAGCAGGAAGACTACGGACAAAAACAAGTGCTGGTTCATCTGTGGGTGGATTTACTGGCGGCTTCAGGTTTGTTGTTCGTAAGTGGTTCGGCGGATAATCCGTTCGTTAGTATCTTATGTATTCACTCGTTCCTGGGCGGGATGCTTTTGCGCAAGAAAGCGTCTTACGTTTTCGGAGCCTCCGTTTTGGTGCTGCTGTCGTTGTTGCAGTATGAAACCTGGATGGATTCGCAAAAAACCGTGGGCATTGATTTTTCAGAACTGTCTTTGCGTTTTCTTTCCCAGTGGGTGCTGATCACGGCCAGCTGGTTTGTCAGTCATTATTTTTCAGGTCTGTTGGCGCGTAAAGAAAAGCGCATTCGTCTTTTGCAGGATCGGCAGCATCAGGCCGACCGTCTGAAAGCTTTGGGTGCCTTGACTGCAGGATTTTCCCATCAGCTGGCAACGCCGATGAATTCCCTGAAGCTGCGTATGGAGCGCGGCTTGCGCAAATTGCCGGAAGAAAGCTCCGGCGCGCGCGAGGAATTTGAAAAAGCCCAAAGTTCTCTGGATGAATGCGTGCGTGTTTTCCAACACATGGCTTCGGTCTTTTCGCGGTCGTCCCAAAGTGAACTGCAGCGTGTGGAACTTCCTTTGCGGGTGAAGGATCTGATTGGCGTGTGGGAAAAGGAAAATTCCGGCATTGTGGTGGAATCCCATCTGACCACTGATTCTTTGTGGTGCCGTCTGCAAACGCTGGCTTTTTCCCAGACATTCTTTGATCTTTTGGACAATGCTTTGGAAGCTTCGCCTGCGCAAAGTCCGCTTTACGTGCGCCTGTTCCAGGAAGACACCTGGGCCGTGCTGGAAGTGGTCGACAAGGGTTCAGGCATTTCGGCAGAGATCCTGTCCCGCTTGGGCGAACCTTTTGTGACCGGCAAAGAAGCTGGCAATGGACTGGGAATTTATTCTGCGCAGATGATGGCTCAGGCCAGTGGCGGAGATTTTGTGATCACCAATAACGTCAGTGGCAAGGGCGTCACCGCCCGCATCCGTCTGCCTTTGGAGGAAAAATAATGGAACAACACGGGAAACGACTTTTGCTGGTTGAAGATGACCAAGGTTTGCGTGAAGTGTTGACCGAAGAACTGCAAGAGCGCGGCTTTCAGGTGAAAGCCTATGCCGACATGCCAGCCGTGGCCGAGCTTGCAGAAATCGACTGGGCGCTTTTGGATCTGCGGGTGGGCAGTGAAAACGGACTGGAACTTTTAAAGGATCTTAAAACCCGTCATCCGCAGGTCAAAGTCGTGATGATGAGTGGCTTTGGCAGTGTGGCTTCCGCAGTGAAGGCCATGCAGTTGGGTGCTCACAATTTTATCGCCAAGCCAGTGACCGTAGAAATGATTTTGAGAGCCTTCAGCGATCAGGCTGAAAGCATGGAGCTGCCGGAAGAAGAAATCTCTCTGGCGCGCATGGAGCGTGAATACATCGACTACGTCCTGCAAAGTTCTGAGGGCAATATCACCCAAGCCGCCAAAAAACTGGGTCTGCACCGCCAGAGCCTGCAGCGCAAACTGCGCAAAAACATCCCCCGCAAATAAGCCAGTTCCCGGATCCATACTTACTTAGAAACCCACTTCTTCAGTTTTAAAGACGGAGTGGGTTTTGCTTTTTAAAATCTCCAATAAAATCAGCATATTGATAATGTAATTACGATGTATTTACATTTTTGGGGAAGCACGGTAATATGGAATTCGAATGGGATGATGAGAAAGCCCAGGGTAACTACAAAAAGCACGGAATTAGATTTTCTGAAGCCGTGACGACATTTCGGGATTCTTATGCTTTGGGGATGTTGGATCAGGAAAGCTCTGCCAGTGAAGACCGTTGGTTAAGGTTGGGCCGGTCCTCTCATTTAAAAGTTCTGGTGGTTGTCTATTGCGAGAGGCTGAGTCCTGAGCGAGTTCGGATAATCTCAGCAAGAAGAGCGACATCCCGGGAAATAGAATATTATCTGCGAGGTTTGCATGAAGAGTGAGTACGATTTTTCCAAAGCGAAGAAAAAAAAGCCTGTGAAAGAAATCAAGATTCTTAAGACTATTCGTTTGGATCCTGAAGTGCTGGAGTGGCTTGAGGCAGAAGCGGAAAAGCAGGGTATGGGCTATCAGACATATTTGAACTGGCATCTGCGGAAAACCATGTCCAAAGGAAGCTCGATTGAAGAGAGGATTGCGAAATTGGAAAAGGCCGTCTTTCCCAAGAAGGCTTAACTCACAAAAAAGGCGCCTATGTGGCGCCTTCTTCTTTTTCTTTATTCTTTTTATTTTCCAGGAACATCAGCAGCAGCAGCAGGGCTACGCCGCCCACGATCGCCATGTCGGCGATGTTGAAGGCTGGCCAGCTCCAGCGGTTGTATAAATGGAAATCCAGGAAGTCGATCACGTAACGGAAGCGCACGCGGTCGATGTAGTTCCCGATAGCACCACCAAAGATGCTGGATAGGGCGATGATCTGTTTGGTGTCGTCGTCCTTCACTCCACGCAAGATGCCCAGGATGATCAGCAAAGCGATCGGTGGCATGGACAGGAAGAAGATTTCACGGAAAGAGGGATGGCTTTCTGCCAGGAATCCGAACGCCGCGCCGAAGTTTCTTACATATGTAAGATTGAAGAAGTTCGGAATCACGATAACGGATTCACCCAGGTGGAAGTGCGTGTGAACGTACACTTTTACCAATTGGTCCATGGCCACCAGAAGGCCGGAAATAAGCAATAGCCAGATATATTTTTTCTTCATGCGGGGGAGTATAGCCTAGTTTAATTGAGATATTAAATGATTTCGTAGGGATATGGTTTACTTCAGAAGACCTTTGGAGCGGCTGTAGCCGATCTTGATCAGCATTCTGAGGGCTTCCAGATCCGAACTCAGGTTGAACTCGTCTTTGACTTCCTGAATCATAGCTTTGGAGCCACAATCAAGCATATCAAGGGTTTCCGGAGTGCGGGACGTCGTCGTCAAAGTCTTTTCCGTGTAGGAAACTTGAGTCTGCGTGGGCGGCGCCGGCGGCATCGTTATCACCGGCTGAGCCGGTGGCAGCACCTGCTGTTGCATCGGTGGGATGTGCTGAACGTGTTGAACCTGATGAACCGGCTGTTGAGGAACCATCATCGGTTGTGCCTGCACAGCGGCTGCCGCAGCTGCTTGTACGACAACAGAGCTAGCCTGAGGAGCGCGATCCAATTCGCCCATCATGCCGGCCAGACTTTTCAGCTCATTTTTGAAGTTCTGGATGCTGGGTCTTTCAAGAGAGTGTTCGCCATCACGGGTGGCCTTCAGATACAGGCTGACCAGGATGTCCGGAGTCGTTGCCATTTCCTTGATAGAGCTGTTCTGCACCATAAGCCATTGATAGGCTTTGAGCATCGTCTCTTTCGTGTAAGCCTGTGGCGGCAACGGATTCATGGTCATTAACTAAAAATCTCCGGGAGTGAGGGACTGAAACTACAGAGTTCGTAAGATTGAGTCAATGCAGAGACCTCACTATTTCCAAACAATTCAATGCTTAAAAAATACGCATCTCTAGATAGGGGGGATTTAAGGTGATTACAAAACTAGAGGCGACGCAGAAAGGGCTCTTTTATGAAAAACTTTTTCTTGATTTGGCGGAAGAGATTTTATTGGTGACTCCCGAAACCCTTGTTGTTCCGGGAGTTCCAGCCCCTAAGGGCATTAAGTATTTTCGTTTTTCTTCCAGTATCCGGTGGCTTTAACCCACTCTGGATTTGCACCGCGAACGGTTTCCACAAGCTCTTTAAGCTCTTTGGATGTTTGCAGCTCAGTGGCGATCCAGCAGAAATATTCACCATGTGGAAGGTTTGCTTTCAGCACAGTTTCTTTCAGTTTTGTGGCAGTGCCAGGTGGGTTGTTTTCGCGCAAAACCCAGTGAGTTGTCACCTGAGCTGTTGAATCAAACTCGCGTTTTTCAGATTCATTTCCGATCTCAATCACGACCACAGCTTCGGCATTTGCAGGCAGTTCGCTTAAACGGCGGGCAAAGGACGGAATGGCGCATTCATCGCCGATCATCAGGTACCAGTCAAAGTCATAAGGCACCACCGTCGAACCACGGGGCCCGCCAACACCAAGATAGCTTCCGACTTGGGCTGTGCGCGCCCAGTTGGCCGCGGGACCTTCTTCGTGCAGGAAGAATTCCAGATCCAGTTCTTTGGCGGCATTGTCAAAGCGGCGTGGGGTGTAATCACGCATGATCGGTTTTTCACCTTCCGGGAAGACCGGTCCTTGCGGCCCGGCCTCAGGAACCACCGGCATTTTTTCCCCGGGCTTGGGGAAGAAGACTTTGACGTGATCATCTGGGGACGCGCTGTAAAAATCCGCCAGATCTTCACCAGTCAGGGTGATGCGTTTCATACGCGGGGAAATATCAGTGATGTATTTAACCTGCAGCAGTCGGAACTTAAGATTGTGACGAACTGACTGAGGTTGTCTGTATGTGTTTTCCATTCGAGGAACCTCCAATATCTTTAGATCTAGGAGGCGGGTTGATTTGGCGCAACCGCTTTTCGTTCATCTCGAATATATGAATTCACATTATCATCGCGTTTGCGATTTGAAAGTTCGGTGTACTAACGAAGAAGGCCGGGATGTCCCGGCCTTTTTTTAGTTTGAATAGTCTTTGGCGATGATGCCGTACTTTTCGATTTTTCTTAGAAGAGTCTTCTTGGGAATATTCGCATGCAATGCTGTCTGATTGATGCGTCCGCGGAAAGTCTTCAGAGCTTTGATGATAAATTCTTTCTCAAAAGCTTCTTTCTGGGCGTTGAAATCCAGATTTTCACCAGAGTAAGCGATCAGCTCACCATCTTCTTCGTCCAGATCCATGCCGCCGACATCGCTGTCTTCGTCATCACCCAAAGAAGCGTGAGCCTGAACTGCAGAGCTGATCCCCGCAGAAGCCACGTTCTGAGCGGTTTCCTGAACCGGTGGAACGTCGATCAGGTTTGTGCCCGTCGCGATCAGCAAAGCTTCCGGCAAAGAGGCGATCGTGATCACATTGGACATTTCCAGAACGAAAGCGTGTTCGATCACGTTTTCAAGTTCACGGATATTTCCCGGCCAGCTGTGTTTTTTCAAAACAGCCATGGCATCCGGCGCGATGCCAGTGATGCGCTTGCCATGGGCCTGGTTGAACTTGCGGATAAAGATGTTCACCATGTGTTCCATGTCGTCTTTGCGTTCAGCCAAAGCCGGCAGGAATATAGGTACCACGTTCAGACGATAGAACAGATCTTCACGGAAGGTGCCGGCTTTGATCATGTCTTCCAAAGGACGGTTGGTCGCAGCGATGATACGCACGTTCGTCGGGAATTCGCGGTTGGAACCCACTGGAGTGAACAGTTTTTCCTGAAGCACGCGCAGGATTTTCACCTGCATCAACTGAGGCATGTCGCCCACTTCATCCAGGAACAGAGTGCCGCCTTCAGCAAACTGGAATTTACCAATCTTGCGCTGATCAGCTCCGGTGAAAGATCCTTTTTCGTGACCGAACAGTTCGGACTCAAACAAATTCTCTGGGATGGCAGAGCAGTTGATAGCCACGAATTTTTCGTCTTTGCGGGCCGAATTGAAGTGGATGGCTTTCGCGACAAGTTCTTTACCCGTACCGGAAGCACCACGGATCAGAACCGGTGTTTCAACTTTAGCCAGACGATGGATGATATTGAAGACTTTCTGCATCTGGGAAGTGTGACCGATGATTTTGCGGCCTTCTTCCACCATCACCGGAGCGGACGCTGCGATATTGGAAATCAGATTGTGGGCATTCACGGCTTTGTCGATCAAAGCCAGCAGGTCATCACCGGCAACTGGTTTTTGCAGATAGTTGTAAGCGCCGTCTTTGACTGCCTGAATGGCAGATTCAAAGGTCGCGTGAGCTGTCATGATGATTACGATGATGCCCGGATCGAATTCTTTGATCTGACGAAGGGCTTCAAGGCCGTTCATGCGAGGCATATCGACATCCAGCAGAACAAGGTCGTATTTCTTGTCACCGTTCTTCACTTTTTCCATGGCATTGACGCCATCGAATGCTTCATCAACTTCGAAGCGCTGAGTGACAGAAAGTGCGGACTTTACCGAAAGTCTTAAGCCCTGATCATCGTCTACAACCAAAACCTTAAGCATGAGTGCCCCCTTGTTTGATGGGTAGTTCTACCGTAAATGTGGAACCATTACCATGGGAAGATTCTACAAAAATGTTTCCCTGATGTAATTCCGTGAAGTATTTCGCCAGATACAGGCCCAATCCAGATCCCTTGATAGGGGAGGATTTGACGTTTTTCGATCTGAAGAACTTCATGAAGATATTTTGCAATTCATCCTGCGGGATGCCCGGCCCCTGATCGGCCACTTGGACGATCACTTTGGACGGGGTTTCTTCGCTGCTGACCATGATTTTCGTGTCTTCCGGGCTGTACTTGATGGCGTTTTCCACCAGGTTAGAAAACACCTGTTTCATCAGCTCAGGGTCGACCTGAACGGGGAACATAGGCTCCAGCTCCGACACGATCTGAATGCGTTTCACCTTGGCCAGGAATTCATGCTTGCGGATAACCTCTTGTAAAAGGTTATTGATGTCCTTGCTTTGCATGTTCAGCTGCACGCCCTGGCTTTCGATTTTACCGTAGCTTAAGATGGCGTTGATAAACTTCAGCAAATCATCTGAGGAATGCTTGATGGTGTCCACAGCTTCACGCTGCTGGTTGCTTAGGGCTACCGAGTCCGTCAAAATCATATCCGTCATCCCCTGAATGCGCGCAATCGGTGTTTTCAGGTCATGGGACATCATCGAAATAAAGTTCGTTTTAAGTTCTTCCACCTGACTGAGCAGTTTATTTTTCTGATAGTATTCCCAGCTGCGGCGGTTTTCCACGATCAGACGGTACGGAATGAAGAAGTAGTAACACAGGAAGATCGTCAGCAAAGGTGCCGCCATCGGCAGCCACAGCCCGAACGCCCAGTAAGCCCCCGCACACAGAACAACAAACCCCAGCAGGGTCGCGCCCAGAACGATCAGACCGCGTGTGGGCTTCATTGTCAGCACCACTTGAGTGGTCAGAATGGACGCCGCCAAAATGAACAACCAGCTTAAATAGCCGGAGACTTTCACTGGACCGGAGTTTTTGATCAATGTGTCGATGACGTTGGCCTGCATTTCGATGCGGGTCATGGCCGTCACTTCGCGGCTGAACGGAGTCATGATGTATTCAGCTTCGTTCAAGCCCAGATCCGTCCCGATCAGAACGATCTTGTCTTTGAAGCGGGACAAGTCCGCTTCGCCCTTTAGAATGGATTCAAACGAAGTCGCCGGATAAGAGCGCGCCGGGTGGAAATCAATGTACGCCTGATCGGTTCCATAGAAATCAAACTGACCGCGGATGCTTTCAATCTGCATGGTCTGGGGATTCACCAGGCTTGCCAGACGCACGGGCAGCATCGGACGGTCCTGATAAGTCAGAATCATACGACGGGTGACGCCGTCTTTGGCAAAGTTCACAAGGTCCGTGGTTTTTGGGGCCGGAGAAATAGAGACTTGTTCCAGAGGCTCTTGCAGGAACATCTGATTTTCTTCGCCCTTCATTGGCGTCGTGCGACCGGCAACAAAGACATGCGGAGAAGAAACAATCGCGGATTCCCACGCGTTCTTTTCGTCCGTGGTACCCGGAACTTCATCAAAGGCAAAATCATAGGCAATGGCTTTGGCACCACTGTCATTCAGGGCCTTTAAAAGGGCGATTTGTTCCGGGGCAGAGGGATAGCCCTTATAGAACTGTACCGTCTGGGGAGTGATATAGATCAGCTCGACATTGCCGGAAGTGGAATTGATGATTTTGGTGCGAACGCGCAGATCGTAAAGGTAGGACTCAAGATAATCCAGGTTGGTCTGGCCGATGAAAAAAGAAATCCCCACTGCGAACAACATTCGCAGCGCAAGCGCCTGATAGGAGCGTCTTTTGGAGGCTCCGGATTTCTCTTCAAGGGAGGGAGGAAGAGTCATACAACCTGTCTTTAAAGTTTAATCAATTTCTGATTAGCGAACCGGGATGCAGCCTTCGCCATTACCGCCGCCAGGACCGGCCAGCTTGGTAGTGGATGAAGGTTTGGGCTTCAGAGGTTTGATTTTTTTGATATGTGTTTGCTGTGTCATGGTTTCCTCTAGCAGGTTGCCCTGCTTAATTTATAGTACATAAAAGTGGTTCCAAGCAAGCTGCGCGTGCGGAAGCAGAACTGACCGTCCTTTTGGTGCTTGCTGCCCGTGCCTTTCTTGTGGATGAACATGCAGCCGCCACCGCACAGGAATCGAGCCCAGCAGCTTTGGCAGTTGTTTTTTTCAATCAATGGCGCCTGTTCGGCCTCCATGCGGGCAAAGTCAACGTCAGTGCCTTGTCCGACTTGTTCTTCCTTGTTCCCCACTTCCCATGGGCAGGTGAACAGGTTGTTTTTGGCATCCATCATCAGGAAGGATTTGCCAGAGCCGCAGAAGTTTTCCGTCTGCTGCTGATTGTCCAGAGCATTGAAGTACTGGTCGAAGATGCCCACTTTGCGAAGCTCTTCTTCGCCGCCGGCTTTGAAGGCCATTTCAGCGATTTGATTCATCTGATCGACGAACAGCTTGTTGCTGGCGTCGTCATTTTCCTCCACTGAATAAGTGAACTCGTAGCGGTCCGCATTCAGGGTTTTATAGAACTCATAGGCTTTCACCAGCTCCAGGTTTTCGCGGTTGAAAACACCGTGCAAAGTCAAACGACCCAGGGATTCGCGAACGGCAGAAAGCTGCTTTAGACCTTCAACCACCAACGAAGTGCTGCCGCGGCCGTCTTTGGAGGGGCGGGCCTTGTCGTTGGTTTCAGCCGGGCCGTCCAAGCTGACGGTGACATTGGTTTTCAAGGAAGTCAGAACTTTCAAAGTTCTTTCATTGATCAAAGTGCCGTTGGTCACAATCGAAAAAGAAGCGTGAATGTTTTGACCTGCGGTCATCAGGCGAACATAGTTGCCGATTTCCTGAATGCCATCCGGGTAAAGCAAAGGTTCGCCGCCCAGGAAGGTGATGTTGAATCGGCCACCAGCAGGAACACGCTCCAGGAAGAACTTCAATTGCGGCAATGTTTTTTCAACGTTGATTTTGGTTTGTGCGGAACCATAGGTTCCGTCACCACCGGCTGCACAATAAGTGCATTTCAAGTTGCAGATCTGGGTCACGTTGATGGTCAGGCTGCGAATGCCCACTGAAAGGCGGCCGGATTTAACGTCAGGGCTGTTTTCCAGCTCCCAGTTTTTCAGCGCCATGGCGGCGTCGTCAGCACCCAGGGATTCCTGGTTCATCTGGTTCCAGGTGTCCTCAGAAATTTCGGCGATTTCAAGATTGCGGGCGTGGAAAGCCAAGGGAGCTCCTTGGTTCCATTTGAATGCCACAATGTCTTTAAATCGTCTTTGTTCCATAGTCAGTCCAAGGTATTGCAATAAGCGTTCCATAATGAGACACGGCAAGGCCTTAACTTAATTAAGTAATTTCATATAGTTAGGAATGCGTAAGGTGGTGTATTTTTGGCCTCTTTTCGAGGGGCTGGGAGCAAAAGGAAACTATTTCAGGGGGTGTCTAAAAGGTCCCTACGTCCGAGGGCTCGCGGGAAAGGCGAGGAAACTCTTAAACAACCTCCATTTTTCAAAGAAAAGTTCGCACTTTTACGAGAGGAAGATTCCATATTCTCAAATCAACCCGAAGAACCAACTTAATACGGAAATCGGGTGATTTTCAGAGGGGAAAAGTCTTCAGCGGGAGCCTAAGGGTTCCGATAAATCCTGTATGGTATTGCGTGTCCTGTACGTCCTTGTGGCGATATTCATTTTCACCGGTTGTTCCCTCGAGGCGAATCTTGAGGACCTGACCAGTCGTAATCAGCTTTTCATCGTTTTGGATGAAAGCAACAAGGCCATCAATTCTTCAAATATTCGCTCCTATGCCATCAAAGGTTCCTGCCAGCATGTGGGTGAACCTGTGCAGATCACGCTGGAAGGCCGTGGCACTTTCGAAGGTCTTTGCGATGCTTCAAAAACTTTTGAAGTTGTTCTGGATCTGGACGGACTGCTGGAGGGCCAGATCCAGATGACAGTTTCACAAAATGAAACTGAACTTAAAAAAACATCACTTGATACAAAAACCATCATCGTGGATCTGACCCCGCCGACGGTGACGGTGAATGCTCCGGACAATGCCGACAACTATCCGGTGTCTTCATTGCGCGCGAACTATCCGATCACCGGGGCATGTTCAGATGCTTTGAATCTGGTCAAGGTCGTGACGTCGCTGCCGTCTGAACATTTCCTGGTGTGTTCGGCTTTGCACCAGTGGGAGATGCGTATGGATCTTTCCACACAGACGGCAAGCTCCATTGATTTTTATATTCAGCATTTTGATACGGCTGGAAATATTTCTGAAACCAAATCTGTGACGATTCGTTATCCGCAGTGGCAGAAGATCAGCCCGGATGTGACTTCCACTGGTTATCCTGCCGTCCGTCAGATCGTTCAGTATGGCGATTCCGGGCGGGTACTGTTGTCGTCACCATTGCGCAACGATGATATGGTGGATTTGGGGCTGGTGAACTTTGATGGCACGGGTTTGACCAGAATCAATCCGATGTCGGGGCAGTGGGGCCTGGATCAGACCTCGGTGATCACTCCTGTTCCGAAGCACAGCCGAGCCCTTTATGTGCGATTCGCAATTGGACGTGTGCAATTGAAAGAACTGCATTCTGTTAAAATCGACGGCAGTGGTGATCGTGTTTTAATGGGGCCAACGTCCGTCAATCCAACGGGTGGTGTGACCTCTTATGCTTTGACGCCGGATCAGAATACGGTCATTGCCATGGGGGACGTGGGCCCGACGGATAACGAGTTCAATCTGTATGCAATCAATGTTTTGACCGGGGCGCAGACGAAACTGAATGGCTCGATGGTGGCCGGCGGTGACGTTCGTGAATTCAGAATCACTCCGGACGGATCGACGGTTGTTTTCCGCATGGACAAGGACATCGACGAAGCTATTGATCTGTATGCGGTGAATGTGAATGGAACGAATCTGCGTCGTCTGGGGCCGGCAATGGCACTTAACGAAGCAGTTCAGTCGGATTATGTTATCAGCGCCGATAGCAAATGGGTTGTCTATCGCGAGAACAAGACCTTCAACAATGGCGGTATGGCCCTGGGGGCTGTGTCATTGGTGACGGGTGAAGTGATTGATGTTTCGGCGACATCATTCAATGGAGTGACGGCCATTGCTGAAATCAGTCCGAACTCCCGCTATGTGGCTTATCGAATTGATCGTGGAATGTCGACATGTCTGGAGATGTGGGTTTATGACCTTCAGACCCGAGCAGACAACCGTGTGACTGTGGCTTGTACCTCCACCACAATGGACGTCGGATCGTTTGTCTGGTCACCGGATTCAACAAAAATCGCCTTTACTCAGGCAATCAGTTCCTATCGCTTTGATCTGCACATTGCCAACCCCGATGGAACAGGTTTGTTGCGTCTGACTACGACGTCCGTCGTGCGCAACGGGGGACATCAGGGGATTGAGAAAAATACGATCAACTTCTCGCCCAACGGGAAAAAAATTATCTGGCAGGCCGATGTCAGCGGGATTTCGCCACCAGCCGTGGGTGAAATGAAATTTGAGCTGATTGCTATTAATACTGATGGCAGCGGGACGCCGGTGGTTTTGACTCCGCAGGCGCAAGCTTCGGTGGTACGAAACTATCCGGTGGTTGAAGTCAGTCCTTCCGGGGATCGTGTCGCTTATATTGCGGATCTGGAAGTCGACGGAAAATACGAGATGTATCTTTCCGCGGTGGACGGCAGTTCCAATCGCAAATTGAGCCCATTGATCAGCAATCTTGATGGAGATGTTCTTTCCGGCAACCTGCAGTACTTCTTTGACTGGGATCTGAATACAGTGATGATGCTGGCTGATGACAACATCGAAGCCGTGAATGGTCTGTACCGTGCGAGCTTGAGTCTTGTGGTCAGTGCTTCTGCGAAAATCAATATGCCGTTGATTCGCTCCGGGGATTATTTCTTTGTGACTCCGCCAGCCAGCGGAACCAAAGTCGCATTCCGTGGAAATCCAGACGTGGATGCGGAAATGCATCTGTATGCTTCAGACCCCAGTGGCAGCAATCTGGTCCGAGTGACAAAAGCGTATCCTGCAGGGGGCGGCAAGCTGACGACTTTTGCATTTACCGACGATGGAACCAAGATCATTTATTTGGCGGATCAGGACACTCCTGGCGTGCAGGAACTTTATGTGGGTGACAGCAATGGAGCTGCGCCCGTTAAGGTGAGCATTCCCATCACTAATCCCAATGGCGCGATCACGGCCTTTAATTTCAATGAGGCGACTCAGAAACTTTATTATATTGGTGACATCACTGTGGACACGATCCCGGAGATTCACCGCGTGAATCTGGATGGAACCGGTGCGCTGAAGATCACTCCGGACTTTGCTCATCCGGTCATTTATTCGGACTGGGATGTTGCGCCTGATGGCAGCTATATCGTGATCCGCATGGACTATGACATTGATGCGAAATGGGAGATCGGTAAAGTGGCCGTGGATGGAAGCGGCACTGTGACTCGCATCAACAGCGTGATTGCTGCGGGTTACGATCTGGCGAGTTTTGTGATTTCCCCGGATTCGCAATGGGTTTGTTATTGGGGAATTACATCAGTTAACAGTGTTTATGATGTTAAAGTCGCTTCAGCGGCGAATCCCGCGGGTGTGAACTATATGGCAGCGCAAGGGGTGGATGCGGTACGCATGGGATCTGGCTGCAGGTTCTCAGAGGATTCCGAATATGCCGTCATCCCTGGTGACTTTGTGACCAACGGTCGCACGACGCTGAAGACTTTCCGTATTTCTGATCAGGCGCAGTTTGACATGAATCCGGGGCTTCCTGCGACGTCGCACACGTCCTTGTATCAGACTCTGACCGAAGGGGCGAATAAGCGTCTGATTGCCCTGAGTGAGTCCTCACCGGATATTTACGAACTGTACAGTATGAATCTGGATGGCTCGGACATTCGTAAAATCAGTCAGAATCCAATTGCGGGTGGGCAGGTGAATGCGAACAACGGGACATCGGTGAAATTCCTGAACGACGCCAATAAAACCATTGTGTACACGGGCTTGATTGAAACTGTGGGCAAGTGGGATCTGTATGCTGTGAAATGGGACGGGACGGAAAGCAGAAAACTTGTCACCCTGAACACCTTTGCGGATATCTATGACACCTTTGTGTCAGCGTTGGCAGACCGTGTGTTCTTCCGCGCGGACAACGACAAGGACGGGGTTCTGAGTCTTTATTCAGTCAAAGGTGATGGTACGGGATTGAAGAATCACATGCCGGGGCTGCAGGGGAATACCGGGGTCTGGAACAGCGTCATGGCGACCTCCAACCGGGTTCTGTTCACCAGTGACGCCTACAATTCCCAGACTCTGGAAGTCTTCGTCGATACATTCTAAAAAAAATCCCGGATTGCTTTCACAACCCGGGACTCTTGAAATTCTGGTTTTACCAATCAACTACATCAATGGAGCTGGTTTGGTGTGAGTGCGGTACTCACCAGCGTCGTCAGAGAACAAACGCAGGTCGAAGCTGCGGTTGTGGATGATGTTCTGGATGTACATCAGTGAACGGTACAGGCTTTCTTCCGCAAATGTGCCGAAGCTGTACTGGATTGGTGTGGTGCCTTTTGCAGACAACACCATTTCATAACGCATCAACTGGTGCTGGGAAGTCTCTGGGACCAGGGACATTAGGAAGCCCACGCCACGTTCGCGCCAGATGCCGATTTCCTGCAGGTCTTCAAACGCCTCGAAGCGTTTTTCAACTGTGGTCGCCGGATTGATGATGATCTGCAGGCGCTCTGCGATGCGCTTGATGTCGCCCGTGAACGCTGCCATCCAGTTGCCAATCGCACCTTTAGGCGGGATCAGGCCACCGATGATCGGTGTGGAACGAGGACGGCTTTTGGTAGCGATGTATGCTTTGAACTTCGCTACAAAGGCTTCTTTCGTCATGTATGGCAGGTAAGCCAAAGCATCCGGATTGAAGAAGACTTCCTGTTTGAAGTAACCATTCACGATCTTGCCGTTTTCAAAGGTCCACAGGTGCCAAGGAACTTTGTTGTATTCCTGCAGGCCGATGGTTTCCTGAACGATCTTTTGGATCTCGCGGAAATCACGAGGGGAAACGTCACGCATTTTCATTTCGTTGCTGGAAGTCAGGGTCACGAAACGCTGAGGCGCCCATCTGCTGTTGGAAGTGAACAGCAAGTTGGAAGTTGCCAAAGTTTCTTCACCGAACAGGCCAAACAGAATTTTGGACTTTTTGTATTTGGAGAAAGTATCCAGCAGGAAATGTCTTTCCTGATCTTTCTTGTCGAAGGAAAGAACCTTGTTTTCACCGTAAGCACGGCCGGCCTCGAACTTCAGCAGGCTCAAAGAAAACTTGGTCTTCGCATCGCGGAACACGCCTTCAGAAGAACCTTTGAATACGCGGTCGATACGACGCTGCTGAGCCGGAGCTTGTGCGTCTTCCATCGTGATGGCTTCAACATCCGTCAGGTCAGCCAACAGCTGATTCTGAAGATCTTTGCGGGATGCCAGAGGATTCAGGATTTTAACATCCTTGAACATCACTTTGTTCTGCATCAGACCGTCGTAGGCCTGAGCCGCTTGCGCGTTGTCCAGGTCAAACACGTAATCCAGCATGATCACGTCGTTTTTCCCCAAACCAGCGCTGGCTTTCAATGGAACGAAGTTCAGCCATTTTTCGATGCGGTTGTCGATCAGGTTCACACCCAGAACTTCCAGGTCTTCCACTTCAACACCGGCATTGGCACCGACGCCTTCGCCGCGAACGGCGATCAGCTTCACGCGCATTTTATTGTCGGCCATACGGAACAGATGAACCATGAAGTTGCCGGACAGGTATGCGTGAGTGGATGCGCCCGCCTCGAAAGAACCTTTCAGGGTGTCGTAGCCCAAAGAAAGGATCAGACTGATTTTGCCTTCAAATGCCACGAAATCGCCAGGCACCAGTCGGGTGATGGCTTTTTCTGCTGTCAAAGGCAGGTTTCTCATTGTGTATGGCAAAGTCAGCAAAGAGTCTTTTTGGTTTTTGAACTGACGGGCAAAGATGATTTCAGTGCCTTTGTTGATACCAAAGCTGACCGGGCTGTCCATATCATTGATCAGGTCGCCGATGTCGACGCCGAAATCCATGATATATTTGTCGATACGAGTGTAGTAGCCGTCAACATAGGACGGTTCAGATTCGATTTTGTAGCGCAGGGAAGTGGAGATACCGTCGATGATATCTGCATTGACCAGGGTCAGGCTGCCGCTGATTTCCTGTTTTGCGACCTGTTTTTTGATTTTTTCCCAGGCATTGGCAGGTTTAAGAACTTCCCAACCAGCTTGAGCTGGGGAAGCGATCATCAGTGAAAGGGCTGCGGCCAAAGCGGCAGTCACAACACGTTTTTTGAGCATCATAAGCTCTCCTTACATACATCCTTGAATTAAACAGCGGTCATCTATGCCGCTCTGCGAGTTCCGTAACTTCGGGGCACGTTACAACCCGGCAAGAGTGGTAGTAAAGAATCTTTCAAAACACAAAGTAAAAACTCTAATGGGCCTAATTACCGGTAAATACCGCTTAGCAGTAGAAAGTATTTGGCGGTACAGCCCCCGCGATGATGTGATGACAGAATGAAGGTTAAATACATCCTCAATGGTCGCGAATATGAAGTCGAAGCAGAATCTGGACGCACACTTCTGGATGTGGCTTTGATCGCCCGTTTGAATCCACCGTACTCCTGTATGGAAGGGAACTGCGGGACCTGCGAAGCTCTGATTGAACAGGGGTTCACCTCTGAAAATAAAGAGGTAAGTCGAGTTGTTCGCACCTGTCAGGCTGTACCATCGTCTGAATTTGTGATTGTGAATTATGACAAAAGCCCGACCCAATAATATGTAGATTGATTCGTGTTTCTAAACAGTTCATCCTGTTCCATATATGTCGCTCACGGTAAAATTTTGGGGAGTCCGAGGCTCTTTGCCATCTGCACCTCCACCCACGGATTGGACTTATCATGTTGAAGGGGTTCTAAGGAACTTCTTCTCGGCTGGCTATCGCGATCCATCCCAGATTTCCCGCTATATTCAAAGTTTGGATGTGCCTCAGGTGGGCGGCTATGGTGCTGCCACGACCTGCGTGGAAATCCAAAGCCCCAAAGGACAATTGATCCTTGATGGTGGCAGCGGTATTCGCAACTTGAGCGAACGTATCATGACCGGCACCACCGGTCGCGGTAAGGGCCCGTTCCATATCTTCATGACTCACTTCCACTGGGATCATGTGATCGGTCTGCCCTTCTTTACGCCGAACTTTATCCCGGGCTGTGAAGTGCATTACTATGCCGTGCAACCGGAACTGGAAAAGCTGATCCGCGGGATCTTCCAGCGTCCGTATTTCCCGGTGCCGTTTGAAGCTTTGAAAGCCAAGATCCACTTCCATGTGATGGAACCGCGCAAGCCGTATCAGTTGGATGACATGACGATCACGCCGTACAAGCTGGATCATCCGGATCCTTGCTGGGGCCTGAAAGTGGAATGTGGTGGCAAGGCTTATGCTCACTGTGTGGATACCGAGGGCACGCGTATCACCCGCGAAGAGCTGGGTGAAGATCTGCCGCTTTATCAGAACGTGAACCTGATGTACTTCGATGCGCAATACACGCTGCCAGAACTGGCGGAAAAAGCCAACTGGGGGCATAGTGCCGCACAGGTGGGTTTGGATATCGCCATTCGTGAAGGCATTCAGAAAGTCATGTTTGCCCACCATGATCCGGGGGCACGCATTGAACATGTTCAGGAGCTGAAACGTCAGACGCGGGAATACTATGAATCCCGGCAGCGTTTCGCCTCGGCGAACCAGAACTCACTTCCGCCGGTGGAGTGGGACTTTGCCCACGAAGGCATGGAAATCAAACTTTAATTAAAAAAGGCGGGGTTCAACCCGCCTTTGCTATTTTTTCCAACTGTGCTGTTTTCTCATTCAGATTTTCAATCAGATTCTTTTTCTGTTTCAGGTCCATCGACCCCAGAACCGCGATCACCAGCTTTTGCAGCTGCTGTTTATATTCGCTGAAGGCCGTTTGATATTCGGGCAGATCCATGGCGGCTGGGTTGTTGTAATAGGTTTTTAAGAACTCTCTTTTGGCTTCAGGGGTGGTCATCAGCTGCTGATAACGGGTCAGGATGTGGGCTTTGTTTCGCGCCTTTAGTTCACCGGGAAAGGGTGATGAATCCAGGTGGGCATTGATCATGTCTTCTTGTTCTGAGGTCAGTGAACCCAGGAACATTTCAAAGTATTCGGTGTACTTGTTGCGCATTTCTTTGCGGTATTTGGAAGTCTGATGGAACTTATCCAGATCGGCTTGGGTTTTCTTTTCAAATTCCCGCGCGAAGGTGGCTAACTGCCTGGGTTCTGTCGAGGAAAGGAAGCGTCCGGCGGTGCCGGCAAAGCGGGCGTTGATCTGTTCAACATCCCTCAGGAAAAGATCAAAATAGAAGCTGGTGCGGGATGAATCTAAAGTCCCTTTTTGCACCTCTTTCTGAAGTCCTTTGAGTCGTGCGATCCATTGGGGCAGAACCTCGGATTTGATTTCACCAAGATCCTTCTGCACGCCGTTTTTAAGGTCCCGGCTTTGTGAACTTGAAATATCAAAATAGTCATCAACCTTTGAAGCAATGTAGGTGTCAGCCCACTTGAATGCGATACCAAAATGATTGCAACCCGTCAGGGTTGCAGATCCGGCAGACAGAATGATGAAAAGAAATTTGTTCATTCATCAATTCTATCAGACGAAGCCGTGTTAGCCGCGCTGGGAGCGGTTTTCAGATCAAAGGTCGGGGGATTTCGCCTTGTCAAACACGAGTTCCACTTGAGTTGGGTCACCTTCCTTGTAGGCATTTAAAGCCTCAAGAGTCTTTTGATCCAGCATCACTTTTTCCGTGTTTTCCGGCCATGGGAAGTCATCTGCCGGGAACCGGGTGCCGATCTTTTTCATGAACTGAGTCCACACCGGGACCGCTCCGTTAGAACCAGTCAGCTTGTGCGGAAGATTGTTGTCATAACCGACCCACACTACGGTGGTCAGATAAGGAGTAAAGCCCGCAAACCACGCATCCTTGTTGTCACTGGTGGTGCCGGTTTTGCCCGCTGCCGGATTGAAGAATCCATTCAGAGTGATCGAACGAGCCGTGCCTGACAAAATGGTTTGTTTCATCATGCTGACCAGACTCGCCACTGCGGCAGGATCGACGGTCGCTGTCGGACGGGGATCGTGCACGAAGACTTCCACGTTGTCCGAATTTAAAGCGCGTCTGATAAAGGACAGTGCTGGCTTTTGCCCCATAGCTGCCAGGGTCATATAGCTTTGCAAAACCTCTTTCGGATACATTTCAAACGCACCCAAAGTCATCGCCGGGAAAGATTTAAGCTGCGAAGTCACACCCATTTCATGGGTCACATCAATGACGTTCCCCAAGCCTACCGCCAGTCCCAGGCTGGCAGTGGCAGCGTTCAGGGAATTTTTCAATGCATAGAACATCGGAACTGTGCCGAAAAATTTCTTGCCATAGTTTTCCGGGGACCAGGCCTGACCTTCATACTTGTAAGTGAACTTTTCATCGTTCAGCAAAGTCACCGGGGTATAAGGCTCGCCGGTTTCGGTTTTGTTCAGCAGGGCCGTCAGGTAAACGAAGGGCTTCATGATCGAGCCGATCTGGCGGTGACCATCGATGGCGCGATTAAACTGGGTCATGCGGAAGTTTCGGCCGCCGACAACCACGCTGACCAAGCCTGTCTGATTGTTGCCGACCAGAACGGTGCCTTCCAGGGAATGACCTTTGGCTTTCAGGCCCGAGATGTGTTTGTTGTTTTTCTCCAGGTTTTCCAGATGGCCACGCAAAGAATTCTGCGCGGTTTCCTGTGCTTCCAGATCAAGACCGGTATAGATTTTCAATCCATCGGGGCTTAGTCCCTGAGTCGTCAGTTGCTTGCGAACTGCATCCAGATAGTACGGTGCTGTTTCGGAAGCAATCGTTCGCGGGGCGCCCGGAAGTGGCTGGCGATCGGCTTCGTCAAACTGTGCCTGAGAGATGTAATCCAGGCCCTTCATTTTCGTGAGCACCAGATTGCGGCGGCGCTCGGCGTTTTCAGGCTTTTTGAATGGATTGTAAAGACCCGGGCTGTTCACGATCGCCGCCATCAGCGCGCATTCGCTGATATTCAGATCGGTCAGTTCTTTGCCAAAATAGTAGCGAGCGGCCGCACCGTAACCCCGCACTTGGAAGGCGCCGTTTTGGCCCAGATAGATCACGTTCAGATAAGTTTCCAGAATCTGGTCTTTGCTGAAGCGGGACTCCAGCAGCACGGACATGATGAATTCCTGATACTTTCTTTTCAGGGTTCTTTCGCTGGTCAGGAAATAGTTCTTCACCAGTTGCTGAGTGATGGTGCTGCCCCCTTGGGCCCGGCGACCGGAAGTGACGTTTTTTACCAGGGCGCGGAAGATGCCTTTGAAGCTGACTCCGCCATGTTCCAGGAACTGGGCGTCTTCGATGGACATCACTGCATTGGAACACATCGGTGGTACTTCACCCAGAGTGACAGTTTTTTGCATCAGCGGTTCGTTGCCGATATATTGAGCAAGAAGGGGAGCCTCGCTGACGGCCTCTTGCACTTCTTCAAAGGGGGCGCCCTTGAAGATGCGGGAAATCAAACGGTCTTTTTGCACCACCAGAATCTGAATGGAGCTGTCCACGTCCTGAGTGCGGGTGTCTTGCGTGACCCAGCCGATGCAAGCGTCCTGATTTTCATCCAAACCCACCTGCAGACGGGCGGCGCACTGCTCGCGTGTGGCAATAAAGTAATCTCCGGACAGCAGTCGTTGATCGAACTCGCGACGGCGATAGTTCTGACGCAGAAGCTGTTTCTCGATGTCAGAGATCTGGATCAGACTGTGTGTCTGGAAAGTCGGTGGAGCTGCGTAAAATTCAGTCGGAACGATGAACTTTTTCGATTCCAGTTTGGCAGTCAGTTCTTTCTCGAGCGCAAAGTACGAATAAGCGCCAATGCCAAGCCCGCAGATGATTACAAGCGTCAGAAGGATTGTAAAAGCCAATAAAATAGTCTTTAATCGTGGTCGAATCATAGATGACAGAGTAGTACGAAACTCACTCGGTGAACAACCTTTGAAAATGTTTTTCATAAGTTGCCTTTGTGAAAGGATTGTTTGTGGCTAAGAAGAAATCTTCTGCTAAAAAAGCCAGTGTAAAAAAGGTCGTTAAAAAGGCCGTCAAAAAAAGCGGTGTAAAAAAATCTCCTGCAAAAGCCGCTAAAAAACCAGCTCCCGCAAAAAAGAAAGCTCCTGCCAAGAAAACGGCTGCTAAAGCACCAGCAAAAAAAGCTGCTGTGAAGAAGCCGGCTGTGAAAAAGGCCGTTGCCAAAAAGCCGGTCGCTAAAAAGGCTGTGAAAGCTGGCAAACCTGCGGCAAAAAAGGCGGCAGCGAAACCAGCTAAAGCAGCAGCTCCAAAGGTTGCTATGCCGACCGCTCACTTGGTGCGTGAATCTGCCCCTGTTAAAAAACTGGATTTGAGTGGCTTTGTCACTCCATTGGACGACCGTCTGATGGTTCAGGTTTCTGGTGCCGAAAAAATGACCGCGGGTGGTTTGTATATTCCTGACTCTGTGGCTGACACTTCCGGGAACATGCAAGGTTTCGTTGTGGCTGTTGGACGCGGGCACATGAATAAAAAAGGCCATGTGCGTCCGATGGATGTGCAAGTCGGGGACAAAGTTGTGTTCTCTGAATATGCCGGTTCTAAAATCAAAATTCAAAATGAAGACCTCATTATTCTGCGTGAAGCGGATGTGATGGGCGTGGTTTCCAAGTAAAGGAATAAAGATGTTGAAAAAGAACTTTTTGAAAGCATTGGGTCTTTCTGTCGCATTGGCGACTCCGGCGGCTCACGCCCTGTCTTTGGATTGGAGCGGTGGTTACCGTTTTGAATGGACTGAGATTGATCGTCCGTCTTTGGGTTCTCCGACGGAAAGAAAAGCTTACGGCACCAACTATCTTTATCTGAGCCCGACTGTGATCGCGGCAGACGGTGTGAACGTTGTTTCCCGTTTTGATATCCTGAACAGCGCGGATTATCCAAATTCTCAGCTGGGTGAAATCTGGGGTTTGAACTCCAACACGGCTGCGGCTTCTTCCACGAACCAAGGTTCCACCAATGTTCGTGTCAGCCAGCTTTATCTGACTGTGAACCAGGAATACGGCGCTTTGGTTGTGGGTCGTGCTCCGTTTGAGTTCGGTTTGGGTATGACTTACAATGCCGGCAAAGGTCTGTTCGACCACTGGTATGACACTCGCGATATCGTGGGTTACAAAATCGTGGTGGGTGACTGGTTCTTCATGCCGTCCTTGGGCCGCAAACAGTCCACTGGCTACGGTCAGGGTGGTTCTATCTCCACAATGGGTTTGCACCTTCAGTATGAAAATGCAGAAAACAAAACCACTTTGGGCGTTTATCAGGAAACTTCCAAAGGTGTGAAAGAGGCTTTGGGTTACCAAACTCCGGATCAGGTTGAAGCTATCGGTGGAGCAGGCGCGACTGTTGGTGAAAGCATGAACGTTCAGCGCACCAACGTGGTGTTTGGACGCGGTTTTGATTCCTTTGGTTTCAAATTGGAAGCCGGTTTCCAGAGCGGTGAAACAGGTGTTTTGACCGCAGGTGGTGATTCTGTGTCCTTGAATGGTTTCGGTGTGGCTTTGGAATTCGAAGTTCCAGCTAAAGAATCCAAATGGGATTACAGAGTTCGTGCCGGTATGGCGACGGGTGAAGACGGTGGTTCTTCCGGTTTCGGTGGTTATGCCTTCAATCAGAACTATGATGTGGCGATGTTGTTGTTCAATCATCGTTTGGGCATGAAAGACTTCCTGAATACCAACGCTTATCGTTCCAATCCGAACCTGACTGTTGGAAATTCTGCGGATGATGAATACGTGAGCAACGCAATTTACCTTGCTCCATCCGTGAACTATGCTTGGTCCGAAAGAGTCGACCTTCGCAACACTCTGGTTTATGCACAATTGATGCAGACCCAGAATTCTTCTGTTGATTCTACAAAAGATCTGGGCCTAGAATGGGATATCGACGTGGTTTACAAACACAGTGATAAAATTCAGTGGGTGAATCAGGTCGGTCTTCTGTTCCCAGGCGAAGCTTGGAAAAACGGGTCTGGAGCAGACGGAAACCTGGATAACGGGTTTACATTTGGATTTGCATCTAAAGCCGCCATCAGCTTTTGATTACAGCACGATTGCAACTTGTACGACAGCTTGATGACTACTTGAAACATCTTGTTTGGTGGTGAGCAGGGCCCGGGGGGCGAAAGTCCCCCGGGATTTTTTTTGCCTTAAAACATCATAGACAACGCTCCGGGGATTTGTAATATCAGGTCTGCAACCGAAATCGGAGGTTCTATGAAAGCGTTCTTTGGATCCATCGCGACTGTTTTGTTGTTGGCAGCTCCTGCCGCCCAAGCCTGGACCGAAGTGGCCTACGAAACTATCTTTGCTAATCAGCCGACCTTCCAGCAGATTATTTTGCGTAATAGCAAAGCCGAATATCAGGAAGTCATGGTTCAGGTCATGAACCCCAATGGGGCCCGCATTCAAAGAGCCGAAATTATCACCGAACAGGGCTGGTCCAAACCGGTCTGGAGACTTGAAGGCGACTACCGCTTCGGCATGCAGCGATCCGACGTTTTTCAAAAAGCTAAAATCAGATACTTCCGTACCTATCTGACGACTCTTCGTCCGGGTGAACCGGTTCGTCTGCGCGTGATGATGCGCTAGAGGGAATCTTCCATTATAGGTGAAGTGTAGTGGCAGCCCATAAGACACAGGGGCATATTCTTTACGCCCATCATTCCTGTTGCCATGACATATTTGTTCTTTAGATCTTCAGCTTCCTGTTCGGTCATGTGATCCAAATCAAAAAAGGTTCTGGAAGTAAGGGGAATGTCCTCGCTTGCCTTAAACGTAATATAGCTCCTAGTCTGCGGAAGAATTTCGGCAGCCGCTGTTAGCTGGGCATGTTGCGGAGCAAGGTCTTTAGACAGCAAAGCCAACTTAATAAAGGCAAACGGAGTTCCAACCAGTTTGCCGCCGGCAACGGGAAGTTCTATTTCCATGTTTTCGACTTTCTTACGGCTTAAGAGATACTTAAGATAATTTAGATTTCCACTGGGATGGCGGGACTGAGAGATGATTTCTCCTAACAGCCAAATTTTGAAATTCTGATTGTCCAAATTATCCTGGCAATAGGTTTCTGCCAACCCCAGGACGGTATTGCTGAAAGTGTTTGAAAAGACACTCATGAACGAGTGAACGTTTAATAGATCTGAGCAGCCCAGATTGATCTTTTGAAAGTGAGCCCACGCCTTTTCCAAAGTGCCATAGGTCGACAAGTTTTGATATTGGAGCATCGCCCACATTCCAATGGCATTTCCGGATTCTTGGCTATATTCCCGAACGAGCAGGTATGGTTTTTTGTGAAAACTGGAACCTTTGATAAAGGCAGAAGCTCCCTTCGCAATCAGAAGACTGACGATAGGATGGTTTCCCCGCTGGAGAGCAACCTCTAAAAGGGTTTGTCCGTTTTCTTCAATTGTTGCCAAATCCGGCATGGGCCGGGATTCGATAAGTGATTGAACTTCTTCGAAGGAAGCGTACTTCACGGCCTGAAAGATTGATTGAGCCGGAGATTCTACCGACCTTGTAGTGACGTATTTTTCTTCAGCCTGGTCTTTCTGAAATGCGCAACCCACAACGAAGAAGACGAGGAGGCTTGAAATAAGCAGACTTTTCATTCCTCTTCCTCCGGGTTCCAGAAGTCTCCGCTGGCCTCTGCCAATGAATCATTGAGGATGGTGTTGCCCCAAAAGTTTTCGTCGTTGCGGAGTTCATCGATAGTAATCGAGAATTTTGCTTCGTCGATAGTTTTACACTTTCCCGGGCAATAGATTGTGGCCAGTGCCTCCGGAAAACGTGTGATTTTTTGCAGATAAGTGCTGAAGTTCTCGTGTCTGGCTGGATACTTGATATTTCGCCACCAGAGCAAAAGCGATGGATTTACAAAGTAGGTGCGGTCTTCTTTATCGCTATAGTGCCAATATCCATGGAATTTATTCGGCATTTTGCCAGATATAAACTCTGCCAAAGCGAAGTGCGGAAGAGCCTTATTTAGTTGGGTATCAAGCTCGTCAAGCAGAATATAAGAAGCATCTTTGACCAGCCTTTCAAATAGCTCGTCATTTTGCATGGAGGGAGCTTTAATAAGCTTTTCTATTATGGCCAAAGGAATTTCATGGTCGCGATATCCACGCGTGATTGCGGGTATCACCTCGGAGGCCGGAGTCTGATTGGTGATGACAAAAGTCAGCAGCTCTTCAAAGGACCTGCTCTTAAGAAGACTTCGAATTTGCGATTTGGACCGTGATATGCCCGCCCTGAGAGCGTGGTACTTAAACAGCTCTAAGGAGCTTGGTTTCTTTTGTTCTAATTTTAGAGTGCCGACTTCCTGATACAAAGACTTCTTGGTTGTGGTATTGGCCACGAATGGTGAGGCGCCCAACTGAGCCAGGTGCCGGATGACTTCAACGTCACCACGCAAGGCTGCATTTTCCAATGGCGTGCTGCCATCTGGAAAATTCTGATTTAGATCGGCTTGGGACTTGGTTTGAATGGCGTCCTTCAGGTCATGAAGTTCAGCTTCAAGAATAAGTTTTTGGAAGGCGTTCTCAGGGGTTTTGGCTGACTGGGCCAACGGCGTTTCAGACGGCGCGGCTGGTTTGTTTTGATCTTTCGAGAAAGAACAACCCATCAAAACAGTCATTATGATTGTTTGCGCAAGAATGACTTTTTTCATGTTTTGTTCTCCTTTCTCAATAGGACAAGGGTCCTTCGTGGACCCTTGGGAGGATTGAATCAGTTAGCTTTTATTGACGACCGCGGATCAGTGCTCTTTGCTGCAAAGCTTCGGCCGTCGCATCGCGTGGGGTTCCGAAAGTCACACCGCTGCTGTTTGGGTGAACATTCAGTTGCGTTTGCGTCTGAGTGCTCAGCGCCGTACCACCTGTTCTGGAGGAAACTCCTGATGGAATTGTCCCTGGCGTGGTTGGCAAAGTTCCGATGGAAGTAGTTGGAACCTGGCTCTGAATAGTGCCGATGGTGCCGCGACCCGGGTTTTGAAGTCTACCGGACAGGTCGATACCTGGGTCTTTAACGGTACCAGTCGTTTTTCCGGCGAAGGCGTTCAAAAGAGCGAGGTAGGATTCAGTTAAGAAAGTTCTATAAGATGCTTTCTGCATTTCGGTGATGTTGCCAATTGAACTCGCTGATTGAATACCAACAAGACTGTTTCTCTCAAGGATAGAAGCCAATGCGCTAGTTTCGCCTTTGCGAATTTCAGCTTCGGTGGTCAAATATGCGAATTCTTGTTGATTTGTAGTTTTCAGAGACAGTGCAGTTAGTGCTGCTGCTTGCTCGGCTTCGTATTTCAACAGGTTTGACTGCGCAGACAATAGCTTTGAGCGAACCATTTCATGCTTTCTTGGTATTTCAGCAAGTAAATTTCTTGTTAGAAGTAGAGTCTTCTCTTTCAGAGTGTCTGCATCTTCTTTGGCCCATTGGAATGAGATGTTGTCGTCATAGGAAATCAGACCTGCTTTTACTCGGTCCTGCAGGTTAAGTGAGGATCTGATAGTGGTAAGCTGTTCAACCAAAAGCGGCTGAATTGCTTCAGAGAAGAACTTGGATGCTTCGGACGAAGTTACATCTTTCTTTTCGTCATTCAATATGTCTGTGAATCCTGGAGCTAGGCAGGAAAGAGCGTCTGCAATCTCTTTATGGCGCTTGCACTCTTTACGCAGCTTCTCGAAGTGGTCTACAGCCTTCTTTTCAACAACCTCTTCACCCGTAGCCTCAGCATCCGCTTCTGCCACTTCTTCTTTTTTAGCCACTTTCTTTTTAGGTGCAGCTGGTTGTTCAGCCAATTTTTTCATCAGCTCAACATTCAGGGCATCGATATCAGATTTGTTTTTTGCGCTCAGGACGATGGTGTCGTAACCACACTTGCCTTCGCAGACTTTGCCTTCAGTTGTTCTTTTTGGAACCAAAGCCAGGACTTCTTCATCACCGTTATCAATGTATTTAACGGGCATCACACCTTCAGCGGTGTAAACCTTGCTTTCAGTCAGATCGCCGCTTGTGGAAGCGAAGTCTGCGGAAGCAATTCCGTCATTATGAGTGTTGAACGATACATTGAATCCCAAGACAGCCAGCAGAGCTGATGTCAGAACCCATTTCTTTTGCGGGTAAGTGAATTTCATAAGTCCTCCTATATGAAGGGAACATCCAGTCCCTTTTATCTACACTTATGTAAAGCGAAGGCCGGGCCAAAACCCGAGGTTCGTGCCATCGGCCCTAAACACAGGAAATAGCTAAGAGTTCTCATGTTGAGATTCATTGCACGGCCCGTAGAGGTTGTAGAACTTCTGGTGTCTCGATGCGAGAACCCTCAAAAAATACCGAATTTCAATAGCTTAGCGCTGTTTAAGGGGGCGAAAGGCAAAGCGTGAAAAAGCGCCCCTTTCGGTCACTTTTAGGCTATAAGACTGCCATGAAGTTTCATTTCCCGCGAAGCAAAAGGCCTGAACATGTCGCCGAATCCGATTGGAATAATTGGACCTGGCAGCTTCGTCATTCCCTCAAGTCACAAGACGATTTCGCCCAGCATTTTGAATTAAGTGCGGATGAAAAAGCGGCGTTCGTGGGTGGGAAAGAACTTTTCAACGTGCGCACAACGCCGTACTACGCAAGCCTTGCACAAGGTGCTGCGGGCCAGTCCATCCGCCAGATCCTGATGCCTCATCGCTATGAAATCGAAGAAGGTGATCAGCAGATGCTCGATCCTTTGGGGGAACGTCAGAACAAGGCAGCCCCTCGCTTGATCCACCGCTATTCAGATCGTGTGTTGTTCCTGATCACAGACATCTGCAGTGTTTACTGCCGCTTCTGCACCCGCAAACATTTCACCGGGCAAGAGCAGGCCTTCATCCGCAACGAAGAATACGAACAGGCTCTGGCCTATATCAAGTCCCACACCGGGATTCGTGAAGTGATTCTGTCCGGCGGCGATCCGCTGACGGTCAGTGACAAGCAACTGGACCGGGTGCTGGGGGACTTGCGTGCGATCGAGCATGTCGAGATCATCCGTATCGGTTCCCGCATGCCGGTGGTGTGCCCGATGCGCGTGACTGAAGAGCTTGTGCAGATTCTGAAAAAGCACAAACCGGTGTTTTTGATGTCGCACTTTAACCATCCGGACGAGCTGACAGCCGAAGCTGTGGAGGCTTTGGAAAGACTGGTGGACAACGGTGTGCCGGTGATGAATCAGATGGTGCTATTAAACGGCATCAACAATCATCCGGCATTGGTGCAGGCCTTGAACCGCCGCCTGTTGTTCCTGCGTGTGAAGCCTTACTACATGTTCCAGTGCGACCCTTCATTGGGTACTGATCACTTGCGCACATCTGTGGAAGATTCACTGGAAATTCAAAAAGAGCTGTGGGGTCACCTGTCCGGTCTTGCGATGCCGAATCTGTCTTTGGATATTCCCAATGGCGGGGGGAAAACTTATCTGGTACCGAACTTTGAAGTCGGCCAGGAAGGCCGTACTCGTCACTATGTCGGTTGGGACGGGGTGAAGGCTGAATACGTCAGCCCTGCACCGGAAAAGATTCGCAAGCCCGATGCCTCGATGTACGAGGCCGAGTGGGCTCACCTGAAAAACAGCAAGAACTTACTTTAGTTTTCCGTTCACGCCATCCAAAAGCTCTTTGCCCAGAAGGCCGATTTCTTCCAGCTTCTGCACTGGCAGACGGTTGAAAGTCACAGCCCAGGCATAACCATCACCGTGACGGGTGAAATAGGAAAGCGTTCCGGTTTCCAAAGCCCCGGCGTGTCCGATGTTTTTCCCGCCTTCCATGCACACCCAGCCCAAGCACGCATTCGGATTTCCGATGGTGGTCACGGGTGCTGTCATCACCGCGACAGTTTCAGGTTTTAGAATTTGTACACCTTTGTTCCAAGGGGTTACGGCATTGGCAATCTTCACCAGATCTGATGGTGTCGCCAGCCAACCACCGTGCCCATCCATGGTATGGAAGACATAACCATTGTAGGACTGCGGTCCCATGGTTTTATTGTCGAAAACAGACTTGTTGGGTGCAGAGCGGGGATCATCATAATAGCGCGCTTCGTTTGGCAGAAGGTCTTGCAACGTGTTCCCGGCAATCTTCATATCGGTGATGCCCAGCGGTTGCAGGACTTTCTGCTGCACATACTGTTCGTAAGGCATTTTAGACAGGGACTCGATAATACGAGCCAGAATGTTGAAGCCCAGATTGGAATAGTGGAACTCTTTCCCCGGAGCCACATCCAGCTTCTGATATTTCAAAACATAAGAAATCACAGTCTCAGCACTTGCCGGAACCGCGGTCTTCATTTTTTTTGCAATGGTGTAGACTTCATATTGCGGGTCACCGCTGACGCTCAGATCCCAACCGCCGGAATGCTGAAGCAAATCACGCAGGGTGATTTTGTAAACGCGGTGATCGCGGATCTGGCGGTACTTTGGCAGATAACCACGCGGGCCGAAGACAGGTTTGTTCAGAGCTTTTTCCAGATCGACACCGGAATCTTCCAGTACTTTGAACATGGCGATGGCCGTGATGGGTTTGCTGGCGCTGGCAATGCGCCATAAAGTGGTGTCGGTGGGCGCTGTTTTGTTTTCGACGTCCGCCAAGCCATAGTTGGCAGTGTGAATGATCTCGCCGTCTTTAAGGATTGCGACAGAAGCACCAGGTATATTGTGTTTTTGAATGAAAGTACTTACGAAGTCACCGGCGGTTTTCGCCGATTCATTCTTTTTCGGGGCGCTGGTGCAGCCGATCATCAGCAGCGAAACCAGCAGGGTCATCAGGGATGTTTTCATTAAGAGCTCCTTCTCGCTATGAGACAGCGTGATCGATTTTTGGCTTAAAGAAAACAAGTTTTCGTGGATTTTCTTAGCCGTCAGTACAGTTGCGTTTTGGCCAGTTGTTAATGTCCGGTGAAAATTCAATCCATAGTCTTGTGAAGTACCATCAGAATCACCCGAATAGTTCAGCAGACACAACCGCAAACTCGGATGTAGGCGGTCAACTATTCAAGGAGGCTAAGCCATGGTTATGACGAAGTAGCGAGGAAATAAATGGGAATGAGAGTAACAACCAATATTGCAGCCCTGAATGCCCAAAGAAATCTGGCGGGTTCGCAAAGAATCGTAAATGATTCTATGGCCAAACTCGCTTCGGGCAGTCGAATCAACAAAGCGGCAGATGATGCTGCGGGTTTGGCGATATCAGAAGGGTTGAAGGCCCAGATTCGTTCTGCAGCTCAGGCTCAAAGAAATGCCAACGATGGTATTTCAATGATCCAGACGGCAGAAGGCGGTCTGAACGAAGTCGGCAATATCATCGTGCGCCTGCGCGAACTGGCAATCCAGGGTGCTTCCGACACAGTCGGGGAAACCGAGCGCGGGATGCTTAATAAAGAGGTGACTCAGCTGACCAGCGAAATGCAGCGTATTGCCAAGTCCACGACGTGGGGTACGACGAAGTTGCTGGATGGCTCGGCGCCAAAATTTGATTTCCAGGTGGGCATCGGCAACGACGATTTCGCGGATCGCATCAGCTTTAATGCGGGCGAGCACGCGGCGACGCTGGATGCTTTGGGTCTGGAAGGACTGGATTTCTCTTCGAAAGAAGGGGCACAGACAGCACTGAAACGACTGGACGATGCGCAGACGAATGTCAGCGGCACCCGGGCTTATCTGGGGGCTTTGCAGAATCGTCTGACTTCGACAGTGGACAACCTGGGTGTGACTCAGGAAAACCTGTCCGCGGCCAACAGCCGTATCCGTGATACTGATGTTGCAACAGCATCCAGTGAAATGGTCAGAAATAATATTTTACTGCAGGCAGGAACTTCGATTCTGGCTCAGGCAAATCAAGCAAACCAGTTGGCGTTAAAGCTGATCGGTTAGCAAGTACTCCGTGAGGGGGCCCATTCCCGGGCCCCTTTTTTTTTGCTCTTAAGAGGCCTTGCGGCCTTCGATCAATCCACGCAGATCCGAAATCAGGGAGTCCACGGCTTCGGTTTTTTCATTCAGTTCTTTTGCAATGGAAGAAACCTGTTCTGAAGCCTTGGTGTTGCTTTGCGATGTCGTGTCTAGGCTGACCAGGGCCCCGGAAACCTGCTGGATGCCCACACGCTGTTCTTCACTGGACGAAGCAATGTCCTGATTATAAGAGGACACCTTTTCAATGTCTTTATGGATGCGAGTCAGAACATCCTGGCTTTGGCCGGCCTTGGCAACACCTTCATTAATGTAGCTGGCACTTTGAGAAATCAATTCAGAGATCTCTTTCGCCGACACGGAACTTCTTTGTGCCAAGGAACGAACTGCTTCAGCCACCACGGCAAACCCACGACCGGCTTCACCAGCCCGGGCCGCCTCGACCGCGGCATTCAGTGCCAGCAGATTTGTCTGGAAGGAAATGTCTTCAATGATATTGATGATGTCCTGCATTTTTCTGGAACTGTCACTGATCTTGGTCATTGAGTTCATCAGTTGTTTGATCGCACCCGAGCCGTCTTCAGCAGAAGTTCGGGAGTCTTCAGAAGCCACCTTGGCCTGACGGACGCGGTCGCTGCTGATTTTAACGATGGCTTCAATCTGACTGATCGAGGCGGTGCTGGCTTCCAGCATGGAGGAAGCTTTGCTAGCGCCATTTTGAACGGTCACGCTGGCTTCGGAAAGATAGCTGGCGGCTTTATGCACTTCCTGGGAATTGTCGGCCAGAGCGTCGCAGATTTGTTTGACCGTCTTGGCAACAGACGAGGAAGCAAAGAACGACACCAGTCCCGCCAGGACAATTGAAATAGCAGCAAAGACAGTCACCCAGAAGCGCGCTTGTTCTTCGGCGTTCACTGCCTCATGCGCGGACTGATCCGCGTACTGCACCTGATAGGTTGTTTCATTCAGCAGGGGTTCGTAGACTTTTTGTGCTTTTGTGGGACATACATCGCGAATCAATGCGACAACTTTGTCTTCGTTCTCTTTGTAGTGCGCACTTAAAGCCAGAATCTCGCCGCCGAAGTTTTTGAACTCAGTCCACCCTGCGATGAACTCTTTATAGCTTTTGCGTTCTTTGGCAGAAGGGTCGATCTTTTCATAGGCATCAATATGCTTTTCAAAAAGGACGACTTGCTCTTTGGCTTTTTCAACATAGTGATTCACATCTTCCTGGGTGTTGCCCGCAAGGCCGATGCTGCGAACATGGATGCGCAATTCGCGTATGGTGGCGCGAAGGTCGGCAAGTTCTTTTAAGGAGGGCAGGTTTTCCTGTGCGACGATGCTGTACTCACCACTGACTTTGTTCAGGAAGTAAAATCCCAGCGCGCCGCTGGTTGCGGAAAGCAGGGCTACCGAAAGACCCATCACCGTTAACTTTGCTTTCAAACTCCAGGATTTCATCAACGACCTCACATAAAACTCTGTAAAAAAAATTTGATGACAGAAATTTAATCGGCGGCAATCAACCAAAGTTGAGTAAAAAGATGAAAGAAGAGGTGTTTTTGAAATATTCGATCTGACGTTTGGGTGAGAAAATGGCCTTACTCCGAATGATATTCGCGTAAATATTCGGGGGCCAAATGTGTTTCGTGGCTGGAATCATCCTTTTGGACGACAGCCTGGCATGTTTAGTTGAATAAAAAAAGCCCGGACGGTGCCGGGCTTTATCAACGTGCTGTCAGCTCTTAAAACTAGAAGTTGAAAGAATAAACTGCGGAAGTGAAATCCACAGAAGACGCCGTGTCTTCGTCGAACCAGTTCCATACTTCGAAGCGCTCAATGCCGATAGCGCCAGCGCCGTTAGCAAGTTTGTACTGAGCACCGTAGCGGAAGCTTGGACCAACAACAGTCTTGTCATCAGCGCCATCCATTTTGATCATGGAGATGCCCACGCCTGGAGCCAGGAACGCAGTCACGTTGGAAGCTTCAACAAGTCTTACGAAAGAGTGTGCACCAAAGCTCAATACTTGAGGGATGCCAGCGTCTTTCTTTTCAGTTTGCATGAACACGTAAGCACCCAGCGCGCCTTGGGCATCGTCAAATTCCATACGACCACCGATGTTCAATGCAGAACTGGTCATACCCAGATTGATGCTGGCAGTTTTGTTGCCGCCGTTGGAAGCAACATTTCTAGCTGCGAAGGAAACAGAAGAGGACAGAACACAAAGGACAACGATCAACTTTTTCATTAATTACTCCTTGTTAGTAACCCGAAGAAGTTTGTCAGTTATCCTCATTTTGGCAACAAAAAAAATATGACTATACGCGCTCCAAGCGGGCGTACTTCACCACGAATTTCTTCACAGTTTTATCCGTGAACATCACGCTGACCTTGAAGTTTTCGCCGGTGCCTTCAGTTGCGTACACAGTGCCGACCCCAAATGTCGGGTGTCTTACGCGCATACCTTTAGAGAATGGCGCAGATCCGCTCCCTTCATTGTCGTAATCCGGGAAGTCTTGAGCATCATCATAACTCTGCGTGCGAGCGCGATTGCGGTCAGAGCTGGTTGCGCCCCATTTCGGTGTGCCGCCAAAGTCAGAGTCATAAGAGCTGGAACCATAGCGGGCCATAAAACGCGGCGCTTCGGCTGAGGTTTTAAAGTCGATCAGGTTCTGCGGGATTTCCTTGATGAATCGTGAAGGCGGGTTGAACTGCTCCTGGCCCCACACGCGTCTCATTTTCGCGTAGGTCAACCACAGTTTCTGGCGAGCGCGGGTCATGCCCACATAAGCCAGACGGCGTTCTTCCTCTACATCTTCTTCACTGTCACTTTCCGCACTGCGAGCACTTGGGAAAAGATTTTCCTCAAGGCCCACAACAAACACGTAAGGATATTCAAGACCCTTGGAGATGTGCAGAGTCATCATGGTGACCGAGTTCTGTTCCTGATTCAAAGAATCCACGTCGTTCACCAGAGCCATTTCTTCCAGGAAGCTGATCAGCGTGGATTCTTCACCACGCTCTTGCACGAACTGGGCAATGGCGTTGTCCAGTTCCTCCAAGTTTTCGATACGTGCCTGGGATTCCGGGGATTCATCTTTTTTCAAAGCGGCCAGATATTCCGTGCGATCCAGAACCACGGCAAAGAATTCCAGCAGTTTCAGGTGCTGGGCATTTTGCTGAAGGTCTTTCATCAGATCAACAAAGCGGCGGATCTTGCCGGTGGTGCCGGCATTGAACAGGCGCTCGTCGCAGGATTTTTCAGCTGCTTCGAACATGCTCAGGTTCTTGTGGGCCGCGTATTCTTCGATTTTTTCAATGGTGGTTTTGCCAATACCGCGCGCGGGGACGTTGATGATGCGCTTCAGGGCGATATCATCTGCCGGGTTGATGGACAGTTTCATGTAAGAAATCATGTCCTTGATCTCCATGCGCTCATAGAAGCGCACGCCGCCGACCAGGCGATACGGAATACCCATGGTGCGCAGCTGTTCTTCCAGCACCCGTGATTGGGCATTGGTGCGATAGAAGATCGCATAGTCGTTGTGCGAGCCTTCGCCTTCGTTGATCATCGACTGGATGGTCTTTGCAACGAAGCGGCCTTCTTCGTATTCGTTTTTTTCTTCGCGCACGTGAATCAGATCACCGGCTTCGTTGGAGGTGAAAAGAGTTTTGTCTTTGCGCTGGGAATTATTTTTGATCACAGCCGTGGCGCCATTGACGATATTCGCGCTGGATCGGTAATTTTCCTCAAGCTTGATCACCTTCGCATCGCGGAAGTCTTTTTCAAAATCCAGGATGTTTTTGATGTCGGCTCCGCGCCAGCTGTAGATGGACTGATCCTCGTCACCCACCACGCACAGGTTGCGGTGAGCGGAAGCCAGCATCTGCACCAGCAGATACTGAATGTGATTGGTATCCTGGTACTCGTCCACCATGATGTAGCGGAATTTTTTCTGATACATCTGCAGAACATCAGGGTACATGCGGAACAGATCATAGGTTTTCAAAAGTAGATCATCGAAATCAAGGCTGTTGGCCTTTTTCATTTCGCGCTCATAGGCTTTGTAAACTTCAACAGTCTTTTGATCCATCAGACGTTTCGAGGACTTTTCCAAACCTTCCGGGGAAAGACCCATCATCTTGGCGCTGCTGATACGGCTTTGGAAGTTTTTTGCCGGATACATCTTGTCGTTGATATCCAGAGCGGTCATGACTTTCTTGATCTGGCTTAGCTGATCGGAAGAATCATAGATTCCGAAGAAGGGCTTATAATCCAGAAGTGTGATGTGCTGGCGCAGAACGCGAACACAGAAGCTGTGGAAGGTATTGATCCAAAGCTGGGTGTGAACAATGGCACCCATGTCCGCCAGGATCTTGTAAATACGATGTTCCATCTCTTTGGCGGCCTTATTGGTAAAGGTCACACACAGGATTTCATCGGAAGCCGCGACCCCTTGGCCGATCATATTGGCCATGCGGTGGGTAAGGACGCGGGTTTTGCCAGATCCGGCGCCGGCAAGGATAAGTAAAGGCCCTTCCAGGGTTTCGACGGCATCCTTCTGCGCGGGGTTCAGATTTTTCGTAACAAAATCAAGTACATCCATGGCGGCTTCCTTAATGTGCGTTTGCAGGGGCTGTCGAACTTCTGGTGAGACTGACAAAGTTTGTCTATCCCTAAGTTTTCATTGAGGTTTTCGCCATTTTCCACTATAACTATAACGCAATAAGTCAAGTGAGCGAGAGAACCCCTCCGTTTATAGAACTTAGAGAGGACTTTGTGAAGCGCGTTTTTAGCCGGATCACAGCAGCAATTCTAGTCGCAGGCGCCTTGGGCGCTTGTGCCCCGCAGTCTGAGAGCGCTGATCAGTCCGGCAATGTCCGCGTACTGGCACCACAAAGCAACTCCAAGGCCGGTTATTCCCTGCAGACGGTAGAGCTGCTTGGAATTGAAGACCTTCAGACCGTCACCGGTAAATTCGTTCGTTTTTTCCTCAGCCCGCGCATTACCAATAACTCCCTGCACGGCCGTCCTGCCGTGGCTCGCTTTATCAAAAATAAATCCGGTGATTTTATCCCGGCCAACGAAATGACCCAGCAACTGGTCACCATTTATGCTCACACACAGAAGCTGGCGCTGCTTGATGAAGAGCTGGGCGCTGGTGGTGTGAACCAGTGGCCGCGTGATGTGGGCGTGGGTGTCAGAGTGAAAGGTTCTTCCGGAGCCAATAACGCATTTTATGACGGAGCCACCGATTCCATGCTGGTGGTGCCTTACACGCAAGACGGTCTGGCAATCGCAATCAATGGCGGGATTCTGGCGCATGAGCATTTCCATTCTCTGTTCTTTAAACTGGTTTTGAAGGACGTCGTCGATGACGATGCCGGTGTACACAGCCGCGATTCCTTTATGGATGACGCCAGTATCGTACAAGAAGACTTGTCCGGTCGTGGTCGTCGCGAAAAGCCGGTGCTGATCGGTGATGAATTGGATGAAGCAACTCTTTTGAAATTCCACCGTTTGGCGATGATGCGCGGTCTGAATGAAGGCCTGGCTGATTTCTGGGGCTGGATGTACACCGGGAATCCTGATTTCATCGCTCAGTCCCTGCCAAGCCAGAAACGCGTTCGTTCCCTTGAGGTCAGTGATCTGTTTGGTATCTATGAGCTTCCGAATAAAACAGTCGTGCGTAATAACCTGGAGCTGTTCCATGCTTCCGGTGAACGCACGAAGTTCCGCGACTATGTCACGGGTTATGCTTACACGGTGGGAACGCAGTTTTCCCGCGTGCTGAAAAAGTTCACGGACATCTATTCCAAAGAACGCGGCCTTGAAGATCTTGCCGCCCGCAAAGAAGTGGCAAAGCTGGTTATCAAGATGCTGCCGTCTTTGAAGGTCGATCTGGCTGAAAAGAAAGACACTTACTATACGCATGATCAGTTCGTTCAAAGCCTGGTTAAAGAACTGGGCGAAATGAAAAAGAAAGAATGCGAATTCCTGGCTGAGGTTCTGGAAACTTCTGCAGAAACTCCGATGGTTTATTCCTGTGTGGAAGAAACTGGCTGGGTGATTAAATCAGCGACGGCCGAAAATCCTGAAGCACGGGAAGTGAAGTAAATGAAATTCGTCGCGGGATTGTTGTTATTCTTGTTGTCCGTAAGTGCTTTTGCCCAAGAGTCGCGAATGAAGACGCCCACGGAGGCGCCGGTGTCCTTGCTGGCGGCTTATCCGTTTGGCTATGAAATGCGCTATGAGCGCGGCAATTCCGGTGATCTGGAAGCCCGTCAGCCACGGAACTTTTCCATCGGCTATCATCGCAATCGCTACAGCCTTCTGGTGGAATACGCAAGCTTCACGGACACCACCGGCAACAGCACCTCCAGCATCGAGCGCCGTCATCAGGATATGACCCTGTGGGGCCGGTACAATGTCTTAAGCGGCAAAGAAGGCGGCATGCGCGGAGTGATTTATTTCGGTGCCGGCGTTGGTGGTTACGAGGAAGAAGTCATCACCCGATTCATGACCGACAGTCGTTCTGATAAAACCGGAATGAAGGTGATGGGTGGATTGTCTGCAGGGCTTGAGCTGTTTATCTTAAGCACCAGTCAGTATGGTGTGACCGTGGGGATGGAAGGCCGGGCATTGCTGGGGTCTGATTTTGATCCGAATCCGACTTTGGGTGCTGTTCTGCGTGCGGGCCTGGTGGTTCCGCTATAAAAAAAGCCCCGTTCTTTCGAACGAGGCTTCCTTAGGAATTTAATTAAAAGCGGGTGAACAATTACTCAGTGATCTTTTGAACGATCGCAGAGCCGACTTTCGCTTTAGTCACAAGCTCTGTGCGGTAAGCTTGAGCTTCTTTCTGAGTCGCAAACTGGCCAACACTTACGCGGAACCAGGTTTTGCCTTTGATATTTGCCGGGATATAGAACGCGCTATAACCTTTGTTTTTCAGGTCAGAAGCCATTTTCTGAGCTTCTGCTTCATCAGCATAAGACGCCACTTGCACAGTGAATTTGCCCACTGCGAACTGAGCCACATCTTTAGGAAGGGAAGAAGGCAGACGGTCTTCTTTCGCCGTTACTTTCTTTTCTGCTGCTTCCAAAGTTGTTGGAGCTTTGCCTGCCGCTACGTTTTTCGCAGCTTCAGATGGTTCGTTGTGCTGGGTTACAGGAGTTTTGTCACCTTTGGTTGGATTCGGTTTGTGAGTCTCAACTTTAGGTTCTTTGGATTCAACTTTTGTTTCAGCGATTTCACCGTGGTGACTGGCAGGAGCCGCGTGTTCACCGTGAGCTGGTGTTGCTTCGTTTTCAGTTGTTACAGGAGTCGTTTCATCCGCCACGAATTCTTCAGCAAGTTTCGCGATCTCTTCATCAGTCATCGCGCCCACTTTGCCTTCTGAGGTCCCGTGTTCAGAAACAGAAGCCACTTCACGCTCTTGGGTGTGAGAGGATTTTTGAGGTTCCAAAGCAGCCAGCTGATGTTGGTTGTCACTGTACTTCTTGCCTACAAATGTACCGATAGAGAAAGACAGCAAAGAAATAAAGAAAACTAAAGCTAGTTTCACCATCACATCCGTTTTAGAACTCATTTTTTCAATCCTCATAATTTTTAAACCCGCTTGAATGCTTAAGTTTCGGGCCCTTCCTTTGGCCCTGCAAACATGTTAGCGTTAATCCTCTGAACTGGTCAATCATCCAAGGGTCCTGCCCGAAGGGGAAAGCGTGGAAAACAGCGTAAAATCAAGGGATTGGAAGCAGGTCTTAGGTCAAGCTATTGAAGCTGTGAACCTGGGCCGACAGGTGCTTCTCAATTATTTCGGTAACTTAGAGCACGTCGAGGAAAAGTTCCAAGCGGGCCTTGTCAGCGAAGCCGACAAAGAATCAGAAAGAGTCATTGCAGAGCATCTTAGGAAAAATTTTCCGGAAATCGAGTTCCTGGGCGAGGAAACCTTCGCCGCATCTCACGGAACCGGGACAAAGGTCGCGTGGAGCAAGGCAGGCGCAAATGGGCGCTGGATCTTGGATCCACTGGATGGGACCACAAACTATGTTCATCGTTTTCCGATTTTCTGCATCAGCTTGGGTTTGGAAATCGACGGTCAAATTCAGCTCGCCGTGATTGATGTACCGATGTTGAATGAAACATACACCGCGATTCGCGGGCAGGGTGCATTCGTCAACGGCAAGCCTTTGCGAGTCAGCAAGAACACCGAACTGAAGAAAGGCCTGCTGGCCACGGGTTTTGTGTCAGAGCATGAACACGTGATTTCTGAACAGCTGAGAATCTTTGACGACATGGTTCGCAAATGCCGTGGTGTTCGCCGTCCTGGCGCTGCGGCTTATGATCTGGCGCAAGTGGCGCGCGGTGTTTTTGATGGTTATTGGGAACGCAATATTCAACCATGGGATGCAGCTGCAGGAATTCTTCTTGTCGAGGAAGCTGGTGGCGTCGTGCAGACTTACCGCGGTGAAGCCTACACGCCCTATAAGAATTCGATCGTGGCGGGAAATGCCGATATGGTCACAGAGATTCAAAAGGTCCTTGTGCCTCGCCTGAGCGAGGGCACAGACTAATTCTTTTTCTTGGTGGAAACCAGACGGCCCGACTGGGCCTCATCCACCAACGCTGGGTGGTAGTGATAGATCACGCTGCCACCCTTCAACAGCGGAATCAGCTTTTCCGCCATCGACAAAGACAACGCCGGGCAACCCCAGCTTAAACCCAGGCGGCCGTAAGGCTGTCCGGTTTTTTTATTGATCATATTAATGAAATCCTCGCCGACATACCAGGCTCCATGCACAACGATATCGCGGTTGTAAGCCTGATCGTTGGATCTTTGCAGGCCGTACATGCGCAGGGTTTTTCCGTAAGATCCGGTATACACTTCTCCGGTCAGATAAATTCCCAGTGACGTCTGGCGGGAATCTTTGGTGTTACTAAAGCGATAAGCATAGTTGCCATCACCACTGCCAATGCCGTGAGAGGTGTAGTATTTCTCAACCGCGCCGTTGCGAAGGTTGATAAAATAAAAACGTCTTTCGGTGGACGGCGCAGAATAATCCACGATGACCACATACTGTGGGCTGTTCAGGGTGACGTACTTGCTGCTGCGGTTGCGTTTGACTTCTTCGCAAGGGCGCACACTGGCCGGGTCTTTGCCTTCACAGGTGTAGGTGTCCTGCTGGAAGCTGCGGCCGCGGTTTTCATACATGAATTTGCTCAGGCGATTGACCGCATCGGCAGGCACTCCCTGAGAAATGATTTTACGATTGATGTTGTCCTGCTGGGCTGCAGAGGCAGAAAAGGCAGTGCAGAAAAGCGCTGTCCCCAGAATGTATGGCAAGGCATTTTTCATCAAGGTCCCCTTGTAAATAAGAGACCTTATAGTACGCCCTTTTCAGGAAAGAAACTGTCAGGATTTTTGACAGGTATAAAACACAAAAAGGGCGCTCAAAAGCCGTTTAATTCAAACGGATACGGAAAGAACCGAAGGTCACAGTTTCAGAGTATTCAACACCGTTGTCAGCTTTCACGTGCTTACGGGTGCGGATCAGAACGTCAACGTCCTGAGGTACTTCTCTGGTTTTAAAGAAGGACACGGATTGCTCCTGTACGCCACCTTGATTCAAGTGTTCAAGGTCGGTCTGCAGCAGAACTTCAGAATGCTTGTTCACCAGAAGCATTTCATAGTTGCTGTAAGTGATTTCAACGTTGGCGCCGTTAGGTGCAACATAGGATTCACGAGTCGGAGCAGAATCAAGAACCCACTGGGAGTTTTGGCATTTCACCATAGCCACGCGGAGGGTGGTTTGTTGTTCTTCATCGCTGGAAGAAGCGTTGATCAGGGACAACTGAACAACTTTGGCTTTTGCTTCCGGGGTGCCACGGGAAGAATCACAATAAGCAACAGAGCCATCAATAACCTTGTTCAAAGTGATGTCAGCGTGAGCCGCGCCAGAAGCCAGGATCATGGATAGGACAGAAAAGATCAGACGAGCCATGGGTATCTCCTTAAAAGTGATCCACTAGATACCACCAGACTGGCGGGCATTTCAAGTCCCCGTGATGGGGGAGCCACAGTTTTTATTAACGGGGGGTGTAAACAATCGGCTATTTTTTACCGAAGAGAGAGGCCTGGAGGGCATTTCAGATTACCTAAGGGGTGCTAAACCAATTTCACAAGCGCGCCTGGAGCGTGAAGCTCATTATTAAATCCTCGGGTCTTGCAAACTATCTCAACGGAAAAAGTGCCGTTAGTGAAAAGACACTTAAAAAGTATCTGGAAAAATACTTCGGGAATGAACACATTGACCCCTTGTTTGAGCTGGCGCCCTTAGCAAGCGCCAAGAGCGTTCCCAATGACTCTGGTCTGTATGCTCTTTATGATTCCTCCAAAAAGCTTTTGTATTTCGGTAAAGCAAGTCGTCTTAAAGTAGAGATGAACCAAACCCTGAATAGAGCTGCACCAAAACAGCTATGGGCTCTGGCGTCTAACAAGGCCACGTATCGACAGCCCAAGTTCAAGGAAATGGTCACCTATTTTTCCGTTTACAAAGTCACTCCGGATTCAAGTGAACTCAGACATCATTTGGAATCTTTCGTGTTGCGAGTGGTGCTCAACAGCACAATGAATCAACGCACTGGAAAGCTGAAAGTCAGATAAATAAAAAAGGGAGGTGGTGCCTCCCTTTTTTATTCGTCAATGGCTGAATTTGTTTTTGATTTCAGCTATCTTATCACCGACCTTGTCGCCCCACTTTTCCATGAAGCCTTTGACTTGAGTGTCATCAATGCCCACGGTGCTCATGGCCTGATGCACACGCTTATCAGCTTCTTCTCTGGAGATTCCTGTTTTTGCAGAAACCAGGGTGATCAGTTCATCGGGATTTTTCATCGCTTTTTTTATTTCTTCGTCGGTCAGGTTCAGCCCGGCGAACTTCTGTTTCAAGGCGTTAGAGAAATCGCCAAATTTGTTTTCAAATACCTGCTTGTCCATAACTTCTCCTTCCCTCGACCACAGTCGGGGGCTTAGTGAGACAGCTTGTTTTTGATGTCGTCGATTTTTGAATTCACCTTGTCGGAAGCTGATTCGGCTTTGCCTTCGAACTTTCTGTCCATTTTGGTCATGAACTCAGAAACTTGTTTTGACGCTTCTTCTTTGGAAAGTCCGATTTTCTGCTGAACCAATCCGCTTAAGGCTTCCATGTTGCCTTTGGTTTTTTGAATGTCATCATCGGTCAGGGCTCCCCATTTTTTGCGAAGCTCGCCCGATATTTCCTTGATTTTGCCTTGGAAGATATCCTTGTTCATAAGAACCTCCTTAGTCATAGTTGCTACCTTTATGGGGCGCCTGTTTGGCGAAATAGTCAAATTTTCGCGCCAAAACTTTGGCGCCTGTCATAGAATTACTACCCGGCAAACATTCACCACAGGGGCAAAAATTGCCCCAATTCAAATATGTTGTCCCGCAGTCACTGGCCCTCGGCGAAGGTCCTGTTGGCATCCGTGTTGCTTTCAATCTTGATAGGACCACTATGTGGTCATTCATCATGGAGGATGAAGTGGCTGAAGAAAAAGCGGCAGCATCGGATGTATCGTCAGCTCCGAGCGGGGGATCTGGACAAAAGCCTATTCTACTTATTGCCTTGGCGGTCGTTAATATGCTCGTCGTTGCAGGTGTTGGATTCATGCTCTATTCCAATCGCAAAAAAGAGGCGGCAGAACCTAAAATTGAACAAGTGATCAAAGGCGAAGCAGAAGCTCAGCACAAAGAGGCCACTGAAGAAAAAGAGGTCATCGGTAAAGTCGTTCCTCTGGAAACCTTTATTGTGAATCTGGCGGGCTCTAAAGGCCGTAAAGTCGCAAAAGTGAACATGGAGCTGGAAGTGACCGGCAGCCACGTCATGGAAGAGCTGGAAAAGCGCAAAGCCCAGATCCGCGACATCATTATTATTATTCTATCCAGCAAGACCTATGAGGATGTTTCCTCCAGGGAAGGCAAAGACAGTCTTCGCAGTGAAATCAAGGACACCATCAACTCTTTCCTGGTTCAGGGAAAGATTTCCAACGTGTTCTTCACCGAGTTTATTTATAACTAAGGCAGGACTATGAATCAGGTTCTTTCACAAAGTGAAGTGGATGCTCTGTTAGCCGCGGTCTCTGACGGGGACGTGGGCTCGCCAGAGGCGTCCAAGCCCGAAGCGCAGAACGTCGGTAAAGTCGACGAGCGCAAGATCGTTTCTTATGACCTTACCAGCCAGGACCGTATTATTCGTGGCCGCCTTCCTCAACTGGAAGTTATCTACGAGAAATTCATGCGTGCCTTCCGCGTTTCTTTGTCATCTGCTTTGCGTAAAATCGCTTCCATCACACTGACTTCCACTGAATTCCTGAAATTCGGGGAGTTCATCAATACATTGCCAATGCCGACGTGCATGTCGGTGCTGCGTTTCGGAAACCTGCGTGGTTCCGCACTGTTCGTGATCGAAAGCAAGCTGGCTTACGCACTGGTTGACAGTTTCTTTGGCGGTGCTGACCGTCCTTATACAAAAATCGACGGCAAGGACTTCACCCCAATTGAGCTTTCCATTGTCCAAAAGGTGGTGGGTCTGGCGATCAACGATATGGAAATGGCGTGGGCCTCCATTGAAAAGATCGGCTGTTCTTTTGTTCGTACCGAGGTGAACCCGCAGTTCGTGGGTATCGTGCCTCCGACGGACGTGGTTATTGCCTCCACGTTTGACGTGGAGCTTGAAAACGCGACGGGCACGATCTCTATCGTGATTCCTTACGCGACCATCGAGCCGATCAAACAAAAACTGCAGACCGGTTTCCAGGTTGAAACCGATCAGACAGACAAAAAGCTTTGGACTGCGATCATCCAGGAACAGCTTCTGGAAACAGACATGGAGATCAAAGTGAACCTGGGCGAAACCGAGATCAAGCTGAAAGATCTCATGAACCTGAAAGTCGGCGATGTGATTCCGCTGGATCAGGATGCTTCGGGTGAATTCGACGTGGCGGTCGAAGGTGTCAGAAAGTTTAAAGGTTATTACGGAATACATCATGGAACCGTGGCTGTGCAAGTGACCAGACCGGTGGAAAAGTAGGGGGATGAATGAGCGACGATACATTGGATAATCTGGCGGATCAGCTGGTGGCGGAAGCTGCCGGTATGGCTGAATCCAGCGGAAGAAAAGCTTCCAGCGAGATGCCAACACATAAAGACAGAAACCTGAGCCTGATCCTCGACATCCCTTTGAAAGTGTCAGTGGAATTGGGCCGTACCAAAATGCCGGTGAACGAACTGCTGAACCTGACTCAGGGTTCCGTGATCGAGCTGAGCAAGCTGGCGGGTGAGCCGATGGAAGTTTACGTGAATGACAAGTTGATCGCCCGCGGCGAAGCCGTGGTGGTGAACGAAAAGTTCGGCGTGCGTTTGACGGATATTATTTCACCTGCTGAGCGCGTAGAGCAGCTCAGATAAGAGGTATGAAGATGCGTTGGTTGCTTTCTTTGATCTTTGTAGTTTCAGTTTCTGCCCATGCGGAGCAGGCGTCCACGCCAACGGCGGCAGCGTCTGAATCCCAGGAGCTTTCCGCGGCCGCGACAGCAGAGCCAAATGATCTGCCAAAGACAGAGTCAAAGGATGTCACTAAAAATGACAACCGCAAAGAATCCGAGATTCTTCTGAATCTGGAATCCAACAAGAAAGCGGCCTCTGAAGGCGGCGGACTTTTCCGTATTCTTTTCACCCTGTCCATGCTGGGTGTTGTGGGTACGGGCGCGTTCTTCTTCCTGCGCAAGTATAAAGTTCCCAAAGCGATGAAACATCAGACGCAGATCAAGGTTTTGCAGCAGCACTACCTGGGTCCGAAGAAAAGTCTGGCAATCGTGCGCGTGGCGGGCGAGTCCATCCTGATCGGTGTGACGGATCATAATATCTCCATGATCAAGTCCCTGTCCCTTCTGGATGACGAAGTGCCTGAAGAAGCGCCACAAAGCTTCGGCAAAGTTCTGGGTCAGTCCAATTCCAAAAATGTGGACTTCGACGACACGGCGGCTGAAGAGGAAACTCCGCCTTCGCGCAAACGCAGCGCCAAGGATCTGGATCTGGACGAGGAATTTGCGATCAGTGGAATCAAGGATATCGTTTCCAAACGTCTTAAAGGCATGAGGTCTTTTCAGTGATCAGAAATAAATGGGCTCTTTGGAGTCTGCTTCTTTTGCCTCTGGTATTCTTCTTCGGTTCCAGTGCGTTTGCCCAAGTGACATTGCCAACAATGAACCTGGGTTTCAAGACAACCGACAACCCAAATGAGGTTGTGAACGCGGTGAAGTTGATCATGGTTATGACGGTGCTGACTTTGGCACCGGCGATCCTGATCATGATGACCGGTTTCACCCGTATTATTATTGTGCTGTCCTTCCTGCGTCAGGCGATGGGTGTGCAGCAGATGCCACCGAATCAGCTTCTGGTCGGACTGGCTTTGTTTTTGACTTTCTTCGTGATGCAGCCGGCGTTCAACGAAATGAACACCAACGGCATCCAGCCATATATGGCTGGCACGATTTCCCAGGATCAGGCGATTGAAAGAACTTTCGCGCCTTTGCGCAAGTTCATGTTCAATCAGACCCGTGATTCGGATCTGGCATTGTTCATTAAACTTTCCAAAGTTGAAAAACCAAAAACCCGTGCCGATGTTCCGACAATGGTTCTGGTTCCGGCCTTTGTGGTGTCCGAATTGAAAACGGCCTTCCAGATCGGCTTTATCATCTTCCTGCCATTCCTGGTGATCGACATCGTCGCTGCCAGCGTTTTGATGGCGATGGGTATGATGATGCTTCCTCCAGTTGTGATTTCGTTGCCCTTTAAGATCATGCTTTTTGTCCTGGTGGATGGATGGGGTTTGCTCATCGGTTCCATGGTCAAGAGTTTCGGGTGAGGTGAATAATGACAGATGAATTGGTAATCAGACTGGGACAAGACGCTCTTCGCACGACAGCCATGCTGGCGGCGCCACTTTTGATCAGCACGCTGGTCGTGGGTTTGGCAGTCAGTATCTTCCAGGCTCTGACTCAGATCAATGAGGCGACGTTGACCTTCATTCCAAAGATGATTGTGGTGGCGGCGGTGTTCGTTCTGGCCGGGCCATGGATGATGGACGTAATGAGCTCTTACACTGTGAATCTTTTTGAAAATATTGCCGTGATGGTGAGGGAATAGTGCTGAACTGGAGTGCGATGACCGAGGCTCAGATTCTGCTGTTTGCGCTGGTTCTGCTGCGCATGCTGGCGTATGTGATCTCTTCCGCGGTTTTTGGCTCTCCGTTGGTGAATACGCCGGTTAAGATCCTGCTTTCTCTGGTATTGAGTATGGTGCTTTACCCGGTGGTCAAAGTCGGCAACGTCGACTATCTCGTAATTTCCAATGAAATCATTGGCTTGGCAGTCCGAGAATTGATTGTCGGATTGGCTCTTGGTTTTTTAACCCGGTTGTTCTTCTTTGTGGTCAGTATGACAGGGGACCTGGTTTCCATGAGCGTGGGTCTGAGCGCGGCTCAGCTTTATAACCCGATGATGGGTTCCCAGGGTGGGGTGATCGAGCAGTTCTATTCTGCCATGGCGACTTTGGTGTTTTTGGCCATCAATGGCCATCACATGCTGATCAGTGCGATCGCGCAAAGCTATGAGCTTGTGCCGGTCAGTTCTTTGGCTTTGAATTTTGGTCCGTTTGCGGAAATCGCCGTATTCGGACAAGTTGCATTTGTAATGGCGATCAAGATGTGTGCCCCGGTACTGGTGGCGATCCTGATTGCCAATCTGGCAATGGGTATTCTGGGAAGAGCGGTCCCCCAGATCAACGTCCTGGTAACAAGTATGCCGGTGACGATCATGCTGGGTATGGCAGTGGTGTTTATCTGCCTTCCGCTTTTGATTATGGAAATGAATGGGGTTGTTGAAATCACAGCTAGCAAACTGTTTGATGTGATGAAACACTTATAGGGTAAGGCTTTTAAGTTCTAGGAAGGAACGAGATGGCTGAAGATAACGGCGAAAAGTCCGAAGAAGCAACGGACGCGAGACGGGAAGAGTTTCGCAAACGAGGGAACGTTGCACATACAAAGGAGCTGGCGTCCGCAGTAATGTTACTTGCGGCGGCTGGTGGCGTGTATGCTTTGGGCCGTTTTTTCTTCAAGGAAATGTACGAGGTTTTCCAGCACTCTTTCGGCGACGACATGGTGAAAATGGTGCGTGAAGGTAACTTTACCGAAGCGGCCCAGTACTGCGGTGTGAAAGCCATGATCCTGATTGCACCGGTTCTTTTGTTTGCCGGTATCATCGGCGCCGCCTCTTCAATTGTGCAAATCGGCTTCCTGCAGGTCGAAGACGCTGTTTCCCCTAATTTTGAAAAAGTAAATCCGGTTGAGGGCTTCAAGCGTGTTTTCAGCATGCGTGCCCTGGTCGAAGCTTTGAAGTCCATTTTGAAAATGGGTGCCGTGGCCATGGTGCTTTACTTCCTGCTGCGCAGTGAAGTCACGCAGGTGCCATACATGCTGACTTATTCCATCGATCAGATCATCGCCTACATTGGTGTGATCGTGGTGAAGCTTCTGGGTGGTGTCGGTGCCGTGATGCTGGTGATTGCCGGTGCTGACTATTTCTATCAGCGATTTGATCTTGAAAAGAAAATGATGATGACCAAGCAAGAGGTCAAGGAAGAACACAAGCAGCGCGAGGGTGATCCGATGATCAAGTCGCGCATTCGCCGCATTCAGCGCGAAATGGCGAGCAAGCGCATGATGTCCGAGATTCCGAAGGCGGACGTCGTCATCACCAATCCGACCCACATTGCAGTGGTTCTGAAGTATTCGGACAATCTGCCGGCACCGCAAATCGTGGCGATGGGTGCGGATCACGTGGCGGAAAAGATCAAGGAAATCGCGCGCGAAAACAATGTGCCGATCGTGGAAAACAAACCACTGGCGCGCACGATCTTCAAGACTTTGAAAATTGGACAGGTTATTCCCCGGGAGCTCTTCGTGGCTGTGGCTGAAGTGCTTTCATACGTTTACCGTTTGCGTAGGAAGAAAAGATAATGGATCAGTTGTTTCAGTTCTTAAAACGATTTGACAAGATCACCAAGAACACGGACTTGTTCATTGCCGTGGGCTTGCTTGCCGTATTGGCCGTGATGATCATCCCGCTTCCGCCGATGATGCTGGATCTGGCACTGACTTTCTCGTTGGCGATCAGCATCCTGATCCTGCTGGTAAGTATCTATACCGATCGCGCTCTGGATTTCACATCCTTCCCGTCATTGCTTCTGATGACGACTTTGTTCCGTCTGGCCCTGAACGTGGCGACCACCCGTTTGATCCTGACCCACGGTCACGAAGGTGAACAGGCGGCAGGTCACGTGATCGCGTCTTTCGCCAACTTTGTGGTTGGTGGTAACTACGTCATCGGTTTTGTGATGTTCCTGATTCTGATGATCATCAACTTCATGGTTATCACCAAGGGTTCCGGGCGCGTGGCGGAAGTTGCAGCCCGATTCACCTTGGATGCAATGCCTGGTAAACAGATGTCCATCGATGCAGAGTTGAACTCCGGTCACATCACCGAAGCCGAAGCGCGCAAACGCCGTAAGCAGGTGGAAGGTGAAGCGGACTTCTATGGAGCGATGGATGGTGCCTCCAAGTTCGTCCGTGGTGATGCCATTGCCGGTATCATCATCACCCTGATCAACGTGATCGGTGGTTTGGGTATTGGTGTGATCCAAAAAGGTCTGGATGTCGGAACGGCTGCCAAATACTACACCATGCTGACTATCGGTGATGGTCTGTTGTCCCAGATTCCGGCGCTTGTGATCTCCACCGCGGCCGGTATCATCGTGACTCGTACTTCCAACTCTGACAAAGACGTTGGTGAAGAGGTCACAGGTCAGTTGTTTGTGAAGCCTCGTGCCGTGATGATTTCTGGCGCGGTTCTGGTTCTTATGGGTCTGGTGCCGGGGCTGCCGACATTGCCGTTCCTGCTGATGGGTGGTTTGTTGTGCGGAACTTCCTGGGTTATCAAAAAAGCCCGCGCCGAACAGGCTGAAGTCGCCAAGAAACAATCCGAAGCGGCGCTGACTGCTCCGAAAAAAGAAAATATCGAAACGATGCTTCCGCTGGACATGGTCGAGCTGGAAGTGGGTTATGGCCTTATCAATATTGTTGAGTCCGATCACAGCGGTGACCTGCTGGAGCGTATCGTCAGTATCCGCAAGCAGTTTGCTTTGGATCTGGGGATTGTGGTTCCAAGTATCCACATCCGCGACAACCTGCAGTTGGCCCCGGGCGAATACCGCCTGATGATCAAGGGCAACCGCGTGGGTGGTGGCACCCTTCGTCCGGAAGCACTTCTGGCAATGGATCCGGGCAATGTGGCCGAGCGTATCGAGGGGATTCCAACCAAAGAACCGGCGTTTGGCCTGGATGCTTTGTGGATTTCGCCTGTGCGTAAAGAAGACGCTGAAGTTGCCGGTTACACCGTGGTGGATCTGCCGACGGTTATGGCCACTCACCTTACCGAGATTATCCGTACTCATGCGCATGAACTTCTGGGTCGTCAGGAAGCTTCCACTCTTATTGAGAACTTCAAGAAGTCTCATCCGAAAGTGGTTGAAGAGCTGGTGCCGGATCTTCTGCCACTGGGATCTGTGGTTCGCGTGTTGCAGAACCTGTTGAAAGAACAGGTTTCCATCCGTGATCTTCTGACAATCTTTGAAACTTTGGCCGACGATGCGCCTCGCACTAAGGACATCGAGGTTCTGACTGAACAGGTTCGTCGTGGTCTGGCTCGCGGTATCACTGCGAAGTACACCACGGATATGGGCAATATCCCGGTGATGACATTGCACCCGCACATTGAAGAGCTGATTGCCAACTCCCTGTTGCAGACAGAGCAGGGGGTTCAGCTGGTTATGGATCCGACGACGGCCCATCGTCTGATCAACGAAATCGCGCGGACGGTGGAACACCATCCGGAAGTGGCCGGTCAGCCGATCCTGCTGACCAGCCCGACATCGCGCCGTCATTTGTATAAGTTAACTTCCCGTTTTATCCCGCAGCTTGTGGTGCTTTCACACAATGAGTTGTCTTCGGATGCGGATGTGAAATCGGTTGCACTCGTGGAGATGAGCCATGCAGGTTAAGAAATTTGAAGCGCGTACCATGAAAGAAGCCCTCGAGATGGTCAAGACCCAGCTGGGTCCTGATGCCATCATTCTGTCGGCTCGTGACAACAACAAGAGCTTCGGTCTTGTCGGGGAAGGCAGCGTGGAAATCACCGCAGCAGTCTCTGAGGAAACCCTGCAGAAAAAGAAGTTTGCTGAATCTCGCCTGCGCGAGCAGGATCGTGCCCGTTTCCAGAACAGCACAGCCCGCCAGCAGAAAGAGCTGATCCACAAAATGGTGGAAAAGCATGTGCAAAAGAACACGGCACCAACTCCGATCACTCAGCGTCGTTATATCGACATTGAAGATGAATCCGAAACACGGGTTCGCAACGCCGCTCAAAGAGCTTTGAATGCCTTCCAGGAGCAGGATGAAATTTTCTCCCGCAGTGGTAACTCGGCTCCACGCAAGGCGGCTGCCCCAGCTCCGGCGCCAGTAAAAGCGGCACCAGTGGCAAGACCGGTGGTTGCAGCGGAAAGCCCGGAAGTGATTGCATTGAAAAATGAAATCGCCAGCCTGAAACAGGTGATCACTCAGTTCCAGCAGATGCCTCAGACGTTCACGGGTTCTCACCCGGGTGCAGACTATGGCATCAACTATGACCTGAGTTTCGTTTTTGAAAAGCTGACGAAAGCGGGCATGGCTCCGGAAATCGCGGCAGAGATCCTGACTACAGCTCAGGAGACTCTTCCGGCTTTGAAATTGAAAAATAAATCTTTGGTTGAAGCCTATGTGGCCCGCCATGTTTTGGATAACACCAAGATTGCCCAGAATCCGACTCAAGGGAAGATCCACTGCTTTGTGGGCCCAGCGGGCAGCGGCAAGACTTCTGCTTTGATCAAAATGGCCAGCCAGATGGTGGTTCGTGAAGGCAAAAAGATTGCTCTGTTCACAACAGACACTTTCAAAGTGGGCGCGGCTGATCAGATGAAGATCTATGCGCAGATTCTGAATGTGCCATTCTCGGTGATTCGCACCCAGAATGACTGGACGAATCTGATGCGCTATCTGGCGAATGTGGATTGTGTGCTTGTGGATTACACGGGCCTGAGCCTGAAAAGCAACGACGAGATTCATATGCTGAAAAGCCTACTTCCTCCGGCGGCATTGAATCCAAATATTCATCTGACGTTGTCAACCAACGCCAAAGACAGCGATGCGACTGAGCTGGGCCGCAGATATTCTGTTCTGGGTTATAAAGATGTGATCTTCACGTCTTTGGATGAATCCACCCAGCACGGGACTATTTACAACTTTATGAAACGCTTTGATGTGCCATTGCATTCCTTCGGTATCGGTCCGCGCGTGCCAGAGGACTTCGAGTTCGCAACCAAAGAGCGTCTTTTGGATCTGATTTTCAGAATCACGAAACTTAAACAACAGGACTCTGAAGCTGTATGAGAAATATGAACGCTTTTGATATGCAGCGCACACGCACGATCAGCATCACTTCCGGCAAAGGCGGGGTGGGGAAGACCACTCTGGTGGCGAACCTGGCTTTGTCTTTGGCTCAAAAAGGGAAGAAAGTGCTGATCCTGGACGGGGACCTGGGGATGGCGAACGTGGACATTTTGTTCGGTGTTCGTCCTTCCGGAAACATGCATGACATTATCGCCGGTCGCAAGGAAATGCGCGACATCCTGATGGAAGTGTCCAAGGACGTCTTTCTGATTCCAGGTGGCAGTGGGGTGGTTGAATTCAATCATCTGAATCATTTCGAAAGAAGAGCCATGGTGGAAGCCGTCAGTGCTTTGCCTCTGGGTTTTGACTATCTGCTGATTGATACCGCCCCGGGGATTGCTGAAAACGTTTTGTTCCTGAACTCGGCGGCTCAGACGGTATCTGTGGTGATCACTCCGGATCCGGCAAGTTTTGCGGATGCTTATGCGCTGATCAAGGTTCTGCACAAGCAGTACAAGGTGAATCACTTCTCTATTATTTGCAATCAAGTGCGAGATGAACAGGAAGGTCTGGGTCTTTACCAGCGCTTCAACGATGTGGTGAACAAGTTCCTCTACATTGGTCTGGATTATTGGGGCTCAGTTCCCAATGATGTGGTTTTGCGAAAAGCAAACCAAATGCAACGTCTCATTGTGAGACACGATATCAGTGCTGAATCTTCCAAGGCGATTCGTCAAATTTGTAATCAGGTGGAGAAATCCTCCAAACAAATCGAGAGCACGGGTGGCATGCAGATGTTCTGGGATCAGGTCGTGGGGAGCGCTTAGGTCCAACTCCACAGTTATGTGAGAATTGGACTTTTAGGGCATGGACCTGTTTGATAACATAGACTTCAAGAGGGAAAATATGGGGAAAAATGCGGCATTGTTGAAGAAGTACAAGGAAGAGCCACGCAAGCTCGCTCCGACGCAAAAAGATGATCTTATCAGAGAGTACGCTCCGTTGATTAAGTTCATCGCTCAGAAGATTGCGGTACGACTTCCCTCCAATATCGAGCTGGATGACCTTATTTCAGCAGGTGTCATCGGTTTGATGGATGCGATTGAAAAGTACGACTCCACTCGTGACAATAAATTCAAAACCTATGCTGAATTCCGCATCCGTGGAGCAATCCTGGATGAACTTCGTGCACAGGACTGGGTTCCCCGCTCTATCCGTGATAAAGCCAAGCTTTTGGATAAAACCATGGTGCAACTGGAAGCTGATCTTGGTCGTACTCCCTCCGACGAAGAAGTGGCTAAGGCACTGAATGTAAATATTGATGAATTCCACGATCTGGTGAATCAGGTTCGCCCGGTCAGTTTGTTGCCAATCGATCAGGCGACAAGCTTCAGCAATACCGACAAGAAATCCATCATGGATATCCTTGAAGGTTCCCGCACCAACAGCCCGTTCAATCAATTGAATGTCAAAAACATCAAAGAAGTTGTAGCGCAGGCGATTGAAGAATTGCCAGAGCGTCAGCGCCTGGTTCTGTCTTTGTATTATTACGAAGATCTGAACTTGAAAGAGATCGGTCAGGTTCTGCGCGTGACAGAATCCCGCGTGTCCCAATTGCATGCTCAAGCCGTCGCCCGTCTGCGTGCGAAACTGGCAGCAACCATCGGCGCCGGCGAACTCGAAATCGCCTGATAGTCAGCAAACGAGAATAAGAAAAAATTTGAAACTCCCGGAGAGAAATCCCGGGAGTTTTTTGTTATCGGGCATATCACAAAGTGGCAGGGTCTTTGCTTAAGGGTTCTTTATAAGCATGAATGCTTATGAAAACCACAAGGAGGAAACCGTGGGAACAGAAAGAACAAACAGGCCACAACAGGGTGATTTGAACAAAGACAGATCTCAAAGAGAAGAAAGCAGCCGTTTGGAGAGAGAGCGTTCTTCCGAGAGAGGTTCTCAAACATCCCAAAGACCTCAACAAGATAGATCCGACAGAAGAAACAGCAGATAGCCGTTCTCCTTTTGTCTTCGAGCGAGAAGGGGCCTTCCTTAAAGCGGAAGGTCCCTTTTTTATTTTCCCTTCCAACGGTTCATTAATCGGGGCAAAGTGCCCGTTCAAGCGGGGCGGGATGACCTGTGGGCAATGACAGCAGACGCGCCCTTCTATGAAATTCCCACCATCGAAGAAATTCATTTTGCCCCATCATCGCGATGGGAATGAAATGGATTTTAAGGAGGTGCTTATGAAAATCTTAACAGGTCTTTTTCTGGGTCTACTCCTCGCTTCACCCGTTTTGGCATACGAGGATTTCAACGAAAGCGATATCAATGAAGTGTACGTGATCAGTGTGACGGACGACACGACAACGCTGGACCGGGATTACTATTACAATTTCGGGCGCACACGTTTGTTCCAGGATAAACGGGCAACATTCTATCTGCGCAACAACAGCGGACTTCCCATGTACATTAATGATTTTGATATGAGCGGCGACAATTCTTTTGATTACGCTGAAAACTGCCCTCAGATTCTTTTCAGAGGTCAGCAGTGCCGTATTCGTGTGTTCTTTGAACCGCGTCGTTTGGGACAGCATCGCGCGGAACTGGAAATTGAGCTGACTCCTCAGGAAGACGTCGTACTGAATTTGCGTGGGCGCGGTGTCTTGAACTACTAAAAGACAAAGACGCCTACTCTGAGGCGTCTTCTTCCATCTTGGCTTTGATTTTTTTCATCAGGCGGGCCTCCATCTGACGGACGGCCTCGCGGGTGATGCCGTGCTTTTCGCCGATCTCCTGCAGGGTCAGCGGATCGTCATTCAGAATACGTTCATCCAGAATGATCTTTTCCCGTTCAGAAAGTTCCGGACGGATTTCTTCAATCTTTTGTTTCAGAATTTCCAGCTGTTCACTGTGGGCCATGGCTTCATCCAGTGGCTGGTCGGAAGGGCCGCGCTGCAAATCCCCCAGAGTGGTGCCGGAATCATCGTCCACCGGACGATCCAGACTGACATCGCGACCGGACATACGCATGGTCATGTCGCGCACTTCGTCTTCGGGAATACCCAGACGGCTGCTGATCAATCCGATATTGGGTTCAATGCCCATGGCATCCAGTGCTTCTTTTTCTTTTTGCAGCTGATAGAACAGTTTGCGCTGGTTCTGAGTGGTTCCGATGCGCACCAAAGAATACTGGCGCATCAGGAATTCCTGGATATAACCGCGAATCCACCACACCGCATAGGTGATCAGGCGCGCGCCTTTGTACGGGTTGAACTCGCGCACGGCGTGCATCAGACCGACGTTGCCCTCTTGGATCAAGTCGATCATTTTTGAACCGAATTTGGAATATTCAGCAGCGACCTTCACCACGAAACGCAGGTTGGCTTTCACCAGGGCCTGGGCCGCTTCAGGGTCTTTGCTTTCAAAGTATTTTTTTGCCAGAGCCATTTCTTCTTCGCGGGTCAGAACTTTGTAGCGACGGATCTCGTTCAGATACATCACCAAAGGATCAGCGGAAGTAATGGCCTTGGAGGTGTCGGCGACAGCCAGAGTCTTGGTGTCTTCCTCGACCTCGGGAAGATCGTCCTCGACACTTGGGACGGCGTAGGCTTTTTCGGCCTCTTCATGCGAGCGAAGCTCGTCGCTGTGAGCGTCTTCCACCAGCTCGGCCACAACTGTTTTTGATTCAGTGGGGGCGGGCTTTGTGTTTTTCCCAGACGCAGCCTTGCCCGCGGGCTTCTTGGCAGAAGCCGTCTTGGACGGGGACTTGGTCTTAGGGGTGGAGGGGCTTTTTGCTTTCGTTTTCGCCATAAGCTCAACTAGCCAAGGTATTTAGCCAGTTTCCTTTGCAGAGTCTCGGTGACTTTACCTTTGAAGGGGGTCAGCATCAATGGCAGATCCACGGTGACAGAGACTTTGCTCCCTGCGCCAGCCGTAGCCACGGTCATATCCGCTTTAAACTGGGATCCCTTGAGGTTGGCGCACTTGGTGCCGTCATCAAAAGAGCACTGAATTTTTGGGTCAAAGCGTCGAATATCCTGATCATTCGAGAGGAATTCTTTGATCTTCTTGTAGGCTTCTTCCGCGGAATGGCTACTAGAGTGATCAATCGTAAACTTAGGCATCGGATATCTCCTTATTTCTGTTTTGAAATTATAGGGGGAAATGCTTGGTAAATGAAGCAGAATGGCTGGGTCTGGGGGACTCTCTTAAGGTTCTGTTATGAAGAGTATAAGAATATGGTTTTTGACTGCAATGGCACAATATGTAAATCTGGGGCCCACGAACAAGGTAGACATATGAAGTTTGTTAAAGAGCTAAAAAGAACACATTATTGCGGAAGTCTGGGCGTTTCCCAGGCAGGTCAAAAAGTTGTATTGATGGGTTGGGTCGATGTGCGACGTGACCACGGCAGCTTGGTATTCATCGATTTGCGCGACCGTGAAGGCATCGTTCAGGTTGTTTTGGATCCAAATAAAGCCGAGACCGCTTCCTCAAAAAATCTGCGCGGTGAATTTGTTCTGGCGGTTGAGGGTGTGGTTCGTGCACGTCCAGACGGCATGAAGAATGCGAAAATCAAAACCGGTGAAGTTGAAATTGAAGCGATCCGCTGCGAGATTCTGAATGAATCCGCGGTCCCGCCATTCCAGGTCAGCGACACGAATGTGAACGAAATGCTGCGTTTGAAATACCGTTACCTGGATCTGCGCAGCTCGCGTCTGTCCAGCCATCTGATCACTCGTCATAAAGTAGCCCAGCTGGTTCGTCGTTTCCTTTCGGACAACGGTTTCCTGGAAGTTGAAACTCCGATTCTTTACAAGTCCACTCCGGAAGGCGCGCGTGACTATCTTGTGCCATCCCGTGTGAATCCGGGCCATTTCTATGCGCTGCCTCAGTCTCCGCAGACGTTGAAGCAGCTTTTGATGATCTCCGGTTACGACAGATACTTCCAGATCGCCCGCTGCTTCCGTGACGAAGACTTGCGTGCGGATCGTCAGCCGGAATTCTCCCAGATCGATATGGAAATGTCCTACATCGATCAGGAAGACATCATGGAGATGAACGAAAAGCTTCTGCGCACGATCTGGAAAGAGATCAAGGGCATCGACGTGGGCGCAATCCCGCGCATGACTTACCAGGAAGCGATGGACAGATACGGTATCGATAAACCGGACACGCGTTTCGGGGTTGAGATCAAGGATCTTAAATCCATCGTGACGGGTTCAGGCTTCAAGGTCTTTGACGATGTTCTGGCTCGTGGCGGGATCGTTCGTGGTATCGCAGCTCCGAAAGGCGGCAGCTATTCCCGTGGTCAGCTGGATAAACTGACTGACATGGCGAAACGCGCGGGCGCAAAAGGTCTTGTGTGGATTAAATCAGAGGCGGACGGCACGCTGTCTTCTTCTGTTTCCAAATTCTTCAGCCCTGAAAAACTGGCTGAAATGTTCAAAGCCTGCGGCGGTGAAGCCGGTGACTGTGCTTTGGTTGTTGCGGATGATTACGACACCGCTTGTGCGGCATTGTCCACGTTGCGTTTGCACCTGGGCCGTGAGTTGAATCTGATCGACAACAGCAAATACAAATTCCTGTGGGTGGTGGACTTCCCATTGCTTGAGTACTCTCCGGACGAAAAGCGCTGGGTGGCTCGTCACCATCCGTTCACATCTCCAAAGGATGAGTTCGCGCAGGATCTGGTTAATAACAATGAAGCTGCTTACGGCAAGATGCTGGCGAAAGCCTACGACCTTGTGTGCAACGGTTACGAAATGGGTGGCGGAAGTATCCGTATCTATCGCAACGAAATTCAGCAGGCGATGTTCCGTCTGTTGGGCATGAGCGAAGAGGAAACCCAACACAAGTTCGGCTTCTTCCTGGAGGCTTTGAAATACGGAACTCCTCCGCACGGTGGTATCGCCTGGGGTATGGACCGTCTTGTGATGCTTCTGTGTGAAACAGATGCGATCCGTGAAGTGATTGCGTTCCCGAAAACTGCGAAGGCAACAGACTTGATGTCTGACTGCCCAAGCGAGGTGAACCGCGATCAGCTGGCGGAAGTCGGTGTTCGTCTAAGCACACTGGCTGAAAAGCATCTGGAAGATCTGAAGAAGAGCTAAAAGATAAAAAACAAAAAAGCCCGGGATGGAAACATTCCGGGCTTTTTTTATTTCTAAAATGATTTCAATTTATTCCAGTGCGGATTCAACAGTGATCGGGCCTTCGATCGTCTGCACCTGAATGCGACCGACTTCTGCCGACTCAACCCCGGCCACCGGTTCCTGCTTCAAAGAATTATCAATGGGGCCAGACACCGATTGCAGATCCAGTTCGTATAGTGCCGCTGGTGGCAGGCGCAGGGTCACATGTCCTTCGCGAGTTTCAATGCGAATCTGTTTTTTGAAAGTCTCGGGTACGTAAACTTCAGCTTTTAGGTGCGAGTCGGTGGTCTTGCTCAGTTCCTGACCGTTCACGTTCATCTGAATCCAATGGCTGGCCAGTGGTTCCTGAAATTCAAGATGCAGGCGGGTTTTTTCGGCGGTTTGCAGGATGTAGCGGCCTTCTTCAAAGCGGGGCACTTTGCCCGACAGGCGCACTTTCAGGGTGCTGCCATTGTAGGTGCGCAGTTCAACATCCACACGGCGGGAAGAGATCAAAATCTCGTCCATACCCTGCAGGAAAAATTCCTCGTTTTCTTCATGAGTCTGACCTTGCAGAAAACGGTCCGCGACGGAATTGAAGGCGTTAAAGACAGTTCCGGGGTTATTGAAGACGTAACCCATCAACAACATCAAAGAGCCAGCAAGAATAAAAAATAATGCCGCAGCGGCAAGCAGGAGCTTCTTTAACATGCGAAGAAACTAACACATTGAAAAAGCAATTGAAACGTATTTGAATTGAGGAAGGCCGGTGAAAGGGGTTTCCATGCAGCGCATTTTGCCAGAAACAGATCTTGAAAAAAAATTGATGTCTTTGGGTGCGCCGTTTATCGAGGAAAATCAAGTTCTTGATGAACTGTTTCAAGTTGTCGGGTCTGATTTGGAAGAAGGCAAAGAGCTTTCGCCCGAAATCCGCGAACAGGTCATGGATGAAATCGGTGAGTATTTCTTCCGCCTGGATATGAACTATGGCCCGGACATCAAGCTGGATTGTCTGGCGATTCTGGAAGAGTTCTGGGGCGTGGCTGACCGTGAAACCTGCCAGAAAACTTTAGAAAATATCCGCACGCAGGGTCACCGCACGAAATTCAATGTTCTAAGATCCGCTTTGCCTTCTGATGGCAGCATTGATGCTGTTTCCATGGAAAAGTTTCGTCAGATCTTCCGTTTTGATCTGGAAGAAGGGCAGGAGCTTCAAATGAGCGACGCAGATTACAGCAAGCTTGCTTTGTGGGTTCAGCGCACGAATAAATATCTGAAAGAACCCGGCATCCTGGCCTGGGATGCTTCCCGCTATGTTCATCTGGTGCGACTGAGCTTCGTGGCCGGGCACCTTTCAGACATTCAGGCCTGGTCCGAGATCCTGAAGCTGGCTCCGTTAATTGAAGGCCGTTTTTCCAACTGGATGGATTTTTCCCAGAGCTTCCTGATCGGGCGCACGTTCTGGTCAGGGTCGGATGATCCTCGCGTGAAAGCCATCTGTGAAAAGCTGCTGGGGCACCCGGCAAGTCCATGGCAGTTTATCAGCTGGTCTTAGGTCCAGATCTTCCAATTCCGTCTCAAGTTTATACGTTCGATTCCGATACGTTTTCTATCAAGTGAAGACCAGGATGGACTTCATAGATACACACACGGAGGTGTGAGATGGAAAAAATCAGCGGAATCCTGCCAGCAACGGCAAGGACTCGAGCGATAGACACTTCGGCATCCCAGCCAGCCCGTCCCGGAGCTTTGGCCCTGGGGCGACCGATGGGGAAGAACTCTCTGGGTGATCGCATCACGTTGAGCAAACAAATGGAAGAAATGCGGGCAACCGGAAACCTTCCTGAACAACAACTGCAGCCGGAGGCCTCTCCCGTATATAAAAGACCGGCGGGTGAAACGAACAAGTTGAAGGTGATTGAAGACCTGAATCAGAAGTTCTTCAATAATCCGAAATCGGTGGCACGCGAAGGCGACCAGACGAAGTCGGAAGAAACCTTCACCAAAGCAACCGAGAATGAAGGATTGTTCTTTGTTGAAAAAGATCTGCGCGCACAGGAGCAAGCGCCCCTGAAACCGCAGACTGATAGTACCAAAGTAGTAGCTTAAATTTGAAAACCCGGACGGCGCCCCTCGCTTTCCGGGTTTTTACTTTTCCTGCTCCAGCAGAAACCCGGTTTCTTCCAATGAAGTGATGCGATAGACGCCTTTCATGCGGCGGGATCCATCGGCCTTTCTTTCAGCCACGATCACATAATCCAAAGACATTTGAATCAGTCTGCGAATGGCGGAAAGACTCCATTGCGGAGCCCCCATCTGAATCAGCATCTCAAGACGTATCAATGCCTGACCCGCATCCTGCGCATGCAAAGTGCCAAAGCTGCCGCTGTGACCTGTCGCTAAGGCCATTAAAAAGTCCTTGGCCTCTGCGCCACGCACTTCACCCATGACCATGCGATCGGGCCGCAGACGCAGTGACCTTCGCACCAGTTGCGCCTGGTCCACAGAAGGCAAAACCCCTTGCGGATCTTCGCGGGTTAAAAGTTTTAAGCTGGCTTTGTTGGGAAGGGAAATTTCGGATGTGTCTTCGATGACGACCATCCGCTCGTTTTCCGGCATCAGATTCAAAAATGAATTCAGCACCGAGGTTTTGCCAGAGCCGGTAGGGCCCACCACCAGAAAATTTTTCCGCCGCTTTACGATGTCTTCAAAAAACGGCAGGGAATCAGGCGGGCACCACTGATGTTCGGCCAATCGGGAAAAGCTCCACGGGTTTTTGGGATGACGGCGCAAAGTCACGTGAGGATGAGTCTGCGTCAGTTCTGCGCCAATCAGGCTTAAACGAAAGTCACCAAATCGTCCGTCGGCGCAGGGAAATTCCGTGGTGATATGGGCATGAGCTGCGTGGCTGAGGCGATCCAGGAAATTGCGATAGCTGGTGTCAGAGAAAAAATAATCCGGATGCTTTTGCAAATGGCCCGCACGTTCAAGCCAAATCGCGGAAGGCCCGTTGATCAGAATCTCTGTGATACTTTCATCGTTCAGCAGGCTTTCAATCGGCCCCCACGCATGCATTTCATTTTGCACCCGCAAGCGGGCTTCGGCCGTGACTGAGGCGGTGTGCAGATCCAGGATTTGGTCAATGCGCTGAGAGCGCAATTTGTGCTGTTCTTCAGAGCTGAGTAAAAACTCATTCAAAGGAAGTTTCAGAATGTCATCGTGAATGCGGTCATAGATATGTTTGGCTTCGCTGATCATAGGCGACGGCCCTGCAGGGTGTTTAGGTGCTGGGGAGCAGGGTTTTCTTCACCTTCCCGTAAAATGGAGGGACGCACAAAGATGACAAGTTCGGAACGATTTTCTTTGAAGTCCTTGCTGGCAAACAGCGCGCCCACAACAGGAAGGCGTGAAAGCAGGGGAAGGCCCTCGGAACTTTTTCCGTCTTCGCTTTTTAATAGGCCGGACAGCGCAATGGTCTGCGGTCTGGTCAGATCAAAATGACTGGAAACCCGGTTGGTCAAAATTCCCGGCACGTCATCGACCTTGCGCGAATCATCGACGGTGGAAACTTCGGTTTCAATCGAGATGCTCATGCGTCCGGCGGCGTCCGCTTTGGGTTTTACGCGCAGTAAGATCCCGTAGCGCTTCCACACGATGTCCTGCATTTTATAGTTCATGATCTTGATCGGGAATTCGCCGCCGGCCAGGAACTCGGCCTCTTTGCCACTGCGGCAAAGGATGTTCGGGCTTGCCAGAATTTTACCCTGGCCTTGAGCTTCAAGGGCGGTCAGGTTGAAAGGAAGTTCATCTCTTTCCCAAACTCCGTCGGGCATAAGCTTCGCGGAATAACCCGCGGGTGGGCGTAGGCCGTACTTCAGGGAAAAGTCTTTTTTGATTTCAGCCACGGTGATTTGCACCTTGATGGTCGGTGCAACGTCCAAACTGGTTTCGTCCTTTAGCAGGCTGACTCCGAAGGATGTCAGAAGCTTGCTGTATTTTCGGAAGGTCTGATCGGTGCCGCTGACTCGGACTTCCAAAGCGGGTTCAAAGATCAATGTCTGGGGCGGCAGATGGGATTTGTAAAACAAGTCGCTGAAATGTTCCTGAGCTTGTTGCTGTAAAGAAGCGGTCATCCGTGCCCGCATTTGATAGCTTAGATTTCGCGCGCGCATATAGTCCGCCAGATGAATCCAGTCCTGTAGACGATACAACTGGCCTTCGATTAAAAGATCACCTTCGTTTAACGACGCCCGCAAACCCACGCGCGATTTCAGGTAAGTTGTCAGATCCTGAAAAGAATCTTTCTTGGACGGATGCAAAACCTGCACGCTGTAAAGGGCCGATCCCACTTTGACTGTGGTGACGCCTTCGCGGCGGCCGACCAGATTCAGTTTGCCACCCTGGCCTTCGGCGGTCAGGATTTCGCGGTCTTGAATCCATACTCGATCCTGTCCCTGTAAAGGCACGGATTTTTGTTCACCCAGTCCCAACACCAGCGCGGTTTGGGAATAAGCAGGAAAAGAAATAAGCATCAGGAAAAACAGTAAAGTTTTCATGAGCGGGCTTTAAAGCAAAGCCCGTGCAGAGTTGTCGGCAGGATAGTGCGGGGTCAGGGCCGCGAGCCGGACACCCTAGGCCAGTGGCAGTTCAAAGAACACCATCACACCCTGAGCCGTGTTTTTAAACTGCAGGTGGGACTGGTGTGACTTTAAAATAGACTGGCAGATGGTCAGACCCAAGCCTGTTCCGGTGGAGTGGTGCATGACGTCCTCGTCAATAAAGAAGGGCTTCATGATTTTGTCCACTACAGACGTGGGCAGGTGAGGGCCGATATTGGAAACGACAAAACGCAGATTGTTCCCGCTTTTCAGGCTTTCCAGGTGAATCTCGCTGCCGTCGGTTCCGAATTTTGCGGCATTATGAATCAGTCGCAGCATGACTTGTTTGATCAGGCGAACGTCGGCTGAAACGGCCAATGGTTCCAGCTTGCTGACCAGCTTCTGCTGCTTTTTATTCAGCAGATCCTGCACCTCTTTACTGATGGCTTCGTCAAATTGGGTGAAGGCCACCTGCTGCATGTCTATTTTAAGTTGATTGGTTTCCGCGCGCACCACCAGCAGAACATCTTCCACCAGGGTTTTCAGGCGCTCGGCACTGCGGGTGATACGGTTCACCATCAGCTTGTCTTCGTCGTTCAGTTTGGATTCCGCCAGCAGGGAAGAAAAACTTAAGATCGAAGTCAGCGGGGTTTTCAGTTCATGGTTGATCAGAATCATGAAATTGGATTTGGCGACGTCCAGGCTTTTAAGTTCTTCCAAGGCACGCGCCAGTTCCGTGTTTTTTGTTTTCAATTCCTGGCCCAGAACATAGCGGTCGATCGCGTGTTCCACAGTATTGGTCAGATCCACCGGGTCCCAGGGCTTGGTCAGATAGCGGAAGATCTGACCTTTATTCACGGCACTGATCACGGACTCCAGATCGGTGTAACCGGTCAGTAAAATTCGCACAGTCTCAGGATGAGACGCCAGAGTTTTTTCCAGGAATTCCACGCCGGTCATTTCCGGCATGCGCTGATCGGTGATGATCAAAGCTACGGGGCCCGGATGTTCGTCCAGCACCGCCAGTGCCTCTTTGCCCGAGGTGGCCTTTAAGACGTTGTATTTCTTTCGGAAGAGGCGTTCCAGGGCGTCAACATTATCCACTTCATCGTCGACACACAAAATTGTGCTTTTAATCATATGAGGTAGTGTAGGAGCTGGAAATAGCCAGTGCAAAGGATTTCCAGCTGGTCCATCGTACCGTCCGGGTCGAGTCCTGCTAAATGTGAGAAATATGCTGGTCGACAGTCTAGATTCATAATCTTTCAACATTTAGACCGGGAATGCATCAAGTTGAAGCGCTATTCTGACGAAGAGTGGAACGATAGAAGTTTTTTTATTCCTTTTCAGGAGATCGTGTATGAAGTTTTGGATGCGCATTGCAGCTCTTTTCACCTTGGTGATGAGCTATGCAGCTGGTGCCCAAGCCCAAATGTGGGGCACAGGTATGTACGGTGGGATGCAAGCCTGCCCGTATGATTACTCTGCTGGTGCCGGTTCCTCCAGCTATCTAGATGAAATCAAAGAAGCTCAGGCTGAAATCAGCGAAGCACAAAAGCAGCTTCGTGCAAAACAATCTGAATTGAAGAAGATCGACAGATCCCTGACTCGTTCCCGTAAAGATGTTGAAGACGTGGTTTCTGAAGACTATTCAGAGCTGATGTTCGAGCACATCGAGAACAACGTCAGCTGTAAAGAGTACAAAGGCATGGGCGCGAGTGATGAGTTTATCGCGCAGGGGCAGGAAGGTGATGCTTCCGTTCAGGCTGGCGGCACTCGTGAAGTTCACGGCTTCAGCATCCAGGAATGGGCGCGCGTTTGTGATCCGAATAAAAACGGTTCTGTTTCCGGCACGGTTTGTTCCACTCCAAAATTCCGTCAAAGTGAAAAAGGTCGTGCAACGACTGAAGATTGTAAAAAAGGTCTTTCTGATTACAAGAAGGGTTACTCTCAAAGAAACAAAGTCACTCGTGAAATTGATGCTTTGAAAAACCTGATCGACAACAGAAAAGAAGACATCAAGATCGCGAAAGAAGATTACGCTGATGAACAGCGTGAACGTCGTCGTGAGATCTCGGAAGGTGGCGTGTGCGTTGACTGTATCGCTTCCGGTTCCGGTTACCAGTATCAGAAACCAGAAACCAACTGGGGTTCTGTGATCGGGAACGTTGCATTGGGTGGTTTGTCCATCCTTGCTGGTTACAAAACAAATCAAATGATTGCTGACGCGAACTCCAACATCGGTTGGCCGACAGACCCTTGGGCTTCCACGGGTTACGGTTACGGTTTGGGCGCGATCGGTACTGGTATCGGCCAGATGGTCGGTGGCGGCAGTGGTATCTATGGTTCTATCGGTGGTGGTATCGGTGCAGGTGCATTTGGTTGTGCCGGCAATAACGGTGGTGCTTACGGTATGATGGGTCCTTACGGCGGCATGAACGGTAATGGCATGTGGGGTAACCCATATGCGATGGCCGGCCTTGGTATGGGCGGCATGGGTGGCGGTATCTATATGCCAGGGATGGGTCCTTGGGGTATGGCCGGTCCATGGGGCATGGGTGGTCCATACGGCGGCATGGGTGCCATGATCGGCGGTATGGCCGGCGGCATGATGGGTGCTTACCCTGGTTCTATGATGGGTGGTATGGCCGGAATGATGGGAGCTTATCCAGGTGGCATGATGGGTATGGGCGCGATGGCAGGCGGTATGGCCGGCATGATGGGCGCGTATCCGGGTGGCATGATGGGCATGGGCGCATTGGCTAGTGGAATTATCGGAGCTTACCCAGGTGCTATGATGGGTGGCGGTATGATGGGTGCTTACCCTGGCTCTATGATGGGCGGCATGGCCGGCATGATGGGCGCATATCCTGGCGCAATGGTTGGCGGTATCGGCGGTGGTATCATGGGTGCATACCCAGGTGCCATGATGGGCGGTATGGCTGGCATGATGGGAGCTTATCCAGGCGGTATGATGGGTATGGGCGCGATGGCTGGCGGTATGGCCGGTATGATGGGCGCGTATCCAGGTGCGATGGTCGGCGGTATGGCTGGCGGCATGATGGGTGCTTACCCTGGCGCTTTGATGGGCGGCATGGGTGGTATGGCCGGAATGATGGGCGCATATCCTGGTGGCATGATGGGCATGGGCGCAATGGCCGGCGGTATGGCTGGTATGGGCGGCATGGCCGGTGGCATGGCGGGAAGCCTTGGCATGATGCAGATGCAGCAGCAGATGATGCAGATGCAAATGCAGCAGTATCAACAGTATATCCAACAACAGCAGTCTTACATGCAACAGCAGGTTCAAAGACAGCAGGTTGTATCCAGCTTGCAACAGGAACTTTATGGATTGTTGTATAGAATCCAGCAGGTTCAATACGGTGTAGGCGGCGTGGGTGGCTCTATCGGTATTGGTATCGGTGGTGGCACAGGTATCGGTCCAACACCAATTGGTGGTGGCATCGGTGGTCCTCAGCCAATTCCGGTTCCGGGTACAGGCGGCGGGACAACAGGCCCGGCTCCAATCCCTTCTGCACGCTAAATAGCAAATTAAACAGTTAAATTAATTAAGGCCTTCTGCTAAAACAGAGGGCCTTATGCTTTTTAAAATCCCGCGTCTTTACGACAGTCACACGCACTTTATCGCAACGGGCGAATTCGCTTCGGGGCTTCGTTTGGAATCGATCAGATCCCTGCAGGATTTGCAGAATCTGGATCGCACCAAGCCGGGATACTATCGTCAGCACTGGCTGGTGGGGTTTGGCTGGGACGAACGCCAGTGGCCGGTGCACGAACAGCCGCACAAGGATCTTCTGGATAAAGTCTTTCCGGATATTCCGGTTTACTTTGCCCGCATGGACGGACACAGCAGCTGGTTGAATTCCGCAGCCCTTAAAGAAATGGACTTGGATTCCGCCACGGGCATTCTGACCGAAAAAGACCATCTGCGCGCCTGGGATCACTTGCCGTCATTCTCTAAATCCCAGCAACGAGCCAATATTCTGCAAGCCTGCCGCACCTTCAATGCCGCTGGATTTACTCACGTGCGTGACCTGAGCTGCACTGAATCCCTGTGGAATATGCTGTGTGAGGTCGCCGATGCCGGAGACCTGACTTTGGCGATCGAGGAAAATTTCACCTCCCACGACATGAATGACTTTGATTCGATGCTGACTGCGGCACTGGCCGCGAAAAAACAGGATCGTCCCTTGCTTCGCTCCAAAGGCATCAAGGTTTTCTATGATGGTTCATTGGGATCTGAGACGGCTTTGCTCAGTCGTCCTTACAACGGCGAGCGCTCTGGCAATCAGGGGCGCATTCTGTGGGATATTGCGGATATCGAAACAATGATGAAACGCACCTGGGCCGCAGGCTTGGAGTTTTCAGTTCACACAATCGGGGATGAGGCTGCTCATCACATCGTGCAGGCCGCCCGCAAAATTTCAGCGCAAGGGGCCGTGGGCCGCTTGAATCTGGAACACGCGCAAATTCTGCGCCCGGAAACCATTCAGATGATGAAGCCTTTGCATGTGCGCTGTCATATGCAGCCTTGTCACTGGCTGAGCGACCGTGTGTGGCTGATGGAAAAACTGAGAGAGCTTTACCCGTATGTCTTCCCATGGGAAGCCTTGCGCCTGGCGCAGATCCCGATTTCTTTTGGTTGTGACAGCCCGGTGGAGCCTTCTTCTTTCTGGCGCAACTATCTGGCGTTGGAGGAAAGTCCTCAGGCGCGCATTCGCAAATTTAATGGCGACATCTCGGTGGTGCATGCGCACCCGGATAAAACTTTTGCGCCGGACTGTCATTCGGTGATTGAAGATGGAGTGGTGAAAGAAGTCGTCTTTAACGGCAAGAGGATTATTTAAACGACGGCTTGTCGATGATGACCTTTTTGTCTTTCAATGCATAGATGCCGCCGCCGACTAAAATCGCGGCGGTCGGGATCAGCCACTTTTTATTTCTTTGCACCCAGCTTTTTTCTGTTTCTTCATCGGCTTGATTTGTTGCCTGCACACAACTGGCGGTGAAAAACACGCGCGCTTGCAGGGACAGATTGATGTCGTCAATCTGGGACTGGAAGCCGCCACAGCCGCCTTCGACCAAGGCTTGCGGATGGTTGGTCTGTTGCAATAGCTGCGCAAAGGTTCCATAGAAACTGATGCTGGCATGGGAATCAGAAATCAGCGTGAAGTGATATGGGGCCTCGGTCACGATCTTTAACCGACTGCTTTCTTCCAGCGGGATCGGCTGACTTTCCACCGCCAAAGCCTTCATCCACGGATTGAGCTTTCTTAGATTTTCCAAAGACACTGTTTCAACTGCGCAGATGGTGAGGCTGGATTCGTCCTGCAACAGGCTGAATTTGCAGTGCAGATTGCGCACGGAGCTTTGTGCTTGTGGAGAGAGCTTTCCACTTTGCCATTTCGAAGTCAGATCCTGCAAAAACTGCAGACTTAAAGATGACAGAGCAGACTGCTGATTCAGTCGATTGAGGGTTTCAAGTCCTTGCGGAATTTCACTTGGGGAAAGATCTGCCAGCTGAAACAGCTGCTGTTCTTGTTGGGGGGCCTGTTGCAACTTTTCAGTTTGCACATCGCTGTAGGATCGTGCGGAAGGGGTTTCCTGCAAATATTTTTTGAATTCAGCGGGGGATGCCGAAGGTGCCTGAATCAGTACCTGAGCCTGCGCAGCCGTCGCCAATAGAAATAATAGAATTGCAATTGGGGTTTTCATTGGAACTCCTAGTTTTGATAGTCGATGCGCACGGCTTTGCGTGGAGAGGAAGCGGGGGTGACACTATTACCGCGAGCTTCAGGGTTTTGAACGACGGCAATGAAGGGACCGCTAAAGCTTAGCAATCTGGGACTTTCACTGTCTTTCACCAGAACAGCATACTGCTGCGGATTGAGCGGGGCGCGCAGCAGTTTCAACTTGCTGCCAACTTTAAGACCGCCTTTTTGAGTGTCGTTGCTGGCAAGGTAAAGATCGACGACGCCACCCATGTCACCCACAAGTGATGCGAGCGATTCGGCATTGGCAATTTCAATTGGCACCAGCACGTGGCCTGCGGGGATGTAAGTGTCAACCGACGCGGGGGCCGCCACGGTTTCCAGCGGATCTTGGTCTGATTTGGAAGGGCTGCTGATAAAGGCTATCAGGCCGATGATCAGAAAACCCGCCAGTGGCCAGTTACTTTTTAGATTTGAAACGGTCTTTTGAAACATAAGACTTCTCTTTTGTGAATTGGTGGCGTTGTTGTGCTGTTTTTAGCTTTGAAAGATGGGAAAAGGCCGCGAAGAAAATCAGCAGTACCAAGGCCATCACCAGACAGACTTCAATGAGTATCTGCCCTTTGTTATTTGGGTTTTCCATCGCAAGGGTCCTTTGGTCAAAGTGACGGCGCAGGCTTTTTCAAAGCCGAAATCCGCCTTCAGAAAATTAGAAAGAGGCGGGCGCAGCGCGATCCGGTACTGCCAGCGTTGCGCCAAAGCCTGACGAACTTCAAAGTCAGGTTCAGGGCTGTATGTCGGCGCCGTGTCCGGGAAGTCCGGACGGACCGCCAGGCGCGGAATGGGCTCATTTTCAATCTGGGTTTTGATCGTCAGGAAATTCAGACGTGTCTGGTTTTCCCTGTGGGCACGGTAAAGCCGGGTGCGGGTGGAACTGTGGCTGCGCTGAAGCTGCAGGTTGCTTTGTTGGATCAGTTGCTTTTGTTGTGCGTCCAGAGCTAGTCGCAGTCCTTCAATTCTCAAGACCTCTAATTCAGCAGCAGTTGCTACAGGGATATTTCCGGCGGCCTCTGCTGCTTTGGCTTTGGCCTGTGCAGAAATCAATTGGGCTTTTAATTTTACGGCTTTGGAATTCAACGACAGCAGTTTTTCCAGATGGGGACGGACCTTTTCCTGTCCCTGCAAGCCTTCGCTGCGGCAGGTGTGTTTCATCGCCAGATCCAATTGTAGAAATCCCATCATGGCCGCAACCAGAAACAGTCCGGACACCAGGATCGGCAGTAACGCCAGAATTAGAATAGCGGCAAAGCCCTGCTGGTTGCGCATATGCGGCCTTCTTACAGGCGCAGTTCTTTAGAAATCTGGATTTCCGGTTGCAGCGCAATCTCGATGCGCCCTGTGCTGCCGGAAAGGGATTTGTTCAGGCGGACATTCAAACGGGTGTTTTTAAGCATCAGCTTTTGCAGATTCCTTTCCAGATGGGTTTTACATGTGGAAACTTGAACGGATTCCGCACAGATCAGGGCTTCATGCAGTTGGTGGTCGGCATAATAGAAAACCAGCGTGCGATAGAATAGAAAAGCCAGCGCTGTGCCGGTGGCTAGCAGCAGCGGCAGTACGAAGGCCGCCTCTAACAAAGCTTGTCCTTTTTCATTCAGGATTTTCATGACTATTTGCTGTCTGATTTGGAGTTAACGGAACCCTCGAAGAAATCGCTGAAGTCGCGTTTCTTGTACATAGTGTCCGTGACTTTGTGGGCTTCTTTCTTGCGGCTGTCCGTTCCGCCCAGGGCCTGCGCCACGTTGGCGAACTGCACGTCGATGTTGGCGCCGACAACTTTGATAACGGAAATGCTGCCGACAGCAACGATTGCCACAATGATCAGGTACTCGACAAGTCCCTGGCCTTTTTTGTTTTTGATGATGGTTTGAGCTTTCATGATTCCTCCAGTGGTCAGGAGGTGGAAGCAAAGATCGGACAGGGGCGGGATGCGATTAAAGCAAAAAAAAAGTCCGGAGGTCCGGACTTTTGGAGAACTACTTCTTTTTAGCCTTTGAAATTTCGGCTTTTTTTGCAGCGGCCTTTTCTTCTTTGGCAGCAGCAGCAGCTTCTTTTTTCGCGCCGGCTTTTTTAGCCTTACGCTGGATGATAATACGATCCAGGATATCGTAAGCTTCTTTTTGCAGGTCGTTTTCGAAGATAAAGCGGTAGAAACCTTCGATTTCCGGGCTTTGACGGAACTTTTTCAGGGACGTAGGAAGGCTGTCAGATTGAACGAAGTCAATGGAGCTACCGTCTTTTGAAAGCTTAACTTTTTCAGCCATTTAGAAAATCCCCTAACGTTTTAAGGGTTTGTACCCTGATAGGCCTTCTTGAAGCAAGCAAAAACAGGATTTCCGGGGACGAAAAGGTCTGTGATCCGGGCTTTGGCTGAACGGGACGAAGTGGGAATAAGTATTGAATTTTGTTCAGAAATGACGCAGATTTAAGGCTCAAAAAACAGGGGAGGTCGGATGCTGATTCTTGACGGAAAAGAAGTCGCGAAAGAGGTGCGTGCGTCCCTGGTTCCTCGAGTGGCCAAGTTCAAAGAAACTTATGGCCGGGCTCCACAACTGTCGGTCGTCATTGTCGGCGACGATAAGGCGAGCCACGTTTACGTTAAGAACAAAAAAATCGCCTGTGAAAAAATCGGGATGACCTCCACGATTCACACTCTGCCTGCAGAAACCACTCAAAGCGAACTGAATCAGGTTCTAAGCAAACTGAATAATGACACGGGTGTGGATGGGATTCTGGTTCAGTTCCCACTTCCGAAACACTTAAGCTCCGACGAGGTTCTAAAGCTGGTGTCGGCTGAAAAAGACGCCGATGGTTTGACCTATGAATCATTGGGGTACTTCTTCGCTGGAAAACCCCTGGTCAGCCCTTGCACTCCGGCTGGGGTGATGCAGATTTTGAAGCATTATAAGATCCCGGTGGAGGGGAAAAAGGCCGTGGTCATTGGTCGCAGCAATATTGTGGGGAAACCCATGGCTCTGCTCTTGACTGAAGCCAACGCCACAGTCACATTGTGCCACTCCAAAACTTCCAATATGTCAGAGCTCACAAAGCAGGCGGATTTGGTTGTCGTCGCGGCTGGCAAGGCCCGACTCTTGGGTAAAGAAGATTTTAAAAAAGATGCGATCGTGATTGATGTGGGTATGCATGGCTCAGGTCAGGGCGGAAAACTCTGTGGAGATGTTCGCTTTGAAGAGCTTGATGGCTGGGCGAAGGCAGCGACTCCGGTTCCGGGTGGTGTAGGTCCGATGACCATTGCCATGCTTCTGAAGAACACCTGCCAGTTGGCGGAACAACGCGCCCGCGACCCTCAATTCTAGTTCAGAGGATTTTATGTACAGCGGATTTTTGAAAAATGTTTGGTATGTGGGACTTCCAAGTGCAGAGCTGGCGGTGAATAAAGCCACGGCCCGCAAGATCTTGGGTGAGCCCATCGTGTTCTATCGTGACTCCAAAGGCAAAGTGTCGGCGATGCGTGATATCTGTCCCCACCGAGGAATTCCTCTGAGCTATGGCCGTGTGGTAAATGATCAGATCGAATGCCCTTATCACGGCTGGAAGTTTGACGGCACCGGCATGTGTACTGAGATTCCTTCACTGTGCCCGGATCAGGAACTGAATCCGAATAAAATCAAAGTGCGCTCTTATCCTGTTCACGAAGCTCAAGGCCTGATCTGGGTCTTTGTGGGTGACAAGGATTATGATGTTTCCAAAGCGCCGGCGATTCCGGTGATGAAAGCCTTCCCGGCGGATGTGAAGCCGAATCTGACTTACGTGGTGAACTTCCCATGTCACGTCGATCACGCGGTGATCGGTTTGATGGATCCGGCGCACGGTCCTTACGTGCATAAAAGCTGGTTCTGGCGTTCTGAAAAAACCATGCTGGAAAAGAAAAAGAAATTTGCTCCGGTGAACTATGGCTTCCAGATGGTTCGTCACCAGCCTTCGAAAAATTCCAAGGCTTATAAGATCCTTGGCGGCACTCCGACGACCGAGATCACCTTCACGCTTCCTTGCGTGCGTGTCGAGCATATCGAAGTCGGGCCTCGTAATTTCTATTCTTACACGGCGCTGACTCCGGTGGATGAAAACAACACGCGTGTGACTCAATTGGCGTACTGGGACATCCCTTGGCTGACACTTTTGAAGCCGGCGATTCATCAGTTCTCTAAAAAATTCCTGGGGCAGGACATGGATGCGGTGACCAAGCAGCAAGATGGTCTTCGTTATGATCCAAGCCTGATGTTGATCAAGGACGCCGACACTCAAGCCAAGTGGTACTATGCTTTGAAAACTGAGTACCATGATCATCTTGAGGGCAAACGTGAATTCAATCACCCTGTGAAAGAAACTGAGCTTCGCTGGAGAAGTTAAGATGCTTCGAGGAACCGGAATTGGACTGGTTTTGCTGTTCTCGCTCAAAGCACAGGCTTTGAGTTTGGAATATTTCGGTGAAACCGCGGTCAAGACTGGAACCGAGTTCAAAAAGACCACCATCGGTGGTCTTTCCGGAATGGCCTTCAGTGGCGACACCCTGTGGGCGCTTTCTGATGATCGTGGAAAGTTCGGGGAGCCTCGCTTTTACGGCTTTGACCTGAAAATTTCAGCCAAGTCCGTTTCTTTGAATCCCAAATCCGTCAGCTTTATTTCAGGCGTTCCCAAAACCGGGGAGCGCGCCGCGATTTTGGATCCCGAGGGGCTGGCGCTTTTGCCGTCCGGGGATTTTTTGATTTCTTCGGAAGGTGACAACAATTCCAAACCCCGTGAAATGCCCCGGATCTTCCGTATAAACCCGCAAGGCGCGTGGAAGGCCGATTTGGCAATTCCGGCCAAGTTTTTACCTGAATCCATTGGTCAGCAAAAGCAGGGTGTACAGAACAACCTTTCGTTTGAGGGGCTCTCAAGTTCCGCAGATGGTAAGGTGTTGTTTGCGAGTGTAGAAACTTCCCTTTTTCAGGATTATGTCGCGGGGGAAGAGGAAAAAGGCGACTGGCTGCGAATTCTCAAGTACGAAGACAAGCCTGAAAAAGGTTATCAGCCCGTGGCCGAGTATGCTTACCGTCTGGATCCATTGAAAGATGGTCATGGCGGGAAAGAGGTCTTCCGCGGGGCTTCGGAAATCCTGGCTGTCAGCGATACCAAGTTGATTGTGCTGGAACGGGGTGTGCGTCTGCTGCCGAAAAAGATCTGGGCCAATACAGTGACTTTGTATCTGGTGGAACTTGCCAAAGGTACGGATGTTTCGAGTGTGAGTAAGCTGGAAGGTGCGAAGTTCACGGGTGTTGAAAAAACAAAGTTGGTGGATTTCGAATCTGATCTTGGCAAAAAACGTGGTGACAAACGTGTGCAGAATTTTGAAGCCTTGGCCTGGGGGCCGAAGCTTCCGGATGGACGCCGAAGTTTGCTGATAATGAGTGACAATAATTTTTCAAAAAAAGAAATCACCGAGTTGGTTGTTTTCGCAGTTGAGGGTGAATAGTTTATGATGACAGTGTGGCGTCTTCGTCAGGGAGCCGATAAAAGAATTCGCAGTGGACACCCTTGGGTGTTCTCTAATGAACTGCTGGTAAGCCCTAAGGGTCATCCCGCAGGTGCGGCGGTGGAGCTTCAGGATTCCAAGGGGCAGTTCCTGGCCCGCGGTTACGGCAATCCTCATTCACTGATTTCTTTCCGTGCCTTGAGCTTCAACAGCCAGGACAAGGATCCGACCAGTTTTGACTTCCTTCATGAAAAGATCTTCAACTCTTGGCGCGTAAGAAAGGCTGCGGGTTTCCGTGGCAGTTTCCGTCTGGCTTTTGGTGAATCTGATTTCATTCCGGGCTTGGTGCTGGATTACTATGTGATCGTTCAAAATGGCAAACGCGCTCAGTTGTTCGCAGCGCAGTTGGTGACGGCGGGAATGAACGAAGCCCTGAAGGATGCTGAGGGCTTCTTCAAAAGTTTGGCGGAAAAAGCTCATGCACTGGGCTTGTCTGATTTCGGCTGGGATCAAACCGCCGTCGTGATTCGTAACGACGTGGGTGTACGTAAGCTTGAAGGCCTGCAGGTTGAAGAACCGCGCCTGATCAAGGATCTGCCGGACATGAACCTTCGTGATGTTGAAATCGTGTTAAACGCCGCAGGTGACGACGGCACGATCACCATGAGTTGTGATTTGGTTGAAGGTCAAAAAACGGGTTTCTTCCTGGATCAGACTCACAACATCTTCCTGGCGGTGGGATTATTTAAGAATTGGGCCAAAACCCAACAGCCGCGCAAGATCCGTGTTTTGGATCTGTGCTGCTATGTCGGTCACTGGTCCACGCAGATTACTCGCGCTTTGAAGTCTTTGGGCTTTGAAGTGGAAGTGCATCTGGCGGATATTTCCAAGACCGCTTTGGCGTTCGCGAAAAAGAATGCCGAACGTGAAGGGGCGGAAGTCGTCGTTCATGAAATGGATGTGTCTGAAGGCCTGGCGGCATTGCCAAGCACACACTATGACATCGTGATTGCGGATCCACCGGCGTTTATCAAATCCAAAAAAGACATCCCTATCGGGAAGCATGCTTACCTTAAGATGAACACGCACGCATTCCGTCTGGTGAAAAAGAACGGCTTTGTGGCGTCCTGCTCTTGTTCTGGTTTGCTGGAAGAAGAAGAATTCCGCGATGCCATTCGTAAGGCGTCACTCAGAAACTACGCCGAACTTCGCAGCGTTCTGCGCGGGGGGCATGCGGCGGACCACCCAACGCTGATGCAGTTCCCGGAAGGGTTTTACCTAAAGATGTACGTCCACTACGTGCATTAATAAAAAAGGCCCGTTTCCGGGCCTTTTTTGTTTTTCCTAAACAGTCTCTTTCTTATCGAGATATTTACGTTCGAACCAGAAGGTGCCGGCTGGTAGCACGGCCGCTGCGAAGGAAAGTAATCTTTGTTTCATGGACCAGTTCAGTTCGCTGGCAATGAAGTTTGCCATCAGGATGTAACCGATGAATAGGAAACCGTGGATAGGACCCATGGCTTTTACCATCGCAGGATTACCTGCCATGTATTTCACAGGCATAGCGATCAAAAGAAGAATCAGGAAGGAAGCCCCTTCGAGCCAACCCAAAATACGGAATGCTTGAATCATAAGTTCACCTCTTAGCCATTGAGATAATCAACTTTAGCATAATGTGCAGCAAAAATGTGCCCCCGGGAGCGCAGCAAAACATTGCAGTCGGGCTCAGATGCGTTTTACAAGCCACTGGTGCAGGTCCTGAAGCATCTGCGGCGTGATGTGATGGTCTGCTTCATAACTTTCAAATTGAAAGTCAAATGAGGCGGCCTTCAATACGGCCTCGGTATTCAGGCCGTGAGTATAGGGAAGCTTACTGTCGTGACGTCCGTGCATCAGCAGCACTTTCGGTGAACGGGAATAGGTGCGCTCTTTGGTTTGTGCGGAAATTTCCTGCAGTGTGCGCCCGGAAATGGCAACAAGGCCCTTGAACAGCTCAGGCTCTGTCAAAGCCAAAGAAAGTCCCATGATTGTGCCCTGGCTGAATCCCAGAACAAAAACATTTTCAGCGTCAATCTCCGGATTTTCTTTTGGCAAAGCACGAATGAAATCAATCAGGATCTTTCGTGACTGTTCGGCCTCTTGCTGATTGTGCAAAGGACCCTGGGCGGTGAAGTTCACGTGAAACCACGCAAAGCTTGCTGCACCCAAAACCAAAGGCGCCCGCAAACTGTAAACTGCAAAGCGGGGATCCAATCCTTCCGTCAGTGAAAGCAATGACTGCTCATTTGCGCCAACCCCGTGAAGCAATAACAGCACGGGGGACTTGCCTTGGGATTTAACTTTTGCCGGACGATAGATGTATTGAAGGCTCATGACTTAGACCTTTCTGCCAAAGCTGAGGGCTCGCATGGAAAGACTTCCCATATCCATGCCTTCCAGTTCCCATTTTACCTCTTCTTTGTCGCCAGCAGCGCCCAGTACATACATCAGCGGCAGATAGTGATCCGGAGTTGGCACACTCAGTTGTCCAGCCAGGGTTTTGCCAAAGTCCTCGGTGACGGATTTAAAATCACGTGCTTCCAGACGGGCCTTTACCCATTCGTCAAATTCCACAGCCCAGTCCGAACCCTTGTTTGGAGAGTTCCAGTCGATGCGTCGCAGGTTGTGAACGATGTTACCGCTTCCCAGAATCAGAACGCCTTGTTTGCGCAAATGATGCAGGGTTTGACCCAGTTCAAAATGGAAAGATGCAGGTTCCGACATGTCGATGGAAAGCTGAATCACCGGAATGTTGGCTTCCGGATACATTTTTGCCAGCACCGACCACGTGCCGTGATCCAAGCCCCAGGACTTTTCATCGGCCTGGATTTTTGGATTCTTGGAAAGACGGCGAAGCTCTGCCGCCAGTTCCGGATTTCCCGGAGCCGGATACTGCATATCGTGCAGTGCTTGGGGAAAGCCGCGGAAATCATGAATGGTGCGAGGCTGTTCCATTTGTGTGACCCAAGTCCCGGCGCTCAGCCAGTGAGCCGACACACACAGAATCGCTTTGGGTCTGCCGATTTCTTTTCCAAGCTCAAACCAGCGCTGACCGTATTGATTGTCTTCGATGGCGTTCATGGGACTGCCGTGCCCGATGAACAGGGCTGGCATTTCTGCTGAATCGCTTTTACGGGAGGGATCGAAGATCATAAGAAGCTCCTTGGCCGAAGTCAGTTGACTGATCCCGGCGACGGCAGCAAGGCTGCCAGCTCCCAATAGCAATGATCTGCGACTGATGTTCCGGGATGGTTTCTTCATGATCTAATTATCGGATGGTTTTGACTGTTTCGCCAGACCACAGAAATGCAAAGAACTGTTGCGCAGATGAAACAATGGGCCTGTATCACATTGCATTGTGACAGCCTAAGGAAGCGAAGCTAGGCTTCTTTCTATGAGAAGCTTTTTTGCCGCATTACTATTGTGTCTGGTGTTTTGTATCAATGGGGGACGTGCTCAGGCCCAAACCATCGATGGCGCCTGGTTGGCGGAAAATTATATTTCTGGCGGCCAGGGATATCCCGATCTTTTTCGCTCTTGGTATGTCTTCGCCGCGGACCATGTGGATCGTGTGATCTCGCTGGGTGGGCACTACTATAAAGTTAAATATCAAATCCAAAACAGCGATGGCCGTCAGTGGCAACTGGTGAATCTTGAAACCGGCCTTGCCGAAACTCTTACCATCACTGAGCAAAATCCGGATTTGCATATCTGTCTGGGGAATGGGGACTGCGCTCTGCACACCCGTGTCGCAGCGTTGCCGGATTTCTATTTCCCACAAACGCGGTTGCCGACAGTGAGTCTGTCGGCAGAATGGTGTGTGAATGGCGATTGTGCGATGATTGAATACAGCGACTATCAGGCCGAGCAGTTGTTCAATCGCAGATCTGATTTTTATGGAATTTCTTACCGCTACGATGCTCCTGACGAATTGGAAGAACGTCACGGAATTCGCATGTTCGTGGGTTCCACCTCTTACCGCCTTGAAAACCGTCCTGATCGCCTGGATTCTTTTTCGACCATGCTAAACTTTACCGCAAACCCTGTGGGAAGCGGTCAGGTCGCCGAAGGTCAAACACCTGTGCTGCGCCTGCAAGAGGGGTCTTTCGCCAGCCTGAAGGTGTCTGGTTTTGCCAAGGATATGTCGGTCCGTTTTATTCTTAAACAAAAGAAGCAAGGGCAGGATTAGCTTCTGCCTAAAGAATCTGCGTCCCTTGTGCCACAAAGCCCGCGGCCTCTGTCAGGCCCGAAAGCACCGAGTGGAAGTGGGACTGCGTTTGCAGACGCTGCAAACCGAAACGCTTTTCAAATTCCTTCTGAATGAAGGGCACTTTCGCAGTTCCGCCGGTCAGGCACACCAGATCGACTTGGTCAGCCGTGACGTTTCCGTCCTTCAGGCATTGATCCAGCGATGCAAAGATGTTTTCGCGGGTGTCTTTGGCCCATTCGACAAATTGCGGGCTGGTGAAGTGCTCGCTGATTTCCAGCCCCGGATAATCAAAGTCGAAATCCGTTTCATTGCTGTTGGAAAGGGCGCGTTTGGTTTTTTCAATGTTTTCAAAGAACGGGAAGATCTGCTGGTCTTCAATCAACACGAACAATCTTTCCACGGCTTCGGCATCCTTGGCAGTCAAAGAGCACTTCTTCACTTCACGAATAAATTCGTAAGTGTCTTTTTCTTTCAAGTGCACGATGTGTGCGGGATGATTCAGGCGCAGGGTCACACCTTTGGGCATGGTCATCACGTTGCTTCCCATCGGCAGGCGATAGCGGGACTTGGCGCCAAAGTATTCGTTCAGCTTGTGACTCATGAACACGCTATCCAGGGCATCGCCTGCCAGCGGGCAGCCATCAATGGCCAGCACGTCGTCTTTCGAAAACCCGGAAGGGCGCAGTTTGATCAGCGTGAAATCCGAGGTCCCTCCGCCGAAGTCACCGATCAGAACGATCTTTTCAGAAGTCAGCTGGCGGCGATAGTCAAAGGCGGCTGCCAAAGGTTCCGGAACAAACTGCACTTCTTTAAAGCCGGCGAAGGCCGCGGCTTTTTGCATTCGGTGCAGGGCAAAGCCGTCCGCCACCGAGTCCATGGAATATCTGGCCGGTCTTCCGATCACGGCCTTGGTGACCTCAGTGTCTAAAGTTTTTTCAGCTCGTTTTTTCAACTCCAGCAGAAAGACCCCGATCAGGGTTTCCAAAGTCAGGATGCGGTTGTCGAGAACCGTTCCCAGATAGTTCTGATTGGGCAGGTGAGACTTGAAAGAACGGAATAAGCGACCTTCCATATCCTGCTGAATATACTGCTCAATCGCTTCAGAACCGTAATAACAAAGATCCGGGTTGGGGAAATAGAGCAGGGTCCGCATCATGGTCGGATCCGAGGCTTTTTCATCCAAAGGCAGGGCCTCATAACGCTTGCCTTGATGGTAAGCTCCTACCAGAGAATTACTTGTGCCGAAGTCGATGGATAGAAAAGTGTCTGTGCTCATTACAGCAGGATAACATGGCACCAGTTTTTATCGGTACCTATTTTCGTCACCTCGATTTTCATCTTTTCAAGGGGAACACAAAAATCCCGGGTTTATTGGGGACCTTGGTATTCTGCGCCAGTCTCAAGGTCAGGAGTTTGAATATGAGTAAGAAACATATTGCAATACCTAGTCTATTAGCTGCTTTGCTGGCGTTGTCGGCCTGTGGGCAGATGAAGGCTGGCGTTCATACATTCCACGCCAATCAAGGTACCAATCAGTTGCCGTCCGAAGTGAATAAGGACAGCTACGGCTATTATGGCTATGAAGAAGCCATGGGCACTGATGAAGAGGAAGTGATCGAAGTGATCGCTCCGAAGAAATCTCAAGCGCAAAAAAATGCGAATACCACCAAGACTGAAACGGTAAAGGAAGAAGCGACGCCTGCGGAAACGCCGAAGACGCCAGCTCCAAAACCGCAGCAACCAAAAGAGGAAACTCCAAAGGTTGTAACTCCGAAGCCGGAGACCAAACCCGAAACCAAGCCGGAACCAAAACCAGTAGCCAAGCCTGTGGTGCCGGAAAAAATTGCTGAAGAAGCACCAGATAACAGTGAAGAAGAACCCGAAGTTCCGTCCATTCCAAAAAGTGAAATGGTAGGCCCTGGTGTTTTGAAGCCGACTGTTTACTACTTTGTGATTATTGATGAAGACAAAAAGACTCTGTGCCCGGCCAACACCAAAAGACCGCTTTATGGTGAAGGCGGCAAAACATTGTTGAAGGTCTGCCCAAAAACTGCGGAAGCCTGCTCACTGCAGGGCACTTGCGGTGTTGTGCAAAAGGGTGTGACTCACACGTTTAATATTATCGGTAACTTCCAGGGTCAGGATCGTTTCTTTGAAATTCCTCATGACGGCTGCCGATTCGGTTACGGTGTGCGCAGTTCATGCCTTGATCCGTTCTATACATTGGCAGCGGATCTGACGATCTATAAGCCGGGTGAGGTTATTTACATTCCTGCGGTGGTGGGTTTGGAACTGCCTGATGGATCCAAGCACAGTGGTTACTTTGTGATCCGTGACCGTGGTCATGGCATCAAGGGTCTGGGCCGCTTTGACTTCTTCACGGGACACTACAGCTGGAACAACTCCAAAAACCCGTTCAAGAAACTGGGTCTGGGAGATGTTAAAACCAATATTCCTTATTTCCGAATTAAAGGTGAGGCTGCGAAGCAGGTTCAGGAATACAGATCGTATCCGGATCTTCCTCGCCATGCGGTCACTAAATAGTCACGCGGTGACTATTTAGTGTCCCGCGTGATCGAGGTCTGAAAAGAAAGAACTAAGTTGATACCTGTTGTTGCTGCTGTTGAGGAACCGGAGCTCCCTGAACCTGAGCGGCGGCAACCTGAGCCATCTGCGCGTGTTGCGCCTGCTGATGGTAGTAGTTCAGCTTCTGGACGTACTCTTTAAGCGCGCCGTTTTCCTGTTTCAGCACACCCAGTTGAGTCAATGCCTGCTGCAGGTGACTGTAGTAGTCCTGAGCTTCCAGGGACTTTTTGTCCAAAGCCAGCTTCATTTCCACAATCTTGGTTTCAGCCACGGACATCAGGTTTTTCAGAACGTCATTTTGCTGAGCCGCTGAAGACTCGACTTCGCTGAAGGAAGCAGAGATCTTTTCGATCTCTTCATTCAGGGAAGTGATTGTTTCATCACGCTGGGTGATGGTGTTTTGCAGCTCTTCCACGTTGTTCTGAAGGTTTTGGCGTTCGCCTTTCAGAGTGTGGATTTCATTTTCAAAGTGTTCACGCTGTTCTTCCCACAAGGATTCTTCTTTGGCGAAAGCACTTTTGGCTTTCATCAGCTCCATGGAGGTTTCGTCTTTCAGCGCCTGATTCAGATCCAGGTCTCTTTGCAGTTGTTTGTTCTTTTCAAACAGTGCCTGGCTGTATTTCTTTTCTTCGCTTTGCATTTGCAAGGCGCGCGCTTTCAGACCTTGGATCTCAAGCTGCAGTTGCAGGCTGAGCTCCAAAGACTTCGCCAGATCGCCACTCAACTTGGTGTTGTTCGAGCGCTCAGCAATCAGTTGATTGGCAAGGCCCTGCAGTTGTGCGTCCAACGTTTCAGCACCGTAAGACACGTTCTCCAGGGACTTGATCTTCTCGCGAAGTTCTTCCTGGCTGCCTACCAGCTCTGAGTGGAATTTTTTCATCTGAACTTGCATCTGCTCATACTTTGGTGGGGCTGGCACTGGACCGTCTTCCGGTTGGGTGCTTAGCTCATTGAGTTTGCCGCAGATCTCATCAAAAAGTTTTTCGTGATCAGGAACAGAGTTCGTCATAGACTTCATTGTGAAGCACAGACGGAAGTCAAGTCATCGAAATTTATTGACAAGAGTCGAGGCTCTCGATTTAGGTCCAGTGTTGAATATGCATGAGTGTAGAAGGAGAGAGTAATGAATATCCAAAAGTCCCTGCGCCTGTTTGTGGCTTTCATCTTTGGGTTGGCTTGCACCCCGGCTGTTCATGCCCAAGAGTTGGGTTTGTTAAGCGACATCAAGCCGCCGGCACAAGCCTCTGAATACATCTTCCGTTCTTCCCCTAAAGAATCCCTGATCAGTGTTCAATTGCTGGGGGCGGTTTATAAACCGGGCATCTATTACGTTCCTGCAAATACCGAACTTTTGAAGCTTCTGACTTTGGCGGGTGGAACCACGAATGGTGGGGACCTGTCTGAGGTTCTGGTTCGTAAAACGGAACCGAAATCATGGTCCGATCTGAATATGAAAGCGCTGAGTGAATATCAAGGCGCCTATGAAGTGGATGCCGAAAAGATCATCAAATACGGCGGCGGCAAGAACCTGAAGCTGGGCCAGGATGACTTTGTCTATGTTCCACCGCGCACTCCTTGGATCAGCAGTGAAGCTTCCCGCGGCATCACGATTGTGTCCATCGTTTTGGGGATCGTGCTGACGGCAGTTCTGATCGATAAAAATACTGGGGATAAATAATGATCCGGGCCCGCGATGGTCGAATTCTATTTCTGATCAAAGCCCTGGTGGCCCTGTTGTTCCTTTCCAAGATCTCTTTGGGAAGCTTTTTGCTTCCCGTACCTTACAGTTTTTCATTTTTGATTTTTCAGCAGGGCATGCATCCCTTCGTGAATGTGTTCCTGTGCTTCCTGTTGGGCCTGCCACTGGGCCTGATGTGGTTGAAGGTGCGCGATCGGCATCATTTAAGTGGTTTCTATAAGCTCTTTGTCTTTGCCCTGATCCTGACCATGACGGTGCAGACCCTTTTACAAATCAGCTTTGTGAACACCGAGGAATCTCCGGTCATGCAAGTCGGAGCTTTGGCCGTGTCGCTGTTTATGGTGGTGATATACGGCATGATCATTCCCAGTCTGTGGGACGTAAAAGATTTCATGTACTTTGTGCAGCGCTGGTCGGGCGTGCTGGTGCTGATTTCACTGGTGCTGTGGTTAGTTGCCGGTGGAGCCGTCTTTAAGGGCGGTCGCTTTGTCGGCGTCTTTAAACACATTCCGCATATGGTGACCTGTGCGACTGTGGCCTTTGTGTTTTCATTGGGAACTTTGCTTGAAGACCGGAAAATGAAACATAAGGTTTTCAGCGCGCTGGTGTTGGCGGGAAGCTTCTTTGCCATCATTTTAACGGGAACCCGTTCGTCCGCCGGGGCGGCCGTGCTGGCTTTCATTGTCACGATGGTTTTGCATAAAACTGAAACCAATGAAGGGCGTATTTTCAAGTTCGCATCTTTGTCGATTCTGCTGACATTTGCGCTGTTCTTCGGAACCCAGGTGTATGATTTCGCCCGCGGGGTCGCCACGGGGCAAAGCTCTTTGGGCACGCGCGAGGCGCAGGACGGGATCGCGTCTCGCTGGGAAGAGGTCGAACGGGGCAGTCAGATCTTCCTGCAACAGCCTTGGTTGGGGCACGGACTTCTTTCGAAGTTTGCTTCCGGAAATGAAGTCGATGTTTCCAACTACAACGCCATGAAAGACCCGCACAATATCTTTGTCTCGGCCGGGGTGATCGGTGGCTGGCCGCTGATTGTGCTTGCTGGCATCTCGCTAATCCTGATGCTTGTCGGGTCTTTTAAAGCCCTTGTGAGCTTTGACATTTCCAAACGACAGGTCGCGATCTATTTACTGTCCCATATTCCTATTCTGGTTATTTATCACATACACTTGTCTCTAGGAGGCATGGCAGATCGTCTTTACTGGATGGTCTTTGGCTTTATTGCTGCGTCGGTCTCTCGAACAGGAAAATAATGAAAGGCTTCGGCTACGGCTTTGCAGAGTTGGGAATCAACTGTGTTGAGATTTTCCTGCGTCTGCATTTGCTCGTCTTTTATACTCAGGAAGTGGGTTTAAATTCATCCTTGGCCGGGTTGGCGCTGGGACTGGCCATCTTTTGGGATGCGCTGATTGATCCGATGATCGGTTACTATTCTGATCGTGTGCGCTTCAAGCGGGGCGAGCGCTATTCTTTCCTGCCCTGGGGGCTGGTATTTTTGTGTGTGAGCATCATGGGATTGTTGAATCCTCCGCCCATGGAATCCATGACGACAAAATTTTTGTATCTGCTGGGGTTCTCACTGCTGGTGAATACGGCCTACACCTGCTTGAGTGTGCCGTATTCGGCGCTGGTGGGGGATCTGGCTGAAGATTCCCGTGAGCGTTCCAAGTTGATTGGCTGGCGGCTGGCTTTCGGCAATCTGGGTGCGATCTTTGGAATTGCGGTACCGGGATATTTTCTGATCGCGCGTGAATCAAAGCCCTATGCGCAGACGGCGTGGATGATTGTGTTGCTATTGTGTGTGGGCACGCTGGTGTCGTGGTACACGGCTCTTCGCTATAACCGTCCGGCTAGGCAGGGACAAGGGCAGGCCAAGTTTTCGATGTTTCAGCCGCTGAAGAACCGCAACTTCATGCCGCTGCTGTCGGCATATTTTGTGGCAAATATCGGTCTGACTTTCAACTCGTCGGTGGCTTTGTATTTTTATCGCGAGGCCCTGGAATTTTCCGAAAAAGAAATCACCGCCGTTTTGCTGCTGTTTCTGCTGTCGTTCACCATTGCCATCCCGGGCTGGTTGCTGTTGGTCAAGTACGTGCCCAAGCGCCGGGCCCTGATGTGGGGGGTGTTTGTTTTAGGCATGGTGAGCTCCTTCATCTATCCCATGCTGCCTCCAGAGCAAGTGGGCTGGGCTCTGTTGTGGGCCTCTGGCGTCGGGGGAATGCTGGTAGGCTCTGCCGTGCTTTTGGAGTCGCTCTTGACCGATATAGTGAAGGCCGAAGAAGATCGCACGGGACGTGACGAATTAGGGCTCTATTTTGGGGTGTGGAAAATGATCGGGAAGATCTCTCGGGGGGTGGCTTTGGCTGTTACCGGACAGATCCTGACCTGGGCCCTGACTGAGCAGTCCGAAGTAACCCATTTCCGACTGGGACTTGCCTTCGGTCCGCTGGTTGGGAGCCTATTCATTCTGGCGGTCCTTCTGCTGTGGAAGTTGTCAAATGGGCGCTCTGCCGTGAAGTAATTTCAAACTCTTAATCCTCATTGCTTATATAACACAGGCCAAAGCCATTTTTCGGTGGCACAACCAATGCTTACAGGTTCGTGACACTAGAAGGTGGGGAAATATGAGTGATCAACATATTGAACCGGAATTAACAGTAGGCGAAATTATCAAACTGTATCTGTCGCACTGGCGGATGTTTGCCCTGTTTACCGCAGTTCTTTTTGCAATCAGCGCTTTAGTTTATGCCGTTAAGGTTCCATTTGTGGCCAACTCCACGATCGTGATCCACGATTCCCAGAACTCCTCCTTGCAGGCGTTCTCGAACCAGTTCTTTGGCATGTCCAAGTCGGTTCAGGAATCCAAAAAGGGCAGCAGCGTTCTTTCCAAGCACATTGAATATCTTAAAACCCGTGAATTCTATGAGGATCTGCTGAACCGCGTGCAAGCCCGTGGCAACAGCAAGGAAATCACTCTGGAAGAGCGCAAAGGTTTTGAGATCTTCAAAGAAAAGTACCTGAACGGTCTGGCTGCAAATCCAGAAAGCAAAGTTCAGTTGCTGCAGATTTTGAATGCCTGGACAAAAATCAATCTGGATTCTGATTTCGAGATCCGCGTTTCTGCGGTGACTCCAATTAAGTCCATGTCGTTGTTCCTGTCCAACACGGTTTCTGAACTGGCAGCGGAAAAGCTGAAGACCCGCGAGCTGAGTGAAATCAACCGTGTGGAAGACTTCATGACAAAACAAAAAGCCGATGCTGATGAAAAGCTTGTTTCCCTGGGCAAGCAGCTGGCTGAAATGCAGAACAAAGATGAAAATCTGCTGCCTTTGGCTTCCAAAGACAAGATGGGTGATTACGTTTCTGACCTTTTGGTTCGTTCCAACGAGATCAAACTGAAAATGGCGGAAAACAGAAAGATGATCGATTATCTGCAGGCCGGCCGTGGCAAGCAGAAAGAATCTGCACTGTACGGTGTGGGTGGTCGTATTGAGGCTTTGAAAATCGAAAACAACATCCTGGCTGGCAAGCTGGGTCAGGTGCAGGCTTCCATCGCTCAACTGAAAAAGGAAGTGAAAGACCTTCCGTTCGCAGCCCAAATGGTCGAAGACCTGAAAAAGAAATCCGAGCTTGAGTTCAACCGTTATAAGGAACTAAGCACAGCGTTGACCAAATTGGATGCGATGAAGATTTCCATCGACACGCGTTTTGAGGTTCTGGAAAGAGCCCGTTGGGAAACAACCCTGCCGCAGATCGGCCTGTTGAGCCTGGGTCTTTTGTCTTTGTTGTTCAGTCAGTTTATCGGTTCTTTGGTGATCTATTTCAGATACCTGTGGAACCCGCATGTGGTGACGGCGCAGGCCTCCCGCAACTTGGTTATCTTCGACAATCACTCCGTGGATCCACGTGTGATTATTGAAAATTCCAAGATCAAATTCAGTTTAAAGAAACCGGAAGCCAAGAAGGACGACGAAACCCAGGACGAACAGCAGAAGATTGCTTGGAACGTTCTTAATGTAGGTCAGGGTACTGACGTTTCTCAGTAGGTGAATATGAAGAATCTTGTTTTCGGGGGAATGTTAATCATGTCTGCGGCTTCCTTGGTGGGATGTGGAAGCCAGATCGGTAGCAGTGTTCGTCAGGCGGTGTCTGACAACCAATCAGCGCAAACGCTGGTTGAGTGGGAGAACTCTGAAGCCAACCCGGAAGCATTGTTTGCTAACTGGCGCCATGAATTCATGGTTGATTCCAGCAAGCGTGAATCCATGAAGACCGAACTGTGCAAGGAGCTTCAAACGCTTCCGGCCCAGGATCTGACTTTGTTTGAAAATGAAATCCGCGATGAAAACAACCGCGCTTTGGTGAGTGGTTGTAAAGAAGAGCTTCTGGCTCAGGTGGATGCGCACTTTGATGAACAGCGCGAAACCATGGCCGTTCAGGGGCATGCTCTGAAAGCTGTGCAGTCACAGAATTCTTTCCGTTTCCCTGACAACACCCAAAAGCGTGATATGTCCAATGGATATATGGCGGTAAGAGGTGACGTGGCTCGCAAGGAAATCGTTCTGACCTTTGACGATGGTCCTCACGGCCTTTACACTGACGCGATCTTGCGTGCTTTGAAGGAAGTGAATGCGAAAGCAATGTTCTTCGCCACCGGTAAATCTGTACGAACCAATCCGGATGCTTTGAAACGTGTTGCCGCTGATGGACATGTTATCGGCAGTCACTCGATCACGCACGCGTGCTTGGGAACCAGCATTGCCTGCTACAAACAAATGGGCAATCGCAACCTGACTTTCGATGAAGCCGCAGCGGAAATCCGCGGTGGTCACCAGGCGGTCTTTGATGTTCTTGGTTGGGTGGACCCCGTGTTCCGCTTCCCTTATGGTGAGACTTCCAAGGATTTGAAAGCTTTCCTGAAAACCAAGTCCACCGGTGAGTTTGCTTGGAATATTGAAAGTGACGACTGGAGAACTCAAAGCAATGAACAGTTGTTGGCCCGCGTTCTGGCGAACGTAGAAAGTCAGGGGCGTGGCATCGTCCTTTTCCATGACATCCAAAGAAGAACTGCTGAAATCATGCCTCAGTTTTTGCGCGAGCTTTACAACCGTGGCTACAGTGTTGTATTGCTGACTGCCGCAGATCCGTCTGCGAAGTACAACAGCAAACTGGTAAAAAGAAAGCAGCAGCTTCCATAGTTATAGTTCATGAAAAAGCCTGATATCGACCGTCCTTCGACGTGGAAACCCTATAAATCTGGAATGTGCAATGGCTGCCATGGCGGCTGTTGCACGATGCCGGTCGAGATCAAAATCTCGGATCTGATCCGCTTGGGTGTCGCCACCGAAGACGAGGCCCAGGGCTCCATCAAGAAATTAGCCAAGCGTCTGATGAAAGAGGGCATTATCGTGTCCTACCGCTCAGGCACCGAGTTCTTCATGCTGTCTCAAAAAGCGAACCGGGACTGTCTGTTCCTGGATACCAAAACCCGCCTGTGCACGGTCTATGAAAAGCGCCCGGACACCTGCCGCGAGTTCCCCTCTATCGGCCCGCGCCCTGGCTTCTGCCCCGGCTCCAGCCACGTCTGATTCCATTGTCCCATTCTGAGAAATGATCAAAAACCTGACAGGGGGTTGCGCAAGTACGGCTCTGTCTCAGAGTGGATTGCGCTAAATGCTCTATATTGGCCAATAGGTGGCACAGGCACTGCTCTTACATACAGATAGGAACAGGAGGCCCCAATGAGCTTCACAGATAAAAAACTCGAAATCGCAATCGTCGGCTTTGCCATCGTGATGGTGGGCGGGATGAGCTATCTGTTGAAATCCCCTGTTCAAAACGTGATGAAGGAGCTTGAGGTCGTTTACGAAATGCCTCGCCCGAAATCCATTCTGGCGGCTTTGTTTGACCTGGGTGACCGTGAAATCTCCCGTGATTACAAGAACCCGTTTGAAAAGAAAAAAGCTGATACGAAGAAAGCAGAAGCTCAAGCGGCAGGTCAAAAGCCAGCGGCTGCAAAAACTGCGGCTAAAAAGAAAGAAAACTCCAAAGCTCCAACTGAAATCAAGAAACCATCCGTTGATATCAACGTGGTGGGTGCTGATGAAAACCGCGCCAATCTGGGTGAAGATATCACGGTGGGCGATGGCAACGGCAACAATCAGATCGCGGAAGACACTTCTGGTAACAACAAACAGGCAGAACCGAACAAATCCGCTTTGTCCGGTGATCAGTGGCGCGCTCTTTTGCAGGCTCAGCCTACAAAAGAAAACGTGGCTAAGCTGATTGCGGCTTATGAATCCAAAGAAGTGGACGATCAGACATTCTATACAATCGTGACGGATCTTCTTCGTGGCAATAAAACTGAAACTCAGCTTCTGGGTCTGATGGCCTTGAAGGGTGCTTACAGCGCGAAAAGCTTCGCGGTGGCAGCTCAGTATCATGATTCCCTGGCTCCGGAAGTTCAGACTCAGGTACAAAGCTATATGATAACTTACGCGGCTTCCGGTCGCTTGCCTTACCTGATGTCTGCTTTGCAAACCAACAACGCTGAGGTGGTGAGTGCAGCGACACAAGTTGTGATGCAGGGTTATGCTGCGGCAAAAACAGGTACGAACCTGTCTGACCCACGCGGCTCCCGCGGTGACGTGGTTGCAAACTCTGTTGAAAGCTACAGCAAATTTGTTCCCATCTTCCAGCAACTGGCACAGAGCCAGGACAGCGAAATCGCAGGAATGGCTTCTGCAGCTTTGAGTCAAATTCAAACTGCGGCGGTTGCGTCTCTTTAAAACTGGACAGCTCCCGTCTTTTTCGATGAGAATAAGCCCATATTTATGGGCTTTTCTAATTTCTGGCGCAGCTTCATTTTGATGATCGCATTGGTGGGAACTTCTTATTCCCATGCCGCCACTGATTTGCCCCGCAACCTGACTGTTGGTGATCAGATCCGCACTTTGCAGATTCTGGGATTTGGATCGGCCTCCAAAATTCTTGATAATCCGTATCCACTGGGTGGTTACACGGGGATTGAGGTTGGCCTTTCCACGGAATTCATTCCCGCCGAAGACCTTTCCACTTTGGGCAGCAAGACCGCCGACAAAGGCGAGTTCAATTACTACACCCTGACTATCGGTAAAGGCCTTTACTACAACATCGACGCACACGTGTATTTCACACCGACCGTGCAGGATGAAAAGATGCAGAACTTCGGTGCGCAACTGCGCTGGGGTTTTTATGAAGCCAGCTTCTTCCCGCTGACGTTGACGGCGATGGTTTATGGCGGGGGCGCGAACTTTTCAAATCTGATCAATGTGTCCAGCATGGGTTATGATCTGATTGCGACGGTCACCATGGATCGTCTGGCGATCTATGTGGGGGGCGGACGTTTGCGCGCGACAGGCACCTTTATCGGTGGTCCCGACGGGATCACTGCTGATCAAAACACCGTGACCCAGGATATCGTTGAAGACCACGCGGTTTTCGGTATCAACGTGGATATCGCTAAAATGTTCATCGCCATGCAAATCGACCGCTACGCCGATTCAGTGTATAGCGGAAAAATTGGTTTCCGCTTCTAAATTTAAAATTTGAAAATTACTGCTGGGCTTTTTCGATCAGTTTGGTCGTGGATTTGCCATCGACAAACTGCAAGGACATGACCTGACCGCCGTAAGACATCACAAACGGAGCGCCGACGATGGAATCAATCTTCCAGTCGCCGCCTTTGACCAGAATGTCAGGACGTACCTTGTGAATCAGATTTTCCGGAGTGTCTTCAGTGAAGATGACGGTGAAGTCCACAGCACCCAGCGCTGCCAGAATCTCGGCGCGGTCGGCTTCGATCTGCACGGGGCGGGTAGGGCCTTTCAGGCGCTTCACGCTGGCGTCCGAGTTCACGCCCACCACCAGCAGATCACCCAGCTTCTGAGCTTCTTGCAGATAGCGCACGTGACCCACATGAAGAAGGTCAAAGCAGCCATTGGTGAACACGATTTTTTTGCCGGCAGCGCGAAGAGGGGCCAGAGTCGTTTCAATGTTATCGAGATTACGGACCTGACCCATAGAACTTATGCCTTTTTGAACAGTTGAGCGCCAGTGATGGAGCCCGTGATATCTTGATTGAACAGAACGGACAGAACCGGAAGGATCGCAAAACCAGTTGCGATCACCACCAAAGAACGTGCAACCACTTTCAAAGAGTAAGCGGCTTTGTTCAGCTCTTCAGGTTTTCCGATACGTTGATCAAACGCCCATTCACCCGGAGTGCAACCGACAAAGATGCGGTTCACAGTCAGATAGATGAAGGATACGCCAGCGAACAGACTGAAGGTCGCCAGATAGATCATGCCCTGAGAATCCGGATTGGTCAGATTGCCAATCAGGTCCACTTTCGTCACAACCAGCAGGATGATCATGCAAAGAAGACTTGCCGCAACCACCAGCATTCCGTCCAACAAAGCGGCCGAGAAGCTGAATGTGGTTTTTTTGAATTCTTCTTTGGTAGCAGTGCCCGTGATCTTTTGTTTCGTCGTGGACTTGTCGAAGTCCAGACGACGGTTTTTCTGCAGAGTCTTAAGGATCTCATCCACCGCCGCAGAAGACGTGCCGTCGCCGCCAACTTCAGTCAAACCACCTGGAGTCGGTGGCAGGGAAGCTGTTGTCGCTTTTTTGCGTGGCAATGGTGGACGAAGAGGATCGGTGGAAGCTTCTTCAATCAGCTCCAGACCTTGGTCCTTCTTGATGCGTGGGGTGGCTACGAAGTTTTCTTCCGGAGCTGGATTTGCCTGTTTTTTCTTGTGAAAACCCAAACCATCCGTGAGGGGCTTAAACTCAAATTCCTCAAAAGGATCCATGCCTTCTCCTTAAATCAACACATCAGATCAAAGTCATACTTTAGGACGGAGACCAAGGTCATGCAAGCCGTTTCAACTCGCAGAACTTGGGGCCCCAGAGTGACTGGATGAAGGCCTAGTTTTTGGAATTCTTCGACCTCACGGTGAGAGAACCCACCTTCGCTGCCTACGATAATCCAGACATCTTTGATCCCAGCGGGGTGGTCGGCTTTAGCCTTGGTGACGTATTCCTTGATGCTTAGAGTCGACGGACCCTCATAAGCAAATAGACCCACGCCAGACCCATTTCGGTTAATCAAATCCGAGATCTTTTCAAATGGGATGGCAGGGTGGACCTTCATTAGGTCGCCGCGGCCACTTTGCTGGGTGGCGGATTTAACGATCTTGTCCCAGCGGTCGGTTTTGTTGTCAGAAAGCTTTTCGCCTTTTCTTAAGAAGCTGAACTCAGAAAAGAACGGATGAATGCTGGTCACGCCCATTTCCACAGCTTTTTCCATGATGGCGTCCATCACCGGAAAGCGCGATAGCGACAGCACCAGGTGCAGGTGCGGTTCTTTCAAAGCGGGTATGATTCGCTCTTCCAGAACGCGGGCCGTGGCGTTCTTTTTGGTCACGTGAGTGACTTCAACAAAGTACGCCTTGCTGTCTTCAGTCAGCACTTCGAATTTGGAACCAATATCCTGGCGGCAGACATCGAAGATGTGATGAAAGACGTCGCCGGTGAAGTTCACCTGATCCTGGAACAGGTCCTTTTTTTCGATCCAGTAGCGTCTCATGACTGAACCCAGTATCCAACCCATTCGTCTTTTTCAATTCGACGAACCACGGTCAGGCCGGAGTTTTCCATGAACTTTTCAAAGAAGTGATTGTCACGCTCTTCCAGAATCCCGGTCAGCAGCATGTGGCCGCCTGGTTTCAGTACACGCAGCAGATCTTTTTTGATGTTGATCAGAACGCCATCGATGATGTTGGCAACAACCACGTCATATTGATCACGGATGTCTTCGATTTGCGTTTCTGGAATATCAATTTGCGGAAGCTTGTTCAGCTTCACGTTTTCACGCGCCACACGGCGGGCTTCCGGATCAATCTCGATACCCGCAACCAAGCCCATGCCGGACATCTGTGCCAGCATCGCAAGGATCGCCGTACCCGTGCCCACATCGAGCATCGCCCAGTTCGCAAGATCGCCTTTATATTTTTCAGAAAGCTTGTGGATGAAGAACGCCATCATCTGAGTGGTGGCGTGAGTGCCGGTGCCGAAGGCCATGCCCGGATCAATGTAAATCGGGTGCTTGCATTCTTCAGGAGGCGTCAGCCAGGATGGAACAACCCAGAAGTCGCCCACCAGTTTGAAAGGCTTGAAGCCTTTTTTCCATTCTTCCAGCCAGTCTTTGGTTTCTTCTTCAAAGATATTCCAGCGGATGCCGTCGTTGATTTCGGACAGTCCATCAAAGAATGTGTTGTCCGGTTTTTCAGTGAAGAACACGTCCATTTCGTGGGCGCGCACATGAAGAATTTTGGGATCGTAAGTCAGATCAGGCTGCGAAAACGACAAAGCCTCGGTGACGCCGGAAGCGCCACATTCAAAGCAGTGGGTGGTGATGATATCTTCAAGTTCAGCAGGAACCTGGCTTAGGCGGATTCGGAAGTAGGAATTTGTGTCACTCATTCCGAGTGGTGTTATCAGAAACCACCGAATTATCAAGTCTTTCCGCTGTTTGGGGAGGGGTCAAAGCCAGGGCCGCCGGAGCTGTATTTACCGCAGGAACCACCTGGGTGGGGTTTGCAGAAACTACAGGGTTTTGGGCGGTCAAAGCGGGGGTGGTGACCGTGGTCACGGCCGTTACCACAACCTCGGTGGCAGGGGGCATTTCGGCCTCTGCGACCTTCTTTTTGGCTTTGGGTTTGGAGTTGTCAATAAAGGACCCGCCCAGGTCGATGCGGTCACCGGTCATGATGCCGATTTGTTCCAGCATTGGCAGTTCATCGCGGGAAAGCAGGGTGAATTCGCGGGCCACGGCCACGCGGTCATAAATGGCGATAATTTTCAGCTGGCCCACGGGAACCAGGATTTCCCCAACAGCGTTGGCGCCACTGGCATCGCGGATGTTGATCTTGCGAACGGCGGTGACCACCAGATTCTTTTTTAACCCGGAACCGGGTCCGGCATTGATGTAGAAGTCTTTATAGATGGTGTCGGTTTCAGACAGCGTGATATTGCGGCGGACATCCACCACGGACATATCAGCCGCGTGGGATGGAGTCGTGAATCCGAAAAGTATCGCCAATAAGAACATCATAAGAAAACCCTTCCATGGTTTGTCTGATTCCTTTATCGGCTGTCTTATTTTGAAACTTAAATCCACTGGACCAAAGAAGTGCCTGGTTAGTTGGAAACGATGGCGCCCTGAACCGAACTGTACACCTTGTAGGTGTCATCCGCGGTCTTCTGTTCGATACCGGACATGTAGTTACCCACAGTGCTTTGCACGTGATAAGTCACACCGCCACCAGTGGCCGTGCCTGTTTGCGTGGAGCCGGACACCAAACCTGTGGTCTTTGCCGGATCCTGGAATTTGATTGGTGGAGGAGCAACTTCAGCAAGCTGCTCCAGAGATGCTTCCATAGAACATCCCGTGGCGAGTATTAGTAGTGAAGCTATAACGATCCTTTTCACGCAATACCTCAGTGTTACTGTCTTATCGGCTTGAAGCCGGCAGACGTTGAGTGTTCTCATTCTGAGACTTGATATATTTCATTAGATCTTCATTCTGCTTGAGCAGAAGCTCATTTTGCTTTTGTAAGGCGGTCATCTGCGTTTCCAGATTGGAAATCCGCTCGTCATGATTCGTGAGGACCGCTTTGAACTTGTGGTAAAGCTCCTGCACCGCACTTGTGATCGGTGCGATCATGTTGATGTAAGAAACGGCTTTGATGCCTTTTTTGTTTTCGTCCACCACGTGTGGGTAAACTTTTTCAAGCTCTTGTGCGATGAAGCCCATCTGCAGGCGAGGGTCCGCATTCGGGTCTTTCCAGTGATAGGACGACGGTTTCAGCTGCAGGATTTTATCCAGACTGCCATCCAGAACGTGGATGTCTTTTTTCAGACGAATATCAGAAGCGCCGTTCACAGTTCCTGCCGTGGTCAGGTTTCCTACCGCCGACAAAGTCATCTTGGCGCTGACGCTGCCACCATTTTTGGTGAGGAAATCAATCTGTCCACCTTCCATCTCATTGGCAACGTTCATGTTGGTGCTGCCAGCAGCGGGTGTACCGAAGTAACCCGTGCGAGTGGTAGGGGAAGCTGTGCGCGCATAGAACTGAATGTAAGTGTGATCGATTCCACCAGGCTTAAGCGATAGTACACCACCACCCGTGGAAGCCGTTTCACCGACAACAAAATATCCGGTGTCACTTAAGGACATCAAAAGGCCGCCGGAACCCAGGTTGCCTTTGTAGAAGTTCAGACGACGGTTGGTGGCGTACTCATTCACGATATGGAAGTTGTTGCTTGATGTCGCGTCGTTACCCATCTGGAAGGAAGAATAAGCCGCGTTGCCAGCGCCACTGCTTCCGATGTGTACGTTGGCCAGTGGCGTGGTGGCGGTGTTAAATCCAGTAGCGCCGGCGAAATAGTTTCTGGCTCCGGTATTCTGTTGATAGATGCCGTAGCGATTGGTGACAGTGCCACCGGTGCTTGGGTTTTGCAGAAAGAGGTCGTACATATTTGTGACCGTTCCGGACTGCAAGTGAGGAACGATGCGAATACCAAAGGCGTCCGTGGTCGCAGGGGCATTGCCCACGACATAATTTTCATGACCATAGACGAATTGCCCGGAAGTCAGGTTTGAAACTGTTCCCGCATCCACGTTCCCCGCATAGCGGTTGCGTGTGGCATTGGCGTGGAAGGCTTCATTCTGACTTGTTACAGTCACACCCGACGGCACGTTAGGAACAACGATACTGACCAGAGCATGTGTCGACATGGTTGAATTGGCAGCAGGACTGAAGCGCTGGTAAGCACCCGAAGCCACATAGTTGCCGGTTGTTTCAGTATGATTGCGCAAGGTAGCATTTAAAGCTTCGGTTGTGATAACGCTGAAGTTGGCCGGGAACGGAGTCAGATCACCGACCACCACGCCCCCTTTGACCTGGAAGTTCGTTGCCGGTGCATTGGTGTTAATACCCACTTTACCGTCGGCTTTGATGGTCATCCACTTGTTCACACCCATCATATCGGTGAAGTGCAAGTCAGCGGATGTCGTATTTGTAAAGTCAGTACCTGATTCGATATAGTTGGCACCACTCTGGGAAAGAATGCGCAGTGTGGCCGGAGTTCCTGATTTATCCTGAATGCGCAGATCCACGGCACCGGTGTTGGACAGATGCAGATTCCCTGTCGGAGCGGTTTCATTCACGCCGACTTTGCCAGTGGCAAGAATAGTCATGCGGGGATTGGCATCTGTTTCAAATGTCAAAGACTGCGCATCGTTTGTGCCCAGAACCGCGGCGGCGCCGAAGCTGTTGCCGCCATTGGCAAAAATGCCTGAAGAAGAATAAGTCGTACAACCCATCACGCCAGACGCATTGAAGGTCAGCATCTGACCAGTGCCACAAGTAAACGGAATCACCGCAGAGCCTGTGCCATTGGAAACCAGCAGGCGGTCTCCAGTCAGGGACGTCGCGCCCGTACCACCACTCGCCACCGGGACGGTGCTAAGTGAAATCACCGGAGTTGTTGTTCCGGTGGCAACCTGGATCGGAGCCGTTCCGGAAACACTTGTGACGGTTCCGGCGTTTGGTGTGGCCCATTTTACACCTGCAGCAACAGCACTGTCGGCAGTCAGCACCTGACCGTTCGTACCCACTGGCAGACGGATGTTGTTCGAGCCATCACGAACCAGCACGTCACCTTTGGTTGTCAAAGGAGACAGTGCATTGAATGCACCTAAAGCTGTTGTTGCTCCGGTACCGCCATTTGCAATGGGCAAAGTGCCGGTGATATCTGAAGTCAGACTGATAGCCGCGCCACTGGAAGCCGCCGTCAGTCGGCCCTGAGCATCCACCGTGATCGATGCTCGAGTGTAAGAACCCGCTGCTACGGACGTATTGGCCAGAGCAATGGTGCCGGTCGCAGTGATCGGACCGCCGGTTAAACCCGTGCCGGTTGCAATGTTGGTGACAGTGCCGCCGGAAGAGGTATCAGTATCATTCGCACATTCCCAGCGGGAATTGGCATTGATCCATTTCAATACCTGGCCATCAGTACAAGCAGTGTTGTTCGGACGATAAACAAAGTACTTGCCCGCACCGTTACCCACGTCTCCCACATCCAAAGTCACAGCACCCGTGCGACCCGCGACGGTTGTAACTGGGAAGGCGATAGCAGCGTTGCTCGCTGCGGTTAAGCGACCTTGAGCATCGACCGTAAATGTAGCAACTTGTGTGGTTGAGCCATAGACAGCCGGAGTGACTGCTGTGTTGGCCAAAGAAATTGTACCGGTGGATGTGATCGGACCGCCCGAAAGGCCCGTGCCCGTTGCAATGTTTGTAACGGTACCGCCAGAGTTGGCGTCATTGTCAGCTGCAGGCGCGAATTTGGTGCCGTCATATTTCAGCACCTGGCCAGTAACCAGACCCGTGGTGTCCACCGCGATGCCTTTGATTTTATTCACGGCCACGGCGCCGATGGTGCCACTGACATCACCCGCAACAGAGACGTTGATGGATTGACAGTTAAAGCCCGACACCGCATTCCAGTACATGGTTTGGTGAGCCGCGCAGTTGGCGTTGGCGACAGCTGTATTGAAATCAGCTTGGGTCATATAGTTGTTCAAAGTGGCCGTCAGGCCATTCACATCTCCGGTGCCGATTTGTGCCGACAGCCATTGAGTGCCGTTGAATTTCAGAAAGTGACCGTTCGTCGGAGCAGTGGCAGAAATCGCCACGCCCTGAATTTTTGCAACTGATGGATTTGGATAAGTGCCACCCAGATCACCGGCAGCGGCGCCTGTTGGAACGCGGGCATCACTAAAGCGTGCATCATTCCCGGCAGCAACCTGATTGGCGTTTTGTCCGACATTCAAAGTCAGCTGCGGAGTGGTCGTGCCATTGGTGATAGTGATGTAGGAGTTGGCAGATGTGACATCAGAAACAGTTCCACCATTGGCGCCGGAAACACCAGCGCAGCTTAGTGTCGTGCCATTCCAGCTTAGGAAGGTGCCAGCCGCGCAAGTTGGCAAACCGGCTTTTTGAAGGAAGTCCTCTTCGGTTTTGGTGCCAAGTTTTTCTGACGACAAAGCATAAGCCGCGTAAGGAACCGTGCGGATTTCATTGGAAGGCGAGATGATCTTCCAGCCCGAACCATCGTGGAATTGCACTTTAAGCAGGCGTGTGTCGCCAGCTTGTGCGGGATAAGTAGAACCGCCAAAGCAGTTGTGAACTTTCGAGTTGTTGAAAGATTCAAGCAAAGTAAACAGGGGGTCGGCAGGGAAAAGTTTTGTGCCGGAGCCAATCGGCACATCAAACACACCGGCCGAGTTCACCATGTTCACGCCGTCTTTTTGTTCGCGATAGATCACGCAACTGCCGTTGGGATTGGTGATTTCAAAAAGGAAACTGACGTTGTTGTATTCCAAGGCATGGCCATCGGATTTCAGAATGCGACCCTGATAGGTCAAAGAGTTGGGCGAAGCCAACACAGAGATGCTCGTAAGCAATGAGAGAATTGCAATCAGATACGTTCCGTTTCTCATGCACTTCTTATCGGCTTTTTAACAGGAATACCTGAGGTAAATCCCTGAATCTCTTCAAGGATTTAATGAATATTACTTCTTTTTCTGACAGACCTTGGCTTTAGGATTGACCTCGCAAATCGCTTCACGAAGCTCCTGGTTCTCTTGTTTCAAAGAGGCGATTTCACGCTTCTGGGCCTGAACTTCGGCCTTAACGCCGGATACAGACTTATACAGCTCTTTAAAGGCTTCAATCATCGGACCGATCAGTTTAGTATAGGCGACTGCACGGAAGCCTTTCTCATCTTTGTCGACGGCTTCGGGGAATACACGTTCGACGTCCTGGGCGATCACACCCATGTCTTTTTTCTCAATAAGATCCAGATCCGGTCTGACATCGTGGCGCCAGTTGAAGGTCACACCACGCAAGGAAAGGATCTTCTGTAAAGAATCCGGCACAACCTGGATATCGGTCTTCAAACGCGCATCGGACAAGTTTTCCCAGGCCGCAGTACCGCCGGAAGTTCCGTTCACAAAGAATTTGCGCGAACCCGAGTTGCCGCCAATATAGACGTTGCCGGCAGCGGTGACCGTGATGGCGTCACTGGAGGAAGTGGTTGGTCCCGGACGAATCCAGAAGTTACCACCATCAAGTCCCATGAAGAACTTTCCAGAGCTGTCCACTTCGTCAAAGCCAATATAAGGAGCGGTGGCATTTTTCAGAAGAAGTGGAGCCCCGCCGGTCGAGCCGGAGCTGACACCCATCGTGATCCACCCATTGCTGTAAATACGCATGCGCTCGGTCGGAGTATTGATGTTGCCAGTACCCGTATGGGTCAGGAACGCCAAGTCGGCGGGAACTGCAGTGGATGTCCAAGTCGCTGAAGCGATACTTTGAATCTGCGAGCCAAGGCCAGTTGTTGTGGCATCGCCGTAACCGTTAAACAGAATGTTCCCTAAAGCATCGCCCGACTGAACAGCTGTTTTCGCTGAAGCCGTCCCACGGGATTTCATTAGTTGAACTCCGGGACCAGCTTGAACATCTTCATTGCGTTCGAATGCGCCCGAGGAATTGGTGTAGCTGTTACCTTGAACATGCAGTCTTACCGTCGGTGCCGTGGATCCGATACCCACAGAACCTGCGCTGGTGATGCGCATTCTTTCACCGGAAGATCCGTTGTTCAAAGTCGCAAATGACATGTAAGCGGATTTCGTTGTGGCAAAGTCAGCTTCAGCCACCCCGGCGATGGAAGCACCGCTTTGATAAGCAGCCCCATCATAACCACGCATGGACAGGAAGCCCAAAGAATCACCAGCCAGAACCGCAGCTTCGACGCCCGTGTTACTGCGCGCCTTGGTCAGAATGTAGGCGGGTTCGCCGGTGTTGCCGATGCTTTGTACATAAACGTCATCATTGCCGCCGCCCGTGCCTTTGACGTGAATGATTCTTTCCGGAGCCAAAGCATCACCCAGACCCAAGCCGCCCGGAACATAGAGCTTCAAATCCTGAGTCGAACGCCAGTCACCCTGAGCATTGGCATTTCCGATACCCACGGTGCTGTTTGCCGGATTGGCTACCGGCCCGATACCCCAGTAACCAGCGCTATTCCAGTTACCGACGAACTGCGCTTGTCCCAAAGTGTTGTGATAAGAACCCACGAACACGGCATTGTAGTTATTAGTGCCGTTCCATTCACCCACCTGGAAGCGGGCGCCTGGGCTTTCTGCGTCGATACCGACTTTGCCATCGTTGGTGATGCGCATGACTTCGGTGTTGTTGGTATCAAAGATAATGTGCGCGTTGGCGCCGTTAGTGACATATAAATCAGAAGTCGCCGTGTTGGCGTAGCCGAATGTGCCCAGCCAGGTTCCGTTGCGCAGGAAATCCAGCTCTACTTTACCCGCCGCCGGAGAATTCAGAATGAGCGCAGACTTGGTTGTCGCCGGAGCCATCACCGCCAGACCCGCATTTGTATCCGGGGATTGGCCAATACCGACATAACCCGCATTGGAAATTGTCATGCGTGTGACGTTGTTGGTTTCAAGCGCCAAAGAATAAGCGTCATTAGTGCCCAAGGTCGCATTCCCCGCCAAAGTGTTACCACCGTTGGCAAAGAAAGACGTCGAGGCAAAGTTCGTACAACCCATAACCCCGGAAGCATTAAAGGTCAGCATCTGCGCCGTGCCGCAAGTAAATGGAATCACCGCAGAGCCCGTGCCGTTGGAAACCAGCAGACGATCTGCCGTCAACGATGTTGCGCCCGTACCACCACTCGCGACCGGGACGGTGCTAAGTGAAATCACCGGAGTCGTTGTTCCCGTGGCAACCTGAATCGGAGCCGTGCCAGTCACATTGGTTACAGTACCCACAGTCGGGGTGGCCCATTTCAATCCGGAAGCTTGAGCCGAGTCCGCCGTCAGCACCTGACCGTTCGTGCCTGCGGGCAGGCGAACGTCGTTCGTGCCGTCGTTACCAAGAACATCCCCTTTGGTTGTCAGAGGGGAAAGACCATTGAAGGCCGCAATTGCTGTTGTTGCGCCCGTGCCGCCATTTGCAATCGGCAAGGTGCCCGTCACATCAGAAGTCAGGTTGATAGCCGCGCCACTGGAAGCAGCCGTCAATCGACCTTGAGCATCCACCGTGATCGAAGCGCGAGTGTAAGAACCGGCAGTCACGGCCGTGTTGGCCAATGCAATCGTGCCAGTGGAAGTGATCGGACCACCAGTCAGACCTGTGCCAGTTGCGATATTGGTCACGGTACCACCGGAAGAAGTGTCAGTATCAGTACCGCACTCCCAACGATTGTTCGCGGCAACCCATTTTAAAACCTGGCCATCAGTACAAGCTGTGTTGTTCGGACGATAGATAAAGTATTTGCCAGCCCCGTTTCCGACATCCCCAACATCGATAGTGACGGCGCCCGTTCTGCCCGCAACGGTCGTCACCGGGAAGGCGATCGCCGCATTCGATGCCGCTGTCAGGCGCCCTTGAGCATCGACAGTGAATGTGCCCACCTGAGTGGTGGAACCATACGAAGCCGCGGTGACCGCGGTATTAGCCAAAGAGATCGTGCCTGTCGAAGTGATGGGACCACCGGAAAGACCCGTGCCGGTAGCGATGTTGGTGATGGTACCGCCGGAAGATGTATCTGTATCGTTCGCACACTCCCAACGAGAATTCGCATTGATCCATTTCAAAACCTGGCCATCGGTACAAGCCGTGTTGTTCGGGCGATAGGTCAGATATTTTCCGGCACCGCTTGTAATATCAGCGGCATCTAAAACGACAGCCCCAGTTCTGCCCGCAACAGTCGTCACCGGGAAGGCAATCGCCGCATTCGAAGCCGCCGTCAGACGACCTTGAGCATCAACGGTGAAGGTGCCCACTTGAGTAGTGGAACCATATGAAGCCGCGGTGACCGCGGTATTAGCCAAAGAAATCGTACCCGTCGAAGTGATTGGACCGCCGGAAAGACCCGTGCCCGTTGCGATGTTTGTAACCGTACCGCCAGAGTTGGAATCATTATCCGCCGCCGGTGTCCATTTAGTTCCGTCATACTTCAAAACCTGACCTGTGGTCAGGCCGGTAGTATCAACAGTCACGCCTTTGATTTTATTGACGGAAGACGCGCCGATTGTGCCGCCGACGTCACCCGCCAAAGACACATTGATTGCCTGACAAGAAAAGCCCGCTACGGCATTCCAGTACATGGTTTCATAAGCCGCACAGCCCGCATTGGCGACGGCTGCGCTGAACTCGGCGTCGGTCATATAAGAACTTAAAGTCGCAGAAAGGCCTGTGACATCACTTTGCGCAATCGCTGAAGGTGTCCAGGCAGTGCCATTGTATTTAAGAAAGTTCCCGCTGCCCGGAGCTGCATTGGAAACGGCTGTGCCCTGAAGTTTTGCCACAGTTGGATTTGGATAAGTGCCATCCAGGTCTCCGGCAGCAGTTCCTGTCGGGGTGCGAGCATCAGAGAAGCGGGCATCATTACCAGCTGCCACCGTGCCCGCCGTTGTGCCCACATTCAGGGTCAGCGCCGGGGTGGAAGTGCCGTTGGCAATCGTAATATATGAATTGGAAGAAGTAACATCGGTAACCGTACCACCGTTGGCGCCACTGATCCCGGCACAGGTCATCGTTGTACCGTTCCAGGTCAGATAAGTTCCAGCCCCGCACGTCGGCAGACCGGCTTTAGCCAGGAAGTCAGTTTCAGTTTTGGTACCCAGGCGTTCTGCAGAATAAGAATAAGCAGAATAAGGCACCGAACGAATTTCATTGGCCGGAGAAATCACCTTCCATCCGGAACCGTCATGGAATTGCACTTTCAACAAACGCGCATCACCGGCCACCGCGCTGTAAGAGGCGCCGCCAGAACAGTCGTGCGAGCGAGCATTGTTAAAAGAATCAATCAAAGTGTAAAGAGGATCGGTCGGGAACATCTTCGTGCCAGAACCAATAGGCACGTCAAATACACCGCCGGAGTTCTGAAGATTCACACCGTTTTTTTGTTCGCGATAAAGCACGCAAGTGCCTGAAGGATTTGTGATTTCAAAAAGGAAGCTGACGTTGTTGTATTCCAAACCTTTGCCGTCAGAATTAACGATACGTCCTTGATATGTCAGAGAATTTGGAGCAGCCAAGGCCACTCCAGTCCAAAGGAATACGAGAATTAAGACAGTATACGTTCCGTTTCTCATGTATTTCTTATCGGCTTCTTAACAGTTTGCGAGAGTCCAAGTCCAGTTTGTTGCGGCCAACTAATGGAATTGTGATCTATCCAAGGATAAGCGTCTCAGCCTGAGACAGCGGGGTGGTTTATTCAGAGACCGGACGGGAATATAGGGTGTTCGTCACCAAGGCAGCGCCAATGATTAAAGCGCCGACTATTTGAACTGGTGTCAGTCTTTCATGGAAAATCAAAGCCCCCATCAGGGCCGCAGTGATCGGCTCGATCATCATTAGCAAGGCCACTTCGGTGCTTTTCAGCTTTTGCAAGGCGGCCAGCTCCATGGTCAGGGGGATGATCGTGCAAACAAGGGCCAGGCCCAGAATGCTGGTGGCTTGAATATTCGAAAGGTTGCTGATCGCCGAATAGTGAGGATGATGGAAAACGGAAAGCGCCAGCGCACCGAACGTGATTACATACAGTGCGGAGGTGATAGGGCGAACATTTTTTTGCAGGCGCCCGGACAGTAAAACGTAGATCGCATAGCTGATGGCTGCGGCAAGACCTGCTGCCACGGCCCAGATATTTTTAACTTCTATATGGCCCCACAAAAGCATCACCAGGCCCGAGGAAGCCGCGACCAAACACAGAGCTTCCTTTCCGGATATCTTATCTTGAGTGAAGAAATGGGAAAAAATGTTCACCCAGAACGGATAGGTATAAAGCAGTAAAGCGGCGAGGGTGATGCTCAGCCCGTCGATGGCCATGAAATACATGGTCGAGAAAAACGCGTAGCCGAAAATCCCCAGCAGTGCCGCAATCACGGTCTGGCGCAAATTCAGTTTGACCCAGGAAGGTTTGAACAGCAGCAGGAAGATCCACAAAAGGACGGCCGCCAAAGCAAAGCGATAGGACAGAAGCTCTCCGACATTCATGCCGGATTCAAATGCCCAGGTGCCGAAGATCCCTAAAAAACCAAAACCCACGCTCGCTACAGAAATTTCCAAAGATCCGCGAAGACGTGGGTTCATGTTTTTCATAATGAAATGGCTTTAAATTTTTTTACCGTTTTTGTACTTGCTTGGTTTCTTGGTGGTTTTCACTCTGGAAGCCGGTTTCGCGGTTTTCTTTTCAGAAGTCGCGCGGCCTTTGTAAGTGCGTTTTGTTTTTACCTCTTCCGGATCATCCGCAAGGAAGATGCGTTGAACCGCAGCTTCGTTAAGGTAAACCAGCTGGCCGGTTTTTACCGCACCCATGCGCAGACGACCGATCGCCACACGCTGAAGTCTCATCACATCGAAACCGATTTTTGCGAACATCTGACGGATCTGACGGTTTTTGCCCTCAGTGATCACGATTTTGTACCATTCGTACTTTTCAGATTTGTTCTCGCCGGTTTTTTTGATCTTTTCAATGTGACGGGCAGATACTTTGCCACCAACGATGGAAACGCCTTTTTTAAGCTTTTCCAGCTGGAATGGTTCTGGTTTGCCGTTCAATTTCACAAGGTAAGTTTTGGTTACTTCGGCTTTTGGGTGCATGACCTTGTTGGCGAAATCACCATCGTTGGTCAAAAGCAGCATGCCTTCAGAATCCCAGTCCAGACGACCTACCGGGAACACGCGCACCGGAAGCTCCGTCAGATATTCTGCAACCGTTGGACGGTCGTGTGGATCATCCATGGTGGTCAGAACGCCGGTTGGTTTGTTCAGGATAGCATAGATCTTCTGGGACAGTGGCTTGCGCAGAGGTTTGCCATCAACAAGAATACGATCGCTTTGCGGATCAACTTTGATACCCAGCTCGTAAACGCGCTTACCGTTTACGGTCACAAGGCCCTCTTCGATCATGCGGTCTGCATGACGACGGGATGCCAGTCCACTGTCAGCAATTAGTTTATTAAGTCGAACTCTTTCAGAGGAGTTATTTTCAGACATTCTTCATCGGCCTCGGGTAATTGTTGAGTGATCAATATATCACCACTCAGGCCGGAAGAGGAGATATTCTTACGGTTGTACTCGGCGATGGCATGGCGGAGGTCGCGAGCCAGCAGAGTCATGAGCTTATCTCCCAAAAAGACGTTATCCACGGCGGTTTCAGCCTTGGAAAGCACGATAGAGGACCATTTCAAGGCCTCAGAATCACCCTGTTGGATTAAAGCGCAGGTTCTTTCAAGCTGGCTGACCAGGTCTTGATAGTAAGGATCGGTACGGCGGTCGACAAAGAACTGCTCCAGACGCTTGATCGGGAAAAGCAGGCGGGTTTGTTCCTGCAGCGGCTCGTTTTTCATTTCAAGCAGCTTTTGGAAAACATAACCACGCAACAGGGAGCCGGTGACCTTGTCGCCCACCACGCGGAACTGGGCCGTAATATACGGAGCCACCTCGATTTTGTGGGTGTGCTGCGAACTCAGTTCCAGGTCGGAGTTGTAGTAAAGAACCAGATCTTTGCGAAGAGGCTCCAAAAGACCGTCACGGATAGTGAATTTGCGGTCGAAAGTGCGCACTTCCAGGGATTTGTCTTCACGCAGAATGATGGCGACGGCTCTTTTGTTCTGATCCGGCAGGATACGGAACTTCTCACCTTCGGCGCACTGAGTCTTAAGATAAGAGCCCACCGCGTCAACAAGATCAGAGAAGTGCTCAATCTCAATCAGTTGAACTGATTGGGGGAAGCGGATCGGATTTAGGTCAAACTTCTGCTGGTAGAACCCGTTGAAATTCTCCAGCAAAAACTGAACTTCATGGCCCAATTGCTGCTTATTGGACGCCCAGTGCGGGTAATCCATGCAGTAATTGAAGAACATTTCGATCAATTCAGGGGTCAAAACGTCATCGGGATGAGGGAAACCGCGCAGGAAATTGAAGAAAGACAAACGCGTCGGTGTATTCTGAGGATTCAGATCAGAAACAAACTTCAAAAGTTGTCCGACTTTAAGCATTTTTTTCTGTCTCCTTCCCTCGGGCCCTAAAGTATGAACATTTGAATTTTTAGTCCAGAGAAAATATAATGGAAAAGAAGAATTTTTTAAGTCCTATGGAGGGGCCCGATATGCATAAAGAATTGAATCCGGAATTGTTTGGGGAAAAGAAAGTGGCCAAGAACACCGCTATGGACAGCGTTTCTGCCGTGGGGACATCCCCGAACAGCTACCTGAATACAGACCGCCAGATTTTCGAAGTCAAAGCCCAGAACCAGGCCCTGGCCGACCAGCTGAACAAGGTCGTCGCCACTGTAAACGAACTGATAAAGACCTCCAACATCAAGTTTGAAAAGCAACACCACCTTTTGAACCGCCTGGAGCAAAGCCACAATGGGCTTGCGACTGAGGCCGGTCAGAAGATCACCCAGCTTTCCCAGCGTGTGAACGAACGCAAAAGCTTCGACCTGAAAGTTCAGGAGATGGTCGACCGCCATAACAACGTGATCAAAAGCTTTGAAGTGCGCATGAACCACCTGCAAAAACTTCTGGCTGAAAAAGAAGCGCAGATGATTTCCAGCCAGGCGGCTTTGAATGAAGCCAAAATGGAGATCGCGCGCCTGAAACGTCTGTAATCTGAGCTGACCGAAGTTTAGTCAGTGTCAGGTTCCACCGCTTTGGCGCTTTTGGCGTCTGGAAGTGGCTGAAACGACCGTCGAAATTCAGAATGAGACATTGTAAAACCCGGTGAACTTTAGACAGGTCACCGGGTTTCTTTTTGATTGAGTTGGATCTGGCGGTTGGAACAACCCTTGCCTTAGAAGTCTTCACGCAGTTGTTGTAACGGGGTGGGGATTATGAAAAAGCAATATCTTGTTCTGACCATGATCTTTTTAGCTTCCACATTTCTTTTCCAGAATTGTTCTCCGTCCGGAGTTCAATTTGAACAGACCCGTGAGCTGGCTTCTGTGACTGAACCTGAAGTGATCTCTTCCGAAGTTGTTGTCGACAACGAGGCCGAAGCTGAAGAGGCTGCACCTGAAATCAAAACCAAAACTTTCACAGCGGCCTCCAAAGAAAAAGTCGTTGATATGGTGTGGGTGATCGACAACTCAGCTTCCATGAAAGGTCAGGCGGATATCATTCGCAAGAACTTTGAAAAGTTCGCCCATCTGGTGGAAAACCAGGTGGATCTGCGTGTGGCGCTGATTTCCAAAAAAGACTCTTTTAATCTGAAGACCCATGTGTCTTTGCCTGAGACCATGAAAAACGGTCAGCAGGTGGATTTCCTGGTGCACAGTTATAATGCTTTGCTGGTGGCGGCGGTGGCCAGCTGTCCTGAAACTGCTGCGGATGCGTTCTGCAAAAAGGTTCTGGCAAACAGCAAGTACGATAAAGTGTATTCCTCCTTGAATGGATTCTTCCGTCCACAATCCCAGAAGGTGTTTGTGTTCGTGACCGATGATGATTCTTCGGCGGCCAAGAACACAACGGTTCAATATGAAGCTGCCAATCTGAGTGGTTATACCGGAACAATCAAAACACTGGTGGTGGATGAAGACTATATCACTGCCGCGACTTTCCAGGGTCGCATGGTGCGCGCTTTCGGCAAAAACGGTTCTTATAAGGTCTTTGGTTTTGTGGCGGGTGCGGACAGCAAGTGCAAGGCTCGCGTAAGTACTGTGTATAACTCTTTGATCTCCTCCAGCGGTGGTGTGGGCTTTAATGTTTGTGATGAAGACTGGACAGCAAGCTTCAGTCAGCTTTCAGAAAAAGTCGTCGACTATGCCAGCACCGAATATTCCCTGCAAAGTGAGAACGTTAAAAAGGTTCTTTCCGTTAAGCTGAATGGGAAAGCTCTGATTCCGGGCTTGGACTACACGGTGGCTGACGGGAAGGTTGCTTTGAACCCGACCTTGGTCAAGTCACTGGGGAATTATATCATCGACGTCACCTATACAGAATAGCCAGTACTTCGTAGGGAAATATGAATGCGAGTTGTTTATAGATACTTAGGTTGTCTAACCTAGGTGGAATGGCAAAAAACAAAATTCTATTTCATGTGCTCGCATTTGTATTAACGACATCTGTTTCTGCGGTCTCGGCTGCTGCTGACTGGTCACAAACCAACATTCAATTCCTGCATGGGAACGAATACAAAAAAGGCAACGACGACAGCTATTCCGCCACCGTCGTGACTTTTGAGCATTTAAGCTCCTGGGCCTATGGCTCTAATTTCTTCTTCTTCGATATCACCAGCCCCGATACCGAAAACAGCACCTCTTATTACGGAGAGTTTTCTCCAGCCCTAAGTCTGGGTAAGACCGGTGTCTTTACGCCGCCTGAAGGGGTGTTGAAGGACGTTCTGTTGCAATTGAATTTTGAGATCCCGCAAGGACCTGCGCGCCGGGTGAATCTGGGTGGGGTGACCTTTGAATGGAAAGATCTGTGGTTCGATTATCTGGGAACTCAGTTCCTGTATCGCGATGCCTTGGGCGTCGATGGGCACACCGGTCAGCTGACTGTGGTGTGGTTGAAGCGGTTTGGTGGCGAGGTCTTCCCGCTGGAGTTTTCCGGTTTCGTGGACTGGGCTGGCCAGGAAGGTCCATTGAAGGACAACATCCATACTCAGGCCAACTTCCTGTACGACTTCAATCGCCGCACGCAGAACAAAGTGCCGCTGAAGATCGGGATTGAATACAAATACTGGAACAACAAATACGGCATCGATGGTGTGGTTGAAAATGTGCCACAGGCCAAGCTTCTTTGGATCTTTTAATAAGGAACGTCTATGAATTTGAAAGCACAGTTTAAAGGTCTTCGTGGAAAACTTCTGGGTGTGGCGGTGTTGCCGCTGATTGCGCTGTCGGTGACGGCCTGGATCAGTTTTCAGGGTTTCAGTCAGATCGGGACCATGCTGAACGAATCTTATGCAGTGTATGTGCCGAATATCCGTCTGTTGGGGCAGCTGAATCTGAATCGCGCCAACATCGGCTATTTTACTTTTGCGGCTTTGGCGAATAAAGACGACATGAAGGGCCGCGAAAACTTTGTGGGGCTGCTGGACCGTTCGGTCGAGTCTTATACGGCCGCGATGGCTGAATATGAAAAGCAGAACTTCATCGAAGGCGAGGCCGAGGCTTTCCGTGCGATGAAGGACAACTATCCAAAGTATCTTGAATACACCAAACAGGTGCGCGAAGCCCTGCTGCGCGGAACGCCAGCGGACTTTGAATTTGTGGTAAGCCTTGTGGATAAAGGCGGACCTTGGCAGGTGTTGCAGATCCAGATCGATCACACCATCACGAAGATCTATGAAATGTACACGGCCATCAGTAAATCCAACAATGAACTGCAAAAGAAAGAGCGTTCTCAAAAAGCCTCTTTGATTGTGGGCGTGGCGCTGGGTTCTTCGCTGGTGTTGTTCCTGATCATGTTGTGGATTGCAAACCGTGTTTCCGGATCTGTGGGCCGGGTTGTTGGGGCGCTGACGGAAATCAGTCAGAATGTTTCAGGCGCCATTTCCCAGCTGTCGGTGGCAGGCCAGGCCTTGTCGACATCTTCCACGGAAGCCGCTGCCTCGCTGGAAGAAACCGTGGCTTCGTTGGAGGAAATGACTTCCATGGTTTCGCGCAACTCTGACAGTGCCAAACAAGCATCGTCGCTGGCGGATGGATCTTCCTCTGTAGCCAAAGAAGGGGAGCTTGAAATTAACAGCCTTATTGAATCCATGTCTCAGATTTCCCGCGATTCCAAAAAAATTGAAGAGATCATCCACGTTATTGACGACATCGCCTTTCAGACGAATCTGCTGGCACTGAATGCCGCAGTGGAAGCGGCCCGTGCCGGAGAGCAGGGGAAAGGGTTTGCGGTCGTGGCAGAAGCCGTGCGAGCTTTGGCGCAACGTTCAGCCACAGCAGCCAAAGAAATCAATGGTCTGATCAAGGAAAGTGTCGAGCGAACTGAAAAAGGCAGCGTGGTGGCGGACAATTCCGGCCAGGTGCTGACCCGAATTGTTTCTTCCGTTGAGCAGGTTGTGGTTTTGAATCGCGAGATCGCTCAAGCCAGCAGCGAGCAGTCACAAGGCATTTCCCAGATCAGCAAGGCCATGAATCAGCTGGATCAGGCATCACAAAGTAATGCGGCGTCGTCAGAAGAGATCGCTGCAACAGCCGGAGAGATCGAGCGTCGTGCCCACGAGCTGCAGCAGCAGGTTCAGATCCTGAGTTCAGAAGTTCTTGGGGCCAGCTAATTACTGGCGGCCCTTTTCCATTCTTTTTACGAATTCCGGAGCTTTTTCAAACTGAGTCAAAGTCAAAGCATCAATCCACACGCCGTGTGGGTTGATGAATACCACCGTCGGCAAGCCCTGGATGTGGTATTTCTTTTTCAGCTCGCGCAGTTCGGGTGAATCTTTCGTGGCATCATATTTTAGCAGAACATAGTTTTCAGCCATAGCGCGCACGCGAGGATCCGTGAACGTGTGTTCTTCCAGTTCGTGGCAGGCTGCGCACCAGTCCGCCCAGAAATCGATGATCACCGGTTTCTGATCTTTGGTGGCTTGGGCCAGGGCCGCTTCAGAATACGGCTGCCAGTTCAGTTTTTGAATTTGATTGATGCTTGCGCCACCAATCATTTGCCCGCGGATGTAAGGGCGCAGATCCAGTACCGCAATCACGGCATAACCAATACCCACCACCAGCAAGGCCTGCATCAGACCTTTTTGAATATGGCGAAGGGCGCTTTGGCCTTTCACTGGCAGGAAGGCTCCATAGATGCTGGCTAGAACAATCAGGCCTATAGCAAGGGCTCCGTCAAACCAACGCGTTGGCAACAGCAATTCCAGATAGTAATAGAACGCAGAAAGCATCAATGTTCCCAGGATGAATTTAAATGCATTCATCCACGGACCGGAACGAGGCAGGGAATTGGCCAGTTGATTGAACAGACCCAGCACGATGAAAATCAATCCCAAGCCCAGCGCGTAAACAAACAGGTACAGGAAGCCCAGCATCTTGTTCTGCGTGGAGGCAACATAAGTCAAAATTGCCACCAGCACGGGACCGACACAAGGACTTGCCACGATACCTGCAAACAGACCCGTCAGATAAACACCGATGACACCTTGTTTTTTGGTTCCGCGTCCCAGCTTGTTGCGCAAGAAGGCTGGTACTTGCAGATCATAAAGGCCATACATGGACAGCGCCATCGCCAGGAAGATCACGCACACCACGGTCAGAACATAAGGATTCCCCAGACTTGCTCCGAACAGCCCTCCGCTGGAAGCCGCGGCCAGTCCCAGCAGCGAATACGTTGTGGCAATGCCCAGAACATAGATGCAGCTGGTGAAGAAGTTTTGCAGTCTTGTTCTTTCGTTGGAATGATTGCCCAGAACTGCCAGTGTGATTGGAATCATCGGGAAGATGCACGGAGTGAAGCTGGTGAAGATCCCGGCAAAGAATACAAAAATCAAACCCGCGATCATGCTGCTTCCCAGATATTTCTGGAAGTTCGCGGTGTCAAAGAAGTCCGTCGGTGCAACCATTGGTTGCACGTCAGCCTCTTGAATCTGAGCTTCACCTTCCACCATGGTCACGACAATCGGAACTTCAATCAGTTTTGTCGTCGGGAACAGGCAGAACTGATCTGAACATGCCTGATAGGTGAGCTCCATTTTCATTTTGGTGTGCTTTTTTAAGAAACGGTGAGGCGCTTCAATATGTGCGGTGAGTGTCGCGGCTTTTTCCACTCCGCTGCGCATTTTTTTCGAGAACTTATCGTGCCATTGAATCAGCGGCTCAATCTTGAACGGCGCCACTTTGAAGCCATCTGGTTCCAGAATCACCACGCTGAATTTGTCTTCATACGCGTGATATCCTTCGGGGAGCGTCATTTTAATTTCGATATTGCCGCCCTGACCCGGGCTCCATTCGTAAGGCACGACTTTGGTGTCAGCAAGCAAGGGGTCCGTGTCATTGGGATCAGCAGCCCAAGACCTTGGACTTGCGATCAGGGAAAGCAGGATGGCTACAACGTAAAACAGGCTGATTCTCATGAGTTTCCTCTTAGTATCTCTCCGGACCATGGGCAAGTTTATTTGCGACTGACTCAATATTAACACAGTTCGGTCCGATAGAGAAACTGAGAGGTCATATCTTATGGGTTTTGTAGGTATATTAGTTGTATTCGTGATGGTGTTCGGCGGCTTCCTTATAGCCGGCGGTAACATGTCCGTGATCATCAAGGCGGCCCCTCTGGAGCTGATGATCATCGGGGGCGCGGCCCTCGGAGCGTACATTATCGCCAACCCGATGAAGGTTATCAAAGCCGGATTCAAAATGGCTATCAAAGCAATGACAGCAAAGGGTCCGCAAAAGCAGGATTATGTCGAGTTGTTGCAGATGATGTTCCAGTTGTTCCAGGCTTTCCGTAAAGAAGGTCCTCAAGGTATCGAGAAACACATCGAGGAACCTGATAAGAGTGACATCTTTAAAGCCTATCCAAGTTTCATGCACAACCATCACGCGGTTCACTTCCTGTGCGACACGATGAAAATCACCCTGTCCGCTGAAATGTCCCCGTATGATGTGGATGATCTGCTTGATGCCGACATCAAAGCCATTCACCACGAAGAACACATGGCGGTTCACGCCGTGCAGACAGTGGCCGACGGTTTCCCGGGTCTGGGGATCGTTGCCGCGGTTTTGGGTATCGTAAAAACGATGGCCCATTTGACCGACGGGGTTGAAAAGATCGGTGCCCTGGTTGCCTCCGCTCTGGTGGGTACGATGTTGGGGGTTTTCGGAGCTTACGGTCTGATTGGACCAACTGCGACGAAAATGGGTGCGGATATCGATGCTGAAGGACGTTACCTTGGTTGCATCAAAGCCGCGATGGTGGCTTTGCAAAGAGGCGCGCCTCCGATTGTATGTGTGGAGTACGCTCGTCGCTCTATCATGCCTGAAGAGCGTCCATCTTTTGACGAAGTCGACAAGGCTACCAAAGAGATTAAGAAAGCAGCTTAATCGGCTTGGCCGAGGATGTGAAGGGGGCATAGCCCCCGTAACTGGACTGGAAATAAACTATGGCAGAAAAAAAGCAAACGATCGTTATCAAAAAGATCATAGTTTCGGGCGGAGGTCACCACGGGGGTTCCTGGAAGGTGGCCTTGGCCGACTTTATGACGGCCTTGATGGCGTTCTTCCTGGTTATGTGGCTGGTGGGGCAATCTGAAGAAACCAAAAAAGCGGTTTCTGATTATTTCTCCACACCTTCTGTTATTGAATACAACTTCCAGAACTTCGGTGCTGAAATCACTCTGGAAAAACTTTTCCTGGATATTCTGAATGAGCCGCTGAAGGCCTTCCAGAGTTTCATGGAGCCGGCGGATAAAACTCCAAACCTGCTGGACATGGGTTCCACGAAAGTGGTGGCGGCTTATCTGGCGGATCAGATGACCGACGTGGCTAAGAATGTCACGGTCACTCCGGACGGATATGATTTTGATATTCCTGACTACATGCTGTTTGAACGTGGCACGTCCACGCCGAATGCAAACTTTGTGAAGGTCATGGACAAGATCAAGGGTATCACCACCGGTTTGAAAGATGCGGATATCAAGCTGACTTCAGGTTTGTTCATTCAGGCCGTTCCGGATGGCAGTGTGATGTCTGCGAACAAAGTCGCTTCCGAGCGCTTTGATATGGTTCGTGCCAAGATCATGGCCACACTTGAAAACAACACCGTGAATGTCACAGGTGGCATCAGTGTGAAGGAAAAACGCGGTGAAATCGATCCAGCCAAGCTGGTTGGTTTTATCCGGGTGAAGATCGCTCAGAAGGAAATCACTTCCGATGGTCACAAGCCGCGCAAGCTGGAAACCCTGTTTGGCCCGTCCCGTGTGGATATGTCTGTGTATGACAGCTTTGTGAATCAGATCAGCAACCGTAAAGAGGCCGAAAAGAAGGACCTGAAACAGCAAGTGGATCAGGACCTGAAAGAAGAGACGGGAATTACAGATCCGTCGATGCAGACAGAATAAAGAAATAGTCGCCAGCCCCGTCAAATTGGGAGCTTTCACTGGTCGCGGTGAGAGCTCCTTCAAAGAAGATCACACCCCATTTTGTTCCCAGCCCGGTTCGTGCATCAAAGTACGGATTGATAGTTTCAACGTCCGGCGTGTTGTAACCGATTTCGTTGTTCCATTTCCAGCCGCCGAAAACATCCATGATATTGCCAAAACCAAAACGCTCTGACTTTTCATGGGTCGCTTCCCAGTTGGAATTTGTATCGTACATGATGCGCGACCTCCACAGATTCAGGTGCAGGCTGAGCAGATCCCCGTTATGGTCGCCCCCATTATAATACTGACTTTTGGTGTAACCGATTTCCATGGACGCGTTTTGTGAGAAATCCACTTTCACTTCCGCATTCATGCGCAGGTTGAAATGGTCATCGCCATGTTCATAGTTCGTGTTCGAACCCCAGACTCCCAGGCGGAATTGAGATCCGAAGTTGAACCAGAACGATCCCTGCAAAGCCGGGGAATTGTCGGATTGGGAAAGCCCGTGTTCCACATAGTGTGAAAGCAGGCTCACATCACCGGACAACGCAAAGGTTGGAGACGTGCTGGCTTTGGCGGCGGTGGCCCCCAAAGTGCTGATCAGAATAATGGTAAAAGCAATGTATCTTCGCATAGATAGTTCGCCTAATTGTGACCCAGTCTGCCGCGAAAAACAAAGTTTTCGCGCGGGCCTTGCACGGGGAACTGGACCAACAGCCCCAAGAAAGGTAGATTGGCCCGCTATGAATCTTGATTTACCACTGAATGAATACACTTATGTCGCCTTTGATACTGAAACCAGCGGAGCTTATCCGGTCGGGCATGACGTGGTCGAGTTTGGTGCCGTGAAGTGGTACAAGGGTGAAGAAGTCGGCCGTTTGCAGTTTTTGTTCAAGCCCCGCGAGCTGATGACTGATTTTATTATCGGCATTCACGGTATCACCAATGAAATGGTGGCGGATGCTCCGCTGATCACCGAAAAGATCCGCGAGATTCATGAGTTCTTCAAAGGGGCCATCGTAATGGCTCATCACGCACCATTCGATCTGGGGTTCATGGCTATTGATTTCGAGAAAAACCATCTGCCTTTGCTGCCGGAACCGGCTTTGTGCACAAGTCTTCTTTCCCGCAAATGGATTCACGGCGTGGAAAATCACAAACTGCAAACTTTGGTCAGACATCTGAACATTGACGGTGGTCAGGCGCACCGTGCTTATGACGATGCGAAAGCCTGCTTGCATGTGGGCCTGGCGTGTTTTGCCAAGATGCCGCCGGAAATGACCTTGGCCGGAGCCATTAAAAGCCAGGGGAAGAATCTGTGGTGGAAGGAATACTCTTTGGCGTCATTGAGTGCGCCACAGTTTAAATCCATCATCGAAGCGATTCAGACCAAAAAAGATATCGATATGGTTTATGAAGGTGGATCAGATCGTGGTTCCACCCGTCGTGTGACCCCGATTGGAATTGTCAGAAATCCAGACGGGGACTATCTGCAGGCGTTCTGCCATAAAGATCAGGCAGCAAAACGATACTATCTAAACAGAGTCAGCGACGCCCAAATCATCTGGATCTAAGGCGCACGCTGGATAATGAATTTGCAGCTGCGTTGCTCGTCGTCGGCGTACAGGGAGTACGCCTTCCTCCTTGCGCCTTGTGCAAATTCATTCTTCAGCGTGCTTGAGTTTGGTTATTCTTCGTCGATGTTCCAGCTTAGCTTTTTCTTTTTGCCTTTGCCTGGGGCCAGACCGAAGCGTTCTTTGATTTGCTCCAGGTCTTCTTTGCGAGCGCGAACTTTCAGCATCACGCCGTTGGCTTCATAGTTTTCTGAAAGCACGCGCATTTTTGCGCGGATATCACCGATGGCACCCTGAGTGGTGTACGGGATCAGAACGTCTTCTTCGACCATGGCATTTTCAAAGTGCTTCACAAGTTTCGTGTGCAAAGCTGCGATGTCGTCCGGATTCTTGGCCGACATGAAGTGCGCTTCCGGGAATTCCTTCGCCAGTTCCGCTTCTTCTTCCTGTGACAGGCGATCGCGCTTGTTGAAGATCAGCATGCTCGGGATGTCCTGAGCGCCCACTTCGGCCAATACCGTGCGGGTGACTTCCAGTTGTGAGCGGAAGGTCGGGTCAGAGCAGTCCACCGTATACAAAAGCAAAGAGGCATTTGCCGCTTCATCCAAAGTGGATTTGAAAGACGCCACCAGATCATGGGGAAGTTTTTTGATGAATCCAACAGTGTCGGACACAAGCATCTTGGGACGTGTTTCGGGATAAAGCACACGAACCGTGGTGTCCAGGGTTGCAAACAGTTTGTCGGCGATCAGTACGTCACTGCCGGTCAATGCACGCATCAAGGAAGACTTGCCCGCATTGGTGTAACCCACCAGTGCCACAGTCAGCTCTTGTTCGCGGCGGGAACGGCGCGTGTCCAGTTCCTGGGAAATGGAAGCCAGTTCCTGTTTCAGTTCTTTGATGCGGTCGCGGATCTTACGGCGATCCAGCTCGATGCTGGTTTCACCAGCCCCTTTACCGCCACCACCCTGACGGTCATCGCCAGCTGTGGATTCACGCATGCGCGGAGCTACATACGTCAAACGTGCAATTTCAACCTGCAGGCGGGCCGCGCGAGTGCGTGCGTGACGGCTGAAGATTTCAATGATCACGCCCGTGCGATCCAGAACCTGTGCGCCAGTGGCGCTTTCAAGATTGCGCAACTGGGATGGGGAAAGGTCACAGTCAATAACAACGACCTGAGCTTTTTCCTGGGGAGTCGTGTCACCGGTGGAGTCCATGTCCTCGGCACCCTCTTCGACCTCGAAAACTTCTTCGACGTCATCGCCGAAGAGATCGTCTTCTTCTTCATCTTTTTTAAAGCGCAAAGCCGCTTTGTGTTTTTTCTTGGTGAAGTTCGGACTGATTTTGCCCGTACCGCCGGTCCACTCGGCCAGCTCTTTCAGTTTACCATCACCCAGCACGGTGGCGGTTTTGGTAGAGCTGCGACGCTGGGACATTTGACCGACAACTTCATACCCAAGAGTGGTGACCAGACGGGAAAGTTCCGTCAAAGAACCCTTAAGTTCCTGATCTGAAGTGCGTTGAAGTTGGATACCGACAAGGACGGCTTTAAGAGGCGTGGTTTCGTTCATGGCGAACGGTATAACACAGGCCTTGGCAAAAGCCAGCGGGACCTGAAAAAAGTCTTTAAAATCGGGGGGATCGGTTCCCCGGAATGTAGCAAATACCCGCTCCGGTGGCGGCAGTTGCGGGGACTCTTCACTTTCGCCGCAAAGGGTAATTCCAAGGCGTTTTTCTTTAGCTTTTCATTACCGTCAATTAGGGCGCTTTTCTTGCCCGGGCAGGGGTCCTGGGATAGGTTGCACGGGTTTTAATAACACTGTCCTCGAAGAGAAAGGATCCATCATGTCTTCCAAAATGATGTTGTATGCCGGCTTGCTATTGGCCACTGTTTTTCAATCCGTTCCTGCTGTGGCCGCTGATAAGGTCACCAAAGAAGAAATCGTTGTTTACTCTGCCCGCAAAGAGGAATTGATCAAACCTATCTTTGATCAGTTCACCAAAGAAACCGGCATCGCCGTGAAATTCCTTTCTGACGATGCTCCGAAGCTGATTGCGCGTCTTGAATCTGAAGGTGCTTCCAGCCCGGCGGATATTCTGATCACAGTGGATGTTGCCAATCTGACTATCGCCAAAGACAAGGGCCTGTTCGCACCTGTGAAATCCACAGTGCTTGAAAAGAACGTTCCGGCGATCTATCGCGACAAGGACAACCAGTGGTTCGCCCTGAGCAAACGCGTGCGTGCGATTTTCTACAATAAAGAAAAAGTAAAACCAGAAGAGCTTTCCACATATGAAGATCTGGCAAGCCCGCGCTGGAAAGGTGAGATCCTGACTCGTTCGTCTTCTCACCCCTACAACCAGTCTCTGCTGGCGAACATCGTGTCTGTACACGGTGTGAAAGACGCCCAGAAATGGGCGGATGGTTTCGTGGCGAATCTGGCACGTCCTCCTCAAGGCGGGGACTCGGATCAGTTGAAAGCCGTTGCGGCAGGCGAAGCGAAACTTGCGGTGGCGAACAGCTACTATTTCGGTCGTATGATGGTGTCTGAACTTCCGGAAGACAAACTGGTTGCGCAAAAAGTGGGGATCTTCTTCCCGAATCAAAAAGCCGGTAAAGGGGATTTGACTGGCGCGCACGTGAACATCAGTGGTGGTGGTTTGCTTAAAAGCAGCAAGAACACTAAAAATGCCCAGAAGCTGCTTGAGTTCCTGACAGCGGATCACGCACAGAACATCTATGCAGCCGCCAACAAAGAATTCCCGGTGAATCCGGCGGTCAAAGCGGACGCTGTATTGGCAGCGTGGGGACCGTATAAAAATGAAGGCACTAATTTGTCTGTGTGGGCGAATCACAGCAAAGATGCGACTCGCATCGCTGACAAGGCCGGCTGGAAGTAATTGCCGGTGCTGAGGTTTCTGGCTGTCTTAGTTGCATCTTTGTGTATAGCACCTCTGTTGCTGGTGTTGTCCGCGTGGTGGTTGCCGTTCACACCTGAAACGGCCGACAGCTGGTTGCATGTCTCAGAGAATCTTTTGAATTCATACATTCTGCAAACGTTGTGGCTGTGCCTGGGCGTGGCCACGATTTGCGGATTTTTCGGTGTTACAGCCGCCTGGCTGACCTCGCAGTTTTCTTTCACGGGCCGCCGCTGGCTTGAATGGGGCATGATTCTGCCCCTGGCGGTTCCGGCTTATATCTCGGCATATTCTTATGGCTGGTTGTTTGAATACGCCGGTCCCGTGCAGACCCTCTTGCGTGACTGGATGGGCTGGTCGTCCCGTGGGGATTACTGGTTCCCGCAGTTTCGCAGCTTGGGTGGGGCGATGTGGGTGCTGGGAATTTCCACCACTCCTTACGTTTACCTTCTGGCGCGCACAGCTTTCTTGTCTCAACCCCGTGAATGGTGGGAAGCCGCTGCGACTCTGGGGACTTATCCCGCACGTTTCTTCCGCAAGATTGCACTGCCTGCGGCACGGCCTTTTATCGCCACGGGGATTGCACTTTCTTTGATGGAAACCATCGCGGATATCGGTACGGTCACGGTGCTGGGTGTGCAAACTGTCAGTGCTGGCATTTATCGCAGCTGGTTTTTCATGAGCGAGCCTTTGGTGGCCGCTCGTCTGGCGGGATTGCTTTTGATTTTTGTCTTTGTCCTGATGGGTGTTGAAGCTTTGGGTCGCCGGGGGATGCGCTACAGTTCTTTGCGCCAACACCAGCAAAAAGATCTGGTGCGGCTGCACGGCGGGCGAAACGTGCTGGCTGTGATGGCGTGTGCGCTGCCGGTGATTGCAGGTTTTTTGCTGCCAGTGGGGATTTTGCTTCGTCTGGTCAGTTATTCGACGTCATGGGGTTTTATGGAATCCCTGAGTGAATACCTGTGGCAGTCGGTGCGCCTGGGTGGCTTCACCGGAGTGCTTGCCGTGACGGCGGCTTTTGTGATGGTGTGTGCGGAACGTTTTCACGCCCAGTGGCTGCGTCTGGTGACGTTGCTGGCAAATCTTGGATACGCGATTCCGGGGGCGGTGGTGGCCGTGGGGCTGATGATGCTCTTTGGTTGGTTGCGTGAATCTACGGGTTCGACTTTTATTATTACCGGCAGTATCGCGGGTCTGCTGATTGCTTACACGGTTCGTTTTATGGCGACGGCTTACAGTCCATTGCACAGCGGGATGTTGCGCATTCCGGAAGAAATGGATATGGCTGCGGCTTCGCTGGGTAAGGGAAAAGCCAAAACAATTTTTCTGGTGCATGTACCTTTGTTGATGCTGTCGTTGTGTACGGCTTTCATTGTCGTGTTTTTGGATACGGTCAAAGAACTTCCGGCGACCTTGATCCTTCGTCCCTTTGATGTAAAGACCCTGGCCGTGGCGGCTTTTGAATTTTCCAGTGATGATCGCTATATTGAAGCAGCCCCTTATTCTTTGGTTTTGATTGCGATGTCTACAGTGGCCGTGATTCTTTTGCACTGGGTGCAAAAACGCAGTTTGGAGTGGCGTGATGTCGAGCATTGAGCTTAAAAATACTTCTTATCGTTATAAAGTCGGGGGCGTCACCGATGTTTCTTTCGTGGTACCTGAAGGAAAAATCGCCTGTCTGCTGGGGCCTTCCGGCAGTGGCAAAACCACGCTGTTAAAACTGATCGCGGGCTTTCTGAAGCCGCAGGCGGGAAGCATTGTCATCGGTGGTGAGGTGATTGCGGGCGAGGCCGGACGTTTTGTGCCACCTCAGGAAAGAAAGATCGGTCTGGTGTTTCAGCAGCACGCTTTATTCCCGCATTTGACGGTGGCGAAGAACATTCTTTTCGGTTGCACCCGAGACAGCAAGGAAGAACGCCAGGATCTTTTGAAGAAGCTTTTGCAGGACTTCCGGATCGAGCAGCATGAACATCGTTATCCCCATCAGATTTCAGGCGGGGAGCAGCAGCGGGTGGCTATTGCGCGTGCCATTGCATCCGATCCGAAACTGCTTTTGATGGACGAGCCGTTTTCAAGTCTGGATAAAGTTTTGCGGGATCAGGTTCAGCAGCAGTGTCTTGAGGTGATTCGGGCTCGTGGACTGACCACGGTGATGGTCACCCACGATGAGGAAAGTGCGAAGGCCATGAGGGATTTGATCATCCGCCTGAAAGCCCCGCAGTCGTAATCACTTGCGCGGTCGCAGATAGTGGCGCACCAGTTCGCCGGTGCTTACAAATGATCCGTCCTTAAAGACACAGCGATCCAGAGCGAACCATTCTTTGGACGCTTCAAATTCCAACAATTCCGGCTTGCCACCCAGTTTGCGGCACAGATTGAAACCTGGATTGCTTTTTTGGTCCAGAATATCCGCCGTCTTCACCTCGATATCGACCGTGAAAGCCGTGCATTTGCGGCTTTGGCAGTCCTTGGAGTAAAGCTCGGTGCGGTCTTCATTGAAACAATAGGTCTGTGCTTCAACGACTTTGGTTTCTGCGTTGTACGGCATGCGGAAGCTGCCTTTTTGGCAGGTCAGATCCGCAGCCAAAAGGGGCGTTGTCAGGAATAGAATCAGACTACTTAACATATGTTGCACCCTTGCCTCGTTTTACGATGTCCGCTTTCGGAATCCAGATATTACCCTCTTTGCACTGATAAGAAGGATCATAGAAACCACAGCTTCGTCCCCAGGAATTTCTTAGAAGATATTCGCACTGTCCGGACTTTTCATTGAACCTGCGGCCCACCAGCACGCTGGCGTGCATGCCCAGCTCGGAATAGTCCCGGCGGTCGCCAAGGCCCTGAGCATCGTAGCTTAGTACTACTGGATTTTTCGCCGTCAATTGCTCATCAATTTCATCACCCAAGGACTTTTCACGGAAGGTCCATGGGGAAGAGACTTTCAAATCGGTCTTGATGCGCTGTTTGCACGTGCGGTTGGCCATTTGATCGATGAAATCCGCGCGCGAAGAAGTTTTCAGGATGTGTTCCAGATCCTTGGTGCTCACATTCGGGAACAAACGGCGAGAGGTCTGATAAACCTTTTCACAGTTCGGGGCCGACCACGAAGTGATTTCATCCCGGCCCAGTTTGTCGATCTCAGTGATCAGCTCCTGGTATTCACCGTTGATGTTGTCTTCGCTGGGGAAATCTTTTTCAAGGCACAGACCTTTTTCGATAGCCCCTTCCAATGCGCCGGATGGGAAGCCGCCCTCAAGGCTGCCGGCTTTGACCCCGACGTACTTGGCACCTGTGTTGAACAGGCTGTCATTGTAGTTGACGGCAATATCGGCTGCAGAGATCTTCTTTTTTAGTTTGAAGGACAGCACATCCGCGGCAGCAAAGGCATAACACCAGCCGATGGAGTCCTGATTTCGTACCGGGCCCATCTCTTTGCTGACGTCCATGGGTTTGCAGGATTGTTTTTCACGGGCATAGGATTTTTCGGCCTTCGCTTTAAGACCGTTAGTGAAGGACTTCAGAATGTTCGGAGGAAACCCCAGCTCTTTGCCATAGGCGGTATAGGCTTCCACGAATTCGTTGATTCTGCCGGTGTTCGCATATTGTTCCATGTCGACCTGAATGCGATTGAATTCAGCTCGAAGAGTTTGAGTGCGCAGGGTTGAATAGAAAGTGTCAGGTACACCCAGTTTGCGACTTGGAATCTTGCATTTCTGCATGCGACTAGTCAGTGAATCGATTTCCATCGACATGTCGTATTTTTGATAGCCTTGAGCGATTTGTTTGGCCTGCATTCGGATGCTGGACATGCTGCAGTTGTCGGCAAGAGCCTCTGCAAAAGGGAAAATGGCCAAAAATAGGAATGCAATCAATGTACTGCGCATGCTTTGTTTATCGGAATTCAGAGGGAAAACCTGTGGATTTCGAAGGAAATCAGGACCAAAAGAGGGGGCTTAACCCTCTTCTTTGTATTCGATCACATTTACGGTACGTTCTTTTTTAATCTGGTGCAGCCGTTTATTGATTTCATCGGCCAGTTCTTCCAGATGTTTGAACTCATCGCCGGTACGAAGTTTCAGATGAGCATCCGCCTTTCCTTCCAGGGCCTGGTTCAGGAAGCGCTCAAAGGCATAAAGAGGTCCGGCGATGCGGTGGGAAATCAGACGACCTACCGCAAACAAAATCGCGCAGAAAGCGACCGAGATGATCATAAACGTGATCACAAATGGCACCAGGAATTTATTCAGCAAAAAGGCGTTATTACCCACCAGTTCCTGAATTGTCACACGCATGTACGTATAGGAAAACACCGAGCAGATCAGGGTCAGACTTAAACCCACACCCATCAGAATGAAGCAGTACTTCAGCTGGAACGGCATGTTCACCCAATATTGTTTGCGCACGTTGTTTTCGGGCCACAGCAGTTCGCCTTCACGGATGATGGCATAGACGATCAGCCCATAACCCACCCATTGCAGGGCATCGGCGACATTGAACGCCGGGCTGGACAAGGACGGCGTGCCGACCACGATAAAGTCCACCACGTAACCCCAGATGATGCGGTCGGTGACGTTTCCGATGATTCCACCAATCAGAATGGAAAGGCCGGAACGCAAAGTAAGGGATTTGATCGGAAGCAGGTATTGAATCAAAGCATAAGTCGCCAGCAAAAACGCGCCGCCCGTGGAAAGGGACACGATACGCAGCACAGACGGCAGATCCGAGAACAGTCCCAGCATAGCCCCATGGTTATGATGAAGAACGAAGTGCACCGGACCATGGGATTTTAACTGCGTGATTCCTGTCGCCCAGATCTTGGTGATGCGGTCCAAGGACCACGTCGCCAGAAGTGGCAGAATCACAATTAGCCATTCACGTTTTTTCATGAACTTCAGTCTAACAAGTGACTCCAAGACTTGCGAAAGAAAACTAAGAACATTACCATCGTCCAGACACGTTTTGTCTGCGGGATTTGGGTCTTTTTGGGAAGGGAATTTTTGATGAAAATTATTCTGAATGTTTTGCTGATCGTTTTGGTGGCGATGTCTGCTTCCGCCGATGATAAGTTTAAGGATATTTCCAAAGAGTTTGAGGCGCTGGCCAAGAAATATGGTGTTAGTTCCAAGGATGTTGGGATTTATGCGACCATCGGGGAAGGCGAAGAGCTGAAGACCCTTCTGGATGTGAACGGGAACAAGATGATGGTCCCGGCATCCATTTCGAAAATTGCGACAGCGTCGGCGGTTTTGGCGTCGTTTCCTCCGGGGACCAAGTTTAAGACTCAGCTTTTGACCAGCGGCGACCTGAAAAACGGAACTTTAAAGGGGACTTTGTACCTTAAAGGCGGCGGGGATCCTTCATTTGTATCTGAAAACATGTGGTATCTGGTGAACGCTTTCACCCGCACCAAAATCAAAAAAATTGAAGGGGATATCGTCGTTGATGATTCTCTGTTCGACAGTGTTCGTTACGACATGAGTCGGCAGAAAGAGCGCGTGGATCGTGCCTATGATGCCCCGGTCGGAGCGATGAGCTTTAACTGGAACTCTGTGAATATCTTCGTTCGTGCAAACGGCGCTGGTAACGGAGCAGACGTCACGATTGATCCGGAAAATGATTATATCCGTCTGATTAATAAGGCCAAAACTGTGGGTGGTTCTGCGAACAATCTGCTGGCGGATCGTGATGAAGACAAAAAGTTTCCGGGGGATGTGATTCACGTCGGCGGCAGTATTGGTCAGGGTTTGAAGGAAGTGGTGGTCTTTAAGAACATCACGCAGCCGGACCTTTGGGCAGGCTACAATCTGAAAGCTTTCCTGGCCCAAAGAGGAATTCAACTGACCGGAACGATCCGCAACGGTGTCACACCAGAGAAGGCCGAACTGGTCGCTGAATCGGAAAGCAAACCGATTGAGCAGATGGTTGCCGACATGAACAAGTTTTCAAACAACTATGTTGCCGAAATGCTGACCAAGAATCTGGGGGCAGTGAAAAAAACAAAAGGTGCGACGCTGGCTGATGGCGTGCTTGTTATCAATGAGCACATGCAAAGTCTGGGTGTGCCGGCAGAACAATACAATCTGGAGTCTCCTTCAGGTTTGTCGCGCCAGAACAAGCTGTCATCCTTCGCGATGTGGAAGGTCCTGCAGCATTTACGCAACGATTTCCGGGTCCAGCCGGAGTTTTTGACTTCCTTGCCGATCGCGGGAGTTGATGGCACGCTGAAAAAACGCATGAAGAATTCCCCGGCAGAACGCTGGGTGCGTGCGAAAACGGGATTCCTGACGGGCGTGGTCTCATTAGCGGGTTATGCGGGTTTGGAGGACGGGCGAGTTGTGACTTTCTCTTTCGTTTACAACGGTTCCACGGATGAGACGAAGATTCGCGCGTTTTTTGATAATTTACTTATCTATCTTGTAAAATAAGCCGATTGAAATGGTGGAAGGTGGACCTCCCATGATGAAACTCAGTGTCTCAGTTCTATACGTTTTGATGCTTGGAGCTCCTGTTGCGATGGCGCAGGGGAATATCGCTGAGCAAGTGGTGCCGCAGGTGCTGGGAAGAAGCCCGGAAGAAAGCCGTCCTTGGCGTGCTCCGGTGTTCGCAGATCAAACGGCGTCCCTGGGATACAATGAGACCGCTTTCTCCATCCCGAAGGGCATGGACAAGCAAGTTCAGTTCTGGATTGATATCTATACTAAATATTCCACCAATCAGGGTGTGATTCACGATTCTGAAAATGTTGAGAAGGTTTACGAGATCGTTGATCTGACGGGCCTGACGACTGAGCGTGCGAAGCAAAATCGTGTCGATGAAGTTAAAAAAGAAATCGCTTTAAAACTGACGTCGCCGGAAGCCAAAGAGCGTCTGCGTTTCCAGCTGGGTCAAAAAGACCGCATGCAGGATGCAATCTTCTATTCCGGTCGTTATATCGAAGACATGGAAAAGATCTTCCGCGATGCCAAAGTTCCGGTGGAACTGACGCGTCTGGCGTTTGTTGAAAGTTCTTTCAATATCATGGCTCGTTCCAAAGTGGGTGCAAGCGGTCTTTGGCAGATCATGCCTTACACGGCAAAGCCTTATAAAATGATTTCTGCGACCGTGGACAACCGCAACCATCCGATGGAAGCGACAAAGCTGGCGGCGAAACTTCTTCGTCAGAACTATTCCATGCTGAATTCCTGGCCACTGGCGGTGACGGGTTACAATCACGGTCCTACGGGCGTGCGCAAGCTGACTGAAAAGTACGGCACCCGCGAACTGGGTGAACTGGTGACGGATGTGAAATCCAGCAAGACCTTCGGTTTCGCATCCCGTAACTTCTATGCAAGCTTCCTGGCGGCATTGGAAGTTGAAAAGAACGCAGGTAAGTATTTCGGTTCTGTGGTTTGGTCCAAGCCTTTGGATTCCCAGGATTTGAAATTGCCGGTGTCTGTGAAGTACAAAGAAATCGTTGCTTGGTTTGATGGCGATGATCGCAAAGCCCAGGTGTTCAATCCGCACCTGACTTTCAAGGCCCGCAAGGGTCACCCGATCCCGGCTAAAACGGTGATCGCGGTACCAAAGGACAAATACAATGTCGCTTTGATCACCCTGGCCCGCCGTGACCGCATGGTGGCGATGGAAGACAAAAGAAAATAGAGACCGAGACTGAAAATTGGGAATAAAAAAAGGGAGCTTTGAAAGCTCCCTTTTTTATTTTCATTTGTGCAAACAGCTTAGATGAAATCACCTTTGCTGCGGTTCATAGCTGGAGCTGTCGCAGATGCGCCCAGATCCAGGAATTTGTGGAACAGCTGGTAGATCTCTTCAACCACGGCTGCATCGTGGATCGCAGTCGGGTTGTCGATAGCCATGGTGTTGGTCAGGCCGATGAAGGCATTCACCATGATGTAAGAAACCTTTTCCATGTCGCGGCCCGGGATCTGCGGAAGGTTGTAGCGGACAACTTCCTGGAAGAAACGGATTGTCTCGGACATATATGCAGCTTCGGCAACATAGTACTGAATGGTGGTCAGTTTAGAGCGAAGTTCCGAGTTGCGACGAGTGGTTTCAACAGCCAGTTCAATCATGCCCTTCACGCGTTGTTCAGGTGCCAATGGGGAAATGGCGCGCATTTTCTCGCTGAAGATGCGTTTGTCTTCTTCAAGGATGTTTTTCACAACCGCCTGAACCACAGACTCTTTGTTACCAAAGAACTGATACAAAGAACCGATGCTAACGCCGGCTTCTTTGGCAATTTTATCGGTCGTGATTGAATAGAAACCTTCACTGACCAAGAGGCGGGAGCAGGCATCAAGGATTGTTGCTACTGTCTGGCGAGAACGTTCTTGTGTGGGAGCCTTTACAATAATCTTAGTTTTCTTCGTTTTTTCTTCAGATGACATCATGTTCACGGAAAACCCTTTCTGAGGACCTAGTTCCATGAGGACAGAATAGGGTTGACTGGACGCGGGGGCAAGTCTGGTTTTTTGCAATTCTGTAATGTTTGTAAATAAATAATGAAGAAAAATACGAGGTTTTATTCATAGCTGAGGACTCCTGATATTGGAGTCGCCAGCAAGTCTTGTCATACATTCATGTTAGACCGGGTCTCTGATGTTGCCTAGGACTGCCTATAAAACCGGACAATACTACTGCAGCTCCTGCTCGCAATAAACTTGGGCGCGCTCTTCATTGGCTGGATAGCTCATGGATTTAGCCAGCTTCTGGCATTGTTTTTTAGAGATCGTGCGGTTGAACTTACGCAGGCATTCCCAGCGAGCTTCGTCGCCCGAGTCCGGGAACTCCATCAGCTTGGTGATTGCGTGGCATTCTTTCAGATTTGGCTGTTGGCGAAGGTCATACAGACAAACCAGGCGGGCGTCTTCAGCGTTGGTGGAATACTCCATGGTGCCAGCCACAGCCAGACACTGAGTCACGTTGATTTGATTCTTTTTCTGCTTCAGACATTTCAGGCGCAGATCATCGCGCTGATCCATCGCAAGCTTGGTGGACTTCGCCACATGGCAAAGCGGGGCGGCTTCCGCACGGAAAGCACCCAATCCAATAATCACAGCTACAACCAACAAGAGCTTCATCATGTTCGCACTCCAATAAGCACTGGCGTCCTAATCAGCAAGGTTCCGGCCAGTTTTATATGCAAATAAGAGCCGTCTGAAATCAAATGACTGTCTCATAATTTGACAGCCGACACTATTGGGAACTTAGGGCAGCTTTAACGGCGGCTTCGGCATTGACCAGGCCTTTGCCAAAACGGTTGTCTGGGTTCGGGGTGATAGGAGAAGCCGTCTTCATGATCAAAGCCTTCATCTGAGAAGGTTTAATGTCTTTATTGGCAGCTTTCACCAAAGCCACCACGCCCGCCACATGGGGGCTGGCCATAGAGGTGCCGAATGTTTCTTTGTAACTGGTCGGGACGGTGTTCAGAGTGATCTGTGTTTCTGGCTGATCTTTTATAGTGGCACGGATCTTTGCCCCCAGTTTTGCATCGACAAACATGCCCACCGCGAACAGCACATTGTCGCGATCGAACAACCGGGTGTCGATGACGCCCGCGGCATTGTTCACCACGATTACGCTGTTGGCCCCTGCGCGCATGGCATTGCGGATCAGATCCTCTATCGGGGCTGCACCCATGGTGATCAGAACGTGTTTGTCTTTGACGTCCTTGCCCGCAAAATTCGACGGCAGGCCGGATCCACAATCCACCACCGTGCGGGTCAGATCCTCAAAGGGTGTGGCGGTGCCGCGCAGGTGATAGGCGGTGCTGGTTTCCTGCAAACTGGAATTGGAAATTTTCAGCGTGCTGGAGCGACCCGAACCCAGTGGAATAGTTGAAACAATCTGCACGCCCGGAGCCACCACGGCAACTTCCGGTCCGTACTGGGAAAACACCGCATGACTCAAATTCCTGTCCACCGCACCAACACCAATCACAGTCGACGCCGAGGCGGGGAACAGCACTTCATTCACTCCATAATTGCCCGTGGCGGCCACGACACTGATGCCAGCCTGGTCTGCACGAAGCAGGGCTGCTTGTTCCGCGGGGGACCCGCTGCCCGAGCTTCCCAGGGACAGATTCATCACATCCACCCCCTGATCAATACCCCAAGAGATCGCCGCCACGATGGCCACATTTGAACAGCCGCCATCCTGACAGACTTTACCCGCCAATAGAGTCGCCTTTGGCGCCACGCCAGAAAAACCTTCACCGTCATCGGCCGCCGCAATAGTACCCCCCACGTGGGTGCCATGCCCGGTGCGATCCGAGAAATCCGTCACATCGCCATCGCCGGTAAAGTTACGGCCTTTTTCAAAGTTCGGTGCAAGTGAGGGATGGCTGGCGTTCATGCCGCTATCCAAAACCAGCACGCGCACGCCTTCACCCTTGTTGGAAAGCGCCCAGGCTTGCGGAGCCTTCACGGCCTTCAGGCCCCACGGGACGCCGGGTTTGACGACGTCGGTGTTAACAAGCTCCACTCCAGAACTGACAACCGGTGGGGCTGGATGGAAGTATTCTTTTTCGACGTAAGCAACACCGGGGGACAACTTCAGTCGTTCCAGTTCAGCAGGGGTGTTGGTGTCCACGATAAAGGTGTTTAATTGCGGAAGACTTTTTTCAATTTTTCCCGGAATGACCTGGGACCAGGTGCCACGCGTGTTTAGCGTTCGCTCAAATGCCTTGGTGTCGTTCATCATCACGATCGCGCGCTCAGCCAGGGCTTGGGAGCTGGTGAAAAGAACGAGCAGGAAAGAAAAAAAGGTGAACTTCATGGGATCAGAAGTTCACCTTTTCGTGTCTATATGTAAAGGGGCTGTCGGGGCTTAGTGAAAGCTTTTCCCGACTGTCAAAAGACTTTACGGGGAGTTTTCTCTTTCATCGCTTCTTCGACCCAGAATTGCACGCCATGGTGATCCTGGATGTTCTTCATATAGGCTTTGGCCATCTTGTCTTTGATCTGAATTTTGTAAGACAGGAAGCGGAAGACAATCGGGGCAAAGAACGCATCGGCAATGCTGAAGTCACCAAACAGGTAAGGCCCTTCGCTGACTTTCAAAGCGTTGGTCCACATTTCCAGGATGCGGTTGATGTCCGCGATGGTTCCCGGGGTCAGGTGACGGACTTCTTCGGTGTGTTTCAGATCCATGCTCAGTTGCGAGCGCAAAGAGGCAAAACCGGAATGCACTTCCGCCGCATAGGTGCGGGCCAGTGCGCGGGCGCCGATGTCTTCAGGCCACAATTTCGCTTCCGGAGAAAGTTCATTCAGGTATTCGGCAATCGCCAAAGAATCCCACAGGATAATTTTGCCTTGTTTCAAAGCCGGCACTTTACCGGATGGAGAAAACTTTGCGATCTGTTCTGCTGTTTTTGGCTGATCCAAAGTGATGTTGATTTCACGGAATGGCAAACCGGATTGTACAGCCACCAGCCACGCACGCATGGACCAGGATGAAAATGTTTTGTCTCCGATGATCAGGTCGAAATACGGTTTGTCGCTGTGAACGTGATAGGCCACTTCAATACCTCCGGGTATGGGAATGGCCTAGAGTGTAATCTTAGGCGGCCGCCTCGGCAAGGGTCAGCTCAAATGGAGGCGGTGAGGCGGAGTTTTCCACGGCGTTGACCATTTGCTGTTGTTTTTGCAGCTTTTCAGCCTTGTGGTGAGTGTACTTTTCCCACAGCTTGCGCACCCAATGGTGAGTCAGCGGATTTTCAAAGCTTCTCTCAACTTTTTTCTCAAACACGGCAATGGCGCACTTGTAGTTCATTTTTTCGACGTGCCCCTGGATGGTGGCCCCCAGGCGTTCGCACATGGTATCGACTTTCAAATCCACCCGCGGGGTTCCGACGACAAAGTCCGCCGGGGACTGATCCATATAGAACAAACCCAGGCCCGTCAGAATCTCACCCCAGGGGATTTCCTGGGACTGCTTGCGCCACAACGGGGCCAGCGTGAAATATTCCATGGTCATGATTTTGTTGCCCTGTTTGGTGACTGATTTTACGAATTGGGGATCAAGTTCTTTGAAATAGTTGTGATTCTGATGCGCACGCAGATTCAGATCGAAAGTGGTGAACAGATTGAATCCGACAATTTCGTTTTTATACAGCAGTACTCCCGCTGCATGACAACGGAAGAAATCGTCGTGATCCAGTTCAACTCCGGCGCGGTTCAGGACGCGCCCGAAGGTGTCCTCCCACAGTCCGTAAACTTCGTTCAGAAGTTCTTTTTGAGTATCGCACACATGATGAAGCGGAATGATTTGATAGCTGATCTTTGGCATACACCAAGCATGAAGTCGGTCCGGTCTTTTCTGACAGTCCAATTGTTTTTTTTGGACCTTCGCTAAGTAAATTTCAAAAATTCAATGTCGAACGACAATAAAAAAGGCGACTTGCGCCGCCTTTTTCAGAGTTAATTTTGATTCGATAAACTAGGGTTTGAAGATTGGTCCGTTGCCATCAAGCACGCGATAAGGATTGTCAGCGTACTCGATCATGTAAAGCACCGGCTCCAGATTTTTTCTTTGCACTTCCGGGATGATCTGCGCGCCCGGATAGAATCCGCCAGAACCCCAGCCGCTGTTGGCCGGATCAAGTTCGAAGGTGAAAGAAATAATCTTGTGTTCACCGTAGGACCAGTCTGTGGTGTCCCCGCTGGCGATGTAAAGACCGGAAGACTGCTGTGGCTGGTAACCATTCCATTCAGCCATCTTTTTTGCCATCACTTCGTGAACTTGTTTGTCACGAGTGTTGGAAATGCCTTCGTACTGGTGGCCCCAAGGATACAAGATCAACTGCGAGAACGTGTGGAACGAAAGCAGGCTTGTGATGTTTTCGTGAGATTCCACATAGCGTTTGATCGCCTGGGTTTCAGGTTCACTGAATGCCGAGGGTCCGCGGAACGTGTCACTGCTTGGACTTGTGCTGGCGCCACCGCCACCCCAGCCGTAGCCATAGTTGCGGTTCAGATCCACACCATAAGTTCCGTTGCTGTTTTGTCTGCGGTTTTTTCTCCAGGATTTGTAGCTGCCGGTGGAAATATCAAATTCAGCACCGTCCGGGTTGACCATCGGGATGAAGTGCAGATCGCGCGCATTCACCAGACGCTGAATACGCGGATTGCCTTTGGCATATTCGGTCAGCAGGTATTCGACATAATAAAGAGGCAGCTCGATAGACAGATGTTCACGCGCGTGGTGACCACCCATAAAGATCGCCGCGGGAAAAGTGTCAGCATTGGCAAGGTCACCGGAAATACGAATCGCCCAGATGTCACGCCCTTCAAGTGACTTTCCGATGGAGTTCATCTGGGAAATGTCGGTGTGTTGGGAAGTCAGAGTTCTAAGTTTGTCGGTCATTTCCGCATAGTTATGGAAAGCGGCATCTTTCGCCGGGAAGTCCATGGCGTCGGTCATCGGGAAGCTGACTTCAAGCAGTCCCAGTTTTTCGACGGCGTTTTTTTCTTCCAGGCTGCCGACCGCGATCACGTAGTCTTCACGAGTCGCTTCGATGGAAGCTCCGGTATTGGCAACCAAGCTTCGCTGGAATTTGTCTTCAGCGCGAACCTTCATCCAATATTGAGTGGTATCTACGGATTGTGCGTTTTGCAGCGGCAAAAAGCTGATAGCGGAAATGGCAACAGCAGCCATCCACATGGTGGTCTTTTTCATAACCCCTCCTTGGGTGTCTGAGGCAGAACTCAGATACATATTGTGAGAGGTTTTTGTGTTAGGGTACAAGGCTTTGGTAGGGGAGGACCGACTTAGGTCCTGTTTAGCGCAATAAAAAAGGCCCATCGTGAAGAGGGGCCTTTTGGGCAAGCTTGTATATTTAACAGGGCCTAGTTCAGTTTGATTTTTTCCAAACGCTGACCGTCCAGGCTTACTTCCAGAGACAAGTTTCTTTTTTCACGCAACACATTCCAACTGCAATCTGTGATGCTGGAACAACCAAAAGAATCGTTGAAGATGACAGAGTTGCGCACCAGTACGTTCACGCGAAGGCGGCCGTTGGATTCTGCGGCTGCCAGATAGCCCTTATCCAAGCCATCCATGATAAAGTTTCCACCCACGACATTGCCCACTAGGATGGATTTGGAAGAGGACTTTTCTGTAAGAACGATGGAGCCGTCGTCGGCAGCTTGCACTTGATAGTCTTCCATCAGATTCAAATTCACACATCCTGTAACCAGGCTGCGCTCGCTGTCCAGGTTGCCGCAGAAGACCACTTCGCCTGCTTTTTGCGAGCGTGTGACGTCGTAATCAATGCTTTTGATAACATAAAGGCTTTTTGCATTCGCGATACCAGAGACCAATAGCAAGGCAGTCATTACCAGCTTTTTCATGTAACTTCCTTTCGGTTTAGTTTTGATTTGTTCCGGCTGATTAGAATGCGAAAGGTGTTCCACCTCTGAAACTCAAAGGAACGCGTATCGGCGTCTTTCAGATGAATAAGATTTGTTCAGTGGACCTAAATTGTAAATAGAGGGATCTACCAGCGGATGGGTTCGGCTTCGATTTCCACGCCGAATTGGCTGTGAACGTCCGAAGACACCTGACGAGCCAGCTTCCAAACGTCGTCTGCGGTGGCGCCGCCGTGATTCACCAGCACCAGCGCTTGCTTTTCATACATGCCCACGGGGCCCAGCTTCTTGCCCTTCCAGCCCGCGCGATCAATCAGCCAGCCGGCTGCGAGCTTAAAGCGGTCTTCGTAAGGGAAACTGACAAGGTCGTTGTGTTTTGAAAGCAAACCATCGCGCAGCTCTTTGCTGACGATAGGGTTTTTAAAGAAGCTTCCCGCGTTGCCGATGACTTTGGGATCCGGTAGTTTGCTTTGACGAATGTTGATCACGGCTCGTGCCACGTGACGAGGATCCTGAGGCCAGTTGTTGCGCTCAACTTCTTTGCGGATGTCACCGTATTCCAGGTGCAAAGTGTTTTTCTTGGGCAGACGGAAAGTCACATCCCAGATAAGGTAGCGGCCAGCACCTTCTTGTTTGAAGTAACTGTCGCGGTAAGAGAAATGACATTCTTTATTGCTGAAAACTTTTGGTTCACCAGTTTGCAAATCCAGGGCATGGACTTCCCACAGGGTGTCTTTAACCTCTACGCCGTAAGCACCGATGTTTTGAATCGGGGCTGCGCCCACGGTGCCAGGAATCAAGGAAAGGTTTTCAAGGCCCCAATAGCCTTCTTCCAGGGTCCATTGAACAAAGTCATTCCAGACTTCTCCGGCCTGGGCTTTGACGAACCAGTAATCCGGATCTTCGTGAATCAGTTTGCGACCAAGGTTCGAGACCTTCAGCACCAGGCCTTCGATCTGTGAAGGCAGAACCAGATTGCTGCCGCCACCCAGGATTTTCCAAGGCAGCTTTTTCAGGTCAGGATTCATCAGCAGGGTGGACAGATCTGCAGGTGTGTACAGCTCAACAAAGCGTTCTGCATAAGAGCGCAATTGAAGGGTGTTGGAAGAGCTGAGATCGTGAGAGTTTTGAATCTGCATGATGCAGAGATCTTATTAGAAGGCTCCGGCTTTGGCCATCATTCTTTCAAGAATTTGATCCTTGTTGATAAAGCAAATGCCCAGGCCCAGTCCTTTGCTCCATATCACTTCGGCCGCCACGTTGTGCGTACGATCGACAGTGTCTAACTTGACTGTAAGGTTTAGAAGGTCCCCTTTTTGCGGGACATAGTCTCCTTGCGAGACTTCCAGAAAGGCGCCGGTCTGCGAGATGTTGCGAAGCTTGGCCACCAGAATGCCTATGTGGCCGTACACTTCGACCGAAGCCATCTCTTTGGTTCTGAATCGTTTCGCAGTCTTGGAAGAACTCATAAGGCACTCCGGGATTAGCGTCTTAACTCTATTCTCGGAAAAAATATCGCATTGGTAGAGTCCAAATTGAATCAGTCTCAACATGGGACTTGATTCTGGACCCTACTTGCGCAAGTAAGTCAGAAACGAAAAAGGAATAGGCGTTTCGATGTCACGTCGCTGGGTTTGAGTGAACACCTTTTGGTCAATTTCAGGGTAATAAGTGTCCCCCGGAAACTCGCGATGGATCAGGGTCAGATAGATTTTGTCAGTGATCGGCATCGCCTGTTTGTAGATCTCGCCGCCGCCAATAATGAAAACTTCGTCGCCCCATTTCTCGGTCAAAGGTTCTGCGTGTTTCACGGCTTCTTCGATAGAAGAAACAAAAACCACGGGACTTGATTCGGTGGAATTGAAACTTTGCTTGGAAGGATCGCGTGTCACCACGATGTGATAGCGATTGGGAAGGGCGCGGCCGTTGAAAGAATCAAACGTCTTGCGCCCCATGATCATGATGTGACCCTTGGTGGTGTCGCGGAAGAACTTCATGTCCTCGGGCAGATTCCAGGGAAGTCCCCCTTGAGCGCCGATAACACGATTCTGCGAACAAGCCACCACATGAGTCAGAATCATACTGCCACCTCAGCCTTGATTGCCGGGTGCGGGTCGTAACCGATGATTTCGATGTCTTCGTAAGTGAAGTCGAATAGATCCTTTTTCGCCGGGTTTAGTTTCAACTGCGGCAGCGGACGGAATTCGCGGGTCAGCTGCAGGTTCGCCTGCTCAAGGTGATTCAGGTAAAGATGCGCATCACCCAGCGTGTGAACAAAGTCACCCACTTCAAGGTTGCACACTTGTGCGATCATATGAGTCAGCAATGCATAACTGGCGATATTGAATGGCACACCCAGGAAGATATCAGCACTGCGCTGATACAGCTGGCAGGAAAGTTTTCCGTTCGCCACATAGAACTGGAAAAAGGCGTGGCAAGGCGGCAGTGCCATCTTGTCAACGTCACCAGGGTTGAACGCCACAACCAGCATACGTCGGGAATTCGGATTCTTTTTAATCTGTTCAACCACATTGGTAATCTGATCGATCGTGCGGCCGTCAGCGGTTTCCCAGGAGCGCCATTGTTTTCCGTACACCGGGCCCAGGTTGCCGTTTTCATCAGCCCATTCATCCCAGATCGTCACTTTGTTGTCGTGAAGATACTTGATGTTGGTTTCACCTTTCAGGAACCACAAAAGCTCATGAAAGATGGAACGCGTGTGCAGTTTTTTTGTAGTCAGAAGAGGGAAGCCCTCTTGCAGATTGTAGCGCATCTGATAACCGAACATGGAAATGGTGCCGGTCCCTGTGCGGTCCTCTTTTTTCACGCCATGTTCTAGAACTGTTTTAATGAGATCGTGATACTGCTTCATTCTGCCTCCTTGCGGGTACCGTACTGTGGGAAAGTTATGGTCCCTTTGTCGCTGAACATTCTATTTTAGCTTCTTGCCTTGTCCACGTGAAAAATAGTCCCAGATGAATTTGCCGCAGGGGCCAAGCTCCTTGGAAGCATGTCGACCAATAGCGGCGTGCAGGGGAATGGGTTTTAATCCCAGTGTCACGAGGGATTTTTGCTTGATTTCCTCTTTAACTGCGAAATCAGGCATGCGTCCGTAACCCAAGCCGCCCTCTAAGAAGGCCTTCTTCGTCTGCAGATCCTGAACGCTGATGGTGTTGGCGGGATTCACAACTCCTCCGGAGCGGTTGGAGCTTTTCACCGTGCTGGAAAGAACAATCTGAGGATATCTCTTCAGATCCTCGGTGGTGGCTTTTTTCAGTTTCGCCAGCGGATGCTTGGCTGCGCACACCATCACCATGTTCACAGTGAAAAGCTCCTCAGTGATGAGAAGCCCTTTATCGTTGAAAATCGTGCCCAGGGAAATGTCGGCATGATCCTCCAGCAAATGTTCATCGGCACTCAGAACATCGTGGATAATTTTGATCTCCGTCTGGGGGAAGCGGGAGGAGAATTCCTTCAGCGCACTGACCAAATTCGGGAGGGGCCACAGAGCGCTGACGGCCAGACGGATGATCGGTTCATGTCCTCTTTTCAATAATTCTGCAGTTTCCCCCAGTTCATCGAACTGAAGGATCAGGTCATCGGCTTTCTTTAAGAAAGCGCGACCCTGCGGGGTCAATGTCGGGCGGTACTGGTCACGGCTGAAGATTTTAAAGCCCAGCTCACCTTCAAGGGTGCGCATGGCATAGCTGACCGCGCTTTGCGCGCGATGCAGTTCCTGGGAAGCAGCCCGGAAGCTTCCCGATTTAACTATGGTTTGAAGTACTTGCAGTTGATCCAGTGTCATATCTCAAAAAGTATATCAAAAAATTAGATCATGTTAATCAAAAAATTATAATTTTTTTAGATCGTCTAGTTGTGTAATATTATTTACGAAGAAATGGAGTTCCTGCCGAAGCTAGAGCAGACAACCAACAACCAAGTCTCCATTTCAAGTGGGAGGTCATTATGATGTATCAACGCAAATCCGAGGACAGAGGCTATGCAGAGTTCGGTGGCTGGCTGAAATCCATGCACACATTTTCTTTCGCCGACTACTACGATCCAAAGTTCATGGGTTACCGGGACTTGCGTGTGATCAATCAGGACTGGATTGCAAAATCCTCCGGATTCCCAGCGCATCCGCACCGTGATATGGAGATCATCACTTACGTGTTAAAAGGCGCCGTCGAGCACCGGGACAGTCTGGGCAATGTCGGTCAGATCAAGGCCGGAGAAATTCAAACGATGCACGCCGGAACCGGCATGCGCCACAGCGAATACAATCCGTCCGAGACCGAAGACCTTCAACTGTTCCAGATCTGGATCCTGCCTGACGTGGTTGGAGCGACTCCGGGTTACACCCAGCAGTCCTTCACCCGCGAACAGAAACTGAATCAGTTCAAGCTGATCGTTTCCAAAGACGGTCGTGAGGGCAGTCAGAAGATCAATCAGGATGCGGATCTGTATGCGTCGGTATTTACCGAAGGGTATGAACAGGAATTCGCTTTGCGTTCCAAACGGGGAGCCTGGCTGCAATTGGCCGACGGCGAACTGGAAGTGAATGGCCAAATTCTGAAATCTGGGGATGCCCTGGTGGTGGAAGAAGAAAACCTGAAAATCAAAGCCCTCAAGGAAACCGAGTTCCTGCTCTTTGACCTGCGCTAGGTCTAAAAAATAAAAAAGGCGGAGTGAATGCTCCGCCTTTCTTCTATTCAATCACTGCTGGGACTAGTGATGGTGGTGATGTTCTTCTTTCTTGGTTTCCACGCGCGGGATGACTTTGAAGTCGAAGGATTCAACCTTGCCGTTTACTTTCAAAGACACTTTCAGTGTCTCGTCAGCTTTGACTTCGCGGGTTGGGTCAAACAGCATGATGTGGTTGCCGCCGGGTTTTAGTTCCGCGGACTTTTTCGCCGGGATGGTCAGCTTTTCCACTTTCTGCATGGACATGCGACCGTCTTTTTCCACGGTTTCGTGCATTTCAACTGCTTTGAAGGGTTCGATTTTTTCAACCGTGACAGTCACTTCCTTGTCGGTCGTGTTCGTGATCACGCCATAACCTGCTGTCGCATTGGTGCCTTTGATCGGCGCAAAGATGCGGGCGTCAGAAATAGTGACCGGGGCAGATTTCGCGGCAAACGCAACAGGGCTTAGCGCCACTGTCAGAGCTGCCAGTACGATGGCTTTCATAGGTTCTCCTTGATTTTGGTTGTAATTTCATCGGCAGAGCGCGGGCTTTGGATGCTGTCGACGACAATGCCTTTTTTATTCAAAACAAATACGCGGTCCGTGTGCGAGATCGAATAGCCCAGATAGGACTTCGGATCTTTTTCCACGATGTAGCTGGCGCCAAACGGTTTGATCGCCGCATCGATTTCAGCGGTGGTGCCGGTCAGGCCGATAAATTCCGGATTGAATTGGTGAGCGTAAACAGACACCGATTCTGCGGTGTCGTTTTCGGCATCCACGCTGATAAAGATCAGTTGAACATTTTCACGTTCTTTTTCAGTCAGTTGTTTGAAAGCTTGAGCAGAATAGCTCAGCGCCATCGGGCACACGTCCGGGCATTTTGCGTAACCAACATAAAGAAGATTCAGCTTTTTCGCGTTTTCCGAAAACTGCCACGCCTGTCCGTTGTGATTTAATTTAAAGTCACCACCCATTGTCGGCGGACGCTGAGTATACCAAAGCAGAAAAGCCAAAAGTCCCAGGGCGGTCAGGGCCGCGACAAGCGAGCGGATTAATTGTGTTTTTATCGAAGTCTTCATCCCCCCAGTTATAGAGAATTCAGCCCGGTTCGCCAAGGTGTAGAATGTCATACGCAACATCAAGTTGCGGGGAATTTTCTTTTGACTTTCATTTCCCCCCTTCGTAAGTTGGCCGGGTAGTTAGGGAGTAGTCGCAATCTTTCCCAAGATTTGATTTAAACCGACATACTGAGTGATGAACTCCGGTTTAAATGCCCAAGGACCCCAAAAGTCCTTTCGTTGACGAGACTGACACGAGTGTTTTTAACAAAGCACCGTGTGGTCTCGTTTTCTTTTTGAAGCAGCCCCACGGTCATAACCGTATCGAGGGCAAATGGAAGCAATCATCAATTCATTCTTACTGGTGGCCGCCACAGAAATGGGCGACAAAACTCAGTTGTTAGCGCTGGTTTTGGCATCAAAGTTCAAAAAACCATGGCATGTGATGGCCGGGATCTTTACCGCCACAGTTCTAAATCACGCCTTGGCCGCCTGGGCCGGGGAATGGATCGCAGCCACCGTCCCTGATCAGTGGCTGAACTGGGCGCTGGCTTTGACCTTCTTCGGTTTTGCCCTGTGGATACTGATCCCGGACAAAGATGACTCGAACACTGACAACATGAAATGGGGTGCATTCTGGACTACGACCGTGTTGTTTTTCTTCGCCGAGATCGGTGACAAAACCCAGCTTAGCACCGTGGCGTTGGCGGCCAAGTATCAGAACATCGTGCTGGTCACTTTGGGCACGACTGCGGGGATGATGTTTGCTGATGGTTTGGCAGTGGTGTTTGGGGAAAAGCTCACACAGAAGATTTCGATGAAGTGGATCAACTACGGGTCGTCGCTTTTATACGTACTTTTCGGTGTCGGCATTTTGATGCGCTAAAAGCTTTGAAAAAGCCTGTGTGAAGTTTTGACAGGCAGCTTTTTCATGGTGGCTAAATGCATGAAATTAAAAGGCTCTTCGGGGTTTCGGAAGGGCCGTTTATTGCCTCTTTAAAGGGGCTTTAAGCACGCCTATACTGCGCCCTATGAAAAAGCACATCTTTGCCATTAGCGCCGTTATTCTGTTTTTTGGGACCGTGACTTTCGCTGCGACGGAAGTTTCCAAATCCACGAAAGAGGTCCTTGGATTTTCCAATCTGTTGAACACAGATGCGACTTCTTGTGATTATTTCGTGGAAAAACAAAAAGACGGCAAAGGTGCCGTGGTCGTTTCTTTGCGTTCAGATAAAGAAACCGGCATTCAGGATTCCATCCGAATTGCTGCCGCTCAGTTGCCCTTGAAAGAAGGCGTGCTGGTGGCGCGCCCGGGTTTAAGCATCACTTATCGTGATGGTGTGCTGACGAAAAAAGAGAAGCTGCCGGCAATGGGGCCAGAAGGTCAGGACTATCAGGTGCTGATGTTGAAAGTGTCGCCGGATCTGAAGGATATTTCTTTGGGTTACGCTCTGGATTCAGTGAAGACGATCTTTAAGGAAAAAGTCCTGGCTGAAATGAACTGCAAGTTCTAAACAGCAACAGATCCTGAAACGAAAAAAGGAGCCTTGCGGGCTCCTTTTTTATTTGTGCAGTTGTCTTGCTTACTGGAAGTTTTGAACTTGCGCGATGTAAGGAAGATTTCGGTAGTAACCCTGATAGTCCAGACCGTAACCAACAACGAATTCGTTGGCGATTTTGAAGCCCACGTGATCGATGTCACATTTCACTTTCAATGCATCCGGTTTTTCCAGCAACGCAACCGTCGTCAAAGATTTTGGTTTGCGGGACTGGATGGCGTTTTTCAGATAGTTCATGGTCAGACCTGTGTCCACGATGTCTTCCACCAGGATCACGTGGCAGTTTTCAACCGGACCGGCAAGATCCAAAGTCACTTTCACTTCGCCGGAAGAAGAAGTGCCGCCGTGGTAAGAAGCCACGCCGAAGAATTCACAAGTGATGTCTGCTTCGATGTTACGAACCAAATCAGAATAGAACATGAAAGAGCCCTTCAAAACGCAGATCGCAACGACCTTTTCGTTTTTGAATTTCTTGGAAAGGGTGGCCCCAATCTCTTTCACTTTTTGCTGGATCTGCTCTTCAGTAAGGTAAGGTTTCAAGGAAAGATTTGTCATGGTCGCCCTTTCTCCAACTACACGAAGGAGTTGTTCATGATTTCGCCGAAGCCGCCGCCGCCGGGAACGATGTATTGCTTTTCGTTCAGGCCGCGTTCCTGGTCCCAAAATTGTCCGGGAGTTGCATCTAAAACTGCCTGAGGGGACAGTCCCCGGTCAAGTCTTAAGGCATAGATTACGACCTCTGGGTGTGCAGCCAGTACATTCTTCAAATACTCGGGCGTCACAATCAGGTTAAGGGCTATAAACTTGCGGGCAGGACCTTCAATGTGGGTCTTGTAGTGGTCGATAGCGGTCACCATGGTGTTGCCGGTGGCCCCCATGGGGTCTGGGAAGATGACATGAGCGTCTTTGATATCGCCCCCGATCTTCATGCCGCCGAATTCGGCTCCGGTCACTGCGTCTTTGCTGTTTGTCACCCGGGCGGCAAAGATATGGTCCTGACGGACGTTTTTCCCGGGCAAAGAAAAGTGCAGAAAGTTGTAACAGATGTGGCTGGGATAAGTTCCGGCACGGGCCAGGTTCACGCTGACGGCTTTCTGCCCTGGGTTGATGCGATGGCCAGACAGCTTTTTATCCGGATGCATGGCCGTCATGCGGGTTTCCTGCTCGAACTTTTCCATCGCGAATTCATTGTTGATTGTGATGGAAATCATGTGGGTGTAAAGCACTTCCACGATGCGGTTGATTTCAGGCTGATAAGTGTCGGGGTGGCAGAGCTTGGCTAAAAGACCGTTAAGGAAAGGGCTGTCAATGATGTGTACCTGAGGCCCATAGTGGTGACTCAGCTCCTGTTGAAATGCCATGCTGCTGCCTTTGGTGAATCAGTTGCCTTTTTCGAACTCAACAAAGATCACAAAGTCGCTCTCGCCGGAACGGAACTGGGGGGAGCGCAGGATCTTGTAGATTTCAAAGTTCATCAGCTGGTCTTCTTCCGGGCCCATGTTGGACATCGGAGGCATCACGCCCGACATAAAGAAGCCAGTCTCGCCGCCGATTTCAAAAATCGCCGGGAAAGATTTGCGCTGCAGTTCAAACCCGCCACCCGGAGCCGGCTCACGCCAGTTTCTTTGGATCTCAAGGTTGCCGCGCAGGTTGTTGTTATCAAAGTCATTCAGTTCAAAGAACGTGGTCAGGCCGATTTCAATGGCTGGATTTCTGCGGTCTTTCAAGGTGTAAGACCACTGCAAAGTTCTGGAGGCGGTCAGAGGACGGTCCTCCTTGTGCAGGATCTTGATGTCCGGGCGGTTCATCACGTTCTTCTCAAAGTCCGGCAGAATACCTGCCGAGTACTCGTTGAAATTCATAAACTGCCCGGTGGATCGGCTGGCACCAAAGATGGCATTTAGGCGTCCGCGGGAAACTTCCGTGTAGTAGACAATCAGATGGGCTCCGGCTTTGGCCACTGCGCGGCCCGTGCGATCAGTCAGTTCTGGTGCCGCGGCGGCCGCCACAGCCGTCGCGGTGGCAGGGGATGGATCCACTTTGTAAGCGTCGATGGTCCCGTCAGCAGCTTCGGAAGATTGGGTCGACTCTTGTGTGTCTTGATTGGCAAAGTTGGCGCTGTCTTCTGTCGGGGGCACGTCAACCGGGCCGCCTGCGGAATTGATTTGCACCGTGGATTTCAGATAGCTCACCCGGCGCTCCAGGTTTTGCTGGCCCTTTTTGTAAAGAGTGATGCCGACACCGCCAGCAACAACAACCACCAAAGACAATTGAATTAAAGGATTTCCGAAAAAACGTTTCCAGGCTGGAGGAGTCGCCGGTTTAAAGCTCTCCATATCAACGCCACACTGCGCGCAGTACTTGTCTTTAGGTTGTTGAAAACCACAGCGGGGGCAGTTGATAAGCATCGAAATCCTTTTCAATACGAAGAAGCCTTAAAAACAGGTTAAGGCAAAGCGACTTGACGCTCAATAGAATAATTCATACCTTGAATCATCTAATAGCCCGAAAACTATAGTGAAAGCGCGGCCCCCATGAAGAAGTACAAACCCCAATCAGGTGAAAGAATTGAACGTCAGGAAGAAGTGATCCCGCCTAAGGTCGAGCTTCCGTTTGAATTTTCTCCTGAACACTATCCGGTTTTGCTGCAAGAAGTGCTGGGAGCATTCTATCCACTGCGCGAAAAGAAAGAGCTGCATTACTTCGACGGGACTTTTGGCCGGGGCGGTCACTACATGGCCATGAAGTATGCGTACCCCCAGATGAAAGCCACGGTCATGGACCAAGATCTGACTGCGATTGCCTACGCGCAAAGCCGCTTCCAGACTGAAGTCGAGAAGGGCCAGTTAAACGTAATCCATGGTAATTTCACGCAGTTTTCAGAACACAATCTAAATAACTTTGATATGATGCTCTTAGATCTAGGTGTGAGTTCTCCGCAATTGGACCAGGGAGAACGAGGCTTTAGTTTTTATAACGACGGCCCCCTGGACATGAGAATGAACCAGCAGCAGGGACTGACAGCTGAGGTGCTTATTAATACGGCTTCTGAGGATGAGCTCATTCGAATCTTCAAGGAATACGGCGAGGTCTATCGCCCTTCCCGAGTCGTACGTGCGATCGTCAATGACCGCAAAACCAAAGCATTCCAGACAACAGGTGCCCTGGCAGGGCTGATTGAACGCGTGGACGGTTGGCAGGTCAAAGGCCATCACCCGGCTACGAAGTATTTCATGGCTTTGCGACTGGCGGTGAATTCCGAACTGGAAGTGGTGGCAGAGGCGATTCCGAAAATGATTCGCGCGCTGAATCCCGGCGGGCGACTGGCGGTGATCTCTTTCCACTCTCTGGAAGATCGTATCGTAAAAAATATTTTCCGTGAGTCCGAGGATCTGGGCCGCACGGTGACTAAGAAAGTAATTGTTCCCACTCAGGAAGAGTGTGACAGAAATTCTCGCTCCCGCTCTGCGAAGCTGAGAATATTCGAGAGGAGTGCTCAGGATGAGCTCACAAAACTTTAAGCAGCTTAAACCTTTCTTCAGTATTCTTATTGTCATCTTTACTTTGTTTTCAATCGTGTTCCTGCAGATGGAAGAGCGCCGTATGGGTTACAGCGTTCTAAAGCTGACCCGCGAACACAAAAAAGTCTGGGAAGAAAAACGCACCAAGGAAATCTCTTTGGCAAAAGTCACGCGTCCCCAGCTTTTGGATTCCGTGGCACAGCAAAAATTCACGCTTAAAAAAGTTCAGGCCAATCAGATCATTCATCTGACGGGCCCTTTGGCTTCCGAGATGAATACTGTGGCTGAAAAAGGCATCGCAAAAAAGGATCTGTAAGTTGAAATCACGTATTGTTGTCATCTTCGTCGGAATTCTGGTGTTGTGGTCCGCTTTGGCGATGCGCGCAGCCTATCTTCAATTTCTTCCCAACGACCGTTTGAATGCTTTGCAAAACCGTCAGTTCCAAACCAAGGTGTCTTTGCCAGCACGCCGTGGGGCGATTGTTGACAGCAATGGCCGTGACCTGGCTATGTCCGCTGCGGCTTATTCGCTGTATGCCGATCCGAAACTTCTGGAAAACCGCAAACAGGTGGCCCGGAAGCTGGCGAAAGTTCTAAATCAGTCGCCTGAATCCGTTTATGCGAAAATCAAAGACGGCAACCGCCGCTTCGTTTGGATTCAGCGTATGCTGGAACAGGATAAAGCCGACGAAATCAAATCCTGGGACATCCGTGGTCTTTCATTCGTTGAAGAGTGGCGCCGCGTTTATCCGAACGAAACCCTGCTGGCGCAAACCCTGGGTTTCCTGGGCAGTGAAGGTCAGGGGCTTGAAGGTCTTGAACTGGGTTACAATCAGGCTTTGACCGGGAATAAAAAGAAAGTTCTGGTCAAGCGCGATGCCCGCGGCCGTCCGCTGATCAATGATGGTTTGATGTTCATTGAAAACCCGGAAGGGACGGAGCTGAAGCTGACCGTGGATTCCGATTTGCAGTACCGCCTTGAAAGCGAACTTGCCAATGCGGTTTCCCAGTTCGAAGCCGACCATGCAGTGGGTGTGATTCTTGATGCGAAGACTTCCAAAGTTCTTGCCCTGGCTTCTGCTCCCACTTTTGACGTGAACAAAGCGGCCAAGGCTCCATCAGAATATCGTCGTAATAAAATTGTGACCGATGCGTTTGAACCGGGTTCCACGATGAAGGCTTTTGTGATCGCCGCAGCTTTGCGTGACGGTCTGATCCAGCCCAATACAAAGTTCTATTGTGAAAAAGGCAGTTTTAAAGTTGGCGACCGCATCATCAAAGAAGCCGAAACCAGAGAGAAGTTCGAGGACCTGACTGTTTCCGAGATTCTGGCTGTGTCTTCCAACGTCGGTACGACCAAGATTGCTTTCAAGATGGGCCAGGAGCGTTTGCGCCAGGGCTTGCTTGATTTCGGATTTGGTCAGCGCCTGGGTGTGGATCTGCCGGGTGAAGCCCGCGGCATGGTGCAGGGGCTTCCTTGGAGACAGCACTTGCTTTCCAATATCTCTTTCGGTCACGGGATTTCCACGACACCTTTGCAGATTGCCAATGCTTTTGCGGCGATTGCCAACGGTGGAGTTTTGAATACTCCGTACATTGTACAAAGTATGCGTGATGCTGAAACGGGCGAGCTGGTTGAAGTTCAGCCAAAACCCATCCGCCGCATTCTTTCCCCGGAGCAAGCCGCACAAATGCGCGCGATGCTTTTGGGTGTGACCACCAAGGGCGGTACTGGTGGCAATGCCCGTGTCGATGGCTTCATGGTGGCGGGTAAGACAGGAACTGCCCAAAAAGTAAATCCGAATGGCCGTGGTTACCTTCGTGGCGCTTATATCTCCAGCTTCGGTGGTTTCATTCCAGCCAATGATCCGAAATTTGTGATCTATGTGGCGGTGGATTCCCCGCGCAAATCTTATTATGCGGCGACGGTGGCAGCTCCGGTGTTCTCAAGAATCGCATCTTATGCGGTTCGCAAAGAAGGGATTGCTCCTTTGCAGCTGGCTGAAGAATCCACGGTGAATCCGAAAGTCCGCCGAGTGGCTTCCGAACCGAAAGTGGTCAAAAAAGCTGAAGCTCCAAGAACGCTGCTGACCGCGAACGAACTGGACAAAGTCACGAACATTGAGACTGACGACACTGTTCCAAATCTGATGAACCTGACCACCCGCGAAGTTCTTCGCAAAGTCAGCGGTCAGGATCTGAAGGTGAAGTTCGTAGGGCAGGGCACTGTCAGCGAAGTCTTCCCGATCCCAGGTTCGCAAGTCCCAGAAAGCAAAGAAATCACCGTCATCATGAAATAAAAAAAGGCACCGGAAGGTGCCTTTTTTCTTACCAGAGGTTTTCTTCTTTTAGCAGATTGATGGTTAGTTGTTTGGCGAGGCGGCTGCCGAATTCGGCATTTTCCACGTCCACGGTGTCGATGTAGTTTGTTGCAAAGACATACTGGCGATCAGGTGTTTTGATGAATCCCACGAACCAGCCGATACGTCTTTTTAAAGTTGCATCTGTATAACCTGAGCCGGTTTTCCCGCTGAAATCATAACCCTTCGGGGTTTTTTCCAGGAACATGATTTTCTTTGTCAGCTCTTGTGAACGCTTGGTCGCAGGCAGTTTGTCGGCCAGAAGCTTTTTCAGGAAGTCAGTCTGCTCAAATCCGGAAATTCGCAGAGAGAATCCTTTTTCATCCGGAGTGAATGAAGCCGGAGTCAGCCACGCGGTCTTGATGCCGCCAGAAATATCCTGATTGCCGTAATCAAACTTGCGCAGATAGCCTTGCAGTTTCTGGAAGCCCATTTTGCCGGTCAATACCTGAGAATACCAAACCGTCGAGTTTTTCATCCATGAAGCGGCCGTCTGATCTTTGTTCCACTCGGGGATGGAGTGCTTTTTGCCGTTCCATTTATATTTTGTATTTTCATTCTTCAACAGCCCGGAATCAAAGCCCATCACCGCCAAGGGAACCTTGAAAGTCGAACACGCCGGACGCTGCACCTGACAGTTTTCTTCATTGACGGACTTTTGAATCTGGCCGGTTTGTGCATCAATCAGCAAAAAACAGACGGCCTTGTCCGGATAAGGATCGGCTGCGACCGGCGCTGTTTCCTTGGCTGGAGCCTCTTTCGGGGCAGGGGAGGAACAACCCAGCAGCAGCGCAGGAATCGTTAGAAATGAGAGTGCCTTCATAAAAACTCCTTCGAATTTATAGGTTCGCATAAATCACCTGGCGGGTCTTGCAAAATCTTTCTGACTGGAATTCGGAAACGACCGGGAACTCCCTTGGAATTTAGAGCACTTAGAGCATTGTCTTGTATTTGCTGCCTGTTTGCGCGGCAGCACAAGAAGCCGTGCAATCTTGTTGAAATCAGGGGGTCTTTGAATGAAAGTGTCGTTTATGGAAATCGCCGTCAGCCCGCAGGAAAACCACCTTAAAAAATACTTCAATCTTTCCGGTTTCCGACGCGGGCAACAAGAGATCATCGAGTCGGTGATGGGCGGCCGTGATGTTCTGGCTGTCCTTCCCACCGGAGGCGGCAAATCTCTTTGTTATCAGTATCCCGCCGTAGCCACGCAAAAACTTGTCATTGTTATTTCCCCATTGATTGCTTTGATGAAGGATCAGGTGGCGTCGTTGCGCCGTTATGGCATTCCGGCGGGCGCCCTGCATTCCGGACAAAGTGATGACGACAAACGCGAAGTGTTTGCCGAAATCAACAAAGGTGGCGCATTCGTTTTGTATCTATCCCCGGAGCGCGCCCAGAAAGAGGGCTTTCATCGCTGGGTGCAAAACCGCCAGGTGGGTCTTTTTGCGATTGATGAAGCTCACTGCGTGTCTCAATGGGGGCATGACTTCCGCGAAGAATACGCACAGTTGAATGTTTTGAAAAAACTGTGCCCGGATGTTCCGGTGCTGGCCCTGACAGCGTCAGCAACGCCGACCGTACTGGATGATATTTCCAAACACCTGAAACTGCAAAAGCCTGAACGCATGGTTCACGGATTCTATCGTTCCAATCTTTACTATCAAGTTGAGCTGTGTGAAGACGAAGACGTAAAGATGCTGTTGCTGCTTCAAAGTATCAAACAAACTCCTGAAGGCCGCATCATCGTTTACTGCGGCACCCGCAAGGTGACTGAAAGCATCGCAGCTTTCCTGCAAAAGAAGTTCGGAAAAAGTGTGGGCTATTACCATGCGGGTCTGACTTCAGATGTTCGCACCAGCACTCAGGAAGCTTATGCCAAAGGGGACCTGCGTATTCTGGTGGCGACCAATGCTTTCGGTATGGGGATCGACCAGCCGGATGTGCGCCTGGTGGTGCATTTCCAGATCCCGGCGAACATTGATGCTCTTTATCAGGAAATGGGGCGTGCGGGCCGCGATGGCGAGCATTCCACCTGTCTGACTTTGTATTCCAAGAAAGACAAAGGACTTCAGTCGTTCTTTATTCACAGCTCTGAAGCGCCGGATGAAATCAAAGACGCGCGCTGGAGAAACCTGGACGCCCTGGTGAACTACTCGGAAGGTGGGGAATGCCGTCACGCCGAGATTCTGACCTACTACAAGGATTCCCAGCGTATCGAGCGCTGTGGTCACTGCGACAGCTGTGACCCGAAATCAGCCCGTCGTATCCAGAAGTCTGTGACTCCGCTGGCGAAGATGGATCAGGTTGTGACCAAGCTGAAAAAAGCTTCGAGCAAATCCAAGAAAATCACCAACACCGATGATATCGTGCTGGATGAGATTCAGGAAAAACGCATGGAGCTTTTGAAGCGCTGGAGACGCGAGAAAGCGAAAGAGCTCGACGTGCCAGCCTTTGTGGTCTTCGGTGATCTGACCCTGAGACAACTCGCGGTGAAAAATCCACGCACCCTGGATGAAATGAAAAACATCTATGGCATCGGGGATTCCAAACTTGAAAAGTTCGGCTGGGATATTCTGGCGGAACTGGGCGATCCTACGCGCCGCCGTTAAAGGCGGCTAAAGACCCTTGTCAGCTTCAAACTGACTCAGAACCACATCTTGATTTGTGATGCCAATATAGGTGGGTGAAATCATCCAGGAACCGCTGTTGAAGTATCTTCCTTGAGGAAGATCAATGGTGCCGGGATGGTGGGTATGGCCAAAGATAATGGCATCAAAGCCACGCGAGCAGATTTCTTCGGCGGCAATCACAAAATCCGGATGTTCCCCGGGCAGGCACGGGACTTCGCTGCTGCCACGGAAGCGTCGGCGCAGGCGGGATTTCAATTCTTCAAACTTGATCCAGGCTTTATAAATTCTGGGACTGACCATCAGGGCAAATCCACCCAACCAGGTCAAAAATTCGTACAGATCCGGGCGCTTTACAAAGAACGGGTCATACAGGTGTCCGTGTTCGATGCGAATGCGCTGTTTGCCACACTTAACATTTAAAAATGGCGCCAGGGTCAAAGGACCCCAGTCTTCCAGAAAATTTTCCAGAACAATGTCATGATTGCCGACGACATAGAACACGCGGTTGCCGGCTTTGGTGATAGCTTTCACGGCGCGAAAGACTTCGGGTACGTCTTCGGCCATTTTACGAAAGGACACCTGCGCAATCTCAAGTCCGTCGCCGTTGATGCAGACGTCATATTTGTTTTCTGCTGCCCAGTACAGAAATTCGATCAGGGATTTTTTGGCTTCGGAAAAGGGATTTCCCAAATGCAGATCTGAAATGACCACCATCTTTTCGGTGGTGACATCAATAATCATAAAGAGGATTCCGTGATTTCTTGCAGAGCATTTTTTGAAAATTGTTCTGCCGCCATCAGTGTGATCAATTTTTCATTGGTCTGACGGATGCGACCGCTCAGTTGTTTCATCAGCTCAAAAGCAAATGTCGGATCACGACGGATTTTCAGTAAAAAACTTCCCGGATCAAACATCAGCAGGGTGGTTTCACCCACGGCCTGTGCAGAGGCGGATCTTGGCAGGGATTCCAGCAAAGACATTTCGCCCACCATGCTGCCGCGGTCGATGCGACTTAAAATCATCGTTTGGCCGTCGACTCTTTTAAAGACTTCGACGGCGCCTTTTTGCACGATGTACATTTCGCGGCTCAGATCCCCTTCGCGGAAAAGGATTTCGCCGTCGGCCAGCTTGATGACCTGCTGGTCGATAAATTTTTTGCCCTTGGAAGCCTTTGAATTGAACATAGGGTCATAGGTTATCAAGGATTTTTGACCATTCCACCGAGCAAGAATCGGTCTGGTCGTAGGTACCGCAAGAGGGTGCAGACAGTGGGGCCGCAATGGGCCCTTCGTCTGTGAAAAGAAACTTAGATTGGTTTGGGATGGCCATCCACGCGCAGCTGGAACAGGAAGTAAGGTGGAATGCAGACGCCTTTTCCGGACTGGGTCTTGTTACAGATGTAGTCGGCACGGCAGGATGTGTTGTCGTCACAGGCTTGCAGTCCCGCGGGCCGAGTGTTTTGCGCCAGGCATTCTCCGAACGGACGATTGCGTGCCAGACAGTCATTGAATCCTTGAAGAATCGCAATCGCGCCGCAAGCTTCACCCGGTCTCAGATTCTCGCAACCACCTGAGCACATTCCGCCCGGGAATCCGACCTTCGTGGTTTGGCAGACCTGATGACCGGCACACGCTGTGCGAGCAGAGGCTTTCATCTGATCTTTGTGCGAGTGCGCGGTTTGTGTGATTGTTCCGGGTTCGCAAGGATTGCCCGCCACCGGTTGTTCCGGCAGACATTCGCCGATTTCTTTGGAGGTTTCAGGATTTACCACGGCCACACACTTTAAACCCGCAGCACAGGTCCAAGCCTGGTATTCCGAACCCGGCAGGCCACAGTGGGCATTCATGGGCCCCGGGGTTTGGGGATCGCGTTCCGAGAACGGACGGGAGCTGTCAGGCGTCTTTCCCTGGAAGATATTTTGGAAATAAACCTGACGGCGCTTTTGTTCCTGCATCATGTGCGGGGATTGGGAGGAAAAAATGGAATTGGCAAAGATCGTGGATTCAGGATCTTTACCCAGAAAATGGAAGCCCGCAATCGTACGCCCTTGGTGGCAGCCTGCGCACGAAAGATCATTCAATCGGCGACGGAACGAGGATGGCCCATAGATGTTTTCCAGATCCGTCAGTTTCAGATTTTTAAAGTCGTCTTTTTTGAATATCTGATCAAACGGACGGTTGGCCAGACGGTTCATCCCGTGCAAAGCAAAGGAAGAACTTTTGGTGGTCAGAAACTTTTCCGGAATATTCAAAGTTCCGGCATCCAGCGCCTTGATGTTTTCCGGGGTCGAAATCCAAGCCAGCAGTTCCGCGCGCAAAGCAGAATCATTTTGCAGACGGGCCACGTCCGGGGTGTTTTCCATCGCCGTCGGCACGAAAGAATTGTTTTTAAGGCGGTACACTCGCAGGAAATATTCAGCATGGCCACCCATATCCCCACGAATCGTCGACGGCCAGCGCACGGCCTGCAAATTGACTTCCAGAGATTTCAGATTCGCCAGTGTCACCCAGGATTTCAGCGGAGGTTTTTGCTGAGAGGACCATTGTTTGGCGACGGCCTGACAGAGGGGTGTGGCTGGAAGTTTAAAGACGGCATTCAAGGTCATCGGCAAACGGGACTGAATCAAAGTTTGATTCTGAGTTTTTGCATAGGACAGGCGATAGATCAAACGGACTTCGCCGCAGGTGCCGGGATTGAACACGGTGCGATCCATGCGGTTGACGACACCCACCAGTTCAAATTTTGCCGCCGGTGACTTCAACCAGCGAATATCAAACAGGCGATGAACATAGTTCATGCCCACGCCCAGTTTGGAATCCTGTGTTTTTAGGGCCTCCAGGTCTTTTTCAAGATCAGTCACCAAAGAATTGTAAGCGGGGTGCTCCAGCAGTTTTTTATTATCGGCGCCGGGAAGACGGAATAAAACGGCCCCCAGGTTGAAGTCACCTTCTTCGAGAGATTGAACTTCCGACGGATCTTCCAGCACCAGACGGTGAGCAAAGGCCAGGCTTGAAAGCAATAGCAGAGAAATAAGGATGAGCTGTCTCATGCACTTATATTGACTCATGCGTTCCTGTTGTCACGTTGCAATTGGGAAGGATCAGTCGCAGGTCACGCCGTAGCGGTCTTTCTGCGCAAGGCAGTGGGCTTTCAAGGCGCTGTCTGCCAAGGATTTCTGGTAAACGCGCAACACTGCCAGCTTTCCGTTGAAGCGGCGGCGGCCATCGACGTCAAAAGGAATTCCGACAAAGCCATCAGACATTCCGCCAATAACATCGCCATCGCTTTGGGCTACGTTGTTGGAGTCCTGCTTGATATTGACGACTTTGGAGCTTTCAAGCGCGCCGTTGACATAACTTTTTAATGTTGATGTGGCTTTGTCAAAGCTGACAGCAACGTGATACCACTGATTGGCATTCAGGCTGATTCCGCCATAGACGGTGTCGGTCGAACCATAGTTGTTCACGTAAAAAGCGTCGACGGTATTGTTTTTTCCAAGACGCAGACCCAGGCCATGGGAAAGCTTGTTGCCATTGTCGTACTGCGCTTTTTCAAAGATGGTCTTAAACAAATCGTGGCGCACGTCATTTGGCGGGAAGTTGTTGTCCACGCCCAAGGCGGCTCCGGGTTGCAACCACGCTTCAATGGTCCACGCCGGGCCCAGGGCTGCAAGGTCCGCTTGCGAAGTCACCTGAATGTAGTCATCAACACCATCAAACTGCATGTGGGCCGTCGCGGCGGTTGGAGTCACAAAGCCTGAAGAGGCATTGCCATCAAATCCGCCCATGATCTTGGTCAAAGCTTTCGGAGCCAGATCAAACCAACCCAACCAACCCGGTGCGCTTGCTGAAGGTGCCATGCCGCGATCAGCATTGGCGGCATCCCAGTGCAAAACCAAATCACTGGAGGTAATGGCGCCCACTTTCACCGGACGATAGCGTTCCGCCGTTGCGGTGAAATCATGAAAGATTTCGGTCGGGGTGGACTGGGTGTAGCCGGCAATTTCAGACATCTGGCCCGCGAACGGGAAAAAGGTCTGAACCCGGGGCGCCAGTCTTAAGGGCGAAGAAAAATTGTACGTCGCCGGCAGATTCTGACTGCACACTTCGCGGCCGCTGACGAAAGTCTTCAGCTTGCCAGCAGTCACTTGGGTCGTTACGAACATCCATCCGCCGTTGGCTGCATTCGGATCATCACAAACGACTTCTGATCCGCCATCCGTATAGCTGCTGGAAATAACACCGATCCAATGGCGGCTTTGCAAAGTGCCATTGGCGTGATTGGCCAGCACGGCCGTTTTGCTGTCGGCGTTGTCGCGTTTGAACCAATAGGACAGGCGCAGATCTTGAGTCGTTCCCAGATTGGCAACACTTAACGGCAAACCCTGATCGTCATGAAGAGCATCAAAGTGCAGGGCATTTTTCAATGAAACCCCGTCATTGCGCCAAGGGGTGGCTTCACTTAAGCCTGACAGATCAATCGAGTCTGCCGTGCTCAAAGCCGGCCAGTTCGCCGTTTTGTTGTTGTCGGCACTGGCGGGCGCCCGGGTGGTCAGGATGTTTGTGGCATCCAGAGTTTTGCTGATGGAAAACTCGGGATCGAACAGGAACAATTGCGAGCTGCTTGTCCAGTCGGGGCGCACCTGCACCTGGAATGCTTTGTTGCCAAAGCCACCGCGTTTTTCAGAGGCTTCAAAGTTAAAGATCCAGGTTCCGATCTGATCCAATGACGGCACCCAGGAAAACACACCATTACTGCCGATGGTTCCGACAGAAAGGCAGTCGGTGTTGGCAAGGCCGGTGACTTCGCCGGTGATTTTTTTATAGTTGCAGGACCAGAATAGATTCCCGGTCTGGGACGAGTTTGTGACAGTGGTGTTCAAAGTGGAAACGGATTGTGGGGATCGAGACTCGAGCGTGTTGGAAGTTAACAGCGGCAGAACTTCCGAAGCCACCGTGCCGCTGTCCAGTCGTTTTAGCTGCACAGAATAGATTTTAACTTCGGCATCTTCAGAGTAAAACCCCAAAGCGCCTTTGCTGGTATAAAGAGCGGCAGGGAAGGTTCCGTCGGTGTAAGAATAAAAAAGCTGGTCGTCGCGATAGACACTGAACGAGGTTCCCTTGCGCACAAACTTAAACTTGTGGCGGCTGCCTACAGCGGTCTTGCTGGCACTGTCAGTGCCTAAAAACTTCTGTCCCAGTTCGCCGTGCGCCAGTCCCAGCTCGGATCCGGTGGACGGTTTGGAAATATAATAGTTCGTGGCTTTGTCAGTGATGTTTCCTTTGTAGCCAAAGAACAGCCAGAAGACTTCCCAGTCGTTGGCAGCGGTGTTCTGGCGCAGTTGCTGGCTGGTGGCCAGATCCACGGTCAGTTCAAAATCCTGTACCGGTGTATCAACAGTTTCTTTGATAAATACCAAGGCCGCATGAGTCTGGTTGGCGGCCGTTGCCGGCTTGGGTGTCAGCGTGATTTCGCTGGATCCAAAGGTGACTGAGCCTTCGCCATCATAGGCGACGACATAGTTTGCGGCATCCAGGGAAATAACCTTGGTGGGTGGTTTCTTGGCAGGACTTTTGGAAGACCCCAGTATAGCGGTAATGCCGCCACAGCCGGTAAGAATGAGAGATGCCAGTACGATCAGAATGCTCATGCTCTATCTAACGGAGCTTTCTGAAGGGCCCTGAAGCAAAAAGCCCGGGTTACAGGAAACTGAAATGTTTCCGTCTCAACCCGGGACGTTCGTTAGGGAATAGTGCTCAGATATTCCCCGATTTGGGTGATGACAGGCATTGGGATTTCATGGCCGCCGCGGAATCCTTGCAGGGATCCCTTCATGCCGTTTTGGGTTAGCAGGGTTTCAAGCTTTTGTGCCTGTTTGTAGCCCAGAACCGCATCGTTGATGCCATGGCTTTGATAGAATCGCTGGCCGGCGCGCTGGGGAACATACTGCTTCCATTCGTCCTGATGAGCCAGTGTTCCGGACATGATCACAAGACCCTTCGGAGTTTCCGGCGCGCGCAGATAGATCTCTGTTGCCAGCATCGCTCCCTGGCTGAATCCACCCAGCACGATCTTGTTCCACGGAACTTTCATCTGACGGATCATTTCCATGGCCATGTCATAGGCTTTGCTCATGCCCTTGGGGGTGTCGTTGCTGAAGTCGCGGTGTTCGCCGCGCTCTTGAGCACGCTGGATTTCCATCATGTCAATTATCCACCAGGCGCGTCCCATCCAGGCCGGGCCAATGGGTACTTCCAGATTTCCATTCGGAAATAACCAGTTGTACGTTTTCTTTGTCGGGATGATTTCCCCCAGCGAAAACAGGTCGTTGGCATCAGCGCCGTAGCCGTGGAAGAAGATGACCCATGGCGCATCGTCGTTGTGATTTATTTCTTGGCAATGTAGTTTTCCGAGTTGTCTCATATCTGAGACCTAAGTTACTCTTAGTGCGTGAAACTGCAACATCTCTTTTCCATTCTGCCGGGGATTCCTGAAAACGCATTCTCTCATATTGAAGTGACAGGGGTCTTCAACGACGCGCGCCTTGTGGTGCCGGGTTCGGTGTTTGTCGCGATTCGCGGTAGCAAGCTGGACGGGCATACTTTTATTCCTGATGCTGTCGCGAAAGGGGCCGCGGCCCTGGTGGTGGAAGACAAAGCGAAAATCCCGGAAGGTTATGAAGGGATCGTATTGCAGGTGCCAAATTCCCGCGAAGTGCTGGATGTTTTGGCCAGCCGTTTTTACTGGGATCCGGGGCAGGAGCTTTTCTGCGTCGGCGTCACCGGCACCAACGGCAAAACTTCTGTCACGTACATGGCCGAAGCCATTTTGAATCACGGCAAAATTCCCACCGGAGTGATCGGCACAGTCAATCACCATCTGGGCGATCAGGTGTGGCCTTCTGAAATGACCACGCCCGATCCGGTGTTTTTGCAAAAGCGTCTGCGCGAATTCCGTTCGGCAGGGGCTTTGGCGGTGGCGATGGAAGTTTCCTCGCACGCTCTGGATCAGCGCCGCGTGGACAGCGTTCCTTTCAACACCGTGATCTTCACGAACCTGACCCGTGATCATTTGGATTATCACAACACGATGGAAAGCTATCTGGAGGCGAAACAACGCCTGTTCACGGATCTGTTGTGGAAGACTCACAAGCGTCCGTGTTTTGCCATCGTGAACACCGCTGATAAGTTCGGCCGTCGTTTGCGCGTGGCGGATCCGGCCGTGTTGTGGACCTACGGCGAAAAAGATTCTGACATCCGCTATGAAATTCTGAAGATGGACTTTGCCCTGACACACTTCAAGGTGTGGACCCCCGCAGGGGAAGGGGAAGTGCGTCTGCCGATGTCAGGCACTCACAATGTGATGAATGCCCTGGCGGCGTTGGGTGCGGGATTGTCAGCGGGCCTTCCGCTGAATATCTGCATCGAGGCCCTGGACCGCTTTACCGGCGTGCCGGGTCGCTTGCAGTCTGTGCCGAATGATAAAAATCTTTCTGTCTTTGTGGATTATGCCCATTCTCCGGATGCGCTGGAAAATGTCCTGACGGCTTTGAACAGGGTTCGTGAAAACCTGCAATCCAAGGCGCGCATCTGGACGATCTTTGGCTGCGGCGGGGATCGTGATAAAGGCAAACGTCTTTTGATGGCCGAAATGGCCTTGAAGTATTCTGACCAAGTGGTGATCACGTCTGATAATCCGCGCACGGAAGATCCACAAACCATCATTCAGGACATCCTGGCTGGTGTCGGTGGATCCCACAAAGCCAAGACCACAACGGTGGTGGACCGCAAGGATGCCATCACTCAGACCCTGAAACGGGCCGAGGAAGGCGATGTGATTCTGATCGCCGGCAAAGGCCACGAAGACTATCAAATTATCGGAACACAAAAGTTCCCCTTCAGTGATGTGAAGGTGGCCGAAGAGGCCTTGCAAGGGAGATAAGCATGAGAGCCATGGACCTGCAAACAATCGCTAAAGTCACGGGTGCAAAAATCCTGAGCCAGAAAGAAACCAATTTCGCTGGGATCGGCACCGACACCCGCGCCCAGTTGCAGGGTCAGCTTTTCATCGCGCTTAAGGGTGAAGCCTTTGACGCCCACAACTTCCTGGAGAAAGCGGTTGAATCCGGCGCTGCCGCTTTGATGGTGCATGAAGAAAATGCCCAGACCGAAAAGCTGAAGGACAAAGTCACCATCTTGCTGGTCCCTGATACTTTGAAGTCCCTGCAGAAGCTGGGCAACTGGGCCCGTCACGAATCCAGTGCCCGCATTGTCGGGATCACAGGTTCCAACGGTAAAACCACGACCAAAGAATTTACCGCAGCGCTGGTGGGCTCTGCCATGGACGTTCACTACAACAAAGGAAGCTTCAACAATCACTGGGGTGTTCCTTTCACGTTGCTGCAACTGCCTCCGAAAAAAGATGTCGCGATCATTGAGATGGGTATGAATCACGCCGGTGAAATCACCGAGCTGGTGCATATTGCAGAACCGGATGTGGTGGTTTGCACCATGGTGGGCCGCGCGCACATGGAATTTTTTGGCACTATTGAAAAGGTGGCGGAAGCCAAAGAAGAAATCTATGAAGCCGCCGGTGATCAGACCGTGCGCATTTACAATCTGGATAACACACAAACTCACAACATGTACGTGAAAGCGCGCGAGAAATTTCCGAAAGCACGCATCCTGACGTTCTCTTCCGAAGATCCTCGTGCGGATGTGCATTTGATGATTTCATCCATGAATATGAGCGAGATTTCCATCAAGGGTTCTATCGGTGGTGAGGCCGGGACTGCGCGCGTTCAGGTGTTTGGTGCGCAAAACCTGACGAATCTGATGGCGGCAGCCAGCGTGGGTTTGGCGGTCGGTATGACTCCGGCGCAGGTGTGGGCGGGACTTCCCGCTTGTAAAACCAACTGGGGTCGCAATCAGCTGGTGCACTTAAAGTCCGGTGCGCAGATGATCTTTGATGCTTACAACGCTAATCCCGACAGCATGAAAGCTTTGATCGACAATATGAAGCTTTTGACCGTCCCGGGCCGCAAAGTCGGCGTGTTTGGTCAGATGCGTGAACTGGGCTCCGCTTCGGCAAACCTGCATGAAGAACTGGGCACCTGGGTTGGCCAGGCGGGCTTTGATAAAGTTTATTTCATTGGTGATGACGCTGCTGCCTTCGCAAAAGGCCTGAACAGCACGGGATACAAAAACCTGGCGCTGATCGAAAAAGACTATAAAGATTCTTCCGGTCAGGACCTGGCAGGCTTCCTGAAAACCGGCGACATCGCCGTCGTCAAAGCCTCACGCGGGACAAAGCTAGAGCGCTTCGTCTTCCCGTGTGAACCGCTGGATTTCGCCGAAAAACAATAAAGGTTCCCGGTTCTTTTTTAAACTCCCGCTTGTCCGACAAGATAGGCGGTTCGTTGCAGCAGGGGATTTGCGAACAAATCTCCCAAGACCCAAGGGGCGTCTGAAGACTCATCTTTTTTCAGAATCTGATCCAGCAGCACCAGCATGTCTTCCGAAGTCACAATACCAACGACTTCATCATCTTTGGTGATCAGAAAAGCTGAAACCTTTTCTTCGATCATTGCATCGACCACGGCTTTCATTGGCGCTTCAATGGGGAACGTTTTTAAAGGCGAGCTCATTAATTTTCCCACCGGAGTTTCGGTGTGGGGCGAGCGCAGCAGATCCCGCTCTGACAGCATGCCGACGATATAATCCTCTTCTTCATCCAGCACGGGAAGATGGCGAATCCAATAGTTGGTCATCAGACGCAAAGCTTCTGCAGCTGTCGCGTCTTTGCTGACAGTGATGAGTTTTCGGGTCATATGGTCTTTCAACGCAATTTTCACAACGACCTCCTTGCATGCCATTATTTTAGCACTTTCAGGGGCGGTAAACATGAGCCCTGTCATATCACAGATAATTCATTAAACATGAGTGATTACAGTTACTTACAAACTTCCGCTTGATTTTTGTCCAGCGGATGTGCTAAACCCTTTAAGTTCCTAGCAAATTTAAATTTTTAGGTCACAACAGGGGATCAGCGCAGCATGCTTTACCAATGGCTTTATTCAATGGCGGATGAATTCTCGCCACTGAACGTTTTCAGGTACATCACGGTTCGAACCTTTATCGCTTTCTTTACAGCCTTTTTGCTGTGCTGGATGTGGGGTCCGCATTTCATCAAACGTCTTCAGTTGAAGCACTTTGGTCAGGCGATTCGTGATGACGGTCCTCAAACACACAAAAAGAAAGCCGGCACACCAACCATGGGCGGCGGTCTGATTCTTCTTTCCACTTTGATCCCGTGTCTGTTGTGGGTGGATATGATGAACCCGCTGGTATGGGGTGTTCTGATTGTCACTTGGGGCTTCGGGATGATCGGTTACATGGATGACTGGTTGAAAGTCAGCAAAAAGAATTCCAAAGGTCTGTCCGGTAAAATCCGTTTGGCTGGCGAGTTTCTGATCAGCGGACTTGTGGTTCTGGCGCTGGTTCACTTCCACGGCCTAAGCACCGCAGTGACCATTCCATTTGTAAAATCCGTTTCGATTGACCTGGGTTACTTTTATGTGATCTTTGCAGCCCTTGTTGTTGTGGGCACCGCCAATGCGGTGAACCTGACGGACGGTCTGGATGGACTGGCGATTGTTCCGGTGATGATCTCTGCTGCGACTTTGGGTCTGTTTGCATACGTAACCGGACATTTCTCGATCGCGAACTATCTGCAAATCCCCCACGTGGTGGGCGCCGGGGAGCTAAGCATCGTGGCGGCGACCATCGTGGCTGCGGGCATGGGCTTTCTTTGGTTCAATGCGTATCCCGCGCAAGTCTTCATGGGTGACGTGGGTTCGTTGTCCCTGGGCGGTTTCCTTGGCTCCATGGCTGTCATCACTCAAAATGAGTTGTTGATGCTTGTCCTGGGCGGGGTTTTCGTGGTCGAAGCATTGTCAGTGATCACTCAGGTGATCTCTTTCAAAATGACCGGTAAAAGAGTTTTCAAAATGGCGCCGATTCATCATCACTTTGAATTGGGCGGATTGACCGAAACCAAGATCATTGTTCGTTTCTGGATCATTTCCATTTTGCTTGCAGTATTAAGTTTGGCCACTCTGAAGTTGAGGTAAGAAGATGTATAAAGAGTATAGCGATCTAAAAGACAAACGCATTTTGGTTGTGGGATTGGGCAAAACAGGGGTTTCCCTGGCGCACTTCCTGACCAAACATGGCGCACAAGTGACAGTGACAGACCACAAATCCAAGCCGGAACTTTCCGTGCAGCTGGAGCAACTGGGTGAGCTGCCAATCAAGTTTGAACTGGGCGGCCACAGTCCGAAAACCTTCATTGCACAGGATCTGGTGATTCTATCCCCGGGTGTTCCAAGCAATCTGAAGATCTTTGATTATGCCCGTTCTCAGGGTATCAAGATCACCGGTGAGTTCGAATTCTCTGCCGGCTTCATCAAAGAGCCGATCATCGGTCTGACTGGTACCAACGGTAAAACCACAGTGGCGAAAATCACTGAGGCGATCCTGACTGAATCCGGTGTAAGAACGTGGGTTGGTGGGGCGAACGAAAAACCACTGGTGGATTACCTGCGTCTGGATGACAAAGCTCAGGTTGTGATCGCGGAAGTATCAAGCTTCATGCTTGAACACTGTGACACCTTCAATCCGGGCAATATCGTGTTCACGAACCTGGCTGAAAATCACCTGGATCGTTACCGTTCCATGGAAGAATACGTAAACGCAAAACGCCGTATCTTCAAAAACACCAACCAGGCAACCACCAGCATTCTGAATGCGGATGACAACGCGGTTGTTGAACTGGCTCGTGATCCGGCGGTTCAGCGCGGTCGTATCTTCTACTTCTCCCGCAAACCGGCTTTGGAGCCGCAAATCATGAACATCGGTGGCGCTGTGAATATTGGCGACGAAATCCGTGTTCGTACCGGTCCAGAGATCGAAAGCTTCAACATCAAGGGCATGAAAATGCGCGGTAAACATTCCGTGGAAAACATCATGGCGGCGATCCTGGCATCCCGTGAACATGGTGCAACCCGTGAAGCGGTTCAGAAAGTGATCAACACTTTCACCGGTCTTCCTCACCGTATCGAGTACGTGCGCAAAGTGGGCGGAGTTATGTTCTATAACGACTCCAAAGCCACAAACGTGCACGCGGTACTGCGCGCTTTGGACACTTTTGATGAAAACGTGATCCTGATTGCCGGTGGTAAAGACACCAACCTGAATTATGAGCCTTTGCGCACTTCCGTGAAACGCAAGGTGAAAACCCTGATCTTGGTCGGGGAAGCCAAAGAACGTATCAATCGCGACCTTGGTGACTTCTCTGAAACCTTCCTGATCGGTACATTTGAGGAGGCGGTTTTGATCGCTTACCAAAAGTCGAGAATCGGGGACGTTGTCCTGCTTTCTCCGGGTTGCTCAAGCTTTGACATGTTTGACAGTTTCGAAGAACGCGGCGATTATTTTAAAGAAATCGTGAGAAAGTTTCACTGATAATTTACAATCAAGAAACAAGCAAAGGGCCTCGAGGATGAGGCCCTTTGAGTATTAACATGCCAGGAGGGCGCCCCGTGTCTCATCGTCTGCTATTTGCATTGTCCACTTCAGCACTTATTCTTTCCGGTTGTGCGTCCGGATCTTTCAAAGCCCGCCAGGAACAACGTGAAAAGATGGCAGCCAGCACAGGGATGTTCTGTGAATTTCTAAGTGGTGACGTTTACCACGATCTTGATGTCGAGCTGAGCATGAAAATGGCCAACCGCTGCGACGCCAACCGCAATTTCTCTATTACCAACTACAAAAACACTTCCGATCAGAACGGTGTGATCTATTGCTGCGCTACATCCGGACGTGGCGAACGCAAAGCTGCTGCTCCGAAAAAAGCTCCAGTGACTCCTTCCAAACAGGAAGCTGAGCAGTCTGACGCTGAAGTGATCTCCGAGTAATCGGGTCCAGCTTTTTTCCGACCCGATAGACCTTAATCTGGACTTCTGATTAACTTAGAAAGTGGCTCGTGAAGCCACTTTCTCGGGGAGTCCACGTTTATGTTGAGATATCTGTCCAGCAGCCTGTTTCTTGCTATCATCACTCTTTTGGGAATCGGGCTGGTTCAAGTTTATTCCTCCAGCTTTATCTTCGCGATTGAATCCTACGGCGACGGTCTGTTCTTCTTCAAACGACAATTGATCTTTACGGTTTTGGCCATGGGTGTTCTGGTGACAACCATCCACATTCCATTCCGCTACATTGAAAAATACGGCTGGGCTTTGTGGCTGGTGGCGACCCTGGGTGTGTTGGCAACCTTCGTTCCGGGCCTGGGAGTTCGAGTCGGTGGCGCGATCCGCTGGATTCAACTTCCTTTCGGTGTGCGCTTTGAGCCGGGCGAACTTTTGAAGATCGCCTTCAGTGTGTGGTTTGCAAGTTTGCTGTGTCGCCAGGAAAACTTCATGGGGCGTGTTAAGTGGCATTGGATTTTTGTAGCGCTGGTGGCGCCGATGGCGCTGTTGTTGAAACAACCAGACTTTGGAACCTTTGCCATCATCGTGATGGTGGCGGTGACGTTGTTGTTTGCATTCGGTCTGCAGTGGAAATACATCATCGGTGCGGTGGCGGTGATGATCCCGGCGTTCTATTTCCTGGTGATGAGTGTGCCTTATCGCCGCGCGCGTGTTCTGGCCTTCCTGGATCCTTGGGCGGATCCGGCACAAAAGGGCTTCCAGGTGATTCAAAGTATGCTGAGCTTCCATTCCGGCGGATTGACCGGTGCAGGTTTGGGTCAAGGGCAGGGGAAACTGTTCTTCCTTCCTGAAGCGCACACGGACTTTACCCTGGCAGTACTGGGTGAAGAGATGGGCTTTGTTGGTTTTGTTCTGATTTTGGCCTTGTACGGTTTTGTTGTTTTCCGCGGAATGCAGATTGCGGTCAAAGCTGAGGAGCCATTCAAAAGAGCCTTGGCTCTGGGTTTGTCAGTGACATTTGGCTTGAGTGTATTTATCAATGCAGGGGTGGTGATGGGACTTCTTCCCACCAAAGGTTTGACTCTGCCGTTCTTGAGTTACGGTGGAAGTTCTTTGGTGTCCCTGTGCTTTATGTTCGGATTGATTCTGAACATCGAGAACTCTTTCGAAGAAGACAAGTTTTCCCGTCGCTTTGGATCCCGTTGGACAGCTTCAAAGGTGAAAAATTAAAATGACTGTTAAAAAGAATATCGTGATCGCCGGCGGAGGCACTGGCGGACACATCTATCCGGGTATTGCCATCGCCCGGGCTTTGCAAAAGCTTGATCCCAGCATCGAGGTGCACTTTGTCGGCACCTCCAGAGGCCTGGAAAGCAAGATTGTTCCTCGCGAGGGTTTCCCTCTGCATCTGATCGAATCCGGTCAATTGAATGTAAAAAGTCCGATTCAAAAAGTGAAAACCCTGCTGAAGATCCCGGTGGGTCTGTGGCAGTCCATCCGTCTGCTGGGGCAATTGAAGCCTTTGTATGTGATCGGGGTGGGTGGTTATGCTTCCGGTCCGTTTGTGCTGGCAGCCAGCATTATTGGTTTTAACACGGCGGTGTGGGAACCCAATGCGATGCCGGGTATGGCCAATCGTATCTTGTCCCGTTTTGTCGACAAGTGCTTTGTGGTTTTCAACGAAGCCAAAAAACATCTGAAGGGTGACAGCATCATCCAAACCGGGATGCCGGTTCGTGCCGAAATCGAAGCGGCCGTGCACAACAGTTCGAACAATCAAAAGTTCCATTTGCTGGCTTTTGGCGGCAGTCAGGGGTCCCGTATCATCAACAACTGTCTGAGTGACGCGGTGATGAGCGGTGGTGAATGGGTCAAGGATCTTTCTGTCGTTCATCAGTTGGGCAGTGCCGATCTTGAGCGAGTGACTGACAAATACAAGAATGCCCCGTGTGAAGTGCAGCCGTTTGAGTTCATCTTTGACATGGCCAAGTACTATCAGTGGGCGGACATCATTGTCTGCCGTGGTGGGGCCAGCTCTATTGCGGAAGCGGCGGCGTTTGGCATCATTCCTATTATTGTGCCGTTGCCAGCGGCGGATGATCATCAGCAAAAGAATGCGGAAAGCCTTGTGGAAAAAAACGCGGGCCGCATGATTTTGCAGAAAGATTTAACGCCGGAAAGGTTGATTTCAGAAGTCCAATCTTTGCGGGCGGATAAAGATTTGCGTGATCAAATGGTTCGGAATATAAAGAACTTCTATATCCCTCAATCTGCGACCGTGATCGCAAAGGAAATCCTGCAATGAAGTTACAGCACGCCAAATTCCATTTCGTAGGTATCGGAGGCATCGGTATGTGCGGCCTCGCGGAGCTGTTGCACAATATCGGCGCGAAAGTGTCAGGCAGTGATCAGGCTGAAAACGCCAACACGGAAAGACTGAAAGAACTGGGCGTGAAGGTCTTTAAAGGCCACGCTTCCAGCAACGTGGGCGAAGCCGACGTCGTTGTGTATTCCAGTGCGATTCAGTACGGAAATCCTGAGATCTCTGAAGCTCGTGCCCGTCAGATCCCCCTGATCCCGCGTGCCGAGGCTTTGGCTGAAATCATGCGCCTGAAACGCGGTATTGCGGTGGCCGGGACGCACGGTAAGACCACGACAACCTCGATGACTTCAGCGATCTTCCTGGAAGCGAACTTAAGTCCGACGATTGTAATCGGTGGCCGCTTTGAACTGATCAAGTCCACAGCGATGCTGGGTTCCGGTGAATGGCTGGTGGCCGAAGCGGATGAATCTGATGGAAGCTTCCACAAGCTGTCCCCGGAAATCGCGATCATCACCAATATCGACTCGGACCATCTGGAACACTTCAAAACTTTTGAAAATGTGCAGAAGTCCTTCCACGACTTTGCCATGAAAGTTCCTTTCTATGGCAAAGTCATCGTGTGCGGGGATGATCCGCTGGTTCGCCAGATCTTTGAAAACTTCCCGAAAAGAATCCTGTTCTATGGTTTCGATGAAAAGAACGATCTGGTTGTGACGGGCGAACAGGGTCACTATGCGGTTCACCGCAACGATCGTCTGCTGGGTACCAAACATCTGGTGGGTGAATTCAATCTGAAGGTTCCGGGCCGTCACAATGCTTTGAATGCCGTGGCAGCGATCTGTGCCGGGGTGGCAGCGGGAATTCCGTTTGCAACTTGTGCCAAGGGTCTTCAGCGCTATGAAGGTGTGGATCGTCGTTTCCACTTCAAGGGCGAGAAAAAAGGCATCAAAGTCTATGATGACTATGGTCACCATCCGACTGAAGTGCGTGCGGTATTGCAGGCCTTCCGTGAAAAGTATCCGAAACAAAGACTGGTGGTTTTCTTCCAGCCGCATCGTTATTCCCGCACGCAACACTGCTGGCATGACTTTACCACGGCCTTTATGGAGGCGGATCAGGTTCTGCTGACAGATATCTATCCAGCGGGTGAAGCACCAATTCCAGGCGTGACCAGCGAAAAGCTGGCTTCAGAAATGAAGCACGAACATGCCCAGTACTTTGTTCGCGATGATAAATCGACTCAGAAAATTCTGGGCATGCTGAAAGAGGGCGACGTGTTTGTCACCCTTGGTGCCGGAGACGGCTGGAAGCTGGGACTGGATGTCCTGAATCAGCTTTAGTACAAAGAATCCCCGGGGCGTTGGCCTTCCAGCGCCGCGGTGACATTATCCAAAGCCCGATGACCCATGGCGGATCGGGTTTCCACCGTCGCACTTCCCATGTGCGGAGTTAAGAACACATTCGGAAAATCACGCAGTTTCAAGTTGTAATCAGGTTCATGGCAGAACACATCAAGTCCCGCCGCGAACAGATGACCGCTTTCCAGCGCTTTGATCAAAGCATCTTCATCCACCAGGTTCCCACGACCCACATTCACCAGCACCGCATGTTTAGGCAGCAAGGAAAAACTTTTGCTGTCCATGATGCCTTTGGTTTGGGGGGTGCTTGGCGAATTCAATGAAAGAATCTGGCAATGCGGAAGCATGTCGTGGAAGTTCTTGAAATACACCGCATCTTTTTCAAGCTCCGGGGGCAGGCGTTTGTTGTTGCAGTAAAGGACCTTCATGCCAAAACCGCGGGCGCGGTCCGCAAGGGCCCGGCCGATGCGACCCATGCCCAGAATCCCCAAAGTTTTCCCGCTGACCTGCAGGCCCAGCATATCGGTCTGGCTGTAGGTTTTTCTCCAGCCCTCTTGCATGATGGTCATATACTCGCGACCCCGACGGCAGGCATTCAGAAGCAGCATCATGCCCAGATCCGCCGTGCATTCCGTCAGCACATCGGGCGTGTTGCTTAATAGGATGCCGCGCTCTTTTGCAGCACTGATATCCAGATGATCAAAGCCAACGCTGGAGGTTGCGATGATCTTCACTGAATCCGGAAGGGCTTTGATGACTTCGGCGCTGATTTTCTGCCGGGGCACAACCACGATGGCGGCAGGCTGGATCTTGTGAACCTGATCCAGCATTTCTTCGACGGAAAGTTCTTTGGCAGAAATGGTGGCTTTGAACTGGCTTAGGGCACGTTCAAGGACCGAAGCCGGCGGCAAAAAAGAAAAGAGCAGGGTGTGTTTCATCGTGGCCTCCAGAGCTTAGTTTGTAAACCCGGCAGGCCCCGAGGTCAATTTGCGATACGATTCATGCAGTTCCAGTTGGCTTTGAATCGGTTCCCTTGAATTTTCATTGAGGAGGCCAAAGCAAGACATTCAGACCGGCTTAGTTGTTTTTGCTCAGACAATTTGGACCAGCAGTACCAGCGGACATTGTCGGAACTCTCAACATCGGTGTTGCGATCGGCCGCTTCAAGACACGACCCCAGGTGGATATCGTGGTTAAATCGGGTCAAACAATTCCAGTCCACGCCCGTCACACTTTGTGTTTCAAAATTGCGGGCGAAAAGATGACATTTCAACGGATTGTCAATCAGCGGCTCAAACTGGTTGTAGCAGTACCAACGATACCCATCGCGGGATTCCGCACTGTCGCCCGAGGCGGCTTTGGTCAGACAAGTTTCAATCATTTGCGGCAGCATTTCAGTCGGGGCTTTCAGGCCGATACTGTAGCTCATGTCCAGACGGTCCCGCTGAGGCCACTGAGCCGAGGCTTTCAGCAGCTGACTGAGATCATGGGAATACAAGCGGCCTTTTAAAGCGCGCAAGGCTTCGCGGCGAATCGGGGATTCATTGCTGTACATCATCTGTTTTAGCAGACCTTCAACGCCGTCGTCATAACCGCCGAAACACTGGGACAGGCGAGGGATGAACTGCCAGGCATCCGCGGTGAACGGAATCCAGGCGGCTTTCAATTCGGTGTTCTTTAAAAGATCCTTCATCGCGCAGAACTGGTCGGTCACGATGAAATTCAACCCATCCCCCAGGCGCTGGCGGATCAGGCGTTCTTGTTGTTCGGCTTTCACCATGGAAGGAATCAATCCCAGTTGCGCCTGCAGATCCACAAACTGCATTTTCATTTTTAAAGGCAACGAACGAGCCGAGCCGATCTCGACAAAGAAGTTTTCAAAATTACGGGTGGCTTCCGCAGAAGCCCGCAAAGTGTCCTGCAAAAGGGACATGAATAGCGGATTCTGAGTCGCTTCCAATAGAGGTTCATAATATTTCTTCAGATGAAGTTTTTTGGACAGGAAATTGATGGCTTCACGATTTTCGTTGATGCTTTCAGAATATGCATTGCAGGTCAGGGCTTTGTAATTCGGATCGGACTCGGTTTTGGGGGTGACGATGCGATAGCTCATTCCGCCAAACAGTGAATTCAGTTTTTTGGTGTCCGGGCCTTTGCTGAACAGGGTTTGAGCGCTGGTTTCACGCAGGGCTTTTTTCAGCAGGGGGCCAGCGACTTTACCCATAGGGCCGGTGCTGGTGAAACCATGCAGGCGTTCGACGTTGTTAAAGGCGGAAGAAAAGATCTGGCTGATGCTCATGCCATATTCAGAATAGCGGGAAAAAGCCACGCGTTCAGCAAGGTCACGGGGGAAGCCGTTCTTGATCAGGACTTCCACGTATTCTTCGATGGATCGTTTGTCCGGGGTTTTGCTGGAAAGAGTGTTGCAACCCATCAGGAAGACATCCTTGGGTTTGCTTAAAATGCCCGGACATGAATTGTCGCAGCTCAGGCGCTCGATCTCTTTCAAATCCAAAGTGGTGCTGTTGCCTTCACCAAAGAACACGCCACCAAAGTGGCCGGAAATCAAAAGAACGTCGCACTGAATCCCGGAAGCGCAGGCGTTTTGCAGCCAGCGGGGGTTCTTGCCTTCAGACGGAACCAGCTCGGTGATCTCTACATCCTCAGAGGCATAAAGCTGCCTGAGCGCCTCTTTTTCATCGGCGGAATTCAGGGTCATTGTGCAAATACGTTTGGTGGCCGCTTCAACAGAAGGGCTCCCAAGCATAACCAGCAGTCCGAGGCAAAGAAGGGATTTCAGTTTCATACCCGCAAAAACTGCAAACTTCTGTCCATGGCCAGTTAAGAACCAGGCAAGGAAGAGCGTCCACAGCTTGCGCACATGACAAAATGGGGAAGACAAAAAAAGGTGTCTCGTTTTGAGACACCCTTTTTGGATTAGACAAATCAGGCGGCCTTGCGACCTTCAACAACCGAGATCAGCTCTTGAACCATCGAATCCATCTGCTGGGATCTCTGGGCCAGTTCTTCAGCGGCCGACGCGCATTCGCCTGCGGCCGAGGCGTTGTTCTGGGTCACGCGGTCCAGTTCATTGATGGACATGTTGATTGAGCTGACCCCTTGCGACTGCTCAGTGCTTGCTGTGGAGATTTCAATATTCAACGCCGTCAGCTTTTCAATTTGCACCACGATTTCATTCAGCATTGTGCCACTGGCCTGAACGACTTCATGGCCGCTTTCAATTTTGTGAACGCTGTCCTGGATCAGGGTTGCAATTTCTTTGGCAGAGGTTGCGCTTCGTTGTGCCAGCGCCCGCACGGCTTCGGCCACAACGGCAAAGCCTTTGCCCTGTTCGCCGGCACGCGCGGCCTCTACTGCGGCGTTTAGAGCCAGCAGATTGGTCTGGAAGGCAATATCATCGATGACCGAGATGATTTCTTCAATCTTCTTGGAGCTTTTTGCGATGTCGTCCATGGAAAGAATCAGTTTTTCGACTTCATCTTTGCCGTGGCGGGCTTTCGCTTGTGCGGTTTCCGACAGGGAGCGGGCCTCATTCGTATGGCCGGCGTTCAGTTTAATCATGCTCGACATTTCTTCGGTGGCTGACGTGGTTTGTTCAATGGAGGCTGCGGCGGTGGTGGCGGCACTGCTCAGGTCTTGCGAGGACTTTGAGATTTCGGTGCTTGCCTGTGCCACACTGGTGCCGGTTTCTTTCAGTTTCACCGCGATGCCGGAAAGCGCTTTCATCGGGCGGTTGAGCACCACAAAGGCCAGGGCCATGGCGACGATGGACAAGCCCACAGCAACCAGCACGATATACATCGTGGCGTCAGCGGCTGCGGCTTTGACTTTGTCTTTGCTGGAAATCACCGCGAAGCCGCCGTGAAGTTTTCCGTCTGACCAGTCTTCCATGGGATAACCCAGGATGTCCTTTCCGTTTTTCCATGGGGACTGTGAGGGGGCACCATGACAGTTCATGCAACCCTGATTTGAAGACAGACGCACCGGACGGTACACGATCACGTGGTTGTCCGTGGCGGCGGTGAGCTCTTGCAGTTTTGGGTCGGCTTCAAATTTTTTCAGGATCTCCAGTTCTTCCTGAGTGGCGCGATTGTCCGGATTGCGCGGTTCGCCTGAAAAGATGCGGAAGGTGTAGCCTTCTTCTTCAGCGCCCTCGGCACCGACTTTCATCGCGGCAAAGATAGGAACCTGTTTTAGAATGGAAATTTTTGATTCTTTGGAAAGGTTGCCATCCGGATGATCGGCAATGGCTTTTTCAATGCTGGCTTGCAGGCCGCCTTGCGAGGCCACGTAAGAACGCACGGCTTCCAGACGGGATAGAATCGCCTCTGATTTTTCCACCAGATGGGACTCGCCTTCGTGCGAGATGCGGGACGATGCCACGATCACAGCTGCGGTCGTGCAGATCACACAAGCAGTGCCAATACTGATCATAACTTTGGTGCCGAACTTCACTTTGAACCTCTTGTTCCTTTTTTCTTGTTGAATTGGAATGAGGCTCTTATCGAACAAAAGCTCTGTAATCTTCCTTACAAATGTGAGAAGCGTTCTCCACCGGGCGGGGGACTTTTTTTTAGCAACTTGTCCGGTAAGGCCTTATATTTGAAATGAAAAAGGGCAGATGAAGAATCACCTGCCCGGGCAATAAATTTGTAATAAAACGTCGAGCTGTTAAGATCTCACAACAATCACCGGTACGGGTGATTTTGCAATCATGTCGCGAAGGTTGGACCCCAACAGCGTGCCCAAAAGTCCACCATAACTTTCATCACCCATGCAGATCAAATCGCAGTGGCCCGCAGGTCCCGCCAGGAAGGTGTCCACCAGCGGAGTTTTTTCCTGCTCGATGAATCCCTCACAGGAAATACCTTTGCTGCGCAGGCGTTCCAGTTTTTTCTCCATCGAGTTTTGTGCGTCTTTTTTAATGTCGGCGTAAATTGTATCAATGCTTGGAGTCGCTTCACCGGCAGCAAACATGTATTGTTCCACCGTGCGCAGAGTTTCTGCAACCGAGTGATAAAGCACCACGTGGGCCCCCAGACGTTTTGCAAGGCTGACGCCATAGGTTTCAGAAGCACGGCATTTTTTCGTCAGGTCGGTGACGATGGCAATGCGTAAATCTTTTTTAGTCGGCAGGCTATAGTCATCACGCTGGGTTCCTGGCCCAAGAATATAAACCGGACGCTTCACATTGCGCACGACCTCTTCGGCAACACTTCCCAGGAAAAAGCGGTCCATGCCTTTCAGAGCGCGTGAACCGACAATCAGAGCCTCGACACTGTTGTCTTTGACGGCGGCCGAGATTTCTTTTACTGGCGAGCCGAACTTCACAATCAGTTTCCCGGGCACGGCAAAGTTGTTCATGACCGGTGCCAGCTGGTGGTGTTTGTGGCTGATGACCTTGGCTTTTTCAGCGTAAGAAAGGGCCAGGCGTCCGGGGATGTCTTTCAGAGTTTTGACATACAACAAGGAAACGGGGCAATTCAGGCGGACAGACAGGTCCGAGGCGAAGCGACGGTTCACCTGGGATCTTTTTAAGGACGCTTCATCCTTGTGCTCCAGTTCGTCGGCAATAAGAAGTGAATGATTGATCATGCTATCCTCCTTGTCTTGAAGGATAGCACTTTAACTGCACGGGTCTATGATTCCCGTCATCATTTGTCTATTTTTGGGTCATGAAGCGGCTCGGTCCGCATTTCCGCTAATAATAACGTTCAGTTGCTGGACTGCTTCTTCCATGACGGATGACTGACGTGTCAGCTCTTCCGAAGCGGCAGCGCATTCTTCGGCGGCGGCGGCATTGGCTTGGGTGATCTTATCCATGTCTGTCAAAGCCTTGTTAATTTGCAGGATCCCTTGCTCCTGTTCGGAACTGGCTCCGGAAATCTCGGTGTTGAGGGCTGACAGCTTTTCAATGGTGGTCACAATCTCTTTTAAGGAATCGGCACTGGATCGGACCACCTCATGACCGGACTCAATCTTTTCAACACTGTCGTTGATCAGATTGGAAATCTCTTTGGCGGAAGTGGCGCTTCGTTGTGCGAGGCTGCGAACCGCTTCGGCAACAACCGCAAAACCTTTTCCGTGTTCGCCGGCACGAGCCGCTTCGACAGATGCATTCAGCGCCAGCAGATTTGTCTGAAAAGCGATGTCATCAATCACGGTGATGATCTCTTCAATCTTTTTGGAGCTGGAGGTGATTTCGTCCATCGACGTGGTCAGCTTTTGCACCTCGCGTTCACCGATACGTGCTTTTTCCTGGGCGGTGTGCGCCAGATCGCGGGCTTTGGATGCGTGCTGGGAATTCATCTTCACCATGCTGGAAACCTCTTCCGTGGAGGCAGAGGTTTCTTCAATGGAAGCGGCGGCCTTCACGGCGGAATTACTCAGGCTTTGGCTGGAGCTGAAGATCTCATTACCCGTTGTGGAAACTTGCGCGCCCGCACGATTCAAAGTGCTGATGGCTTCAAGCAGGGAGCCCAGTGGTGAACGCAGCAGGAAATAAGACGCCGTCAGAATCACAACGGTGATCAGCAAAGCCCACAGAAGAATCGAGTAAGTTGTGTTGTTGGCCGCTTCTGCCACGCGATCCGTGGAAGAGGTGACGGCAAAGACGCCATGAAGTTTATTGTCGCCCCAGTTTTCCATCGGGAAGCCCAGAATGTCTTTGCCATTGCCCCATGGGCTTTTGGAAGGGTGGCCGTGGCATAGCAGACAGCCTTGAGCTTCAGACAGGCGCACCGGACGATACACAACAACGTCATGATCCCCACTGGCGACAATTTCTTTTAATTCCGGATCGGCTTCAAAGCGTTTCAGAATTTCCAGTTCAGAGGCGGTGGCTTTGTTGGAATCGCGGCGCGGGGCTGCAGTGAAAACGCGGAACTTATAGCCGTCTTTGTCGGCGTTCTCAAAACCCACGGCCATCGAGGCCACGATGGGAACTTTGCGCAGCAGTTGTTTGCGCACATCTTCTGGAAGATTTCCATCCGGGTATTTTTCCACGGCGGCGGTGAAGTCTTCTTTCAGGTTTCCAGAGATGGCGACATAGCCGCGCATGGATTCAAGGCGGGAAAGAATAGCCTGGGATTTGTCGACCAGTTGATCGCGTCCCTGTTCATGGATCTTGGAGGAGGAGATTCCGACGGCGGCCAGAGTGCAGACCACGCAGGATATTGCGACATTTAAAATTACCTTGCTGCCAAATTTCATAGAGTCTCCTTCGCTTGCTATCTATCGGTAATGAGGTCGAAAACAATACGGACTAAAGCTTGTTTTGTTGCGGGCGGAAAAGGTAAGAGCATCAAGGTCCAGTGAAAGACCTTGGTCTTGTTTTGCGGACAGCGTTTCATTGTTGGCGATCTTGTTGCTAATCTAAAATTCACGACAGCAGAGGATTTCCGACTGTGAAGAAGCTCGTTTTAAAACTTATCTTTGGATTCATTGTTCTGCCTGCAGCACTTGCGGGAACGCTTTTTTATCTGAATGAAAATGGCTTTTTCAATATCAGTTCGGTCGAGGTTGTGCTTGAAAATCCACCCGCGGGGCAGGAGCAGTTTTTACGTCCTCACGTCGATCGCCTGGAGGCAAGTCTTGCCCGATACAAAGGCGTTTCTCTTTGGAATATCAAACTTAAAAAAGTATCCCGTGAAGTCGACGCCCTGAACTGGGTGGATGGTTTGAATATCAAAAGAAGCTGGCCGACGACTTTGTCTGTGCGCGTGCGCCCGCATGAGGTGAAGCTTCTGTTCATGGCCAAAGGTGGAAAGCTTGTTCCTATTATTAAAGATGGAACTTTCCTGGATCCGGTTGAAAGCAAGCAGGCTCCGGATGTTGTGCTGCTTGATGGAGAAGGCTTTGTGAAAAAAACAGAACTTCGCAAGAAGGCTGTTGATGTGGTTGAACAAATTCCTGCTGAAGGATCGTTCAGCAGAAAAACAATTTCTGAAATTCGTTACGACAATAAAGAAGGCTTCTGGATGACCATGATCAAAACTGGAATCCAGGTGAAGATGGGCGAAGACCAAGTGTCTTTGAAGTCTGCACGAGTCAGCCAAGTCGTCGATTATCTCGAATCCCGCCAGTTTGACGCGCGCGTCATAGACGCGAATCTGTCAAAGAAAGTCCTTGTCAGGTTGCGTAAGGATCCCTAAGCTTAAGTCTGGAAGACCGATCAAAGTCGGGTAGATGCCCCCTTAGAAGCCCCTTAAAATGATTTTAACGGGTGGTCTTTCCTGAAACTTTTATAGTTTAGGCATCCGTGAGGACTTAAGGATGAGTACATCAAAACCCAAAGCTCCGGTATTGGCTGGCTTGGACATTGGTTCTACCAAGGTCTCTTTTGTCATCGGCACAGTTAATCCCGAAGGAAAAATCGAAGTCGCAGGCGTGGGCACCGCTCCCAATACAGGGATCCGCCAGGGTGTCGTAGTCAATATCGAAGCCACGACTGATTCCATTAGAAAAGCCAAAGAAGAAGCAGAATTGATGTCCGGTTACACCGTATCCGAAGTGTGGGTGGGTGTTGCTGGTTCGCACATTTCTTCATTTGATTCCAAGGGCATGGTCGCGATCAAGAACCGCGAAGTCACTGCCTCTGAAATTGACCGTGTTATCGAAGCTGCCAAGGCAGTGGCGGTTCCAACGGATCGTTCTGTTCTTCACGTACTTCCAAGAGAATTCAAAGTCGACGGCCAGGACGGGATCACAGATCCTATCGGCATGTCCGGCATCCGCTTGGAAGCCAATGTGCACATCGTGACCGGTGGTCAGAGTGCTATCAATAATACAGTAAAATGTGTTGAAAAAGCCGGTTTGAAAATCGCAGGCCTGGTTCTTTCCCAGCTGGCATCCGCTACTGCGGTGATGTCCAACGATGAAAAGAATCTGGGTGTGTGCGTGGTTGATATGGGTGGCGGCGCTTGTAACGCCCTTTACTTCGTCAACGGCAGTGTGGCTCACTCCTCTGTAATTCCAGTGGGTGGCCAGCACTTCACTCACGACGTGGCGGTGGGGTTGAGAACTCCGCAGTTCGCGGCGGAAGAGCTGAAAAAGAAGCATGGTTGTGCCATGGCTTCTATGGTGAATGAAAATGAAACTGTTGAGGTCGAGGGTGTCGGCGGAAGAAAATCCCGCGTGATTCCTCGCAAGGACCTTGCGGATGTTATCGAAGCTCGTGCAGAGGAGACTCTGAACCTGATTGCCAATGACATTCGTATGAGCGGCCTGATGCCAATGCTTGGTGGCGGGATTGTTCTTACAGGGGGCGCAAGCAACCTGGATGGTCTGATCGAGATGGGAGAGTTTATCTTTGATATTCCGGTTCGCAGAGGGGCACCTCGTGAAATCGGTGGTCTGACGGATGTGGTGAAGTCTGGAGAATTCTCCGCCGCTGTTGGACTGTTGCAGTATGCATTGGGGCAGAGAAAAGATCTGCTTCAAACGCACCAACAGCAACAGGAAGTGAACATTGGTGAATCGCTGGACGGGATCACCAAGAAGATCAAAGAATTTTTTGGACAGATTTTTTAAATTTATAGCCTGAGTTCGCCCAAGCCTCGGCGACGGCGGATGATTCTGTGGGGAGGATCAAATGTTTGAATTGGAAGAAAATATCAATATTGGTGCAAATATTAAAGTAGTGGGCGTCGGCGGTGGCGGCAGCAACGCAGTTGCCACAATGATCGAATCCGGCATGAACGGTGTTGAATTCATCGTTGCCAATACAGATATCCAGGCCCTGAACGCCAGCAAATCTCCGAATAAGATCCAGTTGGGTCTTGACCTTACAAAAGGTCTTGGCGCGGGTGCAAATCCGGATGTGGGTCGCAGAGCTGCGATCGAGTCCTACAATGAAATCGTTGAAAAATTGGAAGGCTCCGACATGGTCTTCGTCACTGCGGGTATGGGTGGCGGAACTGGGACTGGTGGCGCTCCGATCGTCGCGAAGATTGCGCGTGAGCTTGGCGCACTGACTATCGGTGTTGTTACCAAACCCTTCCTGTTCGAAGGAAAAAAACGCGGCAAACACGCTGAAGGCGGTCTGTCTGAACTGAAAGAAAACGTGGACACTCTGATCGTGATCCCGAATCAGAAACTTCTTTCCATCGCGGCGGAAAGAACTCCGCTTCTGGAAACCTTCAAAAAAGCGGACGAAGTTCTTCTTCAGGCTGTTAAAGGTATCTCTGATCTGATCAACATCCGCGGTCTTATCAATCTGGACTTCGCAGATATCCGCACTGTTATGTCCTCCAAAGGCATTGCAATCATGGGTACTGGCGCAGCTAAAGGTGACAACCGTGCGGTTGAAGCGGCTACTGCGGCGATCTCTTCTCCATTGCTGGAAAATGTGAAGATCGATGGCGCTACTGGCATCATCATCAACGTAACTGGTGGTTCTGACCTTTCTTTGTATGAAGTGAACGAAGCTTCCACTCTGATCACTGAAGCGGCTCATGAAGATGCAGAAATCATCTTCGGTGCGGTTATCGATGAAAGCATGGGCGATGAAGTTCGTGTGACTGTGATCGCAACTGGTTTCGATGCTCACGACGTGAAGCTTGTGAACGACATGGCTCAGGTTAATCAAATGCAGAATTTCCTGAACCAGAACGCAGCTCACTTCGGTGGCATGAACATGCAGATGCCGCAAATGCCGCAACAGATGGCTCAAATGCCACAGATGCCGGTAATGCCGCAGATGCCACAAATGCCTCAGTACCCGCAAATGCCGGTTATGCCGACTATGCCACAAATGCCAGTTATGCCTCAGATGCCAGCGGTTGAACTTCCGCCGATCACTGCGGTTCAGACTCAGGTTCAGTCTTTTACGCTTCAACCACAGCAGACAGAGGCAGCTCCTCAGGTTACTGAGACTGTGGTTGTTCCCCCTGTAGCTGCCGTGACTCCACAGATGGCTCAGCAGGCAGCACAAAACATGATGCCTCAGATGCCGGTTCAGGCTCAGCAGGTTCCTGCACAACAGGAAGTTGCAACCCCGATCCAGCCGCAAGTGGAATCATCTTTGTCCCCGCGTGACATGTTGCTGGCTAAAGCCCGCGCTTTCAAAGAAAGCCAGGACTTGAAATCCAAGCACAATAACCCGGAACAGCTGTCCATGAATGTGGATCACGAACAGCAGTCTTTGGAAGAAGCGCGCCGCATGGCTCGTGAAGTCCTGAGCTCACCGTTCTCCAGCCAGAATCTTGAAGTTCCTGCCTTTATCCGCAAGAAACAAGGATTCGATCTGAATAAAGAATAGTGGAAGCCTGGTTCATATCCGACATTCACTTGAAAACCGCTGAAGAGCGCAATGGGAAAATCCTGTTGCGCTTTTTGCGTTCTTTGCTGGCGGGCAATCCGCAGCAAGTTCACCTTTTCATGCTCGGGGATATCTTCGATCTGTGGGTGGGTGGTCATACCTATTTCGCCAAAAAATTCGAACCTTTGATGCAGACACTGGGAGACCTTCGCAAAGCCGGGGCCCGGATCACGTTCATCGAAGGAAACCACGATGTTCACGTGGAGGGTTACTTCCAAAAACGTCTGGGGATCGAAGTTTTTGTCGAGGCTCAGTATTATCTGATCGACGGGGTTCGTGTGCGTTGTGAGCACGGGGATCTGATCAATATGAATGACGAGAAGTATCTTAAATACCGCAGCATCATTCGCAATCCCTATATCAAACCACTGGGAAATATTCTGCCGGGTAAGTTCTGGGATCACATCGGAAACAAAGCCAGCAAAAAAAGCCGCGAACGCAGTGGACATTATCGTGTGTCCAATGAAGGTGAGCTGATCACGATGATTCGCAAGCACACTCCGGTAGCCTATGCGGAAAAGCCTTTTGATCTGATTGTCTCTGGACACATGCACGTGTTTGACGATCACACCGAAGCCATCAACGGGCACTCCGTGCGCTCGGTGAATCTGGGGTCGTGGTTTGAAGAGCGCGTGAAAGTCTTCTGTCTGAAAAATGGCGTGGGCGAATGGGTGTATCTTCCTTCTGAAGAGTCCTAAGTACTACGCCGAATCCTCTGGATCACTTAAAAGTCTGAAGTTTTGCGGTCACGGTCTGCAGGGCGTATCCTTTTTGTATTCAAGGAGGAATTATGAAAAAAGCCGCCAGCGCTTTGGTGTTTTTGTTTGCCATGACAACTCAAGCCGCCGTGGAAATGACGGTGCAAAAAGAGGCCTTCGTCATTCATTCCACGTCCATCAGCTGCATGGCTTATCAGGACGGATCAAATCGTCGTGATATTGCTTCTCCGTACATTGATATTCCACAGATTCGTATCGCCAACCGCAGTGGGGAATTTTTTGCGCCGGCAATGATTCAGGTCACCTTCAAGTCCTCAATTCGTTCTTACACCTGCACTTATTCTGACTATCAGCTGGATGCCATTGGTATTCCGGTGCGCATGACCAACAACGAAATTCTTGATCTGACTTGTCCGATCAAGTGCGGCGGCTTGCCAATCGGCAGCCCTGAAAAAGTCACAGCCACTGTCGAGTTGATCGGGTACACCGAATCCGGCAACGGCCATATGACGCCCGTTAAAATCCAAAAGAAAATGGACATCATCAACCCCAACTAAAAGGTACCTGCTTACTTTTCCGAAGCGTTGCGGTATAGTTCAGATATGGATTTCAAACCGACTCAACGCTTTAGTGACCGGGTTGATAACTACGTCAAGTTTCGACCCTCGTATCCCTCCGAACTGCTTAAGTTTTTCATCGACCAATTGGGGTTAAGGCCGGACATGGCGGTGGCTGATGTGGGTTCGGGGACGGGGATTTCGACCGAGATCTTTTTGGACAACGGAAACAAAGTTTACGGTGTAGAGCCCAACGCCAAAATGCGGGCTGCTGCTGAAAAGACGCTGGTGGGTTATCCTGACTTTCACAGTGTGAACGGTTCATCGGAAAACACCGGGCTGCCTGCCGACAGCGTGGATTTCGTGATTGCCGCTCAAGCCTTTCACTGGTTTGAGCCGGTGGCGACGCAGAAAGAGTTCAAACGCATTCTGAAATCGCCGGGAACGGCGGCGTTGATCTGGAATGATCGTCGTATGACGGGCACGGGATTTAACGTGGACTATGAAGCACTGATTGCGAACTATGGTTCAGATTATAAGCAGGTTCGTCACAACAATATCGATCAGGCGCAGATTGAAAGTTTTCTGGGTGCCTACAATGAGCATGTGATTTTCAATTATCAGGATCTGGATTTCGCAGGATTGCTGGGGCGGTTGTTGTCTTCTTCGTACATGCCTCAGATGGACAGTGCAGCGTATCCCGCGATGAAAGCCGAATTGGAAGCGATCTTCGATAAATATCAGAAAAACGGAATGGTGCGGATTGAATACGACACGCGTATTTTTCACGCCCGAATGAAATAAAAAAGCCGGGTTGCCCCGGCTTTTTCTTTATTTGAAGTATTTCTTAAAACCCTGCCAGCAGTTCTGATAGTCGTCCTGCAGGAAGTCTTTTCCCATCGCGAAGTCCGTCACCATATATGGTGAACGGGATTCAAACATAAAGGCCATGGTGGCTTCGATTTTGTGCGGTTTCAAATCCGCGTTGCTGGCTTTTTCAAATGCATCCACATCCGGCCCGTGAGCGGAATAGAAGTTGTGCAGGCTGCCGCCGCCAGGAACAAAGCCCCCAGCGGTTTTCGCGTCGTATTCGCCATAGATCAAACCCATGTATTCGCTCATGCAGTTGCGGTGGAAGTACGGCGGGCGGAAGGTGTGTTCACCCACCATCCAGCGTGGCGGGAAGATCGCAAAGTCCACGTTCGCGGTGCCCGGAACTTCACTTGGTGAAGTCAGCACAGTGAAGATGGATGGATCTGGATGATCATAGCTGACAGTGTTGATGGTGTTAAATTTGCGTAGGTCATACTTGAATGGAACAAAGTTTCCATGCCATGCAACCACATCCAGTGGCGAGTGACCGATTTCAGCGCCCCACAGTTCGCCGGCAAATTTGCCGACCAGTTCAAACTTTCCTTCTTTGTCTTCGAACGCCGCCACCGGAGTCAGGAAGTGACGACGGTGTGCAAGGCCGTTGGCGCCAATCGGGCCCAGATCCGGCAGTCTGAATGCCGCACCAAAGTTTTCACCGATATAACCAGTGCAAGTGGTGCCTTCTTTCAGTGGATTCACCTGGAACTTCATTCCACGGGGAACCAGTGCGATTTCGCCGGGTTCAACTTCCATAAAGCCCATTTCGGTTTTCACATGCAAAGAACCTTTTTGAGGAACCAGCAGGAAGTCACCATCGGCATTCATGAAGTAACGCGTGTCCATGGACTTGTTGAAGGAATAAAGATGCGCATTCAAACCACGTTGTTCGTGCACAGAGCCTGTGCCACACACCGTGCGGATGCCTTCCACGAAATCCTGCTTCGCGGAAGTTTCAGCCAGCGGATTCCAGCGCATTTGATTGGGATTGATGTGCTGAGGCTTGAAGAAGGTTTTGGAAGTCAGATCCTTCAACGGAGCAAAAGGCTTGTGCATCACGGACGGGCGGATGCGATACAGCCAGGAAAACATATTGGAATGACGAGGAGCTGTAAAGGCCGTGCCGCTAAGCTGTTCAGGGTAAAGACCCGCCGGGGCCTTTTGTGGAGAGTTCTGGTCCTGAGGCAAAGAGTTCGGGCGAGCTTCTGTGGAAAAGTGATTTCCGAAACCTGATAAGTATTTTGTTTCCATATGGGACAGATAATCAGGTCCCAGGTAAAAAATCAACAGGGATGCCCCTCAACCGCGGGGGCTGATAAATGACCTCTTGACGGGCTTAAATGAAACTAATATAGTTACAGTATGGCAGCTAATAGCAGATTCGCAGTTGCGACTCATATTATGACCCTGGTAGCTCACGATGCCCCCAATGGGGAGCTTCTGAAGAGCGACATTGTGGCGGGAAGCGTCAACACCAATCCGGTGGTGGTGCGCCGTCTGATGGCCGAGCTTTCCAAAGCGGGTCTGCTGACTTGTCATCAGGGAAAAGGCGGCGGAGTCGAACTGGCCCGACCGGCAGAGAAGATCACCCTGCGTGACATTTATCAGGCCGTTGGTGAATCCGACGTATTTGCTTTCAACCCGAACCGGCCCAATACAAGATGTCCTGTCAGCACCAGCATGGCGAAGCTGCTGACGCCGGTATTTTCGGAAGTGAATGACTGCGTGGCAGATCAGCTGAAGCAGACGAAGCTTTCGGATCTGGTTCACAAGGTCGACTAGGGCTTCTGTTTTTTTGCATTAAACTGTAACAAATATGGTTACTAACAAAGGAGAAAACCATGAATGTAGCACTGATCGGAGCTTCCGGATTTATCGGAACCGACATTTTGGAAGAACTGCTAAGCCGCGGACACAAAGTCACCGCCATTGTCAGAAATCCCGAAAAAATCAAATCCCGCGAAAATCTGCTGGTGAAAAAAGCCGATGTCACTGACACGGACAAGCTGGCTGAAATTCTGAAGGGTCAGGACGCTGTTGTGAGTGCCTATAATCCAGGAACTGACATGAGTGTGACTGGCGCCAAATCCTATGCAGCCGCAACGAAAAAAGCTGGCATCAAACGTCTGCTGATTGTGGGTGGGGCCGGGTCTTTGGAGATTTCTCCGGGAGTGCAGTTGGTGGATACGCCTCAGTTCCCCGCGGAATGGAAAGACGGCGCACGCGCCACGCGCGAGATTCTGAACTTCATCCGCACCCAGAACGATCTGGATTGGACCTTCTTCAGTCCGGCACTGATGATCGAACCAGGGCCTCGCACCGGCAAGTTCCGTCTGGGAAAAGACAATCCGGTCTTTGATGCAAAAAACGAAAGCCGAATTTCCACCGCCGACTATGCTGTCGCCATGGTGGATGAACTGGAAAAATCCCTGCACCTTAAACAACGTTTCACCATTGGTTACTAGAAAGGGCATTCGATGAAAGCATTTAAAGCAGTAACTGCCGCATTGATTCTGTCTTTGGCCCTTCCGGCGATGGCAAAGAAAACCACCGTGGAAGAAAATAAGAAAATCGTCACTGATTTCTATAATATGGTCTTTCGAGATCACAAGGTTCAGGAAGCCGCCGACAAGTACTTTGGTTCAAAGTACATTCAGCACAATCCCATGGTTCCGGACGGGGTGAAACCGTTCACGGGCTATTTCATTCCGCACTTCAAAGCCAATCCTGAAGCTCGCAGCGAAATCAAGCGTGTGGTTGCTGAAGGGGATCTGGTGGTTTTGCATGTCTTGTCCAAACAGAACAAAGACGACCGCGGACGCGCGATCGTGGACATCTTCCGTGTTGAAGGCGGCAAGATTGTCGAGCACTGGGACGTGATTCAGGAGATTCCTGAAAAGGCCGCAAATACCAACACCATGTTCTAGTTTCTTTTGCTGACGCAGCGGAAAGCCGCAGCGTTTTCAATCACGGGTTCCTGATTGCACAGGGACCCGTGCAGGTTCTGCCCGCGTGCGCGGGCTTCTGTCAGCACCGTGGCCATTTTCAGATAGGTCGGCGTCAGTGTTTCACGAATCTTGGCGACAACCTCTTTGTAAGGCTTGCGTGGATTACCCGCTTCATAACCCCGGGCACACATTTCGGTTTTAAAGGCCTGTGCTGCCGTTTCAAATTCACCGGTCCACAGGCCCCACAGACCCGCCAGATAACCCGTGCGGTCTTCACCCACCGTGCAGTGGAAGTAAATGCTTCTTCCGGCCTTTACTGATCTTTCAATTGTTTTTAAAGCCTCAATCGTCATGCGGCAGGCCGCTTTGTAGTCATGCAGGTCTTTCCACGGAAAGGGCACATGAGTGATCGCCGCGGCAGAAAGACCCGCGTTTTGCAGCTGGGTGATTTCTTTGGCCACTTCGCCTTTGGTGTCGGTTTTAAAGATCAGAACTTCTTCGATGCCGGAATCCAGCAGCTCATGAATCTGGGCCTTGTTTCTGGGCTCCATCCCACGCACCACACGAGCGCCACTGGCGTCGCTATATACTTCGTGCGAATTGGGAATGCTTAAACCTTCAATCGTGCCGCCAAAGGCTGACTGCAGGGACCAGGCGGGGGAGCAGATCAAAAGAATAAAACTGATCAGAAGTGCTTTCATGGCCCCGGTTTCTATTTAAAAACCGGGGGACTGGCAAGTTAGCAGGTGGAAACTTAGTATTCCCGGAAGGAATGATAAGCTTATGGCAGAAGCATGATGGCAGGGCTGCGAAGCTCTTTACCGCTTGCATCCACGCTGATGGCCTGAACCTGATACTGCAAACCATGGATCAGACCGCTTAAGACGGCTTTATGGCTTGTGACCATCTCGCTATCAACCGCGGTGTACATTTCCTCACCCGTGAAGATATTGACGATATAGATCTGGCTTGAGGACGGGAAGTTTGTCGACCAGGTAATTTCTGCATTCGGAGCGGCCACCGAGGCCACCTTGAAGTCGCTTAAAGCAAAGTCCGGTTCCACGCACGGATTCGGTTTCAAAGGAGGCATGCGGAAGTTGGCCGGCGCAACCACATCCCAGCCCGTGGCTTCCAGGAACTTCACCGCCGCTTGTTTTTTTCCGTTGTTCGGGTTGTAGAAGAAATTGTTGCTTTGAATGCCGCACAGGGAATGCGACGAAGGCTTTTTCCAGCTTTGGGCCTTTTTGTGATGTTTCCACAGCATCACATTGGCAATGTGATAGCGCGGCCCCTGATAGTACAGAATACGGATCGGCAGTTCGGTGTCCTTTTTCATTTCCACCGTGCGGAAAGGACAGCCCAGACGGGTCGGGTGCACGCCGTCGTTATTCACCAGTTCATTCCATGCGTCGCCCTCTTTCACAAACAGGCGGGCACCGTCATCAGACAGCAATGAAATTTCATAGTGGCCTTCACGATCCTGATCTGAAAGTTTCAGGACGGAGGTGTATTCGATGGCAAAGTTTTCGATCAGTTTGTTGCCGCTGGCATCCATCAGCACTTCGCCGTTCCTGGTGGCAAAGCCGTCAGTGAAAACGCGCGTCGGTACATTGACGTCCGAAAAATACAGATCCTGCTCAAGCTTCACACCGTTGTTGTAATAGTCCATCACGCTTTTGACCGGACTGGACATCTCAGGGCTTTTTACGAAGAGCTTCGCAAACAGACCGTTTTCGGTATTGTTGGCAGAACCGCTGCCCAAGGGATCACAGACGGTTTTTTCCGGATCGGCAAAGTCCACCGATCCGATGCTTTCGCCGGTAGGGGTTTTTCCGCTGCCGTGATAACTGCAGGTGATTTTTTTCAGCAGGCCACGCGCGCGAAGATTGGGTTCATTTTGTTTTTTCGCCAGTGCGAAAGGGGACACCAACAGCACGGCCATCAATAGTGATTTTGTCATTACGTACCTCTACAATCAGCTATCTATAAGATTAACAAAATTGTAAAAACTGTGGAAGTATCCCCCACACGTCGTACTGTAATGGTATGTTTTGAAGTTTCGAAATGAGATTACTGCAGGCCAAGTTTGGCTTTGATCATTTCCAGGTCTTTTTTGAGACTCTTGTTTTCATCTTCCAGCGCCTTGATGCGCAGGTCTTTCGCAGCAGCATCTTCTTCCAAAGAAGCGACTTTTCGAGTGATGGTGTTCAGTTGATCCTGCGTGGCTTTGCACATGCCGTGAAGGTCTTTCACCGCATTCACGGTCGCCCAGTGAATGGGGTCGACATTCAGTTCAAGATAGCCGTCAGCGCGGGTTTTCACTGCATCCGGAATCACCTGCTGAACTTCCTGGGCGATGAAGCCCACCATAGGAACATCCGAAGGGATTTTCGCGGCGTTGCCAGCTTTGTAATTGTAACGAACTGTGTGCAGTTTCAGAATTTCATTCAAGCCGTATTCATAATCGCCATGCACGTCTTTCAGGCGTGCATCGGATGCCACTGTCCATGCAGAACCTGTACTTAATCCGGCAGTCCCGGTCACGTGAATGGTGTAAGTCGGTGCCGCGGTATTGATACCAAAGTTCCCGGTGGCGCGATCAATTGTCACTGCCGCTCCCAGCGTGGTGCCAGCGTCATCATAGCGAAGGATACTGAAGTTCGAACCCAGGTTGGATCCGCTTTCGGATACCGCATTAACCATCATCGACCAGCGATTGATATTGGTTTTTCTGTAGATCAAAGACGGATTATAATTCAGCGCCGTGGAATCTAACACCACACCACCTGTGGCCGAAGACACGAAGCGCGCCACTTCACCGGATCCGAGCACATGCAGGGGCGTCGCTGGGGTGGTTGTTCCAATACCCACGCGGCCGTTATCGTCGATCGTCATGCGGGTCGTATTGTTGGTTTCAAGCGACAGGCTGAAGGCATCGTTGGTGCCCACGATCATCGGGATTCCCAAAGAGTTCCCTGAATTCACAATCACACCCAAGGAACTGTAGCTGGAACAGCCGGCAACACCCATGGCATCAAAGGCAATGGCCTGACCGATGCCGCACGAAAATTCAGTGAATGCATTGGCTGATCCGTTGGTCATCAGTATTTTATTTGCCGCGATGGTGCCAGTGCCGGTACCACCTTTTGAAACCGGGACTATCGAAGGGAATGATGCCGGATTCACGCTGACGGTGCCGGATGTGACATTCAGACCACTTCCGATTTGCACAACACCTTTGGTGCTGGCGGTGGCATCGTTGACCGAGATAGTCGGCGTTGTGGTGTTGTTGGAAACAACCACCGGAGCCGTGCCAGTCACATTCGTGACGGTGCCCGTGGGAATCGAGATCCATTTCACACCGTTGGCATCAGCAGTATCCGCGGTCAGAACCTGGCCAGGGGATCCCGCAGGCAGGCGAACGTTGTTTGTACCGTTGTGAACCAGAATATCGCCTTTGCTTGTCAGCGGGGATAGAGTCGCCATCGCGCCAACAACAGAGGATGCACCAGTACCACCGTTCGCAATGGGCAGGACTCCCGTGACTTGGGACGTAAGACTGATCGGGGTTGCCGCTCCACCGCCCCCCAGAGTGCTCCATGAGGACCCATTGTCGCGATAGATCTGATGAGTGTCTGAAGAAATATAAAGAAGGCCTGCATTACCCGCAGCCGGACGGGCCGCATCTATGCCAGACATGATTCCTGCCGTGCCACCAAAGTTTTTAACAGCATCCAGGATGCCATAACCAGAAAGTGAAGATGGCAAACCCGTGGTGATTTTATTCCAGTCCAGGGACGGAATATCCGCAGCCACCAGTGCTGAGCCCGCAGTCACGCGGCCTTTCGCATCAACGGTCACTTTGGGATAAGTGCCAGGGGTGCCGACACTTGCAAGGCTGAGGGCACCAGAGTAATCCAAAGTCGCATCGCCACTGACGGGAACTTCCACAGACATGCCGCTGCTGCCAACCCAAATTCGGCCCGTGGAAAGGGACTTGTCTTGCTTGTTGTTGAAGGCCTGCCAGTCTGCGGAACTCAAATAACCGTTAGTGGTGGAGTTGGCTTGTGTGATGAACAGATCCGGCACGGCTGCAGTTCCGGCAACACCCAAAGGTGATTGGGCTGTCACGGAAGTGACCGAGCCGCCTCCACCGCTGGCAGAAATCGTAATGCCACCGGAAGAGTTGGTGATATTGATACCGGAACCCGCCGTCAAATTTGCCGGGGTATAGCCGGTGCCAGTGCCAATCAGAACCTGACCGTTGGCGCCCGCTGTTGTGAACATATTCAAAACACTGTTCAAAGTGCTGTAGCGGCTGAAAACACTGTCAACATTGGTTTGAGTTGTCGACGCTGAAACCTGTACAAAGTCTGCGGCGGTTTTGTCGGCAAGACGGGCGGCATTGATGGCAAATGGAACCGTATTGATCGCCACATCCGGCGTCAGATCGGTTCCGCCCACACGCACGCGCAAAGAACGGGTTGTGAATCCCGATGCCGTCACGGTGCTGGTGTCAGAACAGGTCACACTGCCGGCAGACGCAAAAATGCGATCCGCGGTATTGCCCGTGGAATCCGTGCGTGTGCCACTGCCGACAATCACACTGAATTCACCGCTGGAACCAGGGGTGATGCTGTGGGTTTCTTCAAACACCACACAAGTGGATGGATAGATAATCTGTAAAAGAACGGTCTGGGTTGTGGTGATCGGAGTGCCCGCGGCATCCGTCAGCAAACCTTCATAAGTGAACAACGGACCTGGCGACGGCGAAGCTGCCTGAGCCGGAACCGAAGCTGTCGTCAAAATCAGCATAAGGGAATAAATCAGATTTTTCATTCTGTGATTCTCCCTTTGATTTTAAAGTTGCCGCCCGTGGCGACATGCTGCTGCTGATGACGAAGGCGGCTTTTTACGCGGTATCCACCACCGGCCTGTTCGGCACTGCCAATCAGGATGTCCTGACTGCGGGTGGATGACGGGGAATAAAGCACTGTTACTTCTTTGTAGAAGAAATTGTTCTTGCGCGGTTGTGCGCGGAATTTCACTTTCAGAGTTTGCCCGGGTGAAATCGCCAAAGAGCTCCACGGGGATTTCAGATTGGACAGACTGACGGTGAACTTGCCGTTCACACACGATGACGGCGCGGTGACGTCATAACTGGTCGGCGTGATCCAGGTGACACCGCCATCGAGACTCATGTCGATGTTGCCGATGAAGTTGGCGCAAGAGGCTTGTAATGGCACACTGTTCAGGCTGGAAGTGACAACGTGACTTGGATTGAACTCAAGACTTTCCACAGAACGCAGAATCGACACTGTCGGACTGGCGTCCGAGCAGGCAGAGAGGATCGATACGATCATCCCTAATATGGCGATTTTATTCACGTCCCGTGTATTCATGCTTGTTAAAATATCGGCAAAAACTGAAGACTTCTAAAGTCGCCTGGTGTCTCAGGGCGGGAATAAAAAAAGCCACCTTCTGGAGGTGGCTTTTTGAGCGAATCAGTACTGAAACAAGACACTAGTCTTGCTAGAAATTCATCGTGTAACCGATCAGGCCCTGCACTCCGGACATGGTCGTCGACAAGTCCTTGCCATTGCGCTCGACTTCGGAATCGCCACCGCACTGGCTGACGCCCGGGATGTCGCTGGCACCGGTACAGTTTCCTCCGGTTGTCAGATTTCGTTCAATAGGCATGTAACGGATATTGCCTTCCACCGTCAGACAGTGAGCGTCGGTGAAGCAGAAGTCCACACCGATACCACCCATGGCGCCAAAGGCACTGCCTTTGAAATCCAGATTCTTGGTGCCGGCGGTGATTTCACCACTCAAGGAACCGTAACCCAGGCCTGTCTGCATGTAGAACTTGATGAAAGAATTTTCCAGCGGATACATGCGGAAGATCGGGAAGACAGTGAATCCCGTCAGTTTGTAATCGTAACTTCCGTCAGTGCCTGAACCTTCAGTGCTTTGCATGAAGTAAGAAGGGCGGAAGACAAATGCATAAGAAGTCCCGCTGAAGCGGTAAGACCAGTTGGCATAAAATTCCCAGGCACTGCCCAGAGATTTGGTGTCAGCGTTGGCGGCGCTCGCACGAGCGGCGTCAATCAACGAGTTCATGTCATTTTGTCCGGCAGAAACAGTCGACAGACCGATTCCCAAAGACATGTCGCCTGAAAGGCTGGGACCGCGACTAAGGCGGCGTTGGGCGTTTGCATCCTGGGCAAACATGAGCGAAGCAAGAAGAGCGGTGGACATGAATATTCCCACCTTGGTCAAAGCTCTCATAGTGATCCTCCTGATCTTTCAAATTTGATTTAACACAAGTCTATACAACACTCTTGAATTCAACATCTATGAGCCTCATCCATTCTACACCTTTTGGACAAAAGGCGGGACCATCTTTGGTCCAGACGAAATGGAGCGACTTCAGCGTGTCTGTATGAGACTCTGAACACCATGAAGCATTTGGAAGAAAAGACGCTGTCCACGCGTCAGATTTTTAAAGGACGATACCTCAAAATTGAACAGGATCAGGTGCGGGCCCCTGACGGGCGCACGTACACTCGTGAATACATTCTGCATCCCGGCGCGGCCATGATGATTCCGCTTTTGCCGAATGGAAATGTCGTGATGATTCATCAGTACCGCCATGCCGTAAAGAAAGTTTTTCTCGAGTTCCCGGCCGGAAAAAGGGATCACAATGAAGAAACCCTGCTGACAGCAAAACGAGAACTGCTCGAAGAGACCGGTTATGAAGCCAAAGACTGGAAGTTCCTGACCACAATTCACCCGGTCATTGGTTATTCCAACGAACACATTGATTTGTATCTGGCCAAGGATTTGACTCAGCTCCAACAGCGTCTGGATCAGGGCGAGTTTATTGAGGTTGTCGAAGTAAAACCCGCGGATCTGATGCAGCTTGTTCTCGAGGGAAAAGTCAGCGATGTGAAAACCCAGATCGGGGCTTTTTGGCTTGATAAATTCCTAAGAGGGGAGTGGAATTGAGAGGAAGGAGCCTCTCATGTTCATTCAATCCAAAGACAGTTTTAAGACGAAATCGAAACTTCAGGTGGGCTCTCAGAGCTACACCACTTTCAACGCTCAGAAAATCCAGCATCCCAATATAAAAAAACTACCGGTGTCGCTGAAGGTCCTTTTGGAAAACCTTCTGCGCCACGAGGATGGTCTGCATGTCAGCAAAGAGGACATTGATTCCCTGCTGAGCCTGAGCACCGAATCCCTTTCCCGCGAAATTTCTTTCTTCCCGGCGCGAGTGCTGATGCAGGACTTCACCGGTGTACCGGCAGTCGTGGATCTGGCAGCAATGCGTGACGCGATGAAAGCTTTGGGTGGTGATCCGAAAAAGATCAACCCGCTGGTGCCAGTGGATCTGGTGATTGACCACTCGGTGATGGTCGATGCTTTCGGTACGCCGAAGTCCTTTGATGAAAACGTTAAGATGGAATTTGAACGAAACCACGAACGTTATGTCTTCCTGAAATGGGGGCAGAACGCGTTTCAGAATTTCAAAGTGGTTCCGCCGGGCACCGGTATTTGCCACCAGGTGAATCTGGAGTATTTGGGTAAAACGGTTTGGTCCAATCAAGGGTCGGATGGTGCCAATGCCTTCCCGGACACGCTGGTGGGCACAGACAGTCATACCACCATGATCAACGGTCTGGCCGTGCTGGGCTGGGGTGTCGGTGGTATCGAGGCGGAAGCGGTGATGCTGGGGCAACCTCTCAGCATGCTGATTCCGGAAGTGGTCGGATTTAAGCTGGATGGCAAGATGCAAGAAGGCACGACCGCGACGGATCTTGTTCTGACCATCACGCAGATGCTGCGAAAAAAAGGTGTGGTCGGAAAATTTGTTGAATTCTATGGCCCGGGTCTGGCGTCCATGTCCTTGGCGGATCGTGCGACGATTGCCAACATGGCTCCGGAATACGGTGCAACCTGCGGGTTCTTCCCGGTGGACGAACAGACAATGAAGTATCTGCGTCTGTCCGGCCGTGATGCCGCAACGATTGCTTTGGTTGAGGCTTATGCAAAAGAAACCGGTTTGTGGCGTTCAGAAGAAGCTGAAAAGCACTATCACTTCAACGACACTCTTCATCTGGACATGTCCACGGTGGTGCCGTCACTGGCAGGACCGAAACGCCCGCAGGACCGTGTGGTTCTGGCTGGAGCTGCTGAAGACTTCAAAAAACAACTGGTCGCAGGATTCCAGGTAGAAGCCGACAAAACGACCAAATCCGCGTCGGCGGTTGCTGTGGACAGTCAAAATTATTCTTTGGGTCACGGGGATGTGGTTATCGCCGCGATCACCAGTTGCACGAACACTTCCAATCCCTCGGTGATGATCGGTGCCGGTTTGGTGGCGAAGAAAGCCGTGGAAAAAGGCCTGACCGTGAAGCCGTGGGTGAAAACATCCCTGGCTCCGGGGTCTCAGGTGGTGACGGACTATCTAGAGCGCGCAGGTTTGCAGACTTATCTGGATAAACTTGGCTTCAATCTTGTGGGTTATGGTTGCACGACTTGTATCGGAAATTCCGGTCCGCTGGATGCGCCGGTGGCAGGGGCCGTTGAAAAAGGAAATCTGGTTGTGGCGTCGGTTCTTTCCGGAAACCGCAACTTTGAAGGCCGTATCAATCCGCACGTGAAAGCGAACTATCTGGCGTCCCCGATGCTGGTGGTGGCGCACGCTTTGGCGGGTAATATGATGATCGATATCACCAGGGATTCTCTGGGCGAAGATTCTGCCGGCAAGCCGGTGTACCTGAAAGACATCTGGCCAAGTACTCAGGAAATCCAGGATACCATCAACAAGACTGTTGAAACGAAAATGTTCGACACTCGTTATGGAAATGTTTTCGCGGGCACAGAAGACTGGCAGAAAATCAATACCACGTCATCACAGGTATACAGCTGGGAAAAAAGCACCTACATCAAGAATCCACCGTACTTTGAAGGCATGGGTCTGAAGCCGGAAGCGGTTCATGATGTGAAAGGGGCTCGTCCTTTGGCTATCTTGGGTGATTCTATCACGACGGACCATATTTCACCGGCCGGAAGTATTAAGAAAGATTCTCCGGCAGGACGTTATCTGACGTCCCATGGAGTGGAAGCTCATGACTTCAACTCGTACGGATCCCGTCGTGGTAATGACGAGGTGATGGTGCGTGGTACGTTTGCCAATATCCGCATCAAGAACGAAATGCTTCAGGGTGTGGAAGGCGGCATGACCAAGTACGTGCCAAGCGGCGAAACGCTGGCCATTTACGATGCCTCCGTGAAGTATCAGTCCACGATGACACCTTTGGTGGTGATCGCGGGTAAAGAGTACGGCACAGGATCTTCCCGTGACTGGGCAGCCAAGGGCACTCGTTTGTTGGGTGTGAAAGCTGTGATCGCGGAAAGTTTTGAGCGTATTCACCGTTCCAACCTGATTGGTATGGGGGTTCTGCCTTTGCAATTCCATCCGGGCACTGATCGCAAGACTTTGCATTTGGATGGCACTGAGACTTTCGATATTTCCGGCATTGCAGCCGGGATGAAGCCGCAGCAGGATTTGACGTTGACCATTCATCGCGCCAACGGTCAGAAAGAGGACGTGAAAGTACGTTCTCGCATCGACACCGCGGTTGAACTTGAGTACTACAAAAATGGGGGCATCCTCCATTACGTGCTTCGCAAGCTGGTCTAGTTCCTTACACAATTCACAAGCTCTCGCCTGAACAGGCGAGAGCTTTGTCCACCGACCAGGTCTAAAAAATTACCTTCCGTTAAGAAACTGTCCCGAACCCTTCAGTAAAGTTCTATTAAAAACGAAGAGTAAATCAGAACGTTATCGAGGAGTTTTACATCTATGGGCAACATCACGTCCTGGTTTCGCGGCATCAAAGGCAAACTGTTATTCGCAGCAGCCCTTCCGATTGTGGCCTTCTGTATGGTGGGAGTTATTTCCGTCAACGGGGTGGGCCGGGTCAATGAACTCCTGAAAAGTTCGCACAACGAAATCATTCCCAATATCCTGATTCTGACGGATATGCGTATTTCCCGAAATGCCTTTGGGTTTCGCGCTTATTCTGCCTTAAGCCTTTTCAAGGCGGGCAAAGACATTGACGGTGAGCTGGTCATGGCCGAGCAGGCCCTGGATTCCTATCGCAAGGATTATGAAAAATACACCAAGACGCCTTTCACTGCCGAAGAAAAAGCCCTGTTCGACAAAGCTCAGGACAAATTCCCGGCAATTTTGGCTATCATGGAAGACATTTTGAAAAATCTGAAAGCCAAAGATGCTGCCGGCCTGGAAAAGGCGGAAGAGCTTCTGCGTGGCGATTACACCGTGGCTGGCGTGCCGGTCAGTGAATTTACAGCCGCAGCCTTGAAGATCTATGAAGGCAAGGCTATGGCCGAAGGGGAACTGGCTCATCAGGCTGAGCAGTCTGTAAAGATGTGGAATATTCTGACCACCATCATCGGCAACATTCTTATCTCCGGGACACTGTTGTGGATTGCCTCCCGTATGTCCAAAGAGATCTCTGGTATTTCTGAACAGCTGACTGATGCCAGCAATCACGTGGCGGGTGCGGTGACCCAGATGACCAGTGCGGGGACAAGTTTGTCCCAGTCTTCCACGGAAGCGGCAGCGTCCCTGGAAGAAACCGTGGCGTCTTTGGAAGAGCTTTCTTCCATGGTACAGATGAATTCGGACAACGCCAAACAGGCCGCAAGTCTTTCAGCTTCGTCCCGTGACGTGGCTGAAAAAGGTCAGAGCGAAATTTCAAAGCTGATTTCATCCATGGAACAAATATCCGGTTCATCCCGCAAGATCGAAGAAATCATTCACGTGATCGACGATATTGCCTTCCAGACAAATTTGCTGGCCCTGAACGCGGCGGTGGAAGCCGCACGTGCCGGAGAACAGGGGAAGGGCTTTGCCGTTGTGGCCGAAGCCGTGCGTGCCTTGGCGCAAAGAAGTGCCTCGGCCGCCAAAGACATCACTCAGTTGATCAAACAATCCGTACAACAAGTGGAAGAGGGCAGTCAGATTGCCAGCTCCAGCGGTATGGTTTTGGATAACATTGTGACTTCCGTTAAAAAGGTGTCTGATCTGAATAATGAAATCGCGACTGCCAGTACGGAACAGACGGCCGGCATTCAGCAGATCAGCAAAGCCATGAACCAGCTGGATCAGGCTGCTCAAAGCAATGCCGCTTCCGCTGAAGAAATCGCGGCTTCCAGTGCCGAAATCGACTCGATGGCTGCGACGTCGCAGAAGCTGACTTCGCAGTTAAATGAAGTGATTCACGGCAAAGGGGGCGTGACCGCAGTGGCTCCGGCCGCCGCACCAGCCTCTCTGGGAAAAGCTCCGGTTGTGAAGGCTTCTCAGGCTTCGAAGGTTCCGCCTAAGAAGGTTGCGAAACAATCCGCAGCCAGTGATGTGATCCCTTTTGATGACGAACGCCAGGTGGGTACTATCGAGGGTTTCTAAGGCTCCCAAACAGCCGGTGTTGAACTTATTTACTACGTGACTTTTAAGGGCCCCTTTCAGGGGCCTTTTCCGTTCAAAGCCTCCAGATTTCAGATCAGTGTCTCAAAATGTGGCAAAGTCTTTGCTGTATGAAATTCGTCTTTTCATAAAAAGAACGGAGTGATTATGAAGAACGTTATGAAGTACGGAGTCGTTGCCGCGGCTCTGGTTGTCAGTCAATCCGCCTCGGCCTCGTTCTGGGGTAAGGTGAAAAACGCGTTTAATGACTGTAAATATGAAGACCAGGAATACAGCCAGGTCTATTCGTACGAAAAAGCTATTACGACACGTTTGCCGGAATATCTAAGGCAGCAGCAGGCTTTCAACGAGCAGGATTTCTATTCGAAACCCTGGCTGCGTGATTTCCGCTATGTGATCGTGATCAACAAGGCTGAACAGGGTCGTACCGCTCAGACAATGCGCGTGTATGAATATGGCCGTGTTGTTATCAATTCCAAAGTTTCTACAGGCCGTGAAGGTCTTGAGTTGAAACGTAAGAATAAAGAGTGCACAGGGGCTCCGGCGAAATCTTACTGGTCCCAGACGCCGACAGGCTATTACACACCGAAATTCCTGTCCAAGGATCACCACTCCAGTTCATGGGATTCATCCATGCCGTTTGCGATCTTCTATGACGTGGACAACGGTTTGGCTTTGCACGAAGTTTACAAGAAATACACGGACTATCTTGGAGGCCGCGCTTCCGGTGGTTGCACCCGTCAGGATGCCAAAACAGCTGAAGAGTTGTTCAACCGTGTGAAAGAAACTGAGCGCGCCACCATCCCTGAAATCAATCCGGACGGAACTCCGGTGTTGAATGAGGATGGCAGCGTGAAGTACATCAATTCTCAGTACTGGACAAGCCAGAAGACCGGCGAAACTGTTAAGTTCAACACTTTCAGTGCGCTGATCATCGTGCAGGACGTAAGAGATTAATTCTTACTCCCGTTAACCATCAGAATAAACGCATATTCCGTGGCCGTTTCTTTCAACTGATCGAAGCGGCCGGAAGCTCCTCCATGACCTGACTCCATGTCAGTCTTCAAAAGAATCATCGAAGTCCCTTTGTTGTGTTCACGAAGCTTCGGCACCCATTTCGCCGGCTCCCAGTATTGAACCTGAGAATCGTGGAAACCTGTCGTCACCAAAACATTCGGATAAGCCTGATCCTTGACGTTGTCGTAAGGGGAGTATTTGCGAATGTACTCGTAATCCTCTTTCACGTTCGGATTGCCCCACTGGTCGTATTCGCTGGTTGTCAGCGGAATGCTATCGTCCAGCATCGTTGAGATCACATCCACGAACGGCACCTGTGCGACCATGCCCTTGTAAAGATCCGGGCGCAGATTCATCACCGCACCCATCAAAAGGCCCCCGGCACTGCCGCCCATGGCAAAGGTGTGGTCTGCTGAAGAATAGCCGTCTTTGATCAAAGCATCTGTCACGTCAATAAAGTCATTGAAGGTGTTCATCTTGGAATGTGTACGGCCCTGGTCATACCAGTGACGACCCATTTCAGAGCCTCCGCGGATGTGGGCTTTGGCATAGACGAAACCACGATCCACCAGGCTGAACAGGCCGCTGCTGAACCAAGGGTCCATGTTGGCGCCATAAGATCCATATCCGTAAACCAGCATCGAGGACTTGCCGTCTTTCTTGAAGTCCTTTTTCATGATCAGGGACACAGGAACTTTAGTGCCGTCGCGAACTGTCAGGAACACGCGCTCAGTTTTATAAAGATCCGCATTGTAGTTCGGGATCTCTTTCACTTTCTTCAGAACCTGCTCTTTGGTTTTTACATTCAGGTCATAAACTGAATCCGGCAGACGCATGGATTCATAGTTGTAGCGCAGCCATTCAGTGTCGTATTCACGGTTGTCACCGACAGACGCCAGATAGCTTGGATCCGCAAATTTCAGTTCGTAAGGATTCTGGGCGTTGCGATCTGCAATACGTACTTGAGTCAAACCGTTGTGGCGCTCATCCAGGGCGATGAAGTTCTTAAACACCGTCACACTTTCAAGATAAGTGTCTTCACGGTGCGGGATCAAAGGCTTCCAGTGCTTTTCCTCTGTGTGATCCAGATCCGCCACCATCAGTTTGTAGTTGCGGGCATTTTTATTGGAAACGATATAGAACTTGTCGCCGCCATCAGTGACCGAGTATTCATGCGCACGTTCACGCGGATTGAACACCTTGAAAGTCCCTTGCGGGGTGTCCGCGGACATAAAGCGTGTTTCAGTTGTCAGAGTGCTGTAAGAGCCGATGAAAATGAACTTTTCAGACAAAGACTTGTAAACGTAAACGCTGAAGGTGTCGTCTTTCTCGTGGAAGATGAGGTCTTTCTTGTGCGTTTTGATGTTGTAACGGTAGATCTTTTCAGAACGCAGGGTTTCGGGATGCTGTTCAGTATAGAAGATCGTTTCGTTGTCATTGGCCCAGCTTAGGTTGCCAGTGACATTTTCAATTCTATCTTCAAGAACTTTCCCGGTGGTCAGATCTTTGAAATGAATCGTGTAAAAGCGACGACCCACGGTATCCACAGCATAGGCCATCATTTTATGATTGGGACTCATGCGCGGGCCGGTCGAGCTGAAGTAGGTATGGCCTTTTGCCAGCTCCGGAACATTGATCAGAATTTCTTCCGGACCTGTCGGGCTGCCTTTATGGCGTGTGTGCAAAGGGTATTGCTGGCCCACTTCATAACGGGCAGAGTACCAGTAGTCGCCATCTTTGGCCGGAACGAAAGATTCGTCCTCTTTCACACGGGATTTCAGCTCCTGAAAGATTTTTTCTTCCAGCTCTTTAGCCGGTTTCATCATGTCGGCGGTGTAGGCATTTTCTTTTTTCAGATAGTCGACGACTTTAGGATTCTCGCGCTCACGCAGCCAGAAATAGTCGTCCATACGGATGTCCCCGTGTTTGGACAGCTCAGTTTTGATCTTTTCAGGTTTCGGATAATCTAGATAATTTTTGTGCATGCAGGAAACTCCCAGAAGTGCGATAGCCAATACACTTTTTCTCATTCGAAAAGGCTATCACCATCTTCCGGGAATTGGGAAGCACAAGACCTTACGGTCTGGCCTCACGCTCCGAGGATGGACGGGATTTTCTGTCTGCGTCAGCGCGCTGGGCACGTGTGTAAGCATCCAGGAATGTTGTTCTGGCGAATTCCTCCAAAGACGTCGCGGTTGTGTTTTTTTTATCACGGCTGAAGGTGCCGGCGATCGAGCCGTTGTTAAAGGAGCGGCTCATTTCCAGCATGGCATCCGACCAGTCTTCGGTCAGGCCCGCGCCGATCAGGTAGTTTCTCATTTCCTGTTCAGGTACCTCGACGTATTCCAGCTCGGGCTTTTTGATAGCTTGGCCAAGGATGCGCAGGGCTTCATCGAAAGTCACATCCCGTTCGCCCAGCAGATACTCGACATTGTAGGATTTAAATTCCGGATGCATCAGCAGGAACGCCGCACGAGCGGCAATATCCCGGGTGGCAATCATTGGGACGGGCACTTCACCGGACATGGTCCCGAAGAAGCGGTTCATTGAAAGGATGCTGGGAATTCCGGTCAGCAGGTTTTCCATGAAATAGGTCGGGCGCAGGTGCACGATGTCCGCGCGGGTGATGGAGTTCAGTCTTTCTTCCTGGTCGTGCAGACCCAGGATCGGGCCCGTACCGCTTTCAAGGTCAGCACCCACACTGGAAAGGTTCACAACCTTTTTAACGCCGGCCTCTTCGATCGCTTCGGCGATCACTTCGCCGAATTTGTTCTGGTAAAAGCGCACTTCTTTGGCGCTCATGTCCGGTGGAATCATCGTAAACACTGCAGAACAGCCGCGCATGCAGTCCATCAGGAAGCTCACGTCATTGGCATCACCTTGTGCCAGCTCGGCACCGCGGAAGGCTTCTTTGTTAGGGAACTTGCGGGCCACGCAGCGCACTTGTTGGCCGTTGGCGAGAAGGTGAGTGGTGATTTTTGAACCGATATGTCCGGTTGCCCCCATAACAAGAATCATAGCCCGTCTCCTTAAAAATATGAGTGTAGGCCTTAATGGTAGGGGATGGGATTTGTGGTGGGGAACTTACAAATTAGAAAGGCTGCCCGGAGGCAGCCTTTTAAAGGACTTAGTTTTGTTTGGCTTCTGCCAAGAGTTGCTCGGCATGGGCCAGGGATGTTTTCGAGATCTTTTCACCGCTGATAAGGCGGGCGATTTCCTGAACACGGTCTTTTTGTTTGAGTTCTGACACAAGCATCGAGACCGATTCTTTCTGCGGAGACTTCTGGATAAAGAAGTGAATATCTCCGAATGCTGCCACTTGCGGAAGGTGAGTCACACAGACAACCTGTTGTCCTTTGGCAATCGTGCGCAATTTACGGCCGACTTTTTCTGCCGTTTCGCCAGATACACCCGTATCCACCTCATCAAACAGATAAGTGCGCGGCTGATTGCTGGAACCCACGACACGCTTCAGTGACAAAAGAATACGGCTCAGCTCTCCGCCAGAGGCAAATTTCGCCAGGGGGCGTTTTGCATCTTTGCTGGAGGTCTGACTTAGGAATTCCACGTCGCTCAGTCCTGTGGAAGCCAGTTCCTGCAGTTTTTCGGTCATCACATGGAAGGTCACACCTTTCATGTTCAGATCCAGCAGTTCCGCGTTCACGCTGTCAGCCAAAAGCTCGGCTCCTTTTTGACGGCGTTTGTGCAAATCCGCACCCAGGGCTTCAAGCTCTTTCAAAATAATGCTGGCCTCTTTTTTCAAAGTTTCCACGCGGCTTTCAGAATTTTGCAGGTTGGAGATTTCAATTTCCATCTCCATCAGGGCTTTCAGGATGTCATCCACAGTCGCGCCGTATTTTTTCTGCAGCTTGCGCAAGTCGCTCAGGCGGCTTTCAGCTTCTTCCAGACGTTGTGGGTCGGCATCGATCTTGTTCGCGTACTGGCGCAGGTCATAGATGCTTTCATCAATCAACGTCTTGGCCTGTTCCAGATTTTCCAGTTTCGCCGCGATTTGCGGATCAACGTTGGAAATCTCAAGGCCTTTTTTCAGGATCGCATTCAGGCGGCTGATGGCTGAATCATCGTCCGTGTACAGAGCTGATTCAGCCTGATCCACAAACGCACCAATACGATTTGAATTTTTCAGTTTTTTGACTTCGACTTCCAGTTCGTGGTCTTCGCCCGGGGAAAGATCCAGATTGGCGATTTCATCACGCTGATAAGTCAAAAAATCCAGGCGCTGCGCCTTTTGTTTGGCGTCGCTTTCAAGCTTTTTGATTTCAGCAAAGATCGCGTGATAGCGGTTGAATTTTTCAGTGAACAACAAGCGCTTGTCCCAGGTGCCGGCGTACTGATCCAAAAGATCCAGGTGATAGTGCTTGGACATCAGGTTGCGATTTTCGTGCTGGCCGGTCATTTCAATCAGCGGAGCCGAATGCCCTGCCAGTTCCACCATCGGAGCCACGATATCTTTCAAGCTGTTGAGGGTGCTTAAGCCGCCGTTCAGATAAACCTTGGATTTGTCACCAGCGCTCAGCACACGGCGGACAATCAGTGTCTGCTCTTCGGCTTCAATGCCCATATCGTGCAGCATTTTCTGAATGTCGGGGCGGGAGGAAATATCAAATGAACCTTCGATGGTCGCCTGAGTGGCGCCCGTACGAATGGTGTCGCTGGAACCTTTGCCGCCCATCAACAGGGAAAGACTTTTCAGCAGAACGGATTTACCGGCACCGGTTTCACCGCTCATGATGTTCAGTCCCTCTTTGAAAGAGACATGCAGGTTTTCGATAATCGCAAAATTGGACACTTTCAACTCAAGTAACATAATCTTTCCTTAAGCTCAGTTTCGATCGCCGAATTTCAGTTTCTCGCGCAGCAAATGGAAATAGTTGTGATTGGCTTCACGAACCATCCAGTGGTCATAACAAGAGCGGCTGATGATGACTTCGTCATCGGCCGTCAGCTCGGTCATCTTCTGTCCGTCCACGATGAAGTGGGCCTTTTGGGTTTTACCCTCCAGACGGAAAGAAAGCTCCCGGTCATCCGGGAACAACAACGGACGGGAAGTCAGGCTGTGAGGCGCCACCGGGGTCACCACAAACACCGGGGATTCCGGATGGCAGATCGGGCCACCCGCTGCCAGATTGTACGCCGTGGAGCCCGAAGGACTTGCCACGATGAAACCATCGGCCTTCACCTGACTTACCAGGAACTTTTCAGAATAAATCGCCGTGTTGATCAATTGGGACATCGAGCCCCTTTCAATCACCATGTCGTTCAGCGCGTGGTACTCGGCACGAACCTTTCCTTTGCGCAGGATTTTGGAATGGATCATGGAGCGCGGACGCTGAACCATTTTTCCATCCAGAGTTTTTTCGATGATATCAAAGCAGGAATCCGCACTGTGAGCTGTCAGGAAACCCAACGAGCCCATGTTGAAGCCCAGAATAGGAACACTGCGACCTTCCAGCAAACGAACGGCACGCAAGTACGTTCCGTCACCGCCAAGAACGATCACCAGTTTCAGATCGTCCATGTGCTTTTTGGTTTTCGCCGCCTTCGTGCCCGCAACCACTTTCTGATCAGGGCAGGTGAAGACGTCAAAGCCGCGTTCTTTCAGAAATTCCGCGACCTTTTTAGCCAAAGAGACCGCTTGCGCAGTCTCCAGGCGATAGACCAAACCAATGCTGCCGTTTTCTTTCAAAACCAGCTTGCTCTGTTTGTGTTCTTTGTCCATCGAACTCTTCTTCATTAAATCAGTCCATCACGACGCAAAAGAGCGTTTGGATCCGGCTCACGACCGCGGAATTTCTTGTACAAATCCATCGGGTGCTCGGTGCCACCACGGCTTAGAACGTTGTCTTTGAACTTCTTGGCCACTTCCTGATTGAACAGGCCTTTTTCCTTGAAGTACTCAAAGGCATCCGCATCCAGAACCTCGGCCCATTTGTAAGAGTAATAACCTGCAGAATAACCACCAGCAAAGATGTGGCCGAAGCTGCAAGAGGAATTCGCGCCATCCACTTTCGGGAACAGACGGGTTTCGGCCGTTGCCAGCTCTTCAAATGCGTCCACGTCCTTGATGGTGTCTGGATTGGTGGAATGCCAAGCCATATCCATCAGACCGAACTGGATCTGACGGCAGGACATGTAACCCGCCTGGAATTTCTGGGAGCGTTTCAATTTTTCGATCAGCTCTGCCGGCATGGGTTCGTTGGTTTCATAGTGACGGGCAAAGATATCCAGGCCCTCTTTTTCGCCAACCCAGTTTTCCATGATCTGGGAAGGAAGCTCCACGAAGTCCCAGTAAACGTTGGTGCCGCTCAGGGAAGGATAAGTACATTCAGACAGCATGCCGTGCAAAGCGTGACCGAACTCATGGAACAAAGTGCGAACTTCGTCATAAGTCAAAAGTGACGGCTTGGTCGGAGTCGGCTGCGTGAAGTTGCACACGATGCTGACGTGCGGGCGTTTCATTTCGCCGTCGATCAGACCTTGTGAACGGAACTGGGTCATCCAAGCTCCGCCTTTTTTGGTCTCGCGCGGGAAGTAATCCGTGTAGAACAGACCCATGTATTTGCCGGAGGCATCTTCATAGATCTCGTAAGCTTTCACTTCCGGGTGATAAACCGGGATTTCCTTGTTTTCCTTGAAAGTCAGGCCGTAAAGTTTCTTCGCATGAGCAAAAACACCTTCAACCACGTTTTCAAGTTTGAAGTAAGGACGCAGGTCCTCTTCGTTGAACGCGTAACGCTCTTCTTTCAGTTTTTCAGAATAATAAGCCACGTCCCAAGGTTTGATCTCTTTCAGACCATCCAGCTTGCCCGCGAACTCTGTCAGCTCTTGAACGTCCTTCATGCCGGCATTCTTGGAAGCCGCCAGAAGTTTGTTCAGGAAGTCCATAACAGTTTTTGGATTTTTCGCCATACGCTCTGCCAATACGAAATCAGCATGCGTGGTGAATTTTAAAACTTTCGCGCGCTTGTCACGAAGCTCAACAATTTTCAGAACGTTGGTCTGATTGTCGAATTCACCTTTGAAGGCTTTGGAAGAAAACGCTCTCCACATTTTCTCACGAAGCGCACGGTTTTTTGCATAAGTCATGAACGGAAGGTAAGAAGGGATCTGCAGATTGAACATCCACTTGCCGTCATGACCTTTGGATTTCGCCAAAGCCGCCGCACCTTCAAGGGTGCCCTCGGGCAAGCCATCAACATCTTCTTTTTTATCCAAAAGCATTTCGAAAGAATTGGTCGCCTTCAAAACATTCTCAGAGAATTTCGGACCAAGAACAGAAAGCTCCTGATCGATCTGACGAAGAGTTTCCTTGTCAGCACCTTCCAGCAAAGCCCCGTTGCGGGTGAAAGACAGGTAAGTCTTTTCCAGCAGGCGAGTTTGTTCCAGATTCAGATTCAAAGATGCACGTTTGTCGTAAACCGCTTTCACACGCGCAAAGATCTCAGCATCCAAAGAGATGTCAGAGCTCAACGCCGTCAGCATCGGGTAGATATCTTTAGCCAAAGCCTGAAGCGCTTCATCCGCATGAGCCACTTCCAGGTTGGAATAGATCGTGGAAATCTGATCAGCATGAACGCTGGCCGCTTCCAAAGCCACAATCGTATTTTCAAAATCCGGAACCGCCGGATTGGCTTTGATCTTAGCCACATTTTCTTTTGCCATCTTGATGGCTTCTTCAACCGCCGGCACATAGTGCTCAACTTTGATCAGATCAAAAGGCACAGCCTGATCTTTGTTTTTGAAGGGTTGCAAAAGAGGATTGGTCGTATTCATAGGAACCTCCGAAATAGAGTGAAAAACACCCTTCCGTTCTTCCATGAAAAAGCCCTGAAATAAAGCGAAAAACCCGGATAAAAAAATGACTCAACCCGACGCCACCAGACGGGTCAAATGACAGCACTTTTAAAACCAAATTTTCCTTGAAAACCACACAGGCAGCAAGACCCAGCGTTTGGGCGGGTGAAAAGAAAAAGGGGGTTTTCTCTTTCCGTTTGGACATGCCGGGAAAGAGGCCTTGGGAGGGGGAGGGTCCCTTAACAGGGGCCTCCGGCCCAGGATGGTCGCGAAGCGAAAGGCCGGCAGAGGGCAGGAGCCCGTGCCCCAGTTAAGGGACCCTCCCCCTCCCAAGGCCGCCGCCCCCGAAGCAAGGCCAGGCAGAAATAGAAAGCCCCCTTTGGTGGTTATTCCAAAGGGGGCGTTTGATGCGGCATATTAGTCCGTCAAAACGGTCGAGAAGTGCCGCGCCTCTCTAGTTTTTAACACAAACTCCAAGATTCGAACCGGACAGAACTTGGCGGCATGTCGCCCCGACACCGCAAGTGTTCCCTTGGCTCAAAACACAGCTCTGAGTGAGGGTCTGAGAGCAGCTGGAGAAGCTGTTAGAATTCGTTGGAATGTTTGAATACTGCGGATGATTGATCGTCATCTGCGGAGCTGACGGAATGGACATGTAGCCGAAGCCCCAGCCGTATCCGTAAGACCAGAAGAAATAATCATTCCAGTAAGGCATGATCAGCTGTTGCTGAACGCAGCCCAAACCAAATGTGCCGTTGTAAGTTGGCAGGTAACCACTCGGGCAACCACAGAACCCTTGCTGGGCAAAGATGTTCGAATAGTTGTAAGCATAGTTGTACATGCCTGGATAAGGCATCCAACCCTGATAGTTGGCGTAGGCACCGTTGTTACAGTAAGCCGTTCCGTTGATACACGGAAGCTGCAGTGGTGTGGTCGCGATCTGACCAGGGTTGGTTACGGTGTTGTTGCCACCGCCGTCATTTCCCGGCTGACAGGCTGCCAGCGCAAATACAGTCAGAACCATTGTTATGAGCTTTTTCATAAAGCACTCCCAAAGTTAAAAAATCTTTCAACAATGCCTAGGGATCCAAGTTCTGTGCCTTGTGAGAATCTATTCAGCCCCTATATATTCGACCTCAGCCCCCCTTTTTACAAAAATGGGGCCCAAAAGCGTCACCCTGCGCCGCGAAAGGTTCCTGGTTTGAGACGGGGCGGGACAGGGTAAAAAAGGGGATTTGGGGTTGGCAGAAGGGGTGTTCCCCTTTAGGCTTAAGGGATGTGTTCGAAAGGAGTCGATCATGATGAAGTACATTGGATGTGTATTGGCCGCTCTATTGGCTTTGCCTGCTCAAGGCGCAATCTCCAAACAACAAAGCAAACCTGCTGCCTCCAAAATTCTTTCTGGTGAAGGTGTCAGTTTCGGTGGTCTTGCCGGAACCGGCTTCACCTTGATGGACGTTCGCCGTACTGCGGATGCGGGTAAAAAAGTCGAGCGTATCGTGATTGATGTCGGTGATATCAACGGCGGCATGCTGCGCGGCTGGCCCGGTTACTACTATGCAGAGCTGAAGAAAAATCCTCAGCGTCTGGTGGTGGACTTTGCTCAGATGCCGAATGCCAATATCGATCAAAAGCGTCTGACAGACCGACTGAAAGGTTCGATGGCGGTGGTGAAGACCAACATGAGTCTGGATCCTGTCGACAGCTCTTTGAATCTGACTCTGGATCTGAAAAAGAACACCAAGGTTCGCGTCTATCAGGTTGCTGGCAAAAAAAGCACCAGCAAGGTCGTTATTGACCTGATCACGGAGTAGTCGTGATCGTGCGGGGACTTCTTTTTGCGGCACTGCTGATTTCTGCAACTTCGGCGCAGGCCCGCGTTTTTAATATCAACAATGAAACCTTCGCCGCTTACTTTGATGTGTCGGCGGGGCCTTCCGCGATTGGCACCGGGGCCTTCGATGGTGAAGCCACGGGGTTGAGTTACAGTGGTGGTTCCGGATACAACTACAGTGGCGAGTTCGGCTTCCTGTACACGCGCCAGTATATGAGCTTGCGTTTCGGTCTTGAGATCATCAGACCCAGCGCTATTGAAGGCTCTTCGGCGACCAACGCTTCTGAAACCGAGCTGTACACCGCCGACAGCCAGATTCTGGGTTATGCTCCAAAGCTGGGTGTTGAATTCAATTTGCAAAGCAATGCACGATCGCGGTCCTTTGTGGCTTTGGGTGTGGGTGCTGCCAGCGTGACCATGAAGAACAGCTACACTCTGACAACAGACGGGCAAACAGCCTTCCCCGGTGTTTCCAATCATGATGTTGAAGCCAAAGGTTCTGGCACTTTGCTGAATGCTTCGTTGGGATATGAAGGTCTTTTGACCGACACCACCACCATTGTTGTGGAAATGGGATACCGTCAGCTGAATATCGAGAATCTGGAATACACCAAATCTGTCACCACTTTCAAAGGTCCGGTGAACAGCGGTGACAAAGTCACCACGGCCGCAGGCGAGCAGCGTGACTTGAATCTGTCCGGCGCCTTTATCGCCATCGGCTTCCGCTTCTATCTTTAACTTCAAGGAGTCAGCAACATGAGTGCTCTGTATCGTCTTAAGGGCCTGGAATATTCATACCTTTGGAACGGCAAACAAGTGCCGGTGCTGAAAGGTATTGATCTGGAACTGGAAAAAGGCTGTTTCACCTGCATCGTGGGTCCGAGTGGAACCGGTAAAACCACGTTGCTGAATCTTTTGGGTTTGATTGATACTCCAAGCAATGGGCATTTGGAATTTGCCGGTGAAGATGTCACTCATCTGCCAGAGTCTGAAAAAGAAAACGTGCGTCTGCATAAGGTTGGCTTCATCTTCCAGTCATTCTATCTGATTCCCACTTTGACCGTACTTGAAAACACGTCCTACTTCCTGCCTTCTTTGGGTTACAACCACGCCAACGCCCAGAAAGTGGCGATGGAGACTTTGGACTTATTGGGTCTTGCCGATCACGCCAAGAAAAAGCCGCTGGAGCTTTCCGGTGGTCAACGCCAGCGTGTGGCCATTGCCCGCGCGATTGCAAAAAAGCCTGCGGTGGTTCTGGCCGATGAGCCGACGGCGAATCTGGATTCGGTGACGGCGGAAAAAACCATCAACGCATTCAAAGAACTGCAGAAGTCTGAAAACACCAGCTTCATTTTCTCGACTCACGATTCGCATCTGGTGAGTTTTGCCAAATCCGTGTATCGCATGAAAGACGGCATGATCGACAACACGAAAAGCCAGGGGGATAAATAATGTTGGAACTGTTGAAAATCTCCTGGCGCAATCTGTTCAGAAATCCTCGTCGCACCTGGGCCAGCTTGTGTACGGTGGCTTTGGGGGCTGCAGGTTTGTTGATCTATCAGGGCTTTAACACGGGTGTGATGAACCAGTACCGTGAAAACGTTATTCACGGTTACTACGGTTACGGCCAGGTATTCCCGCAGAACTATTTCGGCAAAGTTCACGAAACCCCGTGGAAACTGTGGTTTGAAAATGCGGATGAAATCGAAAAACAGATTCGCAGTTCTGCGTCCGTGACCGAAGTCTTCCCGCGCGTGTCTTTTTATTCCTTTATCGTCAAAGGTGGCATCACCCTTGGCGGTAAAGGCGAGGGCGTGATTCCCGAGCGAGAAAACAAGTTCTTTACCGAGATGAACTTTATCGAAGGCCACGATCTGCAGGGTCAGGATCAGATCATTCTTGGAAAAGGTCTGGCAGAAAGTATCGACGCCAAAACTGGCGATGTGGTGACGTTGTTGACTCAGACCGTGAACGGTCAGCTGAACGGGGCGGATCTGACGGTGGCAGGGATCTTCTTCACTGGTAAGAAAGTCATCGATGATTCCTTCTATCGTGTGGATCTGAAGCAGGCTCAAGCGTTGCTTGATACCACTCGCGTCGAGATGTTTTCGCTGGCAACGAAAGGCGTGGAAGCGTGGAAGGCTGTTGATGCAGATTTGCGCAAAGCCAATCCGTCCCTGGAAGCGGTGCCATTCGAGATTCTGGACAAGAACTATTATCAGAACTCTGTGGACTTCCTGAATGCACAGTTTTCGTTCATCCGTTCGATCATTCTGGTGATTGTGGCGATGGGGATCTTTAATGTGATTTCCACTGGCTTGCTGGAAAGAGCGGGCGAGATGGGGGCATTGCGGGCGAACGGGGAAAAACGCAGCCGTCTGTTTAAGATCCTGATGATTGAAAACAGTTTGCTGGGTGTGCTGGGTGGATTCCTGGGGATTTGCATTGCGATCCTGGTGGATGCAACCCTGCTTCGTCAGGGGATTCCGATGCCTCCGGCTCCGGGGATCACACGACAGTTCTTTGTGTTCCTGGATATTCAGCCCAGCCACTATCTGCAGGCGTTACTGCTGCCGATGATCGCCACGGTGGTGGCAAGTTTGTGGCCGGTCCGAAAGCTTTTGAAGAAATCCATCCCGGAACTTTTGCGTTCCACATAAAACGAAAAAAGCGGCTTTTTAGGCCGCTTTTTTTATTCTGCCTGCACAACGCCGGCGGAATTGAACTTCTGCACCCGGCTGTTACCAGCTTCCGAGACATAGAAGTTTCGGCCCGCATCCAGAATGATGTCGACGGGCATCGTGAAATCACCTGCCGCCGCACCAGCCTGACCATAGGTGGTCATGTGTGCCCCGGCCGCAGAGAAGCGGACTACTTTGTTACCACCAGCATCCGCTACCAGGATGCTGCCGTCGGTGTCTTCGGCGATTCCGAAAATGGTGGCGAGGTTACCCGCCGCACCCGGCAAGATGGTCCATGCAACGGTGTTGTCAGCATTGATTTTGACCAGTGCACGGAAAGGTGCACCTGGTCCGGTGTTGGCGGCATCGGAAACGACGACGCCGCCGTCGGCTGTCGCTGCCACACTGATCGGAGAAATAATGTTGCCAGCACCCAGGGTGCCCAGTTCAACACCGGAAGTGTTCAGCTTTCTGATTAATCCGTTGGCGGCATCAGTTTGATAGATCACGTCGATATCAAGGTCTTTGTCATGAACGATATCCAGGAAATACGCCGTGCCAGTCGGGGTGATTTCGCCGGCGGAAGTTCCATCTGGATTGTACTTCATGATCTTGCCAGTAAGCAGGTTCGCACCGTAAATGATGCCTTGGCTGTCCATGTCGATATCGTACATCATGGCGCCCGCGGCAAAGGACAGGTCATTGAACCCGGTGGTATCAAATCGTTTGATGCCGCCCATGTCGCTGACATAAGTGTTGCCCTGTGAATCGCGGGCCACACCCAGTGCATTCGATAAAGTCGGATCATATTTACGGGCCAAAACTCCCGTGAATTTGTTGTACACTCGGGTTGTGTTGCTGTTCATGACATAGACTTCATTCCCAGCTTCAGCAAAGACGACGGGGCTGCTTGTGAACTGAGTGGCCCCCGCACTGCCATCGGTGATATAAAGCAAGGCTCCGGTTGGATCAAATGCAAAAAGGTAGCCGTTACTGTCGCTTTGACTGATCAGGAAGTTTCCATCGGATAGCAATGCCAGATTCCCAACATTGCTGTATGCAACCGTCGCTGGTGGGACCGGCAGGATTTGCGTCGGCCAGGTGATTTTGCTGTCGAAGCTTCCGTTGGGCAGGAACTTTTGCAGTCGATCTGACCAGCTATCAACAACGTAAACGTGCCCCGTGGCATCAAGGGTGAATTTGGCGTTACCCCAGAATTCGCCATCAGCACTGCCGGAAGTGCCGGCTCCGTAATCCGCCATTTGTGCGCCCGTTGTTTTGTTGTATTTGCGGATCTGATAGAAATAGGTCATAGCCAGATACACGTTGTCACTGGAATCAAAGGTAATGTCCTGGGCAGACGGGAATGTGCCGCCTTCTTGGGTAAATTCCTTAAAGATACCTTGAGGAACGCCATCAAGATTGTACTTTTGAATGTATTCGCGAACCGGGTTGCCTCCACCGTCTCTTTCGATAAGACCAATATAAATCAAGCCCGTTGAATCCACACCCAGTGATACGATTTCACCATCCGGCCATTTTGCGGCCGCAGGCAGGTTGATGCTTTTTAGAATTTTCCCGTCAGCGGTGGCCACATAGATTTGATGTTCAAACAAGGAAGCAGAGACAAATTTGTTTCCAGGGGCTGCGCTTAAAAATGACTTGTGCTGCAGATTAAACGCTGGTTGTCCCAGTGGGAATTTTCCTTTGATCACGGTCACATTTGGAGTTTGATCATCATCGCCTGTGGATGGAGAAATGATCTCGCCAAAGCGATCCAGGCTCATAGTACAAGCCGATGTTGTTAGGACAAAGGCCATCAGTGTGAACGTGGTTGAAAATTTCTTGAACATATACAGTACCTTTTACGTGCCTTTTACGAGGTTTTTACGTCTAGTTTCATAATACTTTTCGGAATCTGTTAAGAAGTGCTCAAGATAAATTGAGGGATCTTAGGAGCCACAGTTTTTATTTTGTGCTCCGCGAGTTTATGAGCGTACACCGTTCGTCGTGGCTCGGATTACAGAGAGGAAATGTCGCCAAACAGATGCGAGTGGACTGTTGTCTCAAAGTGATCACTTTTTGGTCAGCGGTGCCAAATTGACGTTTTAGGGCGGCTTTCAAGGGCTCAAATGCAATCTAGAAGTTCCCAAAGCGAGACATGTTCGGTATGAGGTTTGCTATAAGGTACCTTCGGAGAACAAAAAATTATGAGAGTGTCCGTCCTTGTTAATTCCAAAGCAGGCTCTGTGAATGCAGAGTTGATCGAGGCGAAGGTGCGTGAAGCACTTTTCCGTTGCGATCTGCGTTTCTGTCGTCCTTCGACGATGACAGAGATGTTTGACTTTGTTCAGGAAGAACAAGCGAAGAAAACGGACTACTTTATTATCTGCGGTGGTGACGGCACTATCAACGTGGCGATCCAAGCCATCATGAAATACCAGAACGGCGGGAAGCTGCCTCCGATTGCCATTGTTCGATCCGGAACAGCCAATGACCTTGCCCACGAAATCGGAGTTTCCACCCGCATTGACACTGCTGTTCGCAACATCTTTGAAGGTGTTGTGAAAAACATCGACGTGATTGAAGTCAGCTCCGGCGAACAAGTTGCTTACATGCTGACCAACGGAGGCCTGGGCCTTCCGGCGAAAGCGGCAGAGCTTGCCAATAAATTCCGTTCTCATCTGCAGACTTTGGCGAACTGCCCGAAGTCAGCAAAAGCCTATCGTTTCCTTGCACAGAAAAGTTATCATGCGGTCAAGAAAATGGGGCCGAGTGTTTATTCCATGATGACCGCCGAAGCGATTCGCACCTGGAATCCGGAAGGCTGGGGTCTGGAAATTGAAATTCCCGGCAAGGTGAATGTCGAAACGTCGTCTCCGATTGTTTTGATCAACAATCAGCAAAAGATCGGATCCAGTTTTGTACCGGCTCCGTTTACTTCCAATACCGACGGTACGGTCAACCTGCTTCTTTCTGAAACCAACAGTATTCCTGGTCACACTTTGGCGGCTTACCATCTTCGTCGCGGTTCCGTCGAAAAATCGCCGGTCTTTAAGTCATTTGAGCTGAAAGAGTTCAGACTAAAGAGCCAGAATCCCGAGCGCGCTTTGACTTTCTTTGGGGATGGCGAGATCCTTCTCAGAGATGTTCAGGAAATCACAGTTCGTTGCCTGCATCACGGACTGCCAGTCATGGTCCGACAATAGTTCTATTCGGAGGTCATCGTGACCAAACCACGCATTCTCGTTACCGGAGGCACAGGCTTCCTGGGTAAACGGGTCATTCCTTTGCTTCGCGAAAAATTCGAAGTGGACGTGCTGTCCCGTTCAGGCAAGACCGAAGTCCAGGGAGACCTTTGTCAGTGGAATGCAGGCCTGGATCTGGATGCTTTACGCAAAAAGAAATACGCGCTGTTTCTGCACATGGCGGGATTGTATGAACTGACCGCACCCAAAGTGGATTGCTATCAGCACAATATCTCGGCCATGGGCACTGCTTTAAAAGTGGCCGAAGCTCTTGAAATTCCTTTCTTCGTAAACACCAGCACCGTGGCGGCGGGAATTAATTCCCCGTTGACGGTGGTAAAGCCCAACGATTTGAACTTCCAAAAGACTTTCCCGGATGCTTATTCTGAATCCAAAGCCCATGGCGAACAGGTTCTGCAGAACTGGCCGACGGTGCACACCACCGGCCGCATCAATCTGCGCCTGGGTGTTTTGGTCGGGGACACGAAAACCGGCAGCATCGAGCGGATCGACGGGCCTTATCATGCGGCCGAAGCCTTCAATAAAATCCGGGCGGTGGTCGAATCCATTCCGACGTCTTTGCCTCTTCCGGGTAGTGATAAAACCCGTTTGCCGCTGGTTCCGGTCGACAAGTGTGCTGAAGCCATTGTGAAGTTCTGCGAGTGGGCGGTGCAGACCAAACCGCAGGGCTATCACAGTTTCCATGTGACCCCGAATCAGGGGTTGCCGGTTCGTGATCTTTATCTTTCGGCCTTGAAGTCCCAGGCTATTCCTCATAAAGGCGTGATCCTGATCGATAAGATTTCCGAGGCCCTGGTGCTGAAGCTTTCAAGCTTCATCGCGCGCTTCCCGGAAGAAGAACTGCATTATCTTATGAATTTCCCGATTTATGACACCACCAGCACCCGGGAAGTCCTGGGCGAAACATGGTGTCCTGAATTCTTCCAATACGAACAAAAATTCTGGAGCGGATATGAAGCGTACGTATCGAATCGCTGAGATCAGTTTCGGACGCCCGCACTGGGATGCCGCCTACGAATTTGACTTTGCCGGGGATCACTATGAAGTCCAGCGCTTCAGTGCCAATTTCTCGGTCGATGCGGTTGTCAGACTGATCGAAACTTTGCGTAATCAGGTGGATGCGTTTGCATTGACCAGTTTGCCGCCGGTGATCAAGCTGGATCAGAAAAGTTACGTGCATCGCCAGTACTTGGAAATCATGGCGACTCCTTCGCCGGTGCCGTTGTGTGACGGGACGGGGTTGCGTGAAATTGCCAATATCAACTCTTTGGTAAAACATATTGAATCCGGCATCATCCAGCCGGAACGGGGCACGTTCTTCCCAACAGCTGTTCTTTGCACCGAGCTTGAAGAATACATCCGTCACCGTTACCGCAAGTCGGTGTATATCGGCGATGCGTATTCGCTTTTGGGTCTGCCGTGGATGATTCAGCCCTTCCCGGGTTTGATGACTCTTTCAAAGCTGGCTTTGAATGTGGCTAACATCAAGGACATGAAACGTAATACTCCATTGGCGCAAACCAAGATGCAGAAGATCAGCCGGTCTTCTTTGGCAGCTCAGGTTGAAAACGTGCAGTACGTGTTCTGTGATCTGCCGATGCTGCTGTTGTTTGATCAGGCGACGGATTTTGTGCGCGGCAAGGATCTGGTGATCTGGTCTTCACACCCGGCGATGGAAGAAGAAGCCAAAAAGTATTCTCCGCGCAGTATCATCAATCTGTTCCCAGAAAACTACCGGGTGCATCCGTATATGAACTATTCCGTTCTGGATGCGATGCTGCGCTTATCGCATAAACGCACGGCTGCTTTGTCCATCGAAGAATGGGAACAGCTGATCACCGAGGACGTCGAGATCCGGCAGGTGGCGCGTAAATACGTGATGACCCGAAATTCATCTACGCAGACAAAGATCTCTCAAGGGTTCAATGCGGTTCGCAACAAAGTGTTCAGCCAGCCGGAGCCGGATTTTGCCTTTGTGATTCATGCGCTTTCTCACAATGACTTTATGCATGTACCGGGCTTGGGTGTGCTGAAGCATATGCCAAAAACCTGGAATGATCCATTTGACCGGATGGCCGCGAAAGCGCCGCCGTTCGTGTACGGTCATATCAAGCACATCATCAGTGAAAATAATGGCAAGGAAATCAACGGCATCATCTATGCCTTGCCAGCGACTCCGAAGGTGCTGAAGAATTCTGACCCTGAAGTGATTTATCGCAAAATTGAAAGCATCTGTTACGATGCCGCCAATCGTGGGGCGAAAATGATCGGCCTTGGCGCTTACACGAAAATCGTGGGCGATCAGGGGATTACAATCAATCAAAACAGCCCGATTCCGGTCACTACCGGGAACAGTCTCAGTGCCTCGGCCACCTTGTGGGCCCTGGCCGATGTGGTGCAGAAGATGCGCCTGTTGAAGCAGGATCCGAACACGGGCTATGTCGATGGTATGGCCATGGTTATCGGGGCGACGGGATCAATCGGTAAAGTTTCAGCGAAGCTGTTATCAATGATCTTTAAACGTCTGTGCCTGGTGGCTCCACGACTGAACCGCTTGGAAGAACTGCGCCAGGAAATCCAGCAGATGTCACCAAACTGTGAAGTCATCATAACCACCGATGCCAATGACCTGGCGGCGGATGCGGATGTGCTGGTGACGGCGACTTCGGCATTTGATCACAAGATTGTCGACGTCATGCGCTTGAAGCCTGGCGCGGTGGTGTGTGACTGTTCTCGTCCTCTGGATTTTGATATCGAGGATGCCAAACAGCGTCCGGATGTTTTGATTATTGAATCTGGTGAAGTGGTCTTGCCGGGGCCGGTGGAAATGAATTTTGATATGGGTCTTCCGGGGAACACGGTGTATGCGTGTCTGGCGGAAACAGCCCTGCTGACTTTGGAAGGTCAGTATGAGCCCTTCACCATGGGCCGCGATATCGAGTGGCACAAAGTAAAACAGATCTATCAGATGGCGAAACGCCACGGGGTTAAACTTGCAGCGATTCAGGGTCACACCGGAATCATCACTGACAAGGAAATCGAACTGACCCGTGAACTGGCTTTGTCTAAAAGAAAAAAATAAGGAGATGTCATGAAGACACTTTTGGCGATCAGCAGCTTGTTATTCTCTTTGCATGCCCTGGCGGAAAACCCGGCCGAATGGGTGAAAAAAGCGGACAATATCCGCAACCCTGCTGAATCCTATGAAATGAAAATCAAGGTCGAGACGTCTGAAAACACCTCGGTTTTTCAGGTTTATTTGAAAGGTCAGGACAAAACCCTGATCGTCACCAAAGAACCTGCCCGCGACAAGGGTCGCAACATGCTGATGCTGGATCGTGATTTTAATGCCTATGTTCCAAACCTGAAGCGTTCCATGCGTCTGTCATTGGCGCAAAAGCTTTCAGGTCAAGTGGCGAACGGGGATATTTCCCGCACTCGCTGGTACGGCGACTATGATGTGACTAAAGAAAGTGAAAACGCCAACGAGGTTCAGCTGCTATTGAAAGGCAACAAAGACAACCTGACTTATGCGTGGGTTCGTCTGTGGCTTAAAAAAGGCTCGTTTGCTCCGTTGCGTGCGGAATATCTGGGTCTGAACGGCAAGACGGTTCTAAAGCGCGCAGCGTTCGAAGACTATAAAAGCATCTCGGGCGCAGTTCGCCCAACGACTTTGAAAATCGAAGACACTAATAAGCAAATCAGCTACATCCGCATTCTTTCCATGGATAAGAAGGACTTCAGTGATTCCTTCTTTACGGTCCGCAATATGGAGAGCATGAAATAAGTGAGACTTCTGGTTCTTCTGACACTTCTGATGATGACTCCTTGGGCGAGGGCAGACTTGGTGTTTGCGCCTCGCTACGAGTATATCCGTGGTCAGGAGGACGAACTTGCGAACCGTCTTATTTTGAAAGGCAAACTGAACAGCAACTTGGGGCCATTCGGAATCTTCATTGAAGGCTTTGGCGACTTTGAAGGCAATGAAGATCAGGCCTATATCCGCCGGTCTCCTTCAAAAGGTTATTTGCAGGAAGCCTATCTGGAATTCAAACTGGATTCATTCTATGTGCGTGTGGGTCGTCAGGCCATCCGCTGGAGCGAAATGTGGTCCCTGCCTTCTTTGGACGTATGGTCCGGCCGCCGCTGGGCAAGATTGTTCTTTGATCCGTTCCAGGATCAGCTGACTCATCCGACCGGGGCGTCTTTTTCTTATGCCCGAGAAACGTGGTCTTTGGAACTGGTGGGGATCGGCGACGTTGCCGAATCCACATATCCGGTTCCCGCGCCCGAACCAGTTGAAGAAAAGAACACCAGCTTTGGTGGGCGTCTGAAAATGGACGTCAAAGGTTTTGGTCTGTCGCTGGTGTCGGCGCAGATTTTGAACCGTAATCACTATGGTTTTACCGCCAACTATGCTTTTGAAACGGCGGTTCCCAAATTTGAGTACGGCTATGTGGATGACACCACTTTACCGGATACGATCAAAAGTGACCGCAGCTTTGGGACCGTGGGTATGGATTTGTTCCTGGGGAACTGGGTGGTGCTGCCTCAGGTGACGGCTTATGAGGTCAACACGCTGATGGGGACGCAAACTCAAGTGTCTTATTACGTCAGTGCTCAGTGGAATCCGAACCGTCATGACGTGTTCTTCCAGCTTTATCAGAATGACACCACCAAGGATCTTTTTATGAACGCCAGTTATGGTTATAACTGGACGGACTATTTTACCTCCACCATCTTTGCCCAGAGCTATCAGGGGAAAGACGGCGGGCTTTACGATATGTATGAAGAAATCACCGGCGGTTATGTCGTCGGTTTGCGTTTGGAATTTACCGGCAGTTTGCCTTTTTAACGGGAGTCAGCAATGGCAAAAGAATACTTCTCTGATTTAAACTACACCCTGTCCAATGAAGACACGCGCATTGAATTTGATTTACTGCCCGAGGGTGCAAACCGTGTGTTCAGCATTGCGGGCTCCGGCGCTCGCTGCCTGCCACTGATTGCCAAGAATCCTAAATATCTGGATGTCATCGACATGTCGGTCAGTCAGCTTTATCTGTGCGAGCTGCGTCTGCAGGCGATGAAGACTTTGACCTATGAAGAATACTTGTTCCTGATGGGCTATCGCGGCGCTTTGCAAGGCGGCCATGATGAAGGCGACAGCCGTGAAGATCTTTTCAAGCGTCTGACTTTGTCAGCCGCAGCCACCAGTTACTGGCAGGAACGCGTGGAAGGTTGGAAGCCGCGCGGATTTATCCTGCTGGGCCGCTGGGAATCCCATTTCCAGAAACTGGGTTATTTATTCCGTGATGTCTTGCAGTGTGATTTCAGCAAGGTCTTTGCCGCACAAACTTTGTCCGAGCAGATCGAGCTTTATGAAAAGCACTGGCCGAAAATCCGCTGGAACAGCTTTATTCGTGTGGCGGCCAGCGAGTTTGTGTTCAACAAGTACCTGTACAAAGGCCACTTCAGTGGTCGCGCCGATCACAAAACCGAGCAGCGGGCTCCGTGGCAGTTTATCATGGAAGAATTTGACCGGATCTTCCGCACGCAACTGGTGCGTAAGAACTATTTCATGCAGATCCTTTTCCTGGGCCGCATTGCTTATGAAGAAGGCCTTCCTTTGGAAGCGCACGAACACGTTGTCGCGGCGGTGAAAAAGTCCAAAACCGAGGTGCGCTACCTGCACGGCAATCTGCTGGAAGAACTGCCAAAGCATGCATATGACTTTATCTCTTTATCAGACACGATTTCTTATCTTGAACAGCGTGATGCCAATCAGATTCTGCAAAGGCTGAATACGGACAGCAAAGCCGGAACTCAGATGGTGATCCGATCCTTCATGCGTGCGCCAACGGCGATTGATCTGAAAGGGTGGGAAGAGCTGGGCGACAAGAATGTCTGGGCTCAGCATAAAGACGGAACCGGAGTCTACCAATTCCATATCTTCAGAAAGGTCGGCGGTTGAAAACGGCCGCTCTGACTGCGTTGTCGGCAAGCCTTCTCGCTCCGACGTGCTTAGAGCACGCCTGCGCTGCGAGGGCTTACCTCCGCCTTGCATAGCAACCGTTTTGAACCGCCTTGGTTCCCGGTTGCATTTTGGCTTATTTTTCGGTGCAGCTGACGTCGGCTGTTTGTCCGTAAAGGGCCATTTGGCCGTTGCCGGAGGCGTCCAACAGCAGTTCCACTTTATTTGGGTTGGATTCGCTGACTTGGCCTTTCACGGCCACGATGTGTTCGTGGGTGTGTTTGATCACCAGGAAGCGTTCTTTGCGTTCGCTTAGATAGTTCACGGTGATGGTTTCTTCGCCGCCGTCACGATCCAGAGTTAAAAAGTCCATGATATGGGACTGAGTCGTGCACTCCAAACCATAAGCAGAAGCATTTACCGCGGAAAGACTCAAAGCCACCAGAACGATCGATTTCAGAATTTTCATATAATCTCCATTTTTAAATCACACGGGGACAGGTGCGAGAGGCGTGCCCATTTCACAGGGAAAATGCGGGTACTTGGACTGACATCGCTGTCTAAGTTTTTGACAAGGTGACGTTTTACTGAACTCTTTTCACGTGCCTTTGTGAATTATCACAGAATGTTTAGATCACCTCGTGTTTGTGGTAGAACGTGGCCTTCAGTTTTAACTTGTGAGGTCTAAATGAAATTCAAGCTTCTTGTCGGGGCTCTGGCTTTTGTGGCGGGTTCCTGGGCGCAAAAAAGTGCGGCTTATCTGATTGCTTCTGAACCAGCAAAGCTTCGTGCGGGTGTTCCAACAGACGTATTTGTGGCAGGCTTTGGCAATGATCAGGGCACACAGTTTCTGCAGTCCGCGATCATCGGTGCGAAAGTGTCCCGTGACCGCTTCCCGCAAAGACAGCGCGTTATTATCAGCGCGGTGAATGAATCCCTTTCTGCTGAAAGCGCGATGCTGGCCAAGGCAGGTTTCGGATTTCGTAAAGCTGACGAAGATGATCTGGGGAAAGAACGTCTGGTTCTGGCGCTTCAGTATTTGAATGCCCCGATTTCTTCATTGCAGTTCTATGGACACGCAAATACTTACAACGGATTCCGTCTTCAGGATAAACGGGACCGCTTGGATCACGAAGATCCAGAGTTCGCACAACTTGGCAGCGTATTGGCTCCGAATGCCTTTGTGGTATTCCATTCCTGCAACTCGGGTTGGCTTTTGGCTCCGGCGGCTGCAAAAATGTGGCGTCGTCCGGTGTTTGGTTCTTTCGCGTCGTCTGATTTCCAGGAGATGATGACGGACGGCAACTGGTACTATCACGATGTTGGCTACTATCCTGAAAACCTGACTCGTATCGGGACCACGTCCCGCATCACCCAACAGACTTTGGAATGCACCACTAAAAAGTGCCTGCGTTTGAAACCAGTGAATTCTCCTTATGTTGATTCCTTCGGTACATTCAGCCGTGGTTTGGGTTTCTATAAAGTGTTCTCTCCGGTGGATGCTTTGATTCCTCAGGCGACGATTCACTTCACATTGCTGACGCCTACTGTGAAACCTCTGACTTTGCAGTCTTCCCGTGCAGATCTTATTGACGCGGTTAAAGACTGGATGTGTCCTTCTGACAAATCCGGCGTTCGCCGCAGAGCTTGTTCTGAGGCCATCGACACTCAGGCCTTTATGAGCAATCCGACTTTGAGCTTCTTCAACGGAACACCTGTGGCCTGCAACAACACCAGTTGCTCCACCACGGTGAAATGTAAAGTTCTGAAGAAACTTGTTGGCGCGGTTCCCTGCTCGACGGTGGATCTGGATTCCCGCAAATCCACAGTGTTCTCTGATCAGCTGAAAATGATCTTTAAGGGGCTTGAGCAGTTTGAATTGGGCACACTAAATCTTTAATCGGCTGATGAAAAAGGCCCACCTGACTGCGTTGTCGGCGGGCCTTCTCACTCCGACGTGCATGGAGCACGCCTGCGCTGCGAGGTCCCACCTCCGCCTTGCATCTGAACCTTTTTGATCAACCTTTTACTCGGATAGAATTTTGATGGTTCCGGCTTTGGCGTCGATGCGCACGCGCATTCCGGTTTTCAGTTTCTTGGTCAGTCCCGGAATACTGACGATCGCCGGGATTCCCATTTCTCGGGCGACGATGGCGGAATGCGAAAGCAGACTGCCACGTTCCACCAACAGACCTGAAATCGCCGGATACAGCGGCACCCATCCTGGATCGGTGCGCGCGGTGACCAGAATCTCGCCGTTCAGATCCAGGTTGTCGCTTGGATTGATGATGACTTTCACCACGCCTTCAAGCACACCCGGGCAGCACGGCAGACCTTTCAGATCCCAGTCGCCGGATTCACTGCTGACCTGAGACAGGTCTTCTTCTTTGATAAATGTGTTGTTCCAGTAAACTGCACCACGGGTCATAACACGCGGGTCGGTTTCTTCGGTGAAGCGGGCATAGTCCTTCTTGCGAAGCTCAACGAAGGCCTTCAGATCAAATGACGGCAGCGTGCCGTTGTAAATACCAAAGACCTCTTCGATGGTCAGCCAGAAGATATCGCGCGGATTCTCCAAAGCGCCCAGCGATGCCAGGTCTTCACCAATAGTCTGGAAGATCGTGCGTGCAATCCCGTAAATGCGGGTGCGCGCAAAGCGCGTGTTCTCGCGGTTTTTCACCGCTTTGCGCGCGTGCTTCAGAACCCAGAAATAGACTTTCTGCTTAATGCCTGTCAGATGCCCCGCCACTTTGGCTTCGGCCTGCTGGCGCAGATTCTTTTCGTGGGTGTCGTCATGGGCTTCCACCTGACCGGCTTTCAGATAGTTCTTCAGACACACAAACAGATAGCTTGGGTCGGTCAGAAGATCGATCTCTTCCAGTTTCATTTCGCTCATGCAGCGGAAACCGAAGCGGTCCAGATAGTCCAGCACCAGCTTGTAGAACTCGGTGTAAGGGGACTGGTTCAGGGCCTCAAGACCCTCTTTCGGATCGGTTTCTTCAATCAGCTTGCGCAGACCTTCATTTTGGTTGGCTTTGGCTGCCAGTCGCAGCAGAGCCTTGGTGGGCTCGGCACTTTCCAGACCGCCTTCACCAGCCAGAAGGTCATTCTGGATAGTGGAATCAAGCTCCTTCAGCCACGTGGTCGTCAGCTTGCGCAAAAGACCAAAGTGCACCATGCACAGGAAGTCATTGATGATCGGCGCTTTCCAGCGACCCAGCATGTTTCTTTCCACATCCATGTACACGCGGATCAACTGATCCCCACGCATGCGTTTCAGCGGCATGGCGCGGAAGCGGTCATAGTCCTTGTGGAAGGTCGTCAGGAAGTCATCAACGACTGTCTGAATAGTGAAGTGGTATTTGATAAAGTTAAAGCCCGTGATCGCCTTGCGCAGGCGGCCCACCGGAGTGTCCCAGGAAGGATGGGGCTTGATACGATTGGCGATTTCATCGCTGAGTGCCTCAGAAACACCCATCATCGTTTCCATGAACTCGCGGTTTTGTTTAAAGCCCGGCAAGACGCCGACCAGCTTGTACCAGTTAAACAGGTTATAATACACGCGGCCGTCCAGGGAACCCAGCATATAGCTTAAGTACGAGTCCATGTCCTTGATGATGTCGTTGGGAACCCCCAGGACTTCACAGAACTGCACATAGACGGCCTTGTAGTTTCTTAGAGCAAAGCTAAAACTCAATGGCGACGTCAATCCACCATAGGACTCGATGATGTTCGAGTTGTCCCACAGATTCGGATAACCAATCAGATCCTGATCAAGGCTTGTGACCGGACGGGTTTGCAGAATATAGATTTTGCCACCTTCCACGGCCCATTCGATATCCTGAGGGCGGTGGTATTGTTCCTGAATTTTCTGCCCCAGGCGGTACAGGCCATTCATTTCCTCAGAGCTTAAAGAGGCGGTGTTCACTTTATCCGCGCTGACCGGTTTCATTTCGCAATGACCGGAAGCGGACTTTTTCATCATCTCTTTTTTCTCGACCAGTTCTTCGCGCAGCATTTTTCCGCTTTTGGCATCAAGCCAGAATGAATCTGCATCCAAAGCCCCGGAAACAAGTCCTTCGCCCACGCCATACACCGAGGAAACAACGAAGGTGTCGGTTTTTTTCGCCACCGGGTCACAGGTGAACAAAACACCGGACTTATCCGGGTCAATCATGCGCTGAAGAACCACCGACACCGAGATTTTTTTAAGATCAATTTTGTTTTCCAGACGGTACACCAGACCGCGTTCAGAAAACGCCGAAGCCCAGCACTGACGAATGTATTTCAGAATGTCGGATTTGCCAGAAACATACAGATAGCTTGAAAGCTGTCCGGCAAAAGAATGCGACAGACTGTCTTCGTCCGCGGCGGAAGAACGCACGGAAAAGACCTTGTCGGACCCCAGGGACTGCAGGGCTTCTTCCAAAGAGGATTCCACCGTCGCCGGCAGGGGAGTCGATTCAAACAGATTTAAAACTTCTTTTTCCGCCAGAGCGGGGGTTAGCTCCTGACGAAGCAGGCGGTCCAAAATACCTTCCAGACGGGCTTTCACGTCAGCGGACTGCAGGAACTCATGGAAGTAGCGTTTGCCGAAAACCACCCATTCAGGAACCGGTAAACCGGCCTGGGACATCAGATAAAGATTAAAGCCTTTACCACCGGCTTCGTTCTTTGCAAAAAACAGGGTCGATTTGGGGGTGACAAGCATGGTTAAACTCCCAAGATACATATAAGGATGATGTAGTGAACAAGCAGATAAACGCCGCTGATATTTCTAAAGAAGGCTGCCGTCTTGCGTGATTTACGCAAAAGATAGGCAAGGCTCACGGCCACATACACCGTCAAAGCAATCGGTGGCCACAGGTTCGGATGCAGGAAATAAATCAAAGCCACACCCAAAACCGCCTGACTGATTGAAAGGGCCCAGGCTCCGGTGCATCCAAAAATATTGGAATAGCTGGGAACATGGTCGCGCTCTTCTTCCGGGGCGAAGGTCTTTCGGGCAAATTCAAACAGATTGAAAAAGAACCAGTTCATCAAAAAGAACAAACCGTGTTCGGTCTTCAGCTCGGTCAGTTCCATGCCGGTCATGGCAATACCCGCAGACAATCCCAGCAAAGCACTCACAAAAGTGTGAGACACCGCATACGTCGTCAGATGCGGGCGCAGCAGATCCCCGATGAAAAACTCTTCGTACATCATCAGGCTGTAGCCAATGGCAATGGCGTGAACCAGGAACGGCGAAAGCCCCAAAGAACCAGCGATCACCAGTTCCAGCACGATCAGAACCAACAGCGCTTTTTTGACCTGCGCCACGGACAAAACCCCGCGCGCCAGCGGGCGGGTGGGGTTGACCTTCAGGTCGACTTCATAGTCCTTGATTTCATCAAACAGGCGCATGCGGAAAAAGAACGATAGCAGCAGTACAAAGACCACGGCGAAGCGGGACCAGTTCCAGTCCTGCTCAAGCGTTTTAGTCAGGTACAACCCATTGGCCCATGAGAACAGGAATATCATGGGCACATAAGAGGCCGGACTGAATCTTTCTTTGACCAGTATCCACCACTTAGCCAATGACAACTCCCGGTTCTTTCAACTGGTCACGCAGCACTTTGTATTCCACTTTGGAATGGTGGCGCGGATCCATGGGAACCTTGTTGACGAATTTGATCTCATCCACCGGAATTTTATTTTTCTCAAAGACACGCTGGATTTCTTTTTTCGCAGCGGCAAAATCAAAAATAGCCGCGTCGATGCCTTCTTTCAGTTCGACTACAGCATAGGTGGCCTGACCGAGCTTCGCATCATCCATACCCAGGAAGGCACAGCGATACGTAAAGTCCATACGCTTTAACAGAACTTCGGCCCGAACCGGGAAATAGTACCTGCCGGCGCGTTCGATGGCGTTGTTCACCCGGCCCACGATCCATAGGTTCTTGTCGGGATCGATGTAAGCCAGATCGCCTGTGCGGTGCCATACGCGGTTTTTTTCATCCATGATCTTCGTTGTTTTGAAGGCCTCGGGATTATTGTAATAGTCGCGGCAGACGTGGTCCCCGGTACAGATGAATTCACCCACTTCACCATTGGCAACCTCGATCTGGGACCATGGGGCGTCCTTCAGTTCGATGGGACCATCTTTGATACGGATGAAGCGATAGTCGATGTCTTCACTGATATGACCGACGTTCACGCCTTCCTCGATGATTTCAGGATCGGTGATATTGCTTTCTTTCAGCATGTCGCGGCCTTCAATATGGGCCATCGGCTCTGCTTCCGTCGATCCATACAAAATCCACAGGTCAGTTTGCGGCGCGATTTCATAGAATGCTTTGACGTCATCCTTGGAAATCGGCGCCCCACCGGTCACCACTCGGCGCAGTCCGGTCAGCTGAATGTTGTTCTCTTTACAGAACTTGGCTACACCCACCAGCATACTTGGTGACAGGGTCGTGCAGTTGATATTTTCATGCATAATTTGACACGCCAGCAAAGCCGAATCATGAGCGGCCGGAGCCGCCAGATTCAATGCTGGCAAGATGGTGGTTACGCCGGAGGCCAGGTTGTTCAGACTGAAAATCGGGAAGGCCGGCATGTCCTTGTCTTTCTCGGTGTACGGAATCACGTGAGAAAGTGCATGGTGCTGGGCCGACAGGAATCGGTGAGTGCGGTTGGCACCCTTGGGTTTTCCTGTGGATCCCGTTGTGAAAGTGATCAAGGCGGTGAATTCACTTTCCACCGGCTCAATTGGGGAAGGTTCTGCTTTCAGCAGCTCTTCAAATTTGTGCGTGAACTTGTCGCCGGGGCCGTAAAGAACACGGATCGGCATGGACTTGAATTCGGGGACTTGTTCCACCAGATCAAACGCCATTTTGAAGCTGATCATGGCTTTCGGGCCCACGCATTCTGCGGAAGCGCCCAGATGGTGACTGCGCGCCCAGGAATCCAGGAACACGGCAATGGCACCAATACGCTGAACCGCAAACATGGCGGTGTACATGTCCAGACTCATCGGCAGGAAGATGATGACCCGGTCGCCTTTTTTAATGCCGATGTCCATCAGACCTCGCGCAAACGAGTTGATGCGGGCGGCGAAGTGGCGATAGGTGATTTCATCGTGTTTGATGGGGGTTTTGGGATCCCCATTCCACTGGGCCAAAGCTTGCGGATTGGCCCAGCGCAAAGCCACTCGTTCCGGGAATTCACGCAAGTGTTTTTCCATGTAGGTAATGACGTTGTTTCTTCCGTCTTCACCTGGATAATAACCGATCTTGCTGTCCGGGGTTGAAGCACTGCTGCTGGCTTCGGTCGTCAGAATTTTCAAAATGTCCTGAACGTGAGACCATAGCAGACCATGTCCCGCATTGTCGACATGGACAATCTTGTGGGACGGGTATTTAGAGACGATTTCATTCTGTGCCTGATCCTGGCTGATCTTGTCCTGGCGGCCATAGATCACCGTCACGGGGACCTTGCAGACGTCACCGGCAGACCACGGATGGGCTTCCATTTTCATTTTGTTGGAAACGGTTTTTTGCCACAGCTTCCAGTCCTGCAGGCGTTCTTGAACCTTGGCAAGATAGGGAAGGGCGTCGGCTTTCAGGGGATGAATCAGATCTGCAAAGAAGCCGTCTTTGGATTTTGTATGACTGGATTGAATCAGCTTGTCACCCAGGATCGGTAACTGCAAAAGTCCTTTGGCCACCGCCGACAAGGGACGTTCGGGTTTGATGTAAGGGGTGACCAGCACCACCTGTTCAACATAGTCCTGATACTTTGGCAGGGATTTCAAAATACGATAGCCGCCCCAGGAATGACCCAGCAGAATTTTTTTGGATTTATCCTGAGTCAGCAGGCGGATCCATTCCTCGCTGTCAGCTTCAACTGCCAGCAGTCGGTAGGCGTTGGGATCCAGACTCTTTTGCAAAAGGCTCCAGTCCTCGGGATGGCCGGGGTTTCCGTGCAGAGCAATGATGGTTTTCATATTCTGACTCCTTTTGAACGAAGCCGGTAAAAATCACGCAAGCGTGGATTGCTTCTGTAAACCGTTCTTTCAGTTTTCTGGTTCTCAAGACCCTGAATCTTACCTTGGGAGGCGAACTCCTGAAGGATCTGCGAGGCTGCTTTTGCTTCGAATGACGCTCCAAGATCCAGGGACTTTAGATAATCCTTTTTATCGGAGGGAACTTCCACGACCTTTAGCAAGGCGCCGTCATCCAGTTTCGAGGTCATTTCATGAATGGAAAATCCTGCCGGGGTGTCTAAAAGATGGGCCCAAAAGTCACACATCAAACCACGCTGATCCGGCAGCAGGCCGTGATGGATGTTCAAACATCCCATTTTGGGAACGGCCAGCAGTTTCTTTTTAAAGAATGAACGGGTGCGTGCATTCAGAATCAGATCCGGTTGCAGGCGTTCCAGCAGGGCCAGGGATGTGTCGGAATTGATGTCCTTGACGACGTAGACCTTTTTCCCGGCGGCTTCATAGGCCTGCTGCTTTCGTTTCAGCGAGTTGTCGAAAAAGTTTTTTAGCAGCTGCCAGCCCATGCGGGGGGCGGCAAGAGTCAGTATCAGCAGGAATGCTTTAACCAGAATATCCCAACTGCGGTTGTCGATAATGACAAGAGCCTCGATATGAGGCTCTTGCGCCAACGGCAGCGTCAGCTTGTCATAGTTGTGCGGAACAAATGTCACCGCGGAGGTGACCAGCAGTGTTCTCATAGATAGAGCTCTTCGATTTTTTCCTTATAGCGCTGATCCAGCACTTTTCTTTTCACTTTCAGGGACGGAGTTAATTCGCCGCCTTCCACCGTGAATTCGTTGGGCAGAATGATGTATTTTTTAATGCTTTCAAAGCTTGCCAGCTGGGTGTTGGTTTCAGCCACGGCCTTGCGGATAAGTTCCGCCACGAACGGGGACTGCACCAAAGAATTCCAGTCGGAATAATTGATTTGTTTTTCCTTGGCCAGATTTTCAACTGTCGGGCGATCCAGCGTGACCAGGGCCACAATGTATTTTTTCTGATCGCCATGGACCAGAACATTGGCGATATATGGCGACAGACTTAGCAGTCCTTCCAGACGCTGTGGAGCCACGTATTTACCACCCGCAGTTTTAATCAGGTCCTTTTTGCGGTCGGTGATTTTCAAGTCACCACCTGGCAGGATTTCGCCAATGTCGCCGGTGTGGAACCAGCCATCGGTGAAAGCCTCTTTGGTGGCTTCAGGATTTTTGTAGTATTCCTTCATCACCTTGTCGCTTTTAACCATGATCTCGCCGTCTTCCGCGATTTTCAGCTTCACTTCGCCAATCGGGCGGCCCACACTGCCAAATTTGTAATTGAATGGAGTGTTCACCGTGATAGCGGCCGTTGTTTCAGTCAGGCCATAGCCTTCCAGAATCAGCACACCAGCGGCGTGGAAGAACAACGCAATTTCACGAGGGATCGGTGCGCCACCACTGATGGCAAAGCGCAAACGGCCTCCGAATGCCGTGGGGATTTTGTCCAGAACAAGTTTTTTCGCCAGTTCGTATTTCACCAGCAGATCCAGGGGCAGAACCTGACCACTCATTTTGTAGTCGCCCACTTTGGTGCCGACTTCCAGAGCCCAGTTGAAGATTTTCATTTTCAGCGGCTGGGTTTGAATCTGTGCGGTGACTGCAGCATAAATTTTTTCAAAGATGCGGGGAACCGACATCAGGAAGGTCGGGCGAACCTCTGTCAGATTGCCGCGCATTTTTTCCAGGCTTTCCGCGAATGCCAGGGTGAAGCCGATGTAGGCATGACCCCAGTGTTCGATGCGTCCCAAAATATGTGCATAAGGCAGGAAGGACAGGGATGTGTCCGCTTCGGTGGCGCCACACAGCGGGAAAGCTTCGCTGACTTCGCTGATCGCCTGAAGGTGGGTCATCACCACGCCTTTTGGGCGACCGGTGGTTCCGGAAGTGTACAAAATAGTGGCGATATCTTCCTGGGTCAAAGAAGCGCAGAGTTCCTGGAACTGACTTGGGTGTTTTGCCAGATAGTCTTTACCCATCTGCAAAAGTTTCGGCCACGTGATCGCCTCCGGGTTCGGGCAGGTTTCGTCAAAGACGATGACCTTTTCCACTTTCGGGCATTTTGCCTTCACGGACTCGAACGTTTTTAAAGGTCCGCGGCTTTCGCAGATCAGAATGCGGGATTCAGAGTTGTTCAGAATGTATTCCACATCATCAGCGGTGTTGTTCTGATAGATTGGAACAGTGATGGCCTTAATGCCAAAGATGCCCAGATCGGTCGTAGACCATTCCAGGCGGGTGTTCGCCATGATGGCCACGCGGTCACCGGGTTTGATTCCCAAAGACAGCAGGGCACAGCCGACAGCTTCGATGTCCGAATAGTATTCGTTCCAGCTTTTTTCTTTCCAGGAGTCATTGACTTTGTATTTAACAGCCACGTGATGAGGACTGCGGCTGCGCATGCTTAGAATGGAATGACCCAAAGTGGTGGGCTTCGTCATGATGAAAACTCCTGGTTGCCGTAACTTTGCGACGAAGTGATTATTTCAGATATAAATCTACAATTTTTCTCTGGTCTGCCGGAACCGTAATTGTGGTTTCTGCAGAGAGTCCTGTCGTCTTGTTTCTAGCCTGTATTTTGACACCAACTTCAGCCTGAATCAGATAAGCGTCACCGCTTGGCTTGATGCTGACTGGAACACCGGCAATGCGAAGTTCCGGATTAGCGCCGCCGTTGACGATGTTGATAATCAGGGAAGCCACTCTTGGAAGTCGTTGCAGAGTTCCAGTGAAAGAGTACGCCTCGTAAGTTGGAGTGATGGTTGTCACCAGATCCGTGTAACCTTCCTTCACCAGTCGCAGACTGTAAGGAGTGTTGGCTTTCACGGTCTTGCGCACCGGTGTGAATTCACCCGTGTCGTTGCCATCGATCACCACGCGGGCACCGCCCGGATTGGAATAGATGGTCACAGTGTATTCCGGAGAAGTTGCAGCCAGTTCGGTCTGTTGCATGGTGCCGGCAGCCTGGGCATTGCCCGTGTTGGCCGGTTTCGGTGTCAGGCCTGCTGTCGTGCCGGATTTACCCGGAGATTTTTTTGCAACGAAATTGGTGTAACCCCACCACAAGCCCACAACAACCAGCAAAGCACCCACGGCTTTCATCGCAAGGCCGGTGATGTCTTCCATGGAAGAACTTGGCGCCGGTCTGCCGATGGACGTGCGTGTTCCCATCGGGGAAACGCTGGAAGGAGTGCGAGTCATGGTGCCCGGGCCCGAGGCAAAAGTGCCTGTAGCCGACGTGCGGGTTTGTGTGATGTTGGTGTCTGTTGCGCCTGGAACCTTGGGCATGGAAGGTTTTGGTGGCGTCTTCAGATTGTCCAGGTTCACACGAATATCAGTGGAGGTGTCCAGATCCAGACGCTCTTCGCCTTCGGCTGCTTCCGCGGGAGGGGCATAAGCCGGGGGACGTTGAGGTGTGCGCATGTCTGTCTGAGTGACAATGGTTTTGTCTTCAGAAACCGGCTGCGCCTGAATCTTGGCGAATTCAACCAGCTTGCGACGCTGCTCAAGGAAGGCTGCCGAGAAGGCGTTCTTCATGAACACGCTGAAGTCGTGCGGGGAGAACTCTGGATACTGAGTATTAAGGAAACGGTTCAGATCACGGTGGAATGCCGCCGCAGTCTGATAACGCAGGCTTTTGTCTTTCGCCAGCGCCTTGTTCACAATTCTTTCCAGTTCCGGTGGAACGGAAGGATTGATCTTTCTGATGGAAGGCACCTGACATTCACGGATCTTGCGCAGGATCGCCGCTTCACTGTTGGAAGTGAACAGACGGTCGTTGGCCAGAAGCTCCCACAGGACGATACCCATAGAGAAAATGTCCGTGCGCGGGTCGATGGACTGACCATCTGCCTGCTCAGGGCTCATGTAACCGTATTTACCTTTAAGAGTACCGGCTTTGGTGGCTTCCATCTGCGTTTCCGCTTTGGCGATACCGAAGTCGATGATCTTCACTTCACCTTCAAAGCTGACCATGATGTTCTGCGGACTCATGTCACGGTGAACGATGTTCAGTGGTTTGCCGGTGGTGCCATCGATGCACCGGTGAGCGTGGTCAAGACCAGCCGCGACCTCTTTGATCATGTATACGATCTGCTCGATGGTGAATTGAGTGTTGGTTTTCTTAAGCTCATTCAGAATCTGGCGAAGGTTGCGGCCTTCGACGTATTCCATGACAAGGAAGAACTGGGCTCTTTCGACCCCGAAATCGTAAATTGAGACAACGTTCCCGTGATTCAGATTCACGGCGATCTTTGCCTCTTCCTTGAACATCTCAATAAAGTCCTGATGATCGGAATATTGGGGAAGAATGCGCTTGATTGCGACGAACTTATTGACGCCCACTGCGCCTGTGGATTTAGAAAGATACACTTCCGCCATACCGCCGGCGGCGAGTCTCTCTAGAAGAATGTATTTTCCGAACTGTTCCACAGCTTGAGACATGAAATCATGTTCCCCTTTGAGAAGACTATCGGTAAAATAAAAATAATCCTTAAGGAGTTTCAAATATGAAATGGATTGGACTGACCGGAGGTATAGCCTGTGGCAAGAGCACGGTCAGCAGAATGCTCCGAACTTATGACATTCCGGTGGTGGATGCTGATGAAATTGCCAAGGAAGTCGTGAAACCGGGCTCTGCTGGACTTAAGTCCGTCATACAAGAGTTCGGTCCAGAGTTTCTGACTGCCGAAGGAGCCCTGGATCGGCGCAAACTTGGGCAGAAGGTCTTCGGGCATCCCGAGCTTTTGCACAGGTTGGAAGCGATCACTCATCCCTTGATCCGCGAGGAAACCCGCCGCCGCCGCCGTCTGCACGAGGACATGGGGCACAAGCTTGCCATCTATGATATCCCATTGTTGTTTGAGACCCGCGCCAAGGATCAGTTTGACGGGGTAATTGTTGTGGCCTGCACGAAGGAACAGCAAAAAGAGCGTTTGCGCCGCCAGAACTGGAGCGAGGATGAAATCGAGATGCGGATTGCGTCCCAGATTCCCATTCAGTTCAAAGAGCAGCAGGCGGACTTTGTTCTGCACAACAACCGCGACGAGCAGCATTTGCTGCGCGAAGTGGACCGGTTGTTGAAATGGCTGGAAGAGCTAAAAAATCAGAATTGAAAGTTATAACCGAACTGGGCATAGATATCCGGCCCGGTCACTGAAAACCCGGTGCCGACTTCGCCGGTGAACGTTTCGCCAGCACCGATCCCGGCATGCACACGCCAGCGGCGGATTTCAATCAGACCTGTCACACCATCTGAAGATTCCAGATAGGCATTGCCGCCCAGACGCGCGTAAGGCAGATAACGGTCTTCTTCCGCGAAGTACCAGCGGTGGCCCAATCCCACTCCGAGGAATTCCTCTGTGTTATAGGAAAGTTCATAGTCCCAGGCCGGCAAAGGGGACTGTTTCAGCAAAGCAAAGCGCACTGCCAGATAAGGGCCTTGGGCCCATTCATCACGCTCCAGGTAATTTCCGCTCTGATATCCGACGGCAGTCTGAATCAGAAATTCTTTGCGTTCTGCAAAATCTGAGACTTTCACAGATGCCAGATCCGCGTCGTCCTCGCCTGAAAGCGGGGAGGTTTCTAAAGTGGTCGTTGTTGTGGGAGCTGCCATGCTCTGAACTGAACTCACGACCAAGGTCAAAAAAAGGAGGCTAAGAAAAACTCGCATAAGACAAAGTATAAATTATGTCTACAATCAATGGTAAGAATTTTGGAGGCAAAATTTATGTTCAATAGAGGATTCCTGTTCCTCGCGGGCCTGTCTGCGATGATCACCACTGTATCTGCGCAGGCTGAAAGCGTCAGCACCACCATTCACCATCACTATCAGGCGCCTCGGGCCCTGGGGATGGGTGACGCCTTCGTGGCGGTTGCCAATGATTATTCGGCGATGTTCTATAACCCGGCAGGTCTGGCTCGTCGTGAAGACGGTCAAATCAATCTGTCTTTGACGGCGGGTGGAACGCCAGGGGCGATGGATTTCTACAATGAATATTCGGACATTGAAAAAAGCAATCAATCAGAGCAGCAGAAGCAGCAAGCTTACCTTGAGTTGATTGAAAAGAACTATGGTGAAGTCTATTCCATGCGAATTGCTCCGATGGAGGGCTTCTGGGTTCGTCCAAACTGGGGGATCGCGTTGATCCCTGCGGATGTTTCTTTGGAAATGGCGATGCACCAGCAGTTGGGTCCAACTATCAATACGACGGTGTATGCGGATACAACACTGGCACTTTCCTATGCTGATGACGTCAAAGGTGTGGACCATGGACGTCTGTCCTGGGGTGTGACGGGTAAATTTGTGAACCGTGGATTCTATAGCCGTCCTATCAGTGCCGTGGATCTTTCAACTGGTGACGAGATCATCAAGAAAGAGGACCTGCTGGAAGGTTACACGATTGATGCCGACATCGGCTTCCTGTGGACTCCGGAATTACCGGATTCAGGTTTGTGGTCTGTGCTTCGCCTGGCCAGCCCGACTGTGGGTTTGGTTGTTCGTAACGTGGCTGAAACCGGCTTTGGTTCTTCATTGAAGTTGTTGAATAAAGAAGGTCAAAACGGCGAGCCGGAAAAGCTTTACCGTGTTGTCGACATCGGAACGCGCTGGGAATACCCAAGCATGTGGATCTTTGGCGGTCGCGGCGTTTTGGATGTGCGTGATCTGGGACACCCTGATTTCAACTGGAGAAAAGGTGTTCACTTGGGCTTTGAGTTCGACTGGACTGTTTCCACCTGGTGGAAAGGTCATTATCGCGTGGGTTTGAAAGAGGCCTTCTGGACAGCGGGTATTTCCGCGGAGCTGGGGATCTTTAATTTGGATTTCGCGTCTTACGCGGATGACGTCGGAACCCGCAACACTCCGGTGGAAAGCCGCGTGTACATGACCCGTCTCAACCTCGACTTCTAAAACTGAAATTCAGATCTGGAAAAAGCAAAACGGCCCTAAAATGGGCCGTTTTCTATTTTGCTGCAAAGCTTATGCAAAAGTAAGCAGGTACCTTTTGCGATTATGGGGTTGGATTCCATTGAGCTAGCAGGGCTTGGCCGATGGCTGAAATATCCGCGGTGGATATGTCAATGCCAGCTGTAGCAGCCGCTTGGTTGATGTCACCACAGATGTCTGAGTTGGCGTTGTTGGTGCCCCCGCAAGTGACTGAGTATACAGTCTGAATAGAGGAGCCGATAGCTTCTACGGCCTCAATCGCGGCACTTGAGTTCGGGTTAGCGAGAATGTCACTAATGGCATTTTCAATTGCCGCTGGATCGCACGAGGAGATGTCGCTTCCGTCACAGGAACCCAAGTTTAGGGAGTTCGCTGCATTTGAAAGAGCTGTGGCGCTTTTCGCCATTGCTCCTATCAATGCCAGACCTTTTTGGCCGGATTGATTGCAATAATTGGCTGTGTTGTTGGCTAGTACGACATCGTCAAAACTTAGCGCCGTTAGCATGTCTGTTGGACCGCCGCCTTCACTGATCGCAGTCAGGGCCGAGGACAGATTGGCAGCCGAAGTGATACCGGAAGAGATAAACCCGGCAGCACATCTCAATGTATAAGCGTTAGGGGAGGTGATGCCGTTGATCTTGCTCATGCAGGCATTGGCAGAGGCGGCATCTCGCGCTTCGTCCAGGCAGAACTGGGCTTCGGCGATCATGTCTTTTTCAGTTTGTTCACCCTCACATCCCGTGAGAATAGCTGCGCTCAATCCTAGAATCATAGTTGCGATTTTCTTCGAAAACATCCTGGAAACTCCTTGGTCTAAAGTACAGAGAACTTATCGGATTTCTTCCGGCGGCCTTAACTCGCAAATGACATTGGTCGTGAATTCGTAACGAATATGTAAGCAGGACCTTTGAATGTATTTTTCTGAAACGTCTCAATGTGATCCCCTGATCGACCGATAAGCATAATGACTTGTTTCGACTTCTTATTAACGAGGTATCTATGAAAAGGATTTTGTGGATAGCGCTCATTCAAATAGTTCTGTTGATGGTGTTCACACCGGATGTGAACGCTCGTGCGCGCCAAAATTTTTATAGCGGTGTCCGCTGCCTGGGAATGGGCGGTGCCTGCCTGGCTGTAACCAATGATGAAACAGCTTTGCTGGTGAATCCCGCGGCTTTGGGTAAGCTTCGTGATTTCTATGGAACCATTTTCGATCCAGAGATCGAATTCGGTTCTGAAACTCAAGGCTTCTATGCGGATTCATCATTCTCCAATCCTTACAGTCTGGAAGATGTGCTGGGGGCTTTGGAAAAAAACCGCAATATGCCTTACCACGCCAAACTTCAGGTGTTCCCGTCATTCGTGGGCAGAAACTTTGGTGTGGGTATTTATGGAAATTACACTTTGGATGCGATGATGTCTGATGATGGCACCACCGTGGATGCCTATTATCGCAATGACCTTGCCTTCGTTCTGGGTTTCAACTTCCGCTTCTTCGACGGGCGGGTGAAACTGGGGTTCAACACCAAGCTGATCAGTCGCGTGGAAGTCGATGATCCGGCTCTGTCGGCGACGGGTCCGATGGACTATGATTCTATCGCCAGTGAAGGCGTGGGCCTTTCAACAGATGTTGGTTTGATTCTGGCGGCTCCGTGGAAAATGATTCCAACAATTTCTGCTGTGGTTCGTGATGTGGGTGGAACCAGTTTCGATCAGGCACATGGTGTCCGATTAGACACAGCCAACCGTCCCAATTTGGTGAAGCAGGACATTGATGTCGCAGCAGCAATCTTTCCGATTCATTCTAACTACGTTCGCTCTGCATGGACTGTAGAGTACCGTGGTTTATTGACATCAGGGGATGAAGAGGACAAAGCCAAATTGATCCACGGCGGTCTCGAATTGAACTTCGGGGATGTGGTTTTTGCCCGTGCCGGATATAATCAAAGATATTGGACCGCTGGTATGGAGCTCGCCTCCGAAAGCTTTCAGTGGCAGTTTGCCACCTACGGCGAAGAAGTCGGCACCGCAGATGCACCCAAAGAAGACAGACGATACACCGTCAAGTTCGCATACCGGTTTTAAGGATGAAGCATGAAATGTGTTAAACAAGCTTTCATAATTCTACTGAGCCTGGTTCTGACCACTTCCTGTGCGCAGCCCAATCTGCTGACGGATGTCTCTGACACCGATTCAGACGATGCGCTTTATTATGAAGCCAAGAAAAAGCTTGATGCCCTTGAATGGGACGAAGCTATTGATATTATCGAAAATCAGTTGTCGCCAACTTATGCTGCGAAAGTCAGTGTGAAAGAAACGCTGGCCGGAGCTTATGCCGGAAAATGTGGTTTCACTTTCGTGGATATCATCAGCGGGATGCAAAACAGTCCGTCAGCGAATATTTTTCCGTTCTTTGTTTCCATCTTTGGTGGCAACACCCTGGATACCGCGTCCTGTGATCAGGCGATTTCTATTATCTCAAGCCTGGGAACAGTTTTGCAGCGTACTCAGGATCAGAATCTATTTATGACCATTCTGGGTATTGCCCGCATCGGAACAACGATCAGTGCGAAACTGGATCCGACGAATGATGGCGTGGTGGATGGCGTTTACAATACCAATTACAGCGTCTGTCATAACTATTCCGGTGCTCCGGGTACTGCGACAGCCACTGACGGGTGGGCGCAGCCGGGCCCAAGCCCGCAGAATCCTCTTTCGATTCCCGCTCCGGTGGTGGCACCAACAAGATCCATCACTGACACTGAAGCCAAAAAGGTTGCTTCAGGCATCGGTTTGATTTTCGAAAACATCTCTGCGCTGGCTTCCGTCCTGTCCGGAGACAACTCCACTTTGACGGCGTTGCAAGATGCTTTAGAGCAGTGTGAATCCGTAGCCGGTGCAGGCAACTGTACAGCCACCAATGAAGCTGCCGTGGGGCCTGAACTGCTTTATACCATTCGTGTTCTGATGGACACCAATGGCATGGGCTTTGGCGCCTGTGATCCAACCAAAGTTTATCCCGATGCAGCCGCGTGCTGTCCTCGACTGAAAATTCCGGGGTTCTGATGATGAAGTTCCTGGCGTCTTTCATTCTTGTGCTTCTGGGGTTGCCTGTGCAGGCGCAAGAGATCAATCAAATGTATCGTCCTATTCGTTCCATGGGGATGGGGGGCACGATGCTGACCACAGTTCATGGATCAGAAGCTCTGTTTTCGAATCCGGCCGCGATGGGAAAAATCGAAGGTCTTGATATTCATCTATTGAGTGTGGGCCTTGGTGGCAGAACTCCGACTAAAGAGGATCTGGACGCCATCGAAGACATCGATGGGGATGATCCGTCGACTTACAATGGGTTGTTCGGTCGTCGTCTGCATTTCCTGGGAACGGGCAGTGCTGCCATTGCGTTGCCCTATATCGGCTTTGGCTATTACACCGACTATACTCTTTCGCTGGAGCTGCATAATCCCGGATATCCCGAATTTACGACCTACTTCCGCAACGATTCGGCTTACTATGTCGGTGGCGCATATCCACTGGGTCCGAAAACCTTCCTGGGACTGGCGCTGAAGCGTGTGAACCGCTGGGGCGGGGACGTGCAAGAGCTGGGTCTGACGACCGTGGCGAACGCCAGTGACATCAACGCCATCATGGATCAGTTTGAAAACAAGGGCACGGGCTATGGCGTGGATCTCGCAATTCTGACCCAGGCAGATACTCCGCTAAATCCAACACTGACAGTGGTATGGAAAGATGTGGGTAGCACGGCCTTTGAAAAGACCGCGGGGGCAGAGGCGCCTTCGCACATTCCTCAGAATCTGGGGGCCGGGGTTTCTTTGGGCTTTGATCTTCCGGGGCTTGACTGGATTGTGGCGCTGGAAGGTCAGCACCTTTTGGATCCGGACATTCAGATCGGTAAAAAACTGCATCTGGGGACCGAGATTTCAATTCCGTTCCTGGATATCCGCGCCGGTATTAATCAGGGGTATTTCTCCTATGGTGCGGGCTTTGATTTCTTTATTTTCCGTCTTGATGCTGCAAGTTACACAGAAGAGCTGGGTGTCTATCCGGGTCAGAGTGCTGACAATCGCATCATGGTGGGCCTCAGCATTGATTTAAGCTTTGATGCTAACTTCAAATTCACGGATAATAGCGGCAAGAAGAGAAAACTGAAACAACGCCGGTAATCCTGAATGCTGAAAGTAATTTCCATTGAAAGTAGATCTCAGATTTCTGAGATCTTCGCTAATTACAACCCCCGCGAGCAATCCTGGCTCGTGTCGGATCTGCGCACTAAATTTGAGCTTCAGCAAAAAATCCTGGGCCGTGATGGCCAGTACATCGATGAATCCGTCCTGCGTGCCAGTGACCTGTGGAAGATGCTGCTTAAGCGTCTGGATCCGGGGCTTCGTCTGGTCAGTGATCCATTTGCCAGATCTCTTCTGCGCACGATCATGGATGAACACGCCGAAGTTTTGGGCGTGAATTCCTCGGCCGAAGACACGGTGTTCAGCTACATCGATCAGATGGCGGCAGTGATCTTTCACCCGGAAGGCACAGCTCGCTTGACGGAATGGTTTGAAAGTCACCCTGAAGCCATGAACCGCTGGAAAGAATGGTATCTGCGCGCGCGTTTCTGTGCGCTGAAGCTGCTGCAGGAACACCGTGTGATCACGGCGGACTGGATCACGGCGTACCTGCAAAACTTCAATGACCTGGAAAGAGTCTGGAATATGCCATTGATCGTGGATCTCAGCGGTGAGATCACGCGCGTGGAAGCCGAGATTCTGCAGGTGCTTTCCCGTTCTGTTGATGTCGTGGTGCTGGAGCCAACACCGGTCTGGCGTGCCGACTTCCATTTCCTGTTAAGACCGTATGAAGATCTGCGAGCCATGAGCACCGGGGTGCAAAAGCTTCCGGCGGTGGTGCGTGGTGAAAAGAAATCAGAAGTTCTGCGCTTCTCAGGCATGCTGGCTGAAATCAAACACAGTGTCGGTCAGGTCCGTCAGTGGCTGGATCAGGGTATCGTCGCGGAAAATATCGCCGTTATTGCACCGGACATTGAAACCTACTGGCCCGTGCTTCAGGCTTATTTGGCTGAGGAAGGCATTCCTGTTCAAAAAGACATCACTCACAAAGCGCAAAGCCTGCCTTCAGTGACCCGCTGGCTGGCGCTGCTCAGATCCAAAAGCGGCCGACTGTCGACTTCAGATCTTGAGATTTCGTTCTTTGAAAAAGAAGAAGCCCAGCAGCTGCGCTATGAGGAATTCCGGTCCCTGTTTAAAAGTCTGTATGTGAACGAGGATCTTGCGCGCAATGAAATCGTGCACAAGGTCTTCTTCGAACAGATGGATCTGGGGGGATTCTTAAAGCGTGATGAATTTGTTGCGAAAGCTTTGTTATCCTGGAATTCCGATGAAACAGATATCGTGCAGGTCGTGTTGCGCGAACTTTTGCAAAACGCCGTGGCCGGAACTTCCCTGACCTGGAAGGAATGGCTGAGCTACCTTGAAAGCATCGTCGCTGCCAAGGAATACACTTTGGAAAAAGGCGAGCCTCGCGGGATCATGGCGACGAAGCTGATGTCGGCACACAGTGAAAAAGCCCGTCGTCGTATTTTCGTGGGTTTGACTGATGAAGCTTTGAAGGGTCGCAACAAGACCCAGCTTTCGGGACAAGACTATTTTGAACTAGCCAAAGACATTGGTTTCTATCTGGACAATCCGGATCAAAGCGATCTGGAGTTTGAACTGCGCCTGTTGGCAGAAGCTGAAAGTGATGAAGACCTTTATTGCTTCGGCGCCACGGACTTGAGCGGTTCCCTGTGTTCACCGGCCACTTTCTGGATGAGCTTGCAAGGCGAGCATGAAAAACTGACCGTGCCATTGGAAACCCGTTGGGATGAACTGCAACATTCCACTCAGCGCGGGGAGCGCCCTCTGCTGGCCGGAAGAAAAGAACTGGTCGAACAAAGAATCCTTCAGGATCTGGGGAAAGTTCCCTTTGCCACAATTGCATCACCCGAATTGCCACGCATTTCGGCGTCCGCGGTGGAAAGCTTCCTGGAGTGTCCGTTTATCTTCGCGGCACAAAGATATTTCAAATTAAAAGACCTGCCGGATGTTGATCTGGACGTGGATCACCGCACGCGCGGGCAGTTAGCCCACGCCATTTTCGAAAAACTGACAATTGAACCCATGTGTTTTGACTGGAAGGTTGAAGAGCTGGATCAGTTGCTTGAAGCCGTGCGGGTTGAAAAGAAGCTGGTGTTTGCAGACGAGCGTCTGTGGACTCCGCTAAAAAAGAAGCACATTCAACTGGGCCTGCGTTTCCTGGATTTTGAAAAACGCTGGCGTGAAGAGTTCAAGAAAACCCGCACTGTCGGACGTGAAAAACGTTTTGAATTCTATCTGGATCCGCAATCGGGGGATATTTCCACCGAGGCTCGTGACAACTGCTTCCGCATTTCAGGTCAGATTGACCGTATCGACAGTGATGGCGGCAAGCAACTGGTGGTGGTTGACTATAAAAGTTCCTCGGGCGGGATTTCTGCCCATGGCTCTTGGCTGAAAAACCATGAATTGCAGCTGTTGTTCTATATGTGGGTTCTGGAAAAGGGCCTTGTGCAGGATGTGCAGGGTGAGGTCATTGGCTTGTTCTATTATGTTTTCAGAAATTTTGAACGCAAGGGCTTCAAAGTCGATGACCTTGCCGGGGTTCTGTATCCCGCCAACAAACGTAAAGACAAAAACGCCACCTTCGAAGCCAAAGAGCGCTATCTGACGGAATTCAGCCAGATTCTAATGACGACTTTGGGTCGCATCAAAAATGGCGAATGTGATGCGAAGCCCGCAGATTTTAAAACCTGTACTAGCTGTGAGTGGAGGCGACAATGTCGGGCACCACACCTGAACTAAGAAATATCATCCTGCGTGCCGGTGCCGGTGCGGGGAAAACAACGACATTGACCCAGACTTTCTTGAAGTTCGCGAGCGACTTTAAGGAAAAGCACGGGAAGTTCCCCCGCATCGTGGTGACCACGTTCACCCGCAAGGCCACGCAAGAACTGAAAGAGCGTCTGTTGGGAAAAGCTCTGGATGAAAAGCGTGATGACCTGTTCCAGTTTGTCAGCTCAAAATCCCAGGTGCAGATTTCAACCATCCACGGGGTGCTAAGTCTGTTCCTTTCCCGTTATGGTTCTGCCATCGGCCTGACTCCGGATTACAAGATCATGAGTGATTCTGAAATCCGCAAAGGAGCGCGCAAGATCATGCGCAAATATCTGCTGGAAAATCCGCAGTTGCAGGAACTTTTGGAAGAATATGACTTTCAGACCCTGGAAGGGGCGCTGCTGAAGTTTTTCGGCGAGCAGGTGATTTTCCCGGGAATGACCTTCATCCGCCGTGGCGAGATGGAAAAAGAAACCGCCAAGTTTGTGTCTGATATCGGCGGAGCTTTACGCCGGGTGTGCCTGGAAATTTCCCAGGAAACCAGCAATGACAAATGGGTTGATTATGCCGGGGCTATGACTGGCTTTGATTGGAATGCCTCGAACGGTGACTGGGAGGCCTTCTTTGCCCGTCTGGAATCTTTCTGGGAAAACATCAGCAAGCCGGTCTTTCGCAAAGCGACCCCGCCATTCAGTTTAAGTCTGAATGAAGAGCTGGAAGAACTGCGTGACCGCGTCGACCGTTTGTTGGCCGAGCCACGCTATCGTCCCGAATACTGGGATCGCCATGAAAAGAACTGCGCGCTGTTTGAAGAACTGGCGCAGAATTTCTGCCGCGACTTTATGCAGACCAAGCTTGAAAGCGGTCTGCTATCCATGAGTGATCTTGAAACCCTGGCTTCCAAAATCACTTTGGATCAGCCGGATGCCGCCGTGAAGTTCTCGCAAGAGTGGGACTTCTGGATGGTGGATGAGTATCAGGATACAAGTCCCGTACAGGTGGAACTGTTGCGCCACCTTGTTGGGGAAAAGCCGGTGTTCATCGTCGGGGATCCACAGCAAAGTATTTATCTTTTCCGTGGCGCCCGTTCAGAGGTCTTCCGTGAAAAAGTGGCCGAAATCGAAGCCCAGCAGGGCGACGTGCAGGTCAAACTTGTGAACTATCGCTCGTCGCCGGAAGTGCTGGAGTTCTTCAATCATTATTTCACTCGCCTGGGTTCGCAGTTTGCTGCGATGACCCCGGATGAAAAGAAACCGAAAAAAGGTCCCGAAACTCCGGTGGTGCAGGTTGTGCTGTCTGAAACCGGTGACGAGGACGAAACTTCGGCCGAGATTCTGGCCACCGTCGCACGCATTCAGGAGCTTTTGCAATCCGGAACCAGTCCGGAGCAAATCTGTGTTCTGGGCCGAACTCATAGAACGTTGGAAGACATTGCCAAAGTCGCGCAGGAATACGGCGTGCCTTTGCAGCTTCATAGCGGCAGCGGATTCTATGAGCGCCGCGAGGTGCTGGACGCTTTGGCGGTTTTGAAGTTCTTGGTGAATCCTCATGACAATGCCAATTTCGTGGCGCTTTTAAGATCCCCATGGCTGGCTTTGCCGGACAGCGAGATTCTTTCTTGTTGCCATTCTTTCCGTCATTCTTTCTGGAAAGAGGCGCAAAAAACCTTGGATCAGAAGCCGGAAATTCATCCGTTGCGGGTGATGAAGGCGCTTTTGGCGCAGGCCGAAGTCAAAGGTCTGTCCTGGACATTGAAAAAGGCGCTGATTGACCTGGGGCTGTTTGATTATTCCGCCCGCATTGATTCCACCGGTCGTCGCGAGGCGAATCTGTGGAAAGTGGTGTCTTTGCTTTCGCAGGAAGAACGCCGTCCGGGCTTTAACTATCTGGACTTCCTGGATTCGAGTCTTGAAACCCTGTCTACGGACGAAGGGGGCGAGGATGCGGATGCGACGCCGGTGATTGAACCAAAGCGTGTGAACTTTATGACCGTGCACGCGTCAAAAGGTTTGCAGTTTGATCAGGTGATTTTGCCGGGTATGGGTAATGACCCGCGCGCAAGTCATGCGCCGGTTCTGAGTATTCATGAAAAAACCGGCTTGTGGTCCCTGAAAGTGCGCAACGAAGAAACTCAAGCCATGGCCGGCAGTGTGCTGGCCGATCAGATTGTGGAAGAACTGCGCAAACGTGAAACTGAAGAGTTCAACCGTGTTTTGTACGTGGCTCTGACCCGGGCAAAATCCGGGGTGACACTGTTGTGGGATAAAAAAATCGGGAAGAAATCCTGGGCGGCCCATTGCCCGTTGAATCTGGAAGAAGGTCTTCACGAGGAAAAAGATTTCTCTTACGTTGTACGCAGTGAAAATCCTCAACCGGTCAAAATGTCAGAGCAGGACCTGGCTGAAAAAGACCTGCGGTCGCAATGGCAGGCCGAGGCTTCTGAAAAACGAAAATACATTTCGGTCACTGAACTGGTGACCCCCGAGGGTGTGCAGGCTGGTGGCGGTTACACGCCGAAAGCTTCTCAGCTGGGGTCTGGGTTGGCGCGGGCTCAGCAGGGGACCAATGCTCACCGACTGTTTGAGGCTTTGAAGTTCACTTCATTTGATGAGCTTTTGAAGATTTCAGACGAGGACCTTAAAAAGCCGCTGGAGTTCCTGGCGAAAACCCCGGAACTGCCGCTATTAAGAATCATCAACGAAGGTTTTGTCGAGTGGGGTTTTGCTCTGAAGTACAAAGAGGCCCTGATGCAGGGGCAGATCGATCTTTGGGGCATTGTTGACGGGACGTTGTGGATGGTGGATTACAAAACCGGGTCCCAACGGTATTCTGACACAGCTTTCAGGCAGCTTGAGGCCTACACTTGGGCTTTGTATCGCATGAAGTATCTGGAAAACGTGCAGCAGGTGAAACTGGCTGTTGTTTATCCTGTGGACGAAGTGGTCAAGATCGAAACTTTGGGCAGCCTGAAAGATTTGAACGAACGGCTTGAAAAGAGCATCGACAACTATTTCCTTGTCTAGGAATTGAGGGTTCCATATCATTTTTGATATGAAAACAAAACCATGGTCCCTCATCATCCTTGCTTTGCTTCACATCCTGGCTCCGGCGGGTAACCTTTTGCTGAATGCAGTTCGTTCCGGAAGGACGCTGTCGCAGCAGTGGACTTACTGGTTTGAAGTTCTGCCCAAACCTTTGGTGGCTCTTTATGTTCTGGTGCCGGTGTTGGCAGGTGTTTTCATCTATATTTGCCGCCGTTGGAGCTACTGGGCTTACTTGGGTTGTCTGCTGGTGATTCTGCTTTCAAATATCTACAGTTATTGGACCAACATGAATATGAGCACTCTGGTGCTTTTGCTGGTGGTGGTTTTGATCGATGTTCTGGTGGTGGCTTACTTTGTGGTGCCTTCCGTGCAGAAGGTTTACTTCGATCCGCGCATGCGCTGGTGGGAAGCGGCTCCACGTTATCACTTCAATCACATGGGTTCTGCCAATGGGCAGAAAGCCTTTATCAAAAGTATTTCCCAGGGTGGGTTGTTCCTTTCTTCCGCACCGGCACTGAATGAAAATGACACGGTTGAGATGGAGTGGACTTACCAAAGCCAGCACATCAAAGTGAACGGGACGGTGGTTTACAAGGACAACCGAACGGATATCCCGGGTTACGGCGTGAAGTTCACTCATTCCGACGAATCTGAAAAGCAAATGAAGGCGTTGGTAAGCAAGCTTCGTGGCGAAGGGCTGATCATCGCGGAACGTCTGCCGGGTCCGGAAGACAGCTTTGGTGTCTGGTTGAAAAAGCTCTTCACGAAGGGTGAAGGACTGTTCCCGAAAGCACGGGTTTAAAAAGAAAAAGGGAGGCTAGAAGCCTCCCTTTTTTTATTCCGGGATTATTTGCTGCGAATGTATTCGCACTTGGCAACAGCATCGCGACCCACGCCGAAGGCAACACCTTCGAATTCTTTGCGGGTCAGAGTCAGCACACGGCCTTTCTCAGAAATTTTCATGGAGACACCGCTCTGCACGCGGCTGGCAGGCACACCCAGGAACTTGTTAACTCCACTGTATTGGAATGTCAGAGTGCCGTTTTTGTAGGTCACTTTTTCCTTCCCTTTGGAAGAGCTCAACGCCTCGCCGTGAGAACCACTGACGTCGCGAGCCCCGCCATTCACAACACCTTTATAAAGCGGCATATAGGTGACGTCGGCGCGATAGAACTCCAGTTCAGATTCTTCGTTCTCAGATATGATCACTCCGTCATAGCAGAAGGTCTCACCATTGATGTCAGACGCATTCAGGTCGTAACGGCCGATGAATGAACTGACGTCAGCCAGGGCGGAAGAGGCACTTAACAGAAGGGCAGCAAACACTACTTTTTTCATAAAAACTCCGGGTTCATGCTTGGTTTATTGTTTGGTTCAAGTCACTTGTCTAAAACAAAAAAAAAGGCGCGGATTCCGGAGAGAAGGAATCCGCGCCAGGAGAGCATTTTGATTATCTGTTGTACTCTGGGTTTGTCATCAGAGTCAGTTTGTTCAGGAACTCAAGGTTCTTCATGATGATGCCGTAGGAAACTTCCAGACCGCCGCCATCAACCAACTGGGAAGAAATGTCACCCAATTGAGCCAGAACTTCCAGACCCTGCTGTTTGCTAAGAGCTTCACCCGCAGTTTTCATCGCTTCGTTCAGAGCGTTGAAGTCCAAAGCCATCAATGGAAGAACTTCTGCCAATTGAGCCGCTTCACCAGCCAGTTCACCAGCTGCCTCTTGAGCGCCCTGTTGTTTCGTCAGAACCGCTACAGAGATAGAAATCACCTGATCGTTCATCTGAGTCATCAACTCAACCTGATTCTCGATGCTGAATGCTGGGTTGGCTTTAACCATTTCCGCAGAAACGATCTGGCCATCTTTGTTCAGCTCGTTCAGTTTCGCCGTCAGAGCAGCTTTGGCTTCCGCCAGTTTCGCAGCCAACTTACCCTGAGTAAGAAGGTTCTGAAGCTGAAGGATCGCCATGTTCTGCATCAGTGGGTTCAGAACTTCTGCATTCTGGATGAAGAAGTTTTTCTGAGCTGCCACGTTAACCAGAGTCTGGGAAGCCAAAGCGTTGTCCAGAGCCCAGAAGCTCAGACGAGTTTTGGATTTCTCAGATACACCCAACTGGCTCAAAGCCGTTCTGTCAGATGGAGCTTGACCCAGGCTGCTACCAACTTTGAACAGAGTTGCAAAGTTGTCTTTGTCACGCAGAGTGGACGCTTCCAGATTCAGGATGGCGTGGATACCAGCATAGAATCTCATGGAGGCAGTCACAGTCGCTTTTTCACCCTGGATTGGCTGCAATTGAACGTCTTCGTTAGAGAACGTAGGTTGCAACTGATCCAGCATCATGCCCGTGATCGTGTTCACGAACAGGCTGTTTTGCGGAGCCATGCCCAGGATGTACTTCTCGAAGTCCAGGAACGAGAACTGGATGCTGTTGTAGTAGTACTTGTATGAAGGGTAGCCCTTCATAGTCAGCATTTCCATAGCCGTGATTTTTTCGTACTCAAGGCCTACAGTGTCCAGACGGTCTTTGGTTACAGAGATATCCTGGATCGCACGTTTTTCAACGATCGCAACGTCCATGGAAGTCTTGCCAGTCTCTTCACCCTTTTCGTTCACTTCTTTCTTCTCGTAAGGAACCGCGATGAAACGGTCGCTGCTCTGGAACAAAGAGTTCGCATCCGGAGTGTTGATCAGCTGCGTGTAGAACAGGTAAGTCTTCAAAGAAGCCTGTACGTAGTCCTGGATCGCAGGGTTTCTGTTATCAACAACCAGCATGTAGAACAACTCGTCCATGAATTTACGCATACGGAACTGGTAATAAGAGGACGCGGAGCTTGCACGGATGGAAGTTCCAACATCAAACACCAGACGGTCCCAGGAGTGGAACGAGTTCACGTACATGCTTTCCCAGTCGTTGATATTGGATTCAACGATCTCTTGAGCGGAAGTACCGAAGTCGTGACGCTCACACGTAGGCTCGTAACCAACGTCTTTGTCTGTGCAGTACATGTACTCTTTCAACACACCTTGAACCTGGTACTTGTTGAAGTTAGCCCAGCCGTTTTTGGCGAAGCTTTCTTTGATCGTGTTCACGTGAAGGAATTTGCCGTTAACAAGAAGATTCTTGGAAGCAGCGTTGCCTTCAAGTTTTGCAATCGTTTCCGGAGTCGCTTCAACCAAACCCAAGTGAGAAGCACGCAGAGCGCGGATGTCGTAAGTTCCCAGACCATCCCAGTTGAACTTGCCTGGAGTCAGGTAGTCCATGATGGAAGAGTAGTTACGTTTGCTCGGAGTGCCGTCTTCATTGGCGAAGTTCGCTTTATCGAAGGAACCGATGAAGTTGTGAGTCAAGCCCTGGGAGTGACCCATCTCGTGACCCAGAGTGTTGATGATTTCGATCTTCAAAGCCTGGTTGAATGGCATCGCGATGAAGCTGGAATCAGCCAGTTCCGCGGATGTTTTCATACAGCCTGGAGTGTTCTGCATCGTCGCCATCATTTTGGCGTGGATTTCACCCATTTTAACAGTTTTAGCCAAAGTCGCTTTTTCTTTCGCAGACAGCTTGGAACCTTTCGCCGCCAGCATCTCACGAGCCATGATCGTCTCGATTTCACGAGGAGTGATGCTTGGCTTTTCAGACATTGCTTTGTGGACTTTGCTCATCCAAGCGTCCTGAGTCTGTGGAGAAGAGAACTTGAAGCTGTTGTTGCCACCCAAAGATTTGCGTTCTGCAACCGTCGCTTTCAATGTGTTCATGGAAGCGCGGATGTTGGAAGCCTTCATCTTGGATTTAGCATCAGTCTGTACACCTTTAAGTTTGCTCACCATGTTGCGAGTGAACTGAGTCGCCGCAACAGTTTTGTCCTGTGCAGTGCCTTGCTGAGTCTGAGCTTTTTTTGCTGCTTCTGCCTCTTCGGCTTGCTGTTTTGCAAGTTGAGCACGAGCTTGCTCACGGAAGCCCTCTTTCTTCTTGTCCCAGTCTTGTTTGATCTGCATGTTGCGGAAGTCCGCACCCACGCTTTGAAGCATGTTACCAGCGTAAAGGATCAAAGAGTCAGCAACCACGATCGCAGAGCGCGGGTTGAAACCAACCTGGGAAACACCCAGGATACCGTGGTCCGCAGGCTTGTTCTCGAAGTGGATGATGTTCTTATCAAGATCACCCAAGTGAGCTTCAACACCGTTTTCACCAGCGATCTGCATTTCGATATAATCACCGTCGCGCTCCAAAGCAGAGCCTTTGAAAGCTTGCTTGTAAACGAGGTTCCATGACTTCACCAGCTCTTCAGTGGATTCGATATAAAGCTTGCGCATTTCAGCGTTGTCAGTCGGCAGACCAGTCACTGTGTAAACCAGTTTCTTGCCGTTTCTGAAGTCGTGAACCATTGGCAATGCTTTTTCAGTGCCTTCGCGACCGCGCAGGTTGTTTTTGTCAGGGTTAGCCTGACCGATAGTCCAAACACCGTAACCCAGTGCATTTTGGGCAGAGAACGGGATGGATTCAACGAATGCTTTGTCAGTGGAACCGTCGTTCAATTTGAAGGATACACGTTCTTTTACGCGAACCGCTGCCTGGTAACCTGGAGTGCCGTTGTAATCATCAAAGGCCTGGAAGTCACCGATGCAAGACCAGCGAAGACCTGTGGAGTACTGCTGAGTGAAGCTCAACACACCCTGATCCAGTTTCATGTTCATGTCCATCACTTGAGCATCAGCGATGCCAGTCAAGCAACCTTCATAAACAGCAGCGTAAGGGGATTTGTCCTGTGGAAGAGAGTTCTTCGTCCAGTCCAATTCCATGTATTCGGCGTCTTTACGGGAAGTTTCAACCAGGCGAGCCATCGCGTATTTCGCACCTGTTGCATCTTTTTCTTCCAGTTTCAGGTATTTCACCGGCAAAGACATCAGTTCTTCGTAATCGACTGCGTTTGTACCGGATTTGTAGTTAGCGATCAGGTCTGCCTTACGAACAACCACACGGGATTCTTCAAGGTCGAACTTAACGATAGTCAAAGAACCCGCCATACCCGCAGCCAGACCCGGGGAAGCAGCAGAGAATGCCACGTCTTCGATCGTGCGCTTATAGAAGAACTCTTTACCTTTAACATCAGCGATTTTGATAGTTGTGCGCGGGTCGAACTGAGTGTTCGCCTCTACTTTTTTAGCTTCTACGTTTTGAGCGATCTGAACCAGACCTACAGCATCGCGAGCGCGAACATCTTTGAAAGAGATTGTCGCGTCCTGATTGCCTTCGTAGTCAACTGCTGCCAGTTCCGGGCGAACATATGTTACTGGAACATCGTAACGCAGAACCAGGATACAGTTTTGTTGAGCATCAGCCGGAAGAGCTTTAACCAGTTCGTCAGAGCACTGGCGAACGTTGGCGTTTTTAGCACCGGATTTCAACTGAGCCAATTGAGAGTCTGTCAGTACAGTTTTACCGATCTGACCCACTTCAAACACATGCAAAGCGTCGACATCCAGCAAAGTCAGGATGCGAGTGTCTTTTTCCAGGTTCACTGGGATCTGATAGTCAGTGTTCAAAGTGCCAGCAGTCATCAACTTGTTGTTGATTTTATCCATTACGAAAGTGCGGTCCAGATCGCCGCGGGAAGCAGCGTCGATACCCACCGGCATACGGTCAGCCGGGTTGATGGACACCTGAATGTGAGTTGCATCAGTCCAGTCAGTTGTTTTCATGCGAAGAGTGGAGGTCTCTTCGTTCAACTGATTTTTAACTCTTTGCAAAACACCGTAGCCATTGATTTTGAATTTGAACAGAGGAACCAGCAGAGTTGCAGACTTCTGGGAGAGAAGAGCCTGCTTTTCCGAACGGATCTTTTTAAGGGAAGCCACCATGGACTTCGCTTTTTTGCTGTCTTTGGATTTCTGAAGCTGTTTGTGAAGAACAACTTCCTCTTTCACCTGAGCCAGATGCTTTTCAAGGTTGGACAATTCAGCGGTGTCAGTCACGATTTTGTAAGCTGTCACGAATTGCTTATCAACAGAGAAAGTGATGGAGTACTTCTGGCCAGCCTGACCGGACATCTCCAGACCTTTAAACATATATTTAAGACGCTTTGGAACCTGGGTGTCGCGAACCGCAACCACACCTTTTTCCGCCGTCGCTTTGGAGGAATCCCCCAGGCTTAGAGTAGAGAGACTGTCATCAGTCTGAACTTCGTACTGAGAGTTCTCAGTTTGCAGTTCCGGGATGTCACTGATTGCAAAGACATTTTCCTGGGCTTCTTCCGGCAAAGCGGCGTCCCTTTTCTTTGTACAACCAGTAGCAAAGATTGCCAGAGCCAGTAGGGCTGTGAAGGCCTTTGCGTATTGAGACTTGTTAGACATAACTCTCTCCATTCCTAAAATGTCACCTCTCGGGACCCATATCGAATATAAAGGTCTTCGGGAAATGACTCTCTCCTAAGTGGATATAAATGCATTGAAGGTGCCACGGTGAAACCACTCCAGTTTGAACTATTTGCATTTCAGCCCCGAAAGGTGTCCAGAGTTTGATCAGGGGACAATTAGGGCTCTTCTCATTTTGAGACACTGCAGTGGGCTGATTCCCTACACAGGATCTTGTCTCAAAACCGTTCTAACGTTTGGCTATAGGTACCCTTCAAGGAGGAAAGCATGAAGCTGCTGCTATGGCTGTCAGTGTGTCTGTATGGAGCAATCGCAAACGCAGAGATGGTGTGGGGGCCTGCCACGCCGATGGGGAACGCTTCGGTGCGGACCTTCATTGAAACAGATCAGGGAAAGCCGATCTCCGTTGGTGTGGCCTTCCCCAAAGCCGCCATGGACGGTCTTTCAGAGCATACGCCTGAAGTGTTCATCGTAGAGCTTCCCACTGAGATGGCCATGCCTCCGTACAATCACGTGATGCTGGACTGGATGCCCCATGGGCATGATCCGGATTCAATCTATGGCCGACCTCATTTTGACTTTCACTTTTACATGATCAGCTCTGCAGACCGTCAGAAGATCACGTGCCTGGGGGATGATGCTGCGGTTTGTACGAAGCAACCGGCACCAGAGCTGATTCCGCCCTTCTATGCACCGACGCCGGAAGGGGTTCCGCAGATGGGCTGGCACTGGGTGGACTTGCGTTCGCCCGAATACAACGGACAGCCGTTCACCAGCACCTTTATCTATGGCTTTTACGACGGAAAGATGAACTTCGCCGAACCCATGATGACCAGGGAATTCATTCTTGCAACCAACTGGTTTGCCAGTCTGATTCCGTCACCGGAAAAAGTGCTGATCAGCGGCTATTACCCAACGGCATATTCGCTGACCTACGATGCCATTCAGGATCTGTATTTTATTAAGCTGATGAATCTGGTGTGGAAGGATCAGTGATCTAGAACACGCGCCCGCAGGCAGGGGCTTTGGGACGGGAAATCAGAGTTCGGCCCTTTTCCAGAGTGAAACGGTTCTGAGGGCGTTGGTTCCATTGGATCTGGGCTTCAGAGGCCAAATCGCCATGAACGCGGGCGTTTTCAAGAGCGGTGTCGAGCATCGCCAGCCACAACAGGGCTTTATTTCGTTCCATGCTCCAAGCTTCCAAAGAGGCCGGTGCATAGGGTTTGCCCGCCATGGAAGGATCAAAGCTTTTAAAGTAGTCAAAGATCCCCAAAGAGCTGACCGCTTTATGGGGCTTCACTGCGAAGTCTGTCTGATCATCAATCAGAATCGTGCGTGTCGGCGGTGCTTCGGGCATGACCAGGCTTAAATTCTTTTTAAAACGGGCAGGGAATGCCAGTGTCTCATCCTGAGAAACCACCTGCAGGTTTTCCTTGGAAAACACACGGTGGGCAATCTGCAGCAGGGATCTTCCGTCGGACAGATGCACCTGCGACAGCAGGGTTTCGTTGCGGGATTTGGTGCCGCCGCTGAAAAATGAAATGCGCACATCCGGATGTCTTTGCATCAGGGCTTCAATCATTTCCGGCAAAAAATCAGTGTGGCGATAAGCTTTGTCCTCGACAACGCGGATCTGGCGGTCACCTTTGTGGTCTTCGGGATTTTTGACGCTGTAAAAGGTTGTCCAGTCGATATCAAAGACGATGTCAAAACCGGATTGTGGGGTGGTGGCCTGCGCGTGCGGCTGGAAACTCAAAATCAGAATGAGAATTGCCAGCCACAGTTTCATGAAGTTCCTTAGAATACAACAGTCACAGAGCCATATACCAGGGACGTGTCTTCGTCCATAAGGTCGATGTTGGAATCAGTTCCATTCGGTTTCAAAGTCGAACCGCTGTTGGTATGACCCACTGCAATCGAGAACGTAGGATTGATTTCATAACCGATTTCCTGAGAGAAATCGAAAGAATCACGCATCACACGCTGGTAAGACCAGGTGTTCATATGAACAAAGTCCGCGGACAGGGAAATCCCGTTGGCAAATGAATAAGCAAAGGACAAACCCTGGTTTGAGGAATATTCTGTGTTCACAGCCCCATCAAGGGCGGTTTCATACTGATGGAAGTTGCGGTTGAATCCCAGGGTCGCCGTGATATCCAGTCCCGAAATGAGATAGTCCGGATTGACAATGAAAGTCGTTCCCGCCGTCAGGGCCGTAATCATGTTTTGTCTTTTCTGAGCGTCTTTGGAAGTCGGCGCCACCATACCCACGCGATAGTTCATGGAAAGACGCTTACCCACCTCAAACGGGGTGCGGTTCACGCTGAAAGTGGTGTTGCTGAAAGAATCGTTTTGGGAGTCTTTCAAATCCTGCGCATAACCACCCTGAACACGGGCGGTGAAGGTGTTGTTCAGTTTAAGGTTGAAGCGGGCCATATAGTCCATGGATTCCCCACGGGAGCCGTCTTCATAGTCGATCATGTTGGTGGAATAGCTGGAATTGATAAAGCCACTCCAGCGGCGGCCGTCCTTTTTCGGGGCTTGCATCACGGATGTTGCTGATGTCACAGAAGCATTGTTGGCAAACGCAGGCGCTGCCATCAGAGCACTGATCAGAAATCCAAGAATAGGACGAATAGCAAAAGACATAGGCCACCTCAGAACCATTACAACTGCGAATCGGGTGCCACTAAAATCAGACCTGAGCTGCAATAAGACCCAAGGTCACTGTCCAAGGTTTGGTCACCGGGCCAATTCCGGCCTCATCTCGGTAGAAGGCCTACTGACACCGGTCTAGAGTTCAGGCGTATCTGGTGATACATAGTACACAATAATGAGTTTATTGAATATATTGAAGTTGGTGTGAGGAGTTAGATGTGACCGTGGTGAGTAAAGTAATCGCTGTTCTTGTTTTGTTGCTTCCGGTTTCTTCCGTTGAAGGAAAGCAAAGTCTTAATCCTGCCGAAGCGCTTCGAAACGAGGTTGGATTTGTTTTGGATAAAGGGAAATTTCAGTGGAAAGGCTTAACGAATGTACCCAAGGGGTACACGAAATTTCAGAATCCTTTTTTTTCGGCCGTATATCCCAAAGAACACTATTTCCTTCTTCCTAATGGTGGCGGAGAAGATGTGTCTGATTCTACTGGCGTTGTGTTTAAGCGCTTTCCCTCCAACAAAAGTTCAGAGAAGGGTCTCGCAGAGCGCAATTGGTTGGCTGTAATTTTAAGCAACGAGTACTCTGAAAAAGAATCAATTGCAGACACGATTGTGTTTCGTGGTGCAGTATACAAATCAGTCGGTGTCGTTAACAGTTATCCGGCGGCGCTGATGCTCTTGTCGGCGGTGGATCGCCTGGGTGGTTCTGGTAAAGTGGTGGCGAGTGTTAGCGTATACGTTTATTGCAAGGGCACGCACTATGTTTTCGACACGTCTTTCGAGCCTGGCCAAACTTCAATTGATATCATTCGCAGCCGAAAGTTTGAAATTCCAAAAGACTTCAAGGATATAATTTCTAGTTTTGAGTGCACAGGTAAGAACGTCATCTAGGGTCGCCTTAGAAGACGACGACGGTCAGCTTGTCTCCCTTGGCAAGTTTAAGGCTGAATTTGATTTTACCATCAGCCACGTCGTACTGATCGGCCTTGACCTTTTCAAGCTCTGTACTGCTCTTTCTCTTTAACAGCACATCACGGATCTTCATACCCTCTGGAATCTCCAAAGGAAACTCCTGGCTGATATACGAAACAGACGAAGCGATTTTATCAAAGGCTTTTTTATATCCGTCATCGTCCTGACACAGGGAATAGGTCTGCACAACGCCAGGACTGGAGCTTTGCAGGCGTTCAAAGGTTTCCGCATAAGACTGCCCCGTTTTCAGCGCGCAGCTTTGACCGTGGGTATTGCCCACTACCGCCATAAAGTAGTTTCCTTGCAGAGCCGTCTTGGAAATATCGCGAAGGAAGTTCTCGGCTGTATCAGTTCCGCCCTCCAGCAAATACCCCGAGCGTACAATTCCACGGCGCACTCCTGTCGGGCCCGTCATTTTACAGGCCTGAGTCCCAGCAGTCCCTGGGTAAATGGAAGCAAGATAAGCCATGATATTCGCATGACCACGATAGGCCTGAGAACAATAGTCCGTCAAACCTTCGCTTTCCTCTACATAGTATGTGGAAACGACTTCGGTGTATTTACATTCGGTCAGCTGAACCTCGTTAAAATGGAAATTCACCCCATTATAAGAGGCTGTCTTGCCAACCAGCGCAGCCATACTGTCCTGAACACGCTTTAAGTCCTCGCCCTGACAGTTCTGTCCTGCCAAGCCTGCTTCACTTTGTCCTTTTGCCAGATAGTTGTAACCATAGAAAGTGCGCGTTTCGACGTTCGTGCTGACTCCGTCACGATAGCCCACCCCAGTGAACGTAAATGGAATGCTGACTCTTTTATAAACGACAGACATCGTGCGGTCATAGTTATAAACCAGATCATTCATACAATGACGACCTTGATAATTGTCTTCGTCCGTCAGAACGAAGAAAACCACCTTTTCATTTGTCGCAGGTTTCTGATATTTGTTTGCCGCCCACTGAACAATCGAACACAGAGCGGATTCATTATCACTTCCCGCAGTTCCCATATTCAGCACGGATTGTTTGATACTATTCACGCGAGACTGACGAACAGACGCCGAATCACGGGGGTCCAGCACGATAGACTGTGGACTTCCACCGTAAATCGTTTTGGTAATGGCTTGAGTGTCATTGGCCGCCAGCTCTGAAATGTCGTTCACATAAACTTCACTGCCTGTTTTCAGACTTCCATAAATCAAAGAGCCCGAGGGGTTAAGATAGCTGGAGGTGGACATAAGCTGCACAGTCACTTTTTTCGTCGCCAAAGAGGCCAGCAGGCCGTCGATACGAGCCACCAGTTCTTCCTGTGATTGCTTCATTGTTTGGGAGTTATCGACCACCAGAACCAACTGTGTCGATGGGTATTCCACAGATTCTTCCGTTTGGAACTCGGATACTTTGGCATTTTCGGGAAGTTCACCGTCAATTCGATAGGCCGTTTCAGAGTCCATATCAAAACGCAAACTTTGCGGTGCACAGTTCTGAAAAGAAAGAACCAATATGGACGCCCCGGCCAAAGCCGCCAACTTATTCTTTTTCACACATCCCCCCGGATATCTGAATATTATTCTACTCATTGTGGAATATCAGGGGAGTCCTTGTCTCAAAAAAATACGGGGGTCCTAAGACAAAGCGTCTCGAACTTCTGTGCGAACGCTTAGCGGGAACGGGACTTTATCATATTGAGAAAAAGAATCGTCACATCGAAGGTGTTCGGCGAAGCAAAGGTGTATCCCGCGGCCCCGCCACTCCACGCGTGTCCCATGCCCGGCACACGAATATAAGAAACCACCGCACCCCCGGAAGCCTTCCAACGAATGAAATCTTCAGAATCTGCGACCTTCGTGAAAGAGGAATTCAGCTGACCATCATCCGAATGACTCAAAAAATAAAGCCCCTGCTGCAAAGACTGCTGTGCCTGACTGCTGGTGGATATCTTGTCCTTTTCACCGCGCACGATGACGATTTCCTGTAGTTTCCTGTGGGAAATGTCGCGACTGCATTTTATGGCCTTTTCACCCAAGTCATTTTCGGCCTGCCGGTAACGACTTAAAATTCTGTAGGGGGCACCGGAATGAATCAAGGCGGCTTTAAAAATATCCGGATAACAATAGGCAAAGTGAGCCGCCAGAACACCTCCGGCGGAAAACCCACCCACATAAATTTGCTCCGGATCCACCAGACCTTTTTTGACGAGGTCTTGAATATGGTCGGTGATTTCCTTCAGCTTTCCCTGATTGCGCTTTTGATTGGCAGGCAGGAACCAGTTCCAGCAGGTCAATGGATTCTTAAGAACAGACTGCTCGGGAGTATAGATGATTGCATCCAACCCCATCCACTGCTGTTTTTCCGCAAGGCCCGTCAGCCCCATGAACTCCTGTGCTGACTGTGTGCAACCGTGCAACCACAAAATCAAAGGGCGGGGTGCGGCTGCTTGACTGAAGGTCGGAACAGTCCAGCCCACAGCGACCAACAATAAAAGAAATTTTGCCAAACAAGTCATTAGTTCACAAGCTTCACGGAGGCAGTAAAAGACACTCCCAGACTGTACAACAAGGCAATGCCAATCTTCTTCATAGTAGACTCCTTGGTGAAATTGGATAAGGTGTTCTATTAAAGATTCTCCTGTGTTACAAGACCACACTCGGGAAAGCGATAAAATGTCCATGACTGTCCAAAGACTTTGCTGTTCCCCTAAACCCCAGAAACATGGCCTCAATGTGGCGGCTTACGCACAGGGCATTGACAGAAAAGCCCCGGCTCGTAAGGATGTCAGGCGTGTCTACAAATACTCGCGATCATATCATGATTTATTCCGACGGAGCTTGCTCCGGCAATCCCGGCCCTGGTGGCTGGGGCAGTGTGATTCTTTACCCTGACAATCAGGTGCAAGAGCTGGGGGATGGTGCAAGATCCACCACCAACAACCGCATGGAGATGACAGCGGCCCTTGAGGCCTTGAAAGTCATTGCTCACGTGAAGGTGCCGGTCCGCTTTTATACGGATTCCACCTATCTGATTCGCGGGATCACCCAGTGGGTGCACGGCTGGCGTCGTCGCGGCTGGAAAACAGCTGAAGGCGGTGAAGTTTCCAATCAGGACATCTGGGAAGATCTGTCCCACGTCGTTGCTGCGCGCGGAACTCAGGGAAAGATTGAATGGCACTATTCCCGCGGTCACGTGGGAACACCGGGCAATGAACGTTGTGATCGTATCGCGGTGGCATTTTCCAAGAACGACTATGTGTCGTTGTACTCGGGCAGTCTGGATCAGTATCCGTATGATTTGCTGCAGGTTCCTGCTGACACCAGTCTGCCAGAAATGAAAGGTCCCGGTGAAAAAAAGAAAGCGGCCTTCAGTTACCTGAGCAATCTGGGCGGGCTGGTGTACCGTCATCGTGACTGGCCAAGTTGTCAGAAGCGCGTCAGCGGTCAGTCCGGGGCGAAATTCAAAAAAGCAACTTCCGCGTCCGAGGAAATTGAAATTCTTAAGTCCTGGGGCCTGGGGCCCGGCACAGTTATCAAGGAAGGATAAACCCTATGGAAATCACAAATCGTCATGTGCTCGTCACCGGAGCCAGCCGTGGCATTGGCCGTGCTTTTGCGAAAATCTGCGCGGAAGACAAAGCCCATCTGCATCTGGTTCTTAGAAAAAAAGACGCTGAAGTGATTAAAGAGTTTGAATCCCTGGGTGCCAAGTCCGTGAACATCTGGGAAGCGGATCTTTCGACCCGTGAAGGGGTTGAACATTTGCTGGAACAAATCAAAGATGTGCCGGTGGATATCCTTTTCAACAACGCCGGTGTATTGACCGGGGGGCTGATTGAAGATCAGCCCATCGATGATATTTACAAAATGCTGCAGGTGAATGTGAATGCGCTGGTGCACCTGACTCAAGGGGTGCTGCCGGGCATGCTGAAAAGAAAGCGCGGAAAAATCATCAATAACTCCAGCGTCTCAGCCTACATGAACTTTCCTTGTGCTTCGACCTATGCGGCATCCAAGGCGGCAGTGATGGCTTTCACTAATTGCATCCGTCTGGAGCTGAAAGACACCGGCGTCAGCACACTGTTGTTGATCACTCCGGGAATCAAAACCCGCATGTTTGATGAAATCGAAACTTTGTATTCTAAAAACTTTGTGATTCCGTCTGAATCAATGACTCCGGGCAAGTATGCTGAAGTCATCCGCGAAGCCGTGTTGCATGATCTGGAAGTGGTTGAGCCATCGGGTTTGACCGGCGTGGGTTTGAAGATCGCCAAACTTGCAAAGCCCCTGTTTGAAATGGAAGTCATGCGCCGATTCAAGCGCTCTTAAAACTAAAAAGCCCGCTTCCAGAGCGGGCTTTTTTTATTTGGAAGATTTATAGTTCAAAGTCCCTGAGCCCACCGGGCCGGTGATGGTCAGCTTCTGATCCTTGCCCTCGATGGAAATCATCGGGACCGGGAACGTGAAGGTGTAAGGTGTCGAGAAGCGGTTGTGAATCGGGTACAGACCCTGGATTTCAGCCAGTGGCAGTTTGATTCTTGTGGCTTTGCCTTCAAAGCGACGACCGTCCACATCCAGGAAGATTCTCCATACAGTGTCGGCTTTGTACAGGTCGTCGTTCTTTCTTTCTGGCGTAAAGAAGGTCACAAAGAATTCAGACTGTTTGGAAAGACGCTGTTCAAACTTGGCTTTTTCTTCTGTGTATTTTTCTTCGGTCCACTGATACAGGCGCATGCTCTGATCCAGCTGGGCTGCCGCGACTTTGGAATTCAACTGAATGCCTTCAACATCCAGCACGTTGTAAAAACCGCTGTAGGTGCGAAGCTTGTCAGAGTTGTCTTCAAGAACTTCGATGTATTCGTCAGAAGTGCGCAGAGTGCGACCGGATGGAGTCACTTCGTAATTGGTAGCGCAGGCAGACAGAATTGTAACAGTGGTCAAGGCCAAAAAATATCTCATTACTTAGACTCCAAAAAACCGTCGAGGAACTTTTTGATATCCGCATACACAGTCTGGCGGATCGTATCGTTGATCAATTCATGCTTTGCGCCCGGATAGACGTAAAGCTCTTTTTCAGTGGTGCCAAGGTGTTCGTACAAAGCTTTGGCCGCCATCGTGCTGATCACCGGGTCGGCGTCAGACACAATCACCAGCGCGGGTTTCTTAAGCTGATTGGCGCGAGGGTTGACGAATTCAAAAGAATCCAGGAACCCCAGGAATGCACCCGGAGACACGCGCGTGTGACGAAGAGCATCCTGTTCATATTCACGGATCACATCCGGATCACGTGTCAGCATGTCATTGGAAAGCTCATTCCCCATCGTGATCTGCGGCAGAAGCTTGTTCAGAATGCCAGCACCTTTGGCTTTGAAAGCCGGTACCGGAACTGTCAGGCCCAGCAGGGGGGCACTGATCACCATCGCGGTGCAGTCGATGTCGGAATTTTGCAGCATGGTTTTCAGCTGAATCAATCCGCCCATGGAGTGGCAGTACAAAATCACCGGACCTTTTTTTACCTTTTCCTCTTTCATAACCATGTCGAGGAAGATTTTGTAGTCCTTGCAGTAATCGTCAAACTCCGCAACGTAACCACGGCGTCCGTCAGAACGACCATGACCCCGCAGATCCCAGCCGTAAAAACTCCATTTGTCGTTTTCAAAAGCTTTGATCAGACGGTGATAGGATTCCGAATGTTCGCCATGGCCGTGCGTGATGATCACGGTGCCGCGCGCTTCGGGATTGTCCCAAATCTGGAAGAAAAGGTTGATGTCTTGGTAGCCCTTAAAGAAGCCTTCAGATCGTTTGTACATACTGTCTTAGCTTGCCGTGACTCGCCCCGGACGGGCAAGTCAATTCAGGCCTCGAACCACGATTGTATCGTGGGCGGTCTTGCTCTTTTCGGGATAGTCGAGATTGTAATGGATGCCTCTGGACTCATGTCTGCGCAAGGCGCATTCCACTGACAGATCCGCCACGATCGCGATGTTACGCAGCTCCAGAATGTCCGGGTGGATCTTCATGTTGGAGTAATATTCTTTGGTCTCTGAAAGAATGTTTTTCAGACGGTGCTGCGCGCGTTCCAGACGTTTGTTAGAGCGGACAATCCCCATATAGTTCCACATCAGGCGGCGAATTTCGTCCCACATGTGGTTGATCACGATCATCTCGTCATCGTTGGATTCCTGAGGATGAGTCCAGGCTTTGGGTTCCTTGTCTGTCAGCTTGAAGCTGTCCCAGTGCTTTTTGATTTCTTCAGCGCAGTTGTGAGCCGTGGTCAGGCATTCCAGCAACGAGTTGCTGGCCAGTCGGTTGGCGCCGTGCAGACCGGTGCACGCGGTTTCGCCAACGGCCCACAAGCCCGTGATATCCGTGCGACCCGTGACATCTGTCAAAACACCACCGCACAGATAGTGTGCCGCCGGAACCACCGGGATGGGTTGCGTGCTCATGTCGATGCCAAATTCCATGCACTTGTTGAAAATTGTCGGGAAGCGCTGTTTAAGGAATTCACGATCCAGTTTGGTCATGTCCAGATAAACGCAGTCAGCGCCGGTTTTTTTCATTTCATTATCGATCGAACGAGCCACCACATCCCGCGGAGCCAGCGAGCCCAAGTCATGATACTTGCGCATGAAGGCGTTGCCCTTGCTGTCGATCAGCTCGCCACCTTCACCGCGCAAGGCTTCGGAAATCAGGAAGTTGCGGGAGTCACGGTGGAACAGGCACGTCGGGTGGAACTGCATGAATTCCAGATTGGCGATGCGAGCGCCCACTCGGTACGCCATCGCGATGCCGTCACCGGTCGCGCCACCCCAGTTGGAAGTGTAAAGATAAACCTTACCCGCGCCCCCTGTGGCCAAGGCGGTGTTTTTTGCTATAAAAGTATGCACCTCTCCGGTGTCTTTGCTAAGGGCGTAACAGCCGATGCAAGTCACAGGATCCATGTCCGCAGGGTCGACTTCTTTGTTCACGATCAGGTCGATGGCGTAATACTTTTCCATCAGGGTGATGTTCGGATTTTCGCGAACGCGAGCAAGTAATGTGCGATGGATCTCTAAACCCGTTTGGTCCTCGAAGTGAAGAATGCGGCGTTTGCTGTGCCCGCCTTCGCGCGTCAAATCCACTTCGTTGGTTTCTTCCGAGCCACGGCGGCGGACGTCGAAATGAACGCCCCAGTTTGTTAAATCTTTAATGCGATCAGGGGCTTGCTCTACATAATCGCGAACGACAGTTTCTTTGCAAAGACCGGCTCCGGCGGTCAAAGTGTCCTGTACGTGAGCTTCGAAACTGTCCTCTTCGGACATCACCGCAGAGATTCCACCTTGAGCCATGGCCGAGTTTGTCCCACCGGCGCTTTCTTTGGCCAGCACGATCACTTTTCCATTTTCCGAGAGCTTCAGAGCCAAAGCCAAGCCAGCAGTGCCAGAGCCGATAATCAAAATGTCGCAGCGGTGAGTACTCATAGTGGGGATCTTCTACTCCTTTTAGTGGCATTTGCAAAGGACTCTTGCTTGATTCTTACCAGTTTCTAAAACTACAATAAAATCAAAGGTATCTCGCTCTTGGAAGAGCGTGGAGAAGTTACAGGAAGGAACTGCCTCAATGAAAGTTAAACTCATCGTCGTTCTGATTGCGGTGGCGACTGTTTTCATCAGCGCTGTCTTGTGGCGGACGGACAGTTTTGTCTATGGTGATCGTATGAGTTGGGTCGAAGCGCAGACCCGCACCCAGCTGGGTGCCATCAACCATTCATTGACGGTGGAACTTAAATCCCTGCAGCGCCTGGTTTCAGGTTTGAATTCTGAAAGTTTCCAAAAAGGAAAAACCAACTGGAGTTCTTTGTCGCCGTACTATGCGGTGGCGGCATTTTCTGTGCGTGGATCTGAACTGGATCCGCAGGCTCTTGCAGTTCGCGAAAATTCCAAAGCAGCCAACTGGAACAAAGAATTTGTGAAAGCAGCCATCGGCAACATCGGTGCGCGTGGCAATGACATGAGATTCTTTGTTAAACCGTTCCAGGATTCCCAGCGCGGCCGTTATGTGGCGCTGGTGTTTTTGGAAGGCACACGCGCTTATGCTTTGATCGGTTCAGGTGAAACCTTCCAGTCCCTGATCGACGCGCAAAAAGGTTCGTTGAGTGCATTTTCCATCGTGACTGCGACGGGCCTGACCGTGGGCCATTCTGTGCCGGAATATCTGGGCACCGTGATGCGTGATGATCCTGTTTTCCGCGAAGCGCAGAAAAGCGGATCGTCCCATGGCAGTTCTGTTTTCAAGCTTGCTTCCGGTCAGGATCTTTACGGCATGTTTGAGATGATCCCGCAAAGCAATCTATATGTGCTAAGTTCGGCTCCGCTGAAAGAGGCGATGAAGGGACGCACCGGTTTGTGGTGGCAGTTCCTGCTTCTGGGGGCGGGCCTTGTGCTGGTCGGTGCAGCTGCGGCACTGTGGGTGATTTCACCTGCAGAAAAAGAAATTGAAACCCTGGAAACCCAGCTGGCCGAAGCGAAAGCCAAACCAGCTCCGGCGCCGGTGGTTGAAAAAGTTATCGCACAAGATCCAGAGATCGCTCACAAAGAACGTCTGGATGCTTCAATGCGTGTGGCTTCAGCGCTGGCGCACGAGATGCGTGGACCTCTGGCTTCCATTCTGGGTTATTCCCAGATTATTCTTTCGAAAACTCCGGAAGACGAAGTTGTGCAAAGCACGGACTCTATTCTTCGCGAAACCCGAGCGGCCCGCTCTGTGCTGGACAAGCTTCTGGGTTATGCCGGTGAAGAAGTGAAAGAAAAAAATGCCATGCGTGTTGAAGGCCCGCTGGTTCGTGCGCTGAAGCAGCTGGATACGTTGTTCGCGCAAAAAGGTGTGAAGCTGACCAAGGACATTCAGGACACCCACGCAAAAGATCTGGATGTGGATGGTGTGACCCGTGCGATGGTGAACATCATGACCAACTCGGTGGAAGCCATGGAACGTATGGCGAAAAAGGAAATCAAGGTTTCCCTGTATGAATCCGAAAGTGGAACTCATCTGGACATTGAAGACTGCGGTGAGGGCATTGAGCCTGCGAACATCGAAAAGATTTTCGATCCGTTCTTCACAACCCGTTCATTCCAGAACCACATGGGCCTGGGTTTGTCAGTGGCCTTCGGAATTTTGAAAGAGCACAACGCGGACGTGAAAGTGGAATCCCAGCGCGGGCAGGGCACGAAAGTGATGATCCTGTTCAAGAAAACCATGGGCCTTGCGGTGATGAAAGCCCCGGTGGCGCCAAAACAGGAGGAGGAAGAAGTGATCGTCATGAAAGAACTGCCTCGCCTGAAAGAAGAGTCCCCGGAACGCGCCGAAGCCGAGGCGAATTTTGTCGCGGCAACAACGCTGCCGCCGGAACCTGCCGCATCCCCGTTGGACGTGAACATCGACAACCTGCTGGAAGAGCTGCCTGAGGTTGTGCCGGTCAAAGCTGAACCGGTCGCAGCGACCGATCAGGTGATGGTTAAAAAGATTGTTAAGAAAACGGTGAAAAAGAAATCCCAGCCGGCCAATGATGAGCTGACCTTCATCGACGGTTTCATGGGTGAAGAGGTTGAGGAGGAAGTTGAAGTGGAAGAGGAAATTCTTGTGGCGGCCGACGTGGCCGAAGCTTCCGCTGAAACTGTTGTCGCTGCGGCGGCAGAGCCTGTGACCAGCACGGCGATTCCGGTGGAGCATGCTGCCGGTGCCAGCCTTGCTGATATGGATGATGAACTGACTCCGGTGAATTTTGTTGTTCCGCCGAAAATGGCAGCTGCCAAAAAAGAATCCAAGCTCGACGGATATCATGTTGAAATTCGCCGCCCTGGAAAGAGGATTTAATTGAATATTCGCGATTACAGTTCTCAGTTTACGGTTTTTGTTTTCACCACGGATGTGGATCTGGGGGCGTCGGCGAAAGTGTATCTTTCACAAGCCGGCTATGATGCCTATTTCTTCCAGGATCCTGAAACGCTGGAACAAAGACTGAAAGAGAACGCTCCCCATATTCTGGTGTTTTCAACGGCAGCCCTGGCGGGTTCGCTGAGTGATTTTGTCAGCATCGTTCAGGGTATCAACGACGAGATTCGCTTTGTGGCGGTCAGTTCGATTTCCCAGTTCGATATTCTGGCCCAGTACAACAGCCACGGATTTGTGGATGTGATTTCTGACGATGCCGCAGCTCTGGAATCCCGCGTGGTGTGGGCGGTGGATCGTGCCTGTGAAAAACTTTATCTGACCTATCAGAACGAACAGCTGTTTGATGATTTGAAATCCACCGAATCGCGCATGGAGGAAGTCCACGCGGCGGCGGTGAAAAGCATGAAACAGGCCGAGGCTGAAAAAGCCCCGCCGGTTTCCATTTCAACCCGCATCGGTGAATATCGTTCCGCACAAAGCAAAGAGGATCTGATCCAGAAATATCTGAATCAGCTGCCGGGCAGCCTGTGTGTGTTCTTCAAGTTTCTGCCGTCGGTTCGTTCCTTTGTGGCGACTCACGCCAGTGGTATTCCGGGCTCTGACATCCAGGGTGTGGGTGTGCAGCTGGAATCCAACGACATGAAAGAGCTGAGCTCGCAAATGGCCATTGGCCTGTTGCCTCCGCGCTTTACCGAAATGCTGGTGGAAGCTTTCCACTTCAGCCCGCCGAAAGCTTTGCCGCTGTATGCGCACAATGCTTTGGAAGGTGTGTTTGTTTATTCCGGGCAGCTGCCGGCAGAAGACGTCGCTCGCATGAACGAAGAGTTCACGCTGCTGTCGCTTTGTTATTCGCATTTTTCCCTGGAAAAGAAAGTCGATTCCCTGGAAGTGCAGGACTTCGTCACTGAAGTCTATAATCGCAACTATTACCAAAAAGTTCTGGGTGATGAAGTGTCCCGCGGCCGCCGTCTGAAGCAGCCTTTGTCAGTTGTGAAAATCTCGATGGATGATTTTTATGAGATTGAATCATCTTTGGGTGAAGCGGTGAGAGATGAGTTGCTAAAAGCTGTGGCAACCATCATCACTAAGACCAGCCGAACCAATGATGTCACTTGTCGTACCGGAGTGAATGAGCTTGCGATGATCCTTCCGCATTGCCCGAAAAAGGGTGCGGCTTTGCGCGCGGAACGTCTGCGCCGGATCATCGAAGGCACTTCGTTCATGGATAATGGCATGAAGGTGTCTATCAGCCTGGGTGTCAGTGAGTATCCTTCCTTGTGTGATTCCGCCAAATCTTTGGATGAATCCGCAACGAAGGCTTTGCTTCACATCAACGACAAGGGCGGGAATAAAATTTGTTTGTTCAAGGCTCCGGAAACCCACAAGCCTGAATTTGAAGTGACAGCGGAATAGAGACTAAGAATGGAAATGTACCGTCGCACGTTTGCGGAAATTAACCTGGATCATCTGAAGCACAATATTCAAGTGCTGCAGAAGGCCTTTCCGCAAGCCCCTTTTCTGTGTCCCATGGTCAAGGCCAATGCCTATGGCCACGGCGATGTGCAGTTGGCGCGTTTCCTGGAAAGTCTGGGCATCAAACATCTGGGTGTGTGCCTGATTGAAGAAGGCCTGCTGCTTCGTCGTTCCGGCGTGAATGCCGAAATTCTGGTCTTCCGCGGTTTTGATCGCGAGGGTGCGGAAAAAATCATCGAATACAACATGACACCGGTCGTGAGTTCCTGGGAACAGATTGATCATCTGGAGGCCGTGGCCGCAGACCCTGTGGGGATTCACCTGAAGTTTGACACCGGCATGAACCGTCTGGGATTCCGTCCCGAAGAAGCACAAAAGCTTTTTGATCGTCTGTGGCAGAATAAAAAAATCCGTTTGAAAGCCCTGGTGACTCATCTGTTTAACGGTGAAGATGCCACGGATTCTCAGGGTATCAGTGCCCGCCAGTTGCGTGATCTGAATCGTGTCAGCACGGTGTTTAAGCCATTTAATATTTTCTGCCATGCTTTGAATTCCGCAGGCATCATGAGCGCTCTGCAGATGAAAGACGCCGGGAACACTCCGGCGGATCATCCGCTGTTCATGCAAAACTGGGGTCTGCGCCCGGGGCTGATGATCTATGGTTACAATCCATTGGGTCAGAACAACTTCGGGGGCCTAAAGCCGGTGATGAGTTTGAAATCTCATGTGGCCACCTACAGACATCTTCACATCGGTGAAACTGTTTCTTACGGCGGCACCTGGACGGCCAAGCAGGATTCTGTCATTGCTGTGGTCCCCATTGGATATGCGGATGGTTACCATCGTATTTTGTCCAATCAGTCCTCTGTGGTTTTTGCAGGCAAAAGAGTTCCTCTTGTCGGCAGCATCTGCATGGATTATCTGATGCTGGATGTGACTGAAGTGGTGCGCGGTAAAGATCTTAAGGACTTTAAGGATCAGGAAGTGACCTTGTTCGGATTTGCTTCCGATGGCAGTTTCCTGTCCCCGGAAGAGCTGGCGGTTCAGGCCAAGAGCATCACCTGGGAGATGCTGACAAGTGTGGGCGAGCGCGTGCCGCGTATTTACTCCGGCCTGGATGTCGGATTTGTGTTTGATGAAAGCAGAGGCCAACGATGACCCTGTCGCAAAAGCTGTATAAATTGATTTCCGGAGTCGGAAGGTACTTTATGGGTACCATTTCCGATCTGGTTTCCTCGACGGGAAAGATCATCATTTTCTTCAATGAAAGTATGCGCCTGATTTTCGCGAAACCATCGCGTTTCACCGAAGTCATCCGTCATATGGAATTCATTGGTAACCAGTCCATCGGTATCATCTGTCTGACCGGTGGTTTCACGGGTCTGGCGCTGTCCCTGCAATTGTATCTGGGTTTTAAACTGTTTAATGCCGTGAACATGGTGGGTCCGACGGTGGCGTTGGGTATCACCCGTGAATTGGGTCCGGTATTGACGGGTCTGATCGTTGCGGCTCGTGCCGGTGGTGCGATGGCCGCTCGTTTGGGCACTATGCGCGTGAACGAGCAGATCGATGCCCTGGATGTGATGGGTGTGAACACCAAGCAATATCTGGTGTCTCCGCGTCTGGTGGCGGCCTTTATCTGTATGCCATTGCTGGTGGCGGTGTTTGACTTTATTGCGATGCTGGGCAGCTGGTTCCTGTGTGTGAAAATGGTGGGTTTGGATGAAGCGGTGTTCTGGCAAAAGATCGCCGACTTTATTGAAATACGTCATATCAACGAGGGGCTTTTGAAGGGCATGGTCTTCGGGATTTACTTTGCACTGATGTGCACCTACCGCGGGTTTAACACCACGGGCGGAGCCAAAGGGGTGGGTGAAGCCACCAATCAGGGCGTCGTGCAAAGTATGGTTGGTATTATCATTCTGGATTACTTTGCGACCAACATGATCCGTCTGTTCTACAGTCTTGTGGGGATTACATAATGGCGAATGAATCAGCAATTTCACTGCGTGATGTGAAAAAGTCCTTTGATGGCGGGCATGAGTTCGTCCTTAAAGGCATCAATCTGGAAATTCCCAAAGGCAGTCTGACGGCGATCATCGGTTTTTCCGGAACCGGAAAAAGTGTGATGTTGAAGCACTTGCTGGGGCTGTTTAAACCCACCTCCGGCACGATTGAAGTTTTGGGGACCGATCTTTCCACGCTGAATCCGGATCAATTGACGAAATTCCGCTGTAACTTCGGGGTGCTGTTTCAGTCCGCCGCATTGTTTGATGATATGACGGTTCTGGAAAATGTCTGCTTCCCGTTGTTTGAACACCGCCGTGAACTGAAGCCGGCCCAAGTCCTTCGTATAGCCGAAGAAAAGCTGCACCAGGTAGGTTTGGAGTCCAAACATTACCACAAGCTTCCGAGTCAAATCAGTGGTGGTATGCAGAAAAGAACGGGTCTGGCACGAGCTCTCGCCCTAGATCCAGAAATTCTGATCTATGACGAGCCGACCACGGGTTTAGATCCCATTCTGACAGAAATGGTGGATAATTTGATCCTGAGTACCCATAAGTTAAAACAGGGTGTGACATCTATCATGGTATCTCATGATTTGTCCGCTGCGTTTAGGATTGCCGACCACATCGCGATGTTGGATAGTGGCCGAGTTTTGTTATTTGGTACTCCAGAGGATTTCTTCAACACGGACATCGAACTGGTGAAGAAATTTGTGAATAAAGGGATGAAACATCAATGAATTGGCTTCGCGCTGCAGAATTTAAAGTCGGATTAATGGTGATTGTGGTGGGTTCACTCATCGCGGTCATGTCTATGCAGGTCAGCGACGATCCATCTTATCTTGGTCGTTCCAAAAAAGCCTGGTTCCTTCTGCCCAACGCTGGCGGTCTGGTTAAAAACTCCGCAGTTCGTTCTGCCGGTATTCCGGTGGGTGTAATCAAGGACATCCGTCTGCAGGACGGTATGGCCCGCATTGATATCTCTATTAAATCTGAAGTTCCGCTGACGACTTCCGCTTCCGTGGAAATCAAAGCCCAGGGTATTTTGGGTGACAAGCACATCGAAGTTTACCCGGGTTCACCGACCGATCCTCCACTGGAAGACAACGCTCAGATCCTGTCTATTAAAGACGGGGCGGGCATGGAAAACCTGATGGCTCAGGTTTCTGATGTGGCAAGTTCCCTGAAAGAAGTGGCGAAGAATCTGAAAGAAGCGACTTCGGAAGACGGCACCCGAGCCCACGTTCTGGGCCGTATTGTTAAGAATATCGAGACATTGACCGGTGATCTGGCGCAAATGACGACCGAAAACAAGGATAAGATCGGCGATATCGTGGATGACATTCACGGCATCACGGCGAACCTTCAGGAAGTCATGAACGATAAAAGTGATTCCGGCCTGAAAGAGACCTGGAAGAAGCTTTCCAACACAGTTAAAAACCTGGATGACATCACCACCCGTATCAACAAGGGTGAAGGCGCATTGGGTAAACTTATCAGCGACGAGCAGACTTCCGAAAACCTGACCTCGGCGATCGATGGTCTGGGGGGAATGCTTGATTCTGCGAACCGTATCCAGACAGCCTTTGAGTTCCGCGGGGAATACCTGAACGAAGTTGGCGCAACCAAGTCTTATATTGGTGTGCAGATCCAGCCGGGTCTGGATCGTTATTACTATATTGGTGTGGTTGATGACCCTGCCGGTGTGGTTGAAACGACCAAAACTGAAGTCACGGGCCCGGGTGCCGGTGATGTGGGACCAGGCTCTTACACTGAAAAGAAAACTTACAGCAACAAGATCAAGTTCACGGTTTTGTTTGCAAAGAACTTCTGGGATCTGACTCTTAAAGGGGGTCTGATCGAAAACAACGGCGGTTTCGGTATCGATTATTACTTCTTCCGCCGCAAACTGAAGTTCACAGCTGAAGCCTTCCAGTTCAGCGAAACCAACGTGCGCAGCAGTCTGACTTATAACTTGTATCGCGGTATCTTTATTACCGGTGGTATCAACGATGCCTTCGATCAGCAGGGTGCACGTTCCAGTTATCTGGGTGCGGGTTTGTTCCTGACGAACGACGATCTTAAACTTCTTCTAACCAAGGCGCCTTTTTAAACTATGAGCGGTGACAACGTGATGAGCAGCACAGAAAAGAACTGGTTGGTTAAATCCTCCACGAGGATTCTGGGCCCATTCACTCTTGCTGAAGTCACCGAGCAATTGCGCTCAAAACAGGTGTCCATCATCGATGAAGTTCGCCAGCCGGAAGGCCGTTGGAGCTACATCCGTGAAAACAAGTTGTTCATGGATATCGTCAAAAACATCCGTGAAGAGCAGGATTCCCACTCTGAACAAACCATGACCCAGTCCATTGCTCATCACACGATGACAAGGACTGATGTATTGCCAGTGACCGATGACCTGACGCCGACACCGGTGCCGCATCTGGATCTGACTCCGCCACCGATTCGCGACATCAAAGACGTGACTCCGTTGGTGCAGACGCCGGCGAATCGCGCAGCAGTGAACGCAACGGCTGCAAAAAGTTATGGCGCCACGGGCGACACCCGTTTGCAGGGTAAAATCCGTGAAAAGTCCAATCTTATGCGCTGGGGAATCCTGGCGGCGGCGGTGGCCGTGGTGGGTGTGGTCTTCGTCACACTTTCTCAGAAAGACAAAAACAAATCCCTGGGCTATGAAGAACTGATGAGCCAGGCTTTGCGTTACAAGTCCCTGGGCTTGTATGAAAGATCCCTGGAATCCTATCAGCGCGCCTCCAAACTGAAGGAGCCTGATGCGGAAGCACAGGTGCAGATGGCGACAGTGCTGATTTCTGAAGACCGTCAAAGTCTGATGGGCCGTCGTATTCTGGAAAGAGCCCTGGTTCAGGAAAACCGCAGTCGCAGCGAAATCGTCGATGCGTATCTGGGGATTGCCGTGTCCTATATGATGGACGGGGACCTGAAACAAGCTGAAGACACTTTGCAAAAAGCCATCGGGCATGAGCCATTTAATATTTCTGCTCTTTTGAATCTGGCGATTATCCAGTTGAAAAAGGGGAACTACGGCGAAGCGATGCGCGACTTTGATTCGATCTATCGCAAAAATCCTGGTTCAGTGCTGGCGCTGTTTGGTAAAGCCATGGCGTCCGTGGAATATGCAAAAACCGTCAATGATCCGAACTTCCTGAACCAACTGGTGGGCGATATCAAAGCCAATATCCAAAAGACCGGGTATCTTCGTCAGGAGCTTTTGCTGTTCCTGGTGTATGCACAAAGTCTGATGGGTGATGTGGACGGGGTGAACCGTGCTGTTGTGCAGTTCCTGGCAGAAATGCCGGGTCAGGCCCGCAATTACATCCATCCATTGCAGGTGGAGTGGCGTTTCACGCAGTGGGATTATCTGGAAAAGTACTGTGCGGAAGCATTTAAAAAACAATCTCCGCATGCTGAATTGAAAGCCCTGCGCTCGGTCTGTTTGATGGAAGTCAATCGTGACTCGGATGCCTCTAAAGTACTGCAAGAGGCTTTGGCCGAAGCTCCGAAGGACCCGTATGTTCTGGTGACTCAGGCCAGCTATCTTTCCAAAGTGGGGCGTCTGCCGGAAGCTTTGGGAATCCTGAAAATGCCGGAGCTGTCCCAGATTTCTGTGAAGAATCTATTGATGGGTGACATCTGCATTATCACGCAGGATGTGAATTGTGCCCAGACGTCTTATACTCATATCTATAGCACTGACAAACGAAGTGCTCCGACTTTGTACGGCTTGGCGTGGGTGATGGTGAAGAGCAACAACCGTCCTATGGCTTACGACTATGTACGCGCCGGTTTGCAGGCTGAACCAAATTATCTGCCACTGCTGGAGTTGAGGGATCAACTGGAGTCTGAGTAATGAAACGTTCCGTCCAGGCCGCAAGTATCTGGATGTTTCTTTTGCTGGGAGCCTGCACCAAGGAGCCCGGTTACCACGTGGCTGATTATCAGGAAATAAAATTCGAGGATGTTCCTGAAGAAGTTAAAATTCCCACCAAGGCCTGGGACCTTTTGGAGTTCAAGCCTGCAGCAGACGGCCATGGGGCTGCCTTGGGTAAGAACCTGATCTTTTCTGAATTGACTGTTTATCTGGTTGAAAAAAATGCCGGTGTGGTTGAAGGCGAAGCCATCAAGATCCAGCTTCCGCGCGGCGGGGGCACGATTGATCTTTCACGTTTTATCACCGATCGCCGTGGCACTTTTTATGTGGGCTTTGATTTTCCAGAGTTCACTGATGCCACGGGCAAGAAGGTTTTGTTCTTAAGCAAGGCGCGCAAACGCCGGCTGGGCAGCGAGATCTTTGGTGCCGGGTGTAATCAGTACTTTGATATCACTGATGAGTTCTTCAAGAAAATGAAGGCCGAAGGACTGAAGGTCAACAGCACGCAAGACAGATACTTGAGCGTGCTGGGTGGAAGCTTCCTGTTCGCGGCGGAAAAAGGGGCGGATGTGCATCTGGCCCAGGTTCGATTCACCAACTCTCAACAGCCCCAATTCTTCTGCGAGGAGCGCTGATGGAAAAACAAACTGTCCAAAGTCTTCAGGATAAAAGCAATGTCGACGCTCTTTTCCTGGTGAAGGAAAAGAATGTTTCCGTCGGTAAAAACGGCCGTCCTTTTATGGGTCTGCAATTGGGTGATGCCACGGGCACTATCGACGCCCGTCTGTGGGACCGCGTGGACGAGCTGGCTCGTGAATTTGAAATCGGCGACATTCTCAGAGTAAAAGGTCTGGTTCAGATCTTTCAGCACCGCAAACAACTGATCGTGCATCGCCTGGAGCGTGTGGAGGCTTCGACTGTGGATATGGCGGATTTCATTCCTGCCACCGCCCGCAATGCCGAAGACATGATGGCAGAGCTGACGCAGTTGGTGCGTTCGATGAAAAACGATTATCTGCGCCAGTTGGTGACGGACACCTTGGAAGATCCTGAGATCCGTCCGATGGTGCTGCGTGCACCGGCCGCTAAAAGCATTCACCACGCGTGGATGGGTGGATTGCTGGAGCATATTCTTTCCATCTGTAAAATCATGGATTTTATGGGGACACACTATTCGTTCCTGAATCGTGATTTACTTTTGTTCGGTGCGATTTTTCACGATATCGGTAAAGTGTGGGAGCTGTCGTATGACAATGGAATTTCCTACACGGATCGCGGCCGTCTGATTGGGCACATGCAAATCGCCTGTGAGCTGATAGACAAGAAGTCCTCACGTATCCTGGGTTTTTCTGAAGAACTGCGTGACATCTGCAAGCACATTATCTTAAGTCATCATGGCAAACTTGAATACGGATCGCCCAAGCGTCCGAAGTTCCTGGAGGCGATGGTGGTGGCCATGGTGGATGATTTCGACAGCAAGGTCGCCACCGTGAAAACTCTGATGGATAACGAGCGCGGTTCCGGTGAAAAGTGGTCCCGTTATAGCGAACTGTTTGATCGCTATTTCCTGCTCGATGATATGAACGAGAAATACTAGAAAAGAAGCACATGATTAGCGGCATTTTGGAATTCCTGCGCACTTATAAGAACTACGACCCGGCGGCAAAATCCCTGTGGGAGATCGCTTTGCTTTATCCGGGCCCGAAGGCCGTGGGATTGCATCGTATTGCTCATGAGCTTTATTCCATGAAATTGTTTTTCCTGGCCCGTTTGGTGGCCGAGATTTCCCGTTGGTTGACCGGTATTGAAATTCATCCCGGCGCCACTTTGGGAAAACGTCTGGTGATCGATCACGGTTTCGGTGTGGTGATTGGTGAAACTGCAGTGATCGGTGATGACTGCATTATCTTTCACGGTGTGACTTTGGGCGGACTGAAGTTTGATCCGGTGAAGCGCCATCCCACTGTGGGCAACAAAGTGCTGATCGGAACGGGCGCCAAGATCCTGGGCCCGATCACAATCGGCGACGGTGCACTTGTCGGTGCGAATGCCGTCGTGATCCGCGAAGTTCCAGCCGGTGCCACTGTTGTTGGCCCTGTGGCGACGGTGAAGTGATATGAAGTCGCTGGAACAATGGTTCGCTGAATACAGTGAAAGCCACCAGCATCCCGTCAATCAGCGCCTGCATAAGATCTGTGTGCCTCTGATCTTTTTTTCTATCGTAGGAATGCTTCTGCAAATCCCTGTGAACCTGGGACCGATTAAACTGGGCGAGCTGCTGATTGCGGTGGCCCTGGGCTGGTATATGACCCTCGGACCAAAGGTTTTTCTGGTAATGTTGGGGCAATTGGTTCTGAGTTATGCTTTGGTTTACGTACTTAGTCTTTGGGTGTCACCGATCTGGCCGTTAGTCCTGATATTCGTTCTGGCGTGGGTGGGGCAATTTTATGGCCATCACCTTGAAGGCAAAAAGCCATCTTTTTTCAAAGACTTACAGTATCTACTGATCGGGCCCCTGTGGGTGGTCCGTGGTCTGTTTTGAGCTCCAAGATATTCTCATCCGGTTTTCATGACTCAACCTTCATATTAAATGGTTCGCTTGCCGCTGTGCGTTTCTGAGATACTAAGGGTGATCTTAATCTAGGCGAAAGGAGTTCGGCTATGAAGCAGACAGAACAAATCCAGACGGTGCCAACTTCGACTCCGCATCAGGAAAGCAACGGTACAGTTGCCCCGGTACGTAAGAGAAGAAGTCGCAGACGTCTGAGTGGCTGGTAGTAGCTACCGCCACTGAGCCGGTGAAAAGGGCCCAATCGACTGCGTTGTCGGGCCATCTTCTCGCTCCGACGTGCTTAGAGCACGCCTGCGCTGCGAGGATGACCCTCCGCCTTGCGCTTGAGCCCTTTTGACCGGCTTTTACTTTTAAAGCTCCCATTTCGGGGGCTTTTTTTTGGTCTTATCAAATCTGGGTACTAATTTCATTTTCAGTTGGCACTTCAGTTCGTTTTCAATCTCAACTTCTTTTCAATGCGCTTTCCTCACGTTTTCATTCACGCTTGTTTTCAATGAAATGCTGTTCTTTCGCGCAGGGTGCTTTTAAATCGTCTGACGACATTGAAGGATGAAATAATCTATGAACAGACAAGGTAAAACGCCACGTTTTAAAAGACAGAGAAGACTTTTGACCGAACTTCCCGGTATGGGGAAGGCGGGCGCTCTGGAAAGACGCCCATATCCTCCAGGTCAGCACGGCCTTCGTCGCCGAAAGTACTCTGAATTCGCTTTGCAACTTGAGGAAAAACAAAAGCTGAGATTCCACTACGGCCTGCGCGAGGAGCAGTTCCGTCGTTTGATCAATAAAGCTAAAAAATCCAAAGCCACCAACTGGGTTGAAGCTTTGGTTAACTTGCTTGAAAAACGCTTGGACAACGTTGTATTCCGCCTTGGCTTTGCTGCCAGTATTCCTGCAGCAAGACAGCTGGTTTCCCACGGTAAAGTTCTTGTGAACGGCAAGAAAGTAAACATCGGTTCCCAGATCATCAAAGTGGGCGACAAGATCACTTTGAAAGATGAAGCCTACCAAAATCAGGTTTACATGGCTGCGAAACAAGCTCCACGCCTGCCTTTGCCATCATTCATGGCTAAAGAAGACGTTGCTGGTAAAGAACAAGGCCGTTTGACTGATGAACCAAATCTTGAGTCAGTTCCATTTGCGTTCGAGCCAGGTTTGGTAATCGGTTACTACTCAATGAGGGGCTAATGAAAACGACTAAATTCATCGAAGCAGAGCAAATTGCTTTCGAAGAAGTAGCTGAAAACTGGGTTTCCGTAAAATTCGGAGACGAGAAGTTCGTGATCGACGTGGATACTCTGTTCGATCTGTCCTTCCGCTGTGCTTCTTTCCTGGCTCAAGTTGAGGCCAAGGAAGAGGAACAGGCCGAAATGCAAGGCACTTGTGCCTGCGAAGGCATTCCCGCAGAAGCTAAAGTACACTAAGAAAAAGGCCTCGAAAGAGGCCTTTTTTTTGCTCAAAATCACTCGCTAATTCAGTTCCAATGGCACCGGCATTGCTTTTCCCAATATCAGAGTCACTTTAAGTGAATCAGAGCCCGTATATTGGAGGCCGCATGCCCTTGTTTCGCCCATTTTTGTCGTTTGTTCTGGGGTTGGTCACCTGCCTTTCCGTGGCTCAGGCGCAAGCCCGTCCCCAAAGTGCGCTGGATGTGATGACTTTCGAGGACGAATTCACCTGCAATGACAAGTTTCCCCATCATTCGTTCTGTGAGGCTGTGGAATTCCGCCCCTGGTCTGAAGCCGAAAAACAAATCGTCAGCCAGTATCTGGCCAACATCAATGATCCGCGCCTGGCTTCTCTGTTGGAAGTGATCAAAACCAAAGGCATCACCAAAATCCATCGCGTGGGTTACGGAGCCACCTGGTACAACAATATTTCCAAACGCCGGGCCGAGTTCGTGCGCAGCCGGGACAAAGCTTTGTTGTGGGTCAATCCGGTCACTAACGTCATTGGTTTCTCGGACTCATTCTTTACCGGAACTTCATTTATGGATCCTTACGCCAAAGTGGATCGCAAACAGATCAATGTCTTCCACGAACTGGTGCATGTCTTTGATGTGGCGCTGGGGCATGTTTCAACTTCGCAGGAATTTTACGACAGCGTCGGCTGGCACTGGGACGGCAAAGACCACGTGATCGGCGGGGTGGACTATCATCAATCCCAATTGGACTTTAAAAATATTCTGGCGTTGGTTGGAAACAAACAAAGTGCGCTGGCTTATGCTCAAGACCGCGAGTTGGGAATTCGCTATGGATTCCCGACGGTGTATTCCATGACCAATACGCATGAATCATTCGCCGAGATCATTTCTTATTACATCTTTGATCCCACTGCGAAAGACTATCTTTCACCAAAGATTCAGCAGTATGTGAAAGCAATGCTCAAAGAATAGTGGCGCACTGCTTCGGAAAAAGTAAGCAGGTACCTTTTAGTGGCGACGGCGGCCTTTGGCTTCGGGGATTCCGTCGGCCGGGTCTTCGGGCCATTGGTGCTTTGGATACTTGATGCGCAATTCTTTGCGCACTTCCGGGTATCCGTTTTTCCAGAAGCTTTCCAGACTTGAAGTCACCTGCACCGGACGGAAATTCGGTCCCAGCAAATGTAATGTGATTGGAATGGTTTGTTTGTAAACCTTCGGTGTCTGCATCAGGCCGAACACCTCCTGAATGCGTACTTCCAGATACGGTGGTTTGTCGGAAGGATAAATCACGCGGATCTTGCTGCCGCTGGGGACTTCAATGCGGTCGGGGATTTCCCGGCGCAGGGTGTTTGCCGTTTCAGATGGCAGAACACTTTCAAAGAAGAAACAAAGATCTTTTTCCATCACCGTCTGCATCTTGCTTTCACCCATGCAGGCTTGAGTGAAGGCTTCGATCTTCAGCTTTTCAATATCAAGATTCAGATCCTCTTGCTGTTGCAGGAACTGCAGCCGTTCCCACCAGTGTGACAAGGCTTCGTTGGTTTTTAAAACCAGATCAAACTTGTCGGCCAGAATCTGTGGCAGCTTTTCAGAAACTTCGGTTGCAGAAGCGGGACTGAGCGAAGGCTCTTCCAAAGGAAGACCGTACAAAGATCGGTATTCGCGGGTGAAGAACTGTCCTTTTTCTTCGACAAAGGACACATCGCGGGTTTTGACAATGTCATTGCGGAAAAGATCCAGAACGAAGTCTTTATCCGCACCACAAGCAAGGCTTACCATGGTTTCAGCGTCTGAACTGCCTTCCACGCCATTCAGAGCGGCAAAGAATTCAGAATTTTTCACCAGAGTTTCATTTTGCAGTTTTACTCCACGACCACCCACCATCAGGGCGCGTTCGGTTTTTCCGCGTCGTCGGCACAGGCGATCGGCATAAGCTGTCAGCAGGATTTTTTTAGTCAGGGCCAGCTGCTGGTCTTTCTTAAGAGCCGCTGTCGGAGTGTCCGAGGACTTTTGCAGTCGCTTGGCCAGTTCCTGAATCTGGCGAGCCGACTGATCCACCGTTTGCAACGAGAAGTAAGCACTGCCTGCAGGGGCTTTCTTGCTTAATCGGAACTGATGTAAAACCTCCAGACGCGCACTTAAGTCGCATTCCAGATTGTCACCCAGGAACGAGGCTATGGATTCACGTCTTAGGATGTCACGTTCTTGCAGCAAGGCCGCCATCTCTGACGCCAATTCAATGGCGCCCAGATCCATTCCCACCAGCATCAGTTTTGCCAGACGCACGGGCAGTGGGAAGTGCAGGATCTTGCGGCCCAGGGCTGTGATCTTGTTGCCATCATCAATGGCGCCAGCAATGCGCAGGTAGCGAAGGGCATTTTCAATGGCCACTTTCTGAGGTTTTTCAAACCAGCTGAAAGAATCAAAATCAGTGACACCTTGAGCGCTTAAGAACAACAAACTTTCAGTCAGGTCCACGCGCTGGATTTCAGCCACTTCGCTTTTGCCGAAGGACAGTTCATCCATTTTATTCCACATGCGATATGCGACACCCGGAAACTGGCGGGCGGCACGGCCCGAGCGCTGAATGGCGCTGGACAGGCTGATGCGTCCCAGTTCCAGACGGGAAAATCCGGTGCGATGATCCTGCTTCATGTTTTTAGCAAGGCCCGAATCGATAACCGTATTCACACCATCAATGGTGACCGAGGATTCAGCAATATTGGTGGAAAGGATCACGCGTTGTTGTGAAGTCTTTTTCAAAGCACGGCGCTGATCTTCCAGATTCAAGGAACCATGCAATGGCACCAGTTCGATGTTCTTGCTATCGGCCCAGGTCTGCAAAGCATCTTTGGCCCGGTCGATTTCACCGACGCCCGGCAGGAATACCAGAATATCATGACGGGTTTGCAGTTGCGCTTCTTTGACGGTCTGAACGACGGAATCAAAGAACTGCGGAAAGGTTTGCAGTTGTTGTGATCCCTTTTGATAGCGTACATCCAGATCAAACAATTTTCCCGGCACGCTGACAATGGGGCAGTCGCCTAAATAGCTTGCGATCTTTTCAGCTTCCAGGGTGGCGGACATCACCAGAATCTTGATATCGCGGCCAAGCTCTTGCAGTTCACGCAAAAGTCCCAAGGCCAAATCCACATGCATAGAGCGTTCGTGGAATTCATCCAGAATCACCAGTTCGACTTCGGAAAGTTCCGGGTCTTCGATCATCTGACGCGCCAGCAGCGCTTCGGTCATAAAGACCAGGCGGGTTTTGTTCGAAGTTTTATTGGCAAAGCGAACCTGATAGCCGATTTCTTCGCCGACCTGCCAGCCTTGTTCTTCGGCGATGCGGTGGGCGGCTGCAATTGCAGCCATTCGGCGCGGTTCCAGTACGATGACTTTTTTTGAAGTGACCTGCAGCAGGGCCGGAGGCAGACGGGTGGTTTTACCCGCGCCCGGTGCGGCAGTGATCACAAGATTCTGGCCGTTCTTCAGCAGGCTTTGAATCTGGGGAACAAAACTGTCTATGGGAAGCAGCAGGTCCTGGCTCATCAATTAAACCGGATACATCAGCAGCATGAATTCGGCCTTGTCGGCTTTCAGGCCGCCGATCAGTTTGTCGATCGGTCCTTCAATCACCACTTCTTCTTCCTGTGACAGATTCATTGTCAGCAGGAAGCGACGTTGAGAGAAGTGCTCTTTCATGTCGTTCAGGGTTTTCTTCAGACGGTAAGGAGTGTCCATCAGAATGATGGCGCGTTTTTCTTTGGTCAGTTCTTTCAAAGCCCGGGCACGGGCTTCGTTTTCTGCCGGCAGGAATCCGCGAAACACGAATTCATCAATGCGCTGACCGCTTAATGACAACAATCCCATCAGGGCCGAAGCGCCCAGCACAGATTTTACCGGGATGTTTTTCTGACGGCACAGGCGCACAACATCAGCACCCGGATCACAGAATCCCGGCGTGCCACAGTCAGAAACCAAAGCCACCGTTTGATTGGCGCACATGGCAGCCAACGAGGCTTTGTCGTCCGGGGTGGAATGTTCATCCAGGACTTCATAAGTTTTGCCGGTGATGCCGTGGGCGCGCAGAAGTTTTGAAGCTTCCTTCGTGCTTTCGCAGATCACCAGATCGCAGGTTTTCAATATTTCCAGAGCACGCTGGGAAATTTCATTGATATCACCAATCGGGGTGGCCACCACGTACAACATCAGGACTCCTTCTGATTCAGCAGGAAGTTCATGATGCGCGGAAGGTTTTCCGGTGGCTCGGCTTTGCCTGCGTGGGTGCTTTCAAAGAAAATCATCTGTACCTTGGGACAGTGCTGAGCCAGGTGATGTAAATTCACCGGTTCATTTTCAAAGAAATAAATAGATTCATAATTTTTGCACTGGGCATCCAGGAACCAGTCCGTTTTGAACTTGGCATCGTCCATGCTGCGATGAGGTTTCAAAACCAGCTCGGCTTTTTCATTCAACGGGAACCCCCATTGAGCAATCACTTCGCCCGAGCTTCCACCCATGCGTTCGACATCCCGGCCGGTCAGATACACAACGTGGGCGCCAGCGTCTGAAACTGCATTTACAAATTCAACCGCACCTTCATAAGGGGCATCAAACTGCAGATAGTGGTTCGAGAAAAAACTTTTCTGCCAATAGGCTTTCACGGCTTCCTGGAACTCCGGATGGTGACCGTCCAGTCCGGCACGGGTCAGGGCGCCGACGATGCCCCAGTCAGTTCTCAGAGTCTTGATGTTCTTTAGCAACGCCACTTGTTCAGGGAATTTTTTTTGATTCAATGGCGAGGCCGCGAAATCCAGAAGGATTCTTTCAAGGCGGGGACTGACATCAAATAAAGTGGAGTCGAGGTCGAAGACCGCAAGGCTGGTTTTGCCCTGTTTTGTGAGGTCCTGAATATTAACAAGAATCTGTTCCAGCATAGGGGCCATCTAGCCATACAAGTCCAGTGAAATCAAAGACTTTTCTTGCCCGTGCTTGGGGGTTTTCTATAATGATTTTGGGAGGCAAACAGCATGAAGAAACTTCTTCTTGGCATGGTTCTGTGTGGACCTGTTGTATTGGGTGGATGTCATCTGAAGAAAGATGTTTTGGGGACGGTCGAAAACCCGATCAAGTTTCATTTGGTCCCCGCCGTTGATGCCAAAGTTCTGACCGACAATTCGCAGATTCTGAAGGATTATCTGGAAAAGAACACACCTTATAAATTTCAGATCACCATTCCTCAGAACTTTGTGGCGGTGGTGGAATCCTTCGGCACCAAGCGTGCGGATGTGGCAGCTATCAACACCTACGGATACTATCTGGCTCACAAGCAATACGGCGTCGAAGCCCGTCTGACAGTGATTCGTTATGGGTCTGCAACTTACCAGTCACAGTTCCTGGCCCGGGCCGATGGAAAAGTCAAAACGCTGAAGGACCTGCACGGAAAGAAAGTGGCCTTTGTGGATCCGGCGTCGACGTCGGGTTATCTGCTGCCGCTAAAAACATTGAAGGACCGCAAGATCGAACCGAAAGACACTGTCTTTGCGATGAAGCATGATTCCGTTGTGACCATGATCTATCAAGGGCAGGTGGATGCCGGTGCGACTTATTACAGCCCTCCACAAAACGGGCAGCTTGAAGACGCCCGCCGTCTGGTGAAGACCCAGTATCCTGATGTCGAACAAAAAGTGAAGATCATCGAATTGTCCGAACCCATTCCGAATGATCCGATCGTCTTCCGCAAAGACATGCCGGAAGAAATGAAAGAAAAGATCGTCGACACCCTTTTGCAGTTTGCTGCCACACCTGAAGGACAGAAATCTTTGGATTTGATGTTGGGCGCGACAAACTTGAAGAAATCCACCGACAGTGACTATGACAGCGTTCGCGAAATGCTGTCGACGCTGGCTCCGGAAGGGAAGTGATTGTGGCTGAAGCCCTGTTGCGCGTTGAAAACCTGTCCAAGACCTATCCCAACGGGGTGCAGGCGCTGAAAAATATCAATCTGGAGGTTCATCCCGGGGAATTCCTGGTGGTGATCGGTCTGAGTGGTTCCGGCAAGTCGACATTGCTGCGATGTCTGAACCGTCTGCAGAAGCCGACCTCCGGGAACATCTATTTTTCAGGGCAGGAAATCGGACAGCTGCAGGATGTCACGAAGATTCGCAGTGTGCGCAGCAAGATGGCGATGATCTTTCAGCACTTCAATCTGATCCCACGTCAAAGTGTTTTAAAAAATGTTCTGATGGGTCGACTGGCGGCAAAATCCACCTGGCAAAGTTTGTGGGGGATGTTTTCTGGCCAGGAAAGATCTGAAGCGAAAGAAAACCTGCGGTTGGTGGGTATCGCTGAAAAGGCATCGCTGCGCGCGGATCAGTTGTCGGGCGGGCAAAAACAGCGCGTTGCCATTGCCAGAGCATTGATGCAAAAACCGACATTGCTTTTGGCGGACGAACCGGTGTCTTCCTTGGATCCGGCGACCTGCCACGTGGTCATGGATTATTTGCGCAAGATCAATCAGGAAATGGGCATCACCGTGATCGCCAATCTGCATTTCCTGTCTTTGGTCAGAAAATACGCCAGCCGGGTGGTGGCGCTGAAAGATGGCGAGATCGTCTTCCGCGGAAAACCTGAAGAAATCACCGAAGAATGGTTCCGACGTATTTACGGGGAAGGAGCACAGGATGTTGCGCCGAACGATATTTGACGGCATCGTCTTTGGATTTTTACTGTGCCTTCTGGCGGCAGCTTTGTTTGTCACCTCGGAAGAGCAGCTTTTGCAGCTGGGCCTGGTTTCTGCCCTGGCTTTATTGTTCTTTGTCGTCGGGTGTGGAATCAGTCTGGCGCTTTCATCGCGTAAAGTCGTCACGCTGGGTGCACGCTTGTTCGGATCTTATCCGGGTGTGGAAGACGATCGCCCCTGGTATCGCACGTTCTGGTGCTGGCAGTTGATGGTGTCGCTGTTCGCCACGCTGACTGTGGCTGTGATCAAGACTGAATTTTCGTTTGTGGAACTTTTTGATCAGAATGGTTTTGCGGGCGCCGTGCGATTGTTCAAAGGCCTGTTAGACCCGAACTGGGATGTTTTACCCCGAGCGGTGTTAAACATTATTGAAACCATCTTTATGGCGTTTCTGGCAACAACGCTCGCGATCCCGGTGGCATTTTTACTTAGCTTTGTCTGCGCAAAGAATATCATGCAGGGGCCTTGGGCGCGGGTGGTTTATTTTGTCATGCGAACCTTCCTGAACGTCACTCGTTCTATTGAAGCCTTGATCTGGGCGATTATCTTTTCAGTGTGGGTGGGAATTGGTCCCTTTGCCGGCATGCTGGCATTGATGATTCATTCGATTGCTTCACTGGCCAAACAATATTCCGAGATGGTTGAATCCGTTGAAGAAGGCCCCATTGAAGCCATTGAATCCACGGGCGCCAATAAACTGCAAACGATTTGGTATGCGATTGTTCCTCAGGTGCTTTTGCCTTATATTTCATTTACGGTCTATCGCTGGGACATCAACGTGCGCATGGCGACGATCATCGGTCTGGTCGGTGGTGGCGGTATCGGCACAATGCTGGTGCAGTATCAGGGGCAGGCGATGTGGCGTGAAGTGGGTTGTATCATTGTCGTGATTGCGGTGGTGGTGTGGGCCCTGGATCAGGCGTCGGCCTATGTTCGTGAAGCATTGAAATAGTCTTAAGGAGCTTTCCATGTCTGTTTTGAATAATTATAAAGTCACTATCAAAGAGCACCATGTGGATTCTTTGGGTCACATGAACAATGCCACCTATCTGGCGTTGTACGAAGAAGCCCGCTGGGAAGCCATCACCAGTCGCGGTTACGGATTCAAGGACATTCAAAAGCTGAAGCAGGGCCCGGTGATTCTGGAAGTGAATCTGAAATTCCAGCGCGAGGTTTTACTGCGTGAAAACATCACCATTACATTGGAAATGCTGGGCTACAAAGGCAAGATCGGCCAGATGAAACAGCAGATGATCAAGGACGACGGCAGTGTTGCCAGCGAAGCGGTCTTTACATTTGGTCTGTTTGATATGAAAGAAAGAAAGCTGATAGAGCCCACTCCGGAATGGAAGCGGGCGATCGGGATGGACTAAGCGGCTTTGGCCAGAGGCAGGGCGACGACGGTGATGTAGAACTTTCCTTTTTCAGTGGCAAAAGGAATCATCATCCCCGCGGAGCCTTGTGCGCAGGGCACATTCTGGCCGTTGCCCAAAAGAACTTTTGGCACGGTCATCTGTACGCCATAGGAACTGATTTCCGCCTTGGCGTTACCAAAGATAATATTATTGATCTCTCCGACGGCATCCTGATTGTCTTTGTTCAATTCAGTTTGTTCTTCCATCAGCATTGAGGACACAACTTCCAGGAAGCTGCCTTTATCAAAGGAAATGCACAAGTGTCCCTGGAATGCCTGGGACTTGATCTCCACGACCGAGGAAACTTCCCCCATCATGGGATCGTGCGGGGACTTGGGGCCGGCTTTTTCCATTTTCACAGAAGGGCAGCCAAACTGACCCAGCACGTGAGTTGTGGCCTTGATGACGGCATTGATCACCCGCACATCCACGGCATACTTGGAGGCCGCTGCGGCTGTCGCCGGTTCTTTCGCGCCCGTACCGTGGTGTTGGGCATTCAGAACAGAGATCATCGCGTTGATCAGTTCGTTCGGAGAAACAGGTTTTTTAAAGAACTTTGAAGACTGCAGGCTTTCCGGCAGATCCGATGAGTCTCGTTGTGAGATCACAATCAACTCGGCATCCTGGGTATTCTTATAAGTATGGATACCATAAACGAAACCGCCGTCCATCAGGCGCGGCACTTCGGTATCAATCAGCACGACGTCGAATTTTTGGTTCTCTGATTTGATGGCAGCTTCGGCGCCATCCTTTGCACGGACCACAATCGGAGAAACCCCCGAGTTTTCAAGTTGCTTCAGCAAGGGTTCTTTCACCAGTTGCTCAAGCTCACAGTTGTTGTCCACGATCAGGATGTTTTTTCGTGTTTTCATTTCTTTCTTCTGTATGAATACCATAAACTCTATTCGGTTTAAGATCCCTATTTCTTAACTGGCAGTAATCTTGTCGGGTAAGTGTGAGGAAGCCTTTAACTGTATTTATTGTCGAGAACTTCGACGAAATTTCCCAAACAAATTACCAACAAATTGTCTAATATCCTACAGTTAAGTCATCTTCTGTTTGTGCCGAATAGTGCGGAACAGGAGTATCGAGAGCATGGGAAAACAGTATTATCTTTCGAACAATGGGACTCATATCGGGCCGTTCAATCTTGAGACAGTTTTAAAAAAGATCGAAACCCAAGAGAACCAGTGGACGGATTACATCTACGACGAAGCGCTGGGTGAGTGGCTGATGCTGCTGGAGCATCCGGAGTTTTCTGCGAAACTGGCACAAAAGCCTGCGACTCGACCTTCGGCGTCTCCGGCGTCATTGTTAAGCAAGCTCGCTTTGAAAGACAAAGAATGGTTTATCCTGAAAGAGGGTAACAACTATGGTCCGTTCTGCCAGCTGGAGCTGATCCAGATGCTGCAGGAAAAAGCGCTGTACGAATACGACTACATCTGGCACTCGAAGCTTCCTTCCTGGAAAAGAGTCGCCGAGGTGGAGGACTTCTCTGCGGAAAGCATCCGTGTGATGAAAGATTCCAAGGAAGCTGACGTGGCTGAGATCTTCTTCCGTCGTCGTCATGTGCGCGCCTCTTATGGTGCCTCTTTGATTGTTCATAATAACAAAACAGTTTTCCGCGGTCAGGCCCTGGAAATCAGTGCTGGTGGAGCAGGGGTTCTTATCGACACTCCGAATCTGCAGCCGGGACAAAGCCTGTTCCTGCATTTCCAACCGGGCGACGGTGTGCCGCCATTCAATGCGGTCTGCCAGATCGTCAGCAAACAATACGTGAAGGACAGCGGCGCCGCCGTAGAGCCGGTGAAGTATGGCGTGAAGTTTACGACTCTCAGTCAGTCCGCACGTGAATCGATCAAGAATTTCACAACGAAGGCTGCATAAACGCAGCCTTTGAGAGGATCTTTTGTATGAAAAAGGACTTTCAGCTTCTTGTTGCCGTGGCAGCGTCATCTTTCTTAATGGCCTGCGCGCAGAATGTGTCATTCGATCTGCCAGAAACTCAAGACAACTTCGGTCAAAGCATCACGTACAACAACAAAGTGGATATCCTGTGGATCGTGGATAATTCCACCTCCATGCTGAAACATCAGCAGCGCTTAAGCGAACAGGTTCCGGATCTGGTCAGTAAACTGAATACCTTAAAAATGGACTATCACATGGCCGTGGTGACCACCAGCATGGGTGGCACAACACCGGATGGTGGTAAGTTTGTCGGCAGTCCCAAGTATGTGACTGCGAAAACTCCGGATCTGGTCAACAGCCTGAAAAACCGCATGATTGTGGGAGAGGCCGGCAGTAACCTGGAGCGCGGTCTTGAATCCATGGAAAATGCCCTGTCCGCAAATTATCTGGCCAATGAAGGCAAAGGCTTTTTCCGCAATGATGCCCTGTTGGTGGTGATCGCATTGTCGGATGAAGATGACTTCAGTAAATCCAGTTCTTCTGCGGGCGTCACCTACTACACCAATTTATTGGATGGTATCAAAGAGCCGTGGGTGGATGGCAGCCGTTCCTGGGTGTTTAATTTTATCGGCGTCTTAAGTTTGACGTCCCAGTGCAAGACCTTCAATGACTTTGCCTCGGCGGGTTTAAGCTATATGGGCTTGGCTGACACTTCAGGTGGGGTGAAAGAATCCATCTGCAGTACGAATCTTTCGTCAGCAGTAGGGAACATCCGTTCACGCATCTATCAGATTCTGACGGACTTTAAATTGTCGAAAGTGCCTTTGGAAGAATCCATCACGGTCAGCATCAATGGTGTCAGCATTCCGCGTGACACCACCAATGGTTGGGACTATCTGGCGGCCAGCAACGTGATCCGCTTCTATGGTTCCGCTGTGCCGGCTGCCGATGCGTCGATCAAGGTTGATTTCAAACCCAAAGACGCGAACTGATAATACATGCCCTGGGCTTGCATAAGTTCTTCGTGCGAGCCCATCTCGGCCACTTCCCCCTGATTCAGAACAATAATGCGATCGCACTGTTCAATCGTTGAAAGACGGTGGGCAATGATAATACTTGTTCGGCCTTTGGTGATCTCTTTGGTCGCATCCTGAATGATGTGTTCACTTTCAGAGTCAATATTGGCAGTGGCTTCATCCAGAATCAAAATATCCGGGTTGAAGGCCAGAATCCTGGCAAATGCGATCAGCTGGCGTTCACCGACTGACAGGTTGGCGCCACGTTCGGCCACGGGGCTTAGCAGATCGCGCCCGGTGCGGGTCAATAGCGCCATATAGCCGGTCTTTTCACAGGCCATACGGACTTGTTCTTCGGTGATGCGCGGATCACCCAGGCCGATATTGTCGCGGATGTTGCCACGGAAAATAAAATTATCCTGCTGAACCACGCCGACGTGATGGCGGATCTCTTCGCGCTGGATTGATTCCAGTGCCAGCCCATCGACAAAGACCGTCTGTTCCGGGGCATCATAGAACCGCTGCAACAACGAAATGAACGTGGATTTTCCGCTGCCGGTACGACCCACCAGTGCCACGGATTCCCCGGCTTTGATGTGCAGGTTGATGTCTTTCAAAACCAGCGGCAGATGGCTTTCGTACTGGAAGTTCAGGTTTTTGATTTCCAGCTCCCCACGCAAAGATCCCGGGCTGGTCAGAGCGGCCAGTTCGTGCTCTTTCGGTTCATCCATCAGGGTGAAGATGCGCTCGGCACTGGTCAGCGAGTTTTGGAATTGCTGGTATTTTTCCAGAATCTCTCGCAATGGCGGGATGAAGTCCTGAATGTTCATCAAAAACGCCACCAAAGAACCAATGGCGATCGAGTTTTCAGCACTCAAATAACCACCGAAATACAAGGCCGAGGTGATGGTCACGGCGTTGAACAGATTCATCACGGGCTGCATCAGGGCATAGGCCTTGATCGAACGCATATTGGTATCGCGATAGTCCACCGACAGGGCGCCGAACTTGTCGCGATTGCGGGTCACTCGACTATAGAGCTGAATGACTTTGATGCCGTTCAGATTTTCAGCCAGGAAGGCGTTGATTGTGGAAAGTTTCTTTTTCTGTTCACTTAAGATCGCACGGATTTTATTGGACAGGTGGAAAGTGGCCCAGATAAAGAACGGCGCCAGGAACAGCGACACCACGGTCAGCTTCCAGGAAATCAGGCTGAGCGCAATCACTACCGACGCGATGATAACCGCATTGGTGAAGACCGAGATCACGCCTTCTGAAAACAGTTCCCCCAAAGACATCACATCATTGGTCAGTCGGGTCACGATGCGCCCGTTGGGGGTTTTGTTGAAGAACTGCATCGGCAGTCTTTGCACGTGGTTCATCAGGTCTTCGCGCAGATGATACAGCATGCGGTTTCCGAACAACTGGAACAAAAAGGCATTTCCGAAAGAAAACACCGAACGCATGATTTCAAGCACCAGATACGCGTAAGCCACTTTGGTGAAGATCGACAGGTCTCGTCCCACGACGCCTTTGTCGATGGCCTGTCCAATCAACAGTGGAATCAGACGGGCCACTGTGGCGCCGCCGGCAACCGCAAAGATCGCCATGAACAAAAGACCTTTTTCGCGACGGGCATAAGGCCACAGGCGTTTAAACAGAATCGGGTACGTGACCTTGGTTTTTACCAGGTCCTCATTCATAAAATTATCATTCATGGTGATCCCCCAATCCTTGAATCTGCACAATCTTCTGGAAGGTCGGGCTGGTTTCGCGAACCTGCTCCATGGTTCCCCAGGCTTCAACATGGCCGTCTTTCAGGATCAACAGGCGGTCCACGGATTTTAGTGAAGACAGACGGTGAGCCACAATAATGCGGCTTAAGGAACCGTGAGTTTTACGCAGTTCCTGTTCGATGGCTTTTTCCGTGCGCGTGTCCACGGCACTTAAAGAGTCATCCAGAACCAGCACCGGGGTTTTCATGATGATGCCACGTGCGATGGTCAGACGCTGTTTCTGACCGCCGGACAGATTCACACCGCGCTCACCCAACTGGGAATCAAATTTGTGCGGCAAGGAATCAATTTCTTTGGTCAGGTCCACGATTTCAGTCATGCGCTGAATTTCACCGATATCAGCCCGCTCGGACAAACCCAGGCTCAGGTTGTCGGCGATACTGTCGCTGAACAAAAAGGCCTCTTGCGGAACCAGCAAGAAGGTGCGGCGCAAAGATTCCTGCGTGATGCTGCTGATGTCATGGCCGTTGACCAGGATCTGACCTTCTTCCAGCGGATACATGCGGGTCAAAAGATTCAGAAGCGTGGTTTTACCCGCACCAACCGGCCCCATAATGCCCAGGCTTTCGCCGGCATTCAGGGTGAAGGACACATTCTTAAGTGCATACACCGAACTGGTTTTATGGCGGAAGGAAACGTTTTTAAATTCCAGGGTCTGGAACTTTTCGATCTCGACAGTTCCGTTGTCAGGAATGTCAGTTTCGGTTTGCAGAACCTCTTTGATCCGGTCAAAGGAAGCATAACCTTTTTGGAAGTTTGAAAAGCCCATGCCCAAAGCCGTCATCGGCCACACCATTTTCTGGATGTAGCGCTGGAAGGCAAAGAAGGTCCCGATGGTCACGGCCCCTGAATACAAATCATCTTTGGCAATAAACAGCAGAATCACGCTGCCCGAGGTGACACCAAATTCCATCACCGGAATGAACATCGAATCCACGCGGGCGACTTTGTTGCAGGCTTTTTCAAAGCCGGCACTGATGCCGTTGAAAAGCTGGGTGCGGTTGTTTTCCTGCGCGAAGCTTTTAATCACGCGGATGCCGCCCACGGTTTCCTGGGCGATGCCAGTCAGTTCTGAAAAGCGTTCCTGCTGAATTTTATAATTCAAATGGATCAAGCGCATGACCTTCCAGATCAGGAAAGGCACCAGCGGCAGGAATACCAGTGTTTTCCAGGTCCATTCCCAGTTCAGGGACATCATGATCGGCAGAACCATCAGGATATAGATGATCCCGTCGGCCAGGATCAAAAGGCCCGGGCCGATGGCCTGACGGAACGACTGCACGTCGTTGGTCAGAAGACTCATCAGTTCACCCACGGGGTTTTTGTGGAAGAAATTCGGTCCCAGGGACGTGATATGGCGGAAGATCTTTTGGCGGATGTGTTCTGCAGCGTAGGTGTGGAAGCGGCCAAAGTTTGCGCGCCACCCGTAGCGGGTGATTGCAAGGCCCGTCATCATCGCCAGGAAGATCAAGCAGGTTTTGCCAATGTCAGACAGCGGGGCCTTGGCTTGAATCTGATCAATGGCCGCTTTCATCACCAGCGGATACGCTGAATCAAGGGCATTCGTCAGCAGCAAAAAAAGCATCCCCAAGCTGAAGGCTCGGGGATTGTTTTTGATATAGAACCAAAGGGGACGCTTAAATAATAAGGAATTTTCAGAGGAGTTCTGCATTACCCCGGGGACTGTATTTAATCCTTCCAAAGTCTGCAAGAGAATTGGGCGTCCCTGTGAGATTGCTCCTGGCGTCGTTCATAAGCCCGTTGTTCCCAGCCGTAAAAGAAGGGGCGGGTCTGTGTCAGTCGTTGGAAAAGCAGTCTGAGAGCGGTCATTGGAACCTCCATGCCTGTAAATAGGATCGGCTGATTGGTGCCAGCATTCAATACCCTTGCTTGGGGTACCGTAATGTAATACTCTGGTTTTGGGGGTTGAGATGTCACAGATTGACCAGTTTTTGAATGCCTTAAAACGATCCTTAAAAGCGAAGAATATTCTTTATAAGGACCTCGCCAAAGCCTTGGATTTGAGTGAATCCAGTGTGAAGCGCATTCTTTCCAGCAAAAGTTTAAGTCTGGATCGTCTGGAGGAAATCTGCCGTATTGCCGACCTCAGTTTTTCAGAAGTGGTGAAGTCGGCGAATCTGGAAGAAGCCAATCAGCCGATGATTCTTTCTGACGAGCAGGAAAAGGCCCTGGCTGAAAACGCGCGCCTGCTGCATTTCTATATGATGCTTCAGGAAGGAAAAACCCCGCAGAAAATCGAAAAGGAGTATCAGATCCCGGGTTCAGAAGCGAAAAAGTATCTGTTCCAGCTGGATCGTCTGAATCTGATTGAGCTGCATCCTCGTGACAAGGTGAAACTGAAACGTCAGGGGTTCCTGCGTTTCCGTCGTGACGGGCCGGTGGGAAAAGCTTTGTTTGATCAGACCAAGTCGAACTATCTGAATTATGATTTCCGTCCCGAGGACTACATTCGTTTCACGCTGATCAAAGTCAGCGCGCCGACCCTGGCCAAGTACAAGGCCAAGCTGGAACGCCTGATGATGGATATGCAGGAAGAATCCCGTTACGAGGTGGAACATAACGTTTCTGTCATTGATTCGGGTGTGCTGATGGCGTTCCGTCCTTGGCAGTATTCTTATATGGGCGCTTTGAAGAAAAAAGAATAGCCCTCGTTTGATTACCTGATTTTCATACACTGTTTACTGGCAAGTGCAGAGTCCCTGCCTTGCCTTTGTTTTAGAGTCCAAAGTATTCCTTGGGACGCTATGAAAAACTTCACTGAATCCATTCAATATCTAATCTCTCTGGTGACGGACGATCCCCATTTGGAATCGGCCTGGTTGAGTACTCTGGCGCACATGGAGCATTTGGCTTCGCAACAGGTGCTGGGAAATATCTCGGCCTCCACCCCGCTGCACTTTGTGGCTGATATTCAAGAACACGCCGCGGATGAAGCCCGTCACCGCGATATCATTTTGTCACTGCGACCGTATCCCCAGGCAAAAGACGGGCGCTATGAGGATCTGCGCCAGCGACTGCGAGCGGTGGCCGAAAGTTTTGTTCTGGGATTTTTCGCAAATCCGGTTCTGCTGCAGGCACAGTCCCGTTTTGCTGCTTACGTTCACGGTGCAATCACCATTGAACAGTTTCCGTTTCAGATTTATTCGGCCTACATTGAAGGCACCAGCAGTCCCCGAATTCGTGAAGGCATGCAGGAGGTTTTAGCCGATGAGGTCGGGCACATTCAGCTGGGCAAAAAGTTTTTGGCCACCTTGCCCGAAGCAGACCGACTGTCCCTGCAAGAACTTCAGGTCATTGAAAAAGAAATGTGCCTGCTGATGGTTCAGCGCATGGCCGTGCTGGTGGAAGAGTTTCAAAATCATGAGCTTCAGACAGATCCCGTCACTCGCGCCAGTCAAAAACTGGTTCGGGTCATCGCGGACCGTCCTTATGCGCAGGTGGCCTGGGTGCATGCCCTGGGGCACAGTGAATTGATGGCCTCACTGCACATGCAGAAGATTTTTATGTCCCGTGATCTGCCGATGCCGGATCTGATGCCTGAACATGTCAGCGATGAATTGCGCCACGCCCGCTTGCTGCAAAGAAGTGTGGTGCTGGAAAGACGCAAATGGCTGGCGGTCCCTGGGTATCGTCAGCTGGAGCGTCGCCTGTGTCACGAGCTGGAGCGCTATCTGACCCGCTATTTCAGTCTGATGATGCGCCAGATTTCAGACCCGGAACAATTGTACCTGTACGGTGCCTGGGGCTTGGAAATGCGCGTGTTCCGCCATTACACGGATATCATGCGTGGGACAGACAATGTGGGTGTGGCTCAGACGATTTCGGTGATTTTGCAGGATGAAGCTGAACACACACGCATGGTGCATGAAGAAATCGGTGATCGGGAATTCATGGACGCGCAACTTTTGAAATGGGTTCGTCAGACCGAGGATGTGGTTTTTGAACACACTGCCAGCCGGGTGCTGTCTTTGATTGAAACCCAGGATCAGATGACCGAATTTGCCCCGCTGTATCAGCGCGCCTTTCCGGTGCGCACGATGGATAGACAACCTGAACCCGAAATGGAGTTGCGATAATGGCGACAGCATTTCTTTTTCCGGGCCTGAATGCGTTGTTGCGAAAATCAGATCGTTATCGATTTTTGCATTTGCCAGAAGTACAGGCCTGCTTTCGCCGGGCCGAAGCCATTATTCAGGAACGCTTTGGCTATCATTTCAATTTTAAGGAATTTCTGGAGCTTCCCGCCGAAGATATCTATGCCTTGAAAAACATCAGTCTGGCGGCGGTGGCGATCTGCTGTATTCAAACCGGCGTCGCTCGGCGCCTGCGGGATCTGGAAGGTGATCCGGACTGGGTGATGGGTTGTTCATTGGGGGATTTGGCCCGCGCGGTGTTTGCCGGGACCTACACCTTTGAAGACGCCATTTACAATCACATTCACTTCACCCGCAGCATCGATGGAATTGATAAGATCGGCCGCAATATCGCTGTGCTGACGCCCCGGGGGGCGCCATTCACGGAACAGGACTATGCGTGGTTTGAAGCAAACAACGTGGACGTGTCCTGCCTGACGCCAAGGTTTTTGAATATTGGTGGCCGTTATGCTGATCTGGACGAAGTCGAAAGATACGCTAAAGACAAAGGCTGGAACGTGATGCGTATTTTGGATTACCCCGTGCATTCGCGCTATATTCTGCCGTATGTGCAGGCGGTGGAAAATGACTTCGCCAGCGTGCATACCGGTCATCCGCGTGTGCCGATTTTCTCAAGTCTAAGCGCTCAGCCGTTGATGGACCCCAAGCAGATCAAACAGGAATTTCTTCTAAGCATCACAAAGCCCATTCACTGGAGCCGGGCGGTGCAAAAACTTTCGCAGGATCACAGGATCGATCGTTTCGTGAACATTGGTCCTTGTCGCAGTCTGACGGGGCTGATGCGGGAAATTCCGGTGCAGGCCGTGACGGTTGAAGCTTCGGATCTGATTGCCGGAGCAGTCATGAATGCAGAGCTGGCGGGTGTTTAAAAGAACAAAGTTGCTGTGACGGAGCCTTCACGCAACAGATAGTAATTGTAAAGCGCACCAATCATAAAGCGGCGGCTTAGTGAGTACTGGACGCCGCCAAAGTATTCTTCTTTGATCTGCTTTTCTTCCAGTTCCTTGGTTTCATAGTTATACGCCCACGCCGGGGAATCCTCGATGCGTTTGGCGGCGGTGAAAATAAATTTTCCCATGGCCAACGAAGCGGTGAAGGTCTGCACGCGCGCTTCGTACAGTTCTTCTTCTTCCATCAGGTGCAAGTTTGCATAGCTTAAAATCAAAGAGCTTAAATGAAGAGCCACGTTGTAGGTGTTGACCTGATATTTGATGGTGGTCTTTACGTATTCACTTTGTTCAAGCTGGGTTTCATCACCGTAAACAGAATAACCGGCAGAAAACGGTCCCCAAATGGCATTGACCCCGCCACCGATATTGATTTTGTTGGTTTCGGTATTGTACTTGGCCATCGCGCCGGCCTTCAGGCTGTAACGGCGAAAGCCATTGCCTTTGCGATCAACCATGTCGAAGGCTGTGGCCAGGGTCAGCTTTTCGTTCGGGTATTTTTCCTGATTGTGTTTGCGCTCCCAAAGGTCTTCCATCATTTCAAAGCCGGGGGCTCCAAAGAAGGTTTCCTCGCTATTGGAAGGGGACAGGGCGGCGCCGACCTTGCCGTTACCCCGGACAATGGAAAAATCCGCTGACGGGTTGAAGTAAATGGCTTCCAGACCCAGACCTTTTTCCGTGGGAACGGCGGACGGATTGATTTTAATCTGGCTGCCGCCCGGGGCAGGGCTTGCGGGGTCCCGGCGGAACTTGCTGCATTCGTTGATCAGATAGCAATCCGAAAAGTCGGCTTGGGCCACAGAGGCTGTCCATAAAGCAGATATAAGAATGAAAAAGCGCAAACCAGGCATTCATTTAAGGTTAAAAGATGCTCTGGGGTTTGTTAAGGACCGGTGACCAAATTCTGGACAGTCGAGGTTTATTTACAGGGGCGGGATGGGGGGCCGAAGCCGGGGTCTTGAGTGTGTTATAAAGAACCCATGAAGTCTTTCCCTGTGATTCTATTCAGCTTTGCGGTTTTTGTGATTCCGGCCCTGTCCTGGGCGGGTCTGAAAGACATGCGCCCTTGTCTGTCTGAACATATTCACGAAGCGATGGTGCTGAATAAAGAGCGCAAGCCCCTGTACATGAAGCTTTCCAACGGCAAATCCAAAGCAGTCTCTGACAAGTTGATCTGGATGGAACGAAAGCTTTCCGTGGCCGTCCCGTTTGCTGATGCGTGGGCTGCACCTTATCAGGCGGCGGGGATTCCGATTCTTTGCCAGGACTTTATCTCGATGTCTGAAACCCCTAAGTTTCAAGCGCAGAATCCCGAAGGCCCGGATTCTTTGCACAACTATCGTCGCCCTGATATTGCGGGCATAAAGTCACGACTGCTGGAGCTGTACAAAGCCAAATCCTATCGCCAGCTGGCAGAATATGCAGATAAACAGATCGTTGATTTGGATCAGAAGCCCCGTTACAACTGCATGGTAAAACACATTCTGGAATCAGTACGTCGCATGGCGGCCCTGACTCCGGTCCACGCACAAAAATCAAAAGCCAAAAACAAAGTGTCGAGTGAGTTCCTATCACGCACTGTTTTGAGATCTCACATCATGCTTTTGGATGACTCCGCCGAGATTGATGAAGTTGCTGCGCCTTTGCAGGCAGCTGGTTTGCCAATTGTCTGTCAGGATGTTCCGTACATTCCCTGGCCGTAACTCTGACCTTTCTGATTCTTAATTTGCCGATGCAGCCCACTCCCTTGAGAGTGGGGGAATGACTTACGCATCCCGAATATACCAATACTTAGTGGCATTATTCTTACTGTTTTCTGCCTCGGTCAGTGCCGCGGAATCCATGTTCAATCGCAGAGCTGCCAATGGCCGTTTCCTGTTTGATGTTCTGCTGGAACAGTCTGTGCCGCGTGAACCACTGGATCTGATTTTCCGCATGTTCGACTATAATGAAGGTCGCATTCCCAACACCGATTATGCCGTGCTGGTGGATTATTCCCGTCCCAGCACTGAAAAGCGTCTGCACCTGCTGGATTTGCGCACTGGACTTGTGCAGAAGTTTTATGTGGCCCATGGCATTCGCTCCGGCATTCTGGAAACACGCAGTTTTTCAAATCTGCCGGATTCGTGGAAAAGCTCTTTGGGTTTTTACTTCGCCAAGGGAACTTACAACAGCCCCAAAAACGGACTGTCGCTTTATTTGGATGGCATAGATCGTTCGAACAATAACTCGCGGCTGCGGCAGATCGTTTTGCACGGAGCCAGTTATGTCAGCGAGGAATTCATTGCCCGCAACCGGCGCCTGGGCTGGAGCGAGGGATGTTTTGCCGTGGGATTGGAGTACGTGCAGTACCTGATCAACCTTTTGCAGAACGGAAGCATCCTGTTTTCCTATCACAAGGACCTGATTGGGTATTCCCGGCGCTATCCTTCTGAGCAGTCGTTGATGGGGGACGAGTTGGTGCCTCCTGGAGTCAACACCCGACGCAACCCCGGCGAAGGTGGGGGCGTGGATTGAAATGAGACATTAAGACTAAACTTCCTCGTAATAACATCTGTGTTATTCAGTATCCTAAAGTGAATCCGATAAATCCCTACGACATCAACCCTAGGGGGATCGGATTATGTGGAATAAACTCTGGAAGACTCGCAGCTATCGCTATAAGACGCTGGCACTTCTTATCGGCGCGATGGTTCCCCTGTGGGCGATTGTGCTTTTCTATGTGCTTCCGCTGGTGCGTGAAAACATGTACGAAGACCGCCGCGTGGCGATTCGCAGTACTGTTGATATCGCCACGAAAGTGCTGGAATTCTATCACGATCAATATCAGCAAAAAATTCTGACCGAAGACGAAGCCAAGAAGCAGGCGCTGAAAGCCGTTTCGAAGCTGCGCTATAGCGGTAATGAATACTTCTGGATCAATGATCTTCATCCAACCATGCTGATGCATCCGATCAAGCCCGAGCTTGATGGCAAGGATCTGACGGGTTTTAAAGATCCGAATGGCTTCCATCTGTTCGTGGCCTTTGCGGAAAAAGGCAAGACGGCTGAAGGCGAGGGCTTTGTTCCTTATCTTTGGCCAAAACCGGGTTCTCCGAATCCCGAACCTAAAATCAGTTTCGTGCGCAACTTCAAACCTTGGCAGTGGATTGTCGGCAGTGGCGTTTACGTCGATGACGTGGAAACGGCGATTGCTTCCTTCCGTAACAAGGTGCTGATTGGGTTCACGATTGCCTTTGTGGTGGCGTTTGCCCTGTTCTTTGTCTTTGCCAGCCGCTTGATGAGCTTCCTGGCACGCACGGTGAATGATACCAACGACGCCAGCCAACAAGTGCTTGAGGCCTCGAACATGCTTTCCAGTGCCGGCCAGAACGTCGCTCAAGGTGCGGTCGAATCTGCGGCACGCATCGAAGAAACCATGGGTTCGATCAAGAATCTGAATGAGATCGTCCAAGCCAATCAGGACCGCGCCCGTGCCGCGGCAGAACTGGCGAAGAGTTCTGAAAGTGGCGCTTCTCAAGGCGCCATGGAAGTCAAAAAACTGATTGAAGCCATTAACGTCATGTCAAAAATTTCAGGCGAAATCACGTCGGCCATGGATATCATTGATGACATTGCCTTCCAGACGAATTTGCTGGCGCTGAATGCCGCGGTTGAAGCCGCCCGTGCTGGTGAGCAGGGGAAAGGTTTTGCTGTTGTGGCCGAAGCCGTGCGCAGTCTGGCGTTGAAGTCAGCGCAAGCTGCGAAAGAAGTAAAATCCGTTATCACCAGCAGTGTGACGCAGACTCAAGTGTCTCTGGAACTTGCAGAGCGCAGTGACCGCGTGCTGGATGGGATTGTCAGTTCTGTACAAAAAGTGAATGTGTTGAATCAGGAAATTTCTGAAACCACGGCCCATCAATCAGAAGGCATTCGTGCCATCCACGAGGCGATGGGTTCTTTGGAACGCCAGACACAAGCTTTCTCGGCGGCAGCGGAAGAAACCGCAGCCACGTCCGAGGAAATGTCTGCTCAGGCCAATACTTTGCAGCACATGGTGCACAGCATGGCCACCGAAGTGATCGGGAAGGCCTCTTAGTAGGCCTCCACCGACATCACGTCTTCAATAATCCCGGCTCTCATCATCATTTCAAAGAGCTGGGCGATTCTTTCCGGACTTAGCGAATTTGCATGCGGGGTCAGGGCTTCAGATACGGTTCGACCCGCAATCAGGGCGTGCAGGATCTGCGCTTCCACCGGTTGCAGTTCCTGCACCAGCACCTTTTGCTGTTTTTTGTGAATCAAAAGGTTTTGTGGGGTGTTCCAGTTCACATCCTCAAACATGTATGCCGGCTCCAGGCGATGTTCCCAGATATCATAGACGGCATATTCGCTTTCAAAGAGCTCCATCGCATCAATCATGTGCATCTTGACGTCATCCGAACTCAACAGTTGCTGAATTGTTTCAACAGGCAATGGTTCAGGCGTTGCCGCGTGCTGCACTTCTTTATAGATCCATTCAAACTTAGCCAGATCCGGCAAAAAGGGAATGCCCTTCGCGGTCGAGGTTTCGTGAATGAAGCCGGAAAAGGTTTCTCCATAGTCAGCCAGGTTGTACGCCACCGACGGCTGGGATTCGATGTACTTTCGGCACAGATCATTAAAGAAGTTATCCCCCAAAACCCAGGCCACCGCCGGATAGGTGGCGCGCAGAGCTTCTGTCAGTCGCGCCAAATAGGTGCGGTGATAGATTTGAAAGGCCTGCTCAAGACTGAGCTTGCCCGCCGGCTTCAGAAATTCCAGATAGCTGGGATCGGCTTCAGGGGCCAGAATGTTTCTTTTAAACAGACTCTGTAGTTCGCTCAGTTTCATAGGAATTCTCCAGAATGTAAGCGGCCTTCATCACTTCGACTTCCAGTTCACGGAAATCAGGAATGTCATCATCCCGTTCAATCAGCACCGGCAGATGACGAACCTGCGGAGCCAGCATTTTAAACAGATCCCACACCTGTGACGGGATTTCCTGCGAGTGAGTGTCATACAGGAAGTCGCCATAATCACTTGGGCCGGACAGATGGATTTGCGCCACGCGGTCCAGTGGGATGTGGTTGATAAAGTATTTCGGGTCAAAGCCGTGGTTGCGTGAATTCACATAGATGTTGTTCACATCCAGCAGCAGCGCGCAGCCGGAACGCTTGCTGACTTCAGAAATGAAATCCCATTCGTTCATGTGGCTGTGATGATAGCTGATATAGGTCGAAATATTTTCAAGCACCAAAGCCCGGCGCAGGAAGTTCTGCACAAAATCGATGTTGTTTACCAGGGTCTGCAGGCTGTCTTCGGTGAAGGGGATCGGCAGCAGGTTGTGGAAGTTCTGACCCGAGATCGAGTTCCACGACATGTGATCTGAAACAATGAATGGTTCCACCCGGTCGATCAGTTCGCGCAGCCCCTGCAGGTAGTCCACGCGGATGCCTTCCGGCGCACCGATGTTCATCGAAATCCCGTGCAGGGCCACGGGATAGTCCTGTCGGATGGTTTGCAGCATTTCCATGGAGCGCCCATGGGTGTGAATGTAGGTTTCCGTCTGGGCCTCGAACCACGCCACCTCTGTGGAAGGACGCTGCTCAAGATAAGGAAAATGTGGGGCCCGCAGGCCCATGCCCACCTTGTGGGAGAAACTGGAATTTTGCATGAGGGCCTCTATTTTTTTGGAGCTGTTGGGGCTGCTGCGACCTTGGCTTCGCCATCGATTTCGATTTTGATTTTGTCGCCGACAACAAAGCCGCCTTTATCCATGGCTTTGTTCCAGTTCAGGCCGAAGTCCTTGCGGTTGACTTCGCCTTCGGCTTCAAAGGTGACCACGCGGTTGCCCCATGGATCCGTGACTGCGCCGTTATAGTCCACATCAAGTGTGACCTTTTTGGTGATCCCGCGGATGGTCAGGTCGCCTTCCACTTTGTCGGGTTTGTTTTTGTCGTATTTTACATTGGTGGATTTGAAAGTCATTTCCGGGAACTTTGTCACATCAAAGAAGTCCGGGCTGCGCATGTGTTTGTCGCGATCGGCTTCGTTGGTGTTGATCGATTCGGTTTTGATGGTCACGTTGATGTCGCTCAACTTCATGGATTTTTCATCGAACTCGAAAGTGCCGCTGACTTGGTCGAAGCGGCCTTTGACTTTTGAGACCATCAAGTGCGGAGCTGTGAAGGAAACATTCGTATGCGCTTTATCCACGTCAAACTTGGTGGCATAGGCTGAGGTGGTAACCAAAGATGTTGCGATGACGGAAAAAAGCAGGGTGCGCATACAGTATCCTTTCAGTTGTTCGTAATGTGCCCACGAGCTTGGGCAGATATCTACTAACTGTTTTGGATGGGCTGAACTTTTACAAATTAAGATGCTGAAAGTTTTTAAGATCGGAACAGAAGAGAAAATCCGGGATGTTGCGTGACAGATTTTGGGCAAAAAAAAGCCCGGTGCTTTGTCGGCACCGGGCTTTGAATTTCAGAACTTAGTAGTTCATCAAAGCTTTCACATCAAGCTTGCCGCCTGACACGGATTTGCGATCGAGAGCGTTGATCTTGCGAGCAGATCCGATGATCGCCGCTTTTACATCCTGCCAGGATTTTTCCGGGTGGGCAGACCAGTAAAGTGCCGCTGCACCAGCAACGTGAGGCGCTGCCATGGATGTACCATCCCAAGTGGCTTTGAAGCCAAATTTATCGATAACAGTATCGCTGTAGCTTTGTGCCACAGTCGTGGAATAAACCTTCACGCCCGGAGCACCGATATCCACAGACTTCTGACCCCAGTTAGAGAAAGAACCCAGACGGTCGGAAGAATCCAATGCCGCCACAGAGATGATGATGTCATGATCATAAGACGCAGGGTAAGCCGGAAGCTTGTCTGTATCGTTATCATAACCCACACCGCGGTGACCGTTACCAGCCGCTGCGATGAACAGAACACCTTTGTCCTGAGCGTATTGAACAGCATCACGCAAAGCCTGATTTTCAGGAGCGCCAGGCTCTTCACCTTCAGAACCCCATGAGTTGTTCATGATTTTCGCGCCGTTATCAACTGCATAGCGGATGGATTTGATAGCATCAGCCGTGGTCCCGCCGCCAGTCATGCCGATGAAACGCAAAGACATGATTTTCACATTCGGTGCCACGCCAGCAATACCTTTGCCGTTGTCGCCACGAGCTGCCACGTTGCCAGCACAGTGAGTACCGTGACCCGGATTGCCACCTTTGAACAAACCGTCCAAAGAATCCACCGCAAGGTCATAAGGTTTATTGTCGTTGGTCACAAAGTCCCAGCCGATCACGTCGTCGATGTAACCGTTACCGTCATCGTCGATGCCGTTGTCAGGGATTTCGCCGGCGTTTCTCCAAAGATTTGGCAGAAGGTCTTCGTGAGTATAGTCGACACCAGTGTCGATAACCGCCACGATCATTTCCGGATTGCCTTTGGTCACTTTCCAGCCGTCAACCACGCCGATATCCAGCATGCCCCACTGTTTGGAGAACAAAGGATCTGCCCCGGTTGTTGGTTGCGGAGCGTCAGGAATCGCCGGGTTGTCCTGGCGAGCGGCTGCACGAAGCTGAGGATTTCTTGAAAGCATCTTTGCCAAAGCGGCACGGCGAAGAGGATCTTCGATTTTATAATCTTCCAAAAGAGAGATTTTGTAGTTCGGCTGAACGTACTCGATTGCCGGATTCTTTTCCAAAGATTGAAGGCTCATGCGGCGGGGAGCTTGAACGCGAACCCAGGATTCGCTCAATTTTTCGACTTTTGCGCCCTGAATTTCCAATTCAACGAAGCCAGGTGCCAGTTTAATAAGCAAATCTTGCTTTTGAGAGTTGGCAGATGCCACTCCGGACAAAGCAAGAATGGCAGAAGCAACGTACAGTGCCATCTTCTTCATGTGGGTTTTCTCCTATTGTTTAAGCTCCCTAAAGTTTGTGGTTAAACGACAGGAGAATCAATTTCATTTGGCCCACTTTGGAAAGGCGCGTTGAAGAAATCGGCGAGGGCCGCCAATATATATATCTAGTTGTCAGGATTACGGTTTTTCAGTAACTACTTAATGATAGCTAAATGAAATTGCAGAGGTGTATTTATGCACAATGAACAAGTGCAGGGTTTGGTATCTCACGATGGGATGACCGGAACCCAAGCTGTAGATGATATGTCGCGAGGTTTTGCTTTCACGTCAAAGCTTGATGCTATTGTTGCGTGGGGAAGAAAAAACTCTCTGTGGCCAATGCCGTACGGTACTGCTTGTTGCGGTATCGAGTTCATGTCCGTGATGGGTCCCAAGTATGACTTGGCTCGTTTCGGTGCGGAAGTGGCGCGCTTCTCTCCACGTCAGGCGGACTTGCTTGTCGTCGCGGGAACCATCACCGAGAAAATGGCTCCGGTGATCGTGCGTATCTATCAGCAGATGCTGGAACCCAAGTACGTGTTGTCCATGGGCGCTTGCGCAAGCTCCGGTGGTTTCTACCGTGCTTACCACGTTCTTCAGGGCGTTGATAAAGTCATCCCTGTCGACGTTTACATCCCGGGTTGCCCTCCGACACCAGAAGCGGTGATGGACGGTATCATGGCTTTGCAGCGTATGATCGCGACACATCAACCACGCCCTTGGAAAGACAACTGGAAGAGCCCATATGAACAAGCTTGAAAATCTGAAACAGCTTCTGGCTGGCAAATTTAAAATTGAGAACTTCAAGTTCACTCACGCTGTTGGCGATGACGTGATTGAAGTTCCTAAAGAAGACGCTCCGGCGCTGTTGTTGTTCCTTCGTGAAAGCGGCCAGTTCGATTTCCTGATGGACGTGTGCGGTGCGGACTATCCAAGCCGTGAAAAGCGTTTTGACGTTGTTTACAACCTGTTTAACTCCAAAGACTCTTCTCGTCTGCGCGTGAAAGCGCAAGTGGGTGAGGGCGAGTCCATCGGTACAGTGATTCCCGCTTACCGTGGTGCTGACTGGTTCGAACGTGAAGCGTACGACATGTACGGTATCATCTTCGACGGTCACCCGAACCTGCGCAAAATCCTGACTCACCACCAGTTCGTGGGTCACCCTTTGCGCAAGGACTACGATGCGAACAATCAGCAGGCGTGCACAAACTCCCTGCCGATCCATTTCAACAACGAGCCGGGCTCTCCTGGTGACGTATTGAATGACAAGTATCTTCCATTGAACATCGGTCCTTCCCATACAGCGATGCACGGAACTTTGCGTGTGATGGCTGAAATGGACGGCGAGACGATCATCCGTTGCAACAACGAGATTGGTTACCTGCACCGTTGTTTCGAAAAAATGGCAGAGACTCACCCGTACAATCAGGTGATCCCTTACACAGACCGTCTGAACTACTGCTCTGCTCCGATGAACAATATCGGTTACTGCAAAGCGGTTGAAAGACTTTTGGGCGTGGAAATCCCGCCAAAAGCGCAGGCGATGCGTGTAATTCTGGCTGAACTTTCCCGTATCATCGATCACACGATCGCAATCGGTACTGGCGCGATGGACTTGGGGGCTTTGACCAGCTTCTTCTATATGTTCGGTATGCGTGAAAAAGTTTACGGTCTGTTTGAAAAACTTTGCGGTGCCCGTCTGACAGTGTCCATGACCCGTATCGGTGGTATGGCTCAGGATGCGCCGGAAGGCTGGTTCGACGAAGTTCTGGCTCTTTGCAAAGAAATCCGCAAAGGCACAGACGAAATGGCGGCGATGGTTGTTGATAATAAAATCTTCATCCAGCGTACTAAAAACGTCTGCCCGGTTTCTGCTCAGGATGCGATCCAGTGGGGTTACACCGGTCCGTTGCTGCGTGCCGCGGGTGTGAACCTGGATTTGCGTAAAGCTCAGCCATACTATGGTTACGACGCTTTGGATTTTGATGTTCCAGTTGGAACCAACGGTGACATCTATGACCGTTACCTGGTTCGTTTCGAGGAAATGCGTCAGTCCGTTCGTATCATTGAACAAGTCTGCAAAAACGTTCCTGGTGGCGATTACACAATCCGCGACAAAGGCATCGTTCTTCCAGAGAAAAAAGACGTTTACGGCAACATCGAAGGTTTGATGAATCACTTCATGCTGATCATCAAAGGTCTTCGCCCACCAGTGGGTGAAGTTTACGATGCGACAGAGGCGGCCAACGGTGAGTTGGGCTTCTATCTGGTCAGCGATGGTTCCGCGAATCCTTACCGTTTGAAAGTTCGTCCACCTTGCTTCGCGATCTACCAGTCTTTCCCGACTGTGGTTAAGGGTGCGATGCTGGCCGATGCGATTGCAACGGTTGCTTCCATGAACCTTATTGCCGGCGAATTGGACCGCTAGAGGAAACAACGATGTTTAAATTGTCTGATTCTGGCTTGGCTGCAGTAAAAAGTGAACTGGCTCGCTACGAAGCGAAAGAGTCCGCTATTATTCCAAGTCTTTATGTTGCTCAAAAAGAAAACAACGGCTTCATCACGCCGGACATTATCCGCCACCTTTCCCAGGTGATGGATATTCCGGAAGCACGTATTAATGAAGTCTTCAAATTCTACACCATGTTCAACCAGAAGCCCGTGGGCAAGTACCACGTGCAGGTTTGCACGAACATCTCCTGCGCGCTTGAGGGCGGCCGTGAAATGGCAAGCCACATCTGCCATGAGCTGGGTGTAAAATACAATGAAGTCACTGCTGACGGTCGCTTCACAGTTTCCAAGGTCGAGTGCCTTGGTTCCTGCGGAACTGCGCCGATGATGCAGGTGAATGACACCTATCATGAAAAGCTGACTCCAGAGACAGCGATGAATCTGTTGAGAGGTATGAAATAATGTCTGAAGTAAAAGTGCTTACAGAATTCTACCACCTGCCTGAATATCAAACTTTGGCGGGCTACAAAGCCAAGGGTGGTTACGAAACTCTTCATAAAGCCTTCAAAATGCAACCTCAGCAGATTATCGATGAAGTGAAAGCTTCCGGTCTGCGCGGTCGTGGTGGTGCGGGTTTCCCAACGGGTATGAAGTGGGGCTTTTTGCCGAAAAACGGCGAGCCACGCTATCTTCTGTGCAACGCCGATGAAGGTGAGCCAGGGACTTTCAAAGACCGTATGATGATGGAGCGTGCTCCACATCAATTGATCGAAGGCATGATCATTTCTGCTTTCGCGATCGGTTCCAATAAAGGTTACATCTATGTTCGTGGCGAATACGTATTCCCGATTGAATGCCTGAACAAGGCGATCAAGGAGGCTTACGCTGCCGGTCTTCTGGGTAAAAACATCCTGGGTTCCGGTTTTGATTTCGATCTGGATGTTTACCGTGGCGCGGGTGCTTATATCTGCGGTGAGGAAACAGGCATGATTTCCTCTTTGGAAGGTCTTAAAGGCCAGCCAAAATTGAAACCGCCATTCCCGGCAGTTCAGGGTTACCTGAGAAAGCCAACCATCGTGAACAACGTGGAAACTTTGGCGGCTGTGACTTACATCATTAAAGACGGCGCTCAAGTCTATCGTAAACACGGGACTGAAAAGTCCGCTGGTACCAAGCTGTTCTCTTTGTCCGGTAACGTAATGACTCCGGGCAACTTCGAAGTTCCACTGGGTTACCCGTTGATGGATCTTCTGATGAAAGAGGGCGGCGGTATGAAGCCGGGCCGCAAACTGAAAGCGGTTATCCCGGGTGGTTCTTCCGCTCCGGTTTTGACAGCTGAAGAAGTGGCGAAAGCAAACCTGGATTACGAATCCCTGGCGGGTCTGGGCACAATGCTTGGTTCCGGCGCGGTGATCGTGATCGACGATTCCCAGTGCATGGTTGATATGCTGGGTGTTTTGACTCACTTCTATGCCCATGAATCCTGCGGTCAGTGCACGCCTTGCCGTGAAGGTACTGGCTGGCTGAACAAAGTTCTTCATTCGATCCTGGAAGGCCGCGGCCGTTTGCAGGACATCGATTTGTTGATCAAAGTGGCTGATAACATGAAAGGTAAAACCATCTGCGCGCTTTCCGATGCAGCGGCTTTGCCGGTTCTTAGCTTTGTAACTAAATTCCGTGATGAGTTTGAATTCTACGTTCGCGAAGGACGCTCTAAGGTAAAAGGAACGACATATGCCGAAATGCACCATTAATGGCAAAGAAGTCGAAGTAAAAGAAGGCACGTCGATCATCGAGGCGATGCAACAGTCTGGCGATCGTATCGCTCACTATTGCTGGCACCCGGGTCTGTCTGTAGCCGGTGTTTGTCGTCTTTGCGTGGTGGAGATCGAAGGAAATCCACGCGTTCAGATCGCATGTAACACCATGGTTACTGAGGGTATGAAGGTCAACAACACGTCTGAAAAAGTTAAAGACGCTGTAAAGTGGGGCCTGGACTTCCACTTGATCAATCACCCGCTGGATTGCCCGATTTGCGATCAGGCCGGCGAGTGCGGTCTGCAGGATCAGTACATGGAGTACGGCAAGTACGATCCAGAGATGGCTGAAGCAAAAGTTAAAAAGCACAAAGTTGTGGATTTGGGACCAACTGTGGTTCTGGATTCCGAGCGTTGCATTCTTTGCTCCCGCTGCGTGCGTTTCACGGAAGAAGTTTCCAAGACCAACGAGTTGGGCTTGTTCAACCGTGGTGATCGCACTGAAATCGGCACTCACGACGGCATGCTTTTGGACAATAAATACTCTTTGAACACTGTCGACATCTGCCCGGTGGGTGCGTTGACGTCCAAAGACTTCCGTTTCCGTCAGCGCGTTTGGTATCTAAAAGACGGCGACAGCGTTTGTAACGGTTGCTCCACTGGTTGCAACATCAAGGTTTACTACAACAAAGAAGGCCTGTTCCGTATCAAGCCTGTTTACAATGAACAGGTGAACGGTCACTGGATGTGCGACAGCGGTCGTAACGCCTATAAATTCGTAAACCGTGAAGCACGCCTTGTTAAAGGTGTTGTTGCCGGGAAAGAAATGGCTCCAGGCGCGGCAGCGAAAAGCGCAAGTGAAGTTCTGAAAAGCACTTCCGGCGATGCTTTGGCGCTTGTTTTGACAGCTCAGTACACTGTTGAAGAGTACGAAGCGATCATCAAGACGTTTGTTGAAGAATTCAAAACCAAAAAAGTGTTCTTCTGGGTTAACAACAAAGAGACTTTCGACACCTTCGACGGTTTGTTGTCTCGCGGAGACAAGAACCCGAACACCAAAGGTCTTTTGAAAGTTATGGAAAAGTACGGCATCACGTCCACTTGGGCTGATCTGTCTGCAGGTCTTGCAAACGGCTCAATCAAAACTGTGGTTGTGGCGGGTCCGGAAAACCAAGCGGTATTCCCAGATTACAACGAAAGATTGAAAGAGCTTTCCAAAGCTCAGAATCTGATCTGGATGCAAGCGGGTAAAAACGACGCTTTTACGGCTTTGACTGGCAACGTTTGGATCATTCCAATGAAAACGTTCGTGGAAAAAGACGGCACATTCATCAACTTCTCCGGTCTTGAACAGAAGATCAAGAAAGTGACGAATGTGGTTTCTGAAGCGCTGACTTTGACAGAGGCGACTTTGTTGATGGTTGGCAAGAATCTGGCTCTTCCGACGGCAAATGCGGCATTCATGCCGAACAACCAGCGTGACGATCAGGTGACTTTGGAAGCTCGTAAAAAGAATGAGTTCGTGTTCAGAAGAGGTAGCCTATGAGCGTAATGCAGAACAACTCTGAAAAGTCGAAGTGGTTCCTGCCGGGGATCCTGGGTGGTCTGGCAACGACCATGAAGCACTTGCTGAAGAACTTGTTCAATCAGAAGAAAATGATGACCCTGAACTATCCAGAGGAGAAGTATGAGTACTCTCCTCGTTTCAAGGGCAATCACGTTCTGACGGTTAAAAAAGACGGTTCTTTGCGTTGCACGGCTTGTATGCTTTGCGCGACCAACTGTCCTGCAGAATGTATCAAGATCACGGCGGCGGAACACAACGACCCAGCGGTCGAAAAGTTTCCGATCAGCTACGAGATCGACATTCTTCGCTGCGTATTCTGCGGTTTCTGTGAAGAAGCCTGCCCGGTGGATGCAATCCGTTTGGGCCCTGAATGGCAGACTCCAGGCGTGAATGGTGCAAACTTCATCTACGACATCAATCATCTGGCATACCGTCCAAATCTTAAGGGCGGCATCCTGACTCACGTCGATGATCAAGAACGCCACAAAGCCGGCATCTAAGCCGCGGCCGCTCAAAAGGTGCCTGGTTGAAATTTCTGGCTATAGTGCATTAAAGAATAAAAGGGAGTCGAAAGACTCCCTTTTTGTTTGCCCGCGCTTTGGTTCCCCTGCCAGACTTAAGTCATAGAAGGGGGATTCTATGAAAAAGTTTTTGATGGCGATCGCTTTGGTTTTGGCTCCGGCATTTGCTTTGGCGGATGTGGCTGTTCAGCCGCTGAATCTTGAAACGAAAGCTCTGGATCAGTATCTTAATTATAACTTCGGGACTTCTTTTGTTCATTCTGCCAGATTTCAGGATTTCATTCTGACGGCCAACGGCCCTGATTCCACATTCATTCGTGGTATCAGTGTTCAGGGTTCTTTCGCATATCGCGTGGACACCAACTGCCCGCAGATCCTTATGCCGGGGCAGCAGTGTGTGATCCGTGTGATCTTCAGCCCCTCCACGACCGGTGGTCACTGGGGTGATGTCACTGTTCACCTACGTGAAAGTAATATCTATATCCGTTTGTTCGGGAACGCCATCCGCTAGGTCGGCGCTTCCGATCAGCTTGCAACGGGCGAGGGGCTTGTACACTGGGAAGGCCCCTTGCAGTGTTGATTCATACAACACGATTTCCGTGACATGAATTTTGCCGAAACTTTTGCGTTTAAACGGCGAGATCATATCCTTCACACTTCGCGGATTGCGAAGTCTTCCAAAAGTCAGATGCGGTGAAAATGCCCGCTCTTCAATTTGCGGCAGCAGATTTTTTTCCACCAGCTCGCGATCCAGAGCTTCTTTGAATTCATTCAGACTTCTTTTGTTCTGCACACCCAGCCACAGAACCCGGGCGTCGTGTTCGTTTGAAAACGCACCGACATCCTCGATCTTCAGATCAAACGGGGCAAAGTTCTGGCACACGCTGGCCAGCGCTTCGGCAACCTTTTGAACTTCGTCTTCGGGGCGGTCACCTAAAAAAGTAATAGTGACGTGGTAGTTGTCCGTCGGGACCCACTTCACGATTATTTCACGGCGATCAGCATTGATTTTGAGTTTCTTTAAGGTCGGCAGAAAGGTGTCTGCCAAAGGATCGGTAGCGTTGAGAGCAAGGAACAGTCGTCTGGTCATAAAGCCCCCTCATAACTATGATCGCTGTTATGAGGGGGCTTGTCTAATGGATTAAGCTTCTTTTTTCGGGAACATCAGGGAAGCGGCAATAGAGCCACCGATGAACGCGAAAATGATTCCCAAAGAGATGCCAATCGGGAAGTGGCCGCCGAACAACTTGTTCAGCCATACCATCTTCAGGCCGACAAAGATCAGGGTCAGAGCCAGGCCGTACTTCAGCAGGTGGAATTTATCAACCACACCCGCCAGCAGGAAGTACAGGGAACGCAGACCCAGGATCGCAAAGATGTTGGATGTGAACACCAGCAAAGGCTCTTTCGTGATAGCGAAGATCGCCGGCACGGAATCCACCGCAAAGATGATGTCCGTGAACTCCAGGAACACCAGGGCAATAAACAATGGAGTCGCCAGTTTCACGCCGTTTTCTTTGATGAAGAAATGATCTTCATGCATGCGATCCGCAACGCGAATATGCTTTTTAAGCCATTTGATCAGCCAGTTTTGGGACGGGTCGACCTCTTTGTCCGGCTGGAACATCATCTTCACACCAGTGATGATCAGGAATGCACCAAAGATCAGAACCACAGCCTGGTATTGCATCAGGACGGAGCCAAGCGCGATGAAGATCGCACGGAAGATCAGGGCGCCCAGGATACCATAGAACAGCACGCGGTGCTGGTACTTGGCCGGGACCGAGAAGAAGCTAAAGACCACGACAAACACAAAAATATTATCGATGGACAGCGACTTTTCAATCACATAGCCGGTCAGGAACTCCAGCCCCACCTGTTTGGCGATGGCGGGCGTTTCGGGGTAAAGATGCAGGGTGTAGTAGTACAAACCCAGATTGAACAGCATCGCGATGGACACCCAAACAATCGACCAGATCGTGGCTTCCTTGAAACTCACCGTATGTGAGTGTTTATGAAATACGCCCAGATCCAGGGCAAGCATACCTATGACAAAGGCGATGAAACCTGCGTAAAACCACCAGAAGTCAGCAAAAGGGAATAGTAACGTTTCGGACACAGTAAAACCTCCAGAGCGCAGTATAAAGACTTTTGGATGTTTTAAAAATTAGATATTCTTTATTAAGTTATTCGCTAAAAGCAATGAGGTGAAACATGCCCGTTCGTATCGAAAATCAGGTTCAATGGCTGAACTACCATCATCTGCACTATTTCCACGTTATTGCCAAAGAGGGCAGTATCGCCAAGGCCGCTGAAAAACTGAACATGGGTCAACCGACTCTTAGTATTCAATTAAAGCAGCTGGAAGAGTCGTTGGGGAAGAATCTTTTTGAAAGACGCAAACAACGCCTGTTTTTGACAGAAGCCGGGAAGATTGCCTATGAATACGCCGATCAGGTGTTTCGCCTAGGGGCGGAAATGGTGGAGGTTCTGCAGGACCGTTTGCAGAACAACCGTGTGCACGTACAAATCGGAGCGCTGGACAGTGTACCCAAGCCGATCATTTCAGAAGTGGTGTTGCAGGCCTACAAACAAGGGAACTGTGCGGTTTCAGTTTTGGAAGGTGCCAGCAACGATTTGCTTCGCGAGCTCAGTGCCCATCAGATTGATCTGCTGCTTTCCAATTATCCTCCGAACGTGGACTTCCAGACTGTTTATGCCAAATCCATCGCAAAGCTTGATGTGGTTGTGTGTGCCTCGGCGAAGTACAAACATCTGCGTCGGGATTTTCCGTATTCACTGGAAGGTCAGCCGTTTATTTTCCCGACCATTCACAGTCGTCTGCGCCGTGATCTGGAACATTATTTCTCAATCAATGGCATTCGCGTGGACCGTATCGCAGAAACTCAGGACACCAGTTTGCAAAAGCTGCTGGGGCAAGAGGGTGTAGGGCTGATTCCGATTGTGGAAGTCGCGGCTTCAGATCTGATCCGGGAAAAAAAGCTGGTGGTTTTGGGCACTCTGCCGGGGATCTATGAAGAGATCTGGCTGATGGCGGCCAACCGCAAGATCGATAATCCGATCGCGGCAAAACTGATGAAGGGTTTCACTTTATAAAAGAAAACGGCGGGGAGACCCGCCGTTTGTTTTTTAGTTTGTTAAGTGCAAAGAGCGGAAAGGATCTTAAGGGCTTCCACCGCTTCCGGGACCACACCGCCATCACGGCTGGTGGAGTTTTCAATGTGCACCTTCGTGGAGTTGCAGGACTTTGCCGACACCTGGCGCATGCGGATCAGGGCGACGTAGTTGTCGAACTCAGTCAGACTGCGGTATTCCTCCAGACGAGGATCCGTGTCCGGCGTGGTTTCAATGTCAGGTAATTCAATGGTGTTCAGTCGTGAATACAGGAAGTCCTTATAGGATTCCAGCTGGCGCAAACGCACGGAAGTGTCACCTTCCAGCTGCATGGCATTGATCAGCTCGTCCGTCGCGCGGTACGTTTGCAGGTCCTGAAAAGCCATTGCGGAATTACCGGCAAGAACGAAAGCCAGAATCATCACTAGTTTACGCATGTGCCACCTCCTACTGCGTTTTCGATATTATTCAAAGTTTTTGTGATCTCAGGGAAATAACGGGACGTTTCCTTGCGGCGAGCGCTGGACTTATTGGCGCTGGCCGGGAATTTTTGCATGTACTGCTGCATCTGCTGGATGAACTGATCAGCGTTGGTTACGGTTTTGCCTCTGTAGAATGAATTCAACAAAGTTTTTGCCGGTGTCCAGGTGCCAGCCGGGCCCGTGTTATGGGACCAAACCATCAAAGCACGTTTGATTTTGTTCAGGTCAAAGTCCGACATGCGGAACTTGTTTTTGTAGTTCTTGTTTTCAAAGATCATGTTGTTCATGTCTGCTTTCACGCCTTTAAGATAAGCGTAAGTGTAGATCATGTTCTTCATCGGGTTGCCGTTTTTCAAAGAGATACGGTCGCAGGACTGGGCCTTTCCAGCGCGCATTGGTTCCATTTTGTCGAGCAATTCCATGGACAGGCGGCCGCACAGCGGGTTCTTGTTGCCTTCCAAAGAGATGCGAACAGCATTCAGTTCGTTGGAGTTCACATCCTGAATTGCAGGGGCGGTGAACTGGCCGATACCACCGGCTCCGGTGCCGCTCATCGCGTTGACGTGGAAGCCGGATTCAATGTTGATCAAAGCATAAACGGCGCGAACATCCAGATTCTGGGTTTCTTCATCCTTGCCCGGAGCAATAAAGTCCTTCATGCAAGAACTGACCAGTTCAAAGCTGTTGTTCACCATCTTGAAATAATTCTCAGAGATACAAGGTCGGAATGCCTGGCGGGCAGCTCCTGCGGCGTTACACTGACGGAAGGTTTTGCTGCTAACACCAAATTTCGTGTTCATACCCATCTGAATGCACGAAGCTTTAATGATGGAGTTTGATTTGATCGGAGCACGGATCAGATCACCCAAAAGACTGCTCTGGGATTCCACGGCCGTTTTCATTTCCGCTTCCAGATAGTTGTTCTGGGCATTGCACTGCATGTAGCGCATGTTGCGGATTTCCTCCTGGCAGGTGTCGCAGTTGCGATTGGCAACGTTGTCACCCCAGCCAAACAGGCTTTGGAAGCTTTTGGTTTTTTCAATTTTATCCAAGGCGTGCTCAATAATAGGAATCGGCTCAGAAGCTGTTTCGTCTATTTTATTGTTTTCAGTCATGGATTTGGAGGATCCCAGGGTGAATGGCGCGGCCAGACCCTTTTCTTCCTTGGAAGCCAGTTCCATATGGAAGTCCACAGGTTTCATATTCCAGCCCATGCTAAAGCAAAGGGTTAGAAACAGCATTTTGTACAAATGGGGTGTGGTAGCTTTCATGAAGCCTCCTCACGGCCTTAAAGAGCAAGAGGTCTGCCAAGGGGATTCCACAATTATCAAGGACTTGCGGGGGTGATTGCTGTCTCAGAGTGAGACCGGGGGTGTGAAAGGCCTAAACGGTCATCGGGGTGTCAAAAGGCTCTACATGTGAAAGAGGGCTTTAAAAAAGAAAAAGGCCCCTGGAAAGAGGCCCTTTGCGCAGTCGTCTTTTATGTACTCTTATTTGGTCTTTGCTGTTTGAACCGCAGCCGTCGCATTGCGGTTTTCTTCTTTTTGGTTGGCGTGCAGATTCAGAACCTCGATGCGCAGATCTGCGAACTCTTCGCATGCCGGGATCAGTTCTTTTTCCTGGCAGGAGTTGTACAGCTTTTTGCGCATTCCATCCCAAGTGGCATACCACTCGGAACCTTCATCGAGCTTTTCCTTGTTGACGTAATCCAGAGAGGGAATTTTCTCTTTCAGGGTTAGCAGCTTTTGCAGGTAAAGGTCCTTCTGGTCCTGCTGCAGGTCTGCAAATTCGTCATAAGATGACATATAGAATGGTGGTTCATTCATGTCGATGGATTCCGCGGACCATGAAGTGTTGGACCAGGCAAGAAGGGCCGTGACTGTAAAGAGGGTCCATTTGTTAAGTTTGCTCATTAGCGGGATCCTTTCTTGTAAGACTGATAGGAAGCGATGGAGCGTTTGCTGCTGTAAACGTCCGACAAGATATCTTCCAACATCGCCAGAGAGTTCTGGTAATCATAAGAGTTGCGTCGGACGGTGCTAAAGCTCTTAGTGCAGTCGTTGACATCCGTCATGCGCAAGTCTCTGCTGCCTTTGTATCCAAATACGTTGTCTTTATCATTCAGGCCATAAGAGCCCGTGAACATATCGAAGCGGTTGGGACCTTTGATCGCTCCACCCGTGTCATGCACAATCAGGTACCCAGGATGGATGACCGTTTTTCCATTGGGCATACGAATTCTTTTTCCTTCAAGGGCGGGCATTCTAATAATGTCGCCCATGCTGTAATAGCGTGGGTCTGCAGCTACAGAAAAGAACGGGATCAGGCATTTGCCACTGGCGCCGAAGGCGGTATCACAGGATCCCAGGCTGCGTGTTTTACCTGTATAGGTCAAAAGACGGTTGCCAGACAGAGTGCCAGAACCCTGCATGCGCACTTGTTTCAGGAACTTCTTGCAGGGTTTGGAGCCGGAACAGTAGTCCTTGATATGAGGAACGAAGTAGGTGCTGGTGGTTGCGATGCCGCTTTTGCACAGCTGGGAACTGCTGGCATTGGCCGTCGCCACCATGGCAAAGAGAACAAAGGGTTTATAGAGCCACTTCGGAGTTTTAATATGTTGAATGAGACATTTGAAAGTTTGCATACTGCTTAGTAAAGCAAAATAAGGCCCACTCGTATTGGCTCTGAATTGCAGCTCAGTGGTTGGCGATTGGACAGTGTATGTCAGTCTTTACATATTCTCAGGATGAGATGTTTTGTTCCCGGTAAGGCACGGAACGGCGGGGTTCTATAAAGAACTGACCGCCTGAGTTTCCGCAGCTTCGTAACCGCAGGTGCGGCACTTCATCACGAAGTGGCCCTGGGCATTGGTGTCCAAATAAAGGATTGAATCCGGGCAGTGAGGGCAAGAGCTTGCTGAAACATCCTTGCGCACGATCGGTGCCTGATTCAATTCAAAGACATAGTGAGTGTCGCCTTCAAAGCCTTTGATCACGCGTTCACCGATGTTTTTTACGGCGAAGCCTTCCGACTGCAGAGTCTGGGCGATATCAGAATCAATCAGGATCTGATCAGGTTCAGCCAGGTTCGTCAGACGGGAAGCAAACGGCAGCGGGGCACCGATAGCCGTGTAAGAACGGAAGAATTTTTTATTGCCGTAAAAACCGACGTTGGCGTATCCAGCAGAAATACCGATGCGAATCTGCATTTCTTTTTTCCAGTTCATCAGATAGAACTCGCGGTCCTGGCGAAGGGCTTCGCGCACTTCCAAGGCAGCCAGGCAGGTTCTTTGTGTGTAGTCCCCATAGCGGATCGGATCGTTGGCAAAAGCCAGAATGCCGTCGCCTTGGAATTTGTCGATAGTGATGTCGTATTTCAGGAAGATACTGACGACCGTGTCCATGAATCTTGCCAAAACAAGATCCACCTTGGCCTGATCCAGGCGGACCACGCGTTCAGTAGAACCCACGATATCCACGAAGATGGCGCAAATCTGCGCACGGCGGACGCCTTTTTCAAGATCCACTTTGCCTTCTCGGATGGCTTGCACCACCTGCGGGCTGAATTGGGTGCTTAAAGTGTTCAGGCGGACGGCTTCTTCGGTTTTGGACTTAATGATGTGATCGCGGTTGGCGATTTCGGCCTTCAGGGCCAGACGGCTGTTGATTTCGCGCATGCGCAGCTGTTCGTGGAAGAAACGAATCAGGAAGCAAATCACGATAGAGCCGACAATAAAGAATGAATTCAAGACCACCGGCCACAGATCCGGAGCGGACTGGATTTTCAGAGCGGTGAACAGATAATAGGGCAGATAGATTCCCAAAGCGGTGGCAACAAAGAAGCCCGTGGAAAACGGAATGAACGACAGTCCTCCGATAGCCACCAGATTCAATCCGGCGTAGTAGCCGGTGCCCACGTCAGGAATGAAATAGATCATGATATTGATGGGTAAAGCGATGAGGCCCGCATACAGGGCGGCAAACCACTGCGCGCGGGTAAAGCTTTGTTCCTTGCGCAGTTCGTACTTGGCCAGCATACACAGAGGTATTATGGACAAGCGCAAACCCAGGAACTGCCATTTGAACTGGGGAACGTAAATCAGATCGGCAATCCAGAAAGCCATGAACAAAGGCACGGCCATCCAGTTTGCAATGACTCGCAGGACAGATCTGATTTCTTCAATCACCTCAAACTCGCGCATTTGTGAGGTGGTGATTTCTTTCCCCAGCATTCAGTTCCTCAAAGCTTCCTATTTCTGAATCACAACAAACAGATTCACACCCAGAGGCTCTTTTTCCACCCAGATCTTGGAACCCATGCCTTTGAAAATACGCAACAGGTCTTCTTCAGAGCGGTAAATCAGATGCCAGTCCAGAACCAGTTCCATGAACGGCACACAAGGGTTGTCCTTGCTGAAGTTGCCGATCACGACATGGCCGCCTGGTTTTACAGACGCCAGCATTTTTTGTGCTGCCATTTGCGCCACAGGTTCTGTGAAGTAATCAAACAGGCCGGCAGAATAGATCAGATCGTAATCTGTCTCGGGGCAGCCAGCCGCGATCACGTTGCGGATCGCCATATTGTTGAATTTGAATTTAAAGCCGGATTTCACAAAGCGCTCGACTGAGTGCAATTGTCTTTGTGCGTGTTTCAAAGATTCTTCATCCTGATCCAGGCACGTGAATTCAGCCGGGCGGCCATAGTAAGGGGCCGCATTTTGCAGGAAGATCTGCTGTTCCATTGCCGGGCCGCTGGCCACGGAAAGAACCTTCACCGGCGCTGTCGGCGGAGTACGCTCAAACAGCTGGGTGATCTTTTCAAACAGGTACTGACCGCGGTTTTTCACCGCCGCACCGGCAGGTTCGTCGATGAAGTATTTGTGCATGCACTGGTCAAACAAAGTTTTCCCAACCAGTTCATCGCGATAAAGGTGATTCATCATTTCATAGTCACCGGCATAGCCGCGTGGTTTGAAATACGCACGATTGGCAAATGGAGCCCCGTAAACCAAGTAACCCACTTGTTCACGGGCAAAGTCCGTGGCCCATTTCATTTGCTCAGGGGTGAAGTTTTTCACAAGTTTCGGAACATCCGCGTATTTCATCGGGATGACCTGGCCCAGATAATCAGACACAGAATCAGCAATCGTCATGCGATAGTCTTGAGCTTCTTTCCAGCTGTCGACCGGGGATTCTTGTTCCAGCTTGTCGATGCGGGATTTCAGTTTTTCCAGCCAGTCTTTCATTTCATAGACAAAGGTTTTGAATTCTGCCGGCAGTTGCGCCAGATGCATGGCATATTCAGTCTGGGCGCTGATGACTTCAGAAGACACTTCCAATGCCTTGATGCGGTCCACTTTTAAAGGTTCACCCAGAACCTCAAAGCCCACGATCATTTCGCCTGTCACTGATTTACTGTGATTTTCAGAACGTGCCCAGCGCAGGGAGACGTTCTGGGTTTGGATGTTTTTGTAGATAACGTCGGCTTCAAAGTGCGGGTTTTTGTCCCACCAGGCTTTCAGGTCCGCGTACTCGGCTCCTGGAACCAAAACAGCGCAACCAAAAGCGCTGATGTTCAGAACTTCCAGATTGCGACCGGGAATATTAAGGAAGCAGGCTCCAGGCTCAATATCATTGCGATCCTGACGAATCACTTTTTTACGTGTGTTTTCATCGATCTGGAAAAATTCCTGCTTCATAGCGCCGTTGCCGCTCATGCTGACTCCTCTAAGTTGAAATATCTGATGTAAATCTAAGCAAAGCTCTTATCGTACACATGGGCGACCAAGAATACGGGACCAAGGGAGGGGCGGGGCGCTTATTATTCTTTGGTCCAGTTAGTTTTGTTCCCTAAGTGACCGAAAAAGGAAGGGACTAATTAGGAGATTATTTATGAATAGGGTCGTTTTATTGGGTGCCGCTGCGGCGGTGGGTTTGGTTACGGCCTGCACTTCGCCATTTAAGTCTGAAGTTAAAACCTATCGCCATCCGGCCAGCACGGATGAACTGATCACCGGCAGCCGCAAGGTTCTGGCTGACATTGGCAATCCTCAGGTTTTTAACGCAAAGACTTGTGCCAGCTTTGTGAACAAGGTCACAGATTATCTGTATTATCTGCCGGCAGATCATTTCCTGCCCAAAAATGCCACGGAAGTGGAGCAGTTGAAATCCATCGGCCCTGAGGTGATGGACACTGTCTTCCAGATCCGTGTGGCTTTGCATGACAAGTTGCAGGAGTTCGAATCCCGCAACGAACTGAGCAAAGAGTGTATTCTGGAAATGCGTGAAGGCTTCCAGTATGCGCGCTTCTCGGAAGAGTATCTTTTGGACTGGCTTTACACCAACAAGGTTTTCACATTTAAAAAGACCCCGATCATGGTGAATGAAAAGCCGCATACTTGGACAAATCCGAAATTCTCGGGCTTTGAGCTAAAAAGCGGCGACGTGCTGTTGATCCGTGGCAAGTCCTATGTGTCCGCGATGATTGCGCGAATCTCTGACGAAGAAGGCAATTTCTCGCACTTGGCAGTTGTCGGTGAAGACAAGGCCGGGAAAAAGTACATCGTTGAAGCTTTGATTCAGTACGGGGTGATTGTGACTCCGCTGGAAAAATGGCGTCAGGCCGAAGATGCGCGAGTGGCGCTGTATCGTCAGCCGGATGAGGTCCTGGCAAATAAAGCCGCTCGTTTCATGTATGACCACGCCAAAGGCGCATTGGATCGCAAAAAAGGCATCCGCTATGACTTTGCCATGAATGATGACGACTATTCAGACTTGTTCTGTTCTGAAGTTATCCGCATGGCTTACGACAAGGCCTCCGGTGGTCAGTTCATCGTTCCAAAGTATCGCAGCACAGTTTCCAAGTTCAAAAACACGGACTACCCGCGTTCTTTGGGTGTGACCAAAACCTCTTTGTTCTCGCCTTATGATATCGAAGTGGATCCAAGATTCGACTTCGTGGCTGAATACCGCTTCATGCCTCTGCTGCGTCAGGTGCGTATGCAGGATGCGGTCATGCAAAGTGTTTATGGCTGGATGATTGATAAGGACTATACGTTCCACTGGGCCCCACAGCACAGCGTGAAGGCTTACTTCGCCAAGATGGTTCGTCAGTTCGGCGTGGCGAAAGATACGTTGCCGAAGTACATGCCTGTGGACAGCATTAAAACCAATGTTCAATTTGAAGCTGTGGCGACTCAGCTTGAAAAGAACATTTATGAAAAAGAAAAAGAGTTTTATCAGAAGAAAGGCTATCTGCCTTCCTTCCAGGACATGCTGGAGATCAACGAAGCTTACCGTGTTGCTGATTGTAAGAAGCACCAAGAGTATCGCAAGCAGCCCATGACCGTGGATAACAAGCCCCTTCCGGACGAGTCGAAGTTCCACTGGTTCTTCTATAATAAGAGCAAAAAGTGTGAGTAATTAGGATTTCCATATCAAATGGAAGCGCTGAAAGCCGCCACCTGTCTCAGGTTGCGGCTTTTGGCTTTTTAGGGCTCCATACTGAATCCATAGTCCCTTGATATTCTGTGTTCAAGACGGCGGTGTTCTGTCTGAAAGGAATCAGAGGATATGGAAATCAAAAGACTGTCTCGCAGAGAGCTGATCAAATACGGTGGAATCGCCCTTTTCGGAGCGGCCGCAGGGGGCGTGCTTGCGGGCTGTTCCCAAACGAATTTTTCCAATGCCGTGGCTGATGGAGCCGAGTCTGTCAGTGATGGCAATGGTGGAAGCTGTGCCCAGATTCCTTCTGAAACCGCGGGACCGTATCCTGCCCATGATGACAGCGCCATCAACGTGTTAAGACTGAACGGAATTGTTCGCAGTGATATTCGCAGCAGTCTGAATACGGGTGGCTATACGGGCAGCTCGACGGCCACCGGGGTGCCTTTGACCCTGACGTTGAATTTGCTCGATGTGAACGCGTCCTGTGCGCCTTTGGCGGGGTATGCGATCTATTTGTGGCATTGTGATATTAACGGCAAGTATTCAATGTATTCATCCGGCGTCACCAGTGAAACTTATCTGCGTGGCGTGCAGCAGACCGACAGCAATGGCAGCGTGACGTTTCAGACGATCTTCCCGGGATGCTATGACGGTCGTATGACCCACATTCACTTCGAGATCTATCCAAGCATGGCCGAGGCCGTGGATGACAGCTATATCGTCAGAACTTCACAGCTGACGTTCCCGGTGGCGACTTCAAGTTCGGTTTATAATAATGCTTCCGGGTATTCGGCCAGCAAAACCAATTTCAACAAGATCAGTTTTGCCACGGATAATGTGTTCAGTGATGGGACCGCTTATCAGATGGCCAGCATCCAGTCCGGAAACTACAGTTCCGGCTTCGTTGCCAGCCTTGATGTGGGGATCAAGGCTTAATTGTCTTTATAGCATGAGCGTAGTCTCGCCATACCGCATGTTGATCTTTAGTCATTGAAGTGGACATGCGGTTAAACTTTTCGGTTCCAAGTTTCAAAAGATAGGAGTGATCCCAAGTCGAGAATATAGGATGTTGTATGTCGAATTTATACACGGGATTGTCGCCCATAGATTTTGTGGCAGCGGATATCTCTAGAATATTAAATATGAGGGTGCCTGAAAGCTCCATCTCTTTCTGAATAATATCTGAGGACTCAGGTAGAGTTGTAGTGACTAGTGCGTGCAAATTGAAATAGTCCAATTTCGAAATTTCGGATGGGTTGGTTTTCATTAAATCCATCGAAGATTTTTTAAGTGAACTTTTATTATTCGCAAGATCTTTCGAGTTCTCTTTTGAAAAAGCTGAAATCAACTTCATCTTGATCCAAAATAAATTGTCACTGCTATCGATAATAAGAGATAACAGTTTCTGTCTTTTTTCGTTTGGAATTAGTAGAAGCAGCTCCTCCATAAAGGAGTAGGTATTTGTATAATCCTCACTCGAAGATTGATCCTTAGCTCGAACGTAAAGGGCATTTACTAAAGAGCTTACGACCTTATTTCTATCAGACTCGTCCAATTCGATAATATTACTGTGTAGTGGAGTGTAAGACTCATTAAATCTTTCCCAAAGCTTCGAGTCAAAATTTACAAAAGTTCCTTTTGATAGTTGATTGAGTAAGTCTCCAATTTCGATCGGTGTGAACTGAATGGTGAGCTCATCGAAGCGAAAATATCTATGGTAGTTATTTGGATGCCATAGGCGTCTATTGGAAACCAAGGTGCTGTCGATTTCTTGAGAGCTGAAGACAGGTAGTAATCGTTTGAAATACATTTCTATTTCGAGGATGGCCTCGATGGGTGCGCCGATCCTTTTTACTATATTTGCCAATTGGTCGGAGCTTCTAATGTCCCGTTCTCGAGTATCACTTATCAGGTCTTCGACCTCAATGGATAGCTTTTCATATAGTACCGGAAACTTTACCTTTATTATTGTGATAATTAGAAGATCGTGGAGATTGGTGTTTAGCCCGACAGCTGCATATTGAAATTGCAAATGAAGCTGGATTCTTTTCAGTTCCCTCGGTGTTCTTATTTGTGAGGCGAGTTTGTTTAGATTGTAATCATCTAGCGTCCTTAAGATCTTTTTTTTGTGAGTTGAGTCTAGACCACTTGTTAGATGTTCAATGGTCAATTTTAGAGCCTCAAAACAGAAATTTGATCCCAGCTGAGGTATAGAAATCTCAAATTCAACGAGTTTTTCGATGTACTTTCTTGCATCACCGGTTCCAATGTTATTTGCGAGACTTAGCTCTAATTGAATTCGATCATAGCTGATGATATGTTGAACGCCATTTATATCGCCGAAAAGGTTCACCATTTGCAGTACTGTCGGGATGTCGGAAGGTAGAATACGTTCAATGTTGTCTAAGAATATGATAATGCGTTTGTTGATCTTCTCGATATGGTTTGCGGCTCTTTCCTTTGGGCTTTCGGTTCCTTTGAACGACATTATTCCGGATAGAATAGTTGTTGGCGAAAAAGAATCAGTCTTTTCGAGCATATGCTTGGCGAAGTCGTTCATTTCGCCAATCGGGACTATTATTTGATGCCTGCTCAGTTCTTTTTCAATTGAGCTGAGATAGTTCGTGACAATATTATCTGATGATTTGATGCCCCAAAGATCAATCCAGATTGGTATGACCTTGTCGGCATGCTTCTTGTTTAAGTCGTTATAGACCTTTTTGAGGAAGTAAGTTTTCCCAATACCCCAAGAGCCTGAAACGCCTATGTTGTAATAGTTGTTTTGTACTTCTGTGATGTTTTTTATAAAGAGGTTGTGCAGAAGGTCGTGGTTAATTCTAAAGTGATCGGTGTTAGCACTTACTGTATCACTCGAGTTTGGCTTAAGTAATAGGAATATTACTCTTGATACAAGATAAGTAAAGGAAACAACTAAAATTAAAATACTTGGAATTGCGCTACCATTTTTTGTGAGGACCTCAAACGTGGCAGCTGTTGAGGCAAGTCCTAAAAAATAGGTGTCAAGATCTGTAAACTGGTGGACCCTTACTTTGGCCGCCGAACTGACATGTGACCATATTTTTACGATGCTCCATAATGCGAATAGCATCAAAGAAGCAACAACCAGGTATCTATTTTCTTCGGTCACCTCAAAGGTGACTTTGGTCGATAATAAGCTGGTCCATAGAATGAAAAGGGACCAAGTGGCGCCATAAAGGAAGGATCTGATTTTGTCTTTCATAGCACTCTTTTTAGTTTATGGTTTTGCGGATTCAAAATAGGACACGATCGGGGAGGTCTTGGTGTTTTTCACCGCCAGGCGAACCCCGTCATGTTCAATCTGGGTTTCGGTGCCTTCACCGTGGCCCACTTCAGATTCATCTTTACGTGCGTTTTCCGGCAGCAGGGCCTGCACGTCCTTCAGATGCACTTTGCCTTCAGGGATGCGGTGATAGAAGGACTGCACCTTGCCGTCTTTGATTTCAATGGTGGTGTCATAATCCAGGCTGCCGGTTTTATAGAATAGCAGCGTGTCTTTGTTTTCAGTCTTTAATGGCTTACCCAGTAATTTGGTGACTTCGGCTTTGGTGGTTTTGCCGGGGCTGACCGAGGCCAGCTTTTTTGGCAGGTATTTCGCTTTAAAAACCGCCGCAAAGCCGTCAGCCAGAGCGGGCGGGGACAAAGTCAGCCCCGCACTCAAGATCACCGCAGAAAGAGTTTTAAGCATCACAACCTCCTGAAAAAAACAAAACCCACAACCAATTAAAGTTGTGGGTTCGTGCTGGCGTCAACGCCTATGTCAATAATGACAACCGGATCTAGACAGAGCGCAGATACACGCGCCATTGTTTCATGCCCATCTGGAATTCCAGTCTGGCAATTTCCATGTCACGGCGAAGTTCTTCCAGCTTAAGATCATAAGCCTCTTTCAGTTCTTCACGTTTGCGAACGGCATCCACTTTGAACTGTTCATAGTCCTCACGCAGCTTCTTCATTCTGTTCTGCGCTTCCAGGATTTTCTCTTTCATCTGAGCCAGCTTTTCTTCAGCAAAACCGTGTTTGGTCAGCTCTGCCGCTTCCGCCTGCAGGCGGGCTTTCAGAATCTCAACATTAGAGATCTGGCGCAGTTTGGTCGCAAGACCCATGGCACTCAAAGTACGGATCACCCATTTAGTCGGATCCCAGTGGTACCATTTGATCCCGTTGCGGTAGTCGATCTGGAACTTGTGGTGGAAGTTATGGTAACCCTCACCATGAGTCAGAATCGCCACGAACCAGGAGTCACGGGCAGAAATTTCTTTGGAATAAGTCTGTTTGCCCAAAGTGTGGCAAAGAGAGTTGATGAAGAAAGTCGACTGTTGAGTCAAAGCAATGCGCAGGCCCCCTGCGATCACCAGACCACCCAACCAGGAACCCATCGCCCAGCCCACCAGCATCGGGAAGATAAAACCAGTCAGGATCGCAATGGGAACATAGTGATCGTTCTGGAACTTCACCATCCAGTCTTTTTCAAGATCCGGAGCATGGATTTTCTGATCGACGGAGTCCTTGAAGAACATCCAGCCCATGTGGGCGTACCAGAAGCCTTCGTTGATGTTGTAAGGATCTTTTTCGCCGTCAATGTGCGTGTGGTGGCGGCGGTGGTCGGAAGACCATTTCAAGGCAGAACCCTGGAAAGCGGAAGCACCGATCAAAAGGAACAGAGCTTTCACCAGTGGGTGTGCATCATAGCTTTTATGGGAGAACAAACGGTGATAGCCCGCCGTGATACCCAGGTTGGTTGCAGCAGCAAAAGCCAAAGCGAAAAGAAGGATGTCCCATTGGAAACCGAAATTGTAGAAATAAATGGGGGCCAGGATGAGTGTGATCAGTGGGTTTAGAACCAAGAACAAGGCCACTGGCCATTCGATACGTTTATTTGTCATGAGGGCACCTCGCACTTCTAAGTGTATCAGAGGGGCCATAATTTCAAAACTTAAATGGAAAAGCCAAGGATAAATTTTCCGTAAGTCCCATTCATATTGATATCTTGAGAGGGTGCGTTACCAGTCGAGTCTGTCGCGTCATTCCATTGGAAATTCTGATATCCGAACTCAGCCCCCAATGAGAAGCCAATCAGCTTTACGCCTGCTTCCAAACCCACCGTGTACGAGCTGGGAGAACCTGCGGAATAATTGGCTTTTTCAACACCAAATTCCGTGACTTTCAGTTTGGTCGAGTGGGACAGGCCGTATGTGAGGATCGGACCAGCATAGATCAGATTATCAATGGGACGCCAATTGAGCAGCAGCGCTGTTCGGCTGAAATTGGCAGTATAGTCCAGTCCGGATTTAGACGTGGAAAATTCCATATTCTCATAACGAATACCAATTCCGGGCAGCAGGGGAATAGGAAGCGTGATAATTCCGTCTGCGCCAAGACCATAAAACGGAGTCACACTGGGAGCAGAGCTCGCACAACCCACGCACAAGGAATTCAAATCCGGATCCGAGTTCAGCATGCCATAAGAAAGGCGAGCTTCGAAAAGATCACGAGCTTGAGCGACCGGAGAAATCAGACAGACAGAAAGACCAAGAATCAAAATTTTAAATAGACGCATAAACGAACTCCCAAAAAACCATTTCATTGTAATGTTCCTGGGTGGGTTTCTCAAAACGGCGTCTTAAAATAAGACCTTTGTCTCACTCTCTTTTGTCGGGGAATCTGCTAGCCTTGAACGAAGTATGCTCATCGATGTTGTGCGCCCTGAAACCTGGGAAGAGTTGAACGACCAAGTGAAAACCTGTTTGGGGCTGGCGCCGCGAATTCGTGCGCGTGCCTATCAGGGCCTATCTCAGGCGGTTTACGAAATTTCTCAGAGCACAGCTCACTTTATGTCCCATAAAAAAGCTATCGGTGTTGTTCAGGGGCAGACTTCTGTCTTTGAAGGTCTGCTGGGATATTATTATAAAGAAACCTACGAAGTGAATGCACGCTCGCACACTCAAATCACGGACGTGAAAGAGTGGGTGGAAAGCCTTAAGAAAGACACCTGCTTTGTGCTGTTCAGCGAGGATCATCCGGTGACCGGGGAACTATATCCCTTCGCCGATGAGCTGGATCGTCTGTTGAATGAAAAGCGCATTTTTTCTTTCCGCATTTCTCACGCCAGACATTTTCATGAGTCTGTCGAGATTCGCCCTTACACAGTTCGTTTGTGTTCTTATGCGCCCACCGTCAGTGTGGCAATGTTGGGTGAACGCTTTCGGTCCCCGGCCCTGCAGGTGCAAAACCAGTCATGGTCGGAGGTGGACTTTATCAAAGAACTGACCGCGGCTCGTGACGGACGCAGTGTGAATCAGTTGCTGGTGGAAAAATTTGAAGCCGAAATGGCGGCCGTGGCGCAGTCATTTTTGAATCCCGGCAGCGCACGCTTGTATGACCGGGCGCTGTGTGTTTTTCCTGATGTCAGCGCGGAAGCCGTGGCGCAAAAAGTTTTCAACAAACTGGGGCTTTCAGCCCAGGACGGCTGGAAAAAACTAGAGACCACCAACATGTGCCAGTGGAACGCCATTAAGATGTTCCGTCACTGGTGGGAGCCGGTACCATCGACGGACAGCCTGCGCGGCCTGCTGGTTGTCGGCCCGGAACTGCTGGCGACAAAAGACTTTGCCAAGCTGCTGATATCTTCGTATGAAGATATCAAAGCCCAGCAAAGTTGGAATGTGTGACCCAAGCTCAGAATCGCTTCATTATCCTGAAGAAAATGAAATACTCCGAATCGGATCTGATTCTGCACGCCATTTCCACTCAAGGTGAAAAGCTGTCCTTCATGGCCCGGGGTGCGCTGAAAAGCAAAAAGCGCTTCGGCGGCGGAGTCCTGGAACCCACTCACTTTGTCAGCCTGACGTACAAACAATCCTCGGAAGAAGGCAAACTGCACGTCCTGCAGGAAGCAACGCTGATTAACGACTTTGCCGGACTTCGCACCGACTATGATCGTCTGGAGCTGGCTTTGCACATCTTGGAATGTGTCAGCAAAGTCAGTCAGGAAGGCGACCGGCATTCCGAGTTCCTGTTCAATCTTCTGGGGCACACGCTGCGGGCACTTGAAACGGCCCAGGATCCGCTGGTCGTGAAAATGCATTTCTATCTGAAGTTTCTTCTGCAGCAGGGTGTGGTGGATGCGGAACCGTGGATGGCGCCGTTTCTTAAGACCAACATGGCCGACAGTAATCAGCTTGTGTCCTATCGTCAGACTGTGGATGATGAACTGAAGAACGTTGAACAGATGGTTCGTCACTATATCGTGAACGCCACGCTTTAAGATTCAAATTCATTTGTGCGTTTATTTGCCCTTGCCCAGCGGGTGCAGGTTTTCCATCGTGCGCGCCAGCTGATCTATTCCCAGGTGCGTGTACTTTTCCGTGGCTTGCAGGCTTTCGTGACCCAGCAGTTCCTGCAGGGTGCGCAGGTTTGCGCCGCTGCTTAGTAAGTGGGTCGCAAAACTATGGCGAAGAGCGTGGGGATGCAGGGGCTTTAAAAGCCCGGCGCGAATGCCACTTTGGCGAACCATCTCGTAAGCAGTGCGGGAATTCAGCGGCTTTTCGCCAAAGACGTATTCGTCAAATGAACTTTCTTTTTTCCACTTCAGCAAAACATCCACGGTCAAAGAGGGCAGGGCGACAACACGCTCTTTAGAGCCTTTTCCCTTCACGCGCAGAACTTTCTGGGTGGTCTGCACTTCATTCCACTTCAGATTGCAGGCTTCGCTCACACGCAGACCGCCTCCGTATAACAACAGAAACAGAACTTTTTCCTTCAGAGGAATTTTCGTCTCGCTATCAAAGCTTTTCAGGACAGATAAAGCTTCATCCACACTTACGAAATGCGGAAGCTTCTTCGGGACTTTGGGGCAGGTGATCTGCATCGACAAATCCTTCTCGGTCAGGCTTTCCTCGAAGGCCCAGGAAAAGAAGCTTTTCAGAGTGGCCGCCTTGCGATTTCTCGATGCCAGCGACAAGTGCGCCCACTGGTTGAAGGCAGCTCGGGCAGTGGATAGTAATTCGGACTCCGAAATAGATTTGGCCTTAATTGAGGGATTTTCATAATCAAAGGCCTGCATCAGATCCAGGGAATAGTGTTTGATGGTAAGGGGGGATGCAGACTTAATAAAAGTCATGTATTTCAGGTATTTATCTATATTTTCGGAAAGCCTGAATGCCTTCGCCATAGCCCTGAAAATCCCTATATTAGGGTTGAGACCCTAAAAAAAAGTTAACGTCGTGCATTATTTTTATTGCAATTACTACACGACCAAAGTTATAACTCAATGCGTTGTCGCGGCGTATCAAAGCGAGATATTCAAATTGAGACGCCCACCCAAGTTTTAAAAAGTACGTAAACCGAAAGGTGGAGCTATGAACGAAAACAACTCAACGACTGTTTTGCCCTCTTCTCAGAATGCAAACCAAGTTATGTGGAACACAAATCAAACTTCCAAAGTGGTTGAAAACAAGACCATCGTCTATCAGTCCGAAGTGATGGGCAGTTTGATGAAGATGATCGACCGTGTAGCTCCATCCCAAGCTAACATCCTTGTGTTGGGTGAGTCCGGGACAGGTAAAGAGCTTATCGCTCGTTCCATCCATGAGCGTTCTGGCCGTAAGAACAAACCTTTCGTTGCGATCAACTGCGGTGCTCTTCGTGAGACATTGCTTGAGTCTGAGTTGTTCGGTCACGAAAAAGGTTCCTTCACTGGCGCTTACAACCGCAAAATCGGTTTGGCTGAAGCGGCTAACGGCGGGACTCTGTTCCTGGATGAAATCGGTGAATTGGATCCGGCGATCCAGGCTAAACTTTTGCGCTTCATTCAGGAAGGCGAAGTTTACCGCGTAGGTGGCAAAGACCCAATCAAAGTTGATATCCGTCTGATCTGTGCGACCAACCGTGAGTTGGACCAGGAAGTGACTCGTGGCAACTTCCGTGAGGACTTGTTCTATCGTATCAACACGATCGTGGTAAGCGCTCCGCCTCTGCGTCGTCGTAAGGAAGACATCCCTGCATTGGTGAATCACTTCCTGAACAATTCCCAGCACGCCTACCTGAACCGTGGTCGTTCTGTGAATGAAGAAGCGATGAAGGCTCTGATTCGCTATGAGTGGCCAGGTAACATCCGCGAACTTCAGAACGTGTGTGAAAGACTTCAGATCCTGTCTGACGGTCACATGATCATGCTGAATGATATTCCAGAGAATATCCGTAACGGTGAAGCTGAAAAAGACGTTATCGCTTACGATCCTGCGATGACTTTGCATGAGCTTGAAAAGCGTTACATCCTGAAAGCGTTGGCTCACTTCGGTGGCAACAAAACTCAGGCCGCAAACAACCTGGGTATCACGATCAAGACCCTTTATAACAAACTTCATGAGTACGGCGAATTCGAAAAATTCGCGGTTCACACGAAGCCAATGAAATAGTTTTTGTACTAGCAACCCGGAGTGGTTCCTCTCTCTTTCCACTCCGGGTGTTTTCTTTTCTCTTCAGAAGGCCCTTTACGGGGCCTTTTGTCGTTTAAGCCCCTGGAACTGTTTGGAATTACCGGCCTTGTCGCCGCAGAAAGCGGCACTGCTGTCAAACTTGTGCGCAGGTAAAATACTCCAAAACGTACAGAATTGAGATGGTTTTGGCGCAGGCATTGCACCACAGAACTTTGATAATAGAGGTTCATATGAAACGCGCTTCTGTAACATTATTGACGATTATTGCCATGGCCAGCTCTGCCAATGCGTGGATCAAGCGTGGAAATGGCAACAACAATCCGCCAGCGCCGCCGCCGCCATCATCTTCGCGAGTGGTGAGCATCGCTGAGTGTTCGGACCGTCTTTATTCCCAGTTGGGAACTTTCAGCTCCAACACGGATGCAGCCTGTTCGCACGGTCGTACCGATGCGGAATTCCAGCGCTGTACGGTGGATCTGAGCCGTCGTTTTGGTGATGATAATGTTGAGCTGTCTGGTTTCTTCTGCGCCAATGGCGTGGGTTCCAACTATCAGGTTCAGGACTGTACTTTGAATGTGCGCAAGTCCTTCGGATCTGAATACCGCGAATACGCTTTGTTCATCTGTCGTCAGACTGTGAACCCAACATTTGATAAGTGTGTCACTGATCTTTACCGTCAGGGCGGTCAGGAAGTTGAAAACGCACGTCTGCAGTATGATGCTTTGAGACTTTGCAAAAATGGCACGAACAACACTCTTAATAAGTGTATTATCGAAGAGTTCCGTGGGAAGGGTCAGTCCGGTGTAGCGGCAGCCCGTATTTGTATGGAAAGACACGACGCTGAAACCCGCGCTCGTGCCGAAGCTGAACGTCGTCGCATCGAAGAACAACGCCGTATCGAAGCTGCCAAAGCGGAGGCTGCGAAAAAAGCGGCTGAAGAAAAACGCCGCCAGGACGACCAGCGCAAGGCCGATGAAGCTCGCCGCCAGCAGCAACAACAGCAAGACCAGGCGCGCAAGCAGGAAGAAGCCCGCAAAGCTGATGAACAGCGCAGACAAGAAGAACAACGTCGTAAGGACGAGGAAAACCGCAAGCAGCAGGAAAAGCCACAGCCGATCCCGCAGCAGCCTTCCAAACCGACAGCTCCGACGACTCCTTCCCAGCCGTCTGTAGATTCCGGCAAACAGCAGGAAGAACAGAAGCGCAAGGACGAGGAAAAACGCCGTCAGGAAGAACAGCGTAAAGCCGACGAGAAACGCAAAGCTGACGAACAGAAAAAGAAAGACGAAGAAAAGAAAAAAGAGGAAGAGAAGAAAAAGCAGGAATCCCAGCAGCCACCAGCGCCGCTTGATCCGGTGACGACTCCTCCGCCTCCACCACCAGATGGCGGCCTGATCATCGATCTGCCAATGCCAGAGTAATCAAAACCAAAATCACCAAGGGCCTGTCGGTAAAACGACGGGCCTTTTTCATTTTTAAAAGACCAAGGTCCTAAACAATTTATTTTGTGTTTACACATTTGCGGCCCCCGAAAGATCATCAATCCACGCGCACTCAGGAGTACAGCATGAGAATTTTCGCAGCAGCAGTGATGATGATTTTGGGTCTTTCCGCGACGGCCAACGCCGAGTGGAGATATGGCGTTCAGATCGGGTACAGCCCGAACTATCTGGCGAAGCTTTCCGGTGACGGAACTGTTTCGGGGACTCCGACAGACATTGATTATGACCTGGAATACAAAGGCGCCCTCGAGATCGGATTCAACGCCTGGTACGCACCTCAACATTCCTGGGGTTTTATCAGTGGTATTTCATTGGGCGGGGAACGTGATCTGGACAAGATGACCCTGAACGGAATCACCTACAGCGCAACCGGCAGCACTTCCAAATTCCAGACTCACTTCCTGTATGCGGGCACGCTGTATCGTTGGGAATCCTTTTATCTCCCGTTGGGACTTGCCTATGGTATCAATAAATTCACACCGGCAGGAACGGGCGATGGTGAAGCCACGAATGGTGTGGGTGTTCTGTTCGGCCTGGGCTGGTTCTTTGCGGATAACTTTGTGATTGAATACATTGGGCGTTCAACGACGACTGAGCTGAAGCTGTCGTCCGGTACGGATACGGTAAAAACAAAGGGCGCTATCGGAAGCGCCCTTTTGAACCTGAAGTATTTCTTCTAGGGTTTGGTGATCCCGGCAGTGTAGTGCCCGATGAATCGACGGGCACTTTTCACGACTTCCTCTTCCGGGGTTTCGGAAAGAATCAGGTCAAACAGGAAGGCGCCGTGCAGATAGGTTTCGATTTCTTCAGCGATCTCATCTGAGGTGATGTTGTCTTTGATCTGACCCTGCTGTTGGAAGCGAGCCATACGGGCAACCAGCTTCGGATCGGCGAACATCGGAATGCGCTCCAATGCTTTTTTACGGAACTTATTGTCTGTCAGGCATTGGCAGATGATGATTTTACCAAGACAGTCGCGTTCATGGCTTTTTGCCACTTTGAATTCGACGTATTTGACGAGCTCATCCGCCAGGGTTTCCTGAGGCGGGTATTCGAGTTCTTCATTGCGCATTTCTTCGATGAAGCGTTCAACGATGGTAAGCAGCAAACCTTCCTTGCCATCAAAGTAACGCCCAATCAACGACTCGTTAACGTCCGCTTTTTTGGCAATCAACTTAGTAGTGGAGCCATCATAACCATGCTTAGAGAAGATTTCGATGCCGGCAGCAATCAGACGCTCTTCAGAAGCGGTTCTGTCACGTTTTTTACCCTTTTGGCTATCAGCACTTTCGTCCTGAACAGTCTTAAGTTGAGATGTGTCAGACATGGATAAACCCCCTAAATACCTAAAATCACTATCTATAAGATACTGTATCATAAGGTCAATTGATATTCAATTAAGTAATTGATTGCATACTTATCATCGTTGGGGTACAAACTTGTATGTAAGCGATTACATATTCAACCAGTCAGTAATTGGACTTTGGAGAACTAATATGAAAAAAAACAAGATCATACAATGGGGAGCTAAGTTCCTCATCTGTGGGACTCTTTTGCACGGAGCTTCGGCCTCCGCACTGACCCTGAACGAGTATCTCGATCAGGTGAAAGGTGACAGCACGGCCTATAAAGGAAGTGCTGAACAGTCTGAAGGTGCCCAGTTAAAATCCCGTGAAGCAGATTTGATCTTCACCCCGAAGCTTTTCGCAGAAGCCCGCTGGGGTTATGACGGCAAGCCCGGCAATCCTAAAATGTATGACGAAGTGAAAAGTCAGTACTACTCCCTGGGTGTAAGCCAGCAGTTCAGCTTCGGTCTTCAAACCAAGTTGTCCTATGATCTGAATCGCACCCAATTTGAAGGACTGGCGCCGACGTCTCCTATTAATCCATCCAAATACTGGGATGCGACTCCGAAACTGGAGCTTTCCATGCCTTTATGGGCGAACGGCTTCGGTCGTACCGCTCAGGCCAATGAAGAAGCTTTAAGAGCTCAGAACATCGCTGAAAAATTCTCAAGCCAGGGTCAATCCCTGAACATTCTTGCCGGTGCCGAAGCCGCTTATTGGAAGCTTGCAGCCTGGCAGGATGTGGTGACGATTCAAGAGCAGGCAAAACAAGCTGCGCAAAGTATCTTGGATTATGTCAGCCGTAAAAAAAGAATGAATCTGGGTGAAGAAGCTGACGTTCTGCAGGCACGTGCGCTGGTTGAAGCACGTACTTTGGAACTGCAGGTGGCTCAGAATGAATATTTGGAAGCTCAACGCATGTTCAATAAATTCCTGAACCGCGAAGCCAATGCCAAAGTGGAAGCTCTTGAAAAGGTGAACTATAAATCACTGGAACAGCTGAACATCCCGGGTGCTCGTCCTGGCAGCCGCGCTGATGTTGAAGCGACCAACGCTCAGTTGGCAGCAGCCCGCGCCAATGCCGTGATCACTTTGGAAAGAAACCGTCCTTCTTTGGACATTTACGGCAACTATGCAATGAATGGCCGTGATGAAGAATATAACGAGGCGATGAAAGAATCCGGCAGAACGGATCAGGACACAGCTTTTGTGGGTGTTCGTTTTAGCATGCCTTTGAACATCGGTGCGGCGTCTGACACTAAAGCCGGTGCTCGCAAAGCGGAACGCGCAGCCGAGCTGAACCGCGAATACGCTTACTATGCACAGGAAATCGACTGGACCAATTTGACCCGCAATCTGCAGGATGCCCGCGATAACCTTCGTTTGTTGTCTCGCATTGAAGATGCCCAGAAAGCGAAGCTTGAAAACGAGCGCACTCGCCTTCGTCAGGGTCGTACAACGACGTATCAGGTTCTGTTGTTTGAACAGGACTATACAACGTCCGCAATCAGCAAAGTAAAATCAGCAGCAAACATTCTTGGTTTGCAAGCACAGATCAAACTTTACCAAGCCTCTCCTGAAGGAGGGAAATAGTCATGAGTTTACCTAAGTTATCCATCAGCCGTCCGATATTTATCACGTGTGTGACCATCGCCATGGTGGTTGTCGGTTGGGCCTCCTTCAAATCCATGTCCGTCGATCTTTATCCGGATGTTTCCATCCCGGTGGTAACCGTACAAACCGTGTACGCGGGTGCGGGTCCTGCCGAGATCGAAACTCTGGTCAGCCGTCCAATTGAAGAGGAAGTCAGTACGATTTCCGGTATTAAACGTCTGACCTCTAAATCCCTGGAAGGTGTTTCCCAGGTAATCGTGGAATTCAACAGTGAAGTGGACGTCAAACACGCCGAGCAGGAAGTGCGCGACAAGGTCAACCTTGCCAAAGCAAAATTGCCTGACGACGTTGAAGATCCACTTATCAAACGTTTTGACCCGGCAGACACGCCGATCCTGACAGTGTCATTGACGGCCAAAGACCTTGGCGACGCGGCATTGTTTGATATCGCGGACCAGTTCGTGAAACCGCGCCTTGAACAAGTGCGCAACGTCGGTGCCATCGAGATCATCGGGGGCCGTGAGCGTGAAATTCACGTGCTTCTGGATCGCAAAAAACTGCGTGCCCGTGAAATCTCGGTATCTCAAGTGGCAGCGCAAGTGGGCGCATCCGGTCAGAACATTCCGTCCGGTAAAGTGAATCAGGGCGAAAAAGAGATGGTCTTCCGTGGTCTGGGTGAGTTCTCATCCGTTCCGGAAATCTCTGACACTCTGGTAAACCTTTACGGGAATGAAGTCCCAACCCGCGTGGCGGACCTGGGTAAAGTTGTCGACACTCTGGCCGATGAAAAATCCCGTGCCTATGTTGACGGTGAAAAATCCCTGTTCCTGCAAGTGTATCGTCAGTCCGGTTCCAACACTGTGAAAGTGGCGCAGGACGTGATCAAGCAGATGAACAGAATCAAGCCCGAGCTTGAAAAAATGGAAGGTGCTCCGGTTGTCGCGGTCATGACAGATGCTTCCGTGAAAATCTCGGACAACTTGTATGACGTTTACGAGACGATCATCATCGGTATCCTTCTGACAGTTATTACGGTGTTCTTCTTCCTGGGAAGCCCGCGTTCGACATTCATCACGGCCTTGTCCGTTCCGATCTCTTTGATTGGTGCGTTCATGATCATGAAGATTGCCGGATTCTCTATCAACATCGTATCCATGCTGGCATTGACTCTGGCTGTGGGTCTGTTGATCGATGACGCGATCGTGGTAATTGAAAATATCTATCGTCGTATGGAGCTGGGTGAAGAATCCCTGACGGCGGCGGAAAAAGGGACTACGGAAATCCAGATGGCCGTTATGGCGATCACTCTGGTGGTAATCGCGGTGTTCGTGCCAGTGGGTACGATGTCCGGAACCATTGGTCAGTTCCTGAAACAGTTCGGTATGACTGTCGTGTTCTCGATGGCGATCAGCTGGTTCGTCGCGATGACTTTGATCCCGATGCTGACAGCTTACTTCGGTGGCTCTGGTCACGGTGGTGGTCATGACAAACACAAGCCAGCAGGCGTGTATGACAAGACTCTGGGCCGCATGGTGAAAGGTTTCGACCGTTTCCAGACCTGGCTTGAAAACTTGTATGTGAAACTTTTGAATGTGTCCCTGGATTGGCCGAAGGTGACTATCGGTCTGACCATGATGGTGTTCTTCCTGAGTATCTATACAGTGACAAAAGTTCCGGGCGCGTTCATTTCCGATGATGACTCGGGTGAGTTCTCTGTGACTTTGGAATTGCAACCAGGCACCAGCCTGGACGGTACTGAAGAGTTGGCTCGTCAGGTCGACAAGATTCTGCACAACAATCCGGAAGTTCGCTTCACGACAATGATCGTGGGTAGCTTGTACGGGGAGTCCAACAAAGCCAGCTTCTATGTGCGCATGAAAGACGGTAAAGAACGTGGACCTCTGACAACAGAGCAGTTCCGTGACAAAATCCGTGGTCAGTTGACGCATTTGTCCTCAGCAAATCCGGTTGTTAAGAAGTATGACGCAACTGGCGGTATGGGTGGTCAGCCATTCATGCTGAACATTATTTCTGCGGATCCGGTGGAATTGGAAAAAGCCGGCACAAAAATGTATGAACTTTTGAAGAAGGATCCACGTCTAAAGGACGTCGACTCGAATTATCGCCCGGGTAAGCCTGAAATGCAGGTTCATCTGAAGCCAGGCGCGGCCAAAGTATTCGGTATCAACACCAGTACCATGGGGGGCGAGCTTCGTGCCCAAGTGGAAGGTTTGACTCCGGCAAAATTCCGCGAACGTGGTCGTGAGTATGAGGTTCGTGTTCGTTTGCAGGAAGATCAGCGCGACTTGATGAAAACGTACAATGAGGTTTATGTTCCGAACGTGAACAGAAAACTGGTTCGTTTGAGTGATATCGCCAAAGGTGAAGTGGAATCCGGACCGGCTTCCATCGAACGTCAGGACCGTGGTCGTTATATCCAGATCACTGCGGGTCTTGCACCGGGTGCGGGCTTGAGTGACGTGGTGAATTCAGCCGTGTCAGCAATGACGACGGGTGAAAATGCTCTGCCTCCAAGTGTTCGTTACGGCTTTGGTGGTGATGCAGAAAACATGCAGGAACTTATGACATCCACAGTGATGGCATTGGGCTTTGCGATTCTGTTCATCTATCTGATTCTGTCGAGCTTGTATGAGTCTTTCATCACGCCGATCACGATCATGGTGGCGTTGCCACTGGCCCTGTGCGGTGCCTTCCTGGCGCTGTTCCTGACCGGTGAAGTTCTGACGATATTTGCGATCTTCGGGTTCTTCATGTTGATCGGGGTTGCGGGTAAGAACGGTATTTTGCTTGTCGACTTTGCCAAGCAGATGATGGCCGAGGGTAAGAACCGCCGTGAAGCTTTGATTCTGGCTGGTAAGACCCGTCTGCGTCCGATCCTGATGACGTCCTTTGCGTTGATCGCCGGGGTTGTCCCAGTGGCGATCGGCATGAATGCGGCTTCCAAAACGCGTACGGCGATGGGGGTTGCGATCATCGGGGGTATGATTTCATCCACAATCCTGACTTTGATTGTGGTTCCTGCGGTGTTCACTTACGTGGACAGATTCCGTGTGTGGGCAAATAACTTTGGCGCAAGATTCACTTCCCAGAAAAAGATGGAAGAGAAAACCACGGATGCAGTTATCGAAGAGTCCGAGGGTCATGACGATAAAAGCATGATTCCAGCGAAATAATGCAGTACCCGGCGGGATCATGTCCCGCCGTTTTTTTCTGATATTGGAGGCCTTTATGGCAAAATTATTCATTCAAGATATGCCTTCCCGCGAGGAAGTGCACACGTCCCTGACAACATTGCCGGTTTCGGCAGAGCCGGATTCCATGGCAGTGTATTCCAATCTGCTGTTCCTGAAAGTGGCCAGCGAGATTGAAAACAGCCTGGACAGTCTGCTTTCCAAATACAACCTTTCCAGCGGTCGTTTTATGTTGTTGTTCATGCTAAGAAACGCACCTGCGGGTTTGCGTCCTTCCGAGCTGGCCAACCAGGTGGGTGTAACCCAAGCCACGATTTCAGGTTTAATCAACAGCCTAGAAAAAGCTGAATTGGTGGTTCGTGAGGGGCATCAGTCTGACGGCCGTTCCTTTGTGATTCGTCTGGCGCCGAAAGGTGAGCAGGCTATCCAGGATATCTTCCCTCAATGGTATCCGCGTATCGTGAACTTCTGGAATGTCGTTTCCAACGAGGAAAAAGACAGCCTGAACGGTCTGATGGAAAAAATGATTCAGAACAAGTCAGCGCTGACACCGAAATAGAAATTGGAAATTAGAGATTGGAATTAGAAAAAAGGCCGTCGGAAGACGGCCTTTTTTAATTTTGAACTTTGTCTTCGTTGGAGTTTTTCAGCCGAAGTGAAAGTGTTTTCACCAGCGCCTTGGACCAGGCGGGTTTTGAAAACAGCACCACATCCAGACAGTTGTTGGGGATTTCAATCAGTTCGCAGTTAGAAAGGCTCATGACGTTGGCGGATCTGGGTTCGCCGTTGATGTAGGCCATTTCACCCACGAATTCGCCGGGGTTGATATGACCCAGAAAGGTTTCAGCGCCATTGTCAGTCTTATAGGCCTTCAGCTGTCCGCGTTTCACCAGATAAACGGATTCGGCCTTTTCACCTTCGCGGATCAGAATTTGATTGGCCGCCAAAAACTTCATGCGATAGTTGGCGTTGTCGCCATTTACAATCCAGTTCAAAGCGCGGGTCAGGTGTTCAATGAAAGTGGCTTCGTCCGTGGGGCGGGTCAGGATGTGCACCTGGCCGGTGACGACTTCATCCACAAAGTGATCGGTGTCCGGCAGCGGGGACATGATGATAACGGCGATGCGCTCTTTTTTCTGAATCAGTTTTTGCGTCAGATCCAGCGCGCTGATTTTTGAAATCTCGGAATCCACGATCACCACATTTGGGATTACGTTTTCAGCCTTGAACAGGGCGGCGCTGCCATCGGTGGCCGTGAAGACGGTGGCGTTTTGAATGTGTCGGTTCAGGGTGCTTTCAATTTTTTCCGCTTCCTCTGGTTTGGCAGAAGCGATCAGAAATACTCTTTTACTTTCAAGGTCAGCCACGCGAATTCCCTTCTTCGGACTCCTTAATAAAGAATAGAGAATTCTTCGACTTGTTCAATGATGGTGAGGGCTGCCTCGACCTTTCTACAGACGCGCGATCACACTGCGGACATCTTCGGCGTTGTGATACAACCCAAAACCAAAACGCAGGCGGTTCTTGCGCGAATCCACGTGCACTCCGCGGGCCTCCAGTGCTTGCACCAGTGTTTGGCAGTCTTCGGTGGTTGGCAGATCAAAAGTCAGGAAGTGACCGTGATGATCAAGATCCAAAGCCATTAGGCGGGAACGGTTCAGCAGCGGGTGCTTCTTTTGATCCAGTTCCTGCAAGAATACTTTTTGATTGTTTTGAATGTGCGTGTGAATGGCCGTGACACTGAGGCCTTCTTTTTTGAAGGCTTCCAGCGAGGCAATCAGACGGTACAGCGCTGAAAAGTCCATGGTGCTGCCAGCGTACTGAAGGGCATCGGTGGGATAACCCACTTCATTCCCCACCGCGGATAGCTTGGAAAGTTCAGCAAACCATCCGGTATGGAACGGGCGGTGACGCGTGCCCGGCGGGACGTAAAGGAAGCAAGCCCCCTCGCCACCTTGGGCGTATTTGTAAGAGCCCGCCAGGTAAAAGATGCGGTTTTCGATGGATTTCAGATCTGTCGGCACCGCCATAAAGGCGTGATAGCCGTCCACCACGAACAAGCTGTCGGACGGAGCGGCCTTTACCAGACGGTGAATATCACAAGCCAGTCCCGAGTTAAAGAACACCTGGCTGACAAAAATCAGATCCCAAGCGGATGTGCTGGCTGCGGCTTCAAATCTTTCATGGAAGGTTTCAAAGGGCAGGGTGGGCACCTTTACCACTTCAAACTGGGACATCTCGGACAGGCGGTTGATCTGACGGTCGAAGCTGTAGAATTCCGAATCAGTGGTCAGAATGCGCAGCTTTTTATCCCAGTTCAAAGAACTTAGCAGGCGAAAGACAAATTCATGCGTGTTCGGAGCAAAGACAATCTGTTCAGGATGGGACAGGTTCAGATTTTCGGCGATCAGCTTTTGCGCCTGGGGAACCTTGGTGGAAAAGATGTGGTTCCATTTGTTGTCGACATATTTGCAGGAGTCATCCCAGTACTGCAGGTGCGCTTCGCGGGTGACATCGGGCCAGTAGTGGTGACTGTGGCAGGCAAAATGAATCTGGTCCGGATGGGCATCAAGGAAACGTTTGTAGAGGTGTTTGTACATGCCCTGATGATAATAAAAAAGGGAGTCAAAGACTCCCTTTTTTATTTGCTGTGTGCGCAGCGACTAGAAGTAACCTTCGTCATCACCGAAGTCTTCGTCGTCTTCATCGTCATCGTCGTCGCCATCATCATCGTTTTTGGAAGTGATGTCTTCTTCGATTTCTTCTTCGTCGTCTTCTTCGATGGAGCCTTCGCCTTCTTCAGACTCTTCTTCATCATCCCATTCGTCATCTTCAGAAACAGCTTCTTCTTCGATGTCGATCATGCTGTCGATTTCAGCTTCATCATCGAAGTCCGCAGTCATGTCTTCAACCTGAGGTTTCAGAACTTCAACAGCAGCGATGCCACCTACAGCTGCAGCAGCAGCTTTTTTAGGAGCAGCTTTTTTTGCAGCAGGTTTCTTGGCAGCTGGCTTTTTAGCAGCGGCTTTTTTCGCAGGCTTCGCAGCTTTTTTTACAGCTGCTTTTTTAGGAGCGGCTTTCTTAGCTGGTTTAGCGGCCTTTTTTGGAGCCGCTTTTTTCGGAGCTGCTTTTTTAGCTGGCTTGGCAGCTTTTTTAGCAGTCGCTTTTTTAGCTGGTTTAGCAGCTTTTTTAGTTACTTTTTTTGCGGCAGCTTTCTTAGCAGGTTTCGCTGCTTTCTTAGCTACTTTCTTCGCTGGTTTTGCTTTTTTCTTTGCCATGATTCGCTCCCTGAAATGTCCTGGTTCAATAATGGAAATGCCCCCTTAGACTAGCGACAATTAAGGGGGCATGCAAATCAAAATAGAATGACGGTGGGGACGGTCTTGGTTACTTGATAACGCCACTCAAGTGGTCATCGATGATTTTGGCCAGGTCATTCGGAAGGATGAAGGACAGGAACAGACCACCATTATAGGCGCCGGATTTAGGGACAATCGTGAAATAACCCAGGGTGCGGGTCGCAGCAGCGTTCTTAAGAGGGTAAGTCAGGCCCAGGAAAGCCGGGAACAAGGAACTTTCGATGAACATTCCGACCGCATTCACACCGAAATACAGATAAACCTTGTTGTCCGAGTTCGGGTTCAGACCCAGCCCAAGGGAGGGAAGCTCTCCACTTGGCATCATTGGCAGGTTGTTACCATTTGGCAATTTAGTTGCCGGCAGGGTTGTAACGCGATCTTTAACAATCAGTTTCAACGGAATGCTGACTGCCACACGCGCTTTCTGCTGGGAATCCATGACCGTCTTGATCTGAACGCCCTTAACTTGCGGCACATCTATATAGAGGTTGCTGAATGCACCTGGCAGGGGGAGGTACAGAAGCAAAGCGTTGTTGGCTTTGTCGATGCCCAGTACCTTTTCATTTTCATAGGTACCACCACCCACATATCCATTCAGATCCATCTTGTCATAGGCGCTTGGAGGTGCCGGTTCGGTCGGAGCAGGTGTGCCGCCCTGACCGGAGTTGCTGCCATCACTGGACCCTTGGCTGGTATTGCCAGTGGCCCCAGGCAGTGACTCGAATCCTCCTTGTTTGCCACAGGCTGCAAGAGCTGCGGTGGCGAAAAGTGCGACCATCAATCTTGCTGTAATATGTTTCGTCATACAAAACCTCCATGCTTCTTCCATATTTTTCGGAAGGTTTTGGCCTAGACTTTAGCTAAATATTTGAAATTATTGGTAAAAAAGTTCTACACTTTTTGAATGCTAACATTCTATGCAGATGTCGCTGGAAAAACTTTGAACACAAAAACAGAAAAAGGGGATCGGTGGATCCCCCAAAATAAAAAACCCGGAAGGCGTAAACCCTCCGGGTATAAAGTTTGAACTTTTACTTCAGCCTCGGGCTTGCACCCTCAGCCTCGTCCGGCTTAACCGATCAGCTTAAGAGCCAATTGGTTGGACTGGTTGGCTTGAGCCAAAGTGGATGTACCAGCTTGCAACAAGATGTTGTTACGAGTCATCTCGGAAGATGCCTGAGCAACGTCTGTGTCACGGATACGGCTGTTAGCTGCAGACAAGTTCTCTTGAGCTACACCCAAGTTGTCCACTGTAGAAGTCAATCTGTTCTGAAGGGCACCCAGGTTGGCGCGAGTTCCAGAGATTGAAGTCTGTGCATTATCCAGCATACCCAAAGCTTCCTGAGCGCCTTCTTTAGTGGAGAAATCCACACCAGAAAGACCCAGAGCATCCAAAGTAGCCACGTTCTCAGAAGCGTTGAAGGAGATACGATCTTCTTCAGAGTTGTTGAACAAACCTACTTGGAAATCGAACTTCGGAGAAGAACCATCCAATAGTTTTGTAGTACCCCAAGTTGTTACAGAAGCAATACGCTGCATTTCTGATTTCAACTGTTGAACCTCTTTATTCAACATACCACGCTCTGTTTCACCAACTGTATCAGAAGCAGCCTGGATGCCCAACTCACGAAGACGAACCACGATGTTACCGATCTCGTTCAGACCACCCTCTGCAGTTTGAACCATGGAGATACCATCGTTCGCATTGCGCTGAGCCTGAGCAGCAGATCTGATCTGAGCTTTCAAGCCTTCAGAGATCGCCAAACCTGCAGCGTCGTCAGCAGCTTTATTGATGCGGCTGCCGGAAGCAAGTTTCGCCATAGAGTCATTGATCTGTCTTTGAGAACCGACCAAGTTACGTTGAGCATTAAGTGCGCTGATATTTGTTGTTACTCTCATTCCCATTTTAAATTCCTCCGTTAATATTTATTTTTCATATTCATTACCTTCCTTGATTTGTTTTTTTGGCATCAGCGAAACCTACTTTCGCTTTGCCGGCACTGACATCCGAGTCGGTGCTTATAATGGCCTTTTTGTTATTTGGGCTTAGTCCGCTTTCGAGGCTTGCAGCCTCTTCAGCTCCTGGGCGTTGCCCGGGTGAACAATCTATTGTTCTATTTCAGTTTCATCCTTGAAGGCCCTCCTTTCGGTTCAGCAAGAGAGTGACCATCTCTCTTGACTCCTTCTGAGTGAATCGTTGATGTGCATTAGATCGGGATTTGGTACGAGCTCTTGACAGGACGTCGGGCGGGTTTTGTTTGTTTTTTACAATACTGGCCGTAAGGCAGATCGGGGATTCAGGACGTAAGATTGTCCTGAATCATTTGTACACAGTACTTTCAGAGGGAAAAATCCAATTTCTCAGGACTTTGGCTGAGTCAATTTTCTGAATGGGGATCAAGGGCTTAAGCGGAGCGGCGCCCGCAAACACGCTGTGGGTGCGCAAAGGAACAGATTTTAATCTATTTCAATAAAACGGCAGAAGGCCATGTTGCCCGCCAGTTCGTACTGATGTGTCTGTGTGGCCTTCAGGTGATGAATGGGATTGTATCCAATGGTGCAGATAACTTTTTCGCCGTCATAGTGGGAACAGTCTTCACAGGAAAAGCGTGTGTCATATTCCAGATAGTCCTTGGGGTTGACGCGGTCTTTTTTAATGGATGGATGCAGGCGTGGCTGCGATTTGCCTTTACCTTTGGGATTTACGATACCTGCCACTTTGACCGCCTTGACATTGCTGAAATAAGACTCATCCTTTATTCCAGATGGAGGGTTTATGAGCAACGATATTGAAAAAATGACGCGAAAAAGCCAGGAGGCCATGCAGGCCGCCGCGAGACTGGCTGAGCGCAAAAGCAGCCCCTCTGTAGAGCCGGAACACCTTCTGATGGAGCTGGTGCAGCAGACCGAAGGCATAGTTCCGCGCATCCTCGACAAATTGAATGTTCCTCAGGCCCAGTTCCTTGCGGAATTGCGGACTAAAATTGATAAATTCCCTCAGGTGACCGGTGGCGGGCAAAAGATGTTCGCCAGCCCTCGCCTTGAAAAGATCTTTCAGGCGGCCGAAACCGAAGCTCAGGAGTGGGGTGATTCCTATATCTCCACCGAGCACTTCTTTATGGCCATGCTGAAAGGCGGGGACTCTGAGCTGAACGGGCTGTTTAAGAAAAACAAAGTCACGGCGGAGGCGGCACGCACAGCCCTGACTGAAATTCGCGGAAAACAAAAAGTGACGGATGATGATCCGGAAAACAAGTACGAGGTTCTGAACAAGTATGCTCGTGACCTGACCGCTTTGGCGGCCGAGGGCAAGCTGGATCCGGTGGTGGGGCGTGATGAAGAAATCCGCCGCGTGGTGCAGGTTCTTTCCCGTCGCACCAAAAACAACCCGGTCCTTATCGGGGAGCCTGGGGTGGGTAAAACCGCCATTGCCGAAGGCCTGGCTTTGCGGATCATCAAACACGACGTGCCGGACAATCTGGTTGGCAAAAAACTGATGTCTTTGGATATGGGGGCCTTGATCGCGGGTGCAAAATACCGCGGGGAATTTGAAGACCGCCTGAAAGCGGTGATCAAAGAAGTCACCTCCAGCGATGGCCAGATCATTTTGTTCATCGACGAACTGCACACCCTGGTGGGCGCGGGTAAAACCGACGGTGCCATGGATGCGGGGCAGTTGCTGAAGCCGGCCCTGGCACGCGGTGAACTGCGCTGTATTGGTGCCACCACATTGGATGAATACCGCAAGTACATCGAAAAAGATGCGGCTTTGGAAAGACGCTTCCAGACGGTGATGGTCGAGGAACCAAGTGTTGAAGACGCCATCACCATCCTGCGTGGCTTGAAAGAAAAGTACGAAGTCCACCACGGTATTCGCATCACGGATGCGGCGCTGGTGTCCGCGGTGAAATTGTCTCACCGTTATATCACCAACCGTTTCCTGCCGGATAAGGCGATTGATTTGATCGACGAAGCGGCCAGCAAGCTGGGTATTGAAACCCGCTCGGTGCCGGAAGAAGTCGACAAGATCGAACGCGAGCTGATGCAGTTGCGCATTGAAAAAGAGGCGCTGAAAAAAGAAAAAGACGAAAGCGCCCGCGAGCGTCTGGCGGTGATTGATAAAGAAATCACCGAGCTGAACGCCAAGAACCAGTTGCTGCGGGAACAGTGGGAATTTGAAAAAGGCGGCATTGAGGGCATTAAAAAACTCAAAGCCGACATCGAGGACCTGAAGGTGGCCGTGGCCAAAGCCGAGCGCGAGGGCGATCTGGGCAAGGCGGCCGAACTGAAATACGGAAAGCTTCCTGAGGCCGAGAAAAAACTCAAAGCCCTGGAAGAGCGCAGCAAGGAAGGCGCGAAATCCTCTTCAGAAAACCGCATGCTGAAAGAAGAAGTCGGTCCTGAAGATGTGGCCGAAGTCGTCGCGAAGTGGACGGGTATTCCAGTCAGCAAAATGCTGGAAAGTGAATCCCAGAAACTGCTGCACATGGAAGATTCTCTGAAACACCGTGTGGTGGGTCAGGATCATGCCCTGACGATTGTGGCCGATGCCATTCGCCGGGCACGGGCCGAGATTTCAGACCCGAACCGTCCGATCGGAACCTTTATGTTCCTGGGTCCGACAGGTGTGGGTAAAACTGAAACCGTGAAGGCCTTGGCCGAATTCCTGTTCGATGACGAACAAGCCGTTGTCCGTATCGACATGAGTGAATATATGGAAAAACACGCTGTGTCCCGTCTGATCGGCGCGCCTCCGGGCTATGTCGGTTATGAAGAGGGTGGCCAGCTGACGGAATCAGTCCGTCGCCGTCCGTACAGTGTGGTGCTGCTGGATGAGGTTGAAAAAGCCCATCCGGATGTGTTCAACATCCTGTTGCAGGTTCTGGATGACGGTCGTTTGACCGACGGTCAGGGGCGCACGGTGGATTTCAAAAACACCGTGCTGATCATGACCTCGAACGTGGGTTCACAGTCGATTCTGGATCCGGGCATGTCGGAAAATCAGAAGCGTGAAGCGGTCAACGAAGCTTTGCGTGAAAGATTCCGTCCGGAGTTCCTGAACCGTATTGATGAGATCGTGATGTTCAAGTCCCTGGGCGAATCGCAGATTTCCGGCATCGTGAAGGTGCAGTTGGATCTGGTTGCTCAAAGACTGAAAGCAAAAAAGATCGGCATCGACTTCAATCAGGAGGCCATCGACTTCCTGGCGAAGAAAGGCTACGACCCGATTTATGGTGCAAGACCTTTGAAGCGTGTGATTCAGACCGAACTTCTGAATCCACTTTCCAAAGAGATCATCTCTGGCAAAGTCAAAGCCGGAGACACCATCCACGTCAAAGCCAACGGAAGCACCCTGACCTTCTAAGGTGCCTGGTTGTTTTTTCTAGCTACACAGCATCAAGCCCTGTCTCAACGAGGCAGGGCTTTTTGCTTCTTAAGCGATAACATGACAATTGAGTTTTACGGGAATAGAGTGAAGAAATGAAAAAACAAAAGAAAAAGACATTGGCCTTGATTGCTCACGACGGAAAGAAAGCTCTGATGGTTTCTTTCGTGCGTGATCATCTGGAGACTTTCAAAAACTTCACTTTGGTGGGCACCGGCAATACTGGCCGCCTGATCCAGGCCGCGGGATTGAAAGTAACACGCAGGCTTTCGGGGCCATTGGGTGGGGACGCCCAGATCGCTGCCGAGGTTGCGACTGGCAAGTGCCAAGGCGTGATCTTTTTCCGTGATCCGCTGGGCATGCATCCCCATGACCCGGACATCTCGATGTTGATGCGAATCTGCGACGTTCATAATGTTCCGCTGGCGACCAATCCGGCGACGGCTGAGCTGCTGATTACGGGTCTTTCCCACGACTAGAGCTGTCAGGGTTTTAGACACCTTTTGCATTCTTTTCCGTTACAGGTCTGTGGGTTGAGAAACCCCTCTGCCGAGGGCATCCTCACGGCCTATGCGTCTGAATAAAGCTTTCCTCATTGCCAGTCTGATCTTTGTAACATCCGCTCACGCCAACAAAGGCGCAAACTGCGCCGATGGTTCCGTGGTTCTGGGCTTTGCCGGGGACATTCTGGTTCACGATGCTCTTTACAAAAACATTCTGCCGAAACAGAACTTCACAAGTCTTTGGAACAAGGCCATTCCATTGTTCAACAAAGCCGATTACATGACCGTGAATCTGGAAGGTCCGGCGGCGGTCGGTATCGACAAGGCTGGACGTGATGTGGGCGATCAGGGTTTTACCTATGATCTGAACGTGTATTCAGGAACGAATTTTTCCTTCAACTTCCATCCGCAGATTCTGCGTGATCTGAAAAGTTCCAATGTTGCCCTGATCAGCACCGCCAACAACCATTCGTTGGACAGACAATGGCGGGGCGTCGATCGCACCATTGAGGCTGCGAAAAACATTGGCCTTTCCACCGTGGGCACAAGGCCGTCTTACGCGCCGAATGAAAACTTCTATCACCTGGCGGATGTGCGCGGCTATCGTATGGCGTTTGTTGCCTGCACCGAAGCGACCAATGGGATAGCAGACACTAAGAACCAAGTTCTTTCCTGTTATGGCAAATCCCAGCAGGTCGAAACATTGATCCGTCAGCTGCGCGCTCGGGGCGACATTGATGGTGTGATTGTGCTTCCGCACTGGGGTGTGGAATACAGCCATAAGCCGGACAAGTCACAAACGACTTATGCCAAACGCTTTTTGGAGGCAGGAGCAGTGGCAGTTGTGGGATCTCATCCCCATGTCCTGCAACCCTGGGAAAGCTATCGCACCAGTGACGGTCGTCTGACGATGATTGTGTATTCTCTGGGGAACTTCCTGGCATTCCAGGCCGGGACCGAAAAGAAAACCGGCGCCGTTGTCTATCTGCAGTTGGGACGCGATATGCAGGGCCGCACTCAGGTGCTGACCTCCTATTACACGCCGACTTACCGCGATGGATACACAGTCTATCCGATCAGCAGCAAAGGTTCCAAAGACGCGCTGAAAGAAGCCGCCCGTCATCTGGGCACTCAAAACCGTCTGGAGCCAGATCAGAAAATCCCGCGCTGCAATCAATAAGATTTCGTTTTTCAGTCCCTGCCAATGTGTGCTTCAATATTGGCAGGAGATTTTATGGAAGCCACCTCAGCCACATTCTGGCGTAAATGCAGTTCCTGCAAAAAGCCCATCAATTATGGTTCGAAATATTTCGTTTGCAGTGTTTCCACCTGCAACAACGAGCGCACGGGTTATGTTTTTTGCAGTGTCCCTTGTTTTGAAACACATCTGCCGGGGGCAAGACACCGCGATGCGGGAGCCGTGGAAAAAGTTGCTCCGAAAGATGCGGCGGCGGCAGAAGAATCCCATCAGCGCGCTCCGGCTCGTATCATTGTCAAATCTCCGACAGCATCCACTCCGTCGGCTCCGGCGGGCAGTCTGGCGGCAGCTCCTCAGGAATTTTTGATCATCGCCTCTCGTTTGAAGGACTATATTCAGGCCCGTTCTGAATACAATACTTCTGCATCCGTGATGGATGTGCTTTCGGATCACGTGCGTATCCTGTGTGATCGTGCGATTGAAAATGCACGGGCTGACGGGCGTAAGACGGTGATGGATCGCGATTTTGAATTCTTGAAAAAGTAGTTCCCCCGGTTTTCAGACACTTAAAGAAATGGAGTTCTATGAAAAAGTTTATTGGCACTCTGGCAATGGCAATCGGTTTTTCCTGCGCAGCCCAGGCTTCGTATGTTTCTTACGACTTAAGTGGTTCTGCCGGTTCCCGTGATGGTGAATCCTACAGCGAGATTCATCTGGGCTTGAACTATTTTCCAGTGAACTGGTTCAACTGGAGAAACTCCATCTTTACACAGTTTGGATCCCAGATTAATACCGTGTATGGTTTGGATACCGCGGGTCTTTTCAATTACGAGATGTACAACAGCAGCCGCACTTTGGGGATTGAGCTTTATGCCGGCCCGGGATTGCGTTTTGCCTCTGAAAATTCCAATGCCGCGTTTGGAGTTGCCGGGATCACATTCGGCCTGGGTGGTTTGCGCATCGGTGGTGGTGTTCAGCAGTTCCAGTATTTCGAGGATCGTAAGGATAAAAACGATTTCACACTTAATAAAAGCGAGACCCAATACTTCATCACACTGTCCGGTGGCGGCAGCTTCTAGCATTGCCGTGCTTGAGCGGGCGGCAAAGCAGCCGTCCGAAATTCTTTATTCGTATTTCGTTTTATTGTGATCAATGTTTTGACGTTCAGAGTATTCACACTAGTCATCACGCCATTCAACTTTTCTTAAACAGTCTAAACATTCGACAAGGCAAAATTTTTTTGAAATTGCTGTTTCCAAGGCTTGCGAACAATTTCAAACACTTAGCGCGTCTCATGATGAAACCGGTTTCGTTTTTGCAAATGAGTCCGCAAACTTACACCCGGTTTAAGGTCCAGCCTTTTCATTCCGTATACTGTGCATGAACCGCCTCGATAGATGGAGTGGAAAGGGAATATCATGAAATCACAAGGCACAGTAAAATGGTCGAAACAAATTTTCAAAGCAGGCGTGATGATCGCCGGCGCGGCCATGACAATGGGAAATCAGAAGTGCGAACAAAAGCAGGCTGAAGTTCCGGTGCGCAGTCTTAAGAAGATTGTTGAGATGGGCGCGATCCGCTCCAGTCCTCTGATCTTCCCCAATGGTTCTTTCGATTTCCAATTTGTTGCCAACGAACAGATATATGGAGTGCTCATGGAGAGCAAAGAATTCGCGCTAAGATATGCGCCTCCAATCGCTGTTCCCCCGGAGCAGGCACGCAGCGGGGATCAAAGCTTCTTCAATCTGACCAAAGCGGACGGTCAGATGATGAAGGCGTTTGCTGAAGCTGTCGGCAAGGACAACTATGATGTGCAGTACGCGCAAACCGCGTGGTGTATGGTGAACATTCCGCAGGCGAAACTTTCCGGTGCGGTGAATTCATTTGAATTGATCGGCGGTGGTGGTCTGACGGTGGGTTTCACTCCGGCAGGGAACTATTCCACGAATGGACTGGCTTCGGCGGGCTTGAATGTCGAATGGGCGCAGCTGGATCTTTCCATGATGGCGACTCGTCCTTTGACTTCGAAAGTGATGACAGCAGCCAATGTGACGACAAAACAGACCAAAACCAAAGTGAACTTCGGCCTGAATTTCGGTGCCTTCACTATTGGGCCAAGCGCTTACTATCAGACGCCGCTGGCGCAAGTGACCAAGAATGCTTTGGTCAAAGCCGTGGGTGAACTGAACTCCGGATTGAAATCTGAAGAATGGCACACCCGTGTGATGGCCAATCACGACACGCATTTGGTGATCGTGGGCGGTTTGGATGTGGGCCTGGAAGCGGGCGATCAGTTGTTGGTTTATAACGAAGACTACTACTGGGAAGGTGAACCTTGTAACTCGAAATACCTGGGTGGTGGGGCCGCGGCAGGTTCGGCGGTTGCCAAGATCGAGATCGACTGGGTGGGTGATGAAATCTCCCGCGGTCGCGTGATCGAACAAAATGCCAATAACGCTGTTATTGGAGCCAAAGTAAAACTGTTCCAGTTCCATGCTGCGGATTATAAGCCACAGGATCCGGGTGTTCAGCCGGTGGATTCCTCCACGCCAGCCACTCAGACCCCGTCCAAACCAATAGGCAATCAAAACCCGGGAAAACCGGGCCGCGGCTAGGGCTTTCTCAGAGTGTAAAAGTGCCACTTTCCTTGCCACGGGCAGGGGAAAGATGTAGGGTCTCGGCCACAAGCTTGAGGCCCCTATGTTTTCTGGAATCGTAGAATCTGTGATGCCCATTGAAAGCTCTGAAGAGCTGACCAATGCCTATCGTATAAAAATCAAAAAACCTTCTGAATTCAATGACATAAAGCTCGGCGACAGTATTGCCTGCGACGGCGCTTGTCTGACCGTGGAAGCTTTTGATGATCAGACCATGACTTTTGCTTTGGCGGCCGAGACCATCAAGGTTCTTGAATGGAACCCGCAAAGCTGGCTGGGAAAACAGGTCAATCTTGAGAGATCTTTGCGTTTTGGTGACCGTATTCACGGCCATCTGGTGACCGGTCACGTCGACAGCCTGGGGACAGTGACCCGCGCTGATCTTGAGGGTGAATCCTTCTTTCTGGATGTGAACGTGGCAGAAACCATTTTGCCTTACGTCTGGAAAAAGGGCAGCGTGACCCTGAATGGGGTCAGCCTGACGGTCAATGAACTGCAGGGTTCGGTGGTGTCTGTCTGCTTGATTCCTGAAACTTTGAAGCGCACTAACTTGGGACTGCTTAAGCCGGGCAGCCGTATCAACGTGGAGCCTGATTACATGGCCCGCGCCATCCAACGTTCTTTGGAAGTCAGAAAGGGCTAACAATGGAATTCAATACAATCCCTGAGATCATCGATGATGTTCGTAACGGCAAGATGGTTATCCTGGTGGATGACGAAGATCGGGAAAACGAAGGCGATCTGATTCTGGCCGCTGAATTCGCCACGCCACAAAATATCAACTTCATGGTGAAAGAAGCCCGCGGTCTGGTGTGCCTTTGTCTGACGGCCCAGCAGGTCGAGCGTCTGCAGCTGCCACTGATGGTCCGTGATGATCTGAACTTTGCGCCGAACAAAACAGCGTTCATGGTCAGCATCGAGGCTTCTGAAGGTATCTCGACTGGTATTTCCGCTGCCGATCGTGCATTGACCTGCCGCGTGGCTGCGAACCCTCATGCAAAACCGGCTGACATTCACATGCCGGGTCACATCTTCCCAATCCGCGCCCAGCAGGGTGGGGTTTTGAAGCGTGCCGGTCATACCGAAGCCAGCGTGGATCTGGCCCGCTTGGCGGGTTTGAATCCAGCCGCAGTGATCTGTGAAGTGATGAACGATGACGGCACAATGGCTCGCGTGGGTGATCTTCGTGAGTTCGCAAAAAAGCACGATATCAAAATCGGCACGATCGTGGATCTGATCGCGTATCGTCTGGCGAATGAAACTTTGGTGGAAGAGCTGCACAGTGTTCCACTGCCAGCATCCTTCGGTGAAAACATGCAGGCGCGTGTCTTCCGCAGCACGGTGGATGGCCTGGAGCATCTGGTGATCCAAAAAGGTGAAATCAAGAAAGATCATCCAACCCTGGTGCGTGTTCACGTGGACAACTTCACCCGTGATTTCATGGCGGTGGTTCAGCGTGGGGCTTCGTCCGTGCTTGAGAGCATCAAGGCTATTTCCCAGGAAGAAAGCGGCGCTTTCGTGCTTCTGCGCGGAAACAACCGCACCACCGGCCTGACTCAAGAACTGAATGTTCTGGTGGGTCTTGAGGATATCCGTCCGAGCACGCCGTTGATGGATGAGCGTGACTACGGCATCGGCGCCCAGATCCTGCGTGAGCTTGGTGCGAACAAGATCCGTCTTTTGACCAACAAGCCGGAAAAGAAAGTCGGCCTGAAGGCCTTTGATATCGAAATCGTTGAAATTGTCGCAATGGAAAACTTGAAGGGACCAAAATAATGGGAAAAATCAAAGTTGGTGTTGTCACCGCTCGCTGGAATCAGGAAATCACCTCTAAACTTGAAGAAGGCGCGATCAGCTATCTGGAGTCCTGTGAAGACGTAGAGATCTTTGCGGCTTTGGTTCCGGGCGCGGTGGAAATCCCATTGGCGTGCCAGGCTTTCCTGGAAGCGGGCTGTGACGGTGTTGTGGCATTGGGCGTGGTGATCCGTGGTGACACTTCTCACTATGACTATGTTTGCAACTCTGTGACTGACGGCGTAACCCGTCTTATGCTTGATTACAAAAAACCGATCGGTTTCGGCGTTCTGACGACGGAAAACGAAGAGCAGGCTTTGGCCCGCGCCGGTGGCGATCACGGCAACAAAGGTGAAGAAGCGGCTCAGGTGACGATGGAAATGATCGGCTTGACTCAGGAAATCCCTGCGGCCATGAAGACAGCTCTTATGCTGGCTAAAAAAGCCCCGGTAAAAGCTGCGGCGAAGGCGGCCAAGAAGCCTGCAAAAGCTGCGGCAAAAACACAAAAAAAGAAGAAAAAAGTAAGAAAGTAATCTAGCATGGGGCCTATGGAAAATACGCCCCTTAAGGATGAGTTTCTTCCTCCTGGTCCGCAGGAGTTTAAAAAGCGACGCCGCGAGATCATTTTGGTTCTTGTGGTGTCGTTTTTATTTGGTCTTCTGACGTGGTTTGAAATCCGCCTGTTCGCCACCAGCCAGCAGCTTCCGTTTGTTCACAGTATCTTCTTCTTCGGTCTGGTGAACTTCAATATCATCCTGCTTTTGCTTCTGCTGTTCATGATCTTCCGCAATGTCGTGAAGGTCTTCGTGGAAAGACAGGGCAAGGTCTTTGGCTCAAGCTTAAAGGCCAAACTGGTCGCAGCCTTTGTGGCGTTCAGTTTCATTCCGACCGTGCTGATGTTCATCATCTCGGTGTTCTATATCAACTCCAGTTTCGACAAATGGTTCAGTGCGAAGATGGCCGGGGTATTAAAAAGCTCCATCGAAGTCACCAATGCCTATTACTTCAACGCCAAGAAAAAGAACTATCACTTTGCCCATCAGATTGCCGATTCTCTTCGTCCGCTGCGTGATCAGCGCGCGATCGAAAAGAAAGTAGAACAGCTGCGCAAGGACTTCAGCCTGGATGCGGTGGAATATTATCCATCACTGTTCGGCAAGCGCGTGGTGGTGTCAGCTGAAGATGACACCGTACCCACAGTGCCGGCGGTTTCTTTGGAATTCCTGCAAAAGGGGATCAAGCTTCAGGCGGAGGCCAGTATCATTCACCAATTCGGTGACGGTAATCTGGTGCGCGTGATTGTGCCCGTCCAAGAGGGCGCCGAGCGCGGGGCGGTGGTGGTATCAAGCTTCCTGCCGCTGTCTTTGATTTCCAAGATGAATGATATTTCGACCGCGTACGATGAATTCCGCGATATCAATCCGCTGGAATACCCGCTGAAGTCGATCTATTTGTATATTCTGGTTCTGATGACTTTCGTGATCCTGCTAGCGGCAACATGGTTCGGTTTCTATCTGGCAAAACAACTGTCAGTGCCGATCGTGCAATTGGGCCGCGCCACCCGCCGGGTGGCCGGGGGGGATTATACCCCGCTGGAGGTCAAAGCCGGTTCCGAAGAAATTGCGGACTTGATTCAAAGTTTCAACTCGATGACCGGGACCCTGGAAAGCACGCTGGCTGAATTGGATCAGCACGCGCGTTACACCGACACGGTTCTTAAAAACGTCAGCGCCGGGGTGATCTCGGTCGACAGGGCGGGGATCGTGACCACGATCAACCGTCACGCGGCTCAGCTTTTGCGTGTGGATCCGGAAAAGTACATCGGGCATTCTGTGCGTGATCTGCTGACGCTGGAATATTTCCGCACTTTCGCGGAACTGCAAAAGACCATGCACGATCACAAGATCGAAAGCTTGCAAAAGGAACTGCGCCTGAACGTTCAGGGTGAAGCCGTTCCATTGCAGGTGACTTTGTCCATGTTGAAAGACGAAAAGGGCGAGGACATCGGTAAGATCCTGGTGTTTGATGACATGACTCCGATCGTGAATGCCCAGCGTGCGGCGGCGTGGACGGAAGTGGCCCGTCGTATCGCGCATGAAATCAAAAATCCGCTGACTCCGATCAAACTTTCCGCCGAACGCCTGCAGCGCAAGTTCGGGGGCTCGATCACCGATCCGGCCTTCAGCGAATGCACCACCATGATCGTGAAACAGGTGGATGGGCTTAAAAACCTGGTGAATGAATTCAGTAACTTTGCCCGATTGCCCCAGGCGCGTCCGGTGGTGGCGAACCTGAACTCGGTGGTTGAAGAGTCTTTGGGCTTATACCGTCAGGCCCATCCGCAGATCGACTTTGAATTCAGCAAGGATCTGGAGCTGCCGGACTTCAAGTTCGACCCGGACCAGATCAAGCGTGTTCTGGTCAATTTGGTCGATAACTCAGTTTCTGCTGTTGCAAAAGAGTCACAGCCCGGGGTGAAAATCACCACGCGCTACGATAAAGACATCAAAACCGTGCGCATGACGGTGGCTGACAATGGCGAAGGCATCCCCGCGGCGGATCGAAGTCGCATTTTTGAGCCATACTACTCTACAAAAGAAGGCGGAACTGGGCTAGGATTGGCCATTGTGAAAAGGATCATCGAGGATCACAACGGGTTTATTCGCGCCACGGCCAATGAACCCAAAGGTATCAAGATGGTGATCGAAATGCCCGTAAATGAAGTCGGCGCATGGAAGCCTTCCGAGGCTTAAAGGAAAAGAGGTCGTTATGACGGCACTGAACACTAAAATTTTGATTATTGATGACGAAGCACCGATTCGTGATGTGCTTTCCGCATCTTTGCGTGATGAAGGCTATCAGGTTTCTTTGGCTCACGATGGTGAGTCGGGAATTCAGGCGATTCGTGATGTTCAGCCGGAAATCGTGTTTCTGGATATCTGGATGCCGGGCAAGTACGACGGGATCGAAGTTCTGAATCTGGCGCGCAAAGAATTTCCGCACGTTGAATTTGTGATGATTTCTGGTCACGGAACCATCGAAACTGCGGTGAAAGCGACCAAGCTGGGTGCCTGGGACTTTATCGAAAAGCCTCTGTCCATGGACAAGATCCTGATTGTGATCTCCAACATCCTCAGTTACCAGCAGCAGAAGGAAGAAAAAGCGCTTCTGTTGAACAAGCTTCGTAAATCCATCGCTTTGATTGGCGAGGCACCAAGCATCGTCGCGACGAAACAAATCATCGCGCGTGTGGCACCGACCAGTTCCTGGGTTCTGATCCAGGGTGAAGCGGGTACGGGTAAAGAGCTTGTGGCCCAGAATATCCATTACATGAGCTCCCGCGCCAGCCGACCGTTTGTTGAAATCAACTGCGGTGGCATCCCCGAGGACCTTCAGGATTCAGAAATTTTCGGAATCGAAAAAGGCGCCATGCCGGGTGTGGAGCGCGCGAAAAAAGGCAAACTGGATCTGGCTTTTGGAGGCACGCTTTACATTGCTGAGATCGGCGAGCTGAATCAGGCGGCGCAATCCAAGCTGTTGAAGTATCTCGACAGTCGTACCTATACAAGAGTTGGTGGTACGGAATTGATCGAAAATGATGTTCGTGTGATCGCAGCCTCCTCGAAGGATCTTGAAAAAGAAGTGAAGGACGGTCGTTTCCGTGAAGACCTTTACTATCGCTTGAACGTGATTCCTTTCCGCGTGCCTGCTTTAAGAGAGCATCCCGAGGACATCCCAGTGCTTGTTTCCTATTTCTCTGACAACGTTTCCCGCGAAAGCGGTTATCCGAAAAAAGCGTTTTCGGAAAAAGGCGTGGAAAAAATGCTGGCCTATCAGTGGCCGGGCAACGTTCGTGAGCTGAAAAACTTTATTGAGCGTGTTTACATTCTGACTCCGGGCGATTTCGTGGATGTTCACGATCTTCGTTTCGCGGGTCTGATCGACAAAGACGACGAAAAAGCGGTGGAGATGCAGGATCTTTCCACTTTCCGCGAAGCACGGGCTCAGTTTGAAAAAGATTATCTGCTGCGCAAGATTGGCGAAAACAGCGGCAATATTTCGCGCACAGCAGAGGTTATTGGTCTGGAAAGAAGTTACCTTCACCGAAAGATCAAAGCCTACGGAATTGATACGAAAGACTAGAAGGAAAGAGACAGCAAGATGGCAGATACAGCAATTACCCCGACACGTTCTCAAAACTATCCAGAGTGGTACCAGCAGGTGATCGTTGCCGCTGATATGGCGGAAAATTCTCCGGTGCGCGGTTGCATGGTGATCAAACCCTGGGGCTATGCCGTTTGGGAAAACATGCAGGGTGTTTTGGACCGCATGTTCAAAGACACGGGCCACGTGAATGCCTATTTTCCTCTTTTGATTCCACTGAGCTTCCTGGAAAAAGAAGCGGCTCACGTGGAAGGCTTTGCGAAAGAGTGCGCGGTTGTGACTCATCACCGTTTGAAAGGTGATGGCAACGGCAAACTGATCCCGGATGGCGAACTGGAAGAGCCATTGATCATCCGTCCAACCAGCGAAACGATCATCGGTCACCAGTTTGCAAAATGGGTGAAATCTTACCGTGACCTGCCGATTCTGGTGAATCAATGGTGTAACGTGATGAGATGGGAAATGCGCACGCGCATGTTCCTGAGAACGGCAGAATTCCTGTGGCAGGAAGGTCATACCGTTCATGCGACGGCTAAAGAAGCTCAGGAAGAAACTTTGCAGATGCTGAATGTCTATTCTGACTTTGCAGAACAATACATGGCGATGCCAGTGATCAAGGGCATGAAAACTCCGGATGAAAGATTCCCGGGTGCCGTGGACACTTACACGATCGAAGCACTGATGCAGGATAAAAAAGCCCTGCAGGCGGGCACGTCCCACTTCCTGGGTCAGAACTTCGCCAAGGCTTCCGAGATCAAATATCTAAGCGCGGAAGGCAAGGAAGAGTTCGCATGGACCACTTCCTGGGGTGTTTCGACCCGTTTGATCGGTGGTCTGATCATGACCCACAGTGATGACAACGGGTTCGTGGTTCCACCAAGACTGGCTCCGTTGCATGTGGTGATCATTCCGATCTATCGCAACGACGAAGAGCGTGCTCAGGTTCTGGACTATGTAAAAGCTTTGGAAAAAGACCTTAAGTCCCAGAACTATGTGGGTTCTTCCGTGCGTGTGAAGATCGATGATCGTGACATGCGTGGTGGTGAAAAAGCATGGCAGTACATCAAACAAGGTGTTCCTGTGCGTGTTGAGGTGGGTCCTCGTGACATGGCAAAAGGTGAAGTCTTTGTTGGCCGCCGCGACCGTGGTCCGAAAGAGAAATCCTCCATGGAAAGAAACGCATTCGTGGCCAACATCACGAATCTTCTTCAGGAAATGCAGGATGGTCTGTTTGAACGTGCGAAACAAATGCGCGACGAAAGCATCAAGACCATCACGAATCTGCAGGACTTTGAAAAGTATTTCTCTGGTGGTGAAAACACCGCTCCGGGCTTTGCCAAGGTTCCTTGGTGTGAAGCCGGGATGGGGCATGAGCTGCTGGGGCAGTTGAAAGTGACTCCACGTTGTATGCCGCTGGATCAGGAGCCGGTGCAAGGCAACTGTATCTTCTCGGGCAAACCCGCTACAAAATGGGTCCTGTTCGCAAAATCATATTAAACAAAAGGCCCTCTTCCGAGGGCCTTTTGCATTCCGGTTAAAGAATTATAAAATATCGTGTTTCCCTGTGCTGTTCGGGAAACATTTCTCTGTGAACACTTTGAAGTCTTGTCGTTACAGGTGGCCGTTGCGCTTTGTGCGGCCAGCGTTGACGATGATTGAGTAGTAAACGAAAGGCTCAAAGTGTTGGCGCTGGCAGATACACAGATGGATCAGGTACGGGAACGCATCGCAGGCTTGTTGCAGGATGTGGTGAAAGAGATGACAAACGGTGCAGACGGCGTTGAAGTCAGCTTCGTTTCTGGTGATCGCACCACCGTATATCACATTAATATCCCGCAGGAACATCGCGGGAAGCTGATCGGAGCGCAAGGCAAGAACATCACTTCTTTGCGCAACATTCTGGCGGCAATGGCGGGAAGTAACGGCTTCCGTGCGATCATTGAGCTGGTGGTTTAGTTCGATCTAAAAAAGCCAGATCTGAAAATGAAAAGAGCTCCCGGTGGGAGCTCTTTTTTTTATTGAACTTCGATAAAGCTGGCTTCAGACCACGGCGAAGTCTGGCTGGAACTGCGACCGCGCATGCGGAAATACCAGCGTCCCTTGTCCAGGCCCTGATTCAGATAGTAATCGCGAGCTTCCACTTTATAAACCACACTGCCGCTGAAGTCCTGCTTCTTGGCCAGTTCCAGTTCATACCAGGCAGCACCCAGAATCTGACCCCAGGCAAAGCGAATTGCATCGCCGGACTTGAATTTGTTTCCTTTGTTCGGGGCCTCCAGAGTTGCGGCCAGCAGGTCAGACTGTTTGCGGTACTCGACACCGTAAACCTGTGAAGGCGTGTCAAAGAAGTCCGGACTTTCAGAGCTTGGAATCAGGCGGAAGTAATACCAGCCTTCTTCTTTGACGGGCATAAAGAATTCAATATTGCGGGTTTCAAAGCGTTTGGCATCTTTCAGGTTTTCGTTGCGGCCCACTTCCATAAAATATTTTTTGGCGTTTTTACGGTGAGTCCACAGAACGTGCAGTTGATCCTGGGATCCTTTTACGTCGATGTTTCCAAATGAAATTTCATAGCGTTCCACTGACGGCCCGGGCAGGACCCCTTTGATTTTGAAAACCTCTGAGGCCGGAGAAATCTCGCCTTCTTTGGATCGGGCCAGAACACGCACATAACTGGGCTCTTTGGTGGAATGATCAATCGCGTATTCCGGAGAGTTCAAGTCCACCTTCAGATTCACGTTTCCGAACTTGGGGGTGTCGGCAATCTCAATGATGTAGCTTGTGGCGTGAGGAACCGGTTTCCAGTTCACGGTGACACGCACGGTGACCGGGCTGACCAGATCCTCTTTTTCTTTCAGCAGCACCGGAGCGCTGAGTGGCGGGCGGACTTCGGCAGAAATCACGTTAGACCACACCGCCGAAGAAGGCTTGTCAGTGTAAACCTTTTGCGCGCGCAGATAGTAGGTTCCTGGTGTTGTGACTTCCATTCCCTGGGATAGGGGCCCTTTGCGGGAATCAAGGACGGTGCTGAAGTCAGCCGTGCGGCTCAGCTGCACCTCGAACTGCTGATTGTTTTTGGCATCGCGGATTTTTGCGGTGATTTCCCAGCGGCCGCGTTCTACAAGGCGAAGGTCGGCACTTTCCAGATTGATGTCTGACGGGGCGACGACGGTGATCTTGTGACCCGCACCAGGCTTGCCATTGGCGGCAATCAGGCGCCAGTAAAGCACGCCGGCTTTTTTGCGGGCTACTTCGACGAAAGAGCGACCGGATGTGTTCACTTTTTCGATATCTTGAGTGAATTTCGGCACGGTGGAAAATTCCAGAGTCGGCGCAGGTCCGCTCCATTCAAAGCGAACCGGTTTTCCGATATAGGCAACTAGGTTGTCATCCGGGGAAAGAACAGTCAGGGCATTCTTTCGTTCGTCTTCCGCCGCCGCTGCTGCGACTTTTTGTGCCTGAAGTTCGGCGGCTTTGGCCGCTGCTGATGAGGCCGCCAGATTTTTCAAAGCCGTCGCGGAAGGTTGCAGGGTGATGAGGTTGGAAGAAGGCGACACTTCACCTTCTTTGGATTCAGTCTGCAGGCTGATGTAATAAGGCCGCGTCAGGTATTCGTTGATTTCAAAACTGGTTTTGGATTTTGGCAGGCGGTTGATTTTTGAATCGCGCATGTCAGCGTTGAAAGACGTGCGAAGCAGGAAGTGTTCTGCCGCATCTTCGCCGCTCCAGGAAAGCTGGGCAGCGACCACGCCGCCGACTTTTTCACTCTGAGACGTAATTTTAAGCTCTGGCGGGGTCAGGGGATTGCGAATGCTGATTTTGACAGGATCCGACCAGTCTGACACCAGATCGTTGGCGTAAAGGCGTCTGACGCGTAAATAGAAGTCACCAGATTGATCGATAAGGGAGCGGAAAGGCGAGGGACCGACAAAGGCGTCATACAGATCCTGGTATCTTTCGGTCCGACTGACCTGAAACTCGTAGCGGGAATTCGCGGCGGGGTTGGTGACGGAAGTATCCAGCTGCCACTTTCCACGTTCAATGAAGGTCAGTGATGGTTCACTTAAAGTCGTCTTTTGCAGATTGGCGACCTTAAAGTAAGAGTTGTTGGAAAAGTGGGGGACACCATCTTTATAAGAAATCACTCGCCAGAACACATCCCCTAGCAGCTTTGCAACTGGAATGGGCGTGGTCTTCTTGCCGGTCACATCCACTTCACCATCAATTTGATAGAAGTCCGGATGAGTCGAGTATTCCAGCGTCTGGCGTTCTGCCGAATCGCTTTCCCACATGAAAGCCTGATTGGTTTCATTCTTATAGATCACTTGTTTTTCAGCCGGATGCACCAGTTTGATGGAAGGATCGATGGTCTGATCGATATACAGTTCCACTTTGCTGTCGTTTGCGGCGTCACCGGCATTGTCTGCGTTGGTGCCGCGGCTGCGAACGATGACGCTTTCTCCGTGTTTCAGAACTTTTTTATCTTCAACACCTTCGATGGCAACCTGGCCTGCCGCCATTGCCAGACCCAGTGCGTGTTCTTTCTTTTTCACGTAAAGGTCATACTTGGAACCGGGACCGATGCGCAAACCCGCCTGATCCACACGCAGAATGATTCCGGTGTTGTCATTGGGGAAACTTCGCAAGTTGAATGAACCATCGTTCAAAGCCAGGATCAGATTGTTTTTGTCACCGGAATCTTCAGAGATGCGCAAAAGGGTGTTTTCACTCAGGCGGGCGCGGCGGTTTCCAGAGAAGTGCAGAAGGGCTGCGGATTTTTCACCGACAAAAACTTCAGAACCGTTGTAAAGTTTTTGTCCGTCCGCGGCTGTGCGCCAGAAAAAATCGCCGGGATATTTGTGGCGAACCTGGGATTGAATATCACGAATGACAGCAAGAGGTTTTCCGAGAGACGTTTCGTCCACTTTGCTCAAACCTGGGATACCTGCGAGATATCCCACGCCTGCTAAAATTCCGATGAATAATACAAGTGCTGCAAATCCGAGTTTCTTTTTCATTCCCCTACTATCAGGGAAATGTTTGTCGATGTACAGACCTCATCTGGATGTCAGTCTTATTTCTTAAGAAATCCAAATGTCTTTTCCACAATGAAATCTGGCTCCAGTTTCGCGGAACATTTGGAACACTTAGTTTCAGAGGGAAGATTCAAGGTTGAAGCTTCCTGATCACTTGCGTATTTGTAGTGAACATTCTCTGACAACTTGATCACGTGTTCGTGAGAACAGTCTTCACACAGGAACGGCGCATGGAAAGAAATCACGCGCGCGTTTTTCGGAAGAAAGCCGTGCACGATGTTCACCTGGTTGACGATAACGAACGGACATTCTTCCAGTGACAACTTTGCATCAGTCGGCACACGGCATGTCCACATGATCCAGTTTTTCACGCCGATGGAATTGATGAAGGTCACTTTTGACATGTTCAATTTGATCTCTTTGTAGCTTTGAATGTTGAGTTCAAACAAAGATGTCTTTTCGCTGATCGGGCCTTCCAGAGCGATTTCTATCGTGCTGCCATTTACTTTTGTATTCATCCACTGTTCCTTAGAATTGAAAAATGCCGTTCTATTCCCACTTGAAATTCTGATTCAAATTTGGAATTCAGGCTCGCTGGATCTCTCCACAGTTTCAGAAACTGTTCCCCTTTTGTTAAACGAGGATCGGGTGGTCTGAGACGCTTATCTTGCACTGGTTTCATCTAAGAGTATCAAGCTGATTCTTCTCTGGCTTAAAGGCCTGAAAATCGTCGAATGTATGGTGTCCCAGCTGGACTGTACCATCATCTGTGCGATTTCAAACGACATTTCCAAGATCTGAAAGTGAGGCTAGCCTTAATCTAATATGAAATGTCTTTTATCAATCCTCTTGTACGTTGCATGTGGTGTTCTGATTTCGTGTGCGAAAGCCGGTCTTCAAAGCACTAACTTGCCATCTAAATTCAACGGTTTGGAAAGCGCCGTGGCGATCTCGCCAACGAGTGTAAGACTATCATGGCCTTTGCAGGCTCGATTCAAAGAATATCGAATTTATCAAAAAGGTTTTAATACTCCGAAAAAAACTGAGACTTTTGCGACAACGACTTTGAACAGTCTGACTCCCGACAGCTATTATGAATTTTCAACTTCCGGTGTGGACGCAACGACAGACGAGGAGTTTGGTTTCGACAGTTACATGACCGTGAAGACCCTTGCGAATTTTTCGGGCATTCCTTCTTCCGGTTTGCAGTCCCAGTCCAATGGTTCTGTGGAAGTCAGCTGGGTAAAAAACGGGGATGGGGTCACATATAAAATTTTTGCCAAGCGTGAAAATGAAACTTGGGATCTGACGTCGCCGGTGAACACCGTTGTCAGCAAAAGCACCAGCCTGGTGAATTCTTTGCCGAGCGGTGCAAAGTACTGCTTCTGGGTCATGGCTTTTTACGATGATGGCACTTTCGAACCGTCCAACATGAGCGAGACCTATCTGAATTCAAAAGCACCTTGCGTGCTGGTCCAGTCTCAGTTGTCGAATTTGCCAGCGGTACGCATGAACTCTGCTTTCGTGGGTAACTTCCCCTGGTTCTGGACTGAAGGCGGGGATTCCACCTATAAAACCGAAATTTTCGAAAGATTTACGGACATTCGTCTGGCTACGGTGTCAGGGAATGACTATTTCCGCTCCATCATTCCGATCGCTCCGGGCGTTAAGAACATTTATGCGAAAGTCACTGCCGCTGATGGCAAGGTGACTATCGTGGATGTACAGCCGGATGGGCTGCCGGGCCTGAGCAAGCCTCTGGTGCGAAGCCTTGAAGGTTCGGGGGCTAAAGCCCCGTTGTTGCCACGCTTGATTGGCGGCGGTTTGGGAATGCAGGAACTTGGTAACGGCGTTCAGGTCGGTGACTTTAACTGTGACGGTTACAAAGACGTGGCGGTGTCCGCTCCGCGTGCGACTCCTTATATTAGTGAACGTCACTATGATGCAACCGGTGCGGTTTCCATTTTCTATGGTTATCAGCCGCCGGATGAAATTGATTCCAACGGCAATATCGTTCGTCCGAAGCCACGCTTGAAAACTGATGTGACCCCAACAGCGGATGCATCGTTCCCGGATCCGCAACTTATTTATTATACGGATCTGACTTCGGATGCGCGTTTGGGCATTCGTATCGCGGTCGGAAACGTGAATGGCGATTGCTTCAGCCGCTACAAACCACCTGAAGGTGTGGTGGACAACGATCCAAAGATCAACCGCGTGGGTCTGTGTGATGATTTGTTCACGCCCGCAGTGCCACCGGCTGATTTGAACAAGCTTAAAGAAATTCACACCTGTGATGACCTTGCCATGCAAACCAACGATGGCGCGGTTTTTGTCGTTTTCGGTGACCCGGTCCGTGGTCTGGTAACAGGTGCGGGTGGTAGTGCTTATGGTCTGAATGAGGCGACTTGTGACCCGACGTCTTTCAAATGTCGTCCGGCCAAGTATCGTGATTCAACCACAGCTTATGTGCATTCGATCACTTTTGGTGACTATAACAATGACGGCTTTGATGACCTGGCTATGGGTGTGACCACCAACGCCAATAAACGTCAGGTTCATGTTCTGCGTGGTGACCGCTTCGGTCTTTACCCTGCAAGTGCAGCTAAAAGCCATGCCAAAATTGACGCTGAAACCATCGGGGCAGGGGATCTGACTGACGGCACCTTCGTGGGTTCCAGCGTGAGTGAAGACTTCGGTGGCGCCGTAGCGTCGGCTTACAATTCACGTACTTGTACAAATGGCGGCGGCTACGTTTTCAGAACGTCTCCGGCTCCTAAAAACAAAGGCTTTGAATTCAACAAGTGTGATGACCTTGTGATCGGTGCGCCTCAGCGTGCAGCGGGCCGTGGATCGATCCTGGCTTGTAAAGGTGTTCAGCCTACGTCCGGATCTGATCTGCAGCAGATCACCAGCTGGATGTGTAAAGAATCTTATCCGGACACGACTTTGGGGATCAGTGCTTCTCACATCACGGTCAAAGGATACGGCTATTCTTTACTGGGTGTGCAAAATCAGAATGGTTATCCTTTAACGAAAGTTATTGGAACGACCAACTCGACTCCGGACGTTTCCGGTGCCGTGTTTGTCGGAGCACCAACATCCACAGTTTCAGGCCGTACCAACGCCGGAGTGGTGTTTGGTTATTATATAACTCCAAGATCCTCTGACTTTACGACCGGTGGATTGCAGGGGATTCTGGAACCGGTTCAGACGATCAATGCCGTGAATTCTTTGGCCTGTGATGCGAAAAACAGAAACGTTCTGACGGGCAGTCTTGAACACTGTGAAAATCAGGCGATTCATACCAGTCCGTCTGAAGCGGGCGTTCAGTACGGACGTTCTTTGGGTACGGTGGCGGATATCGAGGACGTGACACGTGGCTTGCCATCATTGGCGGTCGGTGTTCCTTACCGTACCGTGACCAGCAGTGATGGTAAAAAAGCCATTGCCAATCACGGGGTAGTGTATCTTTACAAACCCGACGTATCCACATTAGGTACAGAGGCCGGGGTTCGTATCGATGCTCCACAATTGTCTGATGATGATTCCTATGGTTGTGCGACCAACTGTACCTGGTACAGCGGCGGTGTGAATCCATTTGGTGCTTCCATTATTTACGCCAAAGACATGACCGCGGGTGCTCAGATCGGTGCCGGCGGTTTGGCAGGGGCTGACTTCAACGGTGATAAAACCGGGGATCTGATCATTGGCGCACCATATCTTTCCAGTCCTTCTTACTATAACGGTGCGGCTTTCGTCTTTAAGTCCAACGGCTCCTTCGCGGCTTCCGTAACGACGCCGGATCAGACGATCAATGTGAACTTCAGTAAAGAACTGAACTATCACTATGAACGCGCCAAAGTTGTTGGCGATCTGAATGGTGACGGTTATGCGGACGTTGTTACGCACATTTCTGTCGCGAGCACGGTTGAACTGGTGGTCTTCTATGGAAGTGCGACGGGGCTGGTGACAACGCCTGAGCCTTCGCGCAATCCGATTGCTCCACTGCACCCATTAAAATTGGCAGTGGACAGTGACCCAGGGTTTGGCCGGGAATTCCACCGCATCGGCAGTGTGAACGGCGATGCTTACGACGATCTGCTGATTTTGGGAACGTACGGCAGCTATATTTATTATGGATCCTCCAGTGGGGTGGTTTACGCCAATGCTCCATCTTTGGCGCCGGTGGGTCAGAATCCACTTCGATTCGGTCTGGGCGGGACGGATACTATTGCCTTCCATGCTGACGGCAATATGTATGGTTCAACTTCATTGTCGGGCCTGTCGGTGGGTACGTTTAATAACATCAATCGCGCCGTCGCTTATGGTGACTTCAATGCCGACGGCTACAGTGACTTTGCTTTGGGCACATACACCACACTAGCACCAAGTGCTGATGTTATTCCGGGTGGAGTGAACATGGCCGTGGGTAACAAAGGCCGTGTGTTTGTGATCTATGGTTCGTCCACAGGTCCACAAACAAATCGTGCAACCGGAACGATCCGTTTGCAGGACGATAACGGAGCGGCGGCGGATGTCCTGGTGGAAAACCCGTGCAGCGAAACTTTGCCCAAGGTTTGTAAGGTTCAGATGCTGGCTTCCAACGACACGGGTGTGACCTTCGGTTGGAATCTTGTGGGTATTGATTCCCTGGACGTACTGGCGGGTGAAGAAACCGACGAACTGGTCGTCAGTGATCCTTCTTTGACGACGATGAAGGGACGTATCTATCTGTTTAAAGGTGGGGCACGCGGTTTAGCTTTTACTCCAATTCAAAAATTAGATCCTGCGGCTGCAGCTGAACGCTTCGGTTATGAAGTGGCAGCAGCGGGTGACATCAACGGTGACGGCGTTGTCGACATCGTGGTGTCAGCACCAGTTGCTGGTAAAATCTATACCTTCTATGGTGGCCAGGTCGGCAGTGCTTATGCCTTCTATGGTTCGACATCTCTGGCGACGACAGATTTGTTCCTGGCCGGGTCTACACCGATTGCCAGAAATACTCTGCATGCCAGTCAGTCCCAGCCAAAACCTCAGCGTCTTGAGGTTCTGGGAACTGATGCCGTCTTTGAGGCTGCTGATGCCTTCGGTTACGGTCTGGCGGGATTGGGTGACGTGAATAATGACGGCTATGCAGACATCATTGTGAATATGCCGGGCAAGGACTACGACCTGGAAGAAGTTCAGGCCGATTCCGGAGCTTACGTAATCTATTACGGCAGTTTGCTGGGATTGAAGATCAATTCCACGCCTACGACAACTCCACGCTGCTATGGCGGTTCTTCACCGATGTGTGAACCGTACCTGCTGTATCTGCCCGAGCGAAAAGCATACGAATACACTTATATATCCAACAGTGTGAGCGGTGACATCAATGGCGACGGGGTTCCAGATGTGATTCTGGGGGCTCCGGGTCGTAATCACCCATCAGGCAAGGCATTCTCGACAGGAGTCGTCTATGTTCTCTATTAAAAGGATTTTCAAAGCAGCCCTGCTGACCGTTGTCGTCAGCTTGACGGCTTGTACAGAGAAGCTTGAGACGGGAAGTCTGTTGCGTGATTTTACCGGCGCGGAAGGCGTCGAGGTTCTTTCACCAACCGCGGTGCGAGTTTACTGGCAGCTGCACAGCCGTTATCGCGAGTACAAAGTTTATTACAATCTTTCTTCTGATTCTGTGGCGGAAACGTTCCAGGATTCTGTGATCATCCGTAACCTGTCCCCGAATACTGCCTACACCTTTAAAGTAGTGGGTACGGACGGAACGAACAGTGTGGGTGGTAACAAAGAGATCACGGTCACGACCAACAAACCTTTTGCCGGTGCAGGCAGTGTTTCCAAGGATGCTGACGGCAATTTGATTCTGGTTTGGGACTATCCAAACAAGGTTGCAGAATACCAGATCTTCTTTAAAGAGTACGAGGACCCGACGGCAGCCAATACCACCAATTGGACATCGGTGGATCGCACGTCAATGGAAAACCGTTATATCTTTCGTAATATGACGGGTTCCACGCGCTACCACTTTGTGGTTCAGGCGAAATACATGGATGACACGTACGAGCGTCCAACGAAAGTTGTGACTGCTTCCACGAATTCCTCCTTCCCGACGCCAGCTTATGAGCTAAGCCCGATTTCCATCGGTGCGTTGCCTTTTGCGAAGGTCACGCCGGTGGTGAACTCTGAATACAAAAACGAAAACTATGTCAGCCGCGTTTACATGGGCAGCACGGCGGTATCGGATCCATTGGTGGGTGCCGGAACAATCGTGTTCTCTCCGTCGGCAAACTGGACGATCGGTAAAATTGAAGATCTGTCCATTCGCGTGAATTACAACGATGGTGCGAAGAATGAGACTTTGATTTTTGATAACCTGAGCACCTATATCAAGGGTATTCCGGGCTATAAGGATATGCCACCAGTCGCAGCTGCTGATGCAGGTGTGGCTTATATGGGTGAATCCATGACGTCGGGCGACTTCAACTGTGATGGTCATCCGGATTTGGCAGTGGGCCTGCCGAATGTTTCCATTTCCTCTTTGGGGGTTAAGTCCGCCAATGCGGGTGCGGTGTATGTTTATTACTCTTACAAACCAACGGGCTCTGCCAGCTTCAAGCTGAAAACATCCCCGGATCCGGTGCAGAATCCTGCGGTTCCAGGGGTGGATCCACAAATCATCACATTTGAAGATTTGTCTCATCTTGCGCGCTTTGGTAAATCCATGTCCGGCAGTGGAAATCTGAACGGCGATACCCGCTTGGGTAATGCCTGTCAGGACCTTGTCGTGGGTGCGCCGGGGCAGGATACCACTTACAGTCCATATGAATATGATGGGGCAGCCTTTGTCTTTTTCGGAAGTGCGGAAGGTTTGAAAGCTCCGACGAAGATTAAAGACATGCAGCAGAACTTTGAAACTTGTAACGGCCTGGTCGAGGGCGCGACATGTTCTGCGGTGATGCTGTGGCCGGACACATCTTTGTGGCCTTCCTCGCACTGGGATCAGGCGGGCCGAGTTCAGATGGGTAATAATGCTGAATTCGGATACTCAGTATCATTTATTGGGGACTTCAACGGTGATGGCTATGATGACATTGCTATCGGGGCTCCGCGTGGTGACTGGGATGGAACTCCGGCTCCGAATCTTCCGGGGGATTCCAAATACGAGCGTGAAACTGGGTTTGTGGGTTTATACTTCGGGTCCAAGTCCGGTATCGGATATGAAACTCCGACGGCGGGGGCTATTCCGAATGCCACTCATCCTAAGTTCCGCTTCCTGAAAGTTTATGCACCGACGCCGCACAATGGCGCTCGCTTTGGTTATTCCGTGCATGGCGGAGCGGACGTGGATGGAGGATTCAGAATCCGCAACTCCGCCGGGAAGCTGGTGGGTGGATCTGACATGATCGTGGGGGCGCCAGGGGATCGTTATATCCAAGCGCAAAGTGCGAAAGTAAAAGCAACAACCGCCAGCTGTTCGACTCCCGACACCTGTGCGGCGATTCCGCCAGCAGAGGGTGGTTGGGGAAGTTCGGGCTTCTCGTTCCCAAGTGGGACCAATCACTACAGCCTGCCGGTGAACAATGCGGCAGTTGGAGTGGGCTCGGCACCGGGTGCGGCTTATATTTACTTCGGCCGTTCCGCGCCTACAGCGTCAGCGACCGAGGACGAAACCTATCGTAATCAGTTCTGGTTCTGCGGTAATCGTAAGATGGATACGAATAAACACTTCTCGTGTCTGACGAACAAAGCAGGCTTCCGTATTCTGTTCCCACGCAGTTATTATAAAGATGACCAAGTGGGTTCTGGCGTAAAAATGGTATCACGTGGTTTCGGTACATCCGTGGCTCTGGTCGGTGACCGTTCCCGCTATGATGCTACCAATACGGCTTTGACCAGTCCTTCCGACACCAATGCGGATGGCTGGGCGGAAGCCGTTGTATCCAGCAGCTACTTTAACAACGGTTCCAAAACCAATTCCGGGGCTTTGTGGGTCTTCTATGGAAATCCATTCAAGCTTTATGAAATGGATGCCTTCAAGGGTATCGATGCGGTGGATCCGGCGATCAAGGACAGTGACTGGAATGATGGTTCGTCGCAGTGTGACCGCTTTGACGTCAATAACAACGTGACTAAGCGCAAATGTGCTCCGACGCTGATTCGTTCTAATTCCATCGGTGCCAACTACTATCTTGGCTTGTATCCGGAAGCGATGGCCGTGGCGGATGTCACGGGCGACGGTCTTAAGGATGTCGTCGTGGGCGCAACAGGGGATGGCACGAAGGCCACCAACTCGGGCGCGGCCTACGTATTTACAGGTTTGTCTGGCGTGGGTCTGACATCCAACTTCCTGCACCTGTACAACTATCAAGGTCAGTCTTATGACTACTTTGGCCGTTCTGTGGCAGTGGGTAACTTTGACGGGGACTATGCCGGATTGACGCCGCTGAATGACGTCTTTGTCGGTGCATATCTGGATAAATCCACCAAATTGGGTGGTGGTGCAGCCTTTGGTTATTATTCCAAGGGCCAGCCGCTGTCTTCTGTGAACTCCGTTCCTGCTGAAAAGCTGGTGGACCGCATGGGCAGCCCGCAAAGTTTGAATTTCGAAAGCATCCGTATCGTGGGTGATATCAACCGCGATGGATATGCCGATGCGGTGGCGCAGATTTCACGGCCGTCCGCGAACAGCAAAACTTATACGACGGATGCGGTGGTGTTCTTTGGATCCAATCTGGGATTGGTTACCACTTCGTTCTGTAAGGAAAATCTGGCCCGGGTCTTCAAGTCCCAAAGTCAGAATGAAACATATTGCTATCCTTCCGTGAATCCGGCCCAAGGGGTTACGCTGAACGATATTGCGTTGCCTCAGCTGATCAGCAAGCCCACGAACCTGAGTTCGGGCTGGGCGATTCGCGCCTTTGATGGCGGCGACATTAACGGAGACGGCTTCAGTGATGTGATCTTCCTTGATCCGGCAAGTGGCGGGCAGATCGTCGCTTACTATGGATCCCGAGGCGGGTTGCAGGCTGTGACGAATCCAAAATGGATTCCTGCAGCTGGAGATCCTCAGTACATTTCCACCCGCTGGTCAACGACCACATGGGGATCTGAATTCCTGGGAATGGATGAACTGTCTCCTCACCGCCGTAAAGTGATCCATCATGGTGATTTCAATGGAGATGGTTATTCGGATATCGTATTTGCGATTCCTTCAGCCCCTTCATTCTTTACCATGAATAAAGGCACCAGTATCGCCGACGTGAATCCGCCATTCGGGGATCCTCCGGCGGCGGGCGCAGGTTGGCAGTGTTATGACGAAGCGGATTCCAGTTGCTTGAATGGTGTTCAGGCGATCGAGATGGGACGCGTGTTTATCTGGTATGGCTCTTCTACCGGTGTGCAGACTCCGAAAGTGAAGGGTTATACCCCGACAGACAACGAACCAACGGTGAATACGAATCTGCTGTCGGCGAATGCGACGTATATGATCGACACCTACGGTACCGAATCTGCCGCAGTGGCCAACAAAGCCTGCAGTGGGGCTCCGAATAACTCGTGTAAAATGCAGTACCTGTACAGTCCGATGGTGCGTAACGTGAACTTTGGTTACGATCGCATGCGCCACATGTTCGGGGCCAGCATTGCCGTGATGGACTACAACAAAGACGGTATCGATGATCTGGTGGTTTCCGCTCCGGGCTGGGAAGATCTGGCTTGTTACTATGATGCTGACAACTATTCCAACTACGGGCGCTTGTTCATGTACAAGGGAAGCACGAACGGGATTCAGGCAGCAGATCGTGACAGCTACTATAATTCCACATTCATGGCTGGTTCGTGTGTCAACACGACACAAAGTCAGTTCCAGAATCTGGATCCGTCCCTGGATCTGGACGGTGCTGCGGGCCGTGTCTATGGCATCATGCCTCCGATTCTGAATCAGGGCTTTGGCAACAACATGATTGGTCGTTACTTCGGTTACCGTGTCGCGACGGCCGGGGATCTGAACAATGACGGTTATGAAGACCTGATTGTGACGGCTCCGCGCGAAGCGCCGAAGGCGGGATTCACGGACGTGGGTATGTCCTATGTCTATTATGGTCCATTGTGCGGTTCTGATAATAACTCTGCGATGTGGGATTACCTAGAGATCAATCTGAACAAGCAGATGCTTTACACCGATCCAAGTTTGCCAGGTGGTGGTGCGGGAATTGAGTGTATGCGTGCCTCGGGAACACCGAAGCCGGCCCCTCAGGCGTTCTACGCGTGGGATGCCAAGGCCGGAGATTTGGTTGGCAGTGAAGTCATGACAGGCCGAATGAAAAAAGGCGACTTCAATGGTGACGGATTCGATGACGTGATTCTGGGCTCGTATGGATACGATGACTCGATCAACGGCAACACTCAGTTGGGTCGTGGATTGGTGTTCTTCGGCTCCGGCGTTGGTTTGCACTCCGCGGATTATCCGGACACGGTTGTTGTGGGGGATGCTCAAGGGCGCATGAAGCCTTATGTGATCCAGTACGATGATACCGAGACGTCACCATATTACTTCTATATGAACACCTCATCCGGGGATGTGAACGGGGACGGTACCATGGACATTCTGGTTCCAAGTGAGGGACATGATGGCCATGCACCGATCAACGGTATTGACGTGGGGAACTTCTTCTTACTCTATTAAGCACGTTTGATTCTGCGGGGGCAGGGGATGGTATTAAAAGCTTTGGCGCTTATTCTGGCGACAGTCTGGTTGACAGGCTGTCTTGAAGAACAGGGGAAATCGAGTGAAATCGTTATTCCTCCGGGCAGTCTATTGCAATTTGATATGACCAAGGTCAACCCGGCCAGCACGAAAAAGTTCTCTCTGTACCTGACCGAGTTCATTCAGACTGAAAAGAAAACCAAAAACCTGCTGGATATGACCACCGATGCGAAACCGGATTTCATCCGTTCCATCATGCCGAAGGGACTGAGCCCTGCGGGCGCCATGGTTTTGAAAGTGGTGATGGAATACCGTACCTTGCCGTGGTATGCCGTCGTGTATCCCGACGCTATCATTCAGCCAAGTCTTGATACGACGCTGGTTTATAACCTGCTTTCGACTTATCCGGGCCGCGATCTTAGCACTTATACACCTGATGAAATTCAAAAGATCACCGCCGCCGTGACCAAATTCCGTGAAGAGCGACTGGCGCTGTTCGGTATTTCTCCGGAATTCAATCCGGATCTGTTGTATCGATTTATCCGTAACGGTCTGTCGAACAGCTATGATTTCCTGACCTATATGAAATCCTTCGGTGTGGACTTCGTCTTTAACACCGACGGCGATGTCACCGTCGAGCCTTATCCATTTGGAATTCTGAACCGCCCGCCGGTGCTGGATGAAAAGGCCACCACCAAGGTGCAGCAGCAGCGGGTGGAAGAAGGCAAAAAAATTGAAATTCGCGCCACCGCCAGAGACCCGGATGGGGATCAGGTGTTTTATGCCTGGATGCTGGAAGGTGTTTTGCGCACGGCCGAAGAGGGCATCGTGCGCTGGGATCCGACCTATGATGATGGTCGTCCCGAGCCCTATACAATGAGTGTCATCCTTTCGGACGGCGGTAAAATCAGCCGTGTCGACTGGCCGGTGCTGGTTGAAAACGTCAATCGTCGTCCCACTTACAGCTATAACTGTCCGGCGACGGTCAACGAAAACACGGAATGGGTGTGTTTGGTCAAATTCAAAGATGAAGACGGGGATGCCGTAAAAGTGGTGGCGGATGCCATTGCTGGTTCCAATCCGCTGTATTTGAATAATGTGATGGCGCCGACCGAAATCAACAACGCCGGTGAAGTGACGGTGCGCTGGACGCCGAACAATGAAGACGCACGAAAAGGTCTTAACAGTATCATGCTGGAAGTGACCGATGCTCTGGGTGGTTTGACGCTGGCCAACTTGCAGGTCACCGTAAAAGACACCAACTCTGCCCCCATCATGCTGGGTGGGGTGAATCCGATCGCCGACAGTGCAATCGAGTATGACTATTGCGCCAACGAAGTTCCGGATGGGGCGGCTCCTTATCAGTTCTATTTGGATTTCCAGGATGCCGACAATATCGGGCCCAATGCGGCAGTTCCACCTGATGAATTGGTCGTAACGACAGCCGGCACACTAAAGACTTATATCACGCAGGTGGGTTCACCTGAAATTTTGGTGGACCGTGTTCGGTATACTTTCTTGTGGAAGCCGCTGCATACTTTGAAAACCGGCACTTTCATTGTCACGTTGAAGGACAATCACAACGGTGCAGCAGCTCCGATCACATTGAATTTGACGGCCGCCGATCGCAATACCAAACCATGCTTGGCAGGGGCGGATCAGACGGTTCAGGTCAGAACCAATCAGATTCAGAACCAAATTACTTACACTGTTTCGGACAAGGATAATGATCCGCTGTGGCTTGAAGCCTATGACTTCAGCTTGGCGGGCACGAATACCAACAAAGGTGCTATTGACTCGTTGACCAACGTTGTGGACTGCGGAACGAATCAAATGCTGATTCTGCGTCGTATGGTGGGGATGGATGAACCGACCTATCGTCGAAATGCTTCTTCATTCTGTATTCGTATCATGAATACATCTGCGGATATTGCGGGTATGGCTGCGGGGTATGTACGCTTCGCTCGTTCGGGCGAGGATACCGCCGCCAGAACTTTTGCAACCACGAATACTTTCACTGTTCCGGGCAGCAATATCGTCTATAAGCCCAAGATGAACATCACCATCAATGCGGGTGATCTTGAAGTCCTGTTCCCGGTGATTGCTGATGGTACTACGGCCGCGGCCAATACTGTCACGGTGATCGGGACCACGGTTCCGGCGGGTGTTACGGTGACGAATCCGGCGGCCTTGTATGATCGTGGGATTGTCACGTTCAGTCGTCCGACAACCACGACAGCGATCACAATTCCTAAAATGACAGTGGTGCGCACGGCAACCCGTTTAATGGAATTTGAAACTCCGGACGACATTGTGATGCCGATCGGGACAGCCAGTGTTTCAATCCCGGTGTGGAGAAAACCAATTCTGATTGCTGACGGAACGGCCCTGACCTCCAGTAACACGCTGGCAGGTTCACCGGCCTTCACTGTGAAGGCGATTTCTGGAACGGTTGTAGCCGGGTCACCAACATTGCCGCATCCTCCAGGCCTTTATGACTGGAATGAGCACTCTGTTCAGCGCGGGACATCGAATCAGGTGGATATCTATCGCAAGTTCCGCGTGCGGGCACTGGATGGCTATCGTGCGCCGGCCAAAGCCATTAATACGTTCGTGAATGTTCTGCCACCGGAAGCTGCCAATTTGAAAGTGGAAAACACCGGGGTCTTTGAGCACCAGGGTATTGCCCGATTCTTCCGGGCGACGGGGACCACGGCGATCAACCTGCCGGCCGGGACTCGGGTTCGTACGGCCAATTACACTTATTACGAATTGATTGATCCTCTGGTGATGCCGGTAGGTACGCTGACTATCAACAGATGGGTTCGTCGGGTCGAGAATGTGGGTTGGACAACGGCCACACCGATTGCCAACAATCGCCTGGCGTCTTTGCGATTTACCGATGTCAACAATCCGTCGATTATCGTCAGCAGCCCGACAATCATCGCAACTCAAGGTACTAACTTGCAGGATGGTTTGATTCAAGTGGCCGACAGTGCTTTAAAGCTGCCCACTCCGTATTACAATTTGGATGACTATTGGTATCCCCTGGATCCAAAAGATTACTACACCTTTACCGTTGAAAAGATCGGAACAGGCCCCGTCGGTCAGTGGAGCGTGTGTCGTACCACGGGACTTGCCAACTCGGCTTGTACGGGCACGAATGTGTGTTCAACGGTGCCAGCGGCTGCGGACCAGACTTACTTTAAGACAAACAAGTGTTACTTCCGTTACACGCCGAATGCGGCTGATTATTCCGGAAACTTCAGCTTCAAGGTGACGGCAATTGAGCGTTCACCATGGGGAACATTAAGCACCGTCACGAATGTCACCTTGGTGGTGAAAGAGATCAACACCAAGCCTGTCCTGACCAACAGCAGTTTCACACCGCTAGCGGGGGGATCGGGCGCGGCTTTGGGTACGCCTTTGACCTTGGGTGACTTCAATGAGGCTACCGAGTCGCTCTATAATATCTATGCTGTGGATAACAACAAAGGATCCGAGCTTCAGACGGTGAACTTCGATTTGGATGCTCAGGTTTATGACTTGAAAACATCCACTTGGGTGCCAAGACCTGAAGGTCTGACTGTTGCCGTGGAAAAACGTGAAGCACTGACGCCAGGCCCGGGGTCCAAGACGACGGCCAAGCTGGTCTGGAATCCGACAGATGCGGATTCGAAAAAGTTCTCGGGCACAGCAGGGCTTGTTGTTAAAATGCGTGTCTATGACGCCAAAACAATGCCGGATGTGCAGCAGTCCACAGATGCCTTCTATAAGATTCGTCTGATCAATAAAAATCAGGTGCCGTCCATTGCCGAAATCGTTTCAGGCAACAACTTCCGGATTTTTGCTGATACGTACTTCAGCCAGGATGTTTACCTGTATGACAATGATGCCTATGTTCCAAATGGCGGCAGCTTCTCGACATTGCTGACGCTTTGTCGTGATGCCAATGGCGTTCCTTTGCGCCATCCAACTTTGGATCCGGTGTCGGCAGATCCTTATACGTGTCATGCGAACAGCACGACCTGGGCTCCTGAAATTGCCACTTATGATGCTACTTACAAACGTAACGTTTCAGTTCCCCAGTGTGGTGACGGTACGAATCTGAATGCGGACTTGGCCGTGCCGAAATTGACTCCGGTGGGTACTCCAGAGCTTGTCGGCAGCACTTTGCGCCAGCGTTATAAGTTGGAATGGTGTCCTCAACGAACTCACATTGGCGAGCATTCTGCTGAATTGTATGTCAACGATAACGGTGACGTGGATCGTGATGCTTTGGCGCTGGCTCGATCTGCCAGTGCGACGCCATTACGTATTAATGTGGTGGCACCGGCTTACTTCGTCAGTCCTCGGCAGAATCTGGCGGGCACTCCGGTTCACTTTATGCCTCACACGGCGGCCAGTATGCCGTCGGCACCGTTTAAATATCCGGTGATTGTTAATAACTCACAGAATAACTCGTTGGAGTACTCGCTGGTAACAGCGCCGCGCCCATGTGCGGAAGCGAACGGAATGTGTATCGATTCTGCGAAAGGCATCATCAGTTGGAATCCGGCGTACCCGACAGACGTGACTGCCGAAGGCGGTGCGGGCCATCAGGTGCGAGTCCGCGTGCGTGACTTGAAAACCCAGGAAACTGACACGGTCAGCTTCTATCTGAAAGTGCAGAATCCGTTGTCGCCGTTTGAGGCTTCACCAGTGATTGACAGCTTCCTGCCTGCGGGGACGGATGTGCTGGCATCTGAAAAATCACCGATTTCATTCTCGATCTCGGCAACAGATCCGAATGCCAACGATACACTCTTCTATCGCTGGTACGTGAATGATGAGCTTCGTTATGACGAGGGACCAAACTTTGAATTTAAAGCCAAGGACACGGATGCTTCCGTGGATCCGGATGGGGCAGGTCCGTTGAAATCCGGTGAATTTATGATCCGTGCGGAAGCCACTGACGGAAACTATGTGGCCACCAAAGAATGGAAAGTGAAGATCCGCAATAACTATCTGTTGGCTGAAAAACTGTTCGACATCTTTGCGGCACGTCCGGAAAGTCTGCCATCAATGAATCCACTGGCGCTGAACTGGCTGAATGAAGTGCCGGTCACGCTGAATCTGGGGTCAAACATTGTTGATCACCTGGTCTTTGCCGGAACCTATACTTTGGGAATGTTCACGAAGCACTTCCTGTGGGATTTGACTCTGGTGAATGGGGCGATGAACAAACCTAACGGAACTTTGGTGAATCCTCCATGGAACTTTATGGAAGATCTGCCATGGCTGACGGGAACTCAGACTAAACGCATGGCCCTGGTGAAGACGTCCGGCAGCTTTGATATCCTGCTGACATCGCAAACCGGTCGGGTGGGACCATTTGGTCTGACGACAGAGGCGCTGCGTATTCCGGCAACGGATCTGACTGGTCTTAGTTTGGGCACAGGAAACAAGTGTATCGGTGACTGTCCTCAGAACTTGTTCACCAGCAGCATGAGTTCTGATTTGCGTCTGACCGAGTCTCTGGATTCGTCCTATGTGTTCTATGCCTCGGATAACGGGGACAAGCTGATGTACGATTATCTGAATCCGGCCAGTGCCGTTCAGATTTACAACTTCGGCACGGCTAAAATTTCCGGTATGGTGCTGAATAAGAATCTGGAACGCCTCTATGTGGCGACTCAGCAGACCAGTCCGTCTGTATCGCATAAGTTGTTCGTCTTTAATGTCAGCAACGTGCGTTCTGGGGGAACACCTGGATTGGTGGCTCAGATCACGTTGTGGGACGGGGTCGCTGGACATCAGGACTGCAAACCGACGGATCTGGTTGTGGATGTGGCTTCTCACCGTGTGATGGCCTTGTTGACCGGAACCGGCGGCGTGGCCGTCCTGACCGACGGACCAGCAAAAACTCCGACGGCGGCCGACGTTCAATTCGTCGGGGTCAATGAAATCAGCAGCTCGCCATTTGATGTGCCAGGGCAGGGTCGTCGTCTGGTCATCCGACCTGATGAACGCATGATTATAGGAACGATGAAGGATGCCAATCAGGTGTTCACTATCGATCTGGACAGCTATCAGGTCTATGCGAATTCCGTGCAGGATCCAGTCGACAGCATCATCAGTTTTGACTCGGGCCAGATCCTTCTTGTCAGTCGCAGCAAGGGCCGGATTTACCGCGCCCGCTAGCTTTAAAATTGTATCTTTCAGAGAGGCCTCATAGAATTTATCTGTGAGGCTTCATCTTTTTTTCAGCATCTTTATTTTCGTCAATGTCTGCTTTGCCAGCATCATCAATCCGGATGTTATCCGGAAAAATTCTGTACCCATCATCGGGGTTAATGACGATGTGGTGATTGTCGGATCAACACCGCTGGTTCGGGTCGGTGATCTGGTGGTCATTGCGCGTATCAAGGATGATGACATCGAAGTTATCTCGCGCGGGTCTGTGGAAAACATGCAGGATGGGAAGTTCCTGATTCTGCTCGATTCAAAAACCATTACCAAGTTTCCGAAGGTTCGGGACCGCGTGGTCAGTCTGGCGCGCCTTCAGGAAAAAAAGTATGACGAACCGGAAGTTCCGCCAACCGGGGGCATTCAGCCGGACGAACCGGATCCTTACGAGCAGGGTTATGTGCAGCTGGATTTCGGCCCTTATCAGGGAAAGATCGAAAGTGCGTCACCCAATCAGGCCAATCAGTACAAAACGTTTGAATACAACTTCATGGATACGCATTTGATGTGGTACTTCGATTTTCTGTGGAGAATCGGTCTTGAGTACCGCAGCTCGGGCGGCAGCGTGCCGGTGAAGTCTTATAATCGCGAGGAAAAGGAAACCACTTATCGCGAAAGCATGATCGCGATTCATTACCGTTTTCTGCCGATCTGGAAAGAACTGCGTCCGACGCTGAAGCTGGTGACAAAGTCCACGGATTTCAAAACCGCTAATGATGATGAATATGTCTTAAGCAGCACGGGTTCTGGCATGGGGCTCGGAGCAAACTTCCATTATCTGTTTGGTCCGAATATTTTTAATTCAGAAAAGTCCTTTGATTGGAGCTTCAACCGTGTGTACTTCGACCTGACTTACTTCCCGTCTTATTCGATGAAGGACAGTGGGGTCACCCGGGGGGAAAGCTCCACCGGGACGGCGATGGAAATTTCCCTTGGGGCGACAACGCTGGTGCACATGGGTTTTATTCCGTTCTTTAAAAGGTTCTCGGTGGATGTCAGTACGGGAATGAGCTCCAGTCAGGTGACGTTCTCGGGTGCGCCGACAAACGCTCCGGATGGCTTTTATAGTATCCCTGAAGGTGGCACCTACAAAGAAAGCCAGAACTTCATTCGAATCATGATTGGTCTTCGTATGGAAGACTATATCGGAAAGATGCTGAAACCACGATGAGAAAGCTGATTCTGATAGCCCTGACTTTGTGTGCTTTTGCCTCCTCGGCCCAGCAAAAGGACGAACCTTCCGTGCCGCAGGGGATGACGCAACTAAAGGCTGAAGATCTTCTTGATAATATGGATTTCGATCCTTCCAAGATTCCTGCCAATGCCGCTGCAGAGGTGAAGGCCGAAGACCTGCCATCAACGGCGATTCCACTGGTGGAATACGTCATCGACAGCTCGGGTTCGATGGGACAGTTGATGGGCCCGAAAAAAACCAAGATCTATGTTCTGAAAAAACTGCTGGCCCGATATCTGATGTCCCAGTGGACGGAAAAGACCAGCAGTGGTCTGCGGGTGATCGGTTCACGCCGCAAGAAGGACTGCAAGGACAACTATCTGGCGATTGAACCCGGACAAAGCAAGCTGGGCGCAATTGAGGGTATCGTGAAGGGCTTTGAACCGGTGGGCATGACCCCGATTGGTCAGGCTTTGAAGGATGCCTATAAGGATGTTGAGCATTACCAGGGGCCGAAGCGAGTGGTGCTGTTCACCGACGGGGAAGAAACCTGCGGTCAGGATCCGTGCAAGATCGCGGCGGAACTCAGTGGCAAAGATGTGGATTTGAAATTCTTTGTCGTGGCTTTCGGTCTGCAGAACCAGCCGGATATTTTGAACAAGCTGGCCTGTATTGGTGACATGAACCAGGCGGATGACGAACAAAAGCTGGAAGAGCTGTTTCAGGATCTGGACAAGCAGCTGAATCCGGGTAAGAATCTGTTTGTCAGCAGCCCTCAGCCCAACGCGACGGTGTTTTTGTTCCGGGCGGATTCCCCGAACGAGATCTATCGTAAATTCCATGCCTCTCAGGGGATTGAAGTTCCTCCGGGCAAGTACCTGGCTATCGTGAATCTGAAACCCAAATACAAATTTTCAGAGTTCGTCATCCCACCTCAAAAAAAGGTGACACTGAAGGTGGGCGGACAGGGGTTCTTCCAGGCAAACTTTGTTGAAAAGCTGATGAAGATCGAGCTTCTGGATTCCAACCGCAAAGTAATCAAGCGCTTCACCAGTGATGTGCGTGTTCCGCTGCCAACGGGCAAGTGGGCGATTCGTCTTTATCGTGATCCTTTCTTTGAAAAGACTTTGGAAAACTACCTGATTGTTCCCAATGCTGAATACACTTATGATGTTCAGGAAGCCGGGGCTTTGGTGGTGGAAGATCCCAAGGTGCGGGGCATTTACGTCTATGACGGACGCTTTGCGCTGCTGGGAAATCATCTGACGAATGTGCCACTGGTTCTGGGTAAGGGCGTCTACGAAGTCCGCGTGGATGAAAAATGCGTCTTTAAGGATGTGATCATGGGTTCCAACAGTGGACTTGTGAGGATGGATTGCAGCAAGGTGAAAAATGACCAATAAAAAAGCCATTCCGTTTTTTATTAAAGTCCCGGTGATTCTGGCGGTTGTGATTGCTCTGGGGCTGGTGCTGGCCATGGTTTTTGAAAACAGCAAGCCTCGTCCTAAACTTCCGGAATGTGCGACGGTGAAATCCGGCCGGTTCGAGCAGACCTCCATGCTGGCGGCGATGGACCGTTTTTCTGATGGTGAATACCGGGCTTTGACTTTGAATGCCAAGGGCGACACCTGGGTGGTGAATAAACTGGGCTTTGCTCAAGACTTCACTCCGTATCTCGAAGCCAAGTCCACCATTGCCAATGCTATTTATCCTTTCGAAGAATCCAAATATTCCCTGGCGGCGACTTTCGGCAATATGGCCTTTGTGCGCACCGAAAGCGGGCGGACATTGCCGATTCGAATGGACGGAGACAATGCAACGATGCTGAATCAATTGGGGGTTTGTGGGCACAACTGGAAGTCAGATGTGATCTTCAGACGTTTGAACCAAAGCACGTTTGTTTCTTTGGAGGCCAACGGGCGCCTTGGCTTTTACAACAGCCAGGCTTGGCAAAGCGTGATTCCGCGTGAAGTGCCAAGATCACCGGACACCCTGATGGGGGTTGAGTCCGGCAACATGCTCAGTGTCCTGCAGTGCGGGCAGGAGTATTCCAACGGCAAAGCCCGTGTGCGCATCGAACCGGGTCTGCTGGCTTATTCCAGCGGCGAGGGTCACGACTTTGCTGTCTATAAAGTGGCACCGGATCGTTTAAGCCTTGAAACGCAAAGGCTGTCCGTGGATGCCGGCACCAATCCGTTCTCGGACTTTGTGGTGGCACCGTATGAACAGATCGGATTTAAAACCAGCAGCTGGCTGGAGCGTGATGAAAAATGGGCCTTCTATCCTTTGACTCATTTGCAGGGGGCACCGGCGGCTTTGGCCGTTGAAACCGGGGAACCTCTGGATTATCGCGAAGAGTACAAAGTCTATGGTGAACAGGAGCCTCGCGCCGTGTGGTTTGCTGAAAGAAAAAGACCTTATAATATTCTGAAGGAATACGGTCTGACCGTGGCGGCTCCGGCAGGGGAATCAAAGAAATTTGCGGTGACAGACAAGGTGGCGGTGAAGGCGATTTCAGAGCGGGGATTGTGGACAGTGCTTCCAGGCGGGAGACACCTGTTTGTTGAAAACAGCAAGAGCGGGGTGGAATATGCGCTCTTGCAGTGTCCTCTTTAGAGGAAGTCCATATTGGCTTGGTAACTTTCGCGGTGGACGTTTTTGGAAACGGCCACTTCCGCAGTGCGCTCTTGAGTATCCCAGTAGGCAGCCTGGGGGCTGACTTTCGGAGCCGGAACCCCTTGAATCACTTTTTGAGCCAGATAGGTCAGTTGAGTCTTGGCAACATGCAGTTCATGGCGCATGGTTTTTTCAGATTCCAGGGATTTGTTCCATAGAACGTAGATGCCTTGAACTTCAGCGCGCGCACTTTGCAGATCGCGTTCCGCCTGAACCAGACGTTGGCCCAGAAGGTCTTTATCACTGTTGGCTTTATCCAGTGCGGATTGCAGTTTTGTATTCTTCTGCATCTTAAAGTACTCCAGACTGATCAGAAGTCCCTCGATAGCAAAGATCACAAGACATGCACCAATAATAAGGCTCGTCATTCCACTCTCCCTGTTCCCTTCATTATATAGAATTGCGGAACAGGTAATTTAGTCTCAACTGCGGAACACCCTCAAATCTAAGCCTTGGTACAGTTTCGAGTATCCCTCGGGGCTCCGAAACGATGTTTGGACAATTGTATATATTCCGGAGGAACTATGAATATAGCGGGGCTTTTAGGTATTTTGGCTGCAGTCAGTATTGCAGTATTTTCTATCCTCGATGCAGCAAAGAATCCAAAGGTGTTCGCCGATGTGCACGGGATCGTGCTGGTAATCGGTGGTACTCTGACGGTGGCTCTGTTGAGCTTCAACTTCAAGAGTCTTTGGACAGCCTTGAAAATCGTCACACGCAAAATGCTGGGTCGTGAAAGAGTCGACTATCTGGGCACCATCGGCACGATCGTGGAAATCTCCGAAGCCTATCGTCGTGACCCGAAAACCGTTTCTGCTTTGATGAAGCCGGAAACCCATCCGTTCATCAAAGACGGTGTGAAGCTGTTGGTGGAATACGGTTTCAACTACGACGAGCTGGCAGACGTTTTGACAAATGCCCTGCGTGGTAAAAAGAAACGTGATGATGAAGAAATCAAAGTTTGGCATACCATGTCCCGTTTCCCGCCGGCATTCGGTCTGTTGGGTGCGACCCTGGGGATGATCTCCCTGTTGCAAACTCTGGGTGAGCCGGGTGCTCAGGATCGTATCGGTCCTGCGATGGCAACCGCTCTGGTGGCGACGTTCTATGGTCTGGTTGTGGCCAACCTCGTCTTGATTCCGATTTCTGAAAAGCTTCAGACGGTTTCCAAGGCGGACGTGACTTTGCGTGAAATCATCAAAGAAGGCATCTTGCTGGTTCACGAAAAGAAGCATCCATTGTTCATTAAAGAATATCTGAAGTCGTTCCTGTCTCCTGCGCAGCGCGAGGATGACGGTGCTTTGAAAGTGGATACAGCTAAGAAGGCGGCTTAATTATGGGAGAGCGTAATAAACGCAGCAGAGTGCATTTGGAGGAGCATGAGCATGAAATGGCTCATGACGAATCCAACTGGCTTGTCAGTTACGCCGACATGATGACGCTTCTTTTCGGCTTCTTCGTTCTTATGTATTCGATGTCCCGCTTCGACAATACAAAGTTCGATCTGGTTCGCAAGGAAGTGGCAAAGTACTTCGGTGGTAACATCAAGGAAGTCAGTGCGGCCCTGTTGGCTGAACAAAAGATCATGAATATCCTGAAGGGCTCTGGCGACCTGAACGGCGTGGAGATCATCAAGGATGGCAATAACACCCTGTTGCTGAAATTCGACGGCGAAGTGCTGTTTGATTCCGGAGCGGTGGAAGTGAAAGATGCGGCGAAGCCGAATCTGCGCCGAGTGGTCAGTGCTTTGCGTTCGATCGAAGGCGTGAACAAGATTGCCGTGGAAGGACACACCGACAGCGATTCAATTCAAAGCGGTCTGGTGAAATCCAACTGGGAGCTTTCGTCTTTGCGTGCAAGTTCTGTGGTTCGTTACTTTGAGGAAAGTGGAGTCGATGCCAAGTTGCTTTCAGCGGCTGGTTTCGGATCCAGTCACCCGCTGGCACCGGAAGTGGACAAGGCAGGGGCGTCAATCCCAGCCAACAAAATCCTGAACCGGCGTGTGGTGGTGGCTGTGACACTGGACGATGCCGAAGCCGCTTACAAGCTTCAGCAGAAACAGTTCTCGAAGCAGCTGACCAAGGAAGAAGTGGAGCATCAGCAGCGTGAAGCCAGCCTGCAGGAAAAAATGAAACAGGCCCAGGCAAGATTCGATGAAGCCCAGAAGCGCCACAAGGAGCAACAGGAGCAGCGTCGTAAACAGCAGCAGCTGGATAAGTTACAAAGAAAGATCCAGGATTTGGAAAACAAGGCTCAGAAATTTGAGACCGATCTGAATCCCCCGGCGGCACAGTAATCCGCCAAAAAGAAAAGCGGCCTTCCGGGCCGCTTTTTTATTTTTAGTAATAGGAAGTTGTGAAGGAAATCCCCAGACCCAGACCTGAGTAGCTGAACTTCGTACTGCCGTCTCCGCCGCTGGCTTCGCGCGTGGAGATCTCAACTGCAATCAGGGCATTGGGACGAAGCGGGTACTCGTAACCCACACCCAGCATGAATTCATACAAAAGAGCACTGAAAGAAAAACCATCACCGGCATTTGGTGTGGATTCTTTTTTATTCAAGTTGAAGTTCACGGGAGTGAAACTGGCGAAGGTGAAGAAGCCGGGCTTGGATTTCTGCACCAGCGTGTCGTCCGGCGTCGTTTCGTAAGAAGCCGGCAAACCCTTCAGATAGTAATAGCCCGTTAGTCCGATACCGGAAATAGGGGTGAAGCCGTAATTACTTGAGAAATCCATAATATAATGGATTCCCATACGGGAATTGATGGATGGGAAGTTCCACAGAACCATCGGCTGGAGCGTTAACATGGACCCTAAGGGCTCTTCGTTAACCTGTTCACCAGCGGATACAGTCGTACTGAACATGGACATCTTCGCGCGGATAACCGGCGCTTGAAATTCCGCATTCGCAAGATGGGGAACAGTTAGGAATAGGACTAAGGTTAGTAAGCTCTTCATAAAGTTGTTAATTTACGAGCTTACCTAGAAAATGTAAGAAGTCAACAGACCCCGAATCTAGGATGGATGGTGGTAATGAAAATCTTAACTACGAGGCAACTTGGATTGTTGTCTGTAACTCTGGTGCCAGTGTTGCTTTCTGCATGCGCAGGTAAGTATTCAATCAAGTCCTATCCCAACGGCGCCAAGGTTTACATCAAGGACGTGCAAAGCCAGGAGAAAAAACTTCTGGGCATCGCGCCTCTTCAGGTGAAAGAGGAATCAAAGCTTGGTGATGTGTTCTTCCTGATCTTTGAAAAGCAGAACTATCGCACCAAAGAAGTCATGGTCAAAGTCAACGAAGGGGAAAGCCTTGCGGTGGCAACTCGTATGGACCCTTTGTCTGACGAGGAAAAAAAGGCGGAAGAGCTGGCTCAGAACGAGGATCAGAAAAAGAACGATCCACAAAAACCAAAGCCAGAAGACAAAGACAAAAAACCTGAAGACAAGCGAATGGAAGAGCTGCTGGCAGAAATGCAGGAGCTTAAACTTCGTGTGGCACTTCTGGAAAATACATCCTCGTTCTACAAAGATGCGTTGTTCTCGCCACGTCTTTCCGGCGGTATGCCGACAGCAGAGCGTGATCGCACGGACCGCGTGGTTGGTTTTGTCTTCCAGGGTCAGCAGCTGATTGTAAAAGGGCAGTATGAAAAAGCTCTGGTTGAAATCGACAAAGCTTTGCAGCTGGATGAATACTCCAACAATGCATGGCTGTTGAAAGGTTCCATCAAGTACCTGCAGAAGGACTTTGAAGGCGCGAAAATCGCCTGGGAACGCTGCTTGAAAATCGATCCATATAACAAAGTGGCTTATCAGTATCTGTCTGACGTCTATCAGCGTCTGGGAATGGCTCCGTTGCCAAAAACAGGGGCTGAAATGCGCTATCCGGCTTCCAACGTGGAAATCGAAAAGCGTAACGAAAACAGGGTTCGCTGATGAAGTTTCTTGGGGCGCTGATCTTTCTATTTTTGTACGTTCCGGCTCATGCTGCTCTGACATCTGATTGGGATGTCAGCATGGGCATGACTTCGTTGAAGTATCAGTTCCCCAGTGCTGGCGTTGACAAGTCCATCGAATCTTCCACCACCATGGAAGTGAACTATTCGATTAACAATCCGGCATTGAACTCGGCCCTGACCTTGTCCTTCATGGAAATGGCCGGCGGCGGGGGCAAGCAGCTTCCGTTCACACGTATCGCTTTGGGCGGTCGTTACTATATGTTCGGTGTTAACGGAACGCGTGTGGTGGTGGACAGTTCTTCGGAAGCAAAAATCTGGCGTCCGACTCCTTTTATTGCCGCCAACCTGGGTTTGAGCAATCTGGCGGTGGATGATTTTAATGCGTCTTTGATTGATTTGACCATCCGGGGCGGCGTTGAAATTCCGGTGATGTCTGATTTGCTGCTGATCGGGCAGGTGTCCATGGGCTCCAGTCTGACAGCTCCATCCTCAGAGGATGAAAACGTCAAATATAGCTTTATGACTCTTTTTGCGGGTCTTCGTTTTGTGGGGTTTGACTGATGTCTAATAAAAACACTAACAAAAAACGTGTGATCGTGGGGGCTGTGCTGGTTGTCGGTGCAGCTTTGGGCTATGCGGGCTATCTGCAAAGCAAGAAACCACAGGCTCGTCAGGCGGGAATTCGCTCTGGCCAGGGAACCTGGGATGAACTTAAAAAATCCCACTCAATGACTGTGAACACGCATCTTTCCTCTAAAGTTGGACAAGCGTGGAAAAAGCATGACTTCGCAGCCTTGATGGCGTCGTTTGGAACAGAGCGCACCATGAAGGAAAACAAAGAGTTCTTCCAAGCCAGTATCTATGTGCTGGATGTTTCCAATATTCAGTGGAAGCCTGAAGAAAAGAAGGACGTGCAGGCTCTGCAGTCCAAAATCGTGAATTTCCTGACCGAAACCAACAAGGGTGTTGTGGGGGATGTGGCCCAGACTCACAGCTTTGCAGCCAAAACACTGCTGCGATTGGGAACTCCGGCGGGGGAAGATCTGAAAGCGATTGAAAACTTCCACAAATCCAATCGCGATGCTTTCCGTCGTGAAATTGTGGCGGATGTGCTGATTCAGACCGAACCACTAAGCAGTGAAGGCCGGGCTTTGCTTGGTAAAATGCTGCTTTCCAAAACTGAAGTGAATGAAGGCCTGCAGATGCTGGCCCGTGTGCGTGACGGTCAGGCCCGCAAAGAGCTGTTGAACCGTGTCTATAAAAACTATGCGAATTATCCGGCGGCAATGAAGCCGTTTGTATACAAGCAACTGGTTCTGAATCACACCCTGATTCAGGGCGACCTGAAAAAGCATCTGGCGGAAGCTGCCAAGAGCAAGGATGAAGTCTGGGAAGACAGCTTCCTTGTGGCTGTTCAGGAACTGAACGTGGTGAGTGAGTTCACCGCAGATATCCAAAGAATCGAAAAGCAGTCTCAGTATCCGCACCTTAAAATGCTGGCAGGTGCCATTCTCGCGAAAGATAAAGGGATCAAATGATGAAACGTTTTTCTGCACTTCTTCTGTCATTGATGTTTTCTCAGGTGTCCTTCGCCCAGTACATTGAAGAGATCGGATCTCTTGAAACAGTGTACGAAGCCCGCGCACGCAGTGTCTTGAACACGATTTTGCGTCCGACGGATTACACTCTGGTTGTGGCCATTGAAATGGACCGCGATGAAAAGAAGCTGAAAGAGTTCCATGACGAAATGGATGTTCAGTATCTGCCAGGCATGCCTTTGATGGGGGATGCTCCAACGTTGGGTAAAGCCACCAATAAACTTCACGAGATGAAGTCCAAAACTGACATTTCTGTGGTTTTATCCCGCAATGTGAATCCCGAGACTGAAAAGATCATTAAAGAGCTTTTGACGTCCAAATTGCATCTGGATGCGACGGCGGGTGACTCTGTTACAGTGAAGCGCATTGAGCTTCCGGCAGATCCTCCAAAGGCCGAGCCAAAACCGGATATTCTGCCAGAGCTGACCTGGAAGATGTGGACGCTGATTGTGATCATGTCTTTGCTGGCTTTGTCCGGCCTGATGTTCTGGGCTTGGAGACGTGGCCGTGCGCAGGATCCTCGTAAGGAACTAAAAGAAAACCACGAATACAAACACACTGAAAAAGACCAGGAAGGTGAAGAAAAGCCGGAAGAAGTTGCTGTTGCAGCAACAGAACCAGCGCCTGCCGCCGTGGTGGAGCCGGAGTTCAATATGGACGCCGTGAAACAGCACATTCTGGCGATCGCGGCTCAGTACCCTCAACTGGCATCCCGTGCGGTGACCGAGTTCACTTTAAACGAATCTGCGGGTGATGCGTCGCTTTTGATGGAGTTCCTGGGCTGGGACACTTCCAAGCGTGTGTTCACGGATGTGCCGGCGATGGCCTGGGCCCGTCTGGGTAAAGCAGTGAAAGAGCGTGAAGGCAACACCACGAAGTCTGCGACTGAAACTGCGGTTCGCAATGTTTATAAAGCGATTCTGGCGGCTTACGTTGAGCACGAGATGTCCTCGGATGAAACAAATCCATTCTCATTCGTGCTGAAAATGCGAGAAGAAGAACGTCAGCAGATCCTGGACAAAGAAACGCCAGCCAACATCGCGGTTCTTTGCCTGCATTCCCCAGCGGAAGTGACAGCAGGGATTGTGGGTTCATTGGATGCTGAAAAGCGTGTGAAGGTTCTGGCTGAAATTTCCCGCGTGGAAAAACTGCCGCACAATGTGGTGCAGGCCGTGATTTCATCCTTCAACCAAAAACTGACCGAGATGCGCATGCGTCCGGAGCCAAAAATTGAAGGTGCATCTGTTCTGGCGAAAGTCATCCGTGGCATGTCTCCGGAAGAAGAGATGGACTTGTTGGCATTGTTTGCCAATGACAATCCGGAAGAGCTGGAGCGTCTGCGTCGTGTGATCCTGACCTTCGATGACCTGAAACTGGTTCCTTCTGACATTCTGTCCGAGGTTCTGAACGGGTACGAAGTGGATTCCCTGTATGCAGCTTTGTTCAAGACTCATACGGCCTTCTACAACCGCATCCTTGCGACATTGCCTGAAAGAAAAGCGATGATCGTTGAAAGAGACCTGACTGACATGGTCGCAATCCCGCAAAGAAAGAAAACTGCGGAAGTGCGCCGTGATATCTGTCAGCAAGTTGAAAAAGTGATGTACAGCCGCTCTCTAAGAGTTGGCGATCTGGTGGACGGCACCGTTCGTGCCGTTCGTTCTGTCTAAGTCTGTTTTATATACAGCCCGAGGAATGTGATGTCGTCGGGCTGCTCTTGATTCTCAATATACTCCACAATCTGTTTTTGCATGATATCGTGAAGACTCTTTGAAGAACCGCGGTTGGTGCAATCCACGGCGGTTTTGATCACGGTTCGTTCTCCATAAGCAGTTCCGGTTCCGTTGACCGCATCAATCAATCCGTCAGTATAAGCGAAGAATACTCCGCCCGGCATTAATGGCACGGTGGCGGTGTGGAACTTCGATTCACGGCTTTCCCCAAGACGTTTGGAGTTGGCTTCAGTTAAAAATACCAGATCGTTCTTTTTGATCTTTTTGCCTTCAGGCGGCTGGGGGCTGATCATCGGAAAGTCATGACTGGCATTGGAATAAGTCAGTGTGCCTGCGTCCCGGTCGTAAAGAGCGGCAAAGGCTGTCATCATCTTTTCACCCTTGGCAAGGTCACACAGAACCTGATTCATCATGCTAAGCACCTTCGAAGGGTCCCACATGTTTTCAGCCATGGATAAAGACAAGACGGAGCGGGCCGCGGCAGTGATCAGGGCCGCGGGAACTCCGTGGCCGGTGGCATCAGCGATAAATACGAACAGTCGTTTGTCGTCATTGAAATGGAACCAAAGATCCCCACCGCACTCGGAAGCCGGCTGATAAAACCCCTTCAGGGTGAAGTGATCCGTGTCGACTTTGGGTTTTGGCAGCAGAACTGTTTGGACCTCTTTGGCGGTTTCAAGTTCGGCTTCCATTCGGGCCTTTTCCTCGGTCTGGCGTAGCAGGCCTTGGATCTTTTCAAGCATCGAATTGAAGACCTTGGCCATGCGGCCCACTTCATCGTTGGATTTCAACTGGATAGGCTTGGATTGGCCGGTAGATGCGAACAACGACATGCCTCCGGCCAGAACAGAAATACTCTGGGTCAGGGAATCCACGCTGAAGAAGGTGGCGATCAATCCCAGCACAATAATCAGGGCGGAAGCCAGCAGGGTTTTATTCATCGTCTGCTGCAGAACCGAATAGATCTGGCCTTTATCGAAGGCCTGGAACATATAAGCCTGCAACTGAGGAAGCCAGGTGTAAGAAATCAGATAGTCATTACCGTTCAGACGGATTTCACGCACACTGCTGCCCTGGCCGGTCAGCTGGGAGGTAATAGGGGAATGGATATCAGAGGCATTGGTCAGGCCGATAGGAACTTTCCACTGCTTCTTTTGTGGATGCCAGAAACCCAGGTTTTTTTTCTGATTGGCGTCTTTCAGTCCGTCAAAGGTCAGCTGACCGTAAATCAGCAAATCCCCTTTGCGGTAGTACACGATCATGTTCTCGGGTCTGTCCAGATTGACGTCGGTTTGCACTTTGCCTTCAGGCATCTTTTGCAGATATTGCAATTGCGCCGGCGGCAGGCTTGGGGATTCACTCAAAGCATCCAGGAATGTGGCATTGCCTTCGATGTTGCGATAGATCTGAATATTGCCCCAGCCCTGTTGCAAAGCGGCCGTTTTGATTTGCGGACTGAATACAGCTCCGTCAAAAAAGAGCAGTGCGGTCTGAAGGCGTTCCATGACTTTGCCAGAGCCTTCATCGATAACTTCCGTGGCATCCTGGATTCGCTCCATCGCGGAGGAATATAGATAAGATCGCTTGTCATCGAGGAAAGAGGTGCGGTTGATCCAAAAGATCGTGGCCGACGACAGAAGCAGCAACAAAGATGTAATCACTAGAAACTTAATCTTGATGGACATGGCTTCTATTTATCGGCGGATATCCCCTCGGAGTTAATGAGGAAGCATCGACGCGACTGGACCTAGGGCGGGCATTGTGGAAGCAAAACAGTTCCGTCCCGATAGCCTAACGAACACAGCGAACGACGGCGGCATTGCCATATCCACCATAGCCCCATGATCCATCCAGCAGACTCATGATGATATAGGTGTCCAGTTCCTGCGTGAAAGGGGTGCGGGACCAGTTGTAGTTCTGAGAAGTTGAAAGCCCCACAAAGTGACTGAGCTCTTCAGCCGTTGGAAGCCACCAGCCGGCATACTGGTCACCTCCGCAGGCGCTGCCGTCGGACTTCAGATCACACACCGAAATCAGCGTACGGCAGTAGTTCATTCCTTGAGCAATCGTCATTGGATCCGGAGTTTCAGGGGAGGCCATGGAGGGTTCGGCTTTGGCACCCATAACAAACAGCAAAACCGTCAACAAAGCACAGGACGCGATGAAAAGTGTATTTTTCATGGGGACCTCCACTGCTATCTACGTTGAACGCAAATTCATGCAAAGGGAATTTTCTTTCGCGATAACTTTCAATCGACATTCCAGCTTTTTGACGAATGAAAGTCCTGTGTCAGAAAGCCCCATATCGTGTCGGGAATTTTCATTGTGATCTGGGGTAACATAAATAAAAAAACCGGGAGGCCCTGTGAAATCCTTCATTCTTTCATTTGTATTGTTTCTGTCTGTGAATGCGCTGGCCGAAACCGAATCGTTGGATGACCTTATGACACCGGATGAAATTGCCGCGGAAGCGGGCTTTCCGCGCACGGAAATGAACACGGAAGTTTTAAGTCTGCGGGATTTTGATTCTGTCGAGTCACTGAATGTGACCCGGGAATTTCCAATAGTTCTGATCGCCAATAAAAGTGCCGGTGGTTACGAGGCGCAGACGATGCGGGTGATTCAGAACGGGGGGCACACTCACACCTGGAAGATTTCAACGGGGAGGGAGCAGTGGGAAACCGCAAAAAGCGGGCGGCAATACTTCACCACAACGCCGCCGGGATGGTTCTATCCTTATTCGATTGTGCGCAATCACTATTCTCAAACTTGGCAAACCAATATGGAATTCAGCGTCTTCTTTAACGGCGGGGTTGCCCTGCATGCCGCAAATTCCGCGCACAATTATCAACTGGGCCGCCGCGCTTCCGGTGGATGTGTCCGCCTGCATCGCGATAATGCAAAGTACATCTACGAACGCATCGTGCAGGAAGGAAAAGGTCTGGTTCCCGTTATTCGACCCAACGGAGCTGTGGCCCGGGACTGGCGGGGGAATGTGATCCGCGCAGTGAAGTATCGCACGCTGATTGTCGTTGAGGGCTATTAACCATAAAAGCTCCCGGTTCAAAAGCTTTCTTGACCATCGTCGGGTGCAAAGCGGGGGCTTACCTAATAAACTGAAACAATGAGATATTTCCTGCTCGTTTTCTTTATGTCTGCTTCCTGTTTTGCGAACGAAGTCATTCTGGACCGCACCAATAAAATGGGCGTCCGTAAGATTGATATTTTGAAAAGGGACAAAGGCACTTATACCTTTGATGGCAAGTCGTTGGGAAAAACGCTTCCACCCAAAGTGGCCGAAGCCTGGAAGCAGGTTGAAAGAGGCCCGGCTTCCGCGGGAAAGCAGCGCTGCCATGCCGGAACTTATATCTACACTAACAGAGTCTCTAAAAAAGAAACCCGCACAGAGGGATGTGCCGAAGGGGCCGCTTACGGTCGCTTCGTGCAGCATATTGAAGACATCCGCACTCATGCGCGAGGAAAATAATTTATGAAGTCCATTTTGTTCGTTGCGATGACGTTTTCTTCACTCACAGCTTCTGCGCAGGAAGCGGTCAGTCCTCACATGCGGGAAACCATCAACAAGATTTCCCAAATGCGCGAGACCTTGAAAATCTCAGCGGATCGCAGCGGGGCCTGTGAGACACCGCAGTCACCAACTTGTACCTTTGAAGGCTATTGCGGGAAGCTGGCGGGAAAAGCCCAGGATTTTTATCTGTATCAGGACAGCGAAGGCCGTCAGGTTCCAAATATGGCAATGGTTGGCAATCTGAGTTTTGCCGAACATTGCGCGAAAGGCACCTTCCCGCAAAGCGCCGTGCAGGATCCCTTTGTCTATGCCAATCAATTTATGGATGAAGCCGCGGCCGGCGGCAAGGAACAGCTTCAGCGCAACAAAGAACGTCTGAAGAAAGAAACGGCCCGCACCCTGAAGATTGTTGAAGACGCCCGCAATCACGTTGTCAAAGCTCTGGAAGCGCAGAAGACTTCCGCCAACGGCAAGCAGATCGACAACATGATCGCCCGGGTGAAGGCCATCAAATATCGGGCGGCAAAAACTGACGGCCGGTACATGGATCTGGTGGCTGACGGGTGTGAATCACCGAATGCCTATTATTCCTCTGAAGAAAACACGATCACGGTGTGCCCGCAGATGATGAATTTGCCGGAAGCGTCGCTGTTTGCAACCCTGGCCCACGAGTTCGGTCACGGGATTGATCCTTGTGCCATGGAAATGGATTTCGGCAAAGAGGGGGCGAAACTGCCGGACTTTATGAGTCTGGTGGTGAAGCCCAATCAACCGACAGTCAATGCCGCGGTCAGAATGGCCCAGAATCCGTTTAAAAATGTGATCAGCTGTCTGCAGTCTCCGCAGTCCATTGAAGTCAGCATTCCCACGAAGGATGCTTTGCTTCGCGAGATCAATGAATTTGAAGACGGCCTGAAAGCTGAAGTCGGCGACGAAATCGATGAGGAAACCGGCGAAACGAAAGCGACCGATGCCACGGATGCCCGCTTTGAGGATTCCCGTCAGAATATTGAAAAGAACTACGAGCGCTACAAGTATTGCAGTGAAATCACCGGAACAGGTCATATTCAGGAAGCTTTCTCTGACTGGATTTCGGCTCAGGCATTGACGTCAAAAATTTCTGGTATTCAGGATTCTGCCAAGGCTAAGGAATACGCTTTTGGATCACAGACCATGTTCTATGGGACTGCATGCGCAGAGGTGACAGAGGCGGTCGACAGAAAGATGGATCAATTTGTGGAGTCATGCCCTCAGTTGGAGGAAATCCGCGCGTATATGGAAGATATGAAGCATTCGGATGGTCATTCCAGTCACCCGGATGCAAATCGTCGTATCAATCGTATCTATTACGCCAAGCCCGAGTTGCAAAAGGCTCTGGGTTGCGATGGTGCCAGTAATGATGCTCAAGAGTGTAAGCCTTGATTATGGCAAGATGTGTTGAATTGTCAGGATTCTGTCAGGGGTCTTGACGAAACTCTGTCACGGTCGCTAGCGTTGGTTGCATTCCACCCAATCAGCGTAAAGAGAGACCATGACACATCAAGTGTTTTTGAGACATTCTTCGCCACCTAGGCCCCCATCGAAGGGACCCTCTTCGGGAGAGAAATCCCGTTTGAACACCCTCGGTGTGTCTTTGCACCCGAACTGCCAGCAGAAAAAATCAAATATCAATATTAAAGTAAACGGCGTCCCAGTGACGCCGTTTTTGTTTTTTAAAGGGGTCGCTCCATGTGTGGCGTTGTAGGACTCATCGGTGAAGATCAGGCTGGAGAAAAGCTGTACCCGGCATTGTTCGCTCTTCAGCACCGCGGGCAGGATGCGGCGGGGATTCTGAGTTATGATTTTGAACGCTCGCAGTTTCATCTGGAAAAGGATCTGGGACTGGTGGAAGACGTCTTCACCACCGAACGCCGCAAGCGCCTGAAGGGCACCATGGCCCTGGGGCACACACGTTATTCCACTATCGGCAGCGTTGATAAAGAGGACCTGCAGCCCATCTTCTTAAGCTATCCCTATGGCATCGGCATGATTCATAACGGGAATGTCACGAACTATGACGAAATCGTGGATTATCTGCGCAATCGAAAACTAAGGTGGACCTTTTCGCGCAACGATCTGGAAATCCTGATGCACATGGTGGCGGTGGGGCTGTCTTCACGCAAAGACAACCCGGATCTTCCGGCCAGCCTGGCCGAGGCCGTGAAAGAGCTTCTGCAAACTGTGCAAGGGGCTTATAGCTCTATTGGTATGCTGGCCGATCAGGGCATGTTTGCCTTCAGTGATATGAATGGCATACGGCCTTTGCTGATCGGGCGCCAGAAAAAGGGCGATAAGTACAATTACTGTTTTGCCTCTGAAAAACAGGTTTTCTTCGGACTGGGTTATGAGTACTGGCGTGATCTGCGCCCAGGCGAGCTGGTCTTTGTCGACAAGGATCGCAATCTGCATTCTTTTGTCTTAAGTGAAAAGAAACCGCGCCCGTGCATGTTTGAATGGATTTATTTTGCCGGTTCTGAAACCGAGTGGCACGGCCGTCCGGTTTATGAAGTGCGCCTGAAGCTGGGTGAAATCCTGGCGGAAGAGTGCCGCAAAAAAGGGCTGGATATCGATGTCGTGGCTCCGGTACCGGACACTTCCCGGGCGGCGGCCTGCCGATTGGCGGAAGTGCTGGAAAAACCCTACCGCGAAGTTCTGATCAAAAACCGCTATGTGCAAAGAAGCTTTATCGTCAACGAACCTGAGGTTCGCAAAATGATGGTGAATCTGAAACTTTCCCCAGTGCAAAGCGAGATCAAAGGTAAAAAAATCCTGCTGGTGGATGACAGCATCGTGCGCGGGACCACTTCCGCCCGCATTATCCGACTGCTTCGTGATGCCGGGGCGGAAAAGGTCTATCTGGCCAGCACCTGTCCGCCGATCCGTCATCCTTGTTTCTATGGCATTGATTTCCCGGATGGAGAATCGCTGGTGGCGCACAAGCGCAGCGAAGCGGAAGTGGAAAAGGTTCTGGAGGTGGACGGTCTGGTCTTCCTTCCGCTGAACCGACTGCAAGAGGGCCTGGGCCTTAAGAATCTTTGCAGTGCTTGTCTTGATGGTGATTATCCCGTTCCGGTTTCAACTGAAAACTTTTTGAAGACCCGGAACATCAATTTAGGTGGTGAACTATGAAAATTCAGGTTCTTTTTGGCAGTGCGAATGATGAGCGTGTGTACGGTCCGTTGTGCCGTTCCCTTGAAAAATGCGGCGATGTGAAAATGGAAGTGGCTTCGGCCCACCGTGATCCCGCCCGAGTCCACGAGGTTGTAAAGAACTGCGGTGCGGATGCTTTTGTTGCCGGTGCGGGCCTGGCAGCCCACCTTCCGGGTGTGGTGGCTTCTTTAACAGACAAGCCGGTCTTTGGCGTGGCGGTGAACGGGGCTTTTGCTGGCCTTGATGCCTTCTTGTCGATTGTTCAGATGCCCCGTGGAATTCCCGTGGCTGCAGTGACTGAAGAAAATGCCAGCGCCATCGGAGACTTCATTGTTCGTCTGGCGAAAGTTCCAAAAGACCGCCTGTGTCTGCACTGGAACCGCAGTCTTGAAAGCTATTCTCCAATTCAAAAAGCTCTGGATGAAATCCAGACCCAAACGGGTCTGCAGATTGAATGGACGGCGGCTCAGGCCGAAACCTGTCTGGGTGAAATCGTCAGTCCCTGGGAGCTTCCGCACACGCAAGGGTTGAATCTGTTCCTGTGTGAAAAAGAACAACTGGCCAGCTCTAATCTGGCGTTGGACTTCTATGCCAAAGCCCGCCATGGCGGATTCTGGGTGGGGGCCAACAACGTGACTAATTTCGTGAATCAATGGAACAAGCTGAAAGCATTGGGAGCAGGCCGATGAATCTGATCTATCGCGGTTCCGTAAAGGACCTTTATCAGAACAACGACAAAATTGTTTTTGAATACAGCAATCGCTATTCCATTTTTGACTGGGGCGAGATGCCCGATGAAATCCCGCAAAAAGGCGAAGCTTTGGCGGCGATGGCCTCGATGTTCTTTGAGCATCTTTCGGCGAAGGGTTTTTCTTCGCACTATCTGTCCGGTCGTTCGCGCACTTCCATTGAAGTGCAGCCGGTGAACGTGTTGCGCCCAGAATGGAAGGGTGAAGATTATGATTATTCCATGTATGCCTGTCGCCCGACCCAGTGTCTGGTGCCGCTGGAAGTGATCTTCCGTCGTCATCTGGGACAGGGGAATTCTTTGGAAGGACGTCTGAAAAAGAACCCCGCATATCTTGCGGATCTGGAGCTGACCCGGATGCCAACGTCTGCTGACAGCTTTATGCCAGCCCTGGTGGAGGTTTCAACAAAACTTGAAACCACAGATCGCTACCTGTCCAAGGCTGATGTGGCGGCCATGAACGTGGTGAACGACTTTGAATACGCGGCCTTGCGCAAAAACACCCAGGATGTGGCGGCCGAGCTTGAAAAGCTTTTTGCAAGCTTCGGAGTCAAATTATGGGACGGGAAGCTTGAGTTCGCCTTTACCCATGAAAACAACGGTCAGCGCGGACTGGTGCTGGTGGATTCCATCGGGCCGGATGAATTGCGTCTGACTTATGAAGGTCTGCCTCTTTCAAAAGAATTCTTGCGTCAGATCTACACAGGTTCAGAGTGGAGCGAAGCGGTTAAAAAAGCCAAAAAGTTGGCCAAGGAAAGAAAAACCCAAGACTGGAAATCCATCTGCGAGAATGAACTGGGTCAGAAGCCCGCAGCATTGAATGCAGAACAGATCCAGGTCAGTTCATGGCTGTACCTGGCTTTGGCCAACGAGATCGCCGCTGTCCTTAACAAACCCCGTCCTTTTGACGAAAACATCAACTTGAAATTCTGGCATCAAAAGGCTTTGTCTTTGCTGGAGAACAAAGCATGAAACTGGTCGTCGTCGGAAAAGGCGGGCGCGAGCACGCCTTGGCGCAAAAACTGAAAAGCTCTTCCCTGGTGACCGACCTGTGGGTGGCCCCGGGAAATCCCGGAATGCAGCAAGCAGGTATTACTTGCGTGAACTGTGAAAGTCCGGAAGCCATAGAAACCTTCTGTGTCGAAAACAGTGTTTCTTTGGTGGTGGTGGGTCCGGAGTCTTTGATTTTGTCTGACCTGAAGCTGCGCCTGCAAAAACGCGGCATTGCCTGCTTTGCACCGTCCATGGAAGTGGCTCAGCTGGAATCATCCAAACTTTTCTGTAAAGGGGTGCTGAAGGATGCAGGCGTTAGAACCGCCGCTTGTCAGGTCAGCTACTCGGAAGAACAGGCTTTGCTCGCAGTGGGAAAGCATGACTTTAAAAGCCCCCTGGTGGTGAAGGCCGATGGCCTGGCTCAAGGCAAGGGTGTTTGGGTTTGCAACAGCTGGGACATGGCTGAAGAGGCTGTGCGCACGCTGGGGCGTCATTTTGGTTTTCCTCTGCTGCTTGAACAGTGTCTGATCGGGCAAGAACTTTCCGCCTTTGCTTTGTGTGATGGCGAAGACTTTGTGATTCTGGGCACGGCTTGTGATTATAAGCGCGTGTCATCCGATCCTTTCAGTGCCAACACCGGTGGCATGGGCGCTTACAGCCCTTGTGATTTTGTGACCGAAGCGGATGAAGCTGAGATCCGCCGTATTTTCTCTAAAACCCTGAAAAGCCTGCGTGACAAGCGCCTGCCGTATCAGGGCTTCCTGTTTGCAGGCTTGATGAAAACAAGCGAAGGGATTTACGTTCTGGAATACAACGTGCGCATGGGGGATCCTGAAACTCAGGCGCTGCTGCCTCGTCTGAAAACCGATCTTGCAGGCCTGATCATGAAGGCTGTGACTCATCAGTTGAAAAATGAAGTGTGTGAGCTGGCTGCCGAGTCTTCTGTTCACGTCGTGGCAACCAGTGAAGGTTATCCGGGGTCCCCGATGAAATTGGGAAATCCCATCACCGCCAAGATGCCATCTGCTCCGGATCGTCATTTGTACTTTGCCGGAGTCAGCCGTATCAATGATCAACTGGTCAATGTCGGTGGACGGGTGCTGGGAATCACTGCCCTGGGTTCAACCCGGGAAGAGGCTCGTGAAAAGGTCTATCAGGAAATGCAGGCCGTGAATTTTGACGGCATGTACCTGCGACAGGATATCGGGCTATGAATAAAATCAGGATTGCGATTCTGGCCTCTGGAACCGGTTCAAATGCCGAAGCCCTGATGAAAAAGGCGCAGTCCCTGAATTCTGCCGAAGTCACCTTTGTCCTTTCTGACAAAGCCGGGGCGGGTGTTTTGGAAAAGGCTAAAAATTTTTCTGTGCGCCATTTTGTGGTGGCAAAACAAAGCGACCGCCGCGAACACGAGCAGCGCGTGTTAAACCTGCTGCGTGAATACCGCATCGACTGGGTCTTTCTGGCAGGTTACATGCGCCTGCTAAGTCCAGAGTTTCTTCAGACCTTCAATGGCTGGCATGGCGGGAATTCACAGGTGGTGAATATTCATCCTTCGCTGTTGCCCGCTTACCCGGGGGTTGATTCCATCCGTCGCGCTTTCGAAGACCGTGTGGAGGAAAGTGGCGTGACCCTGCATCTGGTGGACGAGGGCATGGACACCGGCCCGCAACTGATGCAGTCGCGATTGCCTTTGGAAGCCGGTGAAAGTCTTGCCGACTGGTCCGTGCGTTTTCATAAGCTGGAACATCAAACTTACACTCAATTTCTGGAACTTGTGGCTTTGGGGCAGATCCCCACAAGCCCTTTTAAGGAGACTTAAAGATGCAAAGAATATCTGTGCGCAGCCGCTATGATCACAGCACCGAAAAAGCTCTTAAATCCGCGTTGTCGCTGGAAGCCCCGGTGAACGAACTGCAACTGCGTCGCGTGTACTGGCTGCTTGAAAAGAAACCCGGCGCGGCCAAAGAGTTCCCTCTTCAAGCTGTCATGGATAAAGTCTTCTTTGATCCCATATCGGAAGCTCAGCAAACTGGCTTCTTGGATTATCAGGACGGTAAAACCTATGTTGAGATCCGCTTTCTGGCCGGAGTTACCGACAACATAGCCCGCACCGCGACCGAAGCTTTGATGCTGTTTTCTGCGCAACATAATTCTTCCTGGCAGGAGTTCCCTTTGGAAGTCCACAGTGGGTGGGAAATGGAAATCAGCGGGGATATTTCCAAAGAGCAAATCCAAAAGGTTCTGTTCCAGAATCTGGCCAATCCACTTTTAAACAAACTGGAAATCCAGACGGGCGCGGCCCTTAAACAAGAAAATTCATGGGCAGCCTATTCGAACTTTTGGAAGGCTTCTGAACACACACCGCAGTTGCAGCTTTTGAATTTGGACGTTGAAACCCTTCAGCGCATCAACAACGAACGTGGACTGGCTCTCAGTGGTGAAGAGATTCAAACCATTCTGACTCATTTCAGTTCCCCGGAAGTCGCTGCCGAGCGAGCTTCTTACGGCTGGCATGGCAAGATCACCGAAGTCGAGCTGGAGTGTCTGGCGCAAACCTGGAGTGAGCACTGCAAGCATAAGATCTTTGCTGCTGAAGTGGATTATTCCGAAGTTTCTGGCGATTTCCCGGCCCTGGGTGACAGGAAAATTACCAGCCTTTATAAAAGCTATATTCAGAAAGCCACCAAAGATCTGGATGACTGTGGTTATCTGGTTTCTGTTTTTAAAGACAATGCAGGCATTGTCGACTTTGATTCAAAATTAAATGTGTGTGTTAAAGTCGAAACACACAACAGCCCGTCGGCGCTGGATCCTTTCGGCGGCGCTTTGACGGGCATCTTAGGGGTTCATCGCGATATCTTGGGTTGCGGATTGGGTGCAAAGCCCGTCGCCAACACGGATGTGTTCTGTCTTTCCACCCCGAACCTGTTCCCGGAAGCAGATTCCCCGCAAAGACCCGAGCTGTTGAAAGATCCTGGTGTGATCTTCCGTGGGGTTCATCAGGGGGTTGAAGAGGGCGGCAATCAAAGCGGCATTCCGACTGTCAACGGGGCCTTCTGTTTTTCCAGCGAATTTGCGGCGAAGCCTTTGATCTTTGTGGGTTCTGTCGGCGTGATGCCAAAGACGGTTCATGGCCGCGCCAGTGAATCCAAAGAAATCCGCGCAGGCGATTTGATTGTGGTGGCCGGTGGCCGCCTTGGAAAAGACGGCGTGCATGGTGCGACTTTCAGCTCGTTGGCGTTGCATGACAATGTGGCTTCCAACGTCGTACAAATCGGCGACAGTATCACGCAAAAGCGTCTGTTGGACTTCACACTGAAAGCCCGTGACAACGGCTGGATTCAAGCCATCACCGACAACGGAGCCGGCGGTGTCAGTTCGTCAATTGGAGAAATGGCCCAGTATTCCGGCGGCGCGCGAATGGATCTTGGCTTGCATCCGGTAAAATATTCGGGGCTTGAATACTGGGAAATGCTGGTCAGCGAATCCCAGGAGCGTATGTCTTACGCCGTCAGCCCGAATCACCTGATGGATTTTATGAATCTGGCCCGTCACATGGGTGTTGAGGCGTTTGTACTGGGTGAATTCACCGATTCTGGATTCTTTGACATCTTCCATGGCAAAGAGCCCTTGGCAAAACTGCAGTTGGAATTCCTGCATGATGGTCTGAGCCGCATGAAGCTGAAAGCTCACTTCGACGGACCGAAACAATATCAGGAATACTTCCGCGCAGAAGGTAAAATACCACTGGCGAGCAACGATCTTGCCGTGGCACTTAAAAAAGTTCTGGCCAATCCCAACGTGGCTTCACGTGAACCATTGGTTCGTTATTATGACCACGAAGTTCAAGGGGCCACGCGCGTAAAACCTTACGGTGGCAAAACCCAGTCCGGAGCCAACGATGCCGGTGTGCTGGATCTGTCAGTGCATGGGGGCGATGACAACAACGCCGTGGCAGTTTCAAACGGACTGTGCCCGCAGTTTTCCTGGTACGACACTTATTTGATGGCACAAAAAGCGGTGGATGAATCCGTGCGCAATCTGGTGGCGACCGGAGCGGACCCTGCGAAGATGGCCTTGGTCGATAACTTCTGCTGGCCGGATCCGACTCCAAAAGCAAGCAATCCCGATGCGGCCCACAAAATGGCGCAACTGGTGCGTGCGTGTGCGGGGCTTTACGATGCGGCTGTGGCTTACCGCGCTCCATTTGTCAGCGGTAAAGACAGTATGAAAAACGACTTTATCGGAAAAACCAAGGGCGGGGACACCGTGAAGATTTCCGTACCACCGACCTTGCTGGTGACGGCGGTGGCGCAGGTGCCGGATGCGACGAAAACGGCACCCGGATTCTTCCAGACGGCCGGGGATCTGATTTATCTTTTGGGCACGCCGACACAAAGTCTTTATGCTTCAGTTCTTTCCCAGGAGTTCACCGTGCAGGAATCTGCACCCGAATATCCGGATCTTGCCCGCAACAAGGATCTTTATGGCCGTATCTATGCGGCCCATCAGAAAACGCTTTTGCAGTCCTGCCATGACATTTCCGACGGGGGCTTGATGACCGCCTTGGCGGAAAGCGGCTTTGGCAACAATCTGGGAATGAAGCTGAATCTGGAATCATTCAGTTGGAATGAACTGTGGTCTGAAACGGGCTCCTTGTTTGTGGTCAGTGTGAAGCCTGCTGACAAGTCTCAGTTTGAAGAACTGTTCACCAGTCAGCAAAGACTGTTGGGTGAAGTTCAGGAAAATCCTGTGATGAGCTGGCAGCATCAGGGGGCCACTCAAAACACCGCTTTGTCCGAATTGCAAAAAATCTGGTCTGAAGGAGTTCTGAATGTCTATCAAGCCTAAGTTTTTGGTTTTGTGGGGTGATGGAATCAACTGTGAAAATGAAACAGCCAGAGCCGTTTCGCTGGCCGGAGGTGAAGCGGATAAAGTCCACGTCAATGACCTTCTGGCAAACCCGGGGCTGCTGAATGAATACCAGGCTCTGGTGATTCCCGGTGGTTTTTCCTTTGGTGATCATCTGGGCAGCGGGCAAGTGCTGGCCCTGAAACTTGAAATGAATCTGAAAAATGAATTGCAGCAGTTTGTGAAAACCCGCCCAGTGCTGGGCATCTGCAATGGCTTTCAGACGCTGATCAAACTGGGCCTGTTGCCGGACGCTGACTTTCAGCGCAGCTGTGCCCTGGTGAAAAACGAGCAGGGTCATTTTATTGACCGCTGGATTGAAGTGGAAAGAAATGAAAAGTCCCCCTGTATCTGGACGCGCGATCTTCCCGCAAGATTCGCCTTGCCGATTCGTCACGGGGAAGGCCGCTTCGTTTGTCGCGATGAAAGCCTGCTGCAGCGTCTGCTGACCCAGCATCAGGCTGTGCTTCGTTACACTGAAGACGTCAATGGTGCTCAGGCACAGATCGCGGGCGTCTGTGATCCGTCGGGTCTGGTGTTTGCGCTGATGCCGCATCCCGAGGCAGCCGTGCATGACTGGCACCTGCCTTATAAAGGCGAAGCCTGGGGTTTGGAGTTTTTCAAAAGTGCTGTGAATTATTTGAATCAGGAAATGGGGGTGACTGTATGAATCCAATCCGCAGAGCTCTGTTGAGCGTCTCTGATAAAACCGGTTTGCTGGAGCTTGCTAAAAATCTTGCAGCTCAGAACGTCGAGCTGATTGCCAGCGGCGGCACCGCCAAGGCATTGACCGACGCCGGCTTCAAAGTCACCGCAGTGGAAACCTTGAGCGGCAAAGGCGAAGCCTTCAACGGCCGCATGAAAACCATCAGCTTTGAAATTGCCTCAAGCCTGCTGTTCCGTCGTCAGGATGAAAATGACGTGCGCCAAGCGGTTGAGCTGGGGATTGAACCCATTGATCTGGTGGTGGTGAATCTTTATCCTTTCCACGCGACCCTGCAAAAACAGGCGGGGTTTGAAGAATGCATTGAAAACATCGACATCGGGGGCCCGACGCTGCTTCGTGCCGGGGCAAAGAACTTTCAGTCCGTCACAGTTCTGTGTGAACCGTCCCAGTACGGTGAGTTCTTAAAAGAATTCAACGGCAATAGCGGCGCAACCACCTGGGAGTTCCGTCAAAAATGTGCCGCTTCTGTTTACACTATGACCGCTTTTTATGACATGGCCATCGCCGGATTCCTGACGCAAAAATCCGGGGCTGCTCTAAGATACGGTGAAAACCCGCATCAAAAGGCCGTCGTTCTGAAAGATCCGTTTGCTGACGGTCTGGCCCACGCCAAATCCCTGCAAGGCAAAGAAATGTCCTACAATAATTATCTGGATGCCGACTTTGCGCTTAAGACTTTGCAGGATGTGCATTCCTGGCAAGGTGAAAAAGCCCTGCCAGCCGCTGTGGTTGTGAAACATAACACGCCTTGCGGAATGGCTGTGGCCGAAACTCCGTTGCGTGCTTTGGAAAAAGCCTGGAAAGGGGACGAGAAAAGTTCTTTCGGCGGCATCATCGCCCTGAACATTCCAGTGACGGAAGACATCGCCGCGTTCTTTGCCGAAAAGTTTGTCGAAGTGATTCTGGCGCCGTCCTTCACCGAGGGCGCTCGCGAAAAGCTGAAAAAGAACTGCCGCGTGATGGAAGTTTCATTAACGCCAAATCCGTCGATGCAAGTACGCTCTATCGAGGGCGGACTGCTGCTGCAGGATGCCGATGGCTTTGATTTAAGCCATATGAAAACTGTCACCCAAAAGCAAGTCAGTCCGGAACAACAGCGTCTGGCGGCCTTTGCCATGCTGGCGGTGAAGAACCTGAAAAGCAATGCCATTGCTCTTTGCCGTCAGGACGGTCCCGAGTTTGAGCTTCTGACCATGGGTTCAGGTCAAACCAACCGCATCGACTGCATCGAAAAACTGATCACCTCGCGCCTGGCTGACAAGGGCATCGCCGATCTTGCCAGCGTGGTACTGGCTTCAGACGCGTTTTTCCCATTTGCAGACTCTGTTCAGGTTTCTGCAAAGCTGGGGGTCAAAACCATCATTCAACCCGGCGGATCCGTGAAGGATCCGGAAGTGATCGCCGAAGCCGATCGCCTGGGTGTAGCCATGATCTTTACCGGCCGCCGCCATTTTTTACACTAGGAGACTAAGCCATGACGACTGTGACTTTGGACTATAAAAATGCAGGAGTTGACATCACCAAGGCCGATGCCTTCGTGGAAAGAATCAAAAATCTGGTGCCGACCACTTTCAACGACCAGGTTCTTCAGGGCATTGGCGGCTTTGCTGCCGTTTACAAACTGACTGAAGAAAAGTACCTGGCTTCCTGCACAGACGGGGTGGGTACGAAGTTGAAACTGGCGCAAACTCTGAACAAACACCACGGCATCGGAATCGATCTGGTGGCGATGTGTGTGAATGACCTTTTGTGTGTTGGTGCAAAACCGTTGTTCTTTTTGGATTACATGGCCTTTGGAAAGCTCGACACCAAAGTCAGTGAAGAGCTGATTGCCGGAATGGTCGATGGCTGCCGTCAGTCCGGGATGGCTTTGATCGGTGGTGAAACGGCTGAAATGCCCGGCGTGTATCAGGGGAATGAATACGACCTTGCAGGCTTCAGTGTGGGCGAGATGTCTCCGGCGGATCTGTACGATGAAAAAGACATGAACGAAGGCGATGTGCTGATCGGGATTGCGTCTTCAGGTTTTCACTCTAATGGTTATTCCCTGCTCAGAAAGCTTGTGCAACAGGACGAAACCGAGCTGATGCAGGAACTGCTGACGCCCACGCGTATCTACGTGAAGCTGGTCAATGAGCTTCGTCGTCAGTTCCCGATGGCGATGGTGGGCGCGTCTCATATCACCGGTGGGGGCATTCACAATATCCCGCGGATGAGTGAGAAGTTTGATTATGATATTTCCGGCTGGCCGGCATTGAATGAAATGGCTCCGGTCTTTGGAAAAATCATTCCGCGCGCGAGTCTTTCCGGGGAAGAGCTGTATCGCACCTTCAACATGGGGGTTGGATTGGTTCTGCTTATCAAGAAAGAGCAGGCCGAAGTCGTACAAACATGGTTGGCCTCCCAAGGAGAGAAGCACTGGCGCTTAGGCTCCATACAAAAAGGCACAGGTCTAATCGCCCCCTCGCGTCACTAGGGGCTTGCTGTCTCTGCCTTGCCTATATTGGCAGAGACAGCTTTTCCGTCTGCAGATCCCCTGTCTAAATCCTGATCACTGGGACCATTCTTTCATATCCTATTTTTAATATGGACTCACATTCTGGGAGTGGGCTATACCAGTCGCCTGTTCATTACAAACGGAGTTTAAAATGATGAATAAGAATGCTTACTTGGTATTGGCGGCAACAGGGTTGTTGATGGCCCCTGTTTCTGGTTTCGCACAAACTTCCACCACGTCTGTGAATACAAATTCCAGCACAGTGAAAATGGAAGACCTTAAAAAGGCTGACGAAAAAGAAAAGGACATCGACAGTGAAATCACTGACGCCCGCATGAGAGCTCAATTGGGTTCCAAATCCAAATGGTCTTTCAAATCCAGCCTGGCGTACTCTGGTGGTTCTGTTGAAGAGCCTCTAAGTGGTGTTCGTCCAAACTACCGTGCTTCCGCAACTATCGAAGCCATGACAACTCTGTCTGGTGATGTTGGTGTCAACTACCGTTTGGGTGAGCGTGACAATATCAGCTTCGGTACGGGCGTGACCGTGGTGGATCCTCTTCACGGTGATATCGTGAAGCCTGCAGAAGACACTCGTAAAGGCCGTAAAGGCACTTTGGCTCGTTATGAAGTTTCCACTCCTTACCTGAGCTGGAGCCGTGGTTACCGCGCGTTCGACACTCAGATGATCTCCAGCATGCAGTACAGCCATGCGACAGACAGTGATTCTATCAACCTGACCAAAACATTTGGTGCAGCAAGCTTCAGCCAGACAGTTCTGGCGAACTTCGGTCAATCCAAGTGGAATGGTGGAACAAGCTTTACTTTGGGTAAGAGCTTCTACACTGGGGACCTGGATGATCCGAACATGGTTGCGGCAGCCAAAGCGGGTAAATACAAACGCTCTGACATGAGCTTCGGTTTGTTCCCGTTCCTTCAGTACACTTTCAACGACCGTTATTCCTTCAGAACCGTGTTTGGTTACTTCCAGTTCGCACGTTACGAAGGTTATGCTGATAACTATCAGTTGGAACCATATCAGTCTGTTGGTACCGGTATCTCTATCACTCGTGATATCTACCTGTATCCAAACGTACAGTTCACACCAAAAGACATCCGCGCAGACCGCACAAACGTAGCATTGTCTGCCAACCTGAACTTGTTCTAGTTCCGGTCGGTGAAAAGGGGGCATCTGACTGCGTTGTCGGTGCCCGTCCTCTCTCCGACGTGCTTGGAGCACGCCTGCGTTGCGGGCGGTCGCCTCCGCCTTGCATCTGCCCCCTTTTGACCAACCTTGGTTCCCGGTTTTTGGGGGCGGGGAACGGGGAGTTGGCTTTGAGGCAGGTCGTTTTTGGAGATTTTTGTTGAGGATATTTAAGTTTGAAAAAGGCTCCCCTGCGGGGCCTTTTTTTGTTTGGGAGCCAACCGGGGTCATACCTTGGTTGGCTTTTTGTTTTTTGGGGTTTGGGTTGTTCCTTTGTCTGGTGTTGGGGGGCAGGTTCAGGAATTGGGGTGGAGGTCGTGGGTTGCCTTTTGGCTGCGATTCGGCGAGCCTTATTCTTGTGCGGAGGTGACTGATGAAATTCGCAGTAGGGATGCTGGCGTTTTCTTTGGTGGTGTTTGCTTCAAATGGATTTGCAGGGACGCAGCCGGTCTGTGGAACCCAAACAACTTCTTTGGGTGATTCTTATGACTATTGTGTTCATACCGGGAATCGGGCGAAAACCCAGGATGTGGTTTATTACTTTCATGGACTGTGGGGGAATGCCCGGCAGTTCTTTGATCAGCGTCGCGACACTTCTTGGGTGTTGAAGCGCTGGGCTCAGTTGGGTTATGAGCCGTCTGTCGTAACTATTTCGTTTGGTGAAATCTGGCTGTTGGTTAATAATCAGAAATTCCCATTGTTGCCGGTTTTCCAAAACGAGATGATGCCGTTTCTTGAAGGCAAAGTCGGCGGCCTGGGCAGTGGACGGCGTCTGCTGATGGGGGAATCCATGGGGGGCTTTAATGCCTCGCAGGCCTCGTTGCAGTTGCCGGCAACCTTTTCCAAGGTCGCGCTGTTGTGCCCGGCTCTGACTGTGATCGGGCCTTACTCTTCCCAGCAGGATATTGATAAATACATTGCCCGCACGAAAGCGCTGCGTTCGCGCGTGAATTTGATGCTGGGGATTTCCCGCGAGGTTTTTGCTGACGAGGCGGACTGGCAAAATCACAACCCCTTCAATCTGCTTAGTCGTTATTCGGGTCTGATCAAGCCGGTGTTCTTTGTGTCGACAGGTCTGCAGGACGAGTTCGGCTTCCAGGAAGGATCTGCCGAGTTTGTGAAGGCGGCTCAGGCTGCGGGAATGTCTGCGACCTGGAGTCCCCTGGCCGGGGGGCACTGCAAATACAACCGTGAGGCTGTGGCGCAGTTTTTCCTAAGTCGCACCCGCTGAAGTGAACTGAAGAACTTTTGGACGTTTCTCAAACAGAAACGTTCCCTGGTGGATACTTATATTTAACGAGTTTAACCTTCGGGGCTGGGATATAATTTAGGTATGAAAACATTCCGTCCGCGCCGCAAGTTGATCGTCAATCGCGAAGTGCAGTTTGATGTGGTCATGCACGTCAGCCTTTTTGTGGCTGTACTGTTTCTGGCCCAGCTTTTTGCGGCTTGGTTGTTCATTGGAAAGATTCAAGAGCTGGCCGGAACCGGCGCCTTTTCAATGATGTCGGTTCAAGAGTTTATTTCCCGCTATAAAACCGTTTTCCTGGTCTATCAGCTGATCCCGGTGTTGTTGGGGCTGGTCGTGGGCTTTTGGTATTTCAACCGCATGACCCGCAGAATTGTAGGTCCTCTTTTCAATATCAAACGCACGGTCAAGCGCATGGCGGATGAAAATCTTGATTCGGTTGAAATTCACCTGCGTGAAAATGACTACTTTCAGGATTTGGCTCAGGATATCAACGTGGTTCTGCAGAAAAAGCCGAAGTGATCCGGCCCTTGCTTTGTTCCAGGGCCCCCAACACCAGCTTTTGAAAGAGTCGTTCTTTCAATCCCCGGGGGCGATCCAGTTCCATTCTTTTCAAACAGTCCTGATACTCGATAGCCTCGGTTTTCATTCCCTTCTTCAGCAGGCCCAGAAGCTTGCCCAGGGATTCTTCCTGAGCCTGGCGCAGTTCGCCCAATGCCAGCGCCAGCAGTTCTTCATCCAGGGTAAAATCACTGCCAAATGCAAAAGGCGGGAACAGGCGATCAAAGCCTGCATCGCGGGCCTGATTTAAAAGTTCGGCCGGAGTATTGTGGCGGGCCCATTCCGGAATCTGATAGTCAGATCGCAGCTTGCCTTCTTTCTGGGCTTTGATTTTCAAAGACTCCTGAAATTCAGAATCGGCGATATTCAGCAGTTCTTTGATGACCTCTTCGTCGGTCTTTCCGCGCAGGTAAGCGATACCATATTCGGTGATCACGATGTCGCGCAGGTGGCGGGGGATGGTCAGTTGTCCGTGTGACCACAGGATGTTGGAATGACGGCGGCCCTTGTGCAATCGGGTCGAGCGCAACATCAGCACCGAATGAGCCCCTTCCAGTTCGTGCGCCATGGCCACAAAATTATACTGCCCACCGACGCCGCTGACCACGGTCCCGCTTTCCAGAGTGTCCGAGGCCGCCGACCCCAGCAGGGTGACGTTCATGCAGGTGTTGAAGAATCTGGCTTTGCGCCGCTGGCGTCGCAGGGCCAGTTCGTTGCCGTCGTAAAGATCGTTGACGATGGACACGCGGGTCATGTTCAGCCCGTCAAATTCCTCGCCCTGCAGGTGGCGCAGCCACTTGTAAAGCTCGGTGGATCCCAGGAAGAATGCACCATGCAGATAGCGCATTTGCTTCGAAGCGGGCTCTTGCACCTGACGCTTCAGAATCCCGGCCTTGCGCAAATTCATAAAGCCATCCATCACCATTTCGCTGGTTCCGTACAGGCCTTTTTGAAAGGGTTCGCGCTGCAGGTGAAGTTCGCGGGCGTGGCGGCGGTGCTGCCAGATTTTTTCTGACAGCACTTCATAGTCTGCGTTCTGCTGATGGCGAAGGCAGGCTGAATACACCAGCGCTTCAGACAGCGAACCAATCCCGATCTGCAGGGTCCCGTCATCCTCCAGCAGGTGGCTGGCGAAAAAGCCGATCAGATGATCTGTCCAGTCCACCGGGGTTCGTGGCAGGGCAAAAAGCCTGCGATGTTGTGTCGGGTCGTCCACGATCATGTCAAAATAGTCGGGACCAACCTCGGCATCTGTTCCCAGAAAAGGCAGCTCGGGGTGAACCACTCCCAGCAGCAGAATTTTTTTGCCGGCTTTGCGGTATTGATCCATCACATCCAAAGTCAGATCCGGATTGCAGCTTAGGCTGTAGCGCGGGCCCTGATCTGTCTGGCGACGGGCCACCAGCTGCAAAATGACTTCGATGTTGCAGTCGACCAGGTACGCAGCCACATGGGTGTAGTTCAGACTGACGTAATCCTGCTGGGCTGAGTCGGTGTGCAGCGCCTGACCCGCCTGAAAGTAAAATTCATGAATGCGGATATGGCGGGGAAGTTCGCCATGACGGCGGTCTTTCAGATATTCAAAAGCCGGGTAGTCGGGACCGAAGTGGCGTTCCAGAAAGGGTGAAAGAAAACGGCGCTCCAGATCGCTTTGCGGGGAAGGAACATCCAGGGAAAGTGCGGTGTAGATTTCAAGACGGCGTTCGGGCAGTTCTTTGACCCGGTTGTACAGCAGGTTGATCAGCTGATTGGGCTTTCCCAATCCCAGAGGGGTGGCAATACGAATCTCACGCCCCAGAGTGTTCAGGAGCTCATCCACAGCCGTTTCAAATGAATGGAACTGACGGGGTTTCTGGACCATACCCTATTGAAAACCCGAGGCTGCCAAGTGCAAAGCCTTAAATGCCGAATTTGTATTTTAAACGGCAAAAAAAGAGGCTGCCTTTTCGGGGCAGCCTGCTTTGTTTCTTGGGCGACTATTGGCAGTCGTTTTTGATCGCTTTGTCAGCGTTCTGATAACGAGCATAAAGCTCTTCGTACTGGTCCATGTAAAGCTCAAGAGTGTCAGAGTTTCTTGTGCTTCTCATTTTTTCGCGGATCCAGTTCATTTCCTCAGCAAGTTTGGCTTTGTAGGAAACCAATTGACCGCAGGAAAGAGCGGCTTGGGAAGAGGATGCAGCGCCAACGATGGCCAAAGCGATAAGAAGAGCTTTCATGGATAATCTCCTTGTAAGTTAATAAATTCGGATTTCGGGGCGAACCTACTAACGCAGGACATGAAAGACAATCTTTGATGCCGCAGGAATAATTTTTACATAATCGGGGATTGCATTTATGATGGGTTCGTCTTCCCAGGAGTTTCCGTGAACAAAAATCAGCGTGCTCACCCCATGAAAAATCCGATTATTTTGGCTCTGGATGTCGATACTCGCGACCAGGCCCTGAAAATTGCCGACGATGTTTCCGATATCGTCGGAGGCATTAAGCTGGGGCCGCGTTTGTGCCTGCGTTATGGAATGGAATTCGTCAAAGAAATGGCGCAAAGAGCGCCGATTTTTCTGGATAACAAGCATTTCGACATTCCCTCGACGATGGAGGCTGCGGTGCGCGCCAGTTTCGAGGCGGGTGCGTCCTTGGTGACGGTGCATGCCCTGAGTGGCAAAGAGGCTCTGACTCGCATGGCAGCGGTCGAAAAAGAGCTGAATCAGCAGCGTCCGTTCCGCATTTTGGCGGTGACGATTCTGACTTCCTGGGATCAGGATTCGCTGCCGGTGAATATGAAATCTCAACCGATTGCCCAGCACGTGACGGAGCTGGCGACTTTGGTGAAGGATTCGGGCTTGTCCGGTGTCGTGTGTTCCCCTCACGAATTGGACCTTTTACAAAACCGAGATCTTTACCTTGTCACTCCGGGAATTCGCTTTAGTATGCAGGATTCCGGCGATCAAAAACGTATCATGGGACCTAAAGAGGCACTGCGTGCAGGTGCTTCAGCGCTGGTCGTGGGTCGCCCTATTCTGGAAGCTTCCAACATCAAGGAAGCGGCCACTGATTTTGTGATGGCAATGTATGAAGAAAAATAACTCTCGTCCGTCTGGCAGAAATAACTCTCAACGTTCTCAGCAGGGTGGTCGCCCGCAGCAGGGGCGTCCTCAAGGCGCGGGTCGTCCGCAAGGGGGTCGTCCCCAGGCTCACGCTCCTCGTGAAAATCAGATCCCGCGCGACTGGCGTGTGGTGATCGGTACGCATGCGATCAACGAGGTGTTGAAGGTGCGTCCGAAGCAGGTAAAGGGCTTCTGGATCCGTCAGGGCTTTGAAAATTCGGGCGATCTGCGCGACATGAACGACCTGGCGCTAAAACATCATATCAAAGTTGAATTGAAGGCTGAAGCGGTGCTGGAAAAGTTCGGTCCGTCCCAGCAGGGTGCCGCGATCTTTGTCGATGGCGCTCCGGAATTTGATATGGCTGGTCTGGAAGGTCTGGATAAGTCCATGGTTCTGATCCTGGACGGCATCGAAGATCCTCACAACCTGGGTGCGATCCTGCGAACTTCCTGGTTGGTGGGGGCTCATGGGGTTCTGATTCCGGAAGACCGCGCGGTCGGTTTGACGCCCACTGTACATAAAGTGGCTTGCGGTGGTGTGGAGCATGTTCCGGTTGAAGAGACCACGAACTTTGCTAACTATGCGGAAGAACTTAAAAAACAGGGCTATTGGATCTATGGTTTGAGTCCTCGCGGAAAGCGATCTATTTTCGAATTAGAGCTTCCGGACAAGGTCGTTTGGGCAATTGGTTCAGAAGACAAAGGAATGAGAGTGACAACGGAACGCCTTTGTGATGAATTAGTATTCATACCGCAAGCTAGTTCTTCGGCGAGTTATAATGCCTCAGTGGCGACAGCCATGGCACTAACTGAGACCCTTAGACAGCATGCGCCGCGCGGAAATCGAAAAAAATCGTAATCTGTCGAATAATTATCTTTGACGGACGTTCTTTTTCTCCGTAAAACATTTCGGTTATCTCAGTAAGGCTGGTTTAGCTCAATTGGTAGAGCAGCTGATTTGTAATCAGCAGGTTGCGGGTTCGAGTCCCATAACCAGCTCCAAATTTTTCTGGGTAAGCATTCACAAGTGGGTAGGTGCCCGAGTGGCTAAAGGGGACGGACTGTAAATCCGTTGGCTTATGTCTACGAAGGTTCGAATCCTTCCCTGCCCACCATTTTTTTGAATGTTTTCCCGGAAAAGTTTTGAAACAGAAGAGAAGAAATTCTCTTCGGGCGTTCTGAAAGGGCGGGAATAGCTCAATTGGCTAGAGTATCTGCCTTCCAAGCAGAGGGTTGCGGGTTCGAGACCCGTTTCCCGCTCCAAATTTCAGAACAAATGCCCATGTAGCTCAGTGGTAGAGCACACCCTTGGTAAGGGTGAGGTCGTCGGTTCGGCTCCGATCATGGGCTCCACTTAATTGGCTTTTATTTTTTAAGGTTAAGATAAATAAAAAATCTCTGCAGGAGGACAAATGTCTAAAGAGAAATTTACACGTAATAAACCGCACGTAAATATCGGCACAATCGGTCACGTCGATCATGGTAAAACAACTTTGACTGCTGCTATCACTACTACTCTTGCAGCAGCTGGTAAAGCTCAAGCGATGGCTTACGATCAAATCGATAAGTCTCCAGAAGAAAAAGCTCGTGGTATCACGATCTCCACTACTCACGTTGAGTACGAAACTGACAACCGTCACTACGCTCACGTTGACTGCCCGGGTCACGCTGACTACGTAAAAAACATGATCACTGGTGCCGCTCAAATGGACGGAGCTATCTTGGTAGTTTCTTCTGCTGACGGTCCAATGCCACAAACTCGTGAGCACATCCTTCTTGCACGTCAAGTAGGTGTTCCTGCTCTAGTTGTATTCATGAACAAAGTTGACATGGTTGACGATAAAGAACTTCTTGAGCTAGTTGAGCTTGAAGTTCGTGAGCTTCTGTCCAAATACGAATTCCCTGGCGATGATATCCCAGTTGTAAAAGGTTCTGCATTGAAAGCTCTTGAAGGCGATCAATCTGAAATCGGTCGTCCAGCTATCATGAAATTGATGGATGCTTGCGATACTTATATCCCAGCTCCAGTTCGTGCAGTTGATAAGACTTTCTTGATGCCAGTAGAGGACGTATTCTCTATCTCTGGTCGTGGTACAGTTGTTACTGGCCGTGTAGAGCGTGGTATCGTTAAAGTTGGTGACGAGATCGAAATCGTTGGTATTCGTCCAACTCAAAAAACTACTGTAACTGGTATCGAGATGTTCCGTAAACTTCTTGATGAAGGTCAAGCAGGGGACAACTGCGGTGTTCTTCTTCGTGGTACTAAAAAAGAAGACGTTGAACGTGGCCAAGTACTTGTTAAACCAGGTACAGTTAAACCACACAAAAAATTCAAAGCTGAAGCGTACATCCTGACTAAAGAAGAAGGCGGACGTCACACTCCATTCTTCAACGGTTACCGTCCTCAGTTCTACTTCCGTACTACAGACGTTACTGGCGTTTGTACTTTGAAAGCTGGAACTGAAATGGTTATGCCTGGTGATAAGATCGAAGTTTCTGTTGAACTTATCGCTCCTATCGCTATGGAAAAAGAGCTTCGCTTCGCGATCCGTGAAGGCGGTCGTACAGTTGGAGCTGGTGTTGTTACTGAGATCCTTGAGTAGTAATAACGCAGCGTAAGCTAAGTATTAATCACCCGGGGGACTCCTTGACAAAAGGGTCCCCCTCGGTGTTTCTTGGCATTCTCAAAAAAAGGTCCCAAAAGCCCTTTTTTTGACGTTTTTGTAGTCTCAATTGGTTTTTTCCTAATGAGAAGTGATCCAGCGCAAGGCGCGACGAGGAAAGCGTACCGTGGTACGCCGACGAGGAAGCAACGCAGTCGATGGGTCAATTGTCATTAGGAAAAAGTGCAGGGGTGTAGCTCCAGCGGTAGAGCGAACGACTCCAAATCGTTAGGTCGTGGGTTCGAATCCCTCCGCCCCTGCCAATATTGACTCCATAACTTTAGGGATGAGGAATAATGGAAAAGGCCAACTCTAAGATTTTGACAATCAGCTTTGCACTTGCAGCTATCTTGGTCGGTTTGACCGTCTCTCTTCTAATCAAGGCATTCGCTGGCGCATTCGGTGTGGTGGCTCGTGCTGCTGACTCTGATATGGTTCGCCACGGGATCCCTGTTTTGGCAGGTTTCGCGTTGTTTGCCGCTCTTCAGTTCAACCCACGTGTTCAAGCTTGGGGCGAAGAGGTTGTTTCTGAGATCCGTAAAGTAGTTTGGCCTTCTCGTAAGGACACAACGGCTATGACCATCGCTTGCGTGGTTATGGTTCTTATCTCCAGTGTTATCATCAGTTCCTTCGATCTGATCTCTGGCTTCTTAATCAACTTTCTTATGAAGTAAGGACGGAACCATGGAAAAAAAGTGGTACATCGTTAACGTTCAGACCAGCTGTGAAAACACGGCTAAAAAAGCCATCGAAGAAAAGATCAAATCTTCCAAAATGGAAGAGTTCTTTGGCGAAATCCTGATCCCTGCGGAAAGCGTAGTGGAGCTGGTAAAAGGTCAAAAACAGACCAAATCACGTAAATTTTTCCCGGGTTATATCTTCGTTCAGATGTTTTTGAATGATGAGACTTGGCATTTGGTACGTAATTCGTCTAAAGTCACGGGCTTCGTGGGCGGCACTAAAACCCGTCCTCCGGAAGTTCCGGAGGCTGAAGTTCTTCGTGTGACCCAGCAGATGGCTGGCGTTGCTGAAAAACCAAGACCGAAAGTGAAGTTCGCTGTAGGTGAGAACGTGACTGTTATTGACGGTCCATTCTCCAACTTCCAGGGAACAGTTGAAGAGATCAACGAGGACAAAGCGAAGCTTAAAGTTCTTGTGAGCATCTTCGGTCGTCCGACTCCAGTTGAGTTGGACTACATTCAAGTAGAAAAACCATAACCAGAAGCCGCATAGGGCGGCCGATGGATATTAATTAACACAACCTCTTGCAGGAGTGGGTCATGGCAAAAAAAGTTACAGGAATGATCAAGCTGCAGATACCGGCAGGGAAAGCTAATCCAGCTCCACCCGTTGGACCGGCGCTCGGACAGCATGGGGTAAACATCATGGAATTCTGTAAGCAGTTCAACGCTCGTACACAAGCGTTGGGTGATAGCATCATCCCTATCATCATCACTGTTTATCAAGACAGATCGTTTACTTTCATCACAAAAACACCACCGGTGTCTTCTTTGATCAAAAAGGCGTTGAAACTGGAATCCGGTTCCAAACAGCCTCAGAAGGACAAAGTTGGCAAAATCAATAACGATCAAATCAAGCAAATCGCTACAACGAAATTGCCTGACTTGAACTGCTTGAAAGTTGAATCCGCAATGTCCCAAGTTGCTGGTACAGCTAAAAGCATGGGCATCGACATCGCGTAAGGGTGGTATAAGATGGCAGGCAAAAAATTCGCAGCAGTCGCTAAAAAAGTTGATTCTGCAAAAAAGTACACTGTTGAAGAAGCATTCAAACTGGTTGTTGAAACAGCTCCAGCTAAATTTGATGAATCTATCGACGTAGCATTGCGTTTGGGTATCGACCCTAAGCAATCTGACCAACAAGTGCGTGGAGCTATCGCTCTTCCTCACGGTTTGGGCAAAGAAGTTAAAGTTGTTGTTTTCGCAAAAGGCCCGAAAGAGGCTGAAGCGAAAGCAGCTGGCGCTGACTTCGTAGGCGCAGACGACCTGGTAGCAAAAATCCAGGGCGGCTGGTTGGATTTCGATAAATGTATCGCGACTCCGGACATGATGGCGACTGTTTCTAAAGTTGCTAAGATCCTGGGGCCTCGTGGTTTGATGCCGAATCCAAAAATCGGTACTGTAACTATGAACGTTGGTGAAGCTGTAACTGCCGAGAAAAAAGGTAAGTTGGACTTCCGCGTTGATAAAGCAGGTATCGTACACGCTGGTATCGGTAAGAAATCCATGGGCGATGCTAAACTTAAAAATAACTTCATGACTTTGTTGGGAGCTATCGTTAAGGCTAAACCAGCATCTTCCAAAGGTATCTACCTTCGTTCTATCGCTGTAGCGTCCACTATGGGCCCAGGCGTTAAGATCGAGCCAAACGCAGCAGCTGCTGCAACTGGCGCTAACCCGTAAATTTTAAGGCTCTGAGCGTGCTCAGGGCCTTGTTTTTTATCCGGTTATTTTGTATTAGTTCATAAATTTATTGCGATCAGAGACAGTAGGTTTCTTTCAGTGGATGTAATCCCTCGTTTGTGAGGGGCCTACCGAGATAAGGCAAAAAGGTTCTATGCGACCTCCAAACCGACCTGATTCGCACAGGCCCCTTCGCAAGAAGGGCAAAAAGTCTAATGAAAGGAGGCTCACTTATGATCACTCGCGCAGATAAAGAGCAGGAGATTAAGCTAATCACGGAGAAATTCGGAAAAGCTAAAGGAGCTTTCATCGTCGACTTCAAAGGCATCAAGGTTGAGCAAGTTACTAACTTGCGTAAAAAATTGAATGCTGCTGATTCCGAGATGAAAGTTGTTCGTAATACTCTTGCAAAAAGAGCGTTCAAAGATCACCCGGCTATTGAAACAGCATTTGCTAATTCAATGAAAGGTACTAACGCCATCGTATTCTCTTACGGTGAGGTGAACGCGACTGCAAAAGCATTGGCTGATTTTGCTAAGGATGTTGAAATCCTTCAAATCAAGTCCGGTGTTATGGACGGTGCTGCTTTGGATGATGCTAAGATTAAATTCTTGGCGACACTTCCGGGCAAAGACCAACTCCGCGCTATGTTCCTCAGTACGCTATTGGCTTCTGGCTCTGCACTTGCAAGATGCTTGAACGCTTACGCTGAGAAACTTGGTGGTGGTGCTGCTAGTACTGAAGAAGCTCCACAAGCATAATGCTTGCGCTCCGATGTTTCGGGGCAAATGGTGCTGAATATTTGAATTTTTAAATAATTTTTTATATCCCTGGAGGATAAAATGTCTCTGACTAACGATCAAATTGTTGAAGCGTTGTCTGCTAAAACTGTTCTGGAAATCGCAGAACTTGTAAAAACTTTGGAAGAAAAATGGGGCGTTACTGCTGCTGCTCCAGTTGCTGCTGCTGCAGGTCCTGCTGCTGTAGTTGAAGAGAAAACTGCTTTTGATGTTATCCTTGTTGACGCTGGCGCCAACAAAATCAACGTTATTAAAGAAGTTCGTGGCTTGACTGGTTTGGGTCTTGCTGAAGCTAAAGCCCTTGTTGAAGCTGGTAACAAAGCTGTTAAAGAAGGCGCTACTAAAGAAGACGCAGAAAAAATCAAGAAAGCTCTTGAAGCTGCGGGCGCGAAAGTTACTGTTAAGTAATTTCTGCCACTTAGTTTATACTAATGCCGAAAGCCTCGTGGAAACACGGGGCTTTTTGCATTTTGGCCTTCGCTTTACCCTTCGTTGGGATTGGGCTGGGGGCTTAGGGATGCAAAACCTTTCGGACAGTCCTCGCGCGGTGGGGTCTTTTTGTTTTGCGGTAGTATTTTATTTTTAGTTTTCTGAGTGCTTGGGTGGTTTTTCGGGCGCTGTGGAACTCAGGTTTTGCATCCCTAAGCCCCCAGCCCAATCCTAACGGGGCTTGCGGTGGCCAAAGTGCGAAAAAGCCCCTTTGTTGGGTGCTTTGGACTTAGATTTTTGGTTTTTGAGATTATTAAGGCCCCTTGTGGGGCCTTTTTTTTGTTTGTGGGTGGTTGTTTTTACCAGGCGAAGCCTAGTTTTATGCCGAAGGCTTCTTGGGTTTCTCGGTCGGATCTGTCCCATTTGATGTCTATGTGGCTGTATTCGATGGCGGCTCTAAGGCCTTTTTGATGGGTGCTTAGGCCCACGGAATAGTAACTGTGATTTCCTTCGTCGTCATAGGGGCCGAAGGTTCCATTGGTGCTGGTGATGCTTGTTTTAACTTTGTGGAATTCGTAGATGTAGGAAAAGTAGGGGACCAGGTACTCGTATTTGTACCCTAAGCTGACGCCGGCTTGGGAGGTGGTGATGTCCGACTTGGCTTTGGCGTCGGTGGTGTTGTTGCCCAGGTAAAATGCGTCGGTTGTGGTTTCACTTTTTGTTCCGTAGGCGCCCATCAGGGAGCCGACCCACACTCGGTTTTGAGTTCCGTGGTTCAGGAACTGGAATCTAGCGCCCCACAGGAAGTTTTCCAGATAGACTTCTATCCCTTTGAAAACACTCACGCTTGCGTCGAATCCGACGTTGTTTGCGCCGGTCACGAAGTCGCTGGCGTCAATGTCGCTGTTGATCAGAACCTTGTCGCGCAGGGGTGGGTTTGAGTTGATGTCGTTGACCAGGGTCACTCGGGTTTCCGAGGCCATGACCACGGCGGCATGCCCTTGCCACTGTTCGTTGGATACCACTGGCATGTTGAAGTGGGAGGCGCGCATGCTGATGGAATGTGAACATGCTGACAAACTAAGCAAACTTAAGGCGAGCAACGCTCTAAACATGGGGATCCTTCCTTCGGCTTTTTAAGCCTATGATGCGTCCTTGTTACGGGCTACTGATTAGCTGCAAAACTCGACTTTACACGACGCAATAACCATCCATTTTTGGAGTGTCTGAAGTTTTTGGAAAGGCACCAAAAACCTTCAGAATCACTTGCTTTATTGAAAACTTAGGGTAGTTTGAGATACTTGCGTTTTTATTTAATGTGGGCCTTGGAACATTCCCCCCGAAGCGAATGTCCGATTTTCTTATCACGGAGAGTACATTGGAAAAAACTCCAGTTACGGCTTCTAACATTCGAGTTAGAAAGTCATTCGCGAAAAATAAGCAAGTCATTGATATTCCAAATCTGATTGAGTTGCAGAAATCTTCTTACGAAGCTTTCATTCAAAGAGATATGGATCCAGATCGTCGCGGCGATGCTGGTCTTAATGGCGTTTTCAAATCTGTTTTCCCAATCACAGATTTCAACAATACAGCAAGCCTTGAGTTTGTATCTTACACTCTGGAGCCAGCTAAGTACGACGTGGACGAGTGCCGTCAGCGTGGTATGACTTTCGCTGCGCCAATCAAGGTGACTCTTCGTCTGATCGTTTTCGATGTTGATGAAGAAACTGAAGCACGCAGCATCCGTGACGTGAAAGAACAGGAAGTTTATCTGGGCGAAATCCCTCTGATGACTGCCAACGGTTCCTTCATCATCAACGGTACTGAGCGCGTTGTTGTTTCCCAGTTGCACAGATCTCCGGGCGTGTTCTTCGATCACGACGGTGGTAAAAACAATGCTTCCGGTAAACTGATCTACTCTGCACGTGTGATCCCTTATCGTGGTTCATGGTTGGATGCTGAGTTTGACCAAAAAGATCTTATCCACGTACGTATCGACCGTCGTCGTAAGTTCCCAGTTACAATCCTTCTTAAGGCTTTGGGTTACAACTCTGAGCAATTGCTGGAATACTTCTACGATCTTGATGAAGTTTACGTTAAGGGCGGCAAGCTCTTCCGTAAGTTGGACATTGAGCGTATGTCCGGTCAAAGAGCATTGACTGATATCGTTGATCCAAAATCCGGCGAAGCGCTGGTTAAAGCGGGTCGTCGTATCACTCGTGCGATCGTTAAGAAAATCAAAGATCTTGATATCACAGAGCTTGATGTTCTTCCGGAAGATTTGGAAGGCAAAGTTCTTGCGAAGCCATTGATCGATGAATCCACCGGTGAGATCATTGCTGATGCGAATGCTGAGCTGAACGCTGCTATCATCAAGCGTTCCATCGAAGCTGGTATCGAAAGCTTCTTCATGATCTTCTTCGACGGTTTGACTGTGGGTCCTTACCTGCGCAACACCCTGTTGGTTGATAAAGTCTCCAACAAGGAAGAATCTTTGGTTGAGATCTACAAACGTCTTCGTCCTGGTGAGCCTCCAACTTTGGAAGCGGCTACGACATTCTTCGGCCGTTTGTTCTTCGATCCAGAGACTTATGACCTTTCTGAAGTTGGTCGTATCAAGATCAATCACAGATTCGGTATCTCCATGGACGAGTGTCCGCCGTCTCACAGAACACTGACTCACAAGGATATCCTGAGCACCATCAAAACTTTGATCGATCTGAAAAATGGTCGTGGTGTTATCGACGATATCGATCACTTGGGTAACCGTCGTGTTCGTTCTGTGGGTGAGCTTCTGGAAAACCAATACCGTATCGGTTTGGTTCGTATGGAGCGCGCTATCCGTGAACGTATGTCCCTTCAGGACGTTGAAACAATGATGCCTCACGATCTTGTGAACGCGAAACCTGTGAACGCCGTAGTAAAAGAATTCTTCGGTTCTTCCCAGTTGTCCCAGTTCATGGATCAGACGAACCCACTTTCTGAGATCACGCACAAACGTCGTTTGTCTGCTCTTGGACCTGGTGGTTTGACTCGTGACCGCGCTGGTTTCGAAGTACGTGACGTACACCCTACGCACTACGGACGTATCTGTCCTATCGAAACTCCAGAGGGTCCAAACATCGGTTTGATCGCTTCCCTGGCGACTTACGCTCGTATCAACAACTATGGTTTCATCGAGACTCCATACCGTAAAGTTGATGCTGGTCAGGTTTCCAAGGACATCAACTATCTTTCTGCATTGGAAGAAGCTGGTCACCACATCGCTCCTGCGGCTCGTGACGAAGCTGGCAACAAAGCCATCCAGACTGCAACTACCATCACTCGTCGTGACGGTGAGTACGAGATCGTTGATAAAGACAAAGTTGCTTTGATGGACGTTTCTCCATCTCAGTTGGTTTCCATCGCAGCTTCCCTGATTCCATTCCTGGAACACGATGACGCCAACCGTGCCTTGATGGGATCGAACATGCAACGTCAAGCGGTTCCACTGCTTCGTTCTCGCGCACCACTTGTTGGTACGGGCGTAGAGCGTTTGGTTGCTCGTGACTCCGGTACCTCCATCGTTGCTCAAAACGATGGTATCGTTGAGGAAGTGGATGCTTCCCGTATCGTTATCCGTCGTTTCGCCAAAGGTGGCGAGCTGGGTGCGAACGTGGACATCTACAATCTGACGAAGTATCAGCGTACGAATCAAAATACCTGCTTCAACCAAAAACCAATCGTAACTGTTGGTGACAAGATTTCCAAAGGCGACATCATCGCTGACGGTCCTTCCACTGAACTTGGTGAATTGGCATTGGGTCAGAACATCCTTGTGGCGTTCACCCCATGGCAAGGTTACAACTTCGAGGATTCCATCTTGATTTCTGAGCGTCTGTTGAAAGACGACGTTTACACTTCCATCCACATCGAAGAATTCGAGTGCGTGGCTCGTGACACGAAATTGGGTAAAGAAGAGATCACTCGCGATATCGCCAACGTCGGCGAAGAAGCGCTTAAAGACCTGGACAGCTCTGGTATCATCCGCATCGGTGCGGAAGTTCGCCCTGGCTTCATCCTGGTTGGTAAAGTGACTCCAAAAGGTGAAACTCAGCTTTCTCCAGAGGAAAAACTTCTAAGAGCGATCTTCGGTGAAAAAGCCGGCGACGTTCGTGATACATCTCTGCGTGCGCCATCCGGCGTATACGGAACTGTTATCGATGCTCAAGTTTACTCTCGTGAAGGCGCAGACCGCGATGAGCGTCTGTCCCTGATCATCGAAGAGAAAAAACGCAAGCTTGAAAAAGACTTGGCGGTTGAGCAGAACGTTATCAAAAATAATGCTATCTCCAAACTTCGCGACATCCTGGTTGGTAAAACAACAACAGGCGTTCTTCTGAATGAAGACGGTTCTCAGAAGTTGTTGAACAAAGGTCAGGACATCACTGAGGCGGATCTAGAGACAGTTCCATTCGAATTGTTGAACTACATCCCTCTTGAACAAGACCTTGAGTTCCAGGTGAACAAAATCATCGACAATGCTCGTAACCAGTTGGATGCAGTTAAGCTTGTGTTCAATGAAAAGATCGATCGTCTTCGTAAAGGTGACGAATTGCCTCCGGGCGTGATCAAAATGGTTAAAGTTTACGTTGCTATCAAACGTAAAATGCAAGTCGGTGACAAATTCGCCGGTCGTCACGGAAATAAGGGTGTTGTCTCCAAAGTATTGCCTGCGGAAGACATGCCTTACCTTGCTGACGGTACTCCAGTAGACATGGTTCTGAACCCACTGGGGGTTCCTTCTCGTATGAATATCGGTCAGATCCTTGAGGTTCACTTGGGTTGGGCAGCGCACAACCTTGGTAAACAACTGGGTGCTCATCTGGACAAGTGGAATGCAGAGAATGCTCGCACAGAGATGAAAGACATCTTCAGCGACTCTGATATCTCCGCGAAGCTTGATAAAGCAGACGATGCTTCATTGAAGTCCATGGTTAATCGCATGAAGCACGGTATCCACGTGGGTACGCCAGTGTTTGATGGTGCCCGTGAATCTGACGTGAAAGGTTTGCTTGCAAAAGCGCAAGTGCCTTCTTCCGGTAAGTCCGTTCTATTCGACGGTCGTACAGGGGAGCCGTTCACGAACCCGGTTACCGTGGGTATCATGTACATGCTGAAACTTCACCACTTGGTGGAAGAGAAGATCCACGCTCGTTCTATCGGACCTTACTCACTCGTTTCTCAACAGCCATTGGGCGGTAAAGCTCAATTCGGTGGTCAGCGTCTCGGGGAGATGGAGGTTTGGGCGATCGAAGCATACGGTGCTGCATACTCTCTGCAAGAGTTCCTGACTGTTAAGTCAGATGACGTTGCAGGTAGAACTCGTATGTACGAGAGCATCGTGAAGGGTGAAAATATCCTTGAGCCAGGCTTGCCTGAATCCTTCAACGTATTGGTGAAAGAGCTTCAATCTCTGGCACTGAACGTGGAGCTGATGGAGTCTGACATTCTACGTGACCAGGATGAAGATTTTGGTGACGAAGAAGTGATCGAGGTAGAACCAGTTGCGCCGGTTGCGTCTAAAGACGAACCAGAGCAGCACTAAGTTTAATAATTTAACAACAGGGGTGTTCTTTGAGAGACTTGTTGAATTTTTTCGATAAACCAAAAGATCCACTTTCGTTTGACGCCGTACGAGTTTCGTTGGCGTCACCTGAAATGATTCGTGAATGGTCATTTGGTGAAGTTAAGAAGCCAGAAACTATCAACTATCGTACTTTCAAGCCTGAGCGTGACGGCTTGTTCTGTGCGAAAATCTTCGGTCCTATCAAGGACTACGAGTGCTTGTGCGGTAAGTACAAACGTATGAAGTACCGTGGCGTCGTCTGTGAAAAGTGCGGCGTTGAAGTGACTCAGACCAAGGTTCGCCGTGAGCGCCTTGGTCACATCGAATTGGCGACTCCAGTAGCCCATATCTGGTTCCTGCGTTCTTTGCCTTCTCGTATTGGTAACCTTTTGAATCTTTCTTTGAAAGACGTTGAAAAGGTTCTTTACTGTGAAGCACACGTGGTTATCGATCCAATGGAAACTACATTGGAAGAAGGCCAGGTATTGACTGAAGAAGCATTGCAAGCGGCTCTGAATGAGTTCGGCCCATCCTTCAAATACGGAATGGGTGGCGAGGCAGTTCGTGATCTTTTGAAAAAAATCGATCCTGAATACCTTTCCCGCAAACTTCGCTTGGAAGTTAAAGACACCAAGTCTGAAGCTGGTATCAAAAAATTGACTAAACGCCTGCGCGTTGTTGAGGCCTTCAAAGGTTCCATCAACAAGCCAGAGTGGATGATGTTGGAAGCACTTCCGGTTCTTCCTCCTGATCTTCGTCCATTGGTACCTCTTGATGGTGGCCGTTTCGCGACGTCTGACCTGAATGATCTGTACCGCCGTGTAATCAATCGTAACAACCGTTTGAAACGTCTTCAGGAGCTGAACGCTCCAGACATCATCATCCGAAACGAAAAGCGTATGCTTCAAGAAGCAGTGGACGCTTTGTTGGATAACGGTCGTCGCGGTAAGACCTTCACTGGTCCGAACAAACGTCCTCTTCGCTCCCTTTCTGATATGTTGAAAGGTAAGCAGGGTCGTTTCCGTCAAAACCTTTTGGGTAAACGTGTAGACTACTCTGGTCGTTCCGTTATCACCGTTGGACCTACTCTGAGACTTCATCAGTGCGGTCTTCCGAAGAAAATGGCTCTCGAGTTGTTCAAACCATTCGTTTACAACAAACTTGAAGAAAAAGGTCTTGCGACCACTATCAAACAAGCCAAACGCTTGGTTGATCAGGAAACAGTTGAAGTTTGGGATATCCTTGCTGACGTGGTGAAAGAGCACCCGGTTCTTCTGAACCGTGCACCAACCCTGCACAGACTTGGTATCCAGGCGTTCGAGCCTGTTCTTCACGAAGGTAAAGCTATCCAGTTGCACCCGTTGGTATGTACGGCGTTCAATGCCGACTTCGACGGTGACCAGATGGCAGTTCACGTTCCACTTTCTGTGGAATCCCAGGTTGAAGCACGCGTTCTGATGATGTCCACGAACAACATCCTTTCTCCTGCCAACGGTAAACCTATCATCAATCCTTCCCAGGATATCGTGTTGGGTATGTACTGGTTGACTCGTATGCGTCCGGGCGCCAAAGGATCAGGCAAAGCCTTCTCCAGCGTTCAGGAAGCTCAATACGCGTTTGAAACAGGTCTGGTAGACCTTCAGGCGGTATGTAAGGTTCGTATCAACGGAACTCTGCAAGAGACCACAGTGGGTCGTGCAATCCTTTCTGATATCGTTCCTAAAGAAGTTCCGTTCAACGAAGTGAACGTGACAATGGGTAAAAAACAGATCGCGGCCCTGATCGACAAGACTTTCCGTCTTGCCGGTGCAAAAGCGACCTGCATCCTTGCTGACAAGATCATGGAATACGGCTTCAAGTATTCAACTGCAGCAGGTATGTCCATCGGTATCGATGACATGGTGATCCCGGCGGCGAAAGCTCCGATGATCGCTGACGCAGAAAAACAAGTTACTGAGATTCAGCAGCAGTATGACGAAGGTTTGATCACAGATGGTGAGCGCTACAATAAAGTGGTCGACATCTGGGCGCAGACTGCAGACAAAATTGCTAAAGAAGGTATGAACGCGATCGAAAAGCAAACATTCAACGTGAATGGTAAAGAGGTTGTGGGTCCTTCCTTCAATCCAATTTACATCATGGCTGACTCCGGAGCCCGTGGTTCCGCTGCTCAGATCCGTCAGTTGGGTGGTATGCGTGGTCTGATGGCGAAACCTTCCGGTGAGATCATCGAGACTCCGATCACTGCAAACTTCCGTGAAGGTTTGACAGTTATCCAGTACTTCATCTCCACGCACGGTGCGCGTAAAGGTTTGGCCGATACCGCATTGAAAACAGCGAACTCCGGTTACCTGACTCGTCGTTTGGTTGACGTTGCTCAGGACGTTGTTGTGTCCGAGATCGATTGCGGTGTTGAAGATGGTTTGGAAATCACTCCGATTTACGAAGCGGGTGAGATCGTACAAAACATCGGTGACCGTATCCTGGGCCGTACAGCTTTGAAAGACGTTGTTGATGCAGCGACAAACGAAGTTGTGGTTCGTGCTAATCAGGAAATCACTGAAAATGACGTTAAGATCATCGAAGGCCGTGGTATCGACAAAGTCGACATCCGTTCTGCTCTTATCTGTCAGTCTAAACGCGGTGTTTGCGTGAAGTGCTACGGACGTGATTTGTCCCGTGGTGCGACTGTGAACCTGGGTGAAACAGTGGGTATCATTGCCGCTCAATCCATCGGTGAGCCGGGTACCCAGTTGACGATGAGAACGTTCCACTTGGGTGGTGCGGCTTCTCGTGCGGTTGAACAATCTGTTCACACATCCCGTTATGACGGTGTTATTAAACTACAAAACGTTCATGCAGTGGCAAACCGTAACGGCAAGCTGACTGTGATGAATCGTAACGGTTCTGCTCTTGTGATCGACGAAGCGGGTCGTGAGCGTGAAAACTTCAAGCTCGTATACGGCGCTGTTTTGAACTTCAAAGAAGGCGACAAAGTTGCCAAAGGTCAGACTGTTGCGGAATGGGATCCATATTCGAATCCAATCATCGCAGAGGTTTCTGCGAAGATCCAATATCAGGATATCGAAGAAGGTTCCACAATGCAGGAGCAAGTGGATGCGGTAACTGGTTTCGCGACCAAAGTTATCATGGAATCCAAGTCTTCCGATGTTAAACCAACAGTGTTCCTTGTGGACGGTGCTGGCAAAACATTGAATCTTCCTGGTCGTGATATCCCGGCTCGTTACCTGATCCCAGTTGGGGCTCAGTTGCTTGTTGCGGATCAACAGGAAGTGCATGCGGGTGACGTAATCGCGAAGATGCACCGTGAAGCTTCGAAAACGAAGGATATCACCGGGGGTCTTCCGCGCGTTGCCGAATTGTTTGAGGCTCGTAAACCGAAAGAAGCAGCTATCATCTCTGAGATCGATGGTTATGTGACATTCGGTAAAGACGTTAAAGGTAAACAACGTGTGATCGTAACTCCTGAAGTGGGTGAGCAAAAAGAATACCTCATCCCTAAAGGTAAGCACGTTGCTGTAAGAGAAGGTGAGTACGTAAGAGCCGGTGAGGCTTTGATGGATGGTCCAACAAATCCTCATGACATTCTGGCGGTTCTGGGTGCTAAAGCCTTGTCTGCATACCTTGTAGATGAAATCCAGGAAGTTTACAGACTTCAAGGGGTTGGTATCAATGACAAGCATATCGAAGTCATTGTTCGTCAGATGCTACGTAAAGTAGAAATCCGTGATGCCGGCGACAGCCGCTTCCTGGCTGGTGAGCAAGTTGAAAGATACGCTTACATGGAAGAAAACGATCGTATTAACAAAGAGGGTGGCCAGCCTGCTACTTGCAGCCCACTTCTTCTTGGTATTACGAAAGTTTCTTTGAGCACCGACAGCTGGATTTCAGCAGCGTCCTTCCAGGAAACTACAAAAGTTCTTACGGAAGCAGCGATCAATTCTCGTACAGATCATTTGCGTGGCCTGAAAGAGAATATCATCATGGGTCGTCTGATTCCTGCGGGAACTGGTTTGACATCTTACAAACGCTGGAAAGTGTCTGTGCATGAAGATGACGATATCGGCTTTGTTGCATTGCCGGGTATGACGTCTTCCGTACAGCCTCAAGGCTAAAGTAAGACCACCTGATCGCCGGCTTCACAGGCCGGCGTAGGGTAAAAAGCTCATGGATTGGGGACCTCACGCCGCTTTTCATGGATAAATGTAATTTTAACAACAAAGTCTTGACCTGGGCGTCGCCGAAATGTAAGTTCCAGCGTCCAGAACCGCATAATTGTTTTTAAGGGGTATATAAAGTGCCAACAATTAATCAGCTCATCAAAAGTGAGCGTACTGTTCAAAAAAACCAAACAAAATCACCAGCTTTGGACTCTTGTCCTCAGCGTCGCGGTGTTTGTACACGTGTTTATACAACGACTCCAAAGAAGCCGAACTCCGCTCTTCGTAAAGTAGCAAAAGTTCGTCTGTCCAATGGCTTCGAAGTTATCTCTTACATCCCTGGTATCGGCCATAACCTTCAAGAGCACTCCGTTGTACTAATCCGCGGTGGTCGTGTGAAGGATTTGCCGGGTGTTCGTTACCACATCGTGCGTGGGGTATTGGACCTTCAAGGTGTAAACGGTCGTCTGCGCGCCCGTTCTAAATACGGTACTAAGAGACCTAAGAAATAAGGATTGAGAGATGTCACGTCGTAAAAAGACCTTTAAAAGAGAAATCATTCCAGATCCGGTTTTCAAGGATCTAGTAATTGCTAAGTTCGTCAATAAAATGATGATTCAAGGTAGAAAAGCAACTTCTCAAAAGTTGTTCTACGGTGCTTTGAAAGAGCTTGAAGGCAAAGTTCAAGGTGAAGAGCCTTTGGCAGTTTTCAAAAAAGCTCTTGAGAACGTTAAGCCTTCTATCGAAGTTCGCTCCCGCCGTGTAGGTGGTGCTACTTACCAAGTTCCAGTAGATGTTCGTCCATCCCGTCGTTTGGCTTTGGCTATGCGTTGGTTGGTTGAGTACTCTCGCGAGCGCGGTGAGAAAGACATGGCGAAACGTTTGGCTGGCGAATTCTTGGACGCGTACAATAATAGAGGAAATGCTATTAAGAAGAAAGACGACGTTCACAGAATGGCTGAATCCAACAAGGCATTCTCTCACTACAATTGGTAATCTGTTCAGATGTCAGCTAAAGATCCTAAAGTTGTAGCTGATCTCAAGTACACTCGTAATATCGGCATCATGGCTCACATCGATGCCGGTAAGACGACCACCACCGAACGCATTCTTTACTATACAGGTAAAAGTCATAAAATCGGCGAGGTCCATGATGGTGATGCCACCATGGACTGGATGGTTCAAGAGCAAGAGCGCGGTATCACTATCACCTCTGCTGCGACCATGGCGTTCTGGAAAGATCACAGAATCAACATCATCGATACTCCGGGCCACGTTGACTTCACTATTGAAGTTGAGCGTTCTTTGCGTGTATTGGATGGCGCGATCGCTGTTTTCGACGGTGTGAATGGGGTTGAACCTCAGTCCGAAACCGTTTGGAAACAAGCCGACAAATATAAAGTTCCCCGCATTTGCTTCGTTAATAAAATGGACCGTGTTGGTGCTGACTTTGTGATGTCCTTTGGGACGATCAAAGAAAAGCTGAACGCGAACCCAATCCCTGTGCAGGTTCCAATCGGCATGGAAGACACTTTCCGTGGTGTTGTTGATCTATTGGAAAACCGCGCTTACATGTGGGATCAGTCCGGAATGGGTGACCATTTCGAAATCACCGATGTTCCCAATGACATGCAAGAGGAAGTAAACCGCTTCCGTACTGAGGTCATTGAGAAGATCGTTGAATTTGAAGACGAACTTCTTGAGAAATATCTCAATGGAGAAGAAGTCACTGTGCCAGAGCTTAAACGTGCTTTGCGCAAAGGGACTCTTGAATTGAAAGCCTTCCCGGTATTCTGTGGAGCCGCTTTCAAAAACAAAGGTGTTCAGCCTTTGTTGGATGGGGTTATTGACTACCTTCCGTCGCCTCTGGAAGTGCCTGCAATCGTGGGCCACGATCCTGAGCGTCCTGATAAAGAAATCATCTGTAAAACTGAATTCGATGCTCACGCGGCTGCTTTGGCTTTCAAAATCGCCAACGATCCGTTTGCCGGCACTTTGACTTATATCCGTGTTTATTCCGGTGAAGTGAAGGTCGGGGAGCAGCTTTTGAATCCGCGCACTCAGAAAAAAGAGCGCATCCAGAAGCTGGTGAAAATGCATGCGAATTCCCGTGAAGAAATCAACAGCCTGAAAGCTGGTGATATCGGTGCGGTTATCGGTCTTAAGTTCACAGGCACAGGGGACACTCTGTGCGAAAGCTCTCATGCTGTGGTTCTTGAGGCGATCACATTCCCAGAGCCGGTTATTTCCGTGGCGGTAGAGGCGAAGTCTTCTGCGGACCAGGAAAAAATGCTGGCCGGCCTGGCTAAACTTGAAAAAGAAGATCCATCCTGTCGTCTGCGCACGGATCCTGAAACCGGGCAAATCCTGCTTTCTGGTATGGGTGAATTGCATTTGGAAATTCTTGTGGATCGCCTGCTTCGTGAGCATAAGATCCAGGCCAATGTGGGTAAGCCGCAGGTTTCCTATCGTGAAACCATCACGGCTGCAGCCAAGGCAGAACACGTTTACGAGCGTGAGATTGCCGGCGAAACTCACTTTGCCAAAGTCTCCCTTTCCATCGAGCCTATTTCTCAGGCGGATGGTATCCAGTTCATCAGTAAAGTGGCTGTGTCTAAAGAATTTACAGCCCCTATGTTGAAGGCTGCTGAATCGGGCTTCCGTGAAGCTTCCGAAGTCGGTCCTTTGGCAAGCTGCTCGATGCTGGGTATTAAGGGGACCTTAAATTCAGTTGAAGTTCGTCCCGATTCCTCCAGCGAAATGGCCTTTAAGGCGGCTGTTTCCCTGGCATTCCGGGATGCGGTTAAGGCGGCCTCTGTAGAGCTTTTGGAGCCTATCTTCAAACTAGAGGTCACTTGTCCGGATGACTTCGTCGGGAACATCGTGGGCGATTTGAATGCCCGCCGTGGGAAAATCCTGGCGATGAATGTGAAGCAGGGTGGTGGTCAGGTTATTTCGGCCGAAGCCCCTCTGGCGAGTCTGTTTGGTTATGCGACGGATGTCCGCAGTTTGAGCCAAGGACGAGCAAGCTTCAGTATGGAATTTTTGGAATATGCCATTGTGCCTGCGAAGGTAAAAACGGACATTCTCCATAAAATGGGAAGATATTAAAAAAAATAATATTTCCCTTTGACATTAGATTTCAAAGTGCGCATACTCGCGCACTCATAGCGTCTATATCTACAAAAAACCCCCCGCGTTGAAGGCGATTCAGGCCGCAAGGGCTAATTCGGGGCAAGTTTTCGATGGGATCAGGACGTTGAACGTTAACAAATTTGCTAGTAATTACGATACTTTATAAAAGAGAAGAGTGTCCATATGCAAAGTCAGAAGATTAGAATCAGATTGAAGGCATTCGATCATAAATTGCTTGACCAGTCGACGAAAGAAATCGTTGAGACTGCTCGTCGTACAGGCGCTAAAGTTGCGGGTCCAATTCCCTTGCCTACTCGCATCAACCGCTACACTGTATTGCGTTCTCCGCACGTAGATAAAAAATCTCGTGAACAATTCGAAGTGAGAACTCACAAGCGTATGCTCGATATTTTAGAACCAACTCAACAGACAGTAGATCAACTTATGAAGTTGGATCTTTCTGCTGGTGTAGATGTTGAAATCAAACTTTCTGCGGTTTAGAGGTAAGACGTGAGCGAAACTACAGAAACTCAAAATACTGCAGGTCTGAAATTGAACGGCCTGTTCGCCTTCAAAGAAGGTATGGCTACTATCTATAACGAGAACGGCGAAGCTGTTCCTGTTACTGTTCTTCGTTATGAGCCTTGGTTTGTTTCTCAAATCAAGACTAACGAAGCTGATGGTTACGAAGCTATCCAGGTAGCTTGCCACCCTAAAAAAGCTAAAAACTCCAACAAAGCAGAAAAAGGTCACCTTGAAAAAGCTGGCTTCGAGAATGGCGCTCAGTTCGTAAAAGAACTTCGTCAAGCTCCACCGGAAGGTACTGTTGTTGGCGCGCAAATCTCTATCGACAGCTTGGTTAAAGGTGATTTCGTAAAAATCACTTCCAAGTCTAAAGGTAAAGGTTTCGCTGGTTCCGTGAAGCGTTGGGGCTTCGCAGGTGGTCCTGCATCCCACGGTTCTAAATTCCACCGTCGTCCGGGTTCTTCTGGTAACAGAACATGGCCAGGTCGCGTAATGCCGGGTAAGAAATTCCCAGGTCATTTGGGTGCTGAAACTGTCACTGTTAAGAACGTAGAAGTTGTTCAGATTATCGCTGAAGAAAACGTTCTGATGGTAAAAGGGCCAGTTCCAGGTGCTAGAAACACTTTGGTTAAGTTGGTGAGAGAATAGTATGGCAACAGTAAATGTATTGAACTGGAAAAAAGAAAAAGTTGGCTCCGTTGAGCTTGCTGCTGACGTGTTCGAAACTCCTGTTAAAAAGGAAGTTCTTCACACAGTAGTTCAATGGCAATTGGCGGCTCGTCGTCAAGGCACTCACATGACTAAGACCAAAGGTCTTGTGTCTGGTGGTGGTAAAAAGCCGTTTAAACAAAAAGGTACTGGTGGAGCTCGTCAAGGTTCCAGCCGTTCTATCTTGATGCCAGGTGGTGGTACCGCTTTCGGTCCTCAGCCTCGCAGCTACGCTTTCGTTCTGCCTAAAAAAGTTCGTCGTTTGGGTCTGAGCATGGCACTTTCTCACCTTCAAAAAGAAGGCAAACTGTTCATCGTGGACAGCATGGCTTCTGAAGGTAAAACTGCTGAGCTTAACAAACGTTTGGCTGCTTTCGGTTTGAAGAAGGCTGTATTGGTTGACTCTGTAGTTGATGACAAATTCAACCGTGCTTCCAAGAATCTTCCAACATTCAAATACTTCCCAGTTGAAGGTTTGAACGTGTTTGATCTATTGAAGTACGACGCTGCTGTTATCACTAAAGATTCTGTGGCTAAAATCGTAGATCGTTGTTCATTGGAGAAGGCGTAATGAAACAAGTAATTAAAGCCCCTCTCATTACTGAGAAAAATACTTATCACAACGCTGCTGGTGTTTACGTGTTCGAAGTGGATATGAAATCCTCTAAAACAGAAGTAAAAGCCGCTGTTGAGAAAAACTTTAAAGTTAAAGTTGATAGCGTTAGAACTAGCGTCTGCCGCGGTCACTCTAAGCAAACTAAATTCGGTCTAACCAAGGTCGCTTACTGGAAGAAAGCTTACGTTAAGCTTGCTGAAGGTGAGAAGATCGCTCTTTTTGAGGGAGTATAAAGATGGGTATTAAAACATTTGCCCCACGCTCTCATGGTCGCAGAGGAATGACTGGTTTCGATTTCAAAGAAATCACTAAGACTACTCCAGAGAAGTCTTTGCTAGCTCCTCTTAAGAAACAAGCTGCGCGTAACAATCACGGTCAAATCACTATTCGTCACCAAGGTGGCGGTCATAAGAGAAAATACCGTTTGGTTGATTTCAAGCGTAACAAGCTTGAAGTTGCAGCAAAAGTTATCGCGATCGAGTACGATCCGAACAGAACTTGCCGTATTGCTCTGATCTCCTACATCGATGGCGCTAAGGCTTATATCCTTGCTCCAGTAGGTTTGAATGTTGGCGATACTGTTATTTCTTCTGATAAAGCCGACATCAAACCAGGTAACTCTATGACTCTTGGTGCGATCCCAGTTGGTACTGTGATTCACAATGTTGAATTGCGTCCAGGCAAAGGCGGTCAAATCTGCCGTGGTGCTGGTGCAAGCGCAACTCTTGCTGGTAAAGGCGACAAGTACTGCCAAGTACGTATGCCATCCGGTGAGTTGAAACAAGTGTTGACAGTTTGCCGTGCTTCTATCGGTCAAGTTGGTAATACTGACAATGAAAACATCAATCTAGGTAAAGCAGGTCGCTCTCGTTGGAGAGGTATCCGTCCTTCTGTACGTGGTATGCACATGAATCCAGTTGATCACCCACTCGGTGGTGGTGAAGGCGTTGGTAAAGGGCATCACCCGGTAACTCCTTGGGGTCAACCTTGTAAGGGGTTCAAAACTAGAAACAATAAGAGAACCAACTCTTCAATCATCAAGAGACGTAAGTAGGAGTAAAAGGTGGCACGCTCAATTAAAAAAGGTCCATTCGTCGATACTCATGTTCAGAAGAAAATCGACAATGCACTTGAGAAAAATGATAAAAAAGTTATTAAAACTTGGTCTCGCCGCTCAACAATTCTTCCAGAGACAATTGGACTGACATTCGCAGTTCATAACGGAAGAAAGTTCGTTCCTGTATACATCACAGAGAACATGATTGGTCACAAACTCGGCGAGTTTGCTCCAACCAGAACTTTCCACGGTCACGCTGAGAAGAAAGCCGCTGCTCCTGCTGCGAAGAAGTAATAGAGGTTTATTATGGAAGTTAAAGCAAGCTTGAAATATGCAAGAGTTGGCGCTCAGAAAGCAAGATTGGTTGTAGACCTTGTTCGCGGTAAAGACGTGAACGAGGCTGTAAAAACCCTTACTTTCCTGAACAAAAAAACCGCAGGTATGGTAAAAAAGTTGATCGAATCAGCTGTTGCCAATGCTGAATACAAAAAGGTTATGGATGTAGACAGCCTTTATGTTAAAGCTATCTGGGTTGATCAAGGTCCGGTTCTTAAAAGATTCCGTCCTCGTGCGCAAGGTCGCGCGTTCGGTGTTCGTAAGAAGACCAGCCACATTAACGTAGTACTCGAGGAGAAATAGTCGTGGGTCAGAAGGTTAATCCAATTGGTCTAAGAGTCGGTGTTATCAGAACTTGGGATTCTCGCTGGTATGCGAAGGGTCAACAATATTATGAAAACCTCCACGAAGACATCCGTTTGAGAAAGTTCCTTAAGGATAAACTTAAGAACGCGGGTGTAGCGAAAATTGAAATGGAACGTGCTGCGAAGAAGATTAAAATCATCATCTCCACAGCTCGCCCAGGTGTTGTTATTGGTAAAAAAGGTAGTGGTATCGACGCTCTTAAAGCGGAAGTTCAAAAACTTACACCCAACGAAGTTTTCTTGAGCATCCAAGAAGTGCGTAAACCAGACCTCGATGCTCAGCTCGTTGCTGAGAGCATTGCTCAACAACTTGAGAAACGTATCTCTTGGAGAAGAGCTCTTAAAAAATCTATTGCAGCTGCGATCAAAGGCGGCGTGAGAGGTATCAAGATCCGTGTTTCCGGGCGTCTTGATGGTGCAGAGATTGCGCGTTCAGAGTGGTACAATGAGAAGAGCGTTCCTCTTCATACATTGCGTGCTGATATCGACTACGGTACAGCAGAATCCCTGACAGCATACGGTATCATCGGTCTGAAAGTTTGGATCTATAAAGGCGATATCTTATCTGCTCGCGAAGTTGAGGAGGCAGGTCGTGTTAAGTCCTAAAAGAGTAAAATGGCGTAAACAATTTGTAGGCCGCGCTACTGGTTTTGCAGTAAGAGGCGCTAACCTTGATTTCGGAGACTACGGTCTTCAGGCAATCGAGGAAGGTCGTCTGACTGCTCGTCAGTTGGAAGCTGGTCGTATCGCTATCTCCCGTTCAGTTAAGCGTGGTGGTAAAATCTGGTGCCGTGTGTTCCCAAACATTCCGGTAACTAAAAAGCCTGCTGAAACTCGTATGGGTAGCGGTAAAGGTAACCCGGAACTATGGGTTGCTCGTGTTCTTCCTGGAAAAGTTCTTTTCGAAATGAACGGTGTGACACGTGAACAAGCTAAAGAAGCTTTCGAACGTGCAGCACACAAACTTCCTTTCAAAACTCGTTTCTTGGTAAGGGAGTAGTTGTATGAAGTTTGTAGAGATCAAAGATCTTTCTGTAGCAGAATTGAAAAAGAAAAGAGCGGCTCTTTCCGAAGAGCTGTTCCAGGCACGTATCAAGAATTCCATTGGGCAGCTTTCTAACCCAGTGCAAATCCGTGGTCTTCGCCGCGACATCGCTAAAATCAATACAGCGATCGTAAAAAAAGTGGCGAGATAGGGGTAGGAAATGACTGAAACTAATTCTAGAGGCCGTAAAATTGAAGTCGTAGGTGAAGTTATCAGTGACAAGATGGATAAAACCATCTCTGTTCTGATCTACCGCATGGTTAAGCACGCTAAGTACGGTAAGTACGTTAAGAAGACGTCTGTATTCAAGGCTCATGACGAAAAGAACCAGGCAAAAGTTGGTGACATCGTTAAGATCCGTGAAACTCGTCCTCTAAGCAAAACTAAACGTTGGGCTTTGGCTGAAGTCGTTGAAACGGCTAAGGCATAGGAGACTGTTATGATTCAAATGCAAACCAGACTGAATGTAGCAGATAACTCCGGCGCAAAAGAAGTTATGTGCGTTAAGGTTCTTGGTGGTTCTAAACGTCGTGTAGCATCCATTGGTGATGTTATCGTAGTTTCCATCAAAGAAGCTTTGCCAAATGCAAAAGTAAAAAAAGGTGACGTAGCTAAAGCTGTTGTTGTTAGAACTGTAGCAAAACTTCGTCGTCCAGACGGATCTTACATCCGCTTCGACGACAACTCTGCAGTTTTGATCAACGCTTCTAAAGAGCCAATCGGAACACGTATCTTTGGCCCAGTAGCCAGAGAATTGAGAGCAAAGTCGTTCGTTAAGATCGTGTCTTTGGCTCCGGAAGTTCTATAAGGGGTATGAGATGAATCGCTTACATACAAGATATAATAAAGAGATCGCTCCCGCTCTAAAGAACCAACTGGGAGTTAAAAACGTGATGCAAGTTCCTCGCTTGGAGAAAATCACTCTTAGCGTGTGCTTGAGCGAAGCTGTTCAGAATCCAAAAATCTTGAACACTGTGGTTGATGAAATCACAGCGATCACTGGACAAAAAGCTGTTATCACTAAAGCAAAGAAAGCAATTTCCAACTTCAAATTGCGTGCAGGCATCCCACTGGGTGTTCGCGTGACTTTGAGAAGAGAGAAAATGTGGTCTTTCATGGATCGTTTGAACACGTTGGCACTACCTCGCGTACGTGACTTCCGTGGCTTGCCTAACAAAGGCTTCGATGGTCGTGGTAACTACAACATGGGCTTGAAAGAGCAGATCGTGTTCCCTGAGATCAACTACGATAAAGTAGACAAAACTCGTGGGATGAACATCACTATCTGTACAACTGCGAAGAACGATACTGAAGGCAGAGCGCTACTTGAAGCGCTTGGCATGCCTTTCAGAAAATAAGAGGTGTCACTTGGCTCGTAAAGCAAGCATTGAAAAAAATAATAAAAGAAAAGCTCTTGCTGCTAAGTATGTTCAATACAGAGCAGAATTGAGAGCTAAAGCTGTTAATATGAAGCTTTCTGACGAAGAAAGAGCTGCTGCACGCACTAAGCTGCAGGGTCTTCCTCGTGACACTAACCCAAACCGCACTATCACTCGTTGTGTGATCTCTGGTCGCCCTCGTGGTAACTACAGAAAGTTCGGTTTGTCTCGTATTGCGTTCAGACAATTGGCCCTTGACGGTAAATTGCCTGGCGTAACGAAAGCCAGCTGGTAAGAGGTTCAGAATGGATACAATTTCTCAGTTCCTTACAATGATCAGAAACGCTGGAGCAGCAAGACACGAAAAAGTGGACATGCCTGCTTCTAAAGTAAGAGCCGGTATTGCTCAGATCTTGGTAAACGAAGGCTTCATCAGAAGCTTTAAAGTTGCTAAAGACAGCAAACAAGGCATCATGCGTGTTTATTTGAAGTATGACGAAGCTGGTGGCCACGCGATCAATAATATTGACCGTGTTAGCCGTCCTGGTCGTCGCGTGTATGTTAAATCTGACAAGATTCCAACTGTTCGTTCTGGTATGGGCATGTCCATCATCAGCACAAGCAAAGGAATCATGAGCGGTAAGCAAGCTACAGAGCAAAAACTCGGTGGCGAATTGCTTGCGACACTTTGGTAGGTGAATCATGTCTCGTATTGGTAAAGCACCCGTTATTTTTGATAACACAGTACAAGTGAGCGTTTCTCCTGCTAACGAAGTTGTCGTTAAAGGCGCAAAAAGCTCATTGAAAATCGGTATGAAACCAAATGTTTCCGCGAAAATCGACGGCAACAAAGTAGTTTTGACTCCGAATGATGACACAAAAGAAAGCCGCGCGATGCACGGTCTTTACAGAGCTCTTATTCAAAACGCAGTAATCGGCGTGACTAAGGGTTTCTCTAGAGGCTTGGAGCTTCAAGGGGTTGGATATCGTGCGAACGTAGCAGGTAAAAAGTTGGAGCTTTCTTTGGGCTTCTCTCACCCTGTTGTATTCGATATCCCAGAAGGTATTGAAATTAAAGTTGAGAAGCAAACCAGCTTGACCGTGAATGGTCCAAGTAAAGAGCTTGTTGGTCAGGTAGCAGCGAAAATTCGCTCCTTCCGTCCACCAGAGCCTTACCTGGGTAAAGGTGTTCGTTACGCTGGTGAGCAGATCAGACGTAAAGCCGGTAAGTCTGCTGGTAAATAATTGAGGTAAAGTATGAAATTGAAATTTAGTAAGCATACAAGCGAAAGAAAAGTAAATCGCCTCAAGAAGAAGATCAGAATCCGCAAGACCGTTAAAGGAACTGCGGAAAGACCTCGTCTTTGCGTATTCAGAAGCGGTAAGCACGTTTACGTTCAAATTATCAATGACGTAGATGGCAACACTCTGGTGGCTGTTTCTTCTTTGGGTAAAGAGGATAAATCCGGCATCGATATGGCGAAACTTGTTGGTATCGAAGCAGCTAAAGCAGCTACTGCGAAAAACATCAAAGACGTTGTTTTCGATAGAAACGGTTACCTCTATCATGGACGTGTTAAATCTCTTGCTGACGGCGCTCGTGAGGGCGGCCTGAATTTCTAAGGAGTGATGTGTGGAGAAAGTTCAAGCTCAAGCAGCTGAATTAGAAGAGCGTGTAGTAGCGATCAACCGCGTAACAAAAGTTGTTAAGGGTGGTCGTCGCTTCTCTTTCGCAGCTCTAGTAGTTGTAGGCAACAAAGCTGGTGATGTTGGATTCGGTTCCGGCAAAGCTGGTGAAGTTCCAGAAGCAATCGGTAAAGCAAGCAGATCCGCTAAAAAATCTGCTAAATCTGTAGCTTTGAAGGAAGGTCGTACGATCCCTCACGAAGTTATCGGTAGATTTGGTGCAGCTAAGGTTATCATGAAACCAGCTGCTCCAGGTACTGGTGTAATCGCGGGTGGTGCGGTACGTGCCGTTCTTGAATCTGTAGGTGTAAAAGACATTCTTACTAAATGTGTTGGTACTCGTAACCCTCACAATGCAGTAAGAGCAACAATCGACGGCTTGAAGCAGTTGAAACAACAGCTTTAATTCGCGGACTGGTGGCAAAAATGGCTAAGACATTCGTAGTAACATTGAAAAGATCAACTATCAAATGCACGCAAGATCAAAAGGATGCTGTACGTATCCTTGGTCTTAAGAAAATTCGCCAAACTGTTGAGGTGAAAGATTCTGCTGCGGCACGTGGTAATATCATGAAAGTTCAACATCTTCTTGATGTTGAAGTTAAGGGGTAATCATGAGCTTGCTTAAAACATTGGCACCTAAAGCAGGGTCCAAGCATGCTCCAAAAAGAATCGGTCGTGGTATCGGTTCTGGTATGGGCGGCACATCTACAAAAGGTCACAAGGGTCAGTTGGCTCGTACCGGTGGAACAGTGCGTAGAGGCTTCGAGGGTGGTCAAACTCCACTTCACCGTCGTCTTCCTAAGTTCGGTTTCAGCAACGTAGCGTTTGCTAACAACTTTGAGATTGTAAACGTAGGACAACTTGCTAAATTTTCTGGTGAAGTCACTCCTGAATCTCTATACGCTGCTGGACTTGTGTCCAAAGGCGCTGTTAAGATTTTGGGAAATGGCGAGCTTAAAACAGCTTTGACTGTAAAAGCTCATAAATTCTCAGAAAGCGCCAAGAAAGCTATCGAAGCTGCTGGCGGCAAAGTCGAGGTAATTAAGTAGTGTCTGCAATTGAGAGCATCGCAAAAAATTCTGATCTTCGTAAGCGCATCTTGTTCACATTGGCTCTTTTGGCCATTTACAGAATTGGTGTACACGTTCCGACTCCGGGAGTGGATGGTTCAGCGGTGCTCTCATTTTTCCAGGCTCAAAGCCGTGGAATTTTTGGCCTATTTAATACCTTTACAGGTGGCGCACTTTCCCAGTTCAGTATCTTTGCACTGGGAATCATGCCTTACATCTCCTCTTCCATCATCTTCCAACTTTTGACTTCTGCGATCCCGTATCTGGAAGCTCTTAAGAAAGAAGGGGAGCAAGGTCGTCGCAAAATCAACCAATACACTCGCTATGCGACTGTGGCTTTGGCGGTTATCCAGGGTTACGGCATCAGCACATGGTTGATGAATTCTACAAGCCCGGATGGACATCCTTTGGTGATCGCTCCGACCGTGGCCTTCCTTCCGTTCCAAATCATGACTATCATCACATTGACTGCAGGTACCTGCTTTATCATGTGGTTGGGTGAACAGATCACAGAGCGTGGTATCGGTAACGGTACTTCCCTGATCATCTTCACTGGTATCGCTGCTGCGATCCCAGGTGGTGTTCAACAGCTTTGGGAGCTTGTTCGTACTGGTGAAATGCGTTTTGCATTGGTTCTTTTGTTGGTTGCCTTCATGGTGGCGATCATCGCAGCCGTTATCTATATGGAAGTGGCTCAGCGTAGAATCACAGTTCAGTATTCTCAAAGACAAGGCGGCGGCGGTATGCAATCCATGCAGACTCCGACAAGCCATCTTCCTATCAAACTTAATATCTCTGGTGTTATCCCGCCAATCTTCGCGAGTTCCTTGTTGATGTTCCCGGCGACAATGGCTCAATTCGTGAACACACCTTGGTTGAAGGCGCTTCAGGATTCTTTGAATCCTTCCGGCACTATCTTCAACATCATGTTCGTGGCTTTGATTGTCTTCTTCTCCTTCTTCTATACGGAGATCGTTTTCAATCCTAACGACGTGGCAGACAACCTGAAAAAATACGGTGGTTTCGTTCCTGGCGTTCGCGCTGGTAAATCCACTGCAGACTACATCCAAAGAGTTTTGGAGCGCGTAAACGTAGTTGGTTGTATCTATCTTTGTACTATTTGTATTCTTCCAGGCATCATGGTTAACCAATTCAACGTGCCATTCCACTTCGGTGGTACCAGCTTGTTGATCTTGGTGGGTGTTGCTTTGGATACTGCTCAACAGATCCAGTCTCATATGATCACTCAGAAATATGAGGGCTTCCTTAAGGGTGCTAAGATCCGTAGCAGAAGGGTTCAGTTCTAATGAACTTGATCCTGTTTGGAGCCCCGGGGGCCGGTAAAGGTACGCAGTCTGAGCTTTTGATTAAACGCCAGGGAATGACACAGATCAGCACTGGCGATCTATTCAGAGCAGCCATTAAAGGCCAGACGGACCTCGGCAAAAAAGCCCAGGAATTTATGGATAAAGGTCAACTTGTGCCAGATAGCATCGTTATCGGCATGGTTGAAGAAGTTCTCCAAAAAGGCCTCCAAAACTTTATTTTAGATGGTTTCCCTAGAACTGTGGCTCAGGCCCAGGCTCTAGATGAATTACTTGTAAAAATGAATCTATCCATCGGGAAGGCAATCTTCCTTGAAGTTCCAATGAGAATCCTGATGGATAGGCTGACTGGCAGACGCGTTTGTAAAAATTGCGGCGCTGTCTATCATATAGTCAGTAAGCCCTCCAAAGTAGAGGGCAAATGTGATTTGTGCGGTGGTGAGGTCATTCAACGGAATGATGACAAGGCTGAGGTTATTGAGACCCGCCTGAAGACTTATGAAGAGTTCACGAGCCCCCTAAAAGAGTTTTATAAAAAATCAGGCAAATATATCGAAGTGGACGGAAATAGAGACACCGAAGAAGTCTATCAAGAGATCGAAAAAATAATAAAATAGACGGCTGTATTATTTTTATCTCTAGACTTTAATTTTTTTCGGTGTTAGCGTGCCGGACCGCATTCGTTTTTTTGCTGGAATTTTCACTTTTTTAATGAAGTGAAAACTAAGCGTATGGGAAGACAGTATGAAAGTAAGACCATCAGTTAAAGCAATCTGTAATAAGTGTAAAGTTATCAAAAGAAAAGGCGTTATTCGCGTTATCTGCGAGAACCCTAAACATAAGCAAAGGCAGGGTTAATCATGGCACGTATCCTTGGTGTCGACTTACCTAGAAATAAGCGCGTTGAAATCGCATTGACTTATATTTACGGCATCGGCCGTCCTCGTGCTGCTATGATCTGCAAGCAAGTTGGTATTCCTTCTGAACTAAGAACTGAAGGTCTGACTGATGAGCACATTGCTAAAATCCGTAGCATCGTTGAAGCTAACTTCAAAGTAGAAGGTGACTTGCGCCGTGAAATCGGTCAATCCATCAAACGTTTGATGGATTTGAACTGCTTCCGTGGTATCCGCCACCGTAAAGGCTTGCCTGTTCGTGGTCAGAACACTCGTTCTAATGCACGTACTCGCAAAGGTCCTAAAAAGACGGTAGCTAACAAGAAAAAAGCCGTATAATTGAGGTTGCGTAAATGAACACTGATAAAAAAGCTGTTACAAAGAAAAAAGTAAAAAGAAACGTTCCACAAGGGAACTGCTATATCCAAGCTGGGTTCGGTAACGTTATCGTAACGATGACTGATCCAACCGGTGCTACCGTGTCCTGGTCCTCTGCAGGTCACCTCGGTTTCAAAGGAAGCCGTAAAGGTACTCCATTTGCAGCTCAAGTCGCGGCAGAAGACGCTGCAAAGAAGGCTATGGAAGCAGGCATGAAATCTGTGGACGTTTACTTGAAAGGACCAGGCGCTGGTCGTGAGCCTGCAATTCGTGCATTGGCTGCTACTGGAATGAGAATCTTGTCTCTTAAAGACGTGACTCCAGTTCCTCACAACGGTTGCCGTCCACCTAAGCGTAGAAGAATCTAAGGAGTATATCGTGAGCTGCATTAACGAAAGCGTTTGTAAGCTTTGCCGTCGCGAAAACGTGAAACTTTTCTTGAAGGGTGACCGTTGTTACACAGATAAGTGTTCTTTCGAAAGAAGACCTTATCCTCCAGGACAACATGGTCAGTCTCGTTTGAAGTTCTCTGAATTTGCGCTTCAATTGCGTGAAAAACAGAAAGCCAAAAGATACTATGGCGTTTCTGAGAAACAATTTGTGAAATATGTTGGAGAAGCCAACCGTGCAAAAGAATTGACCGGTCATGCGCTTCTTAAATTACTCGAGACTCGCCTTGATAACGTTGTGTACACTTTGGGGTACGCAAATTCTCGTCGCGAAGCAAGACAGCTTGTTAAGCACAACCATTTCCTGTTGAATGGTAAAAGAGCTAACATCCCAAGCATTCTTGTGAATAAAGGCGATGTTATTCAAGTTGCTGAATCAAGCCGCGAAATGGCTAAGATCCAGTCTGCTATCCAAGCGGTAGCTAGACGCTCTGTGCCAGCATGGCTTGAAGCCGATCATGCTAAGTTCACTGGAACTGTTAAAGATCTTCCAAATCGTGAAGACGTAGCAGTTGCTGTTGAAGAGAACATGATCGTTGAATACTACTCAAGATAATTTTACCTCTCGGGGGAGCTATGCAAGAGCACTATTATAAGTTTTGGAGAGAAATGATCAAACCAAAGGGATTTGAGGTTGATCGTGATTCTCTTCGTGATGACTACGCTAAATTCATTATCCGTCCCCTTGAAAGAGGGTTTGGCGTTACCTTGGGTAACTCCCTAAGAAGAATTCTTCTTAGCTCCATGATGGGTTCTGCAATTACAGCTGTTAAGTTCGAAGGCGTATTGCACGAGTTCACTACGATCCCAGATGTTCTTGAGGACGTCACTGACATCATCCTGAACCTCAAAGAAGTGCGCTTTAAACAGTACACTGCAGATTCTTTGACTTTGAAGATCTCCAAAAAAGGTCCAGGCAAAGTGACTGCAGCGGACATCCAAACTACCGATAAGATCGAGGTTTTGAACCCAGATCTTCCAATCGCTACTTTGGGCGCGAACGCAAACTTCAACGCGGAAATCGTTGTAAGCTTCGGTCGTGGTTATGTACCAGTTGAAAACAGAGAAACTGATCTTCCAGTTGGCTTTATTGGCGTTGACGCTCTTTACAGCCCAATCAGAAAAGTGAACTACAATGTTTCTAATGCGCGCGTTGGTCAAAGAACTGACTACGATGCATTGACTCTTGAAGTTTGGACAGACGGTTCTTTGAAGCCAGAAGAAGCAGTAGCTCTTTCTTCCAAAATCATGAAAGAACAACTGCAAATCTTCCTGACTTTCGACGAGACTATGGAGCCTGCAGAAGAAGCACGCGAGCTTGGTTCTCCAACTCTGAACGAGAACTTGTTCCGTTCTGTTGACGACCTTGAGCTTTCTGTTCGTTCTGCGAACTGCTTGAAGAACGCTAACATCCGCTACATCGGCGAGTTGGTAGTACGTTCTGAAGCAGAAATGCTTAAGACCAAAAACTTCGGCCGTAAATCTTTGAATGAAATCAAAGAGATTCTGGGCGAAATGGGATTGGGCCTTGGCATGAAGATCGAAGGCTGGCCACCGGCTGGTTGGGATCCAAGTCAACCTCCTCAAAAGAGAGAGACTCAACAGTAACCAAAAATAGACACCAAGAATGGTGTTTGAACACGCGGCCCTGCGGGGCTGCGAGGGCACGGAGCCCTGAAAAAGCAACACTCGACCAAATTAACCAAAGAGTGTTCTATCGTGCTGATACCTTATACGGTCAGCCCGTTTAACCGGAGAATAAAATGAGTTCACACAGAAGAAGAGTAAAACATTTCGATCGTAAATCTGGCCCAAGAAAAGCTTTGTTGAGAGGTCTTGTGACTTCTTTGATCGAGCACGGCCGTATCACTACAACTGTTGACCGTGCTAAAGAAGTACGTCGCCACGTTGAAAAAGCGATCACTTTGGGTAAAAAAGGTGACTTGGCTACAACTCGTTTGTTGCTTTCTCGTTACCCGAACAAAGAAGCGGTTGCTACAATCGTTAAGGATCTTGCTCCACGTTTCAAAACACGTCCTGGTGGTTACACTCGTATCATCAAGATCGGTCGTCGCCCAGGTGACACTGCTGAAATGGCATTCCTTGAGTTCGTAGACTACGATTTCGAAGCTAAAACAGCTGACACTGCAGAGAAATCTGAAAAGTCCGCTAAAACTGCGAAAGCTACTAAAGCTCCAGCGAAAAAAGCTGTAGCTAAAAAAGCTTCCACTAAAGCAGTAGCAGCGAAGAAAAAAGCTGTTAAAAAGACTCAGAAAAAAGACAGAGCAGCATCTGCAGCTCGCGCTTAATTCTGGGATCTGATTAAGATCTTCAAAAAAAGGCTCAAGGAAACTTGGGCCTTTTTTATTTTTAGCATCCCTCGTTTTATCCTTCAAAACTATCGGACCTCTCGCTGGCTTTGCGAACCGCTCTCGCCATTTATCACCATTGCGTCTTGCCATCCCGGGCGACAATCTTTACCTTGGGTACTCAGTTCCTTGCTGAAAAGGGGAGTCCCATGAAACAACACCTTAAAGCCTTCGGTATCGTCTTTATTCTGGCAGCAGCTGGTTTGTGGGCCTACACCCAATTCTTTGCCAGCAAGCTGAACCAAACCACCTCAGATTACACCACGATTGAGGCTATGGAAAAGGAAGGCGTTCCTAACTTTGTGACCAAGGATCTGGACGGTAAACCCGTAGAGCTTGATGCCTTCAAAGGCAAAGTGGTTATCCTGAACTTCTGGGCATCCTGGTGCGGGCCTTGTATTGAGGAAGTCCCTTCCCTGATCAAGCTGATCAAGGAATTCAAAGGTGATGTTCAGTTGATCGCAGTTTCCGGCGATAGCAGCCGCAACGACATCGATGTCTTTATGAAGTCCTTCCCGGAAATGAAGGGCGCGAATATTCATATCGTTTATGACGAAGACCGCTCTTTAATGAAGCAGTTCCAGGTGGCGCGCCTGCCAGAATCCCTGGTGCTGGGCACGGATCACAAACTGGTTAAAAAGGTTGTGGGATCCATCGAATGGTTCAACAAAGACTCTGTGTCTTACGTTCAGTCTCTGCTGGGCGCAAAGCCGGCGCAATAAGGCCAAAGTAAAAAGCCGCTCGAGAGAGCGGCTTTTGTCGTTTAAAGGCAGTGAAGCGCGCGGCGAATGCCGTCGCCTTGCTAAGGAATCCCCTCTACGCAGTCGTATTGCAGGTCGATCTTGGTGCCCTCAATCAGGGCGTAAGTGAACTTCAAAACGCTCTTTTCGATTTTGTAGTTCAGGATATTCAAACCATCAATGCTGACCTTCAGAGTTTCAGGAACCGGTTCGCATTCCAGATTCAAGTTGGAAAGCGAGTTCACGATCTTGTCCTTGAATGTGTTCAGATTCGCACTGTAATCCGAATCACAAATACTGCCCACGCCACCATCGGTCAGTTTGGACGCTTCCTCATAGAAGTAGCCCGGGTGACTAGGCGAAGTGTCTTTGTCCTGTTCAGCTTCGCAAGCGGTGTCGCCGGGTTTCACGATGATCGAGCTGAAAGTGAAGCGCACATCCGGGCCGAAGACACTTTTGGATTTCGCCACCAGATTGGCTGGCATGTCGGAAGCCTCCATCGGCAAAAGCACGCCGGCAGCATCATTGGCTTTCACGCGGGAAGCCACGCCGCCCACAGATCGTTCGTCTTCATCTGAAATCACGATCACCGAAATTGCGGCTCCCGGACGATAGCAACCATGCACGCCAGCGGCTTCAAAGTGGTCATGGGCGGCTTTGATTGCGCGTTCATCCCCGGAGCTGCCACCCCCAATACCCAGGGTATCAATAGTGGAATTAAAGATGGTGTTCAGGTTGGCGGTCCCTTTTTTAAGGATATAGGCCGGAGCCCCGCCAACGGGCGCATAGTTGGCCCAATTATAAGGGCTGCCGTAGGTTAGGGAGCCACCGGAATTAACGCCTCTGGTGGTCGTCAGGCACATTTGCCAGTCGATATTGCTGGCATCCAGAGAGCTTACGAAGGTGCCCATGCGGGCCGCGAGTTTTTTAAGCTCGGGAAGCATTGAATTGGAATCATCCAGTACAAACAGGAAGTCGACCTGCTTATTACCGTAAGCCACGACCTCGCTGGTGGAGATTGTTTTGCTGGGAGTCGTGGTGGGCGGTGTAACCGCGGTGGTGTCCTGCTCAGGGACGGGCGCAAAATTCATTTTCGCGCAACCCGCGGAAAGGGTTCCAATCACACAACCTAAAACTGCTAAATGTGTTTTGAACGATGCTTTCATACCTACCTCATCGTCAAGGCTAGCAGAAAGTGAATGCCTAAAATAGAGGCAAAGTGAAAAAGTGAGGAAAATTGATAAGTGAAAACAGTAAGTTACAAGTTACTGCCGAAGATCTTTACAGGACCGTGCTGAAAAATTAGACAAAAAAAGACACCCTTTTTGGGGGTGTCTTTTGCGTTGGCAGAAAATTTCAAATCTTAAAGTCCGAATCTTTTCTTCAGATCATCGACAGCTTTCTGGCCTTCTTTTTCAAGCTGTTTCTTGCCCTGGTTTTCGGCGTCTTTTTTCGCCTGATTCACGCGGGCTTCAGCTTGTTTTTTCTGTTCGTTCAACTGGCCTTCGGCTTTCTTGATTTCCTTGTCCAGATCGCCGCGCAGTTTGTTGATCTCGGCTTCCACGCGGGCCCGCTGTTTGCCGATCTCTTCATTGACGTAGGCTTCGATCTTTTTGCGGGCTTCGTCAATCTTGGCCTGGATCTGCTTTTCGAATCCTTTTTGCAGCTCAGGTCCCAGGTTGGAGTTGATAGACAAAGGAACATTCGGGAACGTGCCCTGACCATCCACGTTCAGCGTCACTACCGGGATGCCGGCAAAGACGGCCTTTAGAATCTGATCAGCAATCTCGTTCTTGGATCCCACCGCGTATTCGATCTGCGTGAACTTGTTGTCCATGTTCACCGTGATGTTCTTTAGACCCACAAGCTTGCCTTCGATGCCGATGCTGCCCTTGGCTTTATTAAAGGCAATCTGCACGTCAGGGGACTGCACCAGCTCTTTGCCTTCGATCGAGTACGAATCCACCTTGAAGCGATAATCAACGATGCTGTCAGGCTTGGTGTTGTCCAAAGACAGGCGTACCAGGAAGCCCATGATTTCCTTGGACGGGAAGTCCCCGGACAAAGAGGCTACGGTCGGCTTGCCGATCAGTTTCTGGTGGGTTGTGATATCCAGAATCTCACCCTTGATGTTCCCCGCATCCGGAGTCAAGCCCGCTTGAGAGCTGACCGCTGTGCGTTTGATCCACACCAAAGGATACGAGTTCGGCCGTCCGAATTCATAGCTGATCCCGTTTTCACGTGGATGCGGCTGAAGTGGGATGTCTTCCGGGTCCTTTTCTTTTTTATTCAGCAGGTTTGGCGGAATGTATTTTTCAGCCATGGCCTTGTAACGGAAGAACTTGGCTTTGTACGGCCCCAGATAGCGATTGAAGATCGCCATCGACATGGACTTGGCATCCAGCTTTGGAATGCGGAAATGCTGTTCAAGACTTTTGATGTCGGCCTTGACCTGCTTTTCGATTTCCTTGTACTGGGCTTCAAGTGCTTTCAGGTCTTTTTGCAGATCATTGCCAGCGCCTTGCACCTGTTTGTACATGGCATCGCCATCTTTAAAGACTTTATCCAGTTCCTGCAAAGAAGACTGCAGTTCCTGCGGAGTTTTAAAGTCTTTGTACTTGATGGCGTTCAGGCGCTTGTTCAAAGCCTCGATATCTTTACCTTGAGGCAAAGACTTCATGCGCGCATCCCAAGTGGCTTGTTTGGCTTTTAGTTCTTTTTCAAAATTTTCCAGCATCGCTTTGGACGGCAATGAATCCTGCAGCTTTTGCAGTTGCACGTTGGCGTCAGTGCCCGTCAGCATCGCAATCACGTCACCCAGAACGCTGTCGCCGGCTTGTTGCTGGGCTTCGTTGATGGCCTGTTCTTTCAGTTTGTCAGCAAGGCCTGGTTCGTTGGACACCGGCTCTGGCGGAGCCACGCGACCCGGACGGGCCCGCTTTACGCCAAAGGCGATCTGTTCAACGGCGGCTTCATTCACGACCACTTTCGCACGCAGTAAGGCGTCCCACAGCATTGAGAAGCGGATGTCGCCGATGTTCAAAGAGTTGTGGGTTGGCTTTTCTGCGTCAGTCACTTCGATGCCCTGAATGCGCAGGCTGGCGTTGAAGAAACTGGTTTCAACTTTGGCGATGTTCACTTCGGCGCCGACAGCTTTGTATCCGGCCCATTCCATGCCCTTGCGCAGGTGAGAGTCGAAGAAGAAGTGGAAGTACAATCCAATAACCGCACAGATGATCACAAACGGAATGATGGCTTCCCAGCGGATCGGGCCTTTTTCTTTTTTCTTTTTTACGGGTGTTGTTTCAGGTGTTGTCATGTGCTGTGTGTCCTAGCCGTAAAGGTTGTCGTAAGTGCAGTACCAGTTGTAAAGCTTGGTTGCCGTGAAGGCTTTCCAGAACTTCGTGCCTTTGAATCGTGCCACCACGGTGGCGCGATATTTCAGGATCAGCGCTTTGAAGGCGAAGAATGCAAACGGCAAAAGCAGGATGGACACAATCATGGATCCCATCACGATGCTGTTGTTGAAGCGGGTCATTGGCACCAGCGGCATGTTGTACATGGTGGTGAACAGGGGTTTCAGGCTTTCGTTTTCAAGCACGGCTTTACCCAGGTGGTGAGCCGGTCCGTCAAACATGAAGGCCACGAACTTGAAAAAGAACGCCGACAGGAAGGCTGCACCAATCTGCACGCGGAAAATAAAGATAATCGCAAAGACCGCGAAAGTCTGAATGGAGATGAACGGGGAAAACCCCAGGATCAGTCCCAGCGACAGGCCCGAGGCCAGTTGGTTGGTTCCGGTGTCCGAGTTGAGGAGTTTTAGAAAATTAAAAATCTGCTTCAGTAAGGCCGTCATGAATTTCCTCCTGCAGGAATTTTAATAAGCATAAATGCAAGGCGGCAAGTAGAAACCCGAGGACACAAGGGGCGGTTTGTCGTAAACTGGGCCTCTATGTCACATCCCCTGGAACTTTTGATTGTTGAAACAGTTCAACTGGGTGGCAGTCTGGTCTTTATTGCAGATCAGAATCCGGCCACATTGTCGCAATGGCAGCAGCCATTGGTGCAGGACTTTGCCGGGGAAATTCCTTTTGTCACACGCACAGCTGAAGATCTGCTGGCACAAAAGTATGTCACACGTCCAGAAGATCTGGTCTTGTTCCAGTCCAACCAAAAATCTGTCCTGACTTCTGTGGATGCAATTCTGAATGGTCAACGGGTCTTGTTGGGGGCGGAAGCATCGTCTGCTGAATCCCATCAATGGGACTATACCTTTGCTGATTTAAGCCTGCACAAGTGGCAGCTGATTTTGCAAGCTTTGAAAGCCCATTGGGGGCAATGGTCGGCGCTGCAGGGACTGGATGGCGAGCACGGGGCAGGATGTCTGTTCCTGGATCGCGATGATGTGGTGGTTAAGAACGTTCCCTATAACAAAGACCCCGAAGCAGTTCAGCTGCTGCCGGGCATTTGCGAGCTGATTAACAAAGCCCATGCGCAGTCTTATTGGGTGGCGCTGGTGACGAACCAGTCCGGATTGGGGCGAGGCTGGATCAGCTGGTCTCAGTATCAGTCCGTGCATCAGCGTATGATGCAGCTTTTAGCCCAGCAAGGGGCGTGGATTGACGACTGCGAGTGGTCGGCGTTTATTGATGAAGCGGGCAGTCCTCGCGGGCGTTTGCTGGCGGGACTTCGCAAGCCTCGCAACGGCATGCTGCTGAAAGTGAACAGCAAGCTGCGTGTGAATATGGCGAAATCCGTGATGGTTGGTGACAGTGCTTCGGACCTGAAGGCGGCTTTTGCTGCCGGGGTGGGGCGTTTGTACCTGCTGGCTTCAGAAAAAACCGACAAAGAAGTGAAGTCTTTGCAGGCGCATCAGGCTGCGTATTCCAATTTCAAATTCACGGTTTTGGAAAAACTCTCGGACCTGACGCTTTGATTTAGCCCAGGTCTTCTAGTGTGGAAGCATCCACGCGTTCTTTAATACGCAGATAGAAGAAGGCACCCAGCAAGCTCACCACGAAGGTGGTGACTTGGAAGGCCGTGATCACAGTTGGACCGACTTCAGATGTTGATCCGTTATAGATATTAAACAGGAAATAGAATGCCGCCTGACCGACACCGACACCGGCTGGAGAAATCGGGATCGCCGTCGCCATATACCCCAGTGGCGCCACCAGGAAATAGGTTTTCGCTGCGACCTCCGTGAAGCCTGCCGCATTGCCGGCAATGATCAAAAACACAATCGAGCAGCCCTGGGACAGAAGGCTTAGGAACAGCACCAGCATGAAGCGTTTTCCGTCTTTGCCGTAAAGGTGCATGCTTTCATAAAGCTTCATGAACTTTTCAGACAAAGGCAGTTTGTTGATCACGCGCTTTAGCAGCGAGGTCTTGTAGATCTTTGGCGAAAAGATCAGGGCCAGAGCAATCACAAACGCAAAGAACAGCGCCAGAATGAACCAGAACAATGTCGTCAGGGTCGGGATGGTCATGATGTGGTTCAGGTCATAAAGCATCACCAGCAGCGCCAATAGAACCATGGCAAACAGTCCCAGCACCCGGTCCATCAGGACGCTGGTCACGGCAATGACTTTGGAACCGGGATTGGCCCGGGTGAAATAGTAAGCTTTGATAACATCGCCGCCGACCCCGCCGGGCATGGCAAAGTTAAAGAATGAACCAATCAGGCTGAGCTTAAAGACCTTCAAAGGACCCGCATTCATGCCTTGGGAACGGATCAGGGTGCGCCATCTTTCGCTGGCCAGGAACAGGTTCAGCAAAACCAAAAGCAGTGCCACAGACGCCGTGGTCGGTGTCAGCAGGTTTTTAAGGGCAGAGAAGTTCAGCTTTCCGGATTGGATCAGCCAGTAGATGATGCCGGCTGAAAAAAGAATCTTAGCGGACTGAACCAAAAGCTTTTTGGTGTGTTTAACCATGGGGACTGTCTTACTTGAATTCGGGCCGGAACTCTACCTCGAAGTCGTGGTATGCAAAGATTTAGGGGGCCTTAAATTCGATTTGACGACATCTTTTAAGCAGCTAAAAAGCCTCAGTTTTTTGACGAATTGAGCCATTGTAAGGTCTTAATTACTCAGAAACTGCCTTTGATGATATAGATTGAGGACTGATCTCGGAGGTAGTTTTGATACCGGTTATATTATCGGGAGGAAGCGGAACACGATTGTGGCCCGTATCCCGTCAGCAGATGCCCAAACAATTTTGCGACATTTTCGGGGAGCCTCTACAGACTCTGACCCTGAAAAGATGTATGCGTATGGGAAGCCCCTGGATCGTAACCTCCAAGGCCCTGCAGACGTTGACTGAACTGAATCTGAAAGCCAACCAAGGCGAAGGTGTTAAGGCCAACCAAGGCGAAGCCGTTCAGGTTGTTTACGAGCCAACGGGCAAAAACACCGCTCCTGCCGTGGCGGCCCTGTGCAAGCTTTTACTGGATCAGGGTAAAGGGGACGAGATCGTCGGGGTCTTCCCGTCAGATCACCTGATCACCAAAGAAGATGCTTTCCTGAAAGTTGTGGAATTTGCTTCCACCGTGGCGAAAGAAAACCGCGTGGTTACTTTGGGCATCACGCCTTCATATCCAGAAACTGGCTATGGCTATATTCAGACCAAGACGACCAGCTTAAAAGATCAAATGGGGTTGAAGGCTTATTCCGTGGTGAAATTCCATGAAAAGCCGGATCTGAAAAAAGCGGAAGAATTTATCTCTCAAGGTGGTTTCAGCTGGAATGCGGGGATCTTTGTTTTCAAAGTTTCTCATATGGCGGGTCTGTTTGAAAAACATCAGCCGACTTTGTGGAATCAGATTTCAGCCTTGAAGGCCGATGCTTCCAACCTAGGTGATATCTATGCTCAGGTTCAAAGCATTTCTATTGACTATGCGATCATGGAAAAACTGAGCGAAGCGGAACTGGCTTGTGTGCCGGCGGACTTTGGTTGGAGTGATGTGGGTTCTTGGGATGCCGTGGCTGCTTTGCAAAAAGGGCAGGACATCATCAATGTCAAAGGACAGGATAACTTTGTCTTTGGCGATCCGAATAAGAACTATTCCATGATTGGTTTGGAAGATGTGATCGTCGTGGATACCAAGGACGCCCTGATGCTGGTTAAAAAAGGCCAGTCTCAGGATGTGCGCCATGTGGTTGAGACTTTGACTCAAGCCAAATCCCCACTGGTGAAAGAGCATGTCTATGAGTATCGTCCTTGGGGTTATTTCGAAATCCTGAAGGATACGGAAAACTTCAAATCCAAGGTTATTCGCGTGAACCCGCATTCCCAGTTGTCATATCAGTCTCACGCCAAACGTGAAGAGCACTGGACGATCACTCAGGGATCCGGCGAAGTGGTTCTGAATGATCAGGTGATCCCGGTGAAGGCTGGCAGTCACATTCATATCCCACTGGGGGCGAAGCACCGCATGCGCAATAATTCCGGCGAGATGCTGGAGTTTGTAGAGGTTCAATTGGGAACCTACTTTGGTGAAGACGATATCGTCCGTTATCAGGACGATTACAGCAGAAATTAGATATTGAAAATTTGAGATTGGATTTAGGAAAAAAGAAAGGGCTGCGGTTGCAGCCCTTTTTGTTTTTTAGTCTCTGGAATCTTCCAGTGGGACTGAAAGAATTTCGGCATTTCCGGTTGGCAGGCCGCTGGTGTTTGGAGCTGCTGCCGTTGGATTTTTACGAACGCTTTCTTCTTCTTCCGGAAGATCGATGTCTACCTCTTCCACGTGCTCTTGCACGACTTGCAGGGTTGGATCCTTCTGGGTGCTGGCTGTCAGATCTTTATGGTAGGCGTAAACCAGGCCACCGTCTTTGAAGTTCGTCAGCATTCTTTTGATAATGCCGGGAGCAACTGCCGGGCAACCCCAGCTACGGCCCAGACGGCCCTGGCTTTTTACGTAGTCTTCAGAAACGTAGCTTGCTGCATGAACGACAATGTCACGTTCAGCCGCATTGCTGTTGGAAGCTTCCAAACCGTACAGATTCAAAGATTCACCGTGACCACCATAGTACGTGTTGCCACCAAGGTACAGACCCAGGGAAGACATCTTGGAACCATCGATGTTAGAGAACTTCGCCGCCACATTTACGCCAGAGCCTTTGCCGTGAGCCACGAAGTGCTTGGTTACGCCACCGGTCTGCATGTTCATGATATAAAGGCGTCTTTCGCTGGAAGGTTTTGAGAAATCAATAACTGCGACAAATTCAGATTTGATAGTGACATCGCGAGTGCTCATGTAAGTCTTTTCGCGACCGCGGATCTTCGCCTTCATTTTGACGGTTTTGCCGGCGTTGACATCCAGGAATTCGAAAGTTCTTTGCAAAGCCGCCTCAGGCACGCCTTGCTTTTTAAACATGTCGTAAATGCGCACGTCTTTGATTTTCTTGTCATACAGGCTGTCAGCATAGCTTTGGATGCTGGCAAGGGTGATGATAAGGGCGGTCACAAGTTTCTTCATGCTTTCCAACTTTCAATTACGTGAGGATTCAATAATTCCATGAACCTTCCTTACAAGGCATGTGCCAGCTTTTTTACCTGTTTTAGTGTCCTAAATTTGATCTGAACGGGAGCATGGTGCCGCTAAAAGTCCCCCTGTATATAAAATAGACGCGTGTTCGGTGACGTTCCAGAATAGCCCCATTTTCTCTGCTCTTAGGCACTTTTAGGGGTTCGGAATTGAGGTTTTTCCAAGGGTGATTCTAATAATAATCAAACACGACTCTTACAAGGAGCTGACATGAAATTCATAGTTGTACTGGGCGCAATGTTGTTTTCAATGAGTGCTTTTGCGGCGAAGACCTATCAGGTGACGGGTCCGATTGTTGAGCTTTCTGATTCCCGCATTATCGTGCAGAAAGGCAGCGACCGCTGGGAGATTGAAAGAAACCCGAACACCAAAGTGACGGGTGATTTGAAGGTCGGTCAGAAGGTGACGATTGAATACACGATGGCCGCAGACACGGTGGAAATCAAAAGCGACAGCAAAAAGAAGTAGTTTTTGTCTTGTCTTAAAGGGCTGAAATCTAGCTGATGAATTCTTAATTTAGATGCGCTTGAATGCTGTTGTGTCAGGCGGGGCGGCTCGGATAAACCCTGATGTTGGTCAACAACAACAGGGGGTTCGCCATGGCGGCACTCAAGAAGGTTCTGATTTCAGCCTTTATTACTGGTCACATCGTGATGATGGTCACGGCGGCATTGCCAGACCGGAGTGCAGTCGGTGACCGCATTCTGCAGGCTCTTTCTCCGTATCAGGTTTTCTTTGGGTTGGATCAACCCTGGAGCATGTTTGCTCCCAATCCAGCCTCAGTGAACTCGTATCTAACGGCCACGATCACATTCAAAGATGGCTCGACAGAACAATGGACATTCCCGCGGGCGTCACAGCTGGATGGCTGGGATCGTTTCACGGCCGGTGAACGTTATCGCAAGTACCAGCAGGACAATCTGTTGCCGATGGAAAAGTCAGAGCTGTGGTTTGATCTTTCCCGCTATGTGGCGCGCGAGGTGGCTAAGCTGGAACAGTTCGGGCGCAAGCGTGAATTTGAACAGCTTTATTTCTATCGTCATACCAGCACTGTTCAACCGCCGACCCAGGTGTTCATACCTCATGGTCAGATGAGCAAGGATTATAACAGCGAAAGTGTTTTCCACTTTAAGCCGACTGGAGGGCCTCGTTATGAAGCTAACAACGCTCACTAATGGTTTGAATGATTTTTTCTTTAAGCCCCAGCCGGTGCATACCGTGGCTTTGTTGCGGGTTTTATTCGGGGTGGTGCTGCTGATTAATTGGTTTATGGTGTGGAGTCATCTGGACACCTTCTGGGGAGTCGAGGGGATTTTCTCTTTGGAAAGCTCTTTGAAGATGGCAGGGGCGTTCCGTTTTAGTCTGTTTGATCTGCTTCCGCCAGACCCACGTGTGCCGGCATTGGTTGCCTTGGTTCATCTGGGGGCGGTGATAGGGGTGTTGTTCGGAGTTTTCACCCGCACCTCGATTGCTTTGGCGTTTTTCACCCTGATCTCGTTTCATAACCGCAACGTCTTTGTTTTGAACAGTTCAGATATCGTGATTCGTAATTTCCTGTTTTTGTTGTTCCTGACTCCGTGTGGGGACTGGCTGTCCTTGGATCGTTGGTGGCAGGTGCGCAAGGGGATGGCCCCGGCAGAGCCTTTGGAAAAGGCCCCCTGGGGGCTGCGGTTGATGCAGATTCAATTCAGCGTCATTTATATCGCCACGGTGATGTTCAAGATGAAGGGGCCCTTATGGGCGGATGGTACAGCGGTGTATGTCGCCACACGCCTTGATGAGTTTGTCCGAATGCCGCTGGGGCTTTTGAACAGTCTTGTGGTGATCAAGTTCCTGACCTGGTCCACGCTGCTGGTGGAGTTTGCCTTGGGGACGCTGATCTGGATTCGCGAGCTGCGGTACTGGGTGATTCTGGCCGGGATTGGACTGCATCTGGGGATTGAGCTTTCGATGAATATCCCGATGTTTGAATGGATCATGATTATCACGATGATCTGCATGGTGGACCCAAAAGATCTGAAAGACTGGCTGACCCTGGCGAAAGAGGGCAGACTGTTTTCAAGCATTCTGGCCTGGAGACCGCTGATCCTGGTTAAATCCAAATAAATAAAAAGCCGCTGGGAACAGCGGCTTTTTTTATGTCCTGATTTTATGTGGTTTGTGGTTGGGGAGTCTGTGCCGTGCGGGCTTGCTGGCGGTACTTGCGAAGTTTTTCCATCCAGCGCTCGATATCCCGTGAATCCACCATGCTGACCATCACCACAATCATCGCCCATTCAAAGACGGGGATCGACATGGTGTACTCAATTCCCAGATGCAATCCGACTCCGGCCAGCAGAATCCAGTAACGAAGGTCTTTGATCCACACCAAAGTTCCCAAGGCAAATTCCACCAGCAGCGTGGACCAGGTCAGGTATTTGATAAAGATCATATTGTTCAGCAGTGGAAGTTCAAAGCGGACAAAGTCATCCAGTCGGGTGGCGATATATACGGCCGTGCCGTCGACCCACCGATCGCCTTTAATTTTGAACATCACCGTGGCCAGATAGATAACGCAGAATTGGATTTGGATCATGCGCAGGGCCCAAGGAGCTTTTTCTGCAGGCACCTCAGGGGCCTGACCTTTTAGGCGCAAACGCCAGCGGTCAATAGCGAAGGCATCGCCGCAGGGGGTGAACATCAGCAGAAACAGAAAGTTTCTTAAAACCGAGTCGGCGCTGTTCATGACAAAGCCATTGCGGTGGTGAAATGAAATCAAAGTCACAAAGGCAACAAAGATGGCGGTGCGGGTCCAGGCACCAAACGTCATGGCCAGAACGGCCAGCAGATTGATGAAGGCCAGGGTGTGAGTCACCTTCGACGTGTTCGGCATATAATCAAATAAAGAATAGCGGAAGGGATTTCCGTATTGTTGAGCGGTCTGCAGTGAAACCATCCCATCGGGGCCGAAAAGGATATCCAGATCCGCATAAAGCATAAGCCAGTTGAACAATAAGATCAGACCCAGGCCGATTCGCATCAGGGCAACACTATAGACAGGCTGGGGTTTGAACAAAAATTCTTCGAAATTATTGAAGATCGTTTTTAGCTTCATGGCGAATCCTTTCGAAGGTCGGTTTATAGACGAACAAGGTTTCAGTGTCATATTTGGTGCTCAAAGTCCCGTGAGGAATCAACGGCGCCTCTGGCGGAGGTCGCACGCGGCTTTGATATCTTTTGAAGACAACTTCTTTCAGAACTCGGTTTTTTCCGTGTGTTTCAGCTTCCATCACTTCGCGGGTGATAAATCGGGACACATCAAACCAAACCAGTTCATTTTCTTTCGGCAGCAGGGTTTCCTGACCGAACAGACGATAGCGATCTCCGGTCAGCACTTTTCGCGGTCCCTGCATGATTGTCGGGCGAGGCATTTTCCAGACGCCGGTTGAACCGTCTTCAAAGATCAGGTCAGCTTCGATATGGGCGTTGGTGTTCATCGGGTTTGGGGCAAACATGGCCCAGGGCTGGTAAAGCATCACCATGGCCTGATAGCGACGCACGGCTTTGATGAATCGCTCACCGAGTGTGCTTTGATCGGGCAGTCCATCGACAATCATGATGCCGACATTCAACGTGAAGAAGCTCATTATCAGAATCTTCTTTCCTTGTTTGAAGATGAATTTCAGGTCTTCCTTCAATTTCATAAGGCTTTTTCCTTCATTGGAGTCAGTTGGTTCTTGTGGTTATTAACATAGTTCTTTTGCAAAAGTTCTTTACGGATTTGAAAGAAAATTGTTGTTTCAAATAAAAAACGAAACGGCGGATGTCGTATGACACTTTCAAAATGTGTTAATTAAATGGCTGAAATTATGATTTATTAAAGTGCCAATAATAATTCCTGCATTCTAAAAATTTTGTCAGCTCGAACAGAATTTAACCGATCTTGCCTGCGAAGATTGAACATCTTCAATTTTTGCGGACGGGGTTACAAAGGAGAATGCAATGGGTGGGAAGTCAGGGAAGGTGATTTTCCTGGCGGGAATGACAATGGTTGCAAACGTCGCTTTTGCGAATGCACCATCTGAAACCGTCACGAAAAATACTCAATTGATCCAAACCGGAGGCCAAGGCGGATTCGTAAATTGGAATTCAACGCCTGGGGGCAATGGTACCAAAGGGATCATCGGCAACGGCAACAAAGGGGACAAGGGCAACTATGGGAACAACGGTGACCATGGTGACAAAGGTAGCAAAGGCAACTATGGCAACAATGGTGACCACGGAGATAACGGTGATCATGGTGTTCTAGGAAACCACGGCATTCTTGGGAACAAGGGCGATAAAGGCAACTATGGTAACAATGGTGACCATGGTGATAAAGGTAATTACGGCAACAACGGTGATCACGGCGATAAGGGCAGTAAAGGCAACTATGGTAATAATGGTGACCATGGTGATAAAGGCAATTACGGCAACAATGGTGACCGTGGTGAGAAAGGCTCTAAAGGCAATTACGGCAACAACGGCGACAATGGTGATCACGGCGATAAGGGCAGTAAAGGCAACTACGGTAACAACGGGGACCGTGGTGAAAAAGGCTCTAAAGGCAATTATGGCAACAACGGCGACAACGGTGATCACGGCGATAAAGGCAGTAAGGGCAACTACGGTAACAATGGGGACCGTGGAGACAATGGTCATAAAGGCGATAACGGTCATAAAGGTGACAATGGTCACAAGGGCAATTATGGCACTAACGGCCATAAAGGTGACACGACTGGGTATTCCACTGGTTATACAACTGGATACAGCACCGGCTACACAACTGGCTATTCCACGGGTTACAGTACGGGTTACAGCACTGGCTACACAACAGGTCATCAGTCCACTGGTTATACGACTGCAACGACTTATGGTCCAAGCACAAGTACTTATGGACCAACTTCGACGGCCACCACTTACAATCCTGATACGGCGACCACAGTAACGACGGCAACGTCGACTTCTGTGACAACGTCCACGACAGGTGAAGTGACAACGTCATCCAGTTCTTCCTCGTCTTCAACTTCCACTTCGACATCAACGACCGGAGAGTCCACAGCGACGTCCTCCAGCTCGACTGGATTCAAAGAAGAAGAGAAAAACAAACTCAGAGCAAAATTGAAGCCTCTGTTCCATCTGAGCTTCGATTATGGTCAGTACATCGTGAATCTGACTCCGCACTTCAGAAATGTGCAGCCGACATCCATCGTGAAGTATGACTACCGTCCGACTTCCGATACATTGATCTATGGCGATTACCGTGATGGTTTCCAAAAAACTGTCTACGGCGCAATCGAAGTGGGTCTGGGTGCTCAGGTGCGTTTCTGGTTCGACAATGCGACAGGTTTGCGTCAGCACTTCTGGGGTTATGTCGGCGTTCTGCCAATCATGGGCAAAGAGACAGAGTCTGTTCGCTATGTGAGCACTCTGGACAAAGCCCGTAATATGGGTGGTCGCTGGTCTGTACCTAAGGATGCAGCAGATCTGGACACTTGGGATCCAGGTGACAGCATCACCTACATCGGTCACGGAGGAATCATCTTCTCTGCAGGCGCGGGCTTCGGTCCAATCGGTGCAGGGGTGGCGAAACTGGCGAACGGTACTTGGGAAACTTACGTGGAAAAAGTCGGCTCTGAGCGTGCTTACGTAAAAATGTCCAAAGGTAAGCTGAACAGCTTCTCGATGTTCACCAACGTATCCATCCTGACTTTAAGCTTGAGTGAGTTCAGATCTTCAGACGATGGGTTCTCGTTCTTGTTTGATTTGACGACCGATACTGGCCGCAAAGCTTACGAAGACGTGATCCGTGGTAACGTTCTGGCGTCAGAAACACTGTCAGCCGACAAACCAAGAAACTTGGTTGAGCGCGCACCGGTGGTAAAAGTTGAAACCTTCAGATCCGTTGCGACGGGCCGTGTTGTCAGCAAATCTTTGGCTTTGCCGATCATTTGGGACAAAACGTACAGCAAAGGTAAGATCAATTCTTACACCACTTCTGAAATGCATCTGGACCGCAATACAGCAGTTGTGAACTACGGTATCTATTCTGATTCCGAAGACAGCCGCTTCTGGTTCAAGCACAAAGAAAAAGACTTCATGTTCTACGGAGCGAAATACTCGGTTGAGAACTGGGACAGCAAAGCACGCATGGAAAGCATGTTTGGTACTTATTCTTATGCCTTCAAGCATGAAAGCGCCAACGGCAAGCGTCTAAGATCCGGCATCTATGCTTTGGTTAAAAAGACCGGCCTGGATTCCCTGATGGTGGGCGTGCCTGATGCAGATCTGGGTTATACCGGCATTGAATTCAACGTGAACTTCAGTGACGAAAACACCATGAGACTGATGAGAGCGGCTCAGACCATGAGTCAGGATGCCTTCATCGACAAGTCCACGGATCAGATCTACTCCTACTTCAACGAGCGCAACGATCCTTACGATCTGTGCATGATGGATGGCGGATCTCGTATTCCGGGTTCTTGCGTGAACGTCACGACCAAGAAAACGGCCGAGGCTGCAAGCAAAATGTACTATGCTTTGAAAACCATGTACAAAACGATGAACTCCGATGCTAAGGCGTTTGCGGCCGCTTATGGCGCATTCGGTGAAGGTATGGCAGAGAATCTGTTCACATTCCGCGCGGCGATGGCCCTTGCGGGTGCGGGCACCACCATTGATTACTTGGTTGAAGGTACTCACATCAACATGTACTTCCGTGAATGGATGGTGGACGGTTCCGGACGCTGGGTCCCTGCAGTTCAATCCCCGAACTACAAAGGCCTTCCGTTCCAGCCAGCTACACGTCACTCCAAAGTGCGCGGTATGATCATCGGAAACTCCGATGCAGGAAAAATTCCGCACATGATGCCAGTCACTTTCTAGCCCCCGGTTAGACAAGTGTTCTCGCAAAAGGCCGTTGGTGAACACCAGCGGCCTTTTCTTTTTTTTCGCCGAACATCTGCGGGCGAGAATTACATTCTGTTTAATTGCTGATCTGTAGTTTGAATTTACTTTTATCAAGTTGGTAAAAATTATTTCGCACCAAAAAACAAATTCCAATCACGGAATGGGAAAGGGAAGTTATGAAACTCAAGGCGCTTCTTGCAGGGGTTTTGTTGGCGACAACGATGCAGGCGACTGCGAATGAATTTGATGATGGCACTGGAGAATTCGATCCACGTCCACTTCCTCAATACTCTGAAGCAGAACTGCAGAAGAAAATTGAGAATGAAATGGCGATCGCCTGTTCAGGCAATCTTTGTAAAATCGTCGGGCAGGACAGCAGTGGATCCGGATGGACTGTGCAGTTCCAGGTTGGCTACGGTCGGGCGAACGGCGGCGAAGGGGATACAATCTACATTGGCGACTATGACAACGGCAATAACAACAACAGCAATGGCTATGCAAACATCACAGTGACCTACAAAAACTACAAGTGCCGTTCCAATCTTCTGGTCACACCTGCAGTTTATCGCTTCGTAAATACGTACCTGTACAACATGGTGAACTCTGATGGCTCTGTGAAGAGAAACTTCTCTCCAGCGGATCAGACAGTGGTTTTGTTCTATACAACCATGTTGAACAAAGTCAGCTCTTGCGGCACCGGTCTTAATTAGAGGTTTTAAATGAATAATGCAGGGTCTATGGGCAAAATTGTGTTGATGACAGTGATCTGGATGATGGCGGCGGGTGCCGAGGCACAAACGACTTCCACATCTCAGGTTCAGTTGAATAAATTAAGAATTACAAATCGTGCGCAATGCGCCGTAGACTCTGAGATTCCGACCGAGTCCGCATTTATCGTGGTGGATGGATACAATGCGGGAAAGATGGTTTATTCCCTTGGTAAAAATATCGGCTCCAATGCTGAAGCGATGAGCGCCGAGGGCATGCAGCAGTTTCGTATTGCAGTAACCCGTCTTACCAAAGTGATTATGAACAAGCTGATGGCCGGACAGCTTCCACTTCTTCCGACCAATCTGAAGACTTCGGCATTGACCGGCTATAATGCCATTGCTGAAAAATGTCAGAACAAGACCTATTGTCCTGAGTTGAACGGCTATCTTTCCAAACTCTGGGATAACTCGGAAGGGGCCGGACTGCGCTGGGAAAGTCTGGATAAGTTCAATGGCACCCACTTTATGTCCATGAAAAAGACAGATCGTGTGGCCTGCTTCTATGTAAAAAGGTTCTCGGCTCTTCAAGAGCAGTTGAATTCAGTAGAGGTGGACAAGTCAGTCCTTCTTTCTGTGGCCCAGGCGGCAATCACTAAAGACAAGTACATCACGGACTGTGAAAGTGCTGATGCGACCCTGGATTCGCGTAATTCCATTATCCAGCTTGATTTAAAAATTCCTCGTGCTGTGGAATTCGGCTCTGTCGGATTCGATTTCTGGAACAGCGTAAAAATCTATCTTTCTTTTGCCTGGAGATATTCCAATATCCCGCTTCAGGTGGCGCCTGAGTACGGTCAGATGTTCCGTTCCATCGCCCTTGAAGAATCCATTATGATGATTCCCAACGGCTGTAAAAGCATTGAAAAGCCCGAGTGCGATGCCGCCACTCTTTCTATGAACAGCATTCGCGAACTGGCGCGTCCGGACGGCAATGAAACCGAGCATCGCAAAGAAGTTCCGAAAGGTCCTGAAGACGATGTTGTGAATCGTGGTCCCCGTGATGTGAATGATGACTTCCTGGGAACCCGCAGCTACGAAGATGCCTCGGACTGGGTCGAGAACTTCCGCAAGAATTACGTGACAGCCCGCGGATCGATGAAAAATCGTGTGCAAAGCGCCATCCAGTTCCTGAACATCGTGGCCGGCGCTATGACTCCAGTTGAACTGGGGGAGTTTGTAAAACCACTGGCTTTTGCCAAAACCTATTCCAACCAGCACCGTGATGAACTTTACTACCTGTGTACTGAGGCACGTCTGGCAGGGGACCAGCGTCTGGACTTTATGAAAACTGGCATTGATAAGGTTCAACAGCTGGATGTCATGCAGCGTTCGTTCCAAGGTTCCCAAGTTCAGTTGGCAGATGCCACCCGGTACTTTGATAAAGTCAGTGAAACCGTGGTTGCATTCTGTGATTCACTGGAACGTGAAAAGATCTGGAATGCGGCTGGATACACAGTGAACAGAAGCGGCTTCCATGCGTGGGCGCGTGAGCTTTTGGGTGTGGCGCCTCCGGCGACGATTGCTGCTGATATTCAGCCGATGAAGTTTGGGGCGCCGTTGCTGGTGTGGGATGCCACTCGTGTCAGCGATCCAGGGAACTCCATCTGTGCTTCTGCGATTGATTGCACACGTCGTCTTATTAAGTCCATGGTAGATCTTTATGCTGTCGCTAAGTACGCGGATGCGTTCCTGCCGGTCAATTCGACGGTTTCTACGCCTGACGTTTTCAACCCTTACGCCGATCTGAAAGCATGTAAGGTATATGATCCCTGGTATCAGACCCGTCGTGCGAACAAGCGTCTGATGGCTGATTTGGCCAGCACGGCTTTGTTTGGCTGGAATGCTTTGCCTCTATATATAGATGTGGACTTCAAGCCACCCAAGGTCACAAGCCTGAACGCGATGATCAAAAACGGGGCCGTGAAGTTTGACCCTAAGATTCAGAAAGAAAAAATGGAAGTGGCTCTTTTGGCGGACTTCGGTCCATTGCTGGGGGCTCCGTGTGCGGTGTCTATTGCTCCGAACAGTGCCAAAGACTTCAGCTTCTATGCCTTTAACGGGATCTCGGTGAACTACTGTAAGATCCGCGACAACGGGACGGTGATTGGTGAATCCAATGGCAGTCTTCAGACCAGCCCTCACGTAAGCAAGTCCTATTGCGGTGGTTGTTCCATCAATTTTGTGGGTGTTGCCGGGGGGGCGGCCGTGTCAACAGGCGGCCTGCCTTTGAATCCGATCAAACTGGGTGTTTACCTGTTCCGCAGCATTCATCGTTACATCACTGCCAAAAAAGACAAGGTCAATATTCCTCGTCTGCAGGAAGTGGATGTGAACAGAGTGGTCGAGACCTACAAAAAGTACGGCACGATCCCGGATCACTGTGTGGACCAATTGGCTGCTGGTGTGGGTTGTTATCAGAATGTCTGCGCCGCCAAGGCCGCTGATTACTTCGAAAGATACACAGGCAACAAAGTGAAGCATCTGGAGCTTGAAGAGCTGACAGATGCCAATGGCAACACCACGCCGTCTTCTGCCGTGATCATTCAGTCCGACTACTGCGACGGTAAAGTGCGCGTGAAGTACAGCTGCTCTGAAGATGGGAAGAAGTTCAAAACTTATGAAAAGTTCGGGGGCATGTACGGCATGAGCAAAGACTGTCGTCAAACCATCGGACATAACTTCTGGGGCTTCTAGTGAAAAAGTTGATTGGAACCATTGCGACATTGATTTTACTTCTATCATTTTCCGCCCACGCGTTTTTGGTCGAAAGCACTTACGCCAAACAGCCAGGCGGGCAGTATGCAAAAGTGACCAAAGTCACTTGCGACACGGCATCATCAGGGGATTGTCAAAGCCTTTGCCAGAACGCGACGGCCTGCCAAAGACCCGAGCCTTACTGCCGTAACTGTGCGGGGACAACATCGCCACTACTGCGCCAGCTTTTCACCGAGATTTCCAGAGTCTATGCCATTTCCAGAGAAGTGAACGACCGCAAGGATCTGATTCGCTTTCTGGGGACTGAAAAGTACGTGATGCTGGATCTGAAAAGCGTCTTTAACTATTACAGCCCCGTCGGCGGAGAAGCCTTTACCAAGGAACTTCGCTTTTTCTGTGGCGAGACCGGCGAAAACACTCTGCTGGCTGTGAAACTGGATGATGTTCATCAGCCGATGGCACTGAGCTATGTGCTTTGTCGCAACAATGTCGGCCAGACTTCTGCCTTCGAGGTTCAGCCTCGACAGCCAGGCTTCGGTCAGCGTCCTTTAAGTGCACCTTTAATTTTTAAAATGAACTGATTTATCAGTTTACTACAACAACACCCTTAAATGGGAAGGAGACAACATGAAACGTTTGTTAAAAGCGATGGCTACTACAGCCGTCACCTTGGTGGCGATGCAGGCAAACGCCATCCAGGTCAACTATAGCTTCCGAGTGAACAGCTCGGGTCCAAGCATCTATCCCTGTAATGCGGGTTTGCTGACTAAAGGCGACACCTATGGCGATAAAAAGATCTGTTACTATGAAGGCACGAACACGGCGTGTACACCTAAGTGTGATGGCTTGGATTGTGAAGGCGGCTCTAAGCCAACTCCGCAGTTTATCCAGAACCTGGCTACGTGGTCCAATACACCACTGAATACGAAATCCAGCTGTGAGGCTGCAGGTCGTAACTGGGTTAGCACTCCGACTCACGCAAGCAACGTACCTCCGGGCGTTTTGGGTAACGAAAAAGATCAGGCTGGTCCTGGCAAATTCGTTTATTGCGATGTTTCCTGTAAAACATCTGGTCACACGTTCAATTCTCAGGACAGAACTTGTTCCAATCCAGGTGGCGGTAACGGTGGCGGCAACGGCAACACTTGCGTGTGCTCCACTCAAGAAGGTCGTAAATTCGGTAACTACGTTCACGCAAGCTGGACTAAGTGGGAAGACCGTCAAGATCCTCACACTGACAAAGTTTCCGGTGTAAGCCCTTACTTCGCGACACTATTCGGTGAAGTTGATGCGTTCGACAGAGTATTGGATAAATTGTCCTTCAATCTGGGCAGTGAAACATACAATGCGGCATACTTCGTGGATATCTGCTACCGCGGTTCTCAGATTGACTACAGCCACTACAAAGCGGCTTACAAAGTCATCGCTGAAGCGTCTTTGACAGACATCGGTCACAAGTACAACGGTAAAGGTTACAGCGACTTCGCAGACCTTGAAGTTCAAGCACACTTGATCTGTACTTCTCAGACTCAAAACTGTGAAAACGGCAACTGCAGCGACACTGATGAGCATCCAAACGGAAGCAACACTCCTCAGTTCGACAACGACATCACTGACATTGACGATCCAGTAAGCAATCACACCAAGTATCTTGCTGGTGATATCAAAGATCTGATCAGCGGTGCGAACTTCGTGCAGACGATCGATAAAAACACTCCGATCTATCTTGATAAGTACAACAAAGGTGCAGCAGCGAAATTCTGTAAAGTTCGCTACATCTTCAAGGAAAAAGACGGTCTGGGTCACTATCCTAAACTGCGCAAATGGCAAAAACACGGTGCAAACATCTGCACTCACACGAAAATCGAAATGGCAGATCTTGATGGAAACTGCCCTAACTGCAAATAGTTAATTGATATCAGAAGGAACAGATATGACTAAAATTGGTGGTTCTATGAAAAATGAGTTACGAATCTTGGGACGTCTGCTCCTTCTGATTGTATCTTTAACTATGGCAGAATCAGTTCACGCATCCGGCGGATGCGTGGCTGATACTGATGAAAAGATCGAGATTCAAATCTCCCCGGCGAATCAAAGCTGGGGGGATTATACAGGCCGACAGCTGATTCCATCGACCCTGGTGGATAAATGTGAAAAGGATGCGGGCCGTTTTTTAATGATTTCCTTGGGCTCGGCGTTTTGGGATACAACCAACACGGGCATTAATACCAGTATCTTTGGTGATCATGCGGCAAGAAATTGCAGTATCAATAACTCCCAGGTCTTGGGAGATTTTAAGCAGGACAGGGCTACGGCCAGTCTACTGCGTCAGTACAAGTTTATCAGATCATGCTTCGACGTCCGGGTAGTTGATGTCGGTGGTGAACCTATCATTGCCAAAGAAAATCAGGAATTCTGCCAAATCCGTCGTGAAGAAGACGGGGCAGTGACCTTGATTGGCGATATGTGCTTCTTAAAGGTTCGCGGCAGAAATAAATTCGCAATCCAACCGGTTTTCAAAGGCAAATGTCTTGATCCGTTGTATTTGCAGGAACTGGGGATCGAACCCCAGGATATGTATGCAAAATTAAATACTTTGATTGCCGGGGACGATACCGGAAACAGTCAGGACCTGACTCATATCGGAAGTCGCCTGCTTCATTTGAATATTGCACCAGATTCGAAAACTTTGAAGTTAACAGAGGACTACGGTCCCACGACTCCGCGATTTGTCACAGACTATAGCGTCGAATCCGATATTTCTGATATTGAGATCAAACAACAGTCCGACACCTCCGAATTGCAGTTGAAGTTCCTGGTTTCCAACTTCGCACCTGAAAAATGTGTGGGGAACGAGTGCGCCAGTGCCTCGAATTATACCCAGCCTTTCTTTGGTCAAGTGGAGCTTTATCAGGTTGGGAAAACCAAGCAGACTTTGATTGATGAATGGTGGGATGGCGGCTTGGTGCCGCCAAACTGGCAGGGGCTTGTGCCTGGAATGAAGTTCAGACTGTCAGAAGGGCCTTTGGTAAAAGGGGGGCGCTATAAAGTTGTCGTTACAATGCAGAATCCGACAGATGACTATGCTATCTTCCTGAGCGGTTTCAGACAAATGCTTCTGAATATGTATGCGACAGAAGACGCAGAGGTTGGAATCGACATTTTCCCGAATATTTCCTCTTTGAGTAATCTGGGGGTTTTGCCTTCCTTCGGTGGAGTGGGCTCTTTGGTACGACACAATCAGGGCGTATCCCTGGGAGAGATTGTTCGTGGCTTGGATGGCATTATTAAGAGCCAGATATGGCCTCCGTACTATGACCGTGTCTGCGATGACAAAACCACCTGCTTGAAGGTCGGAAACAAGAAGTTTCATCAAAAGTACGTTGTGGAATTTGTCGTCGGGGAAAAAGATCCTGAAACCGGTGCGCAGAAACTGTTGAACCTGTCCATTTCCAAACGAGGTGTTCTGGGCGGAAATTATGATAATAAAACCAGCGGCTTTGCCACTTTGAAGTGCGAAAGATAGAAGTATGAAGAACTCTGTTTTTGCTCTGTTGTTTCTTTTTTCGCTTAGTTCCGGAGCCAGTACTGGCAGTATCATGGGCTCGTCATTGAATCCCACGACGGGAGAGGAGCTTTATGCCTGCAATGCCAAAATTCGCAGCTCTTCGTCATCCACAGAGCAGATTTGTCTGAACCTGGGCACCGGAGAATCCTGCGATCCGACCCGCGTCGGGCCAACGGATGGTCCCTGTCAGTGCTACTCCAAAGAAATGATAGGAAATCAGATAGTGGCCACTCATTCAGACGGAGCGGCTCAGGCCATTCACAGCACTTCGCAGTGGAAGCAGTTTGTGGATGACGGAAACTTATTCGGAGGCAAGCTGAACAGTCTGGAAGTGCAACTGGGAAGCGAGATTCTGGGCGCAGAGTATGGTTTTACCTACTGCTATAAAGGGCCTTTTGCGACTTCAGGAACTGATCAGTCATTGGGGACTTACGGTTTGGATTTCACTTTGCAGGGAAGTGCTTACGCGGTCGCCTTGGATTCAGTGGAAATCAAGTATGCCTGCGATCTGAGATATCGTGGGCAAAGCGGAAGTCCTCGTCAGCCGAACTCCAGTCCTAATTATGGCGACTTGTATTCTGATTTCATCCGTACCGAGACAGTTTATAAGCGGGTGGATGAAAGAAGCCCGAAGGAAATCGGTTATCAAAAGATTAGAATGCCTCTGAATCAGGTGGCCCACGAAGTCCCTCGATTCTGTGTGGTGGAAGTCCGTTTTAAAGAACGTTCTGGCAAGGATTTGAAACGCGATGCTTTGGCGACAACGTCATTCAACGGAAGTTTGTCTATTAAAAAACAAGGCTCTATGTGAGCCTTGTTTTCTTTGAGTCCTATAAATAACTTTTTACTGCGAATCCTGCTGTCAAATCGGCAATCAGGAAAGCAATGTCGCGGGCATGCGTTTCTTTTTCTTCAGGACTCAGGGCCATTAGTGCTTTTAAGCGACCCAGTCCCTCAGTCCCAGCCGCAGAGCGCTCCAGGAACTGTTCCAGAATCTGTCCGGCCTGATCGCGTTCAAAGGCACGCAGCATATCCAGCGACAGCACATTCGTGGTGCCTTCCCAGATAGAAAACACCTGCGCGTCACGCAGCAGGCGGGGAATGCCGGTGTCCTCCACATAGCCTGCACCGCCGAACATCTCGACGACTTCACTGGAAATATGGATGGATTTCTTTGCGGTATATAACTTCAGGATCGGGGTCAGAACCCGCAGCAGGATCTTTTCAGAAGCCGAGGCTTCACCGACTTCCTCTTTCCCCAAAAGATTTGCCACAAAGAAGCTAAAGGCGATGCACTTGCGGAAGTCCGCTTCTAATGCATTCAACGTTGAAAGGTGCAGGGGATGGTCTTTCAAAAGCTTTCCGAATGCCTGGCGTTTGCCGGAGTAATCCTGAGCCAGATCCAAAGCGCGTCGCATGTGACCGACAGCGCAGATGGAATTATAAATACGGGTGATATTCAAAACACTGGCGATGCGTTTCACACCTTCGCCCACGCCGCCGATAATACGGGCGGGAGTTCCCTGCAGACTCAGCTCGGCGGTCGGCAGGGCTTTGGTGCCCAGCTTGTCTTTCAGGCGGTGAATCTGGATGTGATTAAGCTCGCCCTTGTCATTGCGAAGCTCCAGGAAAAACAAACTTAAACCGCGGGAACCGGCCGCCGCGCCATCAGGACGGGCCAAAGTCAGCGCCATCTGTGACGTCGTCGCGGAAGTAAACCATTTGGTCCCATGCAGGGAATGGGTCGCGCCAAATTCGCTGGTGCCAGTGAATGGGTGTGCATCAGTGGAAGTGCCACTGACATCAGAACCGCCGGTTCTTTCCGTCATCCATTGGCCGGCCGTCCAGAAAGTCTTTGGATCACGGGACAGCAGGTGAGGCAGCACGCGGGCTTTCAGGTCGTCATCGGCGTAAAGCTCCAGCGCACGGGCCGCTCCGTCCGTCATCGCCAAAGGGCAAGAGAAGATCGCTGAGCTTGGAGAATACAAATACAGCAACGCCATCTGATAGACTCGTGAAGCTGCGCCAAAGCGACGGTCATAGGCGGTGGCAACGATGCCTTCTTCGGCGGCGACTTTTTCCAGAGCTTTCCAGCCGTGAGATGTCTTGATGTCATCGATTCTTCGACCCCATGGGTCAAAAGGAACGTGAACCGGAGGCTGGGATTCAGCTTCTTGGGCCCAAGTCAGCATGTCAGTGACGGCTCGTTCACCGAGACGTTCAAGGTGAGGAAGAGCCACTTTCTGAGCTTCTACTGGCAACAGGGACTTCAGGATCTTCTGAAGGGCTTCATCGGAGCGGAAGGTATTCGAAAGCTGGGGGCCGTCTTGGTAAAAGTTTTTCATACCATGAATTTTATTCTTTCATAGGGAGAACTCAAGAACATGTCGGGCACCTCGCCTTTTTTTAAAAAAGTGTTGCCGTTTGGTAACGTCCTACATATAAGAGCCGCTCTTTTGGGGGAGGCACATTTGAATCGTATTCTACTGGCATTGGTGGCCATTGTTTTGGCTTCCTGTGGACTTTCTAATCGTCCTCAGGTGGATACCAAGGATTCCGCGGGTATTATGGGCGGCACTTTGGTGGCTGAAAACGCGAAAATCGCATCTGGAATCGTGGGAATCATGGACTTGCAGAGCAATGGTATCTGCACGGGTTCCATTATCGCTGAAAACTACATTCTGACGGCTGCTCACTGTGTGATTGGTCTGAAACCAGGTAAGTTGCGTTTGGTCTTCGGTCTTGATGTGGACGAACTGATGGGGGCGCGCGAGCAGGACATCGTTCAGATGTACACTCGTTCCGTGTCTGACTATAAAATTCATTCCACTTACAACGAAGCGGACCAGGAAGAAAAGCAATCTGACTGGGGCGACATCGCTTTGATCAAGTTCCACGGTGCTTTGCCTCCGGGTTACAAGCCGGTTCAGATGTTGAAAGACGACACGATTCTGCGTCGTGGTCTGTCAGTGACCTTGGCGGGTTATGGCGTTTCTCAGGTGGATGTAGAGCCTGTGGACGCAAGAAAGGTCAAAGATCTGGATGAAGCCCTGGAATATGGCGAAGTCATCTGTGATGACGATCTGAAAAACTGCCTGAAAGTGGACATGTCCGGCGATGGGGTTTTGCGCCAAACCAAAGCTCCGATTTCTTCTGTTCAGGAAACAGAAGTGCGTCTGGATGAATCCAAAGGTTCCGGCACTTGTGCTGGTGATTCTGGCGGCCCAGCGTATGTGGAAATCAAAGGTGAGCTCTTCTTGTTCGGCGTTACCAGCCGTGGCAGCGCTTTGTGTGACAGCGTGGGTGTTTACACCAATGCTGTTTACTATGCGGACTGGATCAAATCCACGATGCCAAAAATGCGATAGTCTCATTCTGAGACTGTCAGTTTCCTGACATCTGTATAGCAAAAAACTTCTGCGGGGAAAGAGCTCATGTTCTTTCCCCGTTTCTTTTTGTTCCTGAGCTGGAACACCCTTTGAAATCCTTAAGATCTGAACCATTCTTGGAGGATTTCGAAATGAAAGTGTTTAAGACTTTTGTGGGTTCCGCAGTTGTTGCATCGATGTTGTGGTCCCAGCTGGCGCTGGCCATCACTGATGAAATGCGGGATTTGGTTTTGTATGAAACCAAAGCCAATGCCGTGGCGACCCGAAGTAATGAAAAGAAAGTCATTCATCACTACGAAATTCCACTTAAAATCCTGGAATCCGATCTGAAGATCGACGCCAATGCCGGTTACGTCAAAGCTTTGACCTTTGAACGTGACGGCGAAAAGTATGTGCGCTGGGTGCTGAACCCGGAAGACACCCGCTGGGAAAAAGCCGTGCGCGTATTCCTGCTTCGCAATGGCATTGAGCCAGTTAAGAAAGCCTATTTTGAAGGTTATATGACCGCTTCACGCAGTTATATCCTGGTGGACCCGGTGACGGGGGCCGAGTTTTCTTTGAAGACCTCCACGAACCGCACGGGCGGTTACTGGGCCGACAAGAAACAAACCTGGGATGATGCTTCCCAGATCCGCAAAATTTCTGATTACGTGATTGAGCGTCTGAAGTCTCAGCCGCCTTTGCAGCATTCCATCGTCTTGGATGAACCGATTGCTTTTGGTATCAAACGTTTTGATATGGGTATGATCGTGCGTTCTTACGAAGAGCTTCCGGGCACGGGCAAGCGCTATGTGCCGGGCTTCTCAATCATGCACGAAAATCTGGGGCGCGAGCTGGCAAAAGCCAACGGTTCTTCTGATCCGGCAAATTATTGGAATGAAAACTACAACAAACCTCTGGCGCGTGCGCTGGCGGAATTCTTTGTGGCGACAGGGATTCGTTATGATTCCCCGCACTCTCAGAACTTTCTGGTGGAACTGGATGAGCGTAACAAGCCGACGGGCAAGATTGTCCTGCGCGATTTCGGTGATTCTTATCTGTACGAAAAATTCTTCAAGGCCATCAAACGCACCGATATCATTGATATCTGGGAAAAGGGCAACATCATGAAGGGTGACATGGGTATGACCGTGGGTATCCTGCATGGTAACAAGCCACCCAGCTGGATCGACTATCGCAACGACAAGGCCTCTGCCGACAGCTACGATAGATGGGGCCGTGACTTCTTTGCAGAATTTGAATCCGAAGTGAAACGCCAGACGGGTGTTGATATTCCGGCTCGTACGGTTATTGATCGCAGTATCTATGAAGATCCGGAAACCAAAGTGAAGCACAAGATGGGTTACTTCACGCGTGATTACAAATTGCTGTCAGTGGATAACGGATTCCTGAAAATGGTTTCGTTGGATAAACAGCGCGAAACGGGTGCAGCACGACTGTGTGGCCGCGTGTTCAATCACTAGACTTGGTACCATTGAGTCAAAGTTTTAAAGAACCAGTCCTGCATGGGCGGTTGCAAGGAGATGCTTTCGAGCATCTCCTTTTTTGTTTGGACCAGGCCTGCTTGTTCCGGGGTCACGGAATCGGCGCATTCGTGGATCCATTCCAAAGTGGATTCGGGATGGAACTGGGTGGCCACCACGTTGGTGCCCCAGCGGAAAGCCTGATTCGGGAAAAAGTCGTTCGTCGCCATCAGTTCGCCACCCGGAGGCAGATCGAAAGTGCATTGATGCCAGTGGAAGACATTCAGGGTGTACGGACTCGTCTGATCCTTCATGGTCACCGGCACAAAGCCAACTTCCCATTTTCCGGCAGCGTACACACGTCCGCCCAGAACTTCCGCCAGCAATTGGCTGCCCAGGCAAAGGCCGAAGACGGGCATGCCCAGCTTCACGCATTTTTTGATAAAGACTTTTTCGTCAATCAACCAAGGGTGCTTGTCTTCTTCGAAGGTGTCCATCGTACCACCGCAAATCACCAAAGCTTTGATGTCCTCAGGTTTGAACGGAGCCGGTTCTGTGGCAATATTCCAGACGTGGGGTTTTAGTCCCTGTTGTTTCGCCCAAAGCAGAACGGTGCCCGGAGGAGTGTCATTTTCGTGCTGGATAATAAGAAGATCTTGCATGGGGCGCACTATAGTCAGAAACTCAGGAAAAGGGGACGATTTTTTTGAAACAGAATATTGAAATTTGTTCAGGGTGCATCGCCAGATCCACGGAATCCAGAGCTGAAAGCGCTGTTGAATCCCGCAAACTTTTTCTGGCTGAAGTTCAAGAGGCGCTGACTGCGCGTCGACCGGACGTGGAGTGGAATCTGAGCACTGTTTCTTGTATGCGTCTTTGTCCTGAAAACCGACTCAGTATTGTGGTTTTAAACCGCATGGGCATGACCCGGGGATCGACGGTTGAAAGTATCGTCGACGACATCCTGATCAGAATTGACCGCCCTTAGAAAGGGCGGTTTTCGTTTCGCTTTACAGTTTTGGGCGATAGCGCACGTATTCGTTGATGGCGCCGATAATGTGATAAAGCGAGCTGGCCTTGGCTGGCTGAATTCGGAATTCACCGCTTTCCTGCCAGGTATCAAACCATAGACCTTTTTGTGGAGTTTCAAAGAACTTAAACAATGTCGCCATGGCTTCATCGGCCGCCTGTGCATACTGCGCGCGCTGGTCTTTCTTTTCCAGACCCATCTGCAGAACCGCTTTGATGCGTTCACACTGAGGCCAGAAGCGGGATGTTTTTGTTTTGGCAGACAGATCACTCCACACTTCATCGATCACGGATTTACGCTCGTTCCAGATGCCATGCTTTTCACTCAGCACGATCAGATTTTCACGCACGGCCGTCAGATCTTTGCCGGTCAGGCCCTGATAAAGTCCCATCAACCACGCCCATTCATAATGGTGGCCGGGTTCAAATACGAACTTGCCGTTTTCCAGAATCGGGGACCAGTCGGCGTTGAAGTGTTCAGCCAGGGTGCCGGATTCAGGATCAATGAATTTCGTCAGGCACAGATTCAGAATTTCGTCGGCCAGCTTTTTCCAAAGAGGATCATTGTCCACGGCCATCCACGCAACCGCGGATTCAAACATGTGCATGTGCGGATTGGCCTCGTACTGCACACCTTTGTCGGTCAGTTCGGTGAAACCCCCTTGGGTCAGGTGGCGTTCGTTGTAAAGATACTGAACCAACTGGCGGGAACGCTCTTTGTATTGCGGAAGTGGATTCACGGCATAAGCGTGTGCCAGTCCGAACAGGGCAAAGGCCTGAGCATACAGGTCCGGTGTGGTGTTTTTCGCCTCGCCCTCTTTGGTTGCAGAGTGGATGAAACCACCGGAAGGCAGAGAATAGTTTTTGATCAAAGCCGCGGCCCCGATGTCGATGGCTTTACGGGATTTTTCCGGATCGCAAAGGCCCAGTTCCATACCCAGACGCAGACTGTAGATCTGGCGGGCTTGAACCATCGAGCGACGTGGAACATCCTGAGGTTCGCCTTCCAAAGAAAATGATTCAACGAAGCCGCCGCGTTCCCAATCAACCCCTTTGTTCAACCAAAGAGGAAGGACGTCTTTTGAAAGCCAGTTCTTGCAGTTTTCAACCATAAGCACCTCAGAATGTAACTAGATGTGAGCGTTCACAATATCCTGTCTGCCAACAGGAGTCCAGCCCGCTGTTACCATGGGAAGTATGGGAAAATGCAGGGGTTTGTCGGTAAAGATATGTGTTTCGTCCGACGGCTTGCCTAGTTCCGCGAATTACCTCCGAATAGAGAACACGGACAATTTATTGTACGAAACAAGGAGGAAGAAAGTATGAAAAAGTTGATTCTGTTTTTGGCGATCGGTCTGACAGGAGCATTTGCCCAGGCCAGCACGGATGCGGTGACAATGGATAATGATGCCAGCATCATGGGAAATCGCCTGTGGGGTTGCGGCATGACCTTTAAAGGGACATCCAAAGGTATCAAAGTTATTGTCGGGCATTTCAAAACTGTGGCCTACGGGACACTTCATTGTAAGAGCATCAAGGGGACTCGCTATACACAGGATGTGATGGTGACGATCGGACATCATTGGATTGGCGCAACGGCGGGAATCGGCTATTTCAAGCTTAAAGGTGTTTCTTCTGAAATCAGTCTGTTCAACTCCAATCCAGACGTGATCCTGGGTAAATACCTGGTGGCGCAAGGTGAAGCAGCTATCATCGGTGGCGTGGGCGCATTCACAGCTGTGAAAGTGGGCCTGCCACAACTGGCAATGAATATCTCTTTGCAATTGTTGAAAGGTATCGGAGTGCAAGTCGGTGTGGATAAGCTATACATCGAAGCGATCTCTGAGCCGGAAGTTGAGCCAATCTAATAGCAGACAGGCTTAAAAGAAAAGGCGCTTCTCGAAAGAGAGCGCCTTTTTTATTTGTTGGGTCTTTAGGATTATTGCTTCTTCACGTAAGCATTCAAACGCATGCCCGGTGCGATAGAGCTGGTCAGACTGACGCTCGTGCCGCGAGCCAGATCGTCCGTGGTGGTGGTGCCAAAGTCGATATTAAAGCTGATTTCCTTGGAACGGTCGCTTGGGCAGGTGAAAGAGCCTTTGAAATTCTTTTTAGCCGCCATGATCAGGAATTCTTCATCCCAGCTGACGCTGCTGAGCAGGTTGAAGGTGCCGTTGCAGACCTCATCCACATTTCCATTGGGATAAGTTCGTTGCACTTCGAATTCGGTTGTATTGACGACGCGGAAATTCGCATAAACTTTCTGGAACCCGGCGCGGGCCTCCACTTTGTAGCGTCCCACCAGATTTCCCGGTGTCAGTTCGGCGGCCCAAGCGGGGCTTGCCGCGCTTAAAATCATTGCTGCAGATAAAAAATACTTTTTCATTGTGATACCCTCCATTGGTTGATGAGTTTTTATACCGGGGTTATGATAAGTCGGACAAAATAAAACCCGGATCTGTGAGGTTTTACAATGAGGAGTGATTTGACATGGTAAACACACTTCATCCCATGAAGTCATTGGGAGTAGTCAAAGCTGAACGCGGTGACATTCGCGCCGAGCGTCTGGAAGGCCGCGTGAAACCAGCGGTGCCATTTCCTCATCGTCATGATTTCTTTCAGGTCGTCGTTGTGGCTGGGGGCCGAGGTCAGCACGAGATCGACTTTGAAACCTATCCGATCAAGGCAGGAGCGGTCTTTGTAGTAAAGCCGGGGCAGGTGCACCGGTGGGATCTGCAAGGCGCCAAGGGCTATGTCATTGAGTTTTACGTCGAATCCTTAAGTCTTGATGCCATGGACCGGGAATTGTTCCAAAGCCTGCATGAATTGCCAGAACATTTGAAGCTGTCTTCAGCGGCTCAGCAGAAAGAATTCTATTTCCATTGTGAAAAGATGTGCGGCGAGTTCGTCTCGCGTGATCGCGGGTACGGCAGTGCTTTGAAGAGTCATTTGAATATTCTGATTCTGTCCCTGTTTCGTCTTTCTGGCAGAACAGCGGTCAAAAAAAGTGAGGGGGCTTTCCTCGGTGATTTTGAACGATTGATTGAATTGAATTTCAATCGTCAGCACAACGTCGAATTTTATGCCAAGGCTTTGGGGCTTTCACCCAAAGCACTGACCATGCGGGTGCATCGATTGTTGGGAAAGTCAGCACGCGAAATGATTCACGATCGCTGTTTGCTGGAGGCGCAGCGCTATCTGGGATACACATCCATGCCGGTAGCTGAAGTGGGTCTTACTTTGGGGTTTCAGGATCCGAATTATTTCAGTCGGTTTTTTAAGGCGAAAACAGGATTCAGTCCGGGGGCCTTCAGGGATAAAAACAACTAGGTCGCAAGGACTGCGACCTAGCCTTTGATAGGAGTGTTGCCAGGGTCTTCTGATTCACCTTCGCGGTGGCTTTGTTCGGCACGCAGGGCGATCTTGCCTGTGATACCAACCCATTCAGGGAAGAACACCATAAGGCAGAAGTAGATGATCACGGAGATTCCGGCAACTGCCAAAAATCCAAGTACAAACCATAATTCCATGATAAAGCTCCTTTTGCTGCCTTCAATATAGAACAGTTCAGAGCTTTTTACCAGAGACGGGCTTCACAATCACTAGCACAAAGGTAACAAAAAGCGGCTTTGGACCAGAGAGTCAATGCTGTTTCTGGGCTTCCGCCTTTTCGACTTCCAGAATGTATTTCTTGGTGGCTTCCGGAAGCTCTTTCCACATACGCAAAGCCAGGATCAACCCCAGTCCCGCAAACGGGATCAGGAACAGAGGCCAGTAGTGCCAGTTCTTTGCTGACAGATACCCAATTGAAAGAGATTGCAGGCCTGATCCAAGATACACGCAGCCATCCACAATACCCGATGCGGTGGCAGTCATTTTTTTGCCGCCAAAGTCAGCAGCGGCAGTTCCCGACATCAGTGAATGCACGCCGATCACCGCCAGGGTCATCAGCACGGCTGCCAGGCCGAACATGGTTGGATTCTTTGTCAGGAAGAAACACATCGCGATCAAAAGGAAAATCATGATGAAATTGTTGATTGCCGCTGGAGGCCCGCGACGGGACTGGAACATTTTGTCTGAAACAAGTCCTGCGATAAAGCCGCCCAGAACCCCGGTCAGGCACAGCAACAGACCCCAGTTTTTGATAAAGAACTCAGATCCTGCATAGAATGCCGGATTTGTTTCTTTGGTTTCATTGGCGAAGATTAAGTACCATTGCATGATGCCGTTACGTAAAACACCCGAGGTGAAATCCACCAGAGCAATCGTGATCATGACAGGGTTGGCAAAAACTTTCTTGAAGATCAAACCCATGGTGATTTTGACATCGTCATCATCGCCAGAAGAGGCGTCGGCGGTGTCAAATTCATCGAAGTTGGCTTCTTTGGGGGAGTCCTTCAACAGGACCATGTCAATCAGGGCCCACACGATCAGGATAAAGGCCGGAATGGTAAAGACCAACCAGGTTGCATCGGTGGCCCCGGTATCAATGGCGAAGATATGCTGGATGAAATCCTGGAAGGCGGTGCGAGGCCCTTCGGGATTCAGTTTTGAGGCATCCACAATCGCCTGACCCCAGTCGAAGGCAAAATAGACACCGAAAGAAATCAAAGTGCCGAAGATGGCGCCAAAGATCCCGCGCTCGCGCACGTGGAACCAATAAGCTTTCACTTTGATGATGGAAACGGCACCGTAACTTTGAAAGAACATGTTCAAGGCATACAGAACCGAGAAGGCCACGACCATATTGGTTTTCAAGCGGCCCATAAGATAAAGATAAGTAGCGCCACCCATCAACAGATTCATCAACGCTGAACCCAGGGTGGCAATGATGATTCCTTTTTTTCCGCCGATGCGATCCACCAGAGGGCCGTTAATCAGAAATGACAAACCGTAAACGATGGTGCCGGCGGCAAAGATGATCCCGAACTGTTCTTTGGTCATCATGTCGCCCATGGCGTTCTTTGACACATTCAGATTGTAGCGGGCCATGTACAGGAAGGCATAGCTCATGCCCAGTGGGAACCAGTTGACGAAGCGCCTGAAGATAAATTTTTTCGAGTGATTCAGAGGGTTGTTATTGAAATACAGAAAGATGACGGCGGCTAGACAGATGCTCACGAGTAAAAGGGCCATGGCGTCTCCGATACGTTTTGCGGCCACAGTAGGACTAAAACTTCAGCTTGGCAAACGATAGGTTGGAATATGAATGGATCTACGAAATCCACCGGGGGGATTGGGGGCATTTTCTTCAATCCTACGGAAGGCTTAAATCTATGGAAAACTGTCCAGGTCGTTGACAGCACTCTCAGAATGACTGAACCACTTTGGGTAATTTTGGGTATTTCGGATCCCGGGTGTACATTTAGGGAAAGATTCTGCCAGGAGGGTAGTATGAAAAATATGTTCTTAAAGACAGTAAGTCTTGGCGCGATGGTGGTGATCGCCGCTTGCAGTCAGAAAGTGTCAGAGTCCCCGTCGGACTCGTCAGCCTCAGGGCTGGGACAAAGCAATGCTGAAAAGGCTGTCGTCAGCTTCAACCTGACAGATGCGCCGAACAAGGACTTGAAATCCGTGGTGGTCGATATTGATCACATGGAGGTTGTGGTCGCCGGGGCAGGCAAAGCCGGAAGGCTTATTTTGGCCCAGGGGCTGGGGCCTGTGGATTTGCTGACTCTGCAAAACGGGGTGACCCTGCCTTTGCAGGATGTGGAAGCGCCAGCCGGGATTCGCATTCAGCAGATTCGCCTGGTTCTGAAACCATCCGGACACTATGCCGTGAAAGGTGACGATTCTGTCTGTGAATTGAAAACGCCCAGCGCCCAGAAAACGGGTGTGAAAATCATCCTGACTAACAAAGTGCAGTTCGAGGCTGGTCATCACTACAATATTGTGGTGGACTTCGATGCGCTTAAATCCGTAGTTGTGCAGGGAAATGGCGGCTGTCTGCTGAAGCCTGTTTTGAAACTGAAGTCGGCTTTCAAAACTCCGATCGTTCAACCCGAACCTCCAGTTGATAACGGTGGTGACACTGGTTCTGGTGGTGAAGACAGTGGCAGTGGTGAAGAGCCATCTGAGCCTGTTGTTGAAGAACCGGTGCAGCCTGAACAACCTGCAGTTGGAGAAGAAACCGGCAGCAATGAAGAATCCGGTGGTGAGTCATCTGAAGGTGAAGAGCTTGTCACTGAACCGGAGCAGAATGATCCTTCAGACGATGGTTGGGATTATACGCCAATTGTCGATGGTGAGGACTATCCTGTTGTGACCCAGGATGAACTGGGCCAGCTTCTGTAAAAATATGTGTGAACCCAACTTCTTCGGAAGGTGGGTTTTTTCTTTTGGGGTTGCCTGCATGAAATGGCGTCGGCATCATTAGGGCATGACAGACACAGCATCCATTCCCGGCACCCTGACCAAGTCTTTGAATAACGCCCAGGCCCTTCATCGGAAAGAGCAGCGTTTGAATCTGCTTCTGACAAGATGGCAGGCGAAACTGCAACGTCATCAAAGCGGGCGCCTGGTTTCTGGACTGCTGTTCTTTGCCAGCTTAATTCCATTGTCAATGAATGCCGAGGCTCGTGTCGGCTTTGCAGTTCCCGCAGTTGTTCTTTTGGTTTTCATTTATCTGGTGATTCGCACCCGCAATATCGGCCGCCATTTACTGCATTTACAAAGACTGCAACAGTTCGTGGGGCGCCAGAAAAAGCGCTGTCAGGGGCAAATGTCCGGGCGCAGTTGGAAGCAGGCGCTTGACGCTTCCGCGGAATATCCCCTGATTCGCGATCTGGGGTTGGTGGGGTCTCATTCCCTGTGGACGGTACTGGATGAAACTTTCTCGGAGGGTGGCTTGCGCCGCCTTTTGCACTGGATGAGTGTTGCGCCGTTAACTCCGGACTTATTGCAGAAAAGACAGCAGCAGATTCAGGCCCTGCGTCCGCAATCGTGGTTCTTTACCCGTCTGGGGATTCAGGCCAACTCCAACGAACTGAATCTTTCAACCCTGCAGATTCAGGAATTTTTGAAAAACTCTTTCGTGGGTCCCCAGTTTGTGAAACTGTTCGTGGCCAATCTTGTATTGTGGGTTCTGACGGTGTTGTTGCTGGTTTTTGCCGTGACCACCAAAACTGCCCTGCCGACGATTCTGTTTGCGGCATTCCCACTGCTAAGTTTGTTCAGCCTGGGGTCGGTGGGGCGTGCGTTCATGCAGGGAACGGGTCTTTCCCATCACCTGTCGGCCTTGGCGCCATTGTTTTTGTCCATTGAAAAGAAATGCGAAAGCAGCCCGGCTCTGGCACAGTTGTGCGCACAAATTTATAAAGTTCGCCCTTCACGAACTTCCCAAAAGCTCGATACTGTTCTGGGGTTCGTGGGAACGCAGACCAATCCGATTTTGCATTTCATTTTGAATGCGATGTTGCCGTGGACAGTGACCTCGGTTTTTTTCCTGGAACGCCTGCGCCAGAAAATGGTGAAGGACTTCCCGCAGTGTGTGGAAGAGCTTTCCGAGTTTGAAGTGCTGGGATCCCTGTTGATTTTTGATAAGTATCAGACACAAACTTATCCGGTCTTAAACGGAGCGATGAATCTGCAGTGCAAGCAGGTGTTCCATCCTCTTTTGGATCGCAACAAAGCTGTGGCCAATGATTTTGGGTTCCCGCACAGCAAATCGCTGGGTCTTTTGACGGGATCGAATATGTCAGGCAAGTCGACCTTCCTGCGTACTATGGGGATCAATCAGATTCTGGCCAATATGGGGGCGCCGGTCTTTGCCGACAGCTATCAGACTGTGCCGATGAAAGTGGAAACCTGTATTGAAGTCAGCGATTCCCTGCGTGATGGATATTCGTATTTCTATGCGGAAGTTCGTCGCCTGCGCGATATTCTGCAGACCGCAGCCACGAACACGCCGGTGCTGTATCTGATTGACGAAATCTTCCGCGGAACCAACAACCGCGAACGTCAGATTGGTTCGCGTGCAGTGATTCAAACTTTGGCCAATGAAAAGACTTCTTTGGGCTTTATTTCCACTCACGATCTGGAACTGACCGTTTTGGAACAAAGCAGTCCGTCGGTGATGAATCTGCACTTCCGTGAAGACATCGACAGCTCCGGTAAAATGGTTTTCCATTATCATCTGAATCAAGGCCCATGTCCTACGACCAACGCCCTAAGAATTATGGCCGCTGAAGGTATAAAGGTAGATGAAGTCTGATCCGAATTTTCTCGGGTAAAAAGCAGTGCTTGTTGGCATCACAGGCACTATGAAGACTGTTTTCAGCTATACTATGAATGAAACGGTACTTTTGGAGTTGAAGCGCAAATTTGGATTTTTCTTGATTTGTATAGCTTAAGTTTTCAATCCAAAAGGGATCGTCCGAGACGGGACTTGGCCGAAGGGTCGGGGCCCGTTTCCATTTTGGGTTTAGGTGATTTTTCTGAGGATGAAGCCTTGGGTAGAGAGGGACTGCACGAATTTGCCTTCTACTATCAAACCGTGGGGGGCGCAGATTTCTCTGAGGCGGTCTTCAGTAATCGGAAAGAACATGGAGCGCAGTCTTAAGGGGAAATTTCTTAAAGCGTCTTCGGGCATGCCGTTGTATTTGGCCCAGAAGTAAGTGGAAGCGATGTGTTTGTCGCCTACCGGGTCGGCTTGTTTCATCATATCAATGACAATTAATGGTGCGCCTAGTTTCAGCATTCCCGCCAGTGCGGCGAAATACTTTTCTTTTTGGCCGTCATCGGGCAGAAAATGTGACACCAAAACGGACAGGGCTCCATCGTACATTTCGTCAGTGTGGTAATCCTGGATGGTTGATTCGAAGAAACGCAGATTGCTTTTGAACTTTGTTTTTTGTGTACGACTGACCGCTGTGGCGATCATGGCGGCGGAAGGTTCAATCCCATCCATGCGCCAGTCTGGGTGCTGTGTGCCCAAGCGTAACATCTCTTCACCGGTGCCACTGCCAGCCACCAGCAAATGAGGGGCCGAGGCAAACTCGGTGTTCAGTACAGAAGCCAGCAGGTCCTGGATCAGATCGTATCCGGGGATCTTGCGGCGAATGTCCTGGTCATAATCCTGAGCTACGGCAGTGTCGAAGTTTTTCATTGCTGAACTTTGATCTGAAGGCCAAAAAACTGTCAATGGGTTCACATTCGCGGGACCTAAATGGTGCTGATTTCTCATCTGTGTTTCAGTCGGTTTTCATCTGGCGCGTCTTCGTCCGGGGACAGTGTCAACAATCTGCAATACCCCGCTCTCGGCCATTGTTATATTGAGGAAAAAGCGGGAGGTCTGCGATGAGAAGAATATCAACTCAGCTTATTTTTTTGGGATGTGTCTATCTGATTCTCGGGGCCACCGCCCTGGCATTTGCTTCGGCGGCGACCTTGGCATCAGTGATGGTCCTGGGGGTGGTTTTGTTCTGCGTGGGTGTTGCCCAGATCGTGTACGGGATCCAAGGGCGCAAGGAAGGGCAGCTGTGGCCTCATTTGGGGTTGGGATGTCTGGCGCTGGTGTGTGCTGCCTTGATTGCTCGCAACCCGATTGAAAACACTTTAGGACTGACCTTGGCTGTCAGCTTTCTGCTGATCGCCAGTGGGCTGACGAAGTTTATCGGTGCCGTAACCGAGCGTTCGTTGGGCTGGGGGTGGTTCGCGGGCAGTGGCTTGATCTCGCTTCTTTTGGGTGGATTGATACTGGCGACGTTCCCGGTGTCGGCGTTCTGGGCTATTGGAACGCTGGTGGGTGTGGATTTGGTCGCGGCAGGGATTGCCACCATGGGCCTTGGTATTTCGATCAAAGAGATACGCGAAGACCTGCGTGAAGCGGGTTATAACAGTTCCAAGATGACCAAGGCGGATCGACGTCACTATGAAAGGGACCGCGACGAGGATTCTCGCACGCCGCCGCTACATTAAGTTGAAAAAAGACCGGGGGCTGCATTAATGTAGCCTCATGGCAAAACGCAGAAGCACAAAAAAGCCTCTGACCGAGGCGCAAATAGAGGTCAATCACTTCGTCAAGGATCTGCAAATCCTGGGCGAGCAGCCTGTTTCCCGCAAGCATGCAAAACTGCTGCTGGAAGATTATCCTTTTGATGGTGCGATGCTGAATGCCAGCGCAGTTTACCGCAAAAGCCGCGAGCTTTATCTTTCATTGGGTGGCACGTTCACTGCCCGTGTGTGTTCGACGATGCGTTCTTTAAGTGCGCAGGATCTTTTCAAGGACAATATCGAGTTCACGCCGACAGCGGCAGAGCTTGTATGGTTTCGGGACTTCCACCACGAGGTGGCCGATCCGTTGAACGAGATTCAGTCCTTGATGCGCTTTAATGAAATATCTCTTTTCCATGAACAAAATCACCGCGTGATCTGGCGTCTATTGCCACCAGCCCCGACAGAACAGCGGGATATCAGCCGCTATCTGAATTTCGCGGAAAGTCTGGTCGTGACCCTGGATCTTGCCTTGGGAGACCAACTGGGTAAAAAGGTCTCGCCGGTTTATGAGCGCATGAAAGTGATCTATCGTTCGGGCGGGGAAGACACCTGGATGCAAAAGTCCAAGGCGGAATACCGTCAGTATCTGCTGGCGATGTTTGTTTCAACTTACTATCTGCTGGAAATGATCAATCCCGAAGACATTCTGAAAGCCGTTGACTATGTTTTGCCGGGTCAGAAAAAGATGAACAAAGACGCCGTTCGCCGCGGGCTTGAGCTGAGTGAGCTTTTCACCCGGGTCACCAATCCCTTGTGGCAGGATCGTTACTGGCAGACGGCGTCGACCAAGCTTCAAAAAATGCATGCCGACTCAACAGAAGATGCTTTGTATTTGCCGGAAGATCCGCTGGACTTTGAGGATTCTGAATTCTTCTTTGTTTACCGGGTGTTTGATTACTTCGGTCTTTGATCCTGAAAAGAGTCCAGTTCCTGTGTCTTGCCAGATGTAATTCACAGAAAGTGCCCGGCGACAGTTAAGCTGAGAGGACGTTCCTTTCCATGAAGGGGTAAGAATGATCCGAAAGCTCAGTCTACTGAAGAATCGTGTGGTGCAGTTTTATGATTTCCTCAAGGCCATGGATGAAATGCCCATGCGCCGCCTGTTAGGTGATTTTTACGAGGAAAAAGAACCCCGCCGCAAGGCCGTTCGCCGCGAAACTAAAACCTCGGTCGAAGATCTGCGTCCACAGAAGAATACCGAACAATAACATCGCCACCGCTCGTCACCCGTGCCGAGCGCCACGCATCCATTCGTTGTCCGACTGATTTTGGGCAACTGTCTCATATTCTCTTTAGCAACCAATAATAAAACGTTCAGAATCAAACGGCACCAAGGGCCTATCAACTTGATCATCCAAGGAGGGATACATCATGCGAGTGGCAGTGTCGTCACTGGTTCTGACTTTATTTGTACTTGTCTCCACGACAGCCAACGCCGCTGCCGTCGACTACAGTTCGGCATTAAGCCAACTGAGTCTTTCGGAAATGCGCCAGGCTGCATTGGGAATTTGGAAACATGGAATGAATCCGAAGACCTATTGGACTGACCGTCTGGAAACTTTGTATCGCAGCGGGGGAAATCTTGAAAAGACCCTGCGCCCGCAGGCCAATCAGGCTTTCTTGCGCATGCTGCGGGACCTGCAAATTGGCAGTGTTGATCCGGTGAACGTCGGTCGCGATGTCAAATTGGTGCGACGGGATTTTTTAACGCCCAAGCAGTTTCAAATGATCGCTTTGGCAGCGGGAAATGATGCTCAGAGCTTTGTAAATCTGGTGGCTCCGCAAAACGCTCCTTATATAGGTGTGCAGGCGGCGATGCAGAAAATATATCCCCACTGTATTGATGGCACCTGGCAGGAAATTGTGCCGCTGACGACGCCGTTGCGTTTGTATTCGATTCATCCGGTGATTCGTCAGATCAAGAGCCGTCTGGCTTTGCTGGGCTATCCGATGAACAACCTCGATGATCGCTTCGACGGCGATCTGCTGAAGGCTGTGACAGATATTCAGTGGAACATGCGCATTCGTCCTGATGGCGAGATTTCGCCCAAGGGTAAAGTCTGGTCGTTCTTAAGTGTGTCGTGCATGGATCGTGTCCGTCAGATTCAGGTGGATCTGGAAAAAATGCGCTGGTTCCCGCAGTACTTCGAAAAAAAGTACATCTTCGTGAACTTGGCGATGTCGTATTTCATCATGATGGATGTGGCGACCGAATGGCCCCGGGTGATGAGCTTCCGCACGATCAATGGTCGTCCGGCGCGCAAGTCTCCAACGATGCGTGATGAGATCACCAATGTGATTATCAACCCTTACTGGGTGGTGCCACCTACGATCTTTTATGAAGATAAGGTCAATGACCTGAAAGATCTGACCAGTGAGCAGATTCGGGAATACTTTGATTCCCACCACTATGAGGCCTGGGTGGGTGGCTTCCGCCGCAAGGTGGATCCGACCACGATTGACTGGAAGGGGATCGCGGACGGGACGGTGGATCCGGATATTATCATCCGTCAGCTGCCGCATCTGGGAAATGCCCTGGGAGTGCTTAAGTTTGATCTGACCAACAGCTTTGCGATCTATCTGCATGACACGAATCAGCGGGAGCTGTTTGATACGCCGATGCGCCAGCTTAGTTCCGGATGTGTACGTTTGGAAAAGCCACTGGATCTGGCCGAATACCTTTTGGAGGACACTCCGTGGGACCGGCAGACGATCGCATCGATGATGGCGCGGCCGGGGGAAGTGGTGGCAAAGCCCACCGAGATTCCGGTGCCATCTTACAAGCGCTTGCCGGTGTATACGGCGTATTTAACGTCGATGATGAACTCGGACGAAGTGGTGCGGTTTGTAGATGATATCTATGGTCAGAACAATGCGGTTCTGCGGTATTTGGATGGACGTTTTTAAAGAAGCCCGTTTGGGGCGAAAAGAAGCAGGAAAACTTAACAACGATATATCACAATAGTGAAAGGGGTTCGAAATGTTACTGAGTAGAGTACTCTTGTTCGTTTTAGCAGGGGCGCAGTTCAGCTTTGCGGCACCCGAGGCGGGTAATAAGCCGGATCTTCCAAAACCACCGGCACCTCCGTCTCAGCCTGCACCTCCTCCAGGTGAGACTCAGTATGAGGGGGTGGGGCGTATTGATCAGGTAACACGTGAAAAAGGCGGGGATCTGTATCGTCTGGATCTGATCAAGACTTTGCCTTTGGTGCGTATCGAGGCGAAATCCAAGCTGGGTCGCATGAAAATCTATTCTGTGTCACTGGTGACGGACAAGAATGAAAAAGTTCCGGTGCGCCAGTTGATGGGAGTGAATGTCGATGAGCCGATGGCACCGATCAGTTCCGAGATCTTCCAGACCAAAACCGGCATCACGGCTATCGAGATCCTGACCGAGGCCATGGGCGGTGAGGCCGCTTTGGAAATCAAGGCGTTTTCAACCAAGGAAGCGCCACGATTGGCGTTGGGATCCCGCATTCCGGCGTTTTCCTGCAAGCGCAATCTTGATGCGCTCTTGAAAGACAAGCTGGATCCGGTGCAATTGTGGGTGGGACGCGCGGAAGCGGCAGCTCCGGGTTCTGTCCAGGAAAAATTCGCGGGCAATCAGTTGCGTGACCAGGTAAAGGACTTTATCGCGACCATGAACACCGGTGGCACATATACGTCGACGTCGTATATCCTGACGCTGATGAACTTCTTCGTGGATCAGTACAATGCGGTTCGTGGTGGTGGCGTGTCTGAACCTGCCTATAAGGGTCTTCTGACCGGAACCTACGACATGCTGATTGTTTCCATCCAAAATGAGTTGCCATGCAGAAAGTTCCCAAGTGCAGATCTGATCAAAATGGCGATGGATTTTGCGAAGAAACACCAGTCCATGGCAGCAGATGCCCGCGGTCGTACACTGTTTGCGACAATGATGTCCAAAGTGCGTGACTATGCTCCGGATCAGTATCGCAAGGAATTGGCAGCGGCCAACATGACCTTCCGTGAAGCTGATGCTGAAGGTACCAAGTACTATAAAATGTACGTGGGCAGCAAAGACGGCGATTTCCTGAAAGACACCAACAAGAACATGAGCGCTTACGCGTTCATGATCGCCGAGCAGGCCTTGAAGGTGGAAGTTAAAATGATGGACATCGAGCAGAAGTATCAGCTGATCGTCGAGTATCAGGCGAAGTACAACTCGAACAACGAGTTCCCTCAGGCAGTGGCGATGCGCTATCTGAATATCCTGTCGGAAGAAACTTTTGGTCACCCAATGTTCTATTAAGAACTTGGGATGCGCTGAAAATAAAAAAGCCGGATCTTTCGGGATCTGGCTTTTTTATTTTGTGCAATCGGGATTAGTTGACGCGCTCAACTTCGCCCAGGGATTTGATACTGCGCACTCTAAGATAGTCACAGTCAAATTCGCCAGTCAGTTTAAGTCGCAGTTTGTGATCTTTTTCCGGAGAACGATAATTGGAGCGGTCAAACTTGATCACCAGTTCCGCAATGTACTCCTGATTGTAGGATCCCGGAGTCATGACCTCGTAGGAGGTTACTTCAATCCTGTCATTTTTACTCAGAACAAAGTTGAAGCGGTTGGAAGTGTCCACCACGTTGAAATAGGCTCTGGTGATCTGAGCCACGCGGGTTTCACACTGGACACCTTTGGAGTCTTTCAAAGCCCAGACATTTTGGGATACAAAAATCAGCCCCGCAATCAGCATCTTTTTTTTCATGGTGACTTCCTGCCTTTATAAAGCGCTTCTACCTCAGCAGCAGGGGAAACGGAATATGAGATTGCAGAAGCGAGGTCGCAGGCAGAAGCCACATGCAGAATTTACAGGTTCGGAGACCAGCCTCCCCAGGATGGGCAGTAGCGGGCATGGTCCGAGGGGCCGCGCAGAACGCCCCAGCGGTATTCGCCGCGCTCGTTGGGGTTGTTGGAAATCCAGCCCGCGAACAGCCTGCGTTTGAATTCGGCCATGTCCATGGTCCGACTTGAAAGATAGTTCACAACACAGACCGAGTCCTCGGTGATGCTTTGCTGCGGCATCTGGCGGGTTTCACTGGAGGCACTTTGATTTATATAAGGAAAGATCTTGGTCAATTCGGCCTTCTGATCTGTTGTCAGATTTTGTCCATTGTTGCGCTGAAGGATTTCTTTGTAGGTTCTTCTTAGCAGCATCAGGTCGTCAAAGATGCGTTCGTCCCGGCTGGGAGAAGAATAAATATCAAAAGCCTCATAGGACATGCAAGACGGGTATTGGCGTTTGTAGGAAAGAGCTTCGTTAACATAGGACACCCGGTCTTTGAACCCCACACAGACGTTTTCAACCAGACGCAGGATCATCGAGGTGTCGTCCTCTTGCTGGGTGGCCAGGCGGGACTGCAGCGTTTTAGTCCACTTCGATAAAGAGATCTGGAACTGTTCAGTGCTGTATCCCGGGACCTCCCAAACCGGTCTGCTTAAATATGAAGCCGGCCGCCAGTAGCGAAAGCCCGCGCCGCTGGAAGAACTGAAGTCCCCTTCAAAGACCCAGTTGGGATTGGGCCAGGACTTTCGTTCCTGCATGGTGAAGCCGGAGTGTGATCCCACGACGGAATTGTAAACCAGATAGGGCACTCCGATGGGCAGGATTTCTTTGATCGTCCAAGAGTGGTGGTTCACGGCAGTGGTGGCAAGGACCCCGCCTGCACGGATGGCTTTGCGGTTGATGGCCACCGGATAAGTGTCGCCGGGAAGAGACCGGGTGCTGGTGATTTCATGGATATAGTTCAGGAAGCTTCGCACGCGCTCGATTTCTCTTTGACGGTCCCAGCGGCTCATTTTGTTTGAAATTCTTGATCCTGAATAAGTCGGATCTTTAATGACGAATGGAAGCCGGTTTTCATAGGAAAATATCAGGCGCATCGAATAAACGGCATCGGCGCAGTCGACGCGAAATCCGTAATAGGGATTTGATTGTCCGTTGGGCAATAGTTGGCGTGAGAAAAAATATTTGTTCCATTCGTTCTTCACCCACGAAGAATATCGGCTTTCCCAGTCCTGAGACCACTGGTTGACGTCCGCCCAGACCGCGGATTTTGCTTCGGTGCTCATCATGATGGTCGCGATAAGTATCATCATTAGTTTCATGTTTCACTCCGTAGTTAATATGAAAACATGAACCCTTTGGTATGCGCAGGTCCTGTGCAGCAGATCAGTGGACTGCGGACTGTCAGATATTTTGACATTTCAATATGTCGTTCCTCCCATGAAATTCGGTGAACGCCACGTACAAGGCATCCCACTGTAGAGTCACTTGACGCTTTTCACTCTGAAAAAGGTAAAACACAACAGATCGCGAGGGGTTATGAGCAGAGTGTAAAGACTGTGAACCCTCGACACCCTGACGGGGGCTGTGCGCGAAATAAGAAGGCGCAGAGGCTGGATTTTCTTTTGCAATGAGCCTTTTCGGGGATTTTGAGATCAAGGGGGATGGATGAAAGCGTTGTGGGGAACTTTGGGGGCGGTGTTAATCTGTTCAGCGGCAACGGCTACGGAACAAGAGGATATCACCAGAGCGCATCTGCCAAAGATTGATGCCGAAGTGGAGTGGATCCTGGGGGACAAGACCCCAAAGCGTGCGACTGGAAACCAAGCCTGGTTTTACGGCAACAAATTCACTTTCGTCTATAACACGGGTTCTCCGGCGAATTCGGCGGATATTTCTGTGGGTTACTTTTTGTACCGCACTTATGACATGTACTGTGCTTTGAAAAAGCAAAAGGCATTCTGTCTGGGTTCGAAGCTGCATGTGACATTTTCGATGAAGGGCTCTGAAGCTGATGCCGGTCGCACGGTCTATGTGCGCACAGCCAAAGGCAGCTTTGCCAGCAATTACCTTCAAGAGGCGCGTCGTCGGTTCTTCGAACACTTGGAAGCCATCGGCGGCAATGTGCCGGATCGCAACCGTGTGTATGCTTTGTTGGATGCAGACAAAATCCTGCGTATTCGCACTGATATGGTTGTGACTTTCGATGACGCCGGAAATGGCAATACTGCATGGAAGAAATTCTTCTATTCCCGTGAAGTTCTGGCTCGCGCGGCTAAGGTGTTGGGGAATATCGTGGGATTTGATTTGAAATCCCGTTCGACTATTCGGTCAACTTCACTTTACAAGGACAAATCACAGTTGCCGCATCTGAAAAGAGCGCAAAGCGGTTCGGGTGGCAGCAAGATTCAGACGGTGGTGTCGGGTCCGGGTACGACAAGTTCTTCCGGCTTGTCTTGGGTGGGCAAGAACTATCGTCCGCACTTTGCCATGCGCTCAAGGTACAACGACTGGTCCAGCACCGCTAAATATGCAACAGCTTCGGCTTACGACAACACTGCCAAGATCTACTTGCATGAGCTGGGACACAACATGGGACTGGATCATTGCGGTAAAAACCAGAAGACCCTTTGTACAGATAACTTCTTTAACTTGAATGACGGCCGCTCTACTTTGTTGAATTATCTGAAACAGGTTGGTGGTGTGAAGGTGACTTATGCGTTCTAAGCTGATGATTGTTGCAGGATTGGTTGTGGTGGGCTGGCTTTGGTGCAGCCCTTTGCGGACAGGGCAAGAACCCAAAGCTGCTGAGCCCACCAAATCCTTTGCCGCGGAATCTCAGGTTGAAGAGCCTGAAACCATGACGGAATTTGCAAGTTTTGCTTCTGAAAGCCGCCCGAGGCACGATCATAAACATGAGCCGGGTCACGATTGCGAAGAGTCCCGTCGCTTTGCCGCTGAAGCGGCGGCGGGTAATGATGAAGGTCCCATGAGCAGTGAAGAGATCCTGCAAAGAGAAATGGGCACTGACTGGAAAGAGCAATTTGCCGTGACGGAACAGGATTTTGTGGGAACTGACGGTGAGCCTCTGGATCGTGCCGCATTCTTGCGGGAACAAGATGAGCAGGCTCGGCAAAATGCGACTTTGCCCATGGATTCATTGGCAGCTAAGGCGGGCCGATAATCACTTAACTATTCGCGATCGCCGGGCCTGCTGATTGCCGTGCAGCTTTATCGCAAGCCCGTTAAATCGCATGCCTGATCAGTTGCAGATAACTCTGAATTTCTCCCAGTTTCTTATTTGAGTCGCATCGCTGTGGATAGTGTCAGTGATGCGGCCGCCACCACCCACGGCTGTTAAGTAGTGACCACTGATGGTCTGGATGGCATAAGCACCATAGCCCAGCGAAATCAGTTTGAACTTTTCCCAAGCCTGCAGTTGAGTCGCATCAGAGTGGATCACATCGGTGATGCGTCCGCCACCGCCAACGGCTGTCAGATAGTTGCCGGTCGCTGTTTTAATTCCATAGTTGATCACTGAGTTTCCGTCGCAGGAATCCACCAAAGTGAAGCGTTCCCACGAGCCCACCTTGGTGGCATCCGTGTGAATGACATCAGTGAGCCGGCCTCCGCCGCCGACAGCGGTGACGTAGTTGCCAAGATAGGTTTTGATCACACACGAAATGGGCGCATTGCAGGCCTGAGCGGCAGGAGCGGCCATGCCCACAAATACAATCGCGGATAGAATAAATTTTATTTTCATTGGTTTCTCCTCGGGTCATCCATGACCTCTTCAGCCCTAGCTGATAGCAGGCGAGAGTGGGATTCAATATTTAGCTTGGGAAAATGTCGAGATAATGCTTCGGCTCGGTCGAGTCCTGTGTCAAAATGGAGGCCTATGATGCAAATTCAAAAACAACTGGTCGATCGTTTCTTTCGTTACCTGGCAGTCAGCTCACAAAGTGATGACAATGCTTTGGCATTGCCAAGCACTCCGGGACAACAGAAGCTCGCAGAGTTGTTGGCGCAGGAACTGAAAGATCTGGGACTGCAGAATATCGTGGTCGATCAGAATGCCACGGTGACGGCCGTGAAACCGGGCACTAAAAAAGGCGGCCCGCGCATTGGCTTCATCACCCATATCGACACGGTGGATGTGGGTTTGAGCCCTGATATTCACCCGCAGATTCTGAAATTCATGGGCGAAGATGTCTGTCTGAACAAAAAAGAAAATATCTATTTGAAAGTGTCCGAGCATCCCGAGATCAAACCTTATCAAGGGCAGGATATTATCTTTAGCGACGGCACCAGTGTGCTGGGGGCCGACAATAAAGCTGCTGTCAGCGTGGTAATGACCTTGCTGGCGAACCTGCGTGATGATCAACAGTATGGCGACATCGTTGTGGCCTTTGTACCCGACGAAGAAATCGGCCTGTTGGGTGCCAAAGCCATGGATCTGTCCCGCTTTGAAGTGGATTTTGCCTACACCATTGACTGTTGCGAACTGGGCGAAGTGGTGTATGAAAACTTCAATGCGGCAACCGCCGACATGACGTTCACCGGCGTGACCGCGCATCCGATGTCCGCCAAAGGTGTTTTGGTAAATCCGATTTTGATGGCCCAGGATTTTATGGCGCTGTTTGATCGGGCAGAGACGCCGGAAAACACCGCCGGCCGCGAGGGTTACATCTGGTTTAACGGCATGACCGCCACCCAGCAGGAAGCCAAGCTGACAGCTTCGATTCGGGACTTTGATGTGAACTCTTTTGCAAAACGAAAAGAGAAACTGGCAAAGGCCACGGAATCGATTCAAGCCAAGTATCCAACCGCCCAGGTGCAGCTTAAGATCACCGACACCTACAGCAATATCAGCTCCGCGATCGGCGAAGATCGCCGCGCGATTGACCTGATTTTTACGGGTCTTAAAGAGATCGGCGTTGAGCCCAAGGTCATTCCCATGCGTGGGGGCACGGATGGAGCAGCTCTTTCTGCCAAGGGAATTTTGACTCCGAATTTCTTCACCGGTGCTTTAAACTTTCACTCCAAATACGAGTTCCTGCCTATTCCGTCGTTTGTGAAGTCCTATGAACTGGCCGAGAAAATCTGCCTGCTGGCGGCTCGCTGAGCAGAAAAGAAGGATTCTTGGGTTTGATCTCAAGTTATTGATATTACTGATGTTTGTGATGCCCGCAATAAAGGCATCTGAGCTGGGCGTGGGCTTATCTGCGTGAGGGTAAAAGTTTTCTCCGCAGTCTGAAAGTCCAAAGAAGTACTTGAAAACAGGGGGTAAAACCCCTATAAAGGAACCTCACTTCAAGTGAGACCGTGGTTCCGTAGCTCAGCTGGATAGAGCATCTCCCTTCTAAGGAGAGGGTCGTACGTTCGAGTCGTACCGGAATCACCATTTTTCCTTAGCCAAATATCATTTATCTTGTGACTTATTGTATTTCTCGATTGCGGTCTTGCATGTGTTTATAATGCGTTGATACTGATCATCGTTGGCCATAGCATCAGTCTTTGCCCACTTCTCAATGGCACTAAGATTTACCATATGTCTTTCGCAGATTTCACGGGCTTGATCCAGCCCTTGAGGATCTTTGCTTGCTATGTAGTGAAGTAGGCGATCCATCACGGATTGAGTTGGGCTCAAAATGCGAATAGTGCCACCCTCTATTTGTTGCTCTGGGATGTGTTCATATCGAATCGGAGATCCACCCAGATTTACGGGGCCAGTGGGAAATTCGACTAATATTTTTGTATCAGGGTGGGTTAAATGCTTATGTGTCGGTCTGGCTTTTTTGAATCCAATTATTTCCATTACTTCCATGATTTTTTGGTGATCGGCAGGGCTTATGAAATCCAAATCTCTGGATTCATAAAAATTGGCATCCGTATAAATTGTAACAACAGAGCCGCCAGAAAGTACCGATATGATCCCATGAGATTTGAGGTGTTCAGATATGATGACGGCCAGCTTTGCAATTGAGATGTTTTCGTCGATTTTATTTTGATCGCTCATAAGCTCCACCTAATTTTTTCCCGCGACTGCGTGGTCTTTTGCGAATGAGATAGAAGTCAGGGTTGGATTCTTTGGGCATATTTGTGTCGATGTATTTTTCCAGCAATGCGCGCAGTTCGTTTTTGATAGGCGAGCGAGGGTTGAAGAAGTAAATGCGTAAATTTCCAATCTCGCGGCTTGAAAGAATTCCTGCATCTTCTAGTTTGGTTAGTTGTTGGTAGAGTTGAGTTTTTGAAACATGAAATGCTTTGGCCATTTCGCTTACCGCAGCCTCTTCATAGCGAGCTAGAAAAAGCAGTGCAGATGCGGCAGTCTGGTTTCCGAATAGCTTATCTAACATCATATCATCTCCTGCTTTTTATTATAGCAGTTATCGTCATTAAATCAGTAATGATTAACATTAAATTAATATTATTCGATAGTAAATCAAGTTCATTAATCTTGTAAGATATTGATATTATTTGTATAATGTCTGTAATATTATAACACATTAAAGAGCTGTGATAGGTATTAAGTCAAATATATGAGATTTGATGGCAGCGTGGGGAAACCTAATGCCCTTATGCCACGTGCCTCTTCTGCAGGCTAGCGCACAAGGCAACGCCGCCAAGAATCACGTACCACAATGTCAGAATCCACAACAGCAACAACGGCAGGGCTGCAAAAGAGCCATACAGCTTGTTATAAGCGAAGAACTTTTTAGCAAGAAGCACATAGCCTTTGTGAACTCCGAACAGGGTCACAGAGGCTAGAAACGCGCTGATAAACGCCGCCCGGGTTCGCACATGAACATCCGGAACCATTTTGTAAACCAAAAACAGCGTTCCGACCAGCACCAGCGAATTTGAAACCTTTGCCGGAATCAGGCTGTGAACAAACTGAAACTGTTCAAGCGACGTAAAGCCCACGTAAATAGCCAGGAACACCGGGATCGCCAGGACAAGGCCCCAATGATAGATCAGGCGTTTATAGAACGGTCGGGTGTTGCGCTGGTTCCACACACGGTGAATTCCGACTTCCATGTCGTGGATCAGACGGATGGACGTGATAAACAGGAACACGGCCCCGGCGGTACCGAGTTTGCCGGCATTCACGTTTTTTAAAACCACTTTCATCATTTTCGTGAATCCGCTGCCTGCGGCTTCCTTCATGTTTGAAAGCAGCAACGCTTCGACTTTAGGGTAAAAGGCCTCAAGGCCTCCGATGGACTGAAAGGTCGCCAGTACAACGGCGATAAAAGGAACCAGCGCCAGAGCGGTGGAAAAAGACAGGGAGGCGGCCACCAGCTGCAGCTCGCCATCGCGCATTTGTTGAATAGTGTCCTTGAGTACACTCCAAAGTCGTTTAAACAAAATGAAGTCCAGTTCCGCGGTTGCCCGCTGCACATCCTGCGCGGACGCGCTTAAAGCCAAAATCTCGTTTTAACGGCAAAATCGTTTCCTTGTCTTTCGATCTGAGCAGCGTCGCAGTAAGGATCGTGCTCAAAGAAAAGATACCATGATTGGTCGGCCGCTTCACCTAGATACTTCTGTTTTTCTTCGATCAGCATCAGCGGGTGCAGGTCGTAACCCATCACCCAAGGCAGTTTCACGTGAGTGCTGGTGGGAACCATGTCACCGCAATAAAGCAGTGTCGTGGATCCATCGGTGATCTTCACCACCTGTTGCGCCAGTGTGTGGCCGTTGCTGATGATCGCGGAAATGCCCGGCAGGAAGTTGTCTTGGGCGCCGTCCATGATGTTCAGTACGCCGGCATCAATCAAGGGCTGGAAGTTGGCAGCATAGTAGCTGGCCTTTTCGCGCACATTGGGATGGCTGGCGGTTTCAAGATTGCCTTTTTGCACCCAGTATTTTGCATTCGGGAAGGTTGGCACAAGCTTGCCGTTTTTTTCGGTCGTAGCGCCACCGGCATGATCAAAATGCAGGTGAGTCAGAACCACGTGATGAACGTCTTCCGGCTTCAGGCCATGGAACTGTAAAGACTTCAGCAGGGAAGGGCCGTCGGATTGGATATTGAACAAGTCCGCAAACTTGCTGCCCATCTTGTCGCCGTACTTGGCAACAAAGTCACCCCCGTTACCAGTGTCGATCAGGATATTGCATCCCGGGGACTTTAACAGCAATCCGCGGGCTTCCATCGAAATGCGGTTTTTCTCATCAGGGGGATTGCTTCTTTCCCAAAGGACTTTGGGAACTGTGCCGAACATCGCACCGCCATCCAGGCCAAAAAGACCCGTGGGGATCGGGCACACCTCATAGGGCCCGATTTTCAGTTTCTTGTTTTCAATTTGAATCGTTGTCTGGCTCATGGGGTTTTTCCTCCACGGGAACGGCTGGGAAAGCATCCGGATTGATCGTCAGCACCCAGCTCTTATAAGCAGCATACACCTCTTGGATCGGCCCTGGGGGATGAACCGGACCTACGTGCAGGATCAGTTTTCCCGGGCGGGGCATGGATTGACCTTTGGGCCAAAGTTCCATCACACCATCCAGATAGGTGAACAACAGCGGTGTCTGCGTGCGCTCCGAAAATATAGATACGCCACGTTTGAATTCCTGAATTTTGCCGTCTTTGGAACGTGTGCCTTCCGGGAAGATGATCAGCCACATGCGGGGCAGTTCAGTCAGAAGCTTCAGGATCAGATTGATGGCTTCACCTTTACGGTCTTTGCGGTCAATCGGAATGGCGCCCAAACAGTGCTGGGAAAAGAACATGAACACCGGGTTGCTGAAAAAATAATCCTTCGCCGCCGCGATGTACAGATTCAGCCAGTAACGTCTTGGGATGGAGGCTGCGATAGACACGGCATCCAGGTGACTGGCGTGATTGCTGATGATGATCAGTTTGGGCTGGGTTCTGTAAATTTCAGCAAACGGGGTGCCGCGAACTTCCAGACGGATATAGAACTTGTACAGGATGTTCTTCAGGATCACAGACCACAGAAAACGCATGCACACACTGAACAAGTCAATGTGGCGGGTGAAAAGCGGCAGGTGCTTCAGATAAGTGGGAAGCTTCGTCCACTGTTCGTTTTCGTAGTTCCAATCCTTCATAGAATTACCGTCATCACGTAATAATAAATCGGCGCCACAAAGATCAAACGATCCATGCGGTGAAGGAAGTCCCCACGGCCAATGATGAACGGGCCCACGGTTTTCATGCCGGCATCACGGCGAACCACAGTCATCAGGTAATCCCCAACGAAACCACCCATGGAAGCCACAAGACCTGAAGCCAACCAGTACTTTTCAGATCCATCCGGCAACAGGAAGCGCATACAACCCGCAAGGAACAGCGTCAGCAGAGCAGATACGATGGTACTGCCGACAGTACGGCGCGGGTTGATGCCCGGGAACATTTTCCAGCCACCAATATAACGGCTGACCGCCAAGTTGGTGTTATCGCAGAACTCGGTCAGGATCACCAGGTACATAACCTGAAAAACGCCGTTCGGCATTTTCATGATCAGACCCAGGTGCATGAAGGACCAGCCCAGGAAGATGAACGCCAGCAAGGTCAGGGAAATATACTGAATCATGCGTTTGTACGAGTTCTTCACCAGCGGCACCAAGCAGGAAAGCCCCAGTACCACCATCGGCATGGCATTATAAATATCCAGACGGTCATACCAAGCACAGACCCCCAGGCCGATAATGCCGGCATAACAGATCATCACGAAGTAGCTGCGATGGAACATTCCCATGATCTGGAAGAAAATCTTTGCTCCCAGAATCGCCAGGGCGGTCAAAGCCACCAAGGGCCACGGTTCCGGCATTCCCATGGCAAGGAACATCAGCGGAGCGGCAATCAGCCAGGATTTGATGCTGGCCCAGGATTGAACGAAGTAATAGTTCTTCTGACGGAAGAAAAAGACGATCAGGCCGGAAGCAAAGATGATCGACAGAACGATCAGAACTGTCTGGCGGTAAATGTGGTTTTCCCAGGCGGTGGGCATGGCCATGCGGATGGGAAGATCCAGATCAAAAAAATCCATTACGAAGGTTCCTCTTCAATTTTGTAGTCTTTGATTTTCTTGTAAAGGCTTGAGCGCGAGATTTGCAAAATACGCGCAGCCTCTTCGATATCCTTGGTCTGTTTCAGGCAGGTCTTGATGGCGTGGGCTTCGAACTCCTCGACCAGATTGTTTAAACCTTTGTTGAAATCAATGACCGTGTAAGACGGGGCCGTGGTTGCAGTGGCTGCTGGCTTCAGCCAGGCGGCCACGTCTTCACCGCGAATAAACGGCAGTGGTGATGTCAGGCTCAGCTGTTCGCACACGCGCTTTAGTTCGCGCACGTTTCCTGGCCAGTTGTACTTTTTCAAAGCTTCCAGGCCGTCTTCAGTGAATGATTTGTTACGGCGCGGGCGTTCAGCATCCAGAAAGTGCGCGGCCAGTTCGTTGATGTCTTCAAGACGGTCACGCAACGGGGTCAGCTGAATGCGCTGGGAAGCCAGACGATACAAAAGGTCTTCGCGGAATTCTCCAAGGGCCACCATTTTTTCCAGCGGTTTGTTGCTGGCCACGATCACGCGGGTTTTCACCTGCGTCGTTTCTTTGGCGCCGACTTTGCGAACTTCGCCGGTTTCCAGGAAGCGCAAAAGTTTTGCCTGTTGGGTCAAAGGCAGAGCCTCGATTTCATCCAGGAACAAATCCCCACCGTGGGCCGCTTCCGTCAGACCCACTTTGTTTTGATCAGCACCCGTGAAGGCGCCTTTGATATGACCAAACATTTCAGATTCAAAAAGATTGTCCGGGATGCTGGCAACGTTCACTGCGATGAACGGGCGTTCGCCTTCTTGTTCATGCAGCAGGCGGGAAACAACTTCCTTACCGCAGCCGGTTTCACCCTCGATCAAAACGGGGCTGGTTTCACCTCGCAGATCCGCGATACGTTTTTTGATTTTTTGGGAAGCATCAGATGCTCCCACCCAACGCGTGGATTTGCGGTTGGAGGCAGGGTCCACACTGCGCAGATCCCACAGGGCTTCGATTTTTTCCAGCACCAGCAGAGTCTCTTCCGGCATCAGGGGCTTGGCCAAAAATCTTTGCGCGCCGGCTTTAAGGCAGCTTTCCATCAGGGGACGGCTCAGGTCCCCGGACATCGCCACGACTTCCAGTTGATTGTTATGCTTAACCAGCTTTTCAATCACCGTCGGACCCACGGCTTTGGTAGAGCCCGGCTCCAAATGCATATCGACGAAAGCCGCATGATAAAAACGCTCGTATTGAATGGCTTCCAAAGTTGGAGCCGAGAAAACCTTCCAATGGTTTGGCAGGGACAGCTTCAAGGACTGATGGATCAGTGGATCATCATCGACGATAAGTAGAGAGAATACTCGAGTTGTTGCCATAGGACTTTAGCATACCCGACGGCCCTTAATTAGCCATCATTAGCACGCCTCGTCACCGTGAATAGTGACGAAGGACGGGAACAGAGTTACCATTTTCCAGTGGAGGCCCTATGAGCGCTCAAAGAATCTTGTTGGTTGAAAATATTCACACCGTTGCGAAGGAAAGGCTGGAGGAAGAAGGCTACAAAGTCGATCTTATTGCTCATGCACCTTCCGAAGACGAGCTGCTGAAACTTCTGCCAAACTATGATGTTCTGGGCATTCGCTCTAAAACTGAAATCACCAAAAAAGTTCTGGATTCCAACAAGCACCTCGTCACGATTGGCTGCTTCTGTATCGGAACAAATCAAGTGGATCTTCTGACCGCGCGTGAACAGGGGATTCCGGTGTTCAATGCTCCTCATTCGAACACTCGTTCTGTGGCAGAGCTTGTAATCGCAGAAATGATTTCCCTGTCCCGTCAACTGGGCGACCGAAACACTCAAGCTCATCTGGGCGAATGGGTGAAGTCTGCCGTGGGCTCGAAAGAAGTCCGTGGCAAAACTTTGGGAATCGTGGGTTATGGTCACATCGGAAGTCAGGTCAGTGTCCTGGCGGAATCCATGGGCTTGAAAGTGCTGTTCTATGATGTGCTGAAAAAACTTCCTTTGGGGAATGCCATGGTACAGAACTCGCTGGAAGATCTTTTGCGCAGTTCAGACTTTGTGACCTTGCACGTTCCTGAAACGCCGGAAACGAAAGACATGATCGGTGCGCGAGAACTGTCGATGATGAAAAAAGGCAGCTTCCTGATCAATGCCAGCCGCGGCACCGTGGTGGTGATTGAAGATCTGGTAAAGTCCCTTCAGGAAAAACATCTGGGCGGTTGTGCGATCGACGTGTTCCCGGAAGAGCCGGCTTCCAACAAAGAAAAATTCAAATCCCCATTGCAGGGAATTCCCAACGTGATTCTGACCCCGCACATCGCGGGCAGCACCGAGGAAGCCCAGTATGCCATCGGTCTTGAGGTGGCGGAAAGCTTCCGTCGTTATTTGAAAATTGGTTCTTCGCCGGGGGCAGTGAATTTCCCGAATGTGGATCTGCCAGTGAAGCAGGGGACATCGCGTATTTTGAACGTCCACCGCAACGAACCGGGGGTCTTGGGTGAAATCAACGGTTTGATCTCCAAAGCCGGGGCCAATATCGAAGGTCAATATCTGTCGACGGATGAAAAGATCGGTTATCTGGTGATGGATCTGCATTCCAGTCAGGCGCACACGCTGGCGGCGGATATCGAGAAGTTGTCCCGTTCCATCCGCACACGTGTGGTTTACTAGATTTAGTTGTTCTGAGTGGCCAAAGCTTTGATTTGGTCGTTCGCAAGTTCCTGATTCCAGATCAGGATTTCTTTCGTAATGCCGCGAATCGGATTGCTGGCACCAGCTGTCCCGCCGGCAAAGACATGCAGGGGAGTTCCTCCAGCCGGAGCAGCATAGGCCGTCATATTCCCGGTGGCTCTTGTTGCAGCGGCGGATGCTCCCACCGTTGCCGTAATCACATCTCGTTTCATCGTTGAAGTGTTGACCACAAGGGCAAGCCCCCGTTCGCTGGCGCTGCTTGCTGCTCCTGTCGTGGTTTCCCAGGTGTTGCCATCAAGGGCCGTGAGGCCCAGCCAAGTGCCGGTGGTGCCGGTGTTCTTGCTCAGATGGAATCCGGATCGGGAACCAGCTTCATGTGTTCCGTACGAGAAAAGCTCTTTAAGCACACTGTCGGCCGTATAGAAGAAATTCATATAAATCGTGTTCGCGGTGGACGCCGGGAAATTTGGCACCGTCAGCGCATGGGCTGCTGTGGAGGTGGTGATATTTAAAATCCCCGCCGTCGTAATGCTGACGTTGGGCTGATAGGCCGCCGTTGTTTGGACAGCATCAATGCCGTTGCCACTTTGATCATACCATCTTACCAGGGTCGGCGTGCCGCCGCTTCTGAAAGTGTCGAAAGCGGTTTTATTCACCAGGCCGTTGCTGTCAAAATAAATGTCTGCTTCAGCATTGTCGGCTGTGCGACGAACACGAATGGCCGGGCCGCCGTAAGACCCGTATTTTTTCCAGGAATAGATTCTTTGCGCCGCTGGCAGACGGTACACACTCAAGTTCGTCGTGGAGCTGGCCTGACCGTCAGAAACAACAATGGAAACCGTGGCAAATCCGGAAGAGCCTGCCGCCGGAGTGACAGAAATATTGCAGTTTAATCCGCTGCCGCCAATGACGATATTTCCCTGCGGAACAATCGTGGGATCGGAAGTCGTCGCAGTCACAGAGCTAGCGCAATCCACGTTGTCTTCGGGATCAGGATCAGCAATGGTGAAATTACGCGTGGTGATGCTGTTCAGGGCGGCAATCGTTGTGGTCAATTGCCCTGTCCAGGTCAGTGTCGGTGGATTGCTGACCGGAGTTCCCGTGCGATTCGTCGATGTGGTGGTTCCGTAGGCGTTCACAGCTTCAACCCGGAAATTGTACAAAGTTCCGTTGGTCAGACTTTCAATCACATAAGGGGAGGTGGCAGATGCCGAGGCCACGGTGGTCGGCGGATTTGTGGTGCCGTATTTCACGGTGAAAGAATTTGCGCCGCTTCCGCCGGTCCAGGTCAAAGTTGCTTTCTTGTTCCCCATGGTCGGTGCGCCAAAAGTGGCGGCGACAGGAACGGCAAGGCTGCAGGCAATGTTGCCAGTGGCAGGACCGGTGCCGACAGAATTGATGGCTTCGATCGTGTAGTTGTATGTCCCGCCGGAAAGCCCTTCTTCAGAGCATGTTCTGGTGGCGATATTTTCGCAAATCACTACATTCACACTTGGATTCACAATACGGCGAACGGTGTAAGTGATGGGTGGAGCCCCGCTGGCGGGCGGCATCCAGTTCAGCGTGCACTTGCCGATCTCTGGCACGGTCACAGTCGGCGTCAAGGGAACCGTTGGAGGAATGTTCGGGGTGGCGCTAAGCGTGTTGGTGGAAATTTTCGAACCCACCGCATTTGTTGCCGTCACCGAGAAATAGTACGGAACCATGTTGGTCAGACCGGTGACGATGTACGGGGATGTCGCCGTGGTTGAGGCCACTGTGTTTATAGTGCCGACACTGGTTCCATAACGAACGGTGTAGGCAGTCGCAAGACTGCTGGCTTCCCAAGTCAGGGTTGTACGGCCATCACCCGGCGTCGCGGTCAGCATTTGGAATGCTCCCGGCAGTCCGACCGGGCAGGACACCTCACTTGATTTGGCTCCAGTGCCAGAAGCATTTGTGGCTTCCACGGTATATTGATAGTTGCCTGCGGCGATGGTTTCTTCACAAGCCAGAAGGGGAGTGTTGGTGCAAACAGCCACATCGGTGCCCGGACCTGTCACACGACGGACCGTGTACACGAAGGGCGCTGTGCCAGTGGCGGGAGCTTCCCAGGTCAGCGTGCACTTCGTGGAAGCGGCGGTCGCCGTCAGGTTCAGCGGTGCTGTCGGCGGAGGACTTGGTGTGGCAGACAGGGTGTTTGTCGAAGTGGCATTGCCAACCGAGTTCTTGGCGATGACAGAGAAATAGTAAGTCGTGCCGTTATCAAGTGTGGATACTGTTTTCGCCGTGGTCAGTGAATTTCCGGCCGAGGTTGTCATGCTGCCTGCGCTGGTGCCATACATCACCGTGTAAGAGGAAGCTTCGGGGCTGGCTTCCCAGGTCAGAGCCACCTGGTTGTTTCCAGGCAAGACGGTGAGCAGGGCAAATTCGCCCGGAGCGCCCATGTACGGATAGCTTTTCTCAGAGGAAGAATCCACTGTACCAATTTCATTGCTGGCAGTGACGCGGAAGTAATAAGTCGTTCCCGGCACAAGGCCGCTTTCAATCACAACCGGGGACTTGCTGGCTTTGATTGAATTGGTATAAGTGCCGGCAGTCGTTCCGTATTTTAATTCGTAAGAAGAAGCACCTTTGGAAGTGCTCCAGGAAACCAGCAGCTGGTGATCAAATCGCTGAATGGTCGCAAGGTTGAATGCGCCCGGTGCTTCGGTGGAAGGTTGATCCAACGGATCTTCTTCGCCCAAGGGTTTGGTACACGAAACGCACAATAAAAATAGAAGAAGTATTAGCTTACGCACAGCCCTTTCAGTCTATCAGTGCAGACTGGAAAGAGCCATGGGTGCAGGTCCTAGGGTGGGTCTAGATAACTTTGCCCGGATTGATGATGTTGTCCGGGTCGAAGACTTTCTTAATTCCGCGCATAAGCTGGATTTCAGCTTCAGAGCGAGTGTAATTCAGGAAGGTCTTTTTGGTCAGGCCCACGCCGTGTTCGGCAGAAATGGATCCTTTGTACTTTTTAACTGCATCAAAGACCATCACGTCGACCTTGCGGCATTCTTTGACGAATTCTTCCTTGGTCATGCCCTCTGGGCGCAGGATATTGATGTGCAGATTCCCGTCGCCAATGTGACCGAACCAGACCACTTCCCAGTTCGGATAAGCCTTGGACAGGACCTGGTCCAGGTCTTCCATGAATGGCGGAACTTTGGAAATCGCCACGGCGATGTCGTTTTTGTATGGGGAATATTTCGCCAAAGATTCAGAGATGTCCTCGCGGTATCTCCAGAAGGTCTTGGCTTGAACTTCCGACTGGGAAATCACGCCATCCAGAACCCAGCCTTCTTCAAGGCACTTTTCAAACACGCCCAAAGCGTGTTCCTGGTCCTGTTCGTTGCGGGTTTCAACTTCCGCCAGAACATAGAACGGGCACTCGGTCGCCAGCGGAGCCGACAAACCTGTGCTGTCCAAAACTTTGCTCAAAGCTTTGTCTGAGAACATCTCAAACGCCACCAGCGGAGTTTTGGTTTTGAATTCCGCAAAGATTTTCATCACGGCATCAAGCCCGGTCACACCCATCACCAGAACATTCATTGGCGGGGGATTGGCAGCAAGCTTGATGGTGGCTTCAGTGATAAAGCCCAAAGTTCCTTCAGAACCGATGAACAGATGGCGCAGATCATAGCCCGTGGCATTTTTCACAAGGCCGTTGTTCAGCTCCAGAACTTCACCGGTACCAGTCACCACAGTCAGACCCACAACCCAGTCACGAGTCAGGCCGTAACGAACGACTTTGATGCCTCCGGCATTGGTCGCGATGTTGCCACCCATTTGGGAAGAACCGCGTGCCGCAAAATCCACCGGATAGAAAAGCTGTTTGGAATGCGCGAACTGTTGCAAAGCCTCAGTCACAACACCCGGTTCAATCACCACGGTTTGATCCACGGAATTGAACTCTTTGATTTTGTTCATTTGATCAAAAGACACGACCACTTCGCCTTGGGTGGCGACCGCGGCGCCGGAAAGACCGGTGCGGCCCCCGGAAGGAATCAGAGCAATTTTGTTTTGACGGGCCCATTGAACCAGCGCAACCACGTCAGCGGTGGAGTGAGGAAAAACAATGGCGCTGGCTTTGATATCGAAATAGGTTGTCCAGTCCCGGCCCCAGTATTTCAGACTCTCTTCGTCGGTTTTGATTTGGTCTTTCTTCAAGATGCTTTCAAGGTCGCGGAGAGCTGTGGTGGACATGGGCTACAATCCTATTCTTCGTTGATCGGGCGGTGATAATCTTTCAGAGTTCTGATTCTAAAGAAAGCATAGACGGGACACAAGCCCCAAGCGGCCGTGATCAGACCATAGACCCCAATGTACGCCCAGAAAGGACCGCCTGCCACAGCGTAAGCGGTCAAACCCACGCCGAACAGAAATCTTAGAATGCGGTCCCACAGGGCGACATTGCATCTCATGTTACTTCAGAAGTTCCTGAAGTTCACCGGACTGGTACATTTCCATCATGATGTCGCTGCCGCCAACCAACTGGTGGTTGATGTAAAGCTGTGGAATTGTCGGCCAGTTGCCGTAGTCTTTGATGCCCTGACGGATTTCGTCGTCATCAAGTACGTTCACATCGTGGAACTGAACGCCCATATCCTGAAGGATTGCGCATGCACGTGCAGAGAAACCGCACATTGGGAACTGTTGGGTCCCTTTCATGAACAATACGATTTTGTTACCTTTAACAATCTGATCAATTCTTTCGTGTGTCGTTGCCATTTTAACGGTCCTTTTTATGATTTAATCTTAGTCTTGATTGACAGGGCATGAACCTCGCCGGTCTTCAATTCTGGACCAAAGCAAGCCATCACGTTCTGGTGCTGCTGAATGCGGGACATGCCGGCAAATACAGTGCTTTCCACGAATACTTCCCAGTGATCCTGAGTTCCGGTCAGATCGAAAACTTCGATCGTGGATTGAGGATAATGCTTCTCTAAACGTTCTTTCATTTGTTCTGCTGTCATAGAAGGGGAAACTAGCAGAGGGGCCTCCCTCTGTCCAGCCTTCGCCAAGGCAGAGGACTCGTCACGCCAAAGCTTTAGCGACGGCGGATTGAATGACGCGCGCCGCCAGTGTACTATGGGCCCATGTTTGGACCGTCCTACCGCCTGATTAAGATATTCTCTCTGGTATTGCTGACTGTGCTCTTCTATTTCTTCGCAAGAGCCGAGTTCCTTATTTGGAATTGGAGTTTATTCAAAAACAAACCCGCCCAGGACATTTTGTGGTCCTTTATTGTGGGTCTGCGCTTTGATGTGGCGGCCATCCTCAGTCTGACGGCGCCTTTGTTGCTACTGGCTTTTGTGCCGTGGCCCAAGGCCTGGAACGGACTTTGGGCGACAGTGACGTGGGTGGTTTTCAGTATTTTGCAGGTGCCCTTCCTGATTCTGAACCTGGGCGACACCGAGTTCATCAACTTCGTCGGCCGCCGCTTCACTTTTGACAGCCTGTTTGTGGTAAATGAAATCCCCGGCAAAGTCTGGAACTTCGTCAGCAGTTACTGGCTGCTGTTCTTGGTGAACACCCTGATTGTGCTGTTGTTCGTGCTGCTGGTGCGCAAGGTGACACTGGCAGGTTTTGAGAAGCTGCAATGGAGCGGCAAAGATGGAAAAGAAAAAGCCAGGCTGTGGCTGGCTCATGGTTTCCTTTGTTTTGTGGCGCTGGCGATTTCGGTGATCGGTATCCGCGGGGGGCTTCAGGCCAAACCCGTCAGTTTTGTGAACGCCAACGTTTTCACTGCGCCCTTGCTGAATAATCTGGTGCTGAATTCCACTTTCACGTTTATCAAAAGTTACGGTGCCAAAGGGCTTAGCAAAGATAAATACTTTGAAGACCAGCACGAAATGCTGTCCCTGCTGAATGGATCTTTGCGTGGCTCCCTGATGGAAGGCCGCCGCCCGAAGGCCCCGCAGAATGTGGTGATCATTATTCTTGAAAGCTTCGGTGAAGAATACATCGGTCCGGTGAACGGCAAGTCCTACACTCCGTTTTTGGATTCTTTAAAAGCCAAGTCGCTTAGCTTTGAAAATGCCTATGCCAATGGCCGCCGTTCCATCGAAGGGGTGGGGGCGATCATGGGTGGGATTCCGGCGCTGATGAACGAACCGTTTATTTCCTCGCACTTTACCTCGAACTATTTCCTGGGCTTGGGCACGCTTCTGACTCCGGCGAAATATTCCACGAGCTTCTTCCATGGCGGGCACAACGGGACCATGTACTTTGATTCCTTCATGCAAAGTGCCGGGGTTGAAAAGTACTTCGGTGCGCGTGAATACGGTAACGGTGCGGATGATGACGGTGTCTGGGGCATCTGGGATGAACCATTCCTGCAATGGATGTTGACCCAGGTGGATCAGTTGCCACAGCCGTTTATGACTTCAGTGTTCACGCTCAGCTCGCATCAGCCATACAAGATTCCGGCTCAGTATCAGGACCGTTTCAAAGAAGGCCCGATCGAGATTTTGAAAACGGTGGAATACACCGACTTTGCTCTGGAAAAGTTCTTTGCCGAAGCCGGGAAAAAACCGTGGTTCAAAAATACGCTGTTCATTGTGACGGCTGATCACGCGTCCATGCACTATCGTCCCGAATTTGAAAACGAGCAGGGCAGCTATCGCATTCCTCTGTTCATGTATCATCCGGGTTACAAGTTCCCGGAAGTGGATACAAAGATGGTCGTGCAGCAGATCGACGTGTTGCCGACGGTTTTGGATTTCCTGGGGATATCAGACAAGGATCAGAACTATCTGGGAAGTTCTATTTTCATTCCGGGTGACAAGACCGCGGTGAACTTCATCGATGGTCGCTATCTGCTGTTTGCAAAGGACTATTTTGTGCGTTGGACTCCGGGGCATGGAGATCCGCAGATGTTTGCCATGGCCGACCGTGCGACCGAGCACGAGATCCCGGCCGATCAACCCGGCACCTCGCCGCGCCGACAGGTTCTGGAAAAAAAGCTTAAAGCCACCATCCAGTATTTCAATGAAGGCATGTGGGATAATAAGCTTTATTATCCATCAAAATAACGAAACATAAGAAAGGACCTCATGCAGAGGTCCTTTTGTTTTAGTGGGATACGTTGGACAGGATTTCGTGGGAAAGACTTTGATCGCGGGCCTTGCTGGCGATGTCACCCAGGCTGAGCATTCCCACCAGTCGTTTGCTTTCGTTGATCACCGGCATGCGACGGATTTTCTGGGACGCCATCATTTCGCCCACTTCCAGCAGGTTGTCGTCTTCAAAGCAATATTCAATGCCCTTGCTCATGCATTCGCTGACTTTTGTGACGTTGGGATCCAGGCCCTTGGCAACCACTCGCAGGGTGATGTCGCGGTCGGTGATCATGCCAATCATCCGGTCGTTTTCCTCGATGGGCAGACAACCGTAATCACCTTTCGCCATCATCTCGGCGGCTTCGCGCACGGTCCGTTCACGGTTGATATACTCTGCACGTTCATGCATGACGTCTTTCACTTTCATGGAAAACTCCTTGTTGGTTTGTCTAATGATATTTCTTTTGCTGAAACCGCAGAGGTGTATTTTGTCATTCGTGTGCTCAGGAAAAAGTTGACTGACACAGATGGAATGCTTTTAAATCTTTCGTCATGTCAGACGATAAATCTTCCAATTTTGAAATTCGTTGTGGTGTTGTGATTGCTGTTTTTGCGGCGGTCATGGCGGTGAGTGATCTGGTTGCGGGCAAGTACGGGGATGATGAGATCATCGGAACCAATGAAAAAGCCGCAGCTTACATGTGGTACCAGTCCAAAAGCGTGAAGGAAACGCTGGTCGAAGGGGAAAAATCCCTGCTGGAAAGCCTGAAGCACGCCGGGGCCCTGAAGCCAGGGACCGAAAAAGCCATCGACAGTCATCTGGTCACTTTGCAGAAACGCATTGTGCGCTATAAAAAAGAAAAGAATGAAATCCTTCGCGGGTCGCAGACCGTCGGCCAGGACAACTGGGTTCAGGACATCAATGGCGAGATGGGTAAAATCATCGGCGCACAAGAGATGGAATCCCATCTGGCAACTTTGTCGGTTGCCGGGGATCGTTTTGATATGTCCAGTTTGTTCTTCCAGCTGTGTCTGGTGCTGGGGGCGATGAGCTTGATTCTGAAAAAAGAAAGCCTGCAAAATGTGTTTTTTGCAGGCATGTGTGTTTTGGGAATGGTCGGCGCGGGAGTTTCCCTGTGGGCCTACCTTGGTGTTGCTTAACCCGTGCGACGGAAATAGATATCGCGTTGCAAGTCTGTGAGGGAAGCCACAATCTTACCCTCGCTGGCATTGGCCATGTGATTGAACTCAACGCCCAGAACCAGCGTTTCATCATTCTTCACGCGGATATTTTTAATAAGGCCCTGAACCACGATCGGGTCACGGTCGCCCAGGAAAATTTCGGCTTCCACCAGGTCTTCCAGATGAAGATTGGCTTCGGTCTGTGGGATTTCAACGGCACAGCCTTCCGTGGATAAATCCAGCAGACGGCAGGTGTGTGAACACACGGACTGATTCAAATACGTCACCACGAACTCGGCGGAATAATCCGCCGGGATCACATAGCGATAGTTTTTTCTTTTTTGCAGATGGAACAGGTTCAGAACCGTCAGGGTGATGTTGGTTTCGTTGATCACCGGGTGGGTTTCAAACAGGTACTTTTCACCTTTGATGGAAAAGCTGGCGGTGAACCTTGCAGAATCCTCGGTGTTCATGGCCGTGGATTCTGGCGGGTGGCATTTGATCTGCAGTTTGTCGTTCACGCCCATGGTGCGCAGGGTGATGCTGCGATCGAACTTGTCTCTAAGGACGATCGTTTCACCGCTGTTCACCAGACGTTGCAACAGGGTCTGTTTTTCGGCTTCATTGTGAATGGCTTTAAAAACGATCAGGGATTCACTCATGTTAAGCCGCCGCAGTCATCTTATGGCCACATTCGTGGCAGAATTTGGCGCCGGCCTGAACATCGGCACTACAAGCCGGGCAGGCAGGACCACTGGATTTTTTCTTTGGTTTTTCTTCTTTTTCGTCCATGTCGACGAAGCCTTTTTCATTCCATTTTTCAATCTCGCGCAGCATCTTCCAGCTTTGCAGGATTGAACGGAATTCTTTGACTTCAAACTGCAGGACAACGCCTGTGCCGGCATTTTTACGCTTCATAAAGACGCCTTTGCCTTCCAAGCGGGCAAAGTGGTCATTGTTCAGATTGATGCCGATTTCCTCTTTGCAGAATTCGCTGAACTTCGCAAAATCAGCACCCACGATGCCGAAACGGTCGGGCTGTTCATTTTCTGAAAGTTTCAGAATCGCACCCAGCATCTGCACGCACAGCTCATCGACTTTCAAAAGGTCGGATCGGCCGCCTTTGAAATAGTAGTATTGATAGAATTCGAAGAAGCTTTCCACCAGGCCCAGATCCAGGAAGTGAACCTTCTGAATTTCTTCCGGTCCATCCGGGTTTGTCGGGTCTTTGCCCATTTCGTACAAAGCCAGTTTTAGTTTCACCAGAATGTTGATGGCTTGTTCGATACGTTTCGGGGAATCTCCCATCACGCGCTGGCAGTATTGCTTCATCATGTTCCAGTCCACAATCACGCGACCGGCCTGGGATCTGTCACCCTTGTGATTGGCTGTGTGGAAGATCGCGCCGTACACCTTCGCCACCTGATCTTCAGGGCAAGGGGACGAGTCTTTTTCCAGCTTGCTGGAACGAACATCATTCATAGCCAGGCGCAGACGGTCTGCCAGGGATTTGATGATCACCTTCAGCATTTGTGGCGCGCCTTCGTATTGCTGTTTCAGAGTTTCAACCGGAATTTCCAGCACCTTGGTTTCAGTGGTTGCAACAGCCGACGTGGGGTGAGTGGCTTGCCCCAGAATCACCTGATCACCAAGAATATGAGAAGAACCCAGTTGGAAAAGGTCGATGGTTTTCTTGCCGCGGATCAGACATTGATTCGCACCACCGGATTGGATCAGATAAACGGCCGTAATTTTATCGCCGTCTTTATAGATCACTTCGCCTTTTTTAAAGGTTTTTACAGACATAGCATCCCACTCCTTAAAGAAATCACATGGTTATATCGGCTGGAAAGGGCCTAAAATTGAGTTCAGTCAGGGGCTTGCGAGGTCCAGTTTCATACGTTATAACCGGGGCAATGGATTACTTCTTTTCGGCGGCTCCTCCGGAGCATCAAAAACGTGAAAAAGCCAAGGCTCGCGAGCTGCGCCAAAGCCAATGGTGGAAGCAGGAGCTGGGCAAAGGTCTGTGTTATCACTGCGGTGAACGTTTCAAACCGGCCGATCTCACAATGGATCACCTGATCCCGATCGCCCGCGGGGGCAAATCCAACAAGAACAATTGCGTTCCGTCCTGTAAGGACTGCAACAGCAAAAAGGGTTATAAAACCCGGGCGGAAATGGCTTTGGAGGAGTTAAAAAGTTCCTCAGCGCCGACACCAGAATCCGACGACGACAGTCAGGAATAAAAAAACGCCCTTTAGTGGGCGTTTTCTTTTTCAATGCGTGTCAGATAATCATCGATGTGCTTTTTGAATTCTGCTGAATTTTCATTCAGGGTTTTAATCAGAGCTGCCGAATGCGGCGACTTTTTAAGGGCGGCACCATAGCGTTCAATGACGATGGGCTTGGCATTCAGCTGCAGTCTTGCCCGGTATGGTTTCAGACTTGGATCAGTTGCCATTAGATAGCGAAAGACATAAAAGTCAGTAAAGACAAAGTCCACCCGTTTGGTTGCGAGCTTCAGGATGTTGTTATTCTGGCTGGTGGTGGTTTCGATCTTCAGCTGGCCTTGATCGGCCAGTTCTTTGACTCCGGGGCGCAACTCCACACCTTGAACATTCCCTGCGACGTATTTGCTCAGATCGCGCATGTGGTTCCAGACGATGGGCTTTTCTTTGCGTTCGGCAATGACCCAGGGGCTTTCAAACACAAAATCTGAAAATTCAAATACGTCTGAATTTTCGACTGTGCGAAAAGGGGCGTAGCCATCCACCTCTTTGTCTTTGAGGGCATTCATTTTGGCCCGCACCCAGGACGGGGCGAAGGTGACTTTCAGATCAAAACCGGATTTTTTAAAGACCTGGCGAAGGGCATAGAAAACCGCCCCCTGATCGGGCAGAGATTCTGACATATAGGGAGGTGCCTCGTGAGTGATCAGAGTGATGGTTTTTTTACTGGTCGCATGGGCCATGTTTGCGGCTAACGCCAGAATCAAAAGCGCCAGCTTTGCTATAGCTGTCATGGGAACTCCTCCGGGAGTATTCTATATTATGGAAGACGGCTAGTGGCCACCGTGAGGATGTAGGAATCTTCTTTGGTGTTGGAAAACAGAGGGCTGAACCACAGAATTTGCGTAATGATTTCATTTCGCTCCAGCGAAGTGGTTGCTCGGATGGTGTGTTCTGGAGCAGTCCCTTTTATCGTGCGCAGGGGGCTGTTGGAATAATAAAGCCCTATTTCCGCCTCAAGTTTTTCCTGATCTTCAGGGGTGCGCTGGTACAGGTGATACCACTTGCGGCAGTACAGATCCTCAAGTGAATAGCTGCATACTTCGAAAAACTTCAGACTGCGGAAAATCTGGGTCTGTGATTGAGTGTAAATCTCAATCAAATGATGGGGTTCTATCAAATCCAGAATTGCCGGATCTGCGGTCACCCCAATACGCGCGATCGCTTTTTCCGTGAACAGCCGGGTGTCTTTCAAACTGCTGCCCTGGGATTTTACATCGGTGCACACTTGAAAGAAGGTCAGGATGTCTTTCAGGACGCGTTCTTGTTCTTCGATGGAAAGTAGATTGAAGTACGGAAGCGTGGCGTGCCCATAGGGACGAACCAGAAGTCCTTCTTCTTCGATAATGGCACTGATGTTTTCACTCAGTATTTTAAAACGTGCATGGCGACTGAGCCCGGATGACGACTGCATAGATCTTAGTTTATGCACAAGCCATCGTTCTTGCCAAGTTACATACAGAAGTGCCCAAAATCTGTGAATAAATTTTTTTAACAGTGATGAAGCAGGTCACTTGGACCCATTTATCTGAAAGTCCTTCTGAAACTTCGCAATCCACGAATTGGGGAAGAAGCTTGAATAGGTCAGCGGCTTCTTACAGATGTCAGTGGCGGAAACCAAAGGTTGCCACTGGGTTTCACCTTGATAGCGGACCGGTACCGTCAGGTCCGCCTGAAGAACTGCTGGATCTTTGGTCACCCATTGGCAGATATGTTCAGACAACCGCATATAAACCAACGGATCACAAGCCGTGCGGGTCATCAGCCAGGGTGGCGTCAGTGGTACGGTTTCTTTGCTTTGATCTTTTTTCCATAAGGTCACATGGGGTTCACACTGCACACGGCCATCATACATGATCAAGGCATACATACGGCCTTCGCCCGTTAAAGCGGCATCTCCCGGCAGATAATACTGCGGCAGTTGCAAAGACAGGAAAATCACGGTCAGGACTGCCGCGCTTCGTGTGGCGAAGACTTTTTTGAACGTGTCGGAAATAGTCCATTCAGACACCAGCGGCCGGGTGACCAGTGGGATTCCCAAAAGCAGCAGCATCACCGAAGGATAGAAGAACCGGGTCAAATGCCAGGAATACAGATGAAACAATACAAGCTGCGCAAAAACGAAATAGAACCAGCGGTCCTTTTTCGCAAAAAGCAGAAAGATCAAGCCCAGCTCCAGCACCAGGACATACCAGACACCCAGATCGGTGAATACCGACGGGAACAGTCGTTCGTTGATGGAAGAGCCACCCAGCCATTGCGGATTTAGTTTTAGTAACCCGGCAGTGAAATAGAGAACGAAGAAAGTCATCGGCAGTGAGCGCGCACGATCCGGGATCAGCAAAAATGCCAGCGTCAACAGAGTGGGGATATAATGATAGTTCCCGGTCAGGCGATAGTCCTGCAGAATGAAAGCGGACTTAATGAACAAAAGAACCCATAGCAGCGTGATGGCCCCTTGAGATTTTTTCTTAAGGCCCCAGAGCGCCGCTGAAGCCAAGGCCAGCACGGCATAGGTGGCCAGAAGTATCTGCAATATTTCAGGACTGGGTTTGAAGGTTTCACATTGTGAAAACAGAGGCCAGCACACGGACGGTGTGGACGGGGAAAGAATCAGCAGCAACGGTCTTTCCGTCAGCCAGAAAAAAACTGTCAGCAGATGTTCCAGACTTAAGATAACACCCACCATCCACAGGGCAGGCTGTTTGAGCAATTCAGACTTTAAGGTTTTCATCTTTGCTCTCGCATTCCCAAAGACCGCGCGGTTTCCGATGAAAACGGCAGGCGAGTGCCAGAGTCGAACAAGGCTCCATCCAACTGGCTTCCATAAAGCAGAGCCTGGGAAAGATTGGTGCCTTTCAGGTTGGCGCCACGCAAGTCTGCAAAGCTCAGGTTGGATTTTGAAAGATTTTTGGCTGAAAGATCCTGGTCGCGTAACACCACAAAGGGCGCAAAAAGATTTTCCTGCAAGACGATTTCAGCCGCCGGGAATTGGGGTACGGCTCCGGGGGCCAGCACCGGCAAAGCGGGATTGAAAGTTTGTTCCACAGACGGAAAATTCAATGTGCGAATTTTGGGAGCTGGAAACAGCTCGTGGCCATGGGGAAGAAAGTATCCCCCCAGAATGACCACGCAAATGATGAGATAATAAGAAGTCAGTGCTTTCACCGTTTAGAAACCGTCGCCGTCACCGTCGCACCCGTTGGGAACCAGTACCGTGCCAATTGAAACGTTGCCACCGTTCAGACATTGAGTCACAGCTGCGGAACCACAGTTGACGGCCAGGGTGATTCGGCCGTGGGGAGTTCCTCCGCAGGCGGCACCAGCCGCCGCTGCCACGTTGCTGACAGCCGTGATGCGTCCCTGAGAATCCACATAGAATGTCGGAATGACAGTAGAGCTTCCGTACCATCCGGCACCGACCCCAGTATTGGTCAGGCCAAGTGAAACGGCTCCGGAAGAACCACCGCCGGTCAACCCTGTGCCGGCACCCACACTGGTGATGGTACCACCAGAGTTATTGTCTGTTTGTGGTGTCCACTGAGAACCATTCCATTTCAAAACCTGGCCTGCGCCCGGCCCGACGTTCGCAATAGAGCGTCCTTGCAGGGCGGTGACCACGGTGGAACTTTGGCCGCCAGTGACGTCACCGCTTAAGGCTCCGTTGAAGCCAGCCGCATTGCCGGGAATGTTGCCGGTGACTTTACTGCCAGAAACAGAATTGATTTTCGCGTCAGTCACGTTGCCATCGGCAATCTTTGCTGTCGTGATGGCGTTGTTCGCCAGATCTGCAGTGACAATGGTGCCATCATCAATCTTGGCACTGGTGACGGCCGAGTCAGCCACATCAGAAGTCACAATCGTACCGTCAGCGATCTTGGAACTGGTGATAGCAGAATCGGCCATATCCGCCGTGACAATACTGCCATCCAGAATCTTAGCGGAGGTGATGGCGGAATCGACAATTTTGGAAGTGCTGATGGCACCGTTGGCAATTTTATTGAACGTGATGGCGCCATCGGCAATTTTGGAGTTGGTCACCGACATGTTCATCAATTTATCTGAAGTAATGGCTTCATCCAGAATTTTATCCGTCGTGACGGCATTGCTGCTGATTTGTGCTGCGGTCACAGAATTGGATGCCAGATCCGCGGTGCCGATGGATCCGTCAGCAATATTGGAAGAACCGACAGTGGTGTTGCCGGTGACAATGGGCTGCCACTGCCCGCCGACGGAAACTTGCACGGTCTGTGTGTTTTCGTCATAGCGCATAAGACCATCGCGTGCCGGAGGCGCAGCCGTACCATCAGAAGAAGGAATACCGATAGAGCCCACCGAAGGCGGGGAGGCCGCCGGATTCAGAAGCGAAAGCAGGCCATCAAAGTTGGCTGGCAGGAACAAGGTGTCGGCCTTTTCCTGAGTCACATTTAACGAAGCTTGAATAAAATCAGCGGCTTTTTTTCCGCCCAAAGCCACGGCATTTTCAGATTCCAGGGCATATGGAACTGAACGCATCTGGAAATCCGGAGACAACGTGATGGTGTCGGCACCTACGGTGAAAGTGACCCGAACTTTACGGGCGTCACCCGGCTGCGGAACATAGGCGGTGTAACCCGCGGCACATGCAGTCAGTCCATTGATAGCAGAGGAATTTTTCAGGACCTGATGAATGGGCAGCAGCGGACCGGTGTTCACGACGGTGGCACCATTTTCACCGCTTCCCAAAGTGAAGTTGATGATCCCTTTGCTGTTGGTCATATTGACTGTGCGGTTTTCTTCAAACAGCACGCAGGACTCGGATCCTGGGGAAAGAACTTTGATATTGAAGGCCACATGAGAGTCTTCCAACGGAAGCCCGTTGGGTTGAATGATGCGACCCTGGACGGTAAGTCCCTGGGGCACTTCAGTCAGTGAGACATTGGCAAAGGCAGTAGAGGTCGCGCATAACAGCGCGATTGTGACGGCTCTTTTAAGAGTTGAGAATTCCATACCTTATGTCCTTCCAAAACGTTCAATACAAGGTCGAATAGTCGCTCAATACCTTATTTATCGGGTTATTTTCCCAACTACATTAATCAGGTGATAAAGCATTACCAATTTATACAGATCTTGTTTCAGCGCGAGACACTATTGGCGCGAGGACTTTGCGATGTTGCTTTTACAGGAAGGAGACAATTCGGACAGGCGTTTTTTCAAACAAACAAAATAGCTGGCTTCATTCGGGCAGAATCTTTTGATGTCATCGCCACATTCCTGATGGAATCGGTCGCGCACCGCTGCCAGTTGATTGAAGCAGGCCCGTGACAGCTGTTCTTTTTTACTGCGCAGGCAAGCCAGCGGATGTTCTGCTAAAAAGCGATTTTTCGTGCAATGCTCTTTGTATTCGTCATGACAGGCTGGAGTGTCTTTCATCAGGCTGCTGATGATACCGTCTGGGGATAAGGGTTTCTGCTCGACAGGTCCGCGCTGGAATTCTTTGGGAATGGCTGCAGCCTCGAAACTCATTCCGGCATCCGAATTGGCGGCAGTTGTTTTTTCTTTTGCGGCTGTCAGTGCAGGGTTCGGCGGCAGCTTTGCTGGAGCTGCGGGGTTTGATGGAAGCTGTGGGGCCGGCAAATTTTGTTGTGGAAGCTGAACGATTTGCGGTGTGGGTTCTGTTTTGGTTTGAGTCATACGCAGGGTGATAATCACCGATAGAACGGAGATTCCAACTGTCCCAAGAATGATGAGTATGACGTTCCGAATATTCATAGATCTTTGATATTTCGGATGTTTCGAAAGTTTTCTTGAATTGGGGCTGGATTCTAAACCTGATGTAATCTACAGAAAGTCCGCAATCCTGCCGATATAATAGACAGATAATCGGGGGCATTGGAATGTTTCGGAACCTTGCGATAAATCTTTTACCACTGCTTTTACTGCTGACCGGCTGTTCAATCGAAGCCAGTCTGCAGGATTTGGCAGGTTTGCGCGGCCCAAAACTGCCGCCGGGAATTGATATCACCAACAAACAACCTATTGCCGGTGTCGTCACTGATCCCTCGATCAGTGATTTTGCAAAGTCAGAAATTTTGGTCGGTCCTACCGGTAAAGCCGATGGAGTCACCGAACTTCAATTTGCGATTCAGCTGATGAATTCAGATAATACCGTGGTTGCGGGCTATGTTCCCCAGTTCACCGTGATTAAAGGGCTGGGCACGGTCCCGGTGGTTTGTACCCCGAGCGATGATTTTGGTTTTTCGGTTTGCAGTATTCGATCTTCGGAGCCTGGAATCAAAACTTTGCAGGTGACCAATCTTGGCGGCTTCAACGCTGAAAAAGACCTGTTATTTGATGCCGTCGTGAAAGAGGCCACTCGTATCGTCAGTTCTGGTGGCGAGGTGACTGTGGCGACACATCCCAGCGGCTGGCAGATGACGGGGACAGTGGGTTCCCAATTTGGCAGTGTGGTGGTTGAGAAGAACGGTTACAAACTTCGTCTGGGCGCCGGTGGTGCCGCTATTGAGTAAATATCAGCAGTCCATCCGGACCGGTTGTCGCCAGAAAAAGATGATTTTTAAAATAAACCGGCGAACCGGAAAAGTCCCCGGTTAATGTCAGGGACTGAAGTTCCCGGGCGTCTTTTAAATCATAAATACAGACTTTTCTGTTTTCACATAACATCACTACAGACTGCTGATGAGCATATGAAATGATCAAGGGACTTGCCTGTGCCCGTGATGTGCGGCCGGCAATGGCTTTTTCCCAAAGAATTTTTCCACCGGATGTTTCCAGCACAAAATTTTTCATAAAACCTGTGATGGCCAGCACAGTTCCGTCAGCATTGATTGAAGGGCAGCTCATGCTGCCGCCTTTGTCCAGTTCGGTTTTCCAAATCAAAGCTCCGGTATCAGCTTTGATGGCATAAATAAAACCATCCCAGGAACTGAAGTAAGCACGATCACCGTGAATCAATGCCGCACACTTGATGTCGCTGCCGGTGGCAAAGCCCCATCTTGCCTTTCCGTTCTTCAGTTCGTAGGCCTGCATCGCTCCGGTGTTGGAACCCATCAGAATCAGGCCGTGTGGAAGGTTTAGCGCTGGCGACGAATGGGGGTGGTTACCGATCAAGGGTGATGTCCACAGCCACTTTCCGTCGCGGGCGGAAATCGCCAGCAGATAGCCATCGGGTTTTGCCAGTTCAATTCCGACGTACAGGATGCCGTCCTTCATGAAGGGCGATGAACCAATAGTGACGCCGGTCTTGGTGATCCAGCGGATGGCACCGGTGTCTTTGTTCAGGCTGAATAGGTATCCGGCATAGTCACCCACATACACACTGTCTTCGTCCGTCAGTGGGGTGGAGTGAATTCCGCGGGAACTCACGCCTGAATAAAACTGCCAGCGCAGCGATCCAGTCCAGTCATAGGCTCTTAAAAAACCGGTGTCATCAGCGACGTAAAAGCCCTGGTCATCCACGGCCGGCGAGCTTTTGCTGGCCCGGTGGATGCCGTTGTTTAACTGCGGCACCTGCCACTTTAGTTGAAAGGCTTTGAAGTGATCCCCTGATGAAATCGCCAGACCAGAACGATTGGCATTTCCGCGATAGGTGGACTGCGGGGAACGGACTTCCCGCGAACTCAATTCGTAAGTCAGGGTGGCCCCGTGAACTGGTGAATGAAGTTGCTGAAAACCCAGGTCCTTTTCCAGCAAAGGCAGGGTGTTGAATTCGGCCCGAATCAGCAGCCCCAGTATGACAATACAGTAGATCCCAAATAAGGCGGATTTCATAGCACCTCCGCCCAGATCAGTTCCACACGGGATTTTTTGCACACATCGCGCACGATCAGACGGGTTTGCATCTGGAATTCGGTGGTGCGACGGGACTGCATCCAGAAATCAAAATTTTCACCGGAGTTTTGGCACAAAGATTCAATCTGGGAAAGAAACACCAGCGGGTCACACTGCGTCCGGGTGGACGGGGCTTTCACAAAGGGATTATACACTTCCTCGGCTCTGTCCTGATGGCGAATCAACAGAGTGTCGCATTCCATGCGGGCATCCAGCATGTTTAAGGACATCAACCTTGGTGCTCCCGAAGCGGCACTGTCTTTTACCAGAAGCAAGGGGAGTATCTGCAGCAGAGCCAGGGCCACAGTCAGGATCACGGCGGACTTTTTGTTTTGCAGGCTTTCATCCCAAAACGCCTGCCATGATTCCTGGTACAGGGGAACCAGTATGAAAATCCCCAGCAGTAACAGCATGGTCAGGGGATAGAAGTAGCCCACGATATGCCAGGAAAAAGCATGGAATAACACAAACTGCGCCAATGTCAGATAGCGAATCCAAGGGCGCTGGCTGAAAAGCCCCACGACCAGGATGCATTCCAGGATCACGGCATAGATCAAGCTTGCGTGCTGCAAAGGGGCCGGCAGAAAACTGGGATGAATCAAAGACACACCGGAAAGCCATTCGGGATCCAGCTTCAGAATCCCGGCGCCCCAGTAAAAGATTCCGATAAAGAACGGAATCACTGTGGTTTTGTGTGGCAGGAACAGGAACGCCACCTGCACAAAGAAGCTCATGTAGTGATAGTTCCCCATCAGTCCATAAGACAGGCTGGTAAAATAAAGCTTCATTCCCAATAATGCCAGCAGTAAGCCATACGCGGGTTTGATCTTTTTTGTCAGAAATAGAACGGCCGTAAACAAACCCAGTCCCGCATAAATCTGCAGATAGGTCGATGCTGTTCCGGAGTTTAAAAAACGCAGGCTTTCACAATAGGGCAAAAACGGCCAGCATAGTGACGAGGATCTGTCGGCACTTTGGACCACCAGATCCAGCGATCGGTCCATCCAGAAGTACGCCGACAGCACATGAGTCAAAGCCAGCAATGCACCATACATTTGCAGAGCCCGGGACTTCAGCAGCTCTTTCATGGCTGCTCCAGAATCGGCAGGTTCCATTTTTTCAGCATTGCAGGATGAACTGTCTTTGCCGTCGCAGCATCCACTGAGCAGCTTTCAAACCTGACACCAACAAAGTCAGCGCGGCTGAGGTCGGAATTTATAAACCGTGTGTTACTGAAGGTGCCACCCAGAAAGCGGGCGCCATCCAGACGGACCTTTCTGAATGTCGAATTCGTGAACCGGCAAAGATCGCACTTCAGTCCGCTGAGGTTTGAATCCACAAACTCAACGTCAGTGAACTCAGAACGGTTGCTCTGGGTGCCCATAATGCGGGTGTTTTCAAATCGTGTGTTGGTCAATGCGATCTGCATCCACGTGTTTTGCGCCAAAGAGCTGTCTTTGAAAGTGGCATTGATCACCTGTGCGTAGGCCAGGGCTCTTTGGTTAAATTCGAGATTAACCATTTTTTGACCGCTCCAGGGAGAAGCGCTGAGCGAAGTGGCTTGGGCACCACTGGTCCAGAGTAAGGCAATGAAAAGATATTCCGAATAAAACCGATTTCTCATTGTGAGATAAATGATGGCACCTTTTTAATATCAAAACAATCCAGTTTTACCAGAATAATCCGATAATATATAAGATGAGTACTGTACGTCTTGGATTGACCATCATCATGCTTCTGTCGCTTTCGGCGTGTATGAACGCCGATCTGGCTATTCTTACAAGTAAGCTTACTCAAACTCAAAGCTTGAATGCCGCCTATAAGTCCACATCTTTGGTGCCGGTGCGCTGGTCGACAGCGGATGCGGATATTCCACCTGATTATTTGAAGCTGGAAGCTTCCGCCGACGGTGGCAACACCTGGCTGGTGATTCAGGAGCGCATGTCCAACTCGGGTGCCTATGATTGGGATATTTCTCATTTGGCTGATGGCAGCACACACCACTTGCGGCTGATAGCTGTGGTGCGAGATGCCCGTGAAACTTTGCAATTGGGTTCGTTCCTGATTGATGATCAGCCTCCGGTGGCCGGGGCGGATCAGATGGAGTTGGTGACTGAAGACACCGCAGGTCCGTTTGTTTTAAACTCACCCAGTGACAATGATCAGTACAAAATTCAGATTGTCACAGCCCCGACGCGCGGTTCGTTGTCCGGCTGTGGTGGCAGCAGTGTTTTAAACTGCACCTACATTCCTTCTTTAAATAACGACATTGATGACACATTCACTTACAAGGTTGTGGATCGCGCCGGAAATGAATCAGCAACGGTCACAGTGACTTTGGATTTGCAGGCGGTGAATGATGTGCCGGTAATTACGACTTTGGCCTGTGCCGGCAGTATCGGTGAAAACTATGCCTATGCCTGCGGTATTAATGCGATAGATGTGGATCTGCCATCACCATTGACCCTAACTTATCATCTGGACGGTGCAACCACCTGCGGACCTTGGCTGGGAATTGATGCCAATACCGGCGCGGTGACGGGCACACCTTCAGCCGCGGAAGTGGGAACCACCTGTCATGTGGCGGTGTATGCTGAAGATGACGTCGCAGGACAATCTGCGATCTTTGCCTGGGAGCTGGAAGTAACCAATTCGGCACCGATCATCAATGTTACCGGCGGACCTTACAGTATTTCTGAAGATGCGGCTTTGGCCGAAGTGATTTCCGGCGCCAATGTTTCTTCCATCGAAGAGGCGGGCAGCACTTATGCATTGGTGACGCCGACCGTGGCCGGGGATCGTTGTGAAGATCACGCGATGGCGCCAGTCGTGACAAACTATAGCATTGACCCGGTGACCGGGGCGTTTTCGTTCCAGCCGGCGGCAGACTATCAAGGTGTCTGTCAGATTCGTATCGCTTTGACGGATGCGTTTCCTTCGACGGGTTATGCGGATGTGGCCATTACGGTGAATAACGTTCAGGATGCTCCTGCGATTGCCGCAGGTTTGACTCCATGTTCAGCCAATGTCGATGAAGATGATGAATACAACTGCATCGTGGCAGTAACCGACCCGGATCCTGAAACAGTGACGGTGTCCCGGGATGTTTCAGATACGTGCACCTGGTTGACGGCAACACCTTCCGGCAATGGTCGCGTGGTGACGATCAACGGGACACCAGATGATGATGACGTGGGAACCTGCCGTTTGGCTATTCATGCTGAAGATCCTCAAAGTGCCAGTGATGTTCAGTTTATCGATATCACAATTGCAAACACAGAACCGACGCTGACGATCGGAACACCGGCTGTACTGACTGAGGATGATCCCTTGTTCTCGGCTTTGGTGGATGTGCTCACTGCCGCGGGTGTAAGTTCTTTGGATGAGGGCTTGGGCACTTATTCCCTGGACTATACGGGTTTGACCGGTACTGCTTGTAATGACACTTCCGTGGTCGTGACACCTGCGACCGACTTTGTGATCAGTGCTGCTACAGGCGCTGTCAGTATCAAGCCGCGGGCCGAATACTTCGGAACTTGTTACGCCAGGATTCAGTTTGATGACGGCAATGCAGCGGGGAACTCGGTGGTCGAGCAGGAAATTGCCATCATCGTGCAGCCGGTGAATGATGCGCCAGTGATCACGTCGATTCCCACGACACATGAAATCCTGCTGACGCCGGGGTCGGCAACGCCTTCAAGCTTCTCGTTGACGGTGGATGTGGGGCCCGCCAATGAAAACACTCAGAATCTGGAATTGATCTGCACCAACTCCAACACTTCGCGCCTGACTGTGGATTGCACGCAGACACGCGTGGGGGATGGTAATCTGACGGTGAACCTGTCAGCCAGTGCGGGCGTTGATGCTTCGGCCACAGTGACTGTGAAGGTGCGTGATAACGGTGGTGGTAGCAATGAATCAGCTGTGGCAAGTATTGCCGTTTCAATGACCGATGCCGTGGTGCTGGCTCCGATTGCTGCCGACACTTTGAACTATAATATTTATGATCAGGCTGTGGCTCAGTACAGTGCCGCCGTGGCCGCGTCGACTCGTACATTTGTGGTGCGCGTGAATCCGACAGTGAAAGTGTCCAGCAATGATCCCGCTTTGCCAGCAATGCGCACGGGATCCTTGGCGGCCACTGCGCGGGTTCGTTTGATCAATGATGGATTGATCATTGGTGCTGCCGGTGCGGGCGGGCTTGCTCCGGCAGCAACTGCAGGTGCATTGCGCATGGGGCAGCACGGAGGAACAGCATTCAAAGTGGAGGCCCAGTACGCCAACGTCACGATCTTGAACAACGGAATGATCTATGGTGGTGGCGGCGGCGGCGGTCGCGGAGGCACGGACAACAGTGATGTCGGTGCAGGCGGTGCCGGAGGCGCGGGGGAAGGACCCGCAACTGCCGCGGTGAGCGGGACAGTCGGAGCTTCCAGTGGTGGTACCGGCGGATCTCCTGCCACAGGAGTTGCTGGTGGCGCATCTCCAGCTGGTGATTACACTCCTTCCAACGGAGTGGCGCGCACTCAAGGGGCTGCCGGTCAGGGTGGAAGCACTTGTTTGATTGGTTCTGCATTGGGAAACAATCCCGGCGAAGCGTTCTTTGGGCGCGGAGGATTCGGCGCGGGCTTTGGCGGTGGTGCCGGAGCTTGTGATATCACCTTTGGTGGCGGAGGCGCTGGCGGTCACTTCGGCGGTGGTGGTGGATCCGGTGGTCTTGCGGATATGAACGATGCTGGAAATCTCAACACCGATACCAATGGCTACAACGGTGGTAATGGGGGAGCCGCGATCGAAGTTCCCAATGCCGTCAGTGTGCCTGCTGATATTGCGATTTCAATTGTTCCAGGTGGCGGCAGTCAGATTGCCGGTTGCGTGTGGAATGATATTTCAGGAACCTATCTTTCAAATGTGGCGAGCGACACAGATATCAACAATCGTGTGTTGACCTACTCTTCCACAGCCAGCCAGAACGTTAACAGTCCATCCGGGTTGAAAATCTGGTCAAATGGGCGCGGAAAAGCCTATCGATAGCTATGAAAAAGGGGGGTTTTTAGACCCTTCCAGACCCCCTTTTTAAAGCCTATCAGTTCCTCGCATTTAAATTTACGCCAAGCATCACTAAGCCTTAAGTCTTGCTTTGACCCCCTGCGTTCGGCTTAACCTATCAAAGTCATTCATTAAAATTCGTTAACATCGTGTAAGGACCAAGCGACTGTGAGCAAAATTACCAAAAGTAGCACAGCTGAATATTTTGCTAAGAACCTCCAGCAGGTGGGTTTTTCATCTCCTTTGAAGGCCGTTTTGACGACCTTGAAAGAATCCGTGGATAACTCTCTGGATGCGTGTGAGTCTGCCGGCATTCTGCCTGATCTACTGGTTGAGATCTCCAAAGTGGGAGCAGGCTCAACTAAAAATACTGATTTAATTCGCATCGTTGTCGAAGATAACGGCCCTGGTATCGAAGGTGAAGACCTTGCCAAGGTTTACGGTGAATATCTGGCGTCTTCCAAATTTGGTCGTGGTCAGTGTTCTCGTGGTCAACAAGGTATCGGTATCTCTGCTGCGACCACTTGGGCGCAGATGACCAATGCCCGTGGTGTCAGTGTTGTTTCCAAAACCAAAAAAATGCGTAAAGCGATTTCCGCGCAAGTGGATGTCGACATCAAATCCAACACCGGTGTTCTGAAAAACAAAGAAACACTGGATTGGGACCGTGAACACGGCACCCGCGTTGAATTCGTTCTGGATGGACGTATTCAACTGAATGGTGACGGCGGTCTTTTGACTTACATTGAGGGCACCATCCTGGTGAATCCTCACATGACCATCACGTACAAGCTGACGGACGCGGACTTTGTGACTGTGACTCGCGTAAGCACGGAAGTGCCAAGAGTTCCGGAAGCATCTTTGCCCCATCCTCATACCTTCAAACTGGGTGAGTTCATCACGCATTCCACTTTGTTCGGTAAAACGACGCTGTCCAAGTTTTTAAAAACGGGTTTCTCCCGTATTTCTGATCAGTCCATTTCTGATTTCGTGAAAAAAGGCCTGCCAAAGGGTCTGCTTGAGAAGTCTTTGACTGCTTTGAGTGAAGAAGACTTCAAAAAAGTCTTCCAGGCTGTGCAAAACACAGACTTGATGGCTCCAAGCACGAAGTCTGTTCTGACCGTGGGTGAAGAGGCGTTGTCCAAATCCATCACTCGTCTGGGTGAAATCGACTTCTTCGCGGTTGTGACCCGTAAACCAACCATTTGTGACTTCAAACCGGTCGTGGTGGAAGTGGCATTGGCGCGTTTCAAAGACCGCAATCAGCAAAATGATTCCCCGGTGACTTTGCTTCGTTTTGCCAACCGTGTTCCGCTGCAATTTGATAAATCCGGTTGCGCGATCACATGGGCGATTGAATCTGTGAATTGGAAAGCCTATGGCCTGGGTCAGCCAAAAGACTCTTTGCCACTGGGGCCGTACATCTTCGCGGTTTCCATTGTGTCTCCGTTCATCAAGTTTAAAAATGCCTCCAAGGAAACGATCGACGCTTCCGAGGAACTGGTTGCTGAAATCCGTCTGGCATTGATCCAAGCCGGTCAAAAGCTGTCCCGTCACATCAAGAAAGAAGTGAAGGAAGCGGACCTTGAAAGAAAACTGGCGCACATCGAGCAGTTCGGTCCAATCCTGGTTGAAGGTTTGGCAAGAATCATCAAGGCACCAGAATCCCGTAAGAAAAAAGCCGAAGAAGGTCTGAAGAAACTTCTGGGCCGTGATTCCGAAGACGCGATGGCGGATCTGGAAGCAGCGGAATCCAAACTTCTTGAGCAGAAGAAACGCGACAAGAAAAAAGGCATCGCTCACGGTGACGAAGAAGAATTCGATGTGATTTCTTCCAGTGACCTGGTGGAAGAGGCTTCCGAGGAACCGCAGGGGACTAAAAAATCCACTGTGAAAACCACCACCAAAAAGACTGTAACCACTAAGAAAACCACTGGGAAAAAAGCGTAATGGCAAAACTACTCAGCATTCGCGATTTGAAAATTGATATTCCTAAAGAGGCCCGCATTCTTGCGGACAAGATGCTGAAAGACCTTGAGTCTTCCAAGCGTCCGGTTCTTGAAGCGGTGAAAACTTCTTTGGACAACTCTTTGTACAACGCCAAAGTGGGTTATCTGACTCCGGGTGATAAAGTTGTCCGTACCGAGCTGAACGTTTCTTCCGTACAAAAACTGGCGCGTGTGGTGTTCCTGTTGGAAATGCTTCTGCGCAATCTTGAAACCGGCACCGTGAATACGAAGCGTGAGCTTTATTACATGTGTAAAGGCGAGATCAAAGGCAACCCTCGTTTGAAACCTTTGGATTTCGACGATCAGCCTGAATCCGATGCGATCATCGACTTTATCGGTGATATGCTGGAAGTATACCGTGAAGAATTGAACGTTTTTGCCAATGACCGCGGTGGGCAGACTTATTCTCAGCAGCTGGTTGTGACTGAAACTTTGGCAGACGGGGAACGGGCCGTGATCGACCTTTCCACTTTGGGAACGTCACCGTTCCAGCCAAAGAACAAACCTCAGGCATTGAAGCTGAAGGCGAAAAAGAAAATCGACTTCTGTCTGATCGTAGAGTCTGAAGGTACCGCGAATACGCTGGTCACCATGGGCTTCACCAAGCGTAACAACTGTATTGTGATGGGTGCTCAAGGGGTTCCATCCAACGGTGTTCGTGGTTGGGCTAAACTGATCCAGGAAGAATTGGACGTTCCAATGTACTTCTTCGGGGATCTCGATGCGTACACCATGCAGAATATCTATCGTACTTTGAAAGCCGGTTCCGCGGCGTCTTTGATCCGTAATGCCGATTTCTCCGCTCCGAACGTAAAGTTCCTGGGCGTGTTGCCGGAAGACGTGAAAAAATACGATCTGCCTCACTACAAAGTGAAAGAATCCGATCCAGCTGAAGCACGCGCTTTGAAAAAAGCCAAAGACGCTTTGGAAAACGATCCGTTCTTCCTGGATAAAAAGAACAAGAACCTTTCCGATATCCTGCGCTGGTTGATCAAAGAAAAGATTCGTTGCGAGCAACAGTCCTTCTTCTCTGTTGACCCGAAAGATCCAATCAAGACAGAAAAACTGATCCTTGAGAAAATCAAACGCGGATCCTACGTTTAAGAGATTTTTAAAGTTAGAACCACCAAAGCCCCTGTCCTCATGGATGGGGGCTTTTTTTTCGGCGACAGCCCGCTGAAGCCCGCGGAACACTATAAACTCTTCAATTCCTCCAGCTATTTCCGGCATTTAGGCAGTTAGAAAGATGAAACTTCAGAAGGGTTCGGCAAAAGCCCTTTCGAAGTGCGGGGAATTTTGTTAAAAAACCCTCGAATTTTCAAAACGGGAGTTTTTCAATGAAAGCCATCGTATTTGCCTTTGCTGCGTTGTTTGTGTCTGTTGTCGCTCAAGCGGATGTTTTACCTGCAGTTGTTGCCAAGTGTTCCGGTCATCTGAATGACGACACGGCTGTTTCTTTCGTGATTCAGGACACAGCGGTTGTGAATTTGAAGCAAGGTATGCTGGCGACTTTCGATGGTGATTTCGCGGTGAACATGATCTGCAAAAAAGCGGATCGCCCAGAACAAAACATTCCGGATCGTTCGCCGGCTTACTCTTGCGTTGAAAACCGTGCAGGTGACGGCAAGTACATCATCAATCTTGTGTATGGTATCAGCGGTCGTTTGGTGGGTCAGATCCAGCAGGAACAAATCTTCCCATTGAAGCCACAAACCATCGGCTCGATCTTCTGCCGCTAGTCGGCCAGCCTCTTATTGTGGTTAGTTGATCAGAACCAAAGGCGTGCCGCGAATGTCGGCCACCTTTTGTATTTCACGGCGCCCGTTCAGCAGACGACGGGCTTCTTCCAGGGGATTCCAGCCGTGATCCTGTAAATCGCGCAGTAAGATGAAGGCGCGGCCTTGTGGTTTCAAAGCGGCATCAATTCCGCGAATCAAATTTGTAAAATCAGAATCAATAAAGAAGCGACAGCGGTTTTTAAACTCTGATGGCGATAGTTTTCCCTGATTGATGCGGAAGTAAGGCGGATTGCTCAGGATCAGATCATAGCGGGTGCTGAATTCTGGTGTCAGCAGGGACTCATAGTTCTGATTCACGAAATTCACGGAGGGCTGGTTGTCTCCAAACGCAGTCAGATTTTTTTCAAAGTGATCGCGGTAAACATCCTGCACTTCCATGAAATCAAAGCCGCAGGGATAGGCACGGTTTTCTGATTTGCAGTGATACAGAAAATCCAAGCCCACGATCCCGCAGCCTGAACACAGATCTAAAGCCGTCAGGGCGCTTAAATCCTCGTGCAAAAACTCAAACACCTGGCGCGCCAAAAACACCGAATCATGGGAAAAACGGTATTCCTCGGGTTGGGAGTAGTTAAAGGTAAAGTGCGGGTTCAGGGACGTCATCAGGGTTTAGGTTTTAGATTTCCCTCTGCCAAATGTCCATTTTTTCATTTCGCTTTCATTAGCGAAGGATCAAATCTAAATTAATTACATTTGAGCCCATTTTTGGGTCCCTGTATTGAGTTTTCAGGGGCAAGAATCTATAAATTTGCCCTAAGGCCATGTCCAATAAACAATTCTCATTTTCTTTCACTATCAACCGTTCCCTGATCCTGTCGGTGCTTTTGCATGGCGGGCTGTTTGCGTTGGCGGTGGGCATGGCGGCACCCAGCGTGCTTCCTTTGCCCGTAGGGGTAGAGCTTCAGTATGGGGATGGCGGCAGCGTTCAGGCGCCCAAACAAGAACAACAGGTCAAAGTCCCTAAAGCAAAGGCCCCGGTGGTTGCTGATAATTCTGAAGGCCCGGCTGTTAAAACTGAAAAAGTGACGGAGTCCGCTCCGCAACCGGTTCCAAACGGCAAGACCGCGGGTTCTTTGGCGGGAACGTCTGATCAGGGCGCACTGGAAGGCCGTGAAGGGGTTGCCAACGGGATAGAGGTGTCGCCAGAGCAGCGTTACCTTTACGAGATCAAAAAACTGCTGGAGCACCGTAAGCGCTATCCAATGCTGGCAAAAAAAATGGGTCAGACGGGGAAAGTCACCATGCGCTTTACTTTAGCGCAAGATGGTTCACTGCTGACCAGCGAAATCGTTGAAAAGACACCTTATGATTCTTTGAATCAGGCGGCCCTGGATCTGGTCAAAGGCATTCACGGCTTAAAGCCATTCCCGCAGGAAATCCAAAGAGGTTCCTGGTCGATCACAGTTCCTATCGAGTACGTGTTGAACTAAAGAGCACGCCTGCGCTGCGAGAGCTTGCCTCCGCCTTGCGCCGGAGGCATTTAATCCGATTTTAAAGGCAGGGTTATTTGGTGATGCCCTGGAAGTTGCGGCAGAAGTACACGTTGAACGTTCGGGCGTGGATGCCGTTGCGGAACGTCTTCAGCGTTTCTTTGTCGCAACCATCCCACGCGGCCCACTCCATCGGATCGGCCGGATATTTCTCCGTGCTGACGAAGATCGCGTTTTGACCCTTCAGGTTGTTCATTTCTTCCGGTGACTGCATCACAGTATAGTGACTGACGGTAGAGCTTAACATGTACACTTTCTGTTTTGTGCCCCAGGTGGTCTGCGCCGTGTTTTCATAGCGGTGAGCCGCGATGAACGGCTTGCTGCCGCTTTCGGCGTGGATTTCACGCTGGCGACGGTTCACATAACGACCCAGGTCTTCCCAGCCGGTGAATTCGTTACTGAAGTCATAGGTGGTCTGCCATTCGCCATTCGGGTTGAACAGTTTGTACGCTTTTGGAATCCACGGATAAGCAAACGGTGTGTAGCTGATCAATGCCAGCAGCACAAAGAAGGCGCCAATACCCCAGGTGAAGACTTTGCTTCGCGCCTGAACAATTTGGCGACGACCCCACACCAAACCTTGAGACCAGATCGCCCCCGCACCCATCAAAAGCAGGGTGTAGGCCGCGCCACTCCAGTGAGGCTTGTATTCAGCCCACAGAGGCTGTGGATAGAAGATCGCGATGGAAGGCAGGGTCAGACACAGCAGGAATCTCCAGCGTGCCTCGTGGCGTTTAATGAAGGAAGTAATAAACGCCAAAGCAATCATCACGTAAAGGAACGGGGTTGCAAACAGCAGTTGCGCACCAAAGAACACCAACCAGCGGCCGATATCAAATCGCGCACCGGTGTGACGGTCATGGAACTGATACTTGAAGCCCGGCCAGTCATGCAGGTGATTCCACAGGAAGATCGGTGTGGCCAAGGCGGTCGCAATCAGCAAACCCACCCACGGCCAAGGCGTCAAAAGATCTTTGCGGCGGGACGGAGTCGCCAGCAGGTACAAACCAAACCCCGGTGCCAAAAGCGCGATGATGAATTTGGAATTCAGCCCCAGGCCCATCAGGATTCCCAGCCAGATCCAGGTTTTTTTCACACTCCAGGCTTTGCCGTCTTCACGCACGCCCTGCCAGAACACGTAGGATGCCGCCACCCAACAGAACATGAACGGAGGTTCGGGTGATGCGACATAGCCGCCAAAGCCCCAGAACGGGGACCATAGCAAAACAAGGCCGACAAAAATCGCCGCCCAGTCGTCAAACAAGTCACGTGTCAGTTTGTAAAGCAAGATCACGGTGCCGACAAAACACAGGAAGCCCGGCAGGCGCACACCCAGATAGGTGTCACCAAAAGCGCTGGTGGTGATGGCTTCAAGCCATGCAATCATCGCCGGGTGGTCGAAATAGGAAAGCTGGGGCCATTTAGCCCAGGACCAGTGGTAAGCCTCGTCATCGATCAGCCCGATATGAAGCGAGAAAAAAGCCCGGAAAATCAGTGTCAAAATGAACAGGATGGTGACTTTTTGCGAGAGGTTTTGCTGCTTCCAGAATTCACGAATCACAGGGGTGTCCTTGCTGGGGTGTTCGGTCATTTTGTCAAAGCTCTGTCGTAATATCTTGGGGCGTCGGTGGCAACCAAATTCTTGCCTACAAAGCCTCTCGGTGAGACTCTGCGGGGCATGAAATTGACCTTGATCGCTGTGGCCGGGTTGTTTGTGTTTTTGGGGTGCCAAAGTTTCCGTTATCACGACCCCCAGAAACCGCATCGCGGGGAAACCCAGTTTTATAACAACTATGACAATTCTCCGAAAGCCAGCTTCTGGAAGTGGCAGTGGGAACGTCTGACGGGGCCGCACAAGGACGAGCCGCCGTTCAATCCGCCTGTTCTGAAGACGGACACGGATTTTTTGCGTCAGAATAAAAACCAAACCACACTGACCTGGATCGGGCACAGTTCGTTCCTGTTGCAACTTCAAGGAAAAAACATTGTCACCGATCCGGTTTTTTCAGACCGAGTTTCGCCAGTCAGTTTTATGGGTCCGAAGCGTCTGGTGGCGCTGCCGTTTGAACAAAAAGACCTGCCGCCGGTGGATGTGGTGCTGGTGTCTCACAGTCACTATGATCATCTGGATTTAAAAACTTTGCGTGATCTGAACAAGCAGAATCAGGGGAAGACCCTGTTCCTGGTTCCGCTGGGTAATGCCGATCTTTTGAAATCCGAAGGAATTGAAAACGTCAAAGAACTCGACTGGTGGGATCAGTTCACACTGGATGGGTTGACGATCACGTTCACTCCGGCCCAGCATTGGACTCAGCGCAGCCTTTGGGACCGCAATCAAAGCCTGTGGGGCGGCTGGCACGTGCAGTCAGAAAAATTCAAGTTCTTCTATACCGGCGACACTGGGTATTCGAAGGATTTTTCAGATGTGCACACCAAATTTGGTGATGTGGATCTGGCGCTGATCCCGATTGGCGCTTATGAGCCGCGCTGGTTCATGGGGCAGCAGCATGTGGATCCGGATGGAGCAGTTAAAATTCATAAGGATCTTCATTCCCGCCTGAGCATTGGGGTACACTGGGGCACTTTCCGTCTCAGTGACGAACCCATGGCCGAACCTCCTCAAGAGCTGGCAGCGGCAAGGGAACGCGCCGGAGTCGACGCAAGTGGATTCCGAGTGATGATGCACGGTGAAGTTTTGAAATTGGACAATAGAAAATAGACTTGGAGTTTGTGATGGAAAAGTTCCGCGTAGAAAAAGATTTGCTGGGTGAAAAGAAAGTCCCTGCGGAAGCTTATTACGGAATTCATACCGTGCGTGCGATGGAGAACTTTCAGATCTCTGGTGTCCCGGTAGGGGGCAATCAAAGTTTCGTGCGTGGTCTGGCGCTGGTGAAGAAAGCCTGCGCTTTGGCCAATGGTGAACTGGGCACAATCCCGGCGGATGTTTCCAAATCCCTGGTTGAAGCCTGTGACCTTGTTTTGCAAGACCCTAAAAAATGGGGTCAGCAGTTCCCTTCAGACGTGTATCAGGGTGGGGCGGGAACTTCCATCAACATGAATGCGAACGAAGTCATTGCCAATATCGCTCTGGAAAAACGTGGTCTGCAAAAAGGCAACTATGCAGTGATCAATCCAAATGATCACGTCAACAAATGCCAATCCACCAACGATGCTTATCCGACGGCTTTTCGTGTGGCGCTGTATGAACACCTGAATGGCACTTTGGCGGCTTTGGATTCATTGGCTTTGGCTTTCGAGAAAAAAGGCAAAGAATTCCAGGGCGTTTTGAAAATGGGCCGCACGCAGTTGCAGGATGCGGTTCCGATGTCCCTGGGACAGGAATTCAACGCCTTTGCAACGTTGCTGAAGGAAGACGGTCGTCTGACCCGCACAGTTCAGAAATTCATGCTTGAAGTGAACCTGGGTGCGACGGCTATTGGTACGGGTATTAACACGCCTCCGGGTTATGCCTCTTTGGCCGTGCAAAAACTGGCTGAAGTCACGGGCCATTCGTTTGTGCAGTCTGAAGACTACATCGAAGCCACCAGTGACTGTGGAGCTTACATCATCATCTCTGGCGCTTTGAAGCGCACGGCAGTGAAGCTGTCTAAAATCTGCAATGACTTGCGTTTGCTTAGTTCCGGTCCGCGCACGGGCTTGAAGGAAATCAACCTGCCAGAAATGCAGGCGGGATCTTCCATCATGCCGGCCAAAGTAAATCCGGTGATTCCGGAAGTGGTGAATCAGGTCAGCTTTAAAATCATCGGCAATGATCTGGCAATCACGCTGGCCGCGGAAGCAGGACAACTGCAGCTGAACGTGATGGAGCCAGTCATCGCCTCCAGTTTGTTTGAATCATTGGATCTTTTAAGAAATGCCTGTGAAACGCTAGAGCACAAATGTGTGAAGGGCATCACCGCGAATGCAGAACGCTGCCGCGATTACGTGATGAACAGCATCGGTATCGTCACTTATCTGGATCCGATTATTGGTCACGATGAGGGCGATCGCATTGGGAAAATTTGCGCAGAAACCGGTCGCAATGTGGCTGAAGTGGCCTTGGAGCGCGGAGTGGTGACTCAGGCCCAGCTGGATGAGTTGTTTTCAATGGAAAATCTGCTGAATCCGAAATACGTCGGTAAGAAGCACTAACTGCGGCGTCGGAAAAGCACCTGCGGGTTCACCAGCAGGATGCCCACCAGCGCCAGCAGGCAGCCGATGCCCGTGGCTGTCAGGCGAATCATCGGGGTGTGCAAATCACCCCTTTCCAGATTGGGCATGTCCAGAATCAGCAAAAGCATTACGGCCATCACCGCCGAACCCAGCCAGTAGCTGCGGATGATGGACCATGGTCCCCAGAAACTGACCAGAGCCAGAATCAGAATTGCCATCCACAAAGGCGGCTCGGCATAGATGATGACATCAGCCACAACCACACCCACCAATGTTCCCAGGAAACGCTGAATGCTGCGATAAACACTTTGTTTGATTTCCGGGCGCATAATAATCAATACCGTGCCGACGGCCCAGTATCCGTGATCCACCTTCAACACATCCACGGCAATCAAACTCAGCAGGATCGCCAGAGCATAGCCCGTGGCGTACAGATGCCGCGACTTTTCTGTCGTCATGGATTCTTTCAGCGTGGTGCGAAGCCGTGCAAAAGGGTTGGGCTTGTGTCGGCGCAAAAACACCAGGATGGCCAATGAAACAAAAACGCACAGATAACCCAGGAAAGCATAACTTACGATCGGCACAAAATATTTTTGCAGATCACCGGCATAGGCTCCGGCCAGAACCTGAAAGATTGAAAACAACAAGGCCCGTTCAAGCTCTGCCCCTTTGCCTCCGCCCATCAGGCCCAGCCAGTACACCAGACCCAACAGCGTCGGAATGAAAAGAGCGTTGTGTTTGTGAGTCAGTATTCCCAGGGAAAGCCCTGCCGCCATCATCACAAAGGTAAGCGTGATCGTCCACAGACGATGCCCCAAGGTCCCCAGGTGATCATTCAGGGGCAGCAGGAACCCCATCAGCGAACCAAAGATCGCCACGGGCAGTTGTCCCATCATCATGCCGACCACCAGGGGAAAGGCTGTCGCAAAAGCACAAACGAACATGCGAGGCCATGGAGATGGCATCGGCTGAATTCGCAGAACTTCGTCGATATGTTGGCGCAGACTCATGAAACTCAGTATACTACTGCTGAGGTGCCTTATGAAAAAGAAAATCAAACTTGAGCTGGTGGTCGATATTGTTTGTCCATGGTGTTATGTCGGAAAAACAACACTGTTCAAGGCCATGGAGTCTGTCAAAGATGAGTATGACTTTGATGTGAGTGTTCTTCCGTTTCAACTGGATCCTGGCACTCCGGCAGAAGGTGTTTCGCGTGCGGCGTATCTGGCGGCCAAGTTTGGCAATAGCGAACGTTTTCAAATGGCAGAACAAAGAGTCGTTCAAGCAGCGGCGGCAGCAGGCGCGGAACTTCATTTTGATAAAATGCAGGTGCAGATCAACACGATGGACTGCCATCGTCTGATCTGGTGGGCGGGCACCCGAAACAATCAGGTCGCGGTCACCAATGAAATTTACCAGGCTTACTATGCCGAGGCCCTGGATCTGTCTCAGCGTGAAGTTTTGGCAGGTGTGATGGCGCGAGTGGGTTATGACAAGGCTGACGTGTTGACCTTCCTGCAGAGCGATCAGGGTTTCAATGAAGTGGCTGCGCTGATTGATGAAGCGTATGCGCTGGGAATCAGTGGTGTGCCGTTTGTTATTTTAAATCGGGAGGCTGGAATTTCAGGAGCTCAGCCACTCAAGGTGTTTTTGCAGGCCTTTCAACAAGTTTAAGAACCGGGTGTGGGGGAGGCAGTGAAATATGAACTCCCGCAGGTGCCTTCAGATTTAAGAACCATTTTTTGTAAAGGTGATCAAACTGACCGGTGCGTTTGATTTCCTCAAAGGCCGTTTTCCATTTTGTGATCGTCAAAGGTGCAGTCCCCCGCGAAAAGGCAAAGTACAACGAGCTGTGACTTAGTGACAGAACTTTGACGAAGGGGCTGGAGGTGTATCCCGCGCGGCGGAAAAGTTCGGCGACCGCCAGCTTATCATCACAGATGGCATCCATCCGGCCTGTCATCAGCATTTTTACGGCGTTAACCGATGAATTCACCGGAACGATGTTGCGAAAGCCCTCTTGTTCCAGAATATTATGAAAAGCCGTGCCCCGATGAGTGGCGATGCGCAGTTCTTTTTTCAGGGATTGCAGGGTCACTTTGCCAAGGTCATAGGTGCCTCGCATATAAATGGCGATTTCACCGTTGGCAATGGGACCAATCAGCGTGAAAAGTTTTTCGCGTTCGGGATTGCGGACCACCGTGAACAGCAGAACGTCCGGCTGATTCACGGCAAGGTGATAAGCCCGCGGCCAGGGCAGAACTTCAATACTTTGTGTGAGCGACGCTGATTTTTGAATCATGCGCGCCAGATCCACAGCCATGCCTTCGGCGGCACCCGATTTTTCATAGGTAATAGGAGGCCAGTGCTCGGTCACAATTCTTAATGGAATTTGTGAAGACCAGCAGGGCTGCGCCAGTGGCAGCAGTAAAAAAATAATCAAAAAAAACAGCTGCGACATGTGTTAATCTTATCACAGATCAAACATCGGTGGAGGAAGAGCTATATGCCAGTCCTGTCGAATATCAAGTCTGCTCACGTTCCAGTGAAAATCTGGTCCCCGGAATCCGAAGTTGAGTCACAAGCGCTGAAGCAACTTCAGAATGTGGCGTCGTTGCCATTTGTATTCAAACACGTGGCTGCAATGCCTGATGTGCATCTGGGAATTGGAGCCACAGTCGGAAGCGTGATCGCCACCAAGGGCGCGGTGATCCCGGCGGCTGTGGGTGTGGATATTGGTTGCGGTATGATTGCCGCTCGTCTGAATGTGAATCCGGAATTGGTGCTGCATGATCTGGATCGCCTGCGTGCCGGAATTGAACGTGTGATTCCGTTGGGGCATGAATCCAACAAAAAGCTGACCCAGGAAGTGCAAAACTGGAAGGGCTGGAAGAACATGCCTGAGTCCGTTTCATTGTTGCGCTTAAAAGACCGCGCCGCTCACCAACTGGGAAGTCTGGGTGGAGGCAATCACTTTATTGAAATCTGCACCGACGAAGAAGGTGCCGTGTGGGTGATGCTGCATTCCGGTTCCCGCAACGTTGGTAAAAGTCTGGCCGAAGAACACATCCGCGAAGCCAAAGGCGAAATCGCAAAGCTGGCGGTGAAGTTGCCCGATCCGGATCTGGCTTATTACCTTGAAGGAACCACGGAATACGAAAATTACATGCGCGATCTGGAGTGGGCACAAAGTTATGCTCTGGAAAACCGCGAAGAGATGCTTCGCCGGGTGATGGAGGTGATTTCCCATCACGTCGGGAAAAAAGGGGCGCCGCTGCCGTATTCCCTGAAGGTCAATTGTCACCACAACTATGCCACGCGCGAGGTTCATTATGGTGAAGACGTTCTGGTCACCCGCAAAGGGGCCGTGCGCGCAAGGCAAGGGGATCTGGGCATCATTCCCGGTTCGATGGGGGCCCGATCTTACATCGTCAGGGGTAAGGGCAGTGCCGAATCTTTTGATTCCTGTTCGCACGGGGCGGGTCGGCGCATGTCACGCTCGGAAGCCAAACGTCGTTTCAGTCTGGCGGACTTGCAAAAACAAACTGCGGGGGTGGAGTGTCGTAAGGACGCCGGGGTCATTGATGAGATTCCCAGCGCTTACAAGGACATCGACCAGGTGATGAAAAATCAAACGGATCTGGTCGATGTGGTGGCGGTGCTAAAACAGGTGCTGTGCGTGAAAGGCTAGTTGCGTTTCTTGCGGGACTGCTGGCGGTGAGCTTCCTGCCAGTTTTTTCGGTGATGCACTGTCTGATGCTTTTCAATTTTGGTTTCTGGCAAATGTTGTAGATCTGCTTTCAGTTGTGAATGCAGTGGCAGCAAACCGACACCGGACATCAACAGATCCCGGTACTGTTTTCCGAAACCTTCTTCAACGTGATTAATCAAAAGTTTTTCGATTTCCGCGCGAGCCACACCGGCGTCTTCTTCAGAGACGTGTTCCAGTTCGGTCAGGATATCGATATCGGCCATCAGGGAGGTCAGTTCGCGCAGCCACAAGTAGCGTTCTGCGGTCATCAAAACCTGGAACCATTCTGTCGGAGCGGCTTGATAGCCCACTTCGCGGTCGAATTGCTCTTTCAGAGAATTCAATACTTCTTTTTGCAGAGCCCACAGGGCTTGACGGACTTGAAGAGTGGCAGAGTGATGAGCTGATTTGGACATGGGGTAGGGCTCCTGGTTCGCTTTTAAAAGCCGATCCTAGCGTATTTTATCGCCAATGACATCTACTTTTAGCAGCTCTGCAGGAGCCCAATTGGGGTTCTTAAGAAACTAGCGGCAACGTCTCCATTGCAAGTGGTAGATCAGGCCGGAGCTGATGTCGGCGCTGTCCACTGTTGCCAGGGTTTGTTCGCCACGGGCGTTGGATTTAGCCATCATGGATGTGTTGACACGCAAGTTCACGTTGGCTCCGCACGGCGTCCAAACCATAGTGCTGGCAATCAGACCGTCAGAAATAGTGTAACTGTCGTTCACCGGACCCATGAACGTGCGGCTGATTCTTGGACCACGCGCACCAGCCCAGAAGTATTCCGCATCAAAGCGTGACATACCACCACGAGGCACGAAGTTGAATCCACGGTAATCGACCTGGATGACTGCCACGCTGTAACCACTTGGCACTGTCACTGGGACAGAGATGTTACAGGATTTGCGATCCATGGATCGGCCACTGCCGGCTTCCGCCACATAGTTATCAAACAGGATGCTGAGTGCAGAAGCATCCGGACTCACAGTGACACTGGCGCTTCCCGCAGGACAGCCGGTTCCACCGTAGGCTGGTTGACCCAGGCGAATTTCCTGAGCGTTGGCTTGCAGACTCATTGCAGAGATCATCCCCGCGATTGCGATCAATAGTTTACCTTTCATAAATCCCCCTTGTGATTATGACATTGTTAGTTCGTTAATTTGGTTTTGAATTTTAATTATGGGAAACGCGGCGGTCTGCCAGGATTGTTCGGTCGACCCGGTCCCGGATCACGTCCTGGTGGCTGATTGACGCCACCATTACTTGGTCGGCACGTCTTCCAGGCCAGTTGGTATCTTTGTGACTGAACCTGACCGTCGATGCTGTCCAGAGTGATCTGGGCGGTCAGCAGGGACGACAGGTTCAGGTTGCGGGCCATCAGATAAGTAGTGATGTACAATGATTGAATGGAGTTGGCGTTACATGCCGCCCACGGAGCGACACGGCTGTCGACCTGATGACGGATATAGTATGTGTCGTTGTAAGGTCCGCGGAATTCCTGTGCGCGGAAGTTGTAAGTGCCACCATTTTCATAGCCCGGGCGTTCGTTGCGGGGCTTGCTGCCATCGAAAGAATAAAGCGCCTGGTGAGTCACCATCGTGCCGGCTTCGGCGTAAGCAAAGCCGCGATAGTCAGCGGAGGTCACCGCGAAAGTCCATCCCGCAGGCACCTGGAAGTTCACCTTCAGTTCGCAGTTCAGGCGAACGATCGGGCGTTGCATGGTGGATTCAGCGATAAAATTGTCCAGAAGCAAAGAGAACGTCTGCGCATCCGGAGAAATCGTGGCGTTGTAAGTGCCTGCCGGACATCCAGTACCAATTGCCTGAATGCTGTGAATGCGGATGCCTGGTGGCGTTTGGGCCAAGGCTGCCGGTGCAGACATTAATAGAGACATTCCAAGTAATGAAGTGATTCCCCGCCAGATCATAATGTTTCCCCCCAGAAACTGGTGACATCGGTCACCTGGGAATCCATATAGCAAGGGCCGGGCCAGCGCTTTCGGTGGCAGCGTGGCTCCACCTCTGTCATGACGCACTAGCGAGACTGGTGTCGTTCTTCGCTCAGTTTTTGAATATGATTTAGCAGGTCGGCTTTACGCAGGGGTTTGATCAGATGCAAATTGCAACCAACGGAAAGACTGCGATCAATTTCATTTTTCAAGGCAAAGGCGGTGAGTGCCCAGATAGTCGCAGGCGGTTGTTTGTGTTCTTGTTCCCACTTGCGGATCTTCTGGGTGGCGGTAAAACCATCCATCACCGGCATCTGCATATCCATCAATATAAGATCAAAGCGCTGCTTTTGTGCCAGCTCCAAAGCCTGGCGTCCGTTGCTGGCCTCGGTGATCTGGTGAGGGGTGTTTTTCAAGTAAGCCTTGATCAGCAGACGGTTGTCATCGGTGTCATCCACTATAAGAATGGACAAAGGTTCCAGCGTCGTTGCGGTTCCGGTTGATGCCGGGCCACTGTCTTCGGACGGACTTTGCATTTCTTCCTGCACATCGCGCAGCCAAGGCAGTTCCAGACTGAATGAAAAACGGCTTCCGCGGTGCAGTTCACTTTCAATGGTGATGTCACCATTCATCATCTTCACCAGTCGTTTCGAGATAGAAAGCCCCAGACCCGTGCCGCCAAACTTGCGGGTGATAGTTGAGTCGGCTTGAGTGAACGGCTGGAACAGTTGTGGGATCTTGTCACGCGGAATGCCAATGCCGGTGTCACTGACATGGAAAATCAGATTGCCGTCCAGTTCGGTTTGGTTCTTCATCAGCTCCACCCGGATTGAACCGTCCGTGGTGAACTTCAAAGAGTTGCTGATCAGATTTGAAAGCACCTGGCGGATGCGGGTCGGGTCACCCATGAAAATACTGTGGGTGTCCTCGCTGAGATAAACAGTCAGTTCCAGATTTTTTTCGCGGGCCTTCAGTTCAAACATCTCGGTGATGTCGGCCACCAGACTGTGCAGATCAACTTCGGTTTTTTCAAGCGTCACCAGGCCGGCTTCGATTTTTGAAATATCCAGAATGTCGTTGATGATGCTTAAAAGATTGTGGCCGGCTTTTTTGGAAATCTCCACATAGTGCTTCTGATCATCATTCAGCGGGGATTCTTCCAGCAGGTCAGACATGCCGACGATCACGTTCAGCGGAGTGCGGATTTCGTGGCTCATGTTGGCCAGAAACTCGGATTTTGTTTCTGACGCCTTTTTCAGCTGCACATTCAGATCAATCAAGTGCTGGGTTTTTTCATCAACGATTTCCTCCACCGTGATGATGCGGTTGGCGATGGTCAGCAGCAGGGCGCAGATCAAAAACACAAATATCAGCGAGGTCAGCAAAAACACGGCGGCATTAAATGCCGAACCCTGGCGCAGGGACGTGTCCTGCTGAACCGTGATTTCCCACTGCCTGTCGCCGACCTCCAGATGGGAACTCCATTTGAAGTCCGCATGGAAGTCGTTTGCGGTGTCCGTGAGGGTGTCGACCATCAGTTCGCGGGCTGAAGCATTGGTGACGTCTTCGATCAAAACACGATAGCTGGGATCATTCAGAACATCGGTCAGGTCCCGCAGAATACCATCCAGGCGCAGAACCTCCAGCAGCACTCCTTCAGGGCGGCCAATGGCCAGGAACAGGTAGATGCCGCGGGCCGGGTGATTGAATTCATTCAGCTCCAGCGGGCTGGAGGTGATGATGCGTTTTTTATCCAGTGCCTTTTTTAGCAGGGCATTGCGATCCGGATGAGTGCCAAAGTCATAACCCAGGATCTTGCTGTTCAGCGCGCTGGGTTCGATGTATTCGATGCGAAATTTTTCAGGCTGGGTGCGGTCGTAAGGAATCCAGGCCAGTGCCTGAACCTCGGGACGGCGCGAATGCAGGGTTGTGGCAAATTCACGGAACTCCTGACGGGTCACGGTGGTTGAGCTGTCGAAAAAGCTCTTCAGTGAAATCAGCATGTCGATGTTGCCGTTAAAGTCCTTTTCCAGAACATTGAACGTGAACTCGGCCTTGCGCGTGAATTCGCCAGCCTGCTTTTCCTGTTCCGAGTGGGTCAGGTACTGAGAGGCAGACAGAATCAGCGCAAACGCCACGCATACCGGCACCAGAACTTTGGTGACAGATTTAAGCCAGTAGCGGCGCGACTGGGTTGAAAACATCAAAGCCAGCGGGGCAAAGATCAGGCCCCCAATGGCATCGCCGACGAACCAGTGAATCCAGTTCATCAGAATATTTTTCTGCGACAACAGGTCGTTGAAATACAGCAGTCCGACACCCCAGCTGGCGCTGAACAAAGCCGCAACGGGCCCGGATAAGAACAGGAACAGAATCACTTCGCGTTCAAGATAGAAGCGTTTTGGGAAATGGAGAAAACGTCGGATTAGCAGGGCGGCGATGATGACTGAAAGCGTGTTTCCTGCTGAAATCCCCAGTGGCAGCAGCAGATTTGAAATACTTTCCAGGTGGCGGGCATTGACCAGAAAGGCGCCAATCAGAACCCCGGGCCAGCGGTTGACTCCAAAAAGCAACAGCGCTGCGATACTGATACCAAATGGGGGCCAAACCAATGACGCATAACCCGGTGGCAAAGCCAGCAAAAGCCCCAATCGTCCTGTCAGATAATACAGAACGAAAATAAGAAAGGTCTGAAAGGCCCAGGTCTTTAAAAGTCGGTGGAACATAAGTCCATTTTAACGATGTTCCAGAGGGGAAACAATCTATACCTATTTACCCTCTACCAAATGCCTTTTTGAACTGTTGTCAAAAGCGTGTTATGAATAGACCACGGTTAGGAGAATTCCATGTCAAACATCCCTGGGGTGTGCGCAAGCCCCGACAAAGAAACACAGCAATACGTTTTCAACCACACCATGCTTAGGATCAAAGACCCTAAAGCTTCGTTGGATTTCTATACCCGCGTTTTAGGGATGACACTGGTACGAAAGCTTGATTTTGCAGAGTGGAAGTTTTCCTTGTTCTTCCTGGCATATGTTCCGGAAGGCACCAAAGTTCCCACCGATAATGAAGCCAATGCCCGTTATGCCTTTGGTCGGGAAGCAGTCCTTGAACTGACCCACAACTGGGGCACCGAAGAGCAGGAAACCACGCCGTACCATAACGGCAACACCGAGCCTCGCGGTTTTGGTCATATCTGTATTTCAGTCCCGGACATTCAGCAGGCCTGTGCCCGTTTTGAATCCCTGGGTGTGAACTTCCAAAAACGTCTGGGCGAGGGCGGTATGAAAAACATCGCTTTTGTCAAAGATCCGGATCAATATTGGATTGAGGTGGTTCAACCAGGTCTTCTGTAAAAACATGCGCAATCGTTGGCAAACTCTTAGAAAATGGATCTTGAAAGCAGTGCTGCTTTTTTTGGTGAGCACTCTGGGATTCGTTTTGCTGTATCGCTTCGTTCCGGTGCCGTTGACGCCACTGATGGTGATTCGTTCGGTCAGTTCGGTGTGGGGTGAAGAGTTTGTCGGCATTCACAAGGACTGGGTTCCGCTGGAAGAGATTTCGCCCTCTGTTCAAAAGGCTGTGCTGAAGGCCGAGGACTATCGCTTCTTTGAACATAACGGTTTTGACTTTGACGCCATTGAAAAGGCGATGAAGTACAACAAAACCCACAAGCGTAAAAAAGGTGCCAGCACCATCACTCAGCAGACGGCCAAGAATGTGTTTTTGTGGCCTCAGCGTGACTGGGTTCGCAAAGGTCTTGAAGCTTACTTTACCATTCTGATTGAATTCACCTGGCCCAAAGAACGCATCATGGAAGTTTATCTGAATGTGATCGAGCTGGGCCCCGGAGTTTACGGAGTCGAAGCAGCTTCACAGAAATACTTCAAGCGCAGTGCCCGCAACATCAATCCGTATCAGGCGTCTTTGATTGCGGCGGTGTTGCCAAATCCCCGCCGCTTCCGTATTGATCGCCCTTCCAACTATGTTGTCGGCCGTCAGCGCCGCATTTTGAATCGTGTGGCTCCGGCCATTCCCAAAGCGGCCGATGCTTCTGTGCTGGACTTCCTGGATCTGAAGTTTGACAGCGAAGAAGACGAATCCGCCAACTAAAATCCAGCGTCGAAGGACAGATTGCCTTCATCAGTAAAATCCCCAAGACTTTGACTAAGTCAGAAGGGGATTTATGCACCATCTTGTCCGGTATGTGCTTTTGCTGCTGACACTGGGACTGGTTGCCTGCGGAGCGATCTCTTCCGGCGGGGACAGTTCGAAGGATCCGGACACCAATCCGCAAAAGCCCGTGGACCCGCAAGAGCTGCACTACCCGAATGTGGATGCCGAGGTTTTCTCTGTCAGCTGTTATCGCTGTCACAGTCATCTGTTTGGAGTCACCCGCGGGGGCGTTGCTTTGGATTCCTATGCAGAGGCCAGCTTCAATGCCGCCAGAATTTATCAGGCCGCCATCGTCGAAAAGCGCATGCCTTTGGGGGGCATGCTGACCGTGCGTCAGTATGAACTGCTGAAAGCGTGGCTGGAGGCGGGGGCCCCGGCCTTCGAAGCCAGGGTTGCGCCGGACGCTTTGGCAGACTAGAATTTCCCCATGAGTTCAACCAAGCAAAAAGCCCAGATGATAAAGGCAATCAACGAACGCGGATGCCTGTTGGTGTATCCGCTGGAAAACCGCAAAGAGCCCGCCAGTCTGTGGTCCGAACTTTACCCGCGCACGAAAATGCGCTGGGAATGGGACCAGGATGGTGACAACCGCGTGGCGGAAATGTGGGTTTTGCGTGAAGAGCTTTCGCGCAGTGAAGAAGTCATCTATGCCAAGTGGTTCCGCAACCGCGCGACTTTTTTCTCGAAAGAAGTTTATCTGAATATGCTGGCGTATCTGGGAAGCTCACAGGGGCGCATTCAGTTGCCGCGTTCCAGTCAGGAAGCTCTGGACAGTTTTTTACTGGATTCCCCGCAATCAACCAAGGTGATCAAGGAAAACCTGGGCTGGCAGGGCAAATTGATGGAAAGCCATTACAATCGGGCGATGAAGCCCCTGTGGAACTATCTGTTTGTGGTGGGTTATGGAGAAGTGCAGGATTCCAGCTTCCCGTCGTTGAATATGGCCGCGGCCCAAAATCTGTTTGAAGACCTGTGGCTGCAATCCCAAAGCATCAATCCAGACAAGGCGGAAGCTTTTTTGGAAAACAAGCTGGGCTCTGACAATCCGTTTTTTAAATACGCGCAGAAGATGGTGAAAAGCAGCTCTCAGCTTTAGTTTCCTGCCTGTTGTCAGCGCTGTATTTCTTCAGAACCCGCAGCGCTCTTTTGCCTCCGTTTTAAAATCAGTAAAAAGTGATGTCATGCAAAGACATCACTTCATTCTTCTTTTGATTTCGGTTCTTTTCATTCACACCTCAGGCGCGCTGGCGGCCCCGCAAGTCAGGTTTCAAACCGAGTGTCAGCAAGGGCAGGACCGCATAGGTCTGTCCTTTGTGGGCGACATTCTGGTGCATGAAGCCTTGTACCGGGCGGTCGTCAACGGCACTCAGCATTTCAATCAGATCTGGCGGCGCACGGACCCCTTGATGATGAAAGCCCATTTTTCAGTCGGGAATCTGGAAGGCCCTGCGGCCCTGGGGGTCGACAAGCGGGGCAAGGATCACGGGGACGTTGGTTTCATCTATGACGAGGTCGTGTATTCGGGGTCTAATTTTTCCTTTAACTATCATCCGCGCATTTTGTCGGATCTGTATCGTTCGGGTTACGATCTTTTGACGGTGGCCAATAATCATTCGCTGGACCGCAGTTGGCTGGGAATTGATAAAACCATCCGGGCCGCACGCAATGTCGGAATTCCCACGGTGGGAATTCGCATGTCATCAGAACGCAGCGGAGCTTTTCATCAGATTGTTTCTATCGAAGGCTTCCGCGTGGCCTTTTTGGGCTGTACAGAAATGAGCAACGGTCACAACGACAGCAAAGATCAGGTGCTGTTCTGTTATAAGAATCCGGACAAGATGGTTGATCTGATTAAAAGCATCACCGCGGATTCCAGTGTTGATGCGCTGATTTTGCTGCCGCACTGGGGGCAGGAATACAAGCATTTTCCGGATTCACGTCAGAAAGCCTTTGCGCGACGTTATCTTGACGCTGGGGTGACAGCGATCATTGGTTCGCATCCCCACGTGCTGCAGCCGTGGGAAAAATATGTCACCAAAGACGGGCGTGAAACTTTGGTGGCATATTCACTGGGGAACTTTGTGGCAGGCCAGGCAGGCCTGGCTCGCAAAACCGGGTTGGTGGTTTATCTGGGGCTGGCCCGAACCGGGGGGCGGGTGAAGATCTTTGGTGCTTCTTATACACCGACATATCGCGAGGGTACCGAGATTTATCCGGTCACGAAAAATCAGGCGGTTTTTGATCACGTTGCAAGTATGTACGGTCAAGAGCGTCGCTTGGATGTTGCCGGGGACCTGATGACTCATCTGTGCACGAAAAGTGAATGATTTGCACCGTCCTTCGGGGTTACACTTAAATCCATGAGCGACAAAGACAAATTCCCCGTGACTCTGGCCATTCGTGAACTGCAGAAGCATGACGTGCAGTACACCGGACATCTTTTTCCCTATGAAGAAAAAGGCGGAACGTCTCACTCTTCAAAAGAGCTCGGTGTGCCCGAGCATCATGTGATCAAAACCCTGATTATGGAAAATGAAAAGAAAGAACCCCTTGTGGTTCTGATGCATGGGGATCTGCAGGTTTCCACCAAACAACTGGCGCGCGAACTGGGTGTGAAAACGATTTCACCTTGCAAGCCGGAAGTGGCGGACCGCCATTCGGGTTATCAGGTGGGTGGCACGTCGCCTTTTGGAACCAAGCGCGAGATGCCGGTGTATATGGAAAAAACCATTCTGGATCTGGATCTGATATTCATCAACGGGGGCAAGCGCGGATTCCTGGTTTCAATGAAGCCCCAGGAAGTGCAACGGCTTTTGCAGCCCACGTTGGTGCAGGTTGGTGTTAAAGCTTCTTGATTACAATGGCCTTTGAATAGCTGTTTTCTTGTTTGTTTACATCTTCAAGATTCTCAAGATTGTCTTTGATGGACAATTTTTTGAACCCACATAGGCTGAAACCAGCGCTTGTTCGGAGGTTTCATGTCCTATGAGGGCGGTGTAAGAAAGCTTGTGGAAGTGATTCAGAACTTGTCTGCGACCCGGTCTTTGGATGAAATCACAAAGCTGGTGCGGACCGCGGCTCGGGTGATTGCCGATGCAGACGGAGCCACGTTTGTTTTAAAAGACGGGGATTTCTGTTTCTATGCCGATGAGGACGCCATCAGTCCCTTGTGGAAGGGGCAGCGCTTTCCGCTGGAATCCTGCGTTTCTGGCTGGGCCATGCTGCACAAAGAAACGGTGATCATCGAAGACATCTATCGCGACGAACGCGTTCCCTGGGACGCCTATCGTCCGACCTTTGTTAAAAGCATGATGATGACCCCCATTCGACGGGAAGCCCCCATCGGGGCTATCGGCACCTACTGGAAAGACCAAAGAGTTCCCACCGACGAGCAGCGCGAACTGCTGCGAGCTTTGGCAGATTCGGTTTCGGTCAGTATCGAGAATCTGAACAACTATAATGATCTGCAAAAACGCATCGAAGAACTGAAAGAAGCCAATCGTTCCAAAGATGAGTTCCTGATGACCGTGTCCCACGAACTGCGCACACCTTTGAATTCCATTATGGGCTGGGCCGAAATTCTGCTGGAGGCAAGTCCCGGGGACAAGGATGCGCGACTGGGTCTTGAAACCATCGAACGCAATGCGCGCAATCAGACCCGCATTATCGAGGACCTGCTGGATTCATCCCGCATTCTGCTGGGACGTTTTCATATGGAAAAACATCCGGTCGATCTGGTTGATGTGGTAAATCAGGCCGTGGATGCCGTTCGGCTGATGGCCGAAAAAAAGGACATCCATATCGAGATCGTCAAAGGTGTTGCGACCGCCATGATTCAAGGGGATGTCGAGCGTCTGAAGCAAATCGTCAATAATCTGCTGATCAATGCCATCAAATTTTCACACGCCAAAAGCCGCATTGAAGTGGCCGTGATTCGTCAGGGGCCAAGCTTTTCCGTGTCGGTGAAAGATGAAGGCGTGGGGATGGATGCAGACTTCATTCCCCAGGCTTTTGAAAGATTCCGTCAGGCCGATGGTTCGACCACGCGAAAATTTGGCGGTTTGGGTTTAGGGCTTTCAATTTCCCGACACTTGGTGGAAGCGCATCAAGGCACGATCATCGCGCGCAGTGAGGGCACAGGCAAAGGCTCGGAGTTCTCATTTTCAATTCCCGCCTGGAACAAGCAGGGTGAAATCGTCAATGAGGCGGCCACGATGGCGCCATCGCGCAACACCAAACCTTTGCAAGGGGCTCATATTCTGGTGGTGGATGATGATAAAGACTCACTTCAGGTGATGGAAACGGTCTTAAGAATCAACGGCGCAGATGTTGTGGCGGCAGATTCGGTCGAGGAAGCCCTGCTGTCTCAAGGAGTGTTCGATCTGATTGTGTGTGATCTGAGTATGCCCGGTGAAGATGGGTTTTCCTTCGCGCATCGGATACGCGCCGGGGAAACACGCTTTTCCCGACAGGTTCCTATGATTGCCCTGACGGCGTTTGTGGATAAAGGCAGCGAAACCAAGGCCTTGGGCGAAGGGTTTGACTCTTTTATGGGGAAACCTTTTGCCGTGCCTCAGTTGATTCGCAGTCTGGTGGAACTTAACAGTGCGAACTATACGCATTCGCGCAGTGATTGTGGCTGACACGCACTTGCTGTAAGATCAGGGGAATCATAGAAATCGAGTTTTTATGGCCTCTGCTGCTTCAGCGAATTCAGACGAACGATCCCAAAATCTTTTACTGTGGCTGGTCGCCATTGGTTTCTTCATGGAGACCCTGGATTCCACCATCGTTAACACCGCACTGCCGGGGATGGCGAAGAGTCTGGGGGAAAGCCCCCTTTACATGCAATCCGTGGTGATTGCTTACTCCCTGACAATTGCATTGTTGATTCCCTCATCGGGATGGATCACCGACCGCTTTGGAACCAAGAAGGTTTATCTGGGCGCGATCCTGGTTTTCACCTTGGGATCTTTGTGTTGTGCGTTTTCTCAAACGTTACCGCAACTGGTGATTTCACGCGTGCTGCAAGGGGCGGGTGGGGCGTTGCTGCTTCCGGTAGGACGTCTGGCGGTGCTTCGTGCGTTCCCGGCGGATAAGTTTTTGCAAGCCATCAGTTTTGTCACCATTCCCGGCCTGATTGGGCCTTTGATCGGTCCCACGCTTGGCGGGTGGTTGGTGGAGTATGCTTCATGGCACTGGATATTTCTGATCAATATCCCGGTGGGGCTTGTGGGTTGTTGGGCAACCTATAAGCTGATGCCGGATATTCGCGGTGCCAAGGCATCGCGCTTTGATATTTCAGGTTATGTGCTTTTGGCTTTCAGTATGGTTTCCATTTCTTTCGGGATGGAGGGTTTGGCTGAACTGGGGCTTCGCCCCGGATTGGTGATGATTCTGCTGGTGTTCGGTCTGGCAAGTCTTGCGGCGTACTGGCTGCATGCCGGGCGCACAGAAGCTCCGTTGTTTTCTTTGAATCTTTTTAAAATCGGAACTTACAACATCGGTCTGTTGGGGAATTTATTTGCCCGGATCGGCAGCGGGGCGATGCCGTTTTTGCTGCCTCTGCTGTTGCAGGTGGGCCTGGGTTATTCGCCTTCCTACGCGGGGATGATGATGATCCCAATGGCGGTGGCGGGCATTATGGCCAAACGTTTTGCCACGCCTTTAATCACGCGCACCGGTTATCGCAACATGCTGGTTGGTAACACCTTGCTGGTGGGTTTGACCATGGCAAGTTTTGCACTGATGTCGGAATCCCAGCCCATGTGGCTTCGTCTGGTGCAGTTGTTCTTCTTTGGCTGGGTGAATTCATTGCAGTTCACGGCGATGAACACACTGACCCTGAAAGATCTGGGCAGTGAATACGCCAGCAGTGGCAACAGTCTTTATTCGATGATGCAGATGCTGGCGATGAGTCTGGCCGTCGCGGCGGCCGGAGCGATGCTGACCGGGTTTTCGGATCAGTTTGGTTCAGTAAATCACGGCGCCTTACGCACGTTCCAGTGGACCTTCATTTGTATGGGGGTGATCACGTGCAGTTCGGCGGCGATCTTCTGGCAGGTGCCGGTCGGTGAGCGCAAGAAAGAGCCCATCCCGCAAAGCGAACCGTCACTGCATTAGTAACCTTCGTCGATCATCATCATGCGCTCTTCGTTGCGCATAAGTTCAAACCACAGGTTGTCTTCGCCATCGACTTCCTTGCTGCGCACTTTGTATTCTTTCAAGGTGCCCTGCACAGATTTGTTGAAATCATTGTCTTTAAAATTCACCCGGATCGTGCCTGCGTCATTGTAAGTCGCCGCTGGTGTGAACTTCAGGTTCACTTTCATTTTCGGGTTGTGACGGGTCATGGTGGCCTGCCACTCCGTAACCGGGACGGCTTTTTTCTCTAGGGACGGGTCCATCACATACGGAACCAGTTCCGATCCTCTTTTCACCAGCACCACCGGGGCCACATGGTATTTCCAGTCGACGGTCATCCCATTTTTGGTGGGATTCGGGCGGCGCAGGCGCGGGGATTCATCTTCGTTTACTGACGCAAAGACTTTCAGCGGTGTGATACCCTTTAGCAGCATCAAGCGTGACATTTCATGGGCACGCTCTTCACATCCGGCGATGGAAAATTCAAAAGGGATGTCCCCTTGGGATTTAAGTTCGCTGAATAGTTTCTGAGCATCGGCTTCGCTCATCACGGTGGCCTTGTCGCCCTGAAGGGTGGCGGTGGCCACTTTGGCTTCAGTGGGCTTTTCGGTTTTGCACGGCACACTTTCGCGGTTGTTCAGATAGCGCAAGGTGGTGTCCAGGTTTGTCGCAAAGGACGACAGATCATCGGCAGCAAAGCCCGCCTGACAGAACAGCAAAAGAAGTGGCAAAATGATCTTACCCATGGGAGTCTTTTCGGCAGGACACCCTTCAGGCATAAGTCAGTTCACTGGATGATGGTCGGGGTTTTCACGGTATTTCCAAGGAGCGAATGAATGGCACAGCGATCTTTCCCGGCAGTTTACATGAGAGGCGGCACCAGTCGTGTGGTGGTGTTCAAGAAAGACGATTTGCCTTCGGATCCGGCGCTCTGGAATGAGATTTTTCTGTCCTGCCTGGGAAGCCCGGACAGTCATGGTCGTCAGCTGGATGGCATGGGCGGAGGCATTTCGTCACTTTCCAAAGTCAGCGTGCTGTCGCCCTCGGCACGCGAAGATGCGGATGTGGATTACACCTTTGCCCAAGTGTCGGTGACGGAAGCCAAGGTCGATTACAAAGGCAACTGCGGCAACGTCAGTTCCGCCGTGGGTCCCTTTGCGGTGATGGCTGGGTGGGTGAAACCCTCGGGCAATGAAGCGTGTGTGCGCATTTTTAATACCAACACCTCGAAAATCATTCATTCCTATTTCCCGGTGGAAAATGGCGAACCCGTGTTCGCGGGTGACTTTGCCATTCCCGGAGTCAGCGGCACCGCAGCCCCAGTGCGGCTTGAGTTCCAGCAGCCCGGCGGTGCGGTGACCGGCAAGCTTCTGCCCACCGGGCAGGTTCGCGAAACTTTGAAAGTTTCTGAATCCGAGTCCATGGAAGTCACGTTGCTGGATGCTGCGAACCCTTGTGTGTTTGTACGGGCGAAAGATCTGGGACTGACCGGAGCTGAAACGCCGGCGCAATTGGAAGCCTCAGTGGAACTGCTAAAAAAACTGGATCTGGTTCGCCGACTGGGCTCCGTGAAAATGGGGATAGCTCCGGATCTGGAAGCTGCCAAAAACTCGATCGCCGTTCCGTACATCGCCCTGGTCAGTGCGCCGTCATCAGACGGGATGAATTTTTCCATGCGCGTGATCGCCAGCGGGCAGCCGCACAAGGCTTTGCCGTTGACGGTGTCGTTGTGTGCCGCCGTGGCCGCCAAGATTCCAGGAACAGTGGTCAGCGAACTTGCCAGTGGTATTTCAAATGAAGTGCAGATTGGAATGCCGTCAGGGGTTTTGACCTTGAACGCTGACGTCACTCAGGAAAAGGGGCAGTGGACGGCGGTCAGTGGCAGCTTTTTCAGAACTGCGAGACTTTTGTTTGCGGGCCGTATCTTCGGCTGAAAACGGGCTTGATGTAAAAATTTTGAACAGCTGAATGTCTTCTGGACGATTTCAGCGGGGGAATATGGTGGCATAGCGGTTGCTTTAAGGGCTTCGGGCGATTTTGCCCTTTGGCTTTTGAGGTCCCTGTGAGCAAGACACGTTTATTATCCCTGCTGATTTCGCTGATGCTGGTGGTGCCCGCTGTTCAGGCCGCGCCGACCTGTGAATCTGTCTTTGCTCCCAGTGTTTGGAAAGAAAGTGGTGGTAAGCCCTTCCCGCAGGATCCTGCGACATTAAAACGTATTGCAAAAGAGCAGCAGGAAAGTCTGAAGGTGTCTGAATTCCTGATGCAGGAAATGACCCGTCAGTCGACGGCACTTAAAAAAGAAAACAAAGGCAAAACCATTGAGCTGGATGTTCTGTGTCTGGGAGCGGGTCCGCAGTGTGCCGCGGCTTCGTTGGTGCTGGGAAAAACCAATCTGAAATCCCTGGTGGTTGAAAAAACAGATCTGGTGGCCAAGACTTTTGCGGAAAAAGATTTCTATATCAACAGTATTGAAGCTCACCGTCTGTCCATGCATGAATTCCCGGGTGGGGTGGGCAGTCTGTCGCACCTGACGTCGCAGATGTATGCACATTCAACCCAGCTTGCGACTCATATCCAAAGTCAGCAGTATGTTTCAAAAGTTCCTGTGATGCTTGAAACCACCGTTGTTGCCGTGAACAAAGTGATGGTGGATGGCAAGCTGCAGATTGAAGTGGTGACCGATCAGGGTGTTACTTTGCGCGCTAAGAATGTGATTCTGGGCACAGGCCTTGGCGAAGTGGGAACCAAAGTCAAAGACGCCTCTTACCAGGAAGCCTTTGCGGAATTCCAAAAGCTTCATCAGGCCGAACCCACTGTCTTGCGCCCGATCATGAGCACCGACGCCTTCCTGGTGTCGTTGCGTGAAAGCCGTTTGCAGCAGTTGGGCGTGCACATGCCACGTGATTTGATCATCATTGGAAACGGTGATGGATCCCGTATCGCCATCGAGGGGCTCTTGAATCCGCATGTTAAAACTCAAGAAGATTTCAAGATTCAATGGATCGGCAACACCTTCCGCACAGCGGAAGAATACATTCAAAGCCAAAGCGGCTGGGATCGCTATGTTGATATGATCGTGCCGCAATACCAGAAGAATCGTGTTACGGGTTTGCCGGGTCATGTGGAAAAGGTCGAGCGTCTTGGGAATGGTCGCTATTTGGTGACTGCACGTGATGCGAAGAACAACATCGTCAGTCAGGCTGAAGGCGACATGATTATTGATTCCACAGGTTATACCAATCTGAATGGTCAGCTGCTTTCTAATGTGGCTAAAAGTCCCGAGCTGGTGGATGTTATGGGCCCTCTGAAAGAGCTGAATCTGTCAGAGACCGTTGTGGCCCGTCAGTATGCGGATGCCAGCGGGGAGAAATTGCCGATTTATGCCGTGGGATCTGCGGCAGGTAATTTGGCTAAAGACACAGAATTGGCGGGTTCTCCGAATAAGAATCCGGTGGCGATTTTCAACACGGTTGCAAGAACTTCGCAGTTCATCTCGCAACTGATTGGTGTCAAACCTCTGGAAAGCCAGCGGGGTGTTCGCACGGAACGGCCCGAGACCAAGACGTCTCAAGAAATCATCAAGGAACTTCAAGCCCGCCGCGGGGTTCATTAGGCCCTTAGCGTCAGCTTTCAATGAATTTGCGCAGCCTTGATACCATGGTTAGAATTTTAAACAATGGTATTTCTTCTGGTGTTCCTATCATTGATGCTGACGTTTTCGGTTTGTACGGTCTTAAGTTGCTATCTGTGGCCGTATCGCCGACAGCTGCTGCATCGGATGATTCTGAGCATTCAGATAACCTATGCTGTCTGGTCCTTTTCAATCATCACCGTTCTGGTGATTGATGACATGGCCGTTAAAATTTTCATGACTCATTTGCGCCAGCTGGTTCTGCCACCCTTGTGTGTGACCTGGGTGCTGGTGGGAACCGCCATCTTCCTTCCGAATGTGTGGGAAAAAATCAGGCGCTGGCAGTGGATTCTGTATGTGCTTCCTTCAGTCGTGATCGCGGCGAATCTTATCTCGATGCTGGGTTTTCCTTTTGCGAAAGACTGGATCTTCTTTAACTTCCGCTTGGTCGAGGGATTTGAAGGTCTTCCTATCTTTGACCGCAGTCCGCTGCAAAAAACCAATTTGATGTACTCGTTCTTCTGGATTCTGGTTCTGTACCTGATTTATTTCTGGGTGCTGGCCACCAAGAAAGGCCCGCGCCGCTGGCATGCGTTTTACATGTTTCTGGCAAGTGTGATTCCAGTGGGGGCCGAAGTTCTGGGGCAGACCGTTTTTAAACTTCAGCCGCAATTTACCCAATTGACCGTCGCCGGGATCTGGCCTTCGATGCTGGCATTGAACTATGCCGCGGTTCGCGGGGATCTTCTGGAAATCAGCACCCTGGCGCAAAGAAGTGTGTTTGATCACCTGCCTAATCCGATCATCGTGCTGAACACCCACGGCGAGTTCTGGGACTGCAATCAGGCCGCGAAAAAGGTGCTGGATCTGGGAGCGACCGACTTTGGGCAAAGAGCCTCCCAGATTCCCGTGATACGCGAAATTATTGCGGGTGAAGAATCCTTTGAGTATGCCAGCCGATCCTTCCGAATTGTCGAACACACGGTGCACATGACCAAGGGGCCTGAAACCGCTAAGATCTATGTGTTGATGGATGTGACGGATCTGGAGGAAAGCAACCGCACTCTGCGCGAGCTGAATGCCCAGATTCTGCAGATGACCCGCTTCAGCCGCAAGGTGCAGACCGTGCTGTCCCACGACCTGACGGGTTCGCTTTCCGGCGTGCAGCTGCTGCTTTCCGGAGTCATCAATCAGATGAAACAAAGCGGGGATCAAACCCCGGTGGAGTCCCTGCAAAAGGTTCGTGATGCGAACAAGTCATCCATGAATCTGTTGCGTGATGTTCTGGCCTGGAGCCATGAAGATGAAAGTCAGCGCAGTATCGATTTCAACGGCCGCGTGAATGCTGCGATCGAGCAGTTGTCACCGCAGCTTATGCAAAAGAATATTCAACTGCACAAAGATCTGCCTGAGCATGAAGTCCATCTTTCGGGATCAGGCAAAGTGTTGGAGGCCGTTGTTCGCAATATTCTTTCAAATGCCATTCGTTTTAGTCCGCGTGAAGGTGTGGTGCGTGTGACCGGTCAAAAGCTTGAACGTCACATCGAGCTGAATATTCAGGATTATGGACTTGGGATGTCGCAGGAATTGATTGATGAACTGTTCAGTTCCAAAGCCGCGTCAATGGCCACTGGCGGGGGGTTCCGCATCGGTCTTCATTTTACAAAAGACTTTATCACCCAAATGGGGGGTGTGCTCATCATAGAATCTTCAGAGGGAGAAGGGACTCTGGTCCGTGTACAATTGCCGTTATTTGGTTGACCTGTTACTCTGAGCAGAGAATAGTTGGTAAAGCATGAGCACACTAGAGAACACACTTCAAAGTCCTGTATCGTTTTTTATTGTTGATGACCATCCGGTGACCCGTCATGGGCTGCGTGTGGCTCTGACTTCTTTGTCTGCAAAGATACAGTGTCTGGGTGAAGCTTCCACTGTGGCTTCCGCCATGCAAAATCTGAAAAGTCTTGATGTGAATTATGTGGTGCTTGATCACATGCTGCCAGGTCAGTCCGGTCTGGAGCTTCTGACGATGGCATCTTCCGCACGTCCGGATCTGAAGTTCATGCTGGTCACTCAGTGTGAAGATGCTGAAACCCTTGCCCAGTATCAGCGACTGGGTGTGAAGGTGTTGTTGTCGAAAGTTTCTGCCATGGATGTTCTTGAGGACGCGGTGAAATCCCTGATCCAGGACAAACACTATCTTTGCCCGGCTCTTGAAAAGGTCATGGAAGAACCACGCCTGACGAATGTGCTGACTCCGCGTGAGCTGGAAGTCGTGCGCATGATCGCGCAAGGCAAAACCAACAAAGAAGTGGCTGCATGTCTGGAGTGTTCTGAACACACCATCAAAACTCACAAAACCAATGTGATGAGAAAGCTGAATCTGTCAAACGCGGTTGAAATCAGCGTCTGGGCCCTGAAGCGCAATCTTGCTTAAAGGCCCTTCCGTTTTTAATTAAACCTGTTTCGTGAACTGGACATCCAAAGAGATGCTGACGTCGTCACCGACCAGCACGCCACCGGCTTCCAAAGCCGCATTCCAGCTTAAGCCAAAGTCTTTGCGTTTGATTTTGGTCGTCGCAGAAATCCCGATTTTGATATTTCCATACGGGTCTTTCATTTCAGCAGTCGGGCCTTCCACGGCCAGAACCACTTCCTTGGTGATGCCATGAATGGTCAAGTCTCCGGTGACCTTCAGGTCGTCGCCATCTTTTTCCACTTTCGTGGATTTGAAATTCAGGGTCGGATATTTTTCAACATCAAAGAAGTCAGCACTTTTCAAGTGGGTGTCGCGCTGGGCTTCACGGGTGTTGATGCTGGATGCATCGATCACAGCTTCAATCGAAGACCTGGTAATGTCGGATGAATCCAAAGAAAGGCTGCCGGTCAGTTTTTCGAAACCGCCGTGAACTTTCGCAATCATCATGTGTTTGATCGTGAAGTTTGCGCTGGAGTGCATAGGGTCGATGTTCCATTTGGTAGTTGTCATAAGTTCCTCCTTCAAGGGGATGAGTGTTCGTTATGGATTCATCCTGCCACGGTCTGGATTGTTGCGTAAGGAGACATATCTGCAATAGATTGTTGCAAATATGGAACTATCTTGGGACCTTGTTTCAAGATAAGATGGTCCGTATAAGGAGACTATATGAAAGTGGAAAACAGACTGAATGACAAATTCGTGCTGGCAATCCCCGGAGCCGGGGAAGGTGTTCTTTCGTATCGCCGGGGCCGAAACAATGCGTTGGATCTTTATTCCACTGTGGTGCCGGAAGCGGCGCGAGGTCAGAACCTGGGGGATAAGCTGGTGCGAGCGGCTCTGGATTTTGCCAAACAGGAAGGGGTGAAAGTCATCCCGACCTGTCCGTATGTGGCGCACTGGTTTAGCAAACATCCCGAAGAGTCGGGAATGTTGCTTTAAAGCTACTGAGGGTAAATCTGAAGGCCGTGTTCAAGGCCGAATTCAAGAATCTGATCCGGAGAAATTCCGGGATCATTGCGATGAATCCAGTCCGGATAATATTTCACATAGTGGGTCCCGGCGAAGCTCATTGGCAGGGGCTTCATGTTCAGGGCAATTCCCACCAGTTTGGAGCAATACGTCTTCTGGTTGTCCCAGACGAAATTATAATCAAATGGCAGTCCCATTTGCCCCAGCAAAGCCTGTTCGTTAACCAGCTCATCCGGGATTTCGACGCGAATGTGGCCGGCAGGCAGGTGGTGGGCAGGCACACGGCGGCCGCCTTCACGGGTGTCGGCTTCGTACACATAAGACTTGTATTCCAGAGTTACGTGGAACAGTGGCTGTGGCACGCGGGGGTTGCTGTAAAAATGCAACACTGCCGCGAAGCTTTGAGCAGAAAACAACAGGCCAAACAAAGATAACAGAAGGCTTTTTCTCATGGACCCATGCATAGTCCTCTGGCTGCAGTTTGGCAAGGGCAGGGGGCGGGTTTTTACGAATTTCACTGGGTAAATTATGCAAGGGCCATTGCTTGCCTATAGGGCGGGCAAGGAGTAGGTTCATGCTCATAACGACCCTTCCTTTACTTGAGGATTATTCGTGGAAACCGACAATAAATACGCGCGCCCTGTTTATATTCCGTACTCTGGAACTGTCCTGCTTGAGATGTCTTTGCTGAACAAAGGCAGTGCCTTTTCCGAAGAAGAGCGCACGCATTTAAATCTGCACGGCCTGGTGCCTCAGACCATCGAAACCATCGAAGAACAAGCCGAGCGTGTGTATTCCCAGTATCGTCTGCTGAAAGCCGATATCGACAAACACGTCTATCTGCGCAATCTGCAGGACACCAACGAAACACTGTTCTATCACCTGGTGGTGAATCATCTGACCGAAATGATGCCAATCATTTACACGCCGGTGGTGGGTGAAGCCTGCGAACATTTCTCTGAAACCTATCGTGCTTCGCGCGGTCTGTTTATTTCCTATCCGAACAAAGACCGTATCGACGAAATGCTTCGCAACGTGACCAAACAAAAAGTCAAAGTCATCGTCGTGACCGATGGCGAGCGCATCCTGGGCCTGGGGGATCAGGGCATCGGTGGCATGGGCATTCCGATCGGCAAACTTTCCCTGTACACCGCGTGCGGTGGTGTCAGTCCGGCGTACACTTTGCCGGTGGTGCTGGATGTGGGCACGAACAATCAGGCTTTGATCAATGATCCGTTGTATATGGGCTGGCGCCAGCCGCGTGTGACAGGTCAGGAGTATGAAGACTTTGTCGATGCCTTCGTGCAGGCGGTGAAACGCCGCTGGCCGGATGTGCTGTTGCAGTTTGAAGACTTCGCTCAGAAAAATGCTTCGCCGATCCTGAAGCGCTATCGCGATGAGATCTGCAGTTTCAATGATGATATTCAAGGCACGGCCGCGGTGACCGTGGGCTGCCTGATTGCTGCCAGCCGCGCCAATGGCGGACGCCTGCGTGATCAGCGTGTGGCTTTCCTAGGGGCGGGTTCTGCAGGGTGTGGTATCGCCGAACAGATCATCGCGGAAATGAAACACGAAGGGCTCAGTGACGAACAAGCCCGCAAGCAGGTGTTCATGGTGGATCGCTTCGGTCTGTTGACGGACAAGATGCCTAACTTGCTTGAGTTCCAAAGTCCACTGGTGCAAAAAACGGAAACCTTGTCCGTGTGGGATATCACCAACGAAGAGATCTCGTTGCTGGATACGGTTCGCAATGCGAAGCCGACAATTCTGATTGGTGTTTCTGCGCAACCGGGTCTGTTCACCGAAGAAGTCATCCGCACCATGCAAAGCCACTGCGAACATCCAATTGTGATGCCGTTGTCGAATCCAACCTCTCGGGTGGAAGCCACTCCGGCGGATATTCTGCGCTGGACGGATGGCAAAGCTCTGGTGGCGACGGGAAGTCCGTTTATGCCGGTGCATATGAATGATCAGATTTACCCAATTGCTCAGTGTAATAATTCTTACATCTTCCCGGGAATCGGTCTGGGCGTATTGGCGTGCGGTGCTCGTCGTGTGACGGACTCGATGCTGATGGCTGCCAGCAGTGCCTTGGCGGATTGCTCGCCGCTGGCCCAGAATGGCAAAGGGGCATTGTTGCCGGAACTTTCGCAGATCGAAAAGGTTTCGCGCACGATCGCCTTCGCTGTGGCGAAAGCGGCGCAGGCCGACGATGTGGCGATGAAAGTTTCTGATGAAGAGCTTTTGGTGTTGATCGATAAGAACTATTGGTATCCGAAGTATCGCAGTTATAAGCACGCATCTTCTTAGTGTGGCGGGATTGTAATAGTCTTGACCGAGGCTTAGCTTGAACTTGCAATCCTTGGCTGCTATTTCGTCAAAGCAACTAAACTAGCGTCAATTGACATGTTTCGGAGCCACCCATTCGTTCCATCTGTACGTTCCTTATTTTATTTGCGTTCCAGGCCCAGGCGGCGGTGACTGATATCACCAGCCAGGTGCAAATGGGCGAAGCCGCTGCCAGCGTCAACAGTCCCGCAGCCGTGGAGTTTCACCCCCCGGGAGCCAAAGAACTGTCCCGGGGTTACACCGAACAGGATCAGTGGTTTAAGATTTCTTTGCACAACGAGCAGAGCGCTGTTCAATCAAAAGTGCTTTACTTCGATGCTCCGCTGATGGGGCGCCTGTATTTGCAGAAGCAGGGCGAGACCTCGCAATGGGCTTCCGGGCCCGGGCTGCCAATGGCTGAGCGGGCATTTCAAAGCCGCTTTGGGGCATTTCCCATTGAGCTTGCACCCGGTGAATCCGCCACTTATTTTATCAAACGGGATTCACATCACGCTTTAAATACGCGTGTCTTTTTGGCGGACGCCGCGGAGCTTGAGCATCAGGACGATCTGTCGCGCACAATTTTCTATTTCTATCTGGGCGGGATCTTTTCGCTGGTCGTGTACAATTTTCTGCTGGGCCTGTTCACCACGCAGAAGGACCACTTAAGCTATTCACTGTTTGCGGCAAGCTTCGGAGTGACGGCGCTGGTGTTGCACGGGGTTTTTGACAGCTATCTGCTTCCGAACAGCAGGTTTGTTTTTTCGAACTATCTGATGTTCTTTTCGTCTGTCAGTCTTTTTTCAGCCAGCTTGTTCGTTGAACGCTTCTTAAGCATTAAAAAAGAATTCTCGGTCGGGTATTGGGGACTTCGCCTGTTTGCTGCCTTATCGCTGGTGACAATGGTGGGAAGCTTGTTTGCGCCGACGTACCGGGGTTTGTTCTTTCTGGGGTACCTGATCGATATTTCGATCGGCTCGGCGATCCTGTTTTTTATCTTCTGCGGTTTCTATTCGTTGATTCGCTATGGCCACAGACTGGCGTCTTATTTCCTGATGAGCTGGCTGGTGGTGTTGATCGGAACCTTTATCTGGTTTGCCTCCATCCATGGTTTTATCACGGGCAACATCTACACCCAGTATTCACTGCTGTTGGCGAATTTGGGTGAAATGATCGTGCTGTCGTTGGGACTGGCTTATAAAATCCGCGTGCTGGATGAAGAAAAGCGTCTGGCCCAGCAGGCGGCCGTGGACAAGGAACGCTATCACCGTCTGGTGCGTGTGCTTTCTCATGATGTGGCCAACACGGTTTCGGGCCTTTTGTATCATTCAGAAATGCTGAAAGATCATGTCAATGCCAAGGCCGCAGATGCGCACCTGGATCGCATCAACAAGTCTACTAACAAATTAAATCAGATTCTGAAATCTGTTCGTCAGGAAGAAGTTTACCACGTGTTCAAGCAGAATGCCGAAATGCAGCTGGTGGAACTGGCTTCGGCGTGCTGGGAGGCTGTGAATCATTATTCGTGGCAGATTGAGGAAAAAGAGCTGCTGATCGAAGTGGAAATCGAAAATGATCTTTGCGTGCGGGCGGATCGTTCTGCGCTGGTCAATCAGGTTCTTTCCAATGTTCTTTCCAACAGCATCAAGTTCTGCGAGCCGGGTCGGGAAATCCGCCTGGTGGCTCAGCGGAAGGCGGATTTCGTGGTGCTTGAAATCCGGGATCAGGGAATGGGCATTCATCCCAATGAAGTGCACCTGTTGTTCAATCGAAATAAACTGTTTTCCCATAAGGGCACCGGCAACGAAGAAGGCACCGGCTTTGGCACCTCACTGATTGCTGAATACATGCAGCTGTTCGGCGGTCAGGTGGAAGTGTCTTCGGTTCATCATTCAGTCAGCCAGGCCTCGGGTACGACAGTGAAGTTGGTATTTCCTTCTGTCTCGACTTGAGACATTTCCCAGTGACAAATCCTGCCGGGTTTCAAGGGCCTAGACAGCATCGGTGTCTGGATCAGCCTCTGGTGACTCTGGGCAGGCATGCCGAGTGCATTGTTAAGTCCCACAGGGGGCTTGCTATGAAAAATCAAAAAATCCACATTCTTGCTTGTGTTATGGTGCTTTTCAATACCATCCAGGCCGGGGCATTCGTGGAGCTTGAAAAACGCCAGCCTCTGCTCGTCGAAGACGGGCGTTTGACGCCTTACTGGGCACAGGAATACATCGGTGCTGATCTGGTGAAAGAAGAAATGCGCCAGATGCCGAATCTGCCGCGTGTTCCGATGGCCGTGTACGATGTTGGTTTTGAAAAAGAGCATATCAATCTGGCCTTCGATATCCCGGTGGATCGCGCCATGAACGGGAATCGTCCGATCAAAGGGCATCACGGCACCAGCGTGGCTGCGTTGATCAATGGTAAGGGGATGGTTTCAGTCTCTGAATCTGTGAACTATGTACAGCTTAAAAAAGTGTCCCCGGCCGTATTTTACTTTGGGGCTGTTCGAGAGCTTAAAGAACTTCCGGTAAAGCCGCAGGTGATTTCCAATTCCATGGGCTGGACGTCCGAGTCTGTGCTGGAGCTTGCCACCGAAGTCGATCAGATGGGTATTATCTGGGTGATGGCGGCGGGTAATGATCATCCCAGTGAAATCGTTGAGCACGAACGAGTGGCTCCGGTGATCAGCGTGGGTTCTTATTCTCCGCGGGGTCTGCAAACACTGTCTTCCCAGGAATCGGACCAGCTGGATATTCTGGCACCGGCTGATGAATACCAGGCGGCGATTGATGGCAACGGCCAGGAAATTCTGTTTGGTGAAACCAGCGGGGCCACGCCGTTGATTTCCGGCTCTATCGCCAATGCCAGGGCTTTGATTCCGTCTTTGTCCCGTGCGCAAGTTGAAGCTCTGATTAAAAGAACGGCGATTCGTTCTTTCCACAGTCTGTATTCTGAAAAAAACAAAGCAGGACTTTTTAATGCCTATCGTTTCTTTAAAGTCGTGCAGCGCCTGCATGCGGTGTGCGGCTTCAATGCATCTTGTGTTCAGGTTCAGATGGACAATCGCCAGAACTATTTGTTTGAAGGTAAGTCCCTAAGTCCGCGCATCCAATCTGTCTGTCAATCCAAACACGCCCTGGCGAAGGCTGAAATAAATTCCCTGCGCGCGCAGTATCTGCTGAATGCGGAACAGACGGCGTATGCGCGTCTGCTGTCTTGTGCTTATCGTAACGAAGGCTACAGCATCAATGCTGACTATTATGAAAATGTCGCCCTGATTCATGAAAACCCGAAGGCTTTGCAGAACAAGATTCAGACCCAGGCCGTGCAGGCGGTTTTGCATGGTTACAATGCCAGTGCGGCTTTGCGTGACCTGCAGATTCTGAATGACTCCTTCCGCGAAGCCCTGCTTAAGGCTCAGGCAGGCGAAGCCGAGATGACCGACTATCGGGCCGGGGAGCTGTTGAAAGCATATGACAACACCACGAAAGTGGAGATTCCCTAAATGAAGTTTCTGTTTTTGTTGTCATTGATGATTTCCTGCCGGGTTCTGGCTTTTGTAGAGCTGGAAGACCGCAAACCCCTGGATGTGGAAGGCGAAAAGCTGACCCCGTACTGGGCGCAGGAATACATCGGTGCGGATCTGGTGAAACAGGAAATGCGGCAGACACCGGGCCTGGTGAAGGTGCCGGTTTCTGTTTATGACAGTGGATTTGAAAAAGACCATATAAAGCTGACCCGGGACATCGAAGTGGACACCGCTTCCGGTGGGATGGGCGAAATCGGGTATGGTGGCCACGGGACCAGTGTTGCCAGTCTTCTGAACTGGCCGGGGATGGTGTCGGCTTCCGAGGTTGTGGACTTCGTGCAGCTTCGTCGGGTCAGTCCGGATATTTTCTATTACTCCGCCCTGCAGGAAATAAAATCAATGCCGGTCCGTCCGTGGATCATTTCCAATTCCATGGGTTGGGAAACATCTGAAGTCACACGCTATGCCCAGCAAGCCGACCAGATGGGAATCATCTGGGTGATGGCATCAGGCAACTCGCATCCGCTGAAGATTGAAGATCACGAGCGTCTGGCGCCGGTGATCAGTGTGGGATCTTATTCGCCGCGGGGTCTGCAGACCATGTATTCGCAGGAATCCGATCAACTGGACATTCTTGCCCCGGGTGATGACTATCAAGCGGCCATTGACGGGATGGGGGCCAGGGCCCTGTTTGGAGCCACCAGCGGCGCGACACCTTTGGTTTCAGCGACGATTGCGAACGTAAAGTCCTTGCTGCCGTCATTGAATCGCTCGGATGTGGAGTTCTTGCTGAAGAAAACGGCTCTTCGCTCTTTCCACAGTTTATATCTGCCCGAAAATAAAACCGGCTTGTTGAATGCCTACAAAGCATGGCGCGTGGCCCAGAATCTGAAGGCGGTGTGCAAAGATAATCACCAGTGCCTGCAGACTGAAATCCGTAATTCAGTTCATTATCGTTTTGCCAGGTCGGCGCTCTCAGCGGTGACCGAGAATCTGTGTCAGGGCAGGGATGTTTTGTCCCAGCAGCACATGAATGAACTGCGCCGTCAGTACTTTCTGAACCCGCAGCACGCCCGGTATGCGCAACTGTTGTCCTGTGCTTATCGCAATGAAGGTTATAGCGTGAATGCGGATAACTATGATTCGATGGTTTTGATTCAAACAAATCCCCGAGCCATGCAAGCCAAAGTCAGAAGGCAGGCGGTCACGGCTGTGCAGAAAAACTATGTTAACAGCGGGGCCCTGCGCGACGTGCAGATACTCGATGATTCATTCCGGGCAGCATTGGTGCTTGCGATTAAAAACGGCAATGCTCTTTATCCCAGTCGAGCGCAAGAATTCCTGCAAAAGTATGATGAAACAGGTCGAGTTATCATTACGGAATCGCTCCATAATCTCAAAAAAGAGCGGTAAAAGATCTGTAAACAAGAAAAATGGGAGCGAAAAAAAATCACCCATTGGTATGAGCTTATACTCGGGTTGCAGGTTATTTATTACAGCCCCGCAAGACAAGTCACCGGTTCCGAACTTGCTAGGAACTCAAACCCCATAAAATGTCCATTAGTTTACTTGATTACTGATTCCTAATTTTCTCGCCTTTTAGCGTAAAGATTAAGATTTAGACAAAACAAAAACTTGCTCTCGTCCTGCGAAATATTCTTACCGAACAGTTGTAGGTCGAATATTTGTAAGGAGAGACCTTCGATGAGCACTGCACGTAAACTAGTAGATCAAAGTCCCCAGCTTGATGAACTGACCAGCCTCCGTGAAGAAATCAAGGCTTTGCACCGGGTGCAGGCAGTCATTGAGTTCAACCTTGATGGCACCATTATCACAGCCAATGAAAACTTCCTGGGCGCATTGGGTTACTCCCTGGATGAAATTCAAAATCACCACCATTCCATGTTCTGTGATCCCCAGTATGGTATGAGTCCCGAATACAAAAAATTCTGGCAGACTCTGGGTAAAGGTGAATTTGTTGCTGGTGAATTCAAGCGCATCACCAAAGCTGGTAAAGAGATCTGGATCAATGCTTCTTATAATCCCATCTTTGATAACGAAGGCAATCCGTGCAAAGTGGTGAAGTTTGCCACCGACATCACGGCGGCTAAAACTAAAACCTCTGAATATGAAGGCAAAGTCATGGCGATCAGCCGGGCTCAGGCCGTGATCGAGTTTAATCTGGATGGTACGATCCTGAATGCCAATGAAAACTTCCTGGCAACTGTTGGGTATGGCCTGGGTGATATCCAGGGCCATCATCACCGCATGTTCTGTGATCCGGCTTTTGCTGCTTCCCCTGAATACAAGATGTTCTGGGAAAAGCTGGCGCGTGGCGAATTTGAGGCGGGCGAATTCAAACGCTTTGCCAAGGGCGGGCGCGAAGTATGGATCAATGCTTCTTATAACCCGATCTTCAATGCCGATGGCAAACCATTCAAAGTGGTGAAGTTTGCCACAGACATCACTGCCGCAAAAATGAGAGCTGCAGAAGACGCCGGAAAAATCTCCGCCATCAGCAAAGCTCAGGCGGTGATTGAATTCAATATGGATGGCACAATTATCAGTGCCAATGAAAACTTCCTGGCGACAGTGGGCTATGGTCTGACTGAAATCCAGGGCAAGCACCATCGTATGTTCTGCGGCAGCGAATATACGGCAAGTGCTGATTATACGAATTTCTGGGCCAAATTGAACCGTGGTGAATTTGATTCCGGTCGCTATCAGCGCGTGGGTGCTGGTGGCAAGTCGATTTGGATCCAGGCGACCTACAATCCGATCATGGATATGAATGGCAAACCTTATAAGGTTGTGAAATTCGCCAGCGATATCACCAAACAGGTAGAGCTTGAACAGGAAGTGAAAAGAAAAGCCGAAGAAGATCAGATGAAAGTGGATTCCCTGTTGCTGACTGTAAATAAGGCAGCGGCCGGCGATCTGACTTCACCGATCACGGTTTCAGGTGCAGATGCCATTGGCCAGCTGGCGGATGGTATTCAGAAAATGATGGTGGACCTGCGTGGAGTGATCTCCATCGTTGTGTCTTCTGCGAATAGCTTTGGAACCTCCTCGAAGTCCATCGCCGAACAGTCCACTTCTGTGGCTGCGGGAGCGCAAAGTTTGGGTGCGACCGTCGAGGAAATGAACGCATCCATCGAAGAGTTCACAGCTTCCATCGCATCTATTGCTGATAATACGAAACAGGCCAATGAACTGGCGAAAGTCACTCAGAAGGAAGCAGAACAGGGCAGCCAGGCCATTTCCAAATCCATTGAGGCCATGGAATTGATCAACAAGTCGTCTGAAGACATCAGCGAGATCATCAAAGTGATCAGCGAAATCGCAAGTCAGACAAATCTTTTGGCCTTCAATGCGGCGATCGAAGCGGCTCGTGCCGGTGAACACGGTCTGGGCTTCTCGGTTGTTGCGGACGAGGTTCGTAAGCTGGCGGAAAGATCCTCCCAGGCGACGAAAGAAATCTCCAAGCTGATCAACGAATCCACCAAACGTGTGGAACAGGGCAGTTCGATTTCAAAACAAGCGGGTGAAGCCTTCAGTAAAATCGTGGCGGGTATCGAAAAGACCACCCAGTCCATTTCTGAAGTCACTCTGGCAGCGGAAGAGCAGTCGGAAGCCGCCAAAGGTGTCAGCGCTTCGATCCAGCACATTGCTGCAGAATCCGAAAAATCAGCGCAGTCATCCGAAACCATCGCGAACAACACCGGAATACTGGTGAAGGAAGCTGATGAGTTGAACAGAACAGTGTCCAGATTTGTGGTGTAGACGTGGCAGAAGCAGCTAAAAAACTCGAAGGAGCAGCCCTGACAAGGCTGCTTTCTTTGGTGAAGACACATACCGGAATCACAATGGAAGAGCGTAAGCGTGATATGCTCACGGCGCGCATCAAACCGCGTCTGCGTCTTCTGGGGCTTGAATCCCTGGAAGACTATATTGACCACCTGGAACAGGGGAAGGTCGAGATCCAGGATTTCGTCAACCTGGTTACAACAAACGAAACTCATTTCTTCCGCACGCAGACCGCGTGGGATTACTTCCAGAACGAATACCTGCCAGAGTGGCATAAAAAGAATCCGGACACGATTCTAAGAATCTGGTCAGCCGCCTCTTCCACGGGTGAAGAAGCTCACTCCCTGGGAATGGCTTGCGAAGAATTCCGCTTCAAGCATCCTTCTTTCAAATACAAAATCATGGGTTCGGATATTGACACCAATGTTCTGGCGAAGGCTCGCACGGGTGTCTTTAAAGACCGGACTTTGGATGAACTTAAGAACCGTCATCCTGTTTTGATGGAAAAATACTTCCGCGAACAGGCTGATGGCAGTTTCCGCATCAGCCCGGTGATCAGCGCCAATCTGGAGTTTTTCCAGCACAATCTGCACAAGGTGCCACCGAAGGGTCTGATGTTTGATATCGTCTTTTTGCGCAATGTTCTGATTTACTTTAATGATCAGGATCAGGAGCTTGTACTTTCAAATGTGCACCGGGCTTTGAAGCCTGAAGGCATGTTGATTCTGGGTGAGTCCGAGTCTTTGGCGCGCCACAAGACTCAGTTCACTTTTAAAAAACCTCTGATCTATATGAAGGGCTGATATGTTGCCGGTCGAACACCACGTCAGAATTGGTCAGATCCTGATCGCTGAAAACGGCGAGGTGCTAAAGACTGTGCTGGGTTCGTGTGTGGGTATAGCTTTGGTGTGGAGACGCCAAAACAAGTGGGCTTTAGCTCACTGCCTGCTGCCGTACCCGGAAACCTTCAAAGAGGACAAAGACGCCCGCTATGTCAGTCAGACTATTCCCCGCATGCTGGAAAGAATGGGCGCAACCATGGCTGACGTTTCCGAACTGGAAGCCATCGTGGCCGGAGGCGGCCGCATGATGGACGGGGATAAAAGTTATACCAAGTTTGTCGTCGGGGATGAAAATCTCAAGGCGGCAAAAGCAGTTTTAGAAAAGCATCGTATCCGTATCGTGGCGTTTGAACCCGGCGGAGAACAGGGAACCAAGATGCGTATCGCCGGGGACGGTGATTATGCCATCGAAAAGCTTCCCAAGACGGCCTAGGAAGGAACTATGAAAAATTCTTCTCATACAAAGATGTTTGCTTCTTTCCGCCTGGGTCCGGCTGAACTGGCCCTGTCAATTTCCTCGTTGCAGGAAGTGGTGAACTATCCCGAAAAAATCACACTGGTGCCGCTGGCGCCGAATTATCTGACCGGACTTTTCAATCTGCGTGGCACCGTCACTCCGATTGTGGATATGGGCCGTTTGCTGGATATGGAAACTTCCGGCAACAACAGCGTCAAGAAAGTGGCGATTGTGCAGGTGAATAACGTGCGCATTGGTCTGCTTTTTGACTCGACGTCAGAAATTTTGAATGTGCAGCCCGCGGATATTGCACGATTTGACAACCCATTAGAGGGACGCAAATCGGTCATTAGCAGTGTGCTGAAGTTGAATGGCGGGGATCGTATCGTAGAGGTGCTGGATCCTGAAGCCCTGGTTAAGATAGAAAACATCCCGCAGATTCTGGAGCAAAGTCGTAACACGGTCACAGAGATGACCCGCAAGTCATCAAAACGCGACCAGTGCATTACGGTGCGTTCCGGGGATTTGGAATTCGGCCTGAGCATTTCGGGTATTCGCGAGATCATTCGAGTTCCTGAGATCAAACGCAGTGTCTTGGCAGTGGATTACTGCATCGGCATGGTGAATCTGCGGGGCACGATCATTCCTATTCTGGATTTCCGCATGTTCCTTAAGATTGAAGGTGAGGAATCCAGGGACCTTGAGTCCCGTCGTATTGTGATTTTGAAACTGCAGAATATTCAGGTCGGTTTCATGGTCGACAGTGTCGACAGCATCGTGACTTTCTTTGAAGAGGAAGTGCTGCCGATTCCGATGTTTGCCCAGGAAAAAGTGGAAATGATGCGCGGTCTGCTGGCGCAGGAAAACAAAACCAACGTTGTGCTTTTGAATGAAAGCAAGATTTTGTCCGATCAGGAGATTATGGCAATCACCCGCGGTCATGACTCGCTTTACGGCAACCGCGAAAAAGAGGCTGAAGCCGCCAAGGCGAAAACGGAAAGAAAACCATATATTTCATTCCGTCTGGATTTCCTTCTGTCGACGCGTTTAAGTTCTATTGACGAAATTGCCAAAGTCGAAGGGGAGCTGATGCGGCCACCGGGATATCCGGAATATGTCGTGGGCATGATGAAGATGCGCGGAGAAGTGGTGACAATCGTAGATTTGCGCACCTTCTATGGGATGAAGGCGTCCACAGATATTGCCAATTCACGGGTTCTGATCGTCAAAGGTCAGCAAAACAAATTCGGCCTGCTGGTGGATTCCGTAGAGTCGATTGACACAGTGGACGAAGCCAACAAGACACGTATTCCCACGGTTCTGGCACCCGACGCCTCGAAAACTTTGCAAGGGGATATGAAAGAAATTGTGGAAGTCACCGATCTTGCTGGGGTGAAAAAGACGTTTATGATTCTGGATGTGCCAGAGCTTATGAATCGTCTGGATGTCCGCGCGGCATAAATAACAAATTGATTACTTGACGTACCAGCACAAGTACTGGATTAGTCATGCAAAGGGAACTTTGTATGACTACGACGGCAAAAAGAATCCTGCAAATTTGCATCTTATTGCTTGGCCTCTACAGCCTTGCGGGTTTTCTTGTGGTTCCCTGGATTATCAAATCCCAAATCACCAAACAGGCTGAACTTCGACTGCAAACCACTCCGCAAGTGGGCTCCGTATCTTTCAATCCGTTCACGTTTGAGCTGGTGATTGAAAAGTTCGTCCTTCCTTCCAAAGATCAGGAAAAGCCGCGTTTGGCTTTCAATCATTTTGCGTTGAATTTGACGCTGTATGCACTGGTGAACCAAGAGATCCTTTTAAAAAGTGTCACTTTGGACAAGGCTTCGGCGCGTTTTGTGGTCTTTAAAAACGGGGCCACCAACTGGGATCTGACTCCGACGGGCGAACCTGAAAAAGACACATCCCAGGATTCTGATTGGGTTCTGACACTTGAGCAAATTCAGATCCGCGAAAGCGGTTTGGACTTTTTTGATTTCACTCATGCGTTGGCGCTGGAGCTTCCATTGGGGCCCATGAATCTGACGGCGGCCAATATCAGCACCTCTTTGGGATCGACCACGTCGCTAAAGTCATTAAATGTTTCTGTCGGAGAACAAGGCACAATAAGTCTTAGTGGCGACATGCAGTTAAAACCAGTGACGGTCAATGTGGCGGTGAAAGCCCGTCAGATTCCTTTGGATTTTTTGACGGCTTACCTGTCAGACCACACGCACTTGACGCTGCAAAAAGGTCAGGCCGATACGATGTCCCGCATTCAGTATAAAAACGGCCGAGTGTCCGTCACAGGTGAAGCCCAGATTCATAATCTGGCATTGGTGCCTGAAAATCAGGAAAAGCCCGTGCTGGAATGGAATCAGCTGGATCTGCAAGGGATCGATATCAGCACCAATCCTCTGGATTTGAAAGTGGCCGAACTGGGACTTAAAGGTCTTAAGACAGAAGTGGAATTAAGAAAAGACGGGACGCTGAATTTCCGATCATTCTTAAAGAATTCAAAAACGGCGCCTAAAACATCCGCACCGGTTAACTATCATGTGGGCAAACTCAGTCTGACGGAGGGGCTGGTCAGCTATGCTGATCTTCAGATTCGTCCTAACTTTAAAGCTCTGGTGCAGAATCTTGAAGGTTCTGTCGGACCGATTTCGCCGAAGGTGGACGAAAAGATTCAAATTGCCCTGGCCGGGCAGGTAGAGGCTTACGGAAAGTTCAAAGGCAAAGGCTTCATTATTCCCGGGGTCAAACGCCCGACGCTGGATCTGGAAATGAACTTTCACAATATTGAAATGACGACATTTACGCCGTATTCGGGTCACTTTGCAGGTTATGAAATCAAGAAGGGTAAGCTTTTTCTGGATTTGAACTATAAGCTTGTGAACAACCGTATCAAAGGTGGGAACAAGGTTTTGCTGGATCAGTTCACATTGGGGAACAAAGTTGAAAGCAAGAATGCAACAGCTTGGCCGTTGAAGCTGGGTTTGGCTTTGATGAAGGACCGTAAAGGGCAGATCAAGTTTCAGTTGCCGGTGGAAGGGGATGTGAATTCACCGTCCTTTTCATTGGGAAATCTGATTTGGACGGCGGTCAAAAACATGATCATCAATATCGTGGCGGCTCCTTTTGATTTCCTGGCCAGTCTGGTCGGGGGCGGGGACGATATGCAGGACATTCGCTTTGCCCCGGGGGAAGCGGAGTTAAAATCCGCAGAAAAAGAAAAGCTGATGAAGCTGGCCCAAGCTCTGGCCGAGCGTCCACAGTTGAGTCTTGAGATCCGCGGCGAATATCAGGCCGCTGACAAACAGGCCCTGCAGATCAACGCACTGGAAGAAAAGTTGCAACTTTTTCTTGTGAAGAACAAGGATCGCAGCAAAGCCGTGCGGACCGTCGCCAAAGAGTACCTAAAGCCTGAAGAATTTGATGCCATTGACGAGCAATTCGCCAAAGACCCTGTCGGTCGCGCCACCGCCTGGGAAAAGAAAACAGCTGAAACACTTCCTGTCAGTGAAGATGAGCTGAAGAACCTGGCGCTTTCCCGCGGCAAAGCCGTGATGACAGAGCTTGCAGCCGCCCAAGTGGCAACTGAACGTATGTACCTGCTGTCAGGAACTGCCGGGGATGCGGGTAAGACCCCGCAAGTGACTTTGCTGTTGAAAGAAAAGTAATCAGTTGCCCGTGCAGAAAGTGCGAATGGTGTCCGGGAAGCAGGTGTAAGAAATCGCCGGATCCTTCGGGCCTTGTCCATCCAGATAAACCAATTTGCCCCGGTCATCTTCGACATGCAATTCGATGTGGCGTTTAATATCGGAATCACCTGCCACGATACTGACACCATTGTCACGGCATTCAAGTGTTTGAATGGGGTATGGCATCGGCCGAATACCATAGGGGATGTGGGTGTCGATCCAAAGAACTTTCATTGTCGGTTCCTGAGTCACCGTGATGCGCAGATTGGTATTGAAGATGTCATGGTGATAGGGGCGCTGACAAAACAAAGTGTGTGGCGCAGCCTGCACCACAGAGCTGCAAATTACCATAAAAAGAACCGATGCCAGTTTTTTCATATAGTCCTCGTTTTAAATTGAAGCTCGGTCCAACGAAAAGTTTTGTCAACGGGACTAACATTAAGATGCTTTCACATTTGGGAACCAGGCAAGTCAGCTAACGGGAAAGGATGCCATCAGCGGACTTGCCCGGGGGAATCGGTTTTTAGTTTCGGCAGACGTGTCCGTGATAGACGTTGTTGCCAGTGTAGCACTTGCACGGCTGACCAAAGCGGTCCGTGTAACCCATGTCGCAATAGTTCCCACGGTTCATACAGCAGTAACGGGATGTGGATCCGCCACCACCTTGCAGGTCCACGTCCGTCGGCATATCAGCGGTGGACATCTCGACCATGGATTCAATCTCTACAGGCAAAGTCACCAGTGTCTGATCTTCGGCGTGCGCAAAGCATGAAAGCCCCAGAATCATAAATAGAACCATAACTAAATTTTTCATGAAATCCTCCTTGAGCTGTTTATTGTGTATGAAACGCTCAAGGCGGCAATATGTATTCGGTCACTTCTTAGGTGGAACGTGGACGAACATGCGGACGATAGCGGAAGTAAAACAGCAGAATGATTCCCACACACATAACAAGTGATCCCAGATATTTCCAGACACGACCGGGATCGCGATTCACTGACAAGATGGAAGCCGCGACGCCGCCATTCGGAGATTCCTCGAAGCTGGCTTGATAGATGTAATAGTCCTGATGCTTCAGCGGTTCGTTCATTGAAATGGTCGCGCGCTGATCGGCGAACTGCACTTCACTTTCATAGGCCATGGCGCGCATGGTGCCGGGATAATCTGTTTTTTTGAAATTTCTTAAAGAGATATCAAAACCCAGAGGGATTTTTTTGTGATGATACGCGACCAGATAAACCCATTCGTCAGTGAAGACTTTGATATAGTCATTTAGCACCAGATAACTTTCCTGTCCGTTATAGCGAACTTTCAGGGAAGCGCGCGTGGCGGGTGTCGGGCGGTCCATCGCACGAACTTCATATTTCTGCACAGCTTTTGTCAGGAACTGCAGGGTGCGCAGATCAAGCCCCATCCAGGCAGTTTGAATGCGGTCGCCTTCGGCCAGGGTGCCTCTCTTATAGGGATTCTGGTTGTCTTTGCTGTACAGGGCATAGTTCAGTTGCTGTTTTTCATTCTGATACAGACGGATTTCGTTGATCTCGGGACGGCGCTGCCACAGGCCTCCCATGGTCAGCAGAACCGGGCCGATTTGTTTTTCTGCGCGTTCAAAGGCGTTTCGCTGAATCAGCCAGTCGATTTCACTGACATTTGCATTGGCCAGTTGAAAGCGCACGGCGGAACCACTTTGCGCCGTCGGGGAAGCTTCGACACGGGTTTGGGCCAGTCCATAGGGGATGGATTCCAGCAATTCAAAATGCAACCCCTTGGCCTTAATCAGGAACGGTTCTTTGGCCGTAATCGGGTTTTTTAGAAAGTTCACTTCTTCGGAATAAACTTTGTCATAGCCATCACCGCTGCGCGATCGGTAGACGGTCAGCTGGGTGTCCTGCAGTTGCACTTCGTTAACAGCTTCTGCCGTGCCGGTCAGGCGGATGATGCCATCCACGCCGTAGAGCTGGGTTAACAACGCGCCAAAGATGATCATAATGATGCCGACATGGGCAAAGATGAACGCCGCGTGACGGGGCTTCCAGGGCCAGCGATCTGCGATCACCGCGACAAGGCTTGTGACCAATAGACCCAGAGCGCTGTACATCCAGACGGAATTGTAAACCAGCTGCTTGGCAGTCCAGGCGTCAAAGCGGGCTTCAACGAAGGTGCCCACCGAGATCAGCACGGCCAAAACGGCGATGATAACCACCGCCAGTTTTAAGGAAGCAAAAAAACGAATCACCGATCGAAACACGCGGAAGCTACTTTCCGGCTACTTTTTTGGCGCGAAGACTTGCCACCAGTTTCTGTCCTTCGCGGACCTTTTCGATGGAAAGACCCAAAATGCGCGCAGCCTCCTGAGGCGCATGGAAGCCTGAAGAGTTTTCAGCTTCAACAAAGTCGAACAGGAATTGGGCTTCTTTCTGCAGAGCGCGGGCTTTCATCAGGGTCTCGGACGGATTTTTTTCGTCTTTGAACTCTTTCAGGTCATTGATGTAGTCCACTAAAGCATCAAAGGCCACATCACGCAAAGAGGTATGACGATCCTGAATGGTTTCCACACGGGCTTTCAGTTCTGCTTCGGGCACGTTATGGCAGGTCTGACAGGCTTTGTTGATATTCAAAAGCGGACTGCGCACCTGGTGGTCGGTGACCTTCATGGCACCGACACGCTGATAAGGCATGTGACAGTCCACGCAGGCAACACCGGCGCGGGCGTGGGTGCCCTGATTGAACATTTCAAACTCGGGGTGCTGCGCCTTCAGAACCTCCGCTCCAGTCAGAGCATGAACCCAATCTTTGAAGCCGTTTTCTTTATAGTATTCCATGATCTGGTCAGCCTTCAGACCTTTGCCCCAGGGATAAGTCAGGCGTTTTTCTTCACCCTTAAAGAAGTACTCAACGTGACACTGACCGCAGACAAAGCTGCGCATTTCCTGGCGGGAAGCCATTTTGTTGACGTCATATTCTTTGATACCCTGCTGGGCTTTGACCAGCTTAATACCTTCCATGAAAGCCGGACGGGTGATTCGCAAAGACATGGTGGACGGGTCATGACAGTCAATGCAGGACACCGGGTGCTGAACCGAGTGCACGATGTCTTTGTAGGGGATTTTGCCCATTTCCTCAAAGCCCTTGGTGATGTCGCCATCCCCCAGTTTTTTGTACAGCAGGTAAGTGGAAGCATGGCAGTTCAGGCAGGTTCCGGGTTGTTTCGCTACATTTTGGCGCTCGGTGAAGATCTGATCCACCAGCATGTAAGCGTGACCACGCTCTTCGCGGAAGTCCTTGGAAAACGCATAGCCGGCCCACATGATTTTCAGGCGAGGATCTTCATCCAGCTTTTGGGCTGAAACCACATCACGGGGGTCTTTGTCCGTCGGGATGTGGGGGAATGCCTCCGATCCACCGTACTTGGTGCGGGTCATATCCGCCGTTTTCAGATAGGAGTCGTACTGGTGGGGGAAGTTTTTCCCCCAGATCGCCGGATCATCAATGTCGTCGGTGATTTCCACCACGCGATAGAATGGGTTTTTCTCTTCGGATTTTCTTTCAAAAATATTCACCAGCAGGGCTGTGACCAGCACAGTGATAATAGCGGCGCCGCCGACAGCCAGAAACATCCATTTATTCTTATTCATACCAGACTCCTATCGAACGTGTCCCACACCACGGTGGCAGTGCAGACAATTGGCTTCCTCGTTGTGATTTTTATCAGTGCGATCCATGGCCTGCACCATCGGCTGATGGCAGGTCAGACAGGAACTTTTCACCACTTTCAGACTGTGTTCCTTGATCAGGATGGGCTCGTGAAAGTTTTGAAGGGTGAATGCCACAGAATGATTCCAGCCATTCAGCGCCTTGACGGCATACTTTCCGACGATGTTATGGGGCAGATGGCAGTCATTGCATTTGGCGACGTGGTGATGGGCGGATTTTTGCCATGAATCCATATTTTCACGCATGACGTGACAATTCACACAGGCCTTGGGATCGTCTGACATGTACGAATACCCTTTGGCATAGATGAACGAATAACAGCCCAAGCCGATGACAACACCGAAAAGAACCAAAATAAGCAGATTAAGTTTGCTGAAGTTGGACATAAACGGATTATCAATTACTTTTCATTGGCTGAGTAGGTTTATTCCAACACTGGCCTTTCAATCCAACCCGGGTTGAAGGCAAAAAAAAGCCGACCCCACGGGTGGAATCGGCGGATTTTTAACAAAAATAGGATGGCAGGTATTTACTTCGAGCTGATTTCAACAAGAGCGCAAGTCGGGGTCTGAACAACAACTTCGTATTGAGTTGTCCAGGATTCGCCTTCATCGTTGGCGCCAGAGATTTCAACAGTCACAGCCGCCTGACGCTGGTCAATTTTGGTGTAACTAGTGATGGCAGATTCGAACTCGTGGCCTTGGATGCCGGTTGCATCGCGCAGATAATCAGCTTCAGCCGCGCCTTGTGTAAATTGCGCGCAAGGAAGTTTGTCAAGTTTAGCAGCCATAGCGGAAGTGGAAACTAGGGTCGTCAGAACAAGAATCAAAGATTTCATGGAAAACTCCTTGGGTTGTTAATTTGTACAGCCGCTGTTTAGCACACTCCGGAAGGGGGCTCCAGTCAGGGTTGCGTGCTGATAAATATTTCCTTTTGCTCCAGGCCGGGTTAGTAGAGCAGACCCGCTTCCAGCAAGAGGGCATTTTGTTCCTCCGGGGATTTGCTTCTGAAAGTGTCAGAGATCAGCAACCCCACGACATATCTGATTTTTTCAGACGAGAAAATGAATTTGGCTTTCGGGGACAGGCGGTAAAGCACTTCATGCAAAATCGCGGTGGCTCGTTGTTCCGGGAACATCCAGTCCCACAAATCACTGTTGATTTTGTAATAACGATCCTCGGGCACAGTGGGGCGGCTTTGCGCAATCAGCTGTTCCAGCTTACAACCGCGAGGGATAAAGCCCATGCCGGTATCTCGGATGATCACCAGATCCACGCCCGCAATTAGATTTGCTTCAGCATAAAAATTCTGAACCAGGCCCACAGCTTTGCCGTACCAGGTATAGCCTTCGTGCGGAAGACGTTTCAGTATCTCCATGGCGATCAAATTTTCGGGTGCAATGTTTGGATTCATAGGGAAGGTCAGAATCGCCTTCGGCATTTTTGGAGTCAGGCGATAGCGGAACTTTGCTTCGGCATAGTCATACATCGTGACATAGCGGCCTGGTTCCGGGGCAATGGTGCTGTTTTCGCAGACCAGAACCTGACCGCCATTTCCGACTTCCTGCCAGTCGGTCAACGCCAGGGCCTGAGATCCGCAGATCGTCAGTATTGCAAGCGGCATCAGTACAAAAGCTTTCAAGTTCATGATGTCATCCTTCCAGTTCGTTAATTTTCGTCAGTGGGAAAAGCTGAATATTCAAAGAATAAACTTCCGATGTTTTTCCCTGATGGCCCAGACGGCGCGCCAGTTTGCGACGGAAGGCCTGAATCAGCTTCTTTGCCTCAGGCAGCAGTTCCGGGTTTGTCGGCATCGTGATGGAGCTGATGTCGCGCAGATGCACTGGATCCTGCTTCATACTTTTTAGCGCCAATTGGATTTTTTGATCGTGAGACCGGCGAATCATTTCTGACGGCACATCCTGAGTGGTGGTGATGTTGGCCTCAATAGCCGAGATCCTGTCTGGATTTCGGCGGATAAGACCTGCTTGCTCCAGTTGCCCAAGAATCTGCTGCACGCGAGTGCGGGGGATTTGCAGGCGTTCGGCAATCCAGCTTTCATCGGCTTTAAAGTTTTTTGTTTTCATCAAAGACACCAAAGCAAAGTGCTCCCAGTCACCCACGATTGAGAACTGATCAGGTTCAAGAACCACCGGGATTCTTTTTTCGACTTTGCGTTTTTTCGTGTCGGCGGCGGCCTCGGTAAAACGGGTGATGTCTTCTTCACTTAAGCCCAGCTTTGAAATCAACTGAGTCAGTGTCGTTTTGTTGGGAAGGCGTTTGTCTCCAAGCAGTTCAGAAAGGTGACCGGAAGACAGTCCCAGATCACGGGCAAACGCGCGTTGGGAATAACGCGGATTCTGATTGCGTCTTTTGGTAAAAATTTGCAGAAGAAGCTTTGAAACCGATTTTTCAGACATGACGATTTCTTAGAATAATTGCCGGGCATTTTCAGCAAAATTACACTTGCAGGTGTGAAAGGTGCTCCGGCGTGTTCTGCTGGAGCACTTCTTTGTCAGGGTTCTGTTCGAATCTATCGCTCTTACGGTGTAAACACCTTAAACCAGATCGCCTGGTCAGTGCCTTTCACATAGATGACCAAATATCCCGGTGCCAGTGCCGAGGCTCCGGGGCCGGAGGTTAAAATGCCTCCCAAAGATTCCCAAGAGCTCCATTTGCCATCCCACCACAGGTGCCAAAGAGCGTTGTCAGTTCCACGAACAAACACATCCAATCGGCCTGAGCCCCATGAAGCGACGTCGGGATCTGAAGTCAGAACGCCACCCAGTGATTCCCAGCCGGACCAGCCGCCCGCAAACCACTTGTGCCAGAGGGCGTTGTCAGTACCGCGAACAAAGACGTCAATTCTGCCTGCAGAACACGAGGCTGCCGCTGGATCCGAAGTCAGAACGCCGCCCAGGGATTCCCATTCAGACCAAGCACCGCTGGCGAACCACTTGTGCCAGAGGGCATTGTCCGTACCGCGCACAAAGACATCCACTCGGCCAAATTCCCATGAAGTCACTGCGGGACCGGAAGTCAGCACACCGCCGATACTGATCCATTCACTCCACTGAGTGCCCCACCAGTATCGGGCCCAAAGTGCATTGTCAGTGCCTCGGGCAAAGACATAGATCTGTTCCCCTTGGCAGGCCGCCGCCGGAGCAGATGTCAGCACACCTCCCAACGAAAACCATTCTGACCATCCGGCACCATTCCAATAGCGCGACCACAGAGCATTGTCGGTGCCTTTTACAAACACGATGTTACGGAAACCCGACATGGAGCAACTGGCCGGATCGGAAGTGCCAATGCCACCGAGGGTGATCCAATCGGACCACCCGGCGGGATTGAATTTTCCCGTCATGCCGAATGAAGGATCATTTGTCGTGATGGGTGAGTTGGGCACGTACCCCTGGGCCGAGAATGAAGACAACAACAACGCCGCAAAAAGTGAAATTATTTTGAAACGCATAACCACCTCCTTGTACGAATGTGTGGAGCTGATGGCTTCAAAGTATCACTGGGAATTTGCGCTGCCAAACCAGTCAGGATCAGACTGGCCTTTTAATATTCGTAATCAATGAGCGTGCGGAAATAATTCGGGACAGGAGCCTTGATGGTGATGCGCTTTTTATTATGCGGATGCGTGAATTCGAGACTGGCAGAATGCAGGCGCAGTTCTTTGAAATTCGTGGTGGCTTTTCCGTACTTCGGGTCGCCGACGATGGGATGACCTTCACCTGCAAGATGCACACGGATCTGGTTTTTCTTGCCGGTCAGCAGGTTGATTTTCAAAAGACTGAATTTCTCAGTTTCTTTCAGAACCTCATATTCAGTGATTGCCAGCTTTCCTTTGTCGGAATCCTTGCTGGAATGGACAACATAGTTTTCGTCCTCTTCCAGATAACTGGTGATTGTGCCGCTTTTCTTCGGCATCTTGCCGTGAACGATCGCGTAGTATGTTTTGATCGTGGATTTCCAGTCGTCTTTCAGAAAGTGCATAACCTCTTCGGTTTTTGCAAAGATCAAAACACCGGTGGTGGCCTGATCCAGACGATGCACGACAAAAACACACTTGTTGGAACGGGGATTGCCCTTGCGGACGTACAGATTCAGCAGATTATGAACCGTATTGTCGCGATCCCATTTTGCCGCCACGGTCAGAACACCAGCCGCTTTGTTGCCGACGATGACATCCAGGTCTTCGTGAAGGATTTCAAAGCCACGGGGCTGATGCTTTTTAGGGATCTTTTTCATTGGGAACCTGCTGTCGTTAGAGGGCCTGTTTTAGCCTATCCAGACAGCAGGTGCCTAGTGGAATTTCAGAAAAATGTATTATTTTTTCTGATTTAAGTGGAAGTAGCCGGATCCATCGACCGTCAGTTCGACTCCGCTTTGGGAAGGCACAGACATGTCGGTGTCTTCAAGGTTGCCGCCGCTGCAGTCCTCGTTTTGTTTCACTTCCACACGGACATTGTATTTGAATGGCGGCGCATAGTTTTTCCACATCTTCTTGTTCCCCGGTCTTACGCAACCAGAGTCACCGATACGCCCCACGGTATTGTAAATAGTGACCCAAGCCGAGTGACCGGAGGTGTCGTTGTTGCGCATGGAAACCGTCGTCAAAGGATTGGCGTCCTTGTCCGTGCCGTCGCCCTTGTTTTCAAGCCACAAAGTGCCAGTTGCGCTTCGGGACATTTCCACCTTGTCGTTGCCGCCAACCACGGTGCTAAGGTCACTGTAAGTGGCGCCGGAACAATCGCGGTTTTGTTTCACTTCCGCACGCACGGTGTAAGCCGGACCGGTCATATAGTCGTGGAAGGAAATGGTTTGCCCCGGTTGCAGGCAGGCATTGTCGCCGATGTCCCCGACGAAGTTGTAAACTGTGATCCAGACCGACGCGCCGACAGAGTCCTTGTTGGTGATGTCGATGCCATAAGGCTTTGGTTCAGCAGCGTTGGCGGCCGTGGCAGAAAGGGCGATTAAGAGTGTTGTGATAAGTGCTTTCATGGTTTCTCCTTTTTGGTTATCAGTCATCTGATGCCACTCTGGAAAAGCAACGGCGGTGCCAGCGTTGGGCGGGCGTCATAAGCAACAGATGGCAGTTGGGAAAACCTCTGCCGAAGATCCGGCAGAGGTCCGTGACGGCCCTTCGGCGCTTGCCGGGAATCCAACAGCTCCCAAGGGATTTAAAACCGCGTGGCATCGCCTGGATGACAACTGGTCTGTGTGGACGGGCTTCAGGCTAGGGTTGTTTTAGATTTGTGATCGGATCATGATTGTTGCCAAGGTTCATAGCGCAGCTAGGGCTTTTATTGTTTAATGTAAGCCATCCAGGAGGTGTCTGTGGATTCAAGCAAGACGTCTGAAGTGTCTCCGATCGCTGGCAACTTTAGCAAAGAACGCAATCCATCTGTTCAGAATGGTGTTCAGTACAATCAAGGGGACATCGAAGATCATCAAAGCAAAGAGGATCTGGAAAAGAACTGGGATAAAAAGGACGGTGACAAGTCCGAAGTCATCGACAGTGAAGGTCATCGCAATCGGATCAATCACTACTGAATTTTCAGCAGCACTTATTCACACAGCTCGTCGCGGATCTTCATGAACAGGTCCGCACGATCGGTGATCACACCATCGGCGCCAGAGGCAATAACCCATTTTAATTCTTCCACCGAATTCGGTGTCCATGCGACAACGCGAATGCCTTTTTGATGCAGGCCAAAGACCACTTCCGGAGTCAGTTGTGGCCAGCCCGTTGTGACCAGACGGCTTCCCAGTTTGGTGGCGGCGTCCAGAGCTCCGCGGGCGTCCCAGATCAGGGGCACCACGTCGATATCCGGGGCCTTGGCCTTCAGGTTCTTTAATGTTTCGTGATTGAAGGACTGCACAAAGAAGCGCTCAGGGTTCCAGCCGCTCTGACGGATTTCTTTGATAATCAAATCCAGGTACTGATCTTCCGCAGGGAAGTATTGCACCTGATCCTTGAAATATTTGATCTCAATATTCAGGCGGGCGGGTTTGCCCGCGACCTTATAATCTTTAAAGACACTAAAGACATCGCGAAACAATGGGATCGGTTCGGTGCGTGGTTCTGAATAAAGACGCTCTCCACAATGAATCTGTGCGGCTTCGGCATAGCTCATACTGCGAAGCGCGGCTTTTTCCAGGGACTTTCCATGCAAAGCACAGCGTTCGGTCTGGATGTTCGGAATGGGATCGTGGGCGGTGACGATCTGATCATCACCAGTGATCATTAAATCCAGTTCTGCCGTGTCGGCTCCGGCATCATAGGCGGCCTTGAAAGAGGCGATGGTGTTGTTGGGATAACCATCAATCCCCCGGTGGCCGTGGACCTCCATGTTTCTGGCAATCAGGCACATCACGGCGTTTTTACCCAAAGTGTCGCCGCTAAAGGGGCGGCGCTGAACTGGGCCGGGTGTTTGCGCCAATGAAGGCTGGCTGAATGCCAAGATCAGCAGCAAAGCCCAACCTGGCAGGAAAATACTTTTCATAGAATAAAGATATCGGACGAAACTGGACCTGAATTAACTCTTCAAATTGTAAAGTCTCATTTTGTGACACTGATTTGTGACATGTTGGAAGGATTCGTGAGGCCTGATAGGTGCCCACACCCGGGATCTTTCATAAAATATCCGCATGGAAGACACAGAGTTGTATCAGCAGTTAAAACAAGTCTGGCAAATGCTTAATGAGCCCATCTTTCGCATTAAGGATGCCGAGATTTCCGCTGCCAGTGTGCTGGTCTCTATCCTGCTGTTGATTGTGGCAATCTACGGATCGAAGCTGGTCAGTAAGATTGTGGTCAAACAGCTGTCGCGCCGACGTGTGGATAGTGGAGTGCGGGATTCGATCGCAAAATTTGTGCGTTATGCGCTGGTTGTGATGGGGGTTCTTTTTGCCCTGGATAACATGGGGATTTCGATCAGCTCTTTGGCGGCGGTGGGTGCGGTGCTGATGGTGGGGATCGGTTTTGGTTTGCAAAACGTCACCCAGAATTTTATTGCCGGTATTATATTGCTGATAGAGCGTCCGATCAAAGTCGGCGATATCATTCAGGTGGGGGAAACCTCGGGCAAGGTCATTGATATCCGTGTTCGTTCCTCGATCATCCAGACCCGGGATGAGGTCACGATCATTGTTCCCAATTCCAAGTTCATCGCCGAAGAAGTCACCAATGAAAGTCTGGCCTCGGGAAAAATCCGCCAGCATGTCAAAGTGGGCGTTGCTTATGGTTCTGATGTCGCATTGGTAAAACAAGTGCTGATTGAAGCGGCTTTGCAGCACCCGGAAGTGGTGCAGGACCCTAAACCGAATGCGTTGCTAAAGGATTTTGGTGAATCGGCTTTGATTTTTGATCTGCGCTTTTGGTGCCGCAATATCTGGAGAATTGAAACCATTACCAGCGATATCCGCACCACCATTGATGCCCGCTTTCGCGAAAATAAAATCATGGTGCCGTATCCAAGAATGGATGTGTCGCTGGTGAATCAGGAAATCACCCGGCCGAATGAAAAACGCGGCCGGGATCTGGATCAGTAAATTAAGGCTTTACGAACTTCAGGGTCATGCGATCGCTTTCGCCAATCGCTTCGTATTTTGCGCGGTCCTTGTCACCTTCGGCAAAGGATGGTGGCAAAGTCCAGACACCTTTTGGATAGTTCTTGGTGTCTTTGGGATTGGCGTTGATTTCAGACTTGGCTGCCAGTTTGAAACCGGCTGCTTCCGCCATGCGGATAACCTGTTTTTCGCTGACGTAACCGCTTTTGGATTTTCCGTCCTCTTTTTTACGGGCATCGGCACGGTGTTCAACCACACCCAATACGCCGCCTGGTTTCAGGGCATTGAAGAATGACATGAATGCGGCCTTTTCAGATCCATGAGTCATCCAGTTGTGCACGTTTCTGAAGGTCAGAACCAAGTCCGCTGAATTGTCTTCCGCGATTTTTCCCGGAGGGGCAAAGTCGTTCACAGTCACTTTCGCGGCGATTTCAGGACGGGCTTGCAGCCAATCCAGGAACTTCTGGCCACCGCCGTAAACAGACACCGGAACTGCCGCGGCAACGTACTTGCCCTTGGCAGAAAGATATGGAGCCAGGATTTCAGCATACCAGCCAGCACCCGGAGAAATTTCAACCACAGTCATTTCCGGCTTCAGACCAAAGAATTCCAAAGTCTCAACCGGGTGGCGATAAGTATCGCGGGCTTTGTTGCTTTCTGTGCGATAAGGGCTGTTCAGTGCTTCCTGAAGCGTGGTTGGCAGTGCTGGTGCCGCAGGTTTTGTTTCTTTCGGGGTTGAACTGCAGGCTGCGGTAAAGAGCAAAGGCAGCAATAGAATTGATCTCATGATGTCTCCTTTTTTTGTTTTACCTAGCATGATTTTTATAAGTGCTATGAGGCAAACTAAAATTCACTAAGTATAGCAAACAAATCGCCCAACATCCGTTCGGTAATTCCACTGGTTTCGCGTGTTAATTATGAAGATTGGGATAACTTGAAGATTCCAGATACTTTATACCCCTAAATAAGTTATCGTCGCGGACACAAAAAAAGGATAAAAAAATGTCTTATCGATTTCTATTGCTCGAAGACGACCCTGAAATTGCGGCCATTGTTCTGAAGGGGCTTTTTGCCGAAGGTTATGAAGGTGAATGGGTGGCCAATGGTGAACGCGCCTTGGACCACATTCAAAGTCAAAAATACGACTTCATGATTTCAGATGTGTTGCTGATGGGAATAAGCGGATTTGAGGTGGTGCGCAAAGTGAAAGCCATTCACCCGGAACTTCCTGTCATTTTTCTGAGTGCGCTCAATGCCGATGAAGAACGCATCACTGGTTTATCCTGCGGGGATGAGTATTTGTGCAAACCGTTTTCGGTGACCGAACTGCTGATCCGTATTCGCAAAATAATTCAACCGCAGGAAAGTACCGCGGTTTTGACCTACGGAAATCTAAAGCTGGATCGACTGAAAAGAAAAGTGATTTGTGGAAGCAATGTAATCGAAATGCAGGAACGGGAATTCAAGCTATTGGATTTATTTCTGTCCAACCCTCATCGGATTGTCACGCGTGAGCATATTTTACGCGAAATTTGCGGGTATAATTACATTCCTACTACAAATGTTCTGGATGTTCTCATCTGTCGCCTGCGCGACAAAGTCACGGCCGGGACTGGTAAAGTGTCCATCCGGACCATTCGCGGAGTTGGATACAAGGTTTTTTTGGAATCCGTATAGACCGTTCCGGGGGCTTTGTTACGAATAGGAAATTGGCCAGATTCAAGCTTCTTTCCTCGTCCAAACGGAGTATGTTCCCAGAACTTTACAAAACAATCTTCTTTTTTTAGGAAGCAGTATGACGATCGCCAAGTTCCTCAAGGACAAGCGAACTGACGCCGCATTGACTCAACTTGAAGTCGGGCAGCGATTGGGTTTTCATAAGTCGCAGTTTATTTCCAGTCTGGAAAGGGGTACCAGCCGTCCTCCGATTGAGGTTTTGAAAAGGATGTGTGAAATCTATCAGATTCCGGAATCGGAGATGAGAAAAGCCTATGTGGACAGTGTCATCAGCACTGCCGAAAGACGTGCCAATGATGAGTGGGATAAAAACCCGCAGTAACTTGCTGTCTACTTTTTTCCAAACCAGGCACAAATCATAAAAGCCTGAAAGAAGCGAATCGGCAGTGAAATACCACTTTTCCGGATCAAATGTTCTGTTTCCTCGGGGGGAAGAACGGTCAGTATTTCTTTCAGTTGTTTCGGCAGATTTGCCAGGGACTCCGGCGTGGCCCCCATCAGGGTTTGCACAGCTTCCCACCCTTTAAGCATGGCCGGGAACTGGGGCGAATTCAGATTAAAACTGATTTCTGCATTGACCAGAAATCCACCGTCTTTCAGACACTCCGTCATCTGTTGAAAGTAGCCGGCCCGGTCATCACGATGAACAAAGTGACTGACCAAAAGACTGACGACGGCATCAAACTTTCTGTCGCGGGGTGCATCCTGCACATACCCATGAATAAATTCGCACCGGTCTGCATAACCCGCCTTGCTCATTCTTTCACGGCAGACCTCCAGCATATTGGCTGAGGGGTCGATGCCGACAAAGTGCCATTGCGGAAAGGCTTCGGCCAGGGTCATGATTTCAGCGCCAGTACCGACCCCGACACAAAGAATCAGCGATTTTTCAGGAAGGTCTTTTAATACCAGCGTCGACAAAAAATGCAGGCAATCAGAAATGCGGCTTAATTTACTGTTGCGTTCATCATAGCGCTGGGCTGCTTCTTTATTGAAAAAGTCCTGGGTGGGTTTATTCATGACTCGACTTTATACTTTTGCTAAATTGGAGGCAAGGAGCCATCTATTCAATGAAACAGCCACTGAATGATCTTTATTGGATCGAAGATCTGCTGCCGCCGGGATATGACTGTCTGCCCAAGCATGGCGGACTTGCTTACTATCTGGATATGAAGCTGGTGCTGATCCTGGTGGAACGCAAAGGCCTTTACGAACACAAAGGGGTCAGTTATCCCTTTGAGCTTTGGAACGGTTGCATCATTCCGGTGGAAAAGAAAAAGCAAAGCGCTTTCTTTTTGAAATATCTGTTTTTGGAAAATCACCCGGCGAACAAGGACTGGTTGTACATTCCCGCGCAGTCCGAGGACTTTGAAGATGAAGTCAAACAGCTGATGCGCGAAATCAGCAAAGGAAATCCCTTGCTGGGGCTGCCGGTAAAATCAACTTTATCTGAAAAAGCCGAAGGGACTTCCGCGAAGAAAACCCCGCGGAAAGCCAAGACGGATAAAAAGAAGGAAAACGCCTTCTTTTTATCCATTGCCAAAAAATCCGGAAAATAAACTTCTTATGGCAGCAAAGCCATGCGGGACTTGATTCGTCCTGCTTCCAGCTCGTGCAGCCAGTGATTCACTTCCTTCATCGGGGCTGTTTGCACCTGCGGTTTGATCTTTCCTTCCGCTATCAGTGCATAAAGCTCCTGCATTTCAACGTGGGTGCCCCAGAAGGATGCCTGCACTTTGGTTTCAAAGGTGATGGCCGTAGCCGTTGTCAGTGGCACTTGTGCAGACCCCAAGCCGATCAGCAGAATGGTGCCCCCGGGTTTTACAAAGTTCTGGGCATCTTTGAATGTTGATTCAAGGCCCACAAAATCCACCACCACATCATAAGACAGGGGCTTCAGTGAAGAGATCTGCTTGGAGTTTAAAACATTCTGCACGCCAAAAGATTTGGCCATTTCCAGATTGGCATCTTTTAAATCCACGGCGGTGACCTCGGCCCCTAAAGCCAAAGCAATCTGAACACCGTTCATGCCAAGACCGCCCAAGCCAATAGCCAGCATTTTTGAACCCAGGCCGACACCGCCCTTGGTTTTGATAGCGTGATAAGGTGTTAACACTGCATCGGTCGCCACAGCCGCGACCTCTGGACTGATACCTTTAGGGACTTTCACGATATTGCGTGCGGGAACTTTCAGGTATTCAGCATAGGCACCGTCTTGTCCCAGACCGATAAAGGTTCTGCTCGGGTCATTGCAAAGATTGTCGTGTCCCGTGCGACAGTAGGTGCAATGTCCACACGGGTTGGGTCCGTGAACGGCGTAAAGATCACCGGCGTTGAAAGTGCCAGTGACTTCGGAACCTTTTTCAACCACCTCACCGCAGGCTTCATGGCCCATGGTGAAAGTTTCTTTGTAAGGGACTTCGCCGTGCAGGACGTGAAGGTCAGAATGGCAAATGCCTGCCGCACGGACTTTAAGGATAACATCCAGCGGACCTGGGGTTGGTTTGGGAATATCGACAAGGGAAAGTTCTTTTTTTCCAGGGACGTATCTTGCTGCGAACATAATAGCTCCTCTGATAAACATGATTTTCCATGTAATGGTTTTAGAAGTCATTATGCAGAAACACAGAAACTTTCTCCGCCCCGGGGTGGAAAAGTTTCAATCTTGATATCGATCAAGGTTCTTAATTCAAAACACGTCCATTTTGATTTGCAAAACCGCATTTGCGGGACGGCAGGGTTCCACGGAAACTCTTGCGAATTCTGCCGTCATCATTTTGTTTAATAGCTGTATATGGAGAAACTAAAATGAGCATGAAAAAACTTTGGATCGCGTTTGGGGTTGTGGTTGTTGCCTCGTTCTCGGTTTTGATTTTCTATGGCGTCGAAATTTATCGGGAAGCACCACCAATACCCGATAAGGTTGTCACGGCCACGGGTGAAACTCTTTTCACCGGCGAAGACATTCTGAACGGTCAGAATGTGTGGCAGTCCATGGGGGGACAAGAGGTCGGATCCATCTGGGGTCACGGTGCCTATGTAGCTCCGGATTGGACGGCGGACTGGCTTCATCGCGAAGCTGTTTTCATTCTGGACAAATGGTCCAACGCGGAATTCACCAAGCCTTATGAGCAGCTGGGTGAAGAACAAAAGGCCGGTCTGGTGGCACGTCTTCAAAAAGAAATGCGCACCAATACTTACTCCAAAGAAAATGGCACTTTGACAGTCTCGGCCATTCGTAAAGAGGCGATGGAATCCAACAATGCCCACTATCGCTCTTTGTTCATGGATGATCCGGCATTGAAAAGCCTGCGTGAAGCTTATGCGATTCCGGCAAACTCGATTCGTGATCAAGATCGCATGCGCCAGATGAATGCCTTTTTCTTCTGGGCATCATGGGCGGCTGGAACAGAACGTCCCGGTCAGACGATCACTTATACGAACAACTGGCCCCCGGATAAATTAATCGGCAATGAACCAACGGGTTCCATGCTGTTGTGGACGGGATTCAGTGTCATCATTCTGCTGGCGGGTGTAGGGGCGTTGGGGCTTTACTATGCGGCTCAACGCGATGAAGATCCCGGTGTTGCCAGTCTGCCTGAAAAAGATCCTTTGCTGGGCCTGAATCCAACACCTTCCATGTCAGCGACGCTGAAGTACTTCTGGGTGGTGACGGCATTGATCGTGGTGCAGGTGATTTTGGGGGCGGTGGCCGCCCACTATGCGGTCGAGGGTGACGGCTTCTATGGTATTCCGCTGTCAGACTTCCTGCCGTACTCGGTGACTCGCACCTGGCACGTGCAGATGGGTATTTTCTGGATTGCGACTTCATGGTTGGCAACGGGATTGTTCATTGGTCCTGCGATTTCGGAACATGAACCGAAATTCCAAAGATTCGGCGTTAATTTCCTTTTCATTTCTTTGCTGGTGATCGTGGTCGGTTCGATGGCGGGCCAGTGGTTCGGGGTCATGCAAAAACTGGATCTGGTGCAGAACTTCTGGTTCGGCCATCAGGGTTATGAATACGTGGATCTGGGCCGCTTCTGGCAGGCGTTCTTGTTGATTGGTCTGTTCTTGTGGTTGTTCCTGATGGTGCGCTCGGTGTGGCCGGCGTTTAAAAAGGCCCAGGAATCACGTCACTTGCTGGCGCTGTTCCTGATCTCTTGTGCGGCGATTGCGTTGTTTTATGGCGCGGGCCTGATGTGGGGACGTCACACAAATCTGGCCGTGGCCGAATACTGGAGATGGTGGGTTGTTCACTTGTGGGTTGAGGGCTTCTTCGAAGTCTTTGCAACCGTTGTTATTGCCTTCTTGTTTGTGCGCATGGGACTGGTCAACGTGAAGCTTGCTTCCAGTACCGTGCTGTTTTCGACCGTGATCTTCCTGTTCGGGGGCATTCTTGGAACTTTCCACCACCTGTACTTTACCGGGACTCCAACGGCGGTGCTTGCGTTAGGGGCGTCGTTCAGTGCGCTGGAATGCGTGCCTTTGGTGCTAATGGGCTTTGAAGCTTATCACAATCTGAAACTGGGTAAATCAACAGCATGGTTGAAAGCCTACAAGTGGCCGATTTACTGTTTCGTATCCGTGGCGTTCTGGAACTTCCTGGGAGCTGGCATCTTTGGTTTCCTGATCAATCCACCGATTGCCCTTTATTATATGCAAGGCCTGAATACGACTCCACTGCATGGTCACACTGCTTTGTTTGGGGTCTATGGTATGCTGGGGATTGGCTTGATGCTGTTTGTGCTGAAAGGCCTGGCGGCCCGCAACGAATGGCGTGACGGAGTTATCGGCTTTGCCTTCTGGAGCATCAACATCGGATTGCTGCTGATGGCGCTGTTAAGTCTGCTGCCTTTGGGGTTGCTGCAGACCATGGCCAGTGTTGAACACGGTCTATGGTACGCAAGGTCGGCCGAATTTATGCAGACGGAACTGCTGGATATCATTCGCTGGTTGCGCGTGATTGGCGATACGGTCTTTGCTTTAGGGGCATTGGCTTTGGGCTGGTTTGTGATTGGTCTAAAAACCGGCCATTCCTTGAAAAAGACGGTGGATCTTTCCCAAACTACATATCCAAGTTCCTCACCGAAAAAACGCTAAAGTTAGCGAGGCTCTTTGTAAAGGCAAAGAGCCTCTTTGTTCTTCTCCTTTGGGGTTTCGCCTGATAGAAATTAGGTATAAAGGAATCCCGCAATGAAATCTCAAATCAAACTGGCTCTTCGAATTTTGCTTGGCGCGTTTCTGGTTTATGCAGGTTCCGGTCATTTAACCTGGCTTCGCACCGAATTTTTGGCGCAAGTGCCGAAATGGCAGCCTTTGGATCCTGATTTTGTTGTCGTGGCCTCGGGGATTGTCGAGATCCTGCTGGGTCTAAGCTTCCTGTTCCTGACCCGTTACAAAGCACAGGTCGGAGTCGTCGGGGCTTTGTTCTTTATTGCGATCTTTCCCGGGAATATCAATCAATACGTTTATCAGATCGATGCCTTTGGTTTGAATACCGACAAGGCCAGACTGATTCGGTTGTTCTTTCAGCCCGTCCTGGTGGCCTGGGCCCTTTGGTGCACCGACGGCTGGAGTTATCTAAAAGCCCGCTTCGGAAAGCCCTAAAATAGTTGGCACGGTTTGAGCTAAGTGTAGGTAGTGGTGCAAAAACGGCTTAAAACCATTTTATTGGCGATTATAGGGCTTTTGATAAGTCCGGGCCTTTTTGCGGCAGATCTGACTGAAAGCTTTCATCAAACCTACCATCAAGGTCAACTTGGATCCGAAGAACAAAGTTTGCTTCGCCAGTTTGATTTCTACTTGGTGCCTGGAATTTTGTCTGAAGCTTTCCTGAAAGAGGACGATCGATCCTCGGTCAGTTTTGCCCGCCTGACGGGCGACTATCTGGGCGAGCAGCAAGCGCTGCTGAAGAATGTTTATAAATTCAATTCGGTCAGGCTTTCCAGCTCTTCCAAATCAGTTGCTGAAATCAAAGAAAATATCCGGGCAGCCTTGAGTCAATCTGCTGCTGCGAACAGAAAAGCGGTGTTTCTGACTCATTCTTTAGGTGGGTTGGCGCTGCTTGATGAATTGGTGGATTCGCCAATTCACAGGGACACTGTGGCTGGGATCATGTTCTTGCAAAGCCCTTTCAAAGGCTCGCCGATTGCGGATGCGTATTTTGATAATCCAATTTATCTGGATAAACTGCTGGGCACGGTGATTCCGTTCTTTAACACTTCGCCAGACACCATTCGTTATTTGGGCATCGCCAGCCGGTCCAAGTTTATGAAAGAAAACAGCGAAGCGATCACTGCCATTACCAGTATTCCCATGATCACCGTTGGTGGGGTTGTAAACGGGCATAAAAGTTTGTTCACTCCGGCCGTCAATATTATGGCGATGGGGTGTCTGGAAAAAGTCTTTGGTCAGTGTGTGGTGCGACTTTATTCAGGACCGTATGATCTAAGTGACGGGATGGTGCCTTTTGAAAGCTCCAAACTTCCCAATGTGGATTTTGTCCGTCTGGATGGGGTCGATCACGGGGAAACTGTTGTGAATATTCCGTATCAACACTATGACAAAGCACAAACAACGACAGCGTTGCTTCGTCTGTTGCTGCCTTCTTTGAAAATTCCTTAGCGAGTGTGAACAAGGCTGTGGTCGTCAGTGACTTTCAGGCAGTTCATATTTGCGGTGTGAGCGGCTTCAATCCCCAAAACAGCGTCTTCAAAAGCCAGGCAGTCCGCCGGCGCAATTTGGACCTTTGCAGCGGCCATTAAGAAGCAATCCGGTGCGGGTTTTCCTTGAGTGTAATCCTCAGCGCACACCAAAGTGTCGAAGTACTTCTGAATACCCAATTGGTTCATCGTCAGTTCAACGATCTTGCGGCGGCTGCCGGTGACGATCGCCATTGGAATCTGCCCGTGATAGTGCTGGATGATTTCCATGACAGACTTGATAGTGGTGACGTCGCCTAAAGACGCCAGATAGTGGGCTTCTTTTTCTTTTACAAACTGTTCGGGATTGATGTCCGTTTTGTGCAGTTTGTTCATTATCTCGACGATGCGAGCCGTGGGGCGCCCGGCCCAGGACATGTGCTGATCACGGCTCAAAGACAGATCATATTTGTCCAAGGCTTTGTTCCATGCCGCCAGATGTGCTGGCATGGTGTCGGCAACGGTGCCGTCAAAGTCAAACAACAGGGCCTTAAATGATTGATCAGGAAAGAATTTATTCAGCATTCACAGAGCTTAGCACAAGATTCCATTCTATTCCATGTTTGAAGTGTTTTGAGGAAAGGTCAGTTCTTCTCCGTCTAAAGGCGCCAGCACGCGGTTTTCGATATTCAGTTTTTTACGGATGTCATACACCTGCTGTCGGCTGGTGGGGCAGTGATCCAAGGCCTCCAGGTGATTGACCAGGATGGTTCCGCCAAAAAGTTCCGAGACGGGGCCGATGTCTTGTTCGCTCATGATGATTTCGCCACCAATATCAAATTGGGCACCGCCGCCGGGCATGATCACGATGTCAGGCTGATGGGTTTTAAGGGCTTCCTTCACCGGGGGGCTCAGGGTTGAATCACCCACCACATAGACTGTGGGTTGGTTGGGAAACTTCAGTATGTATCCGTATCCATGGGCCATCATAGCTCCCACCAGGCCCCGACCATGCAGGCACGGAATCAACGTGATGGTGCCTTGGAGGAAAGGGTTGTCAGTATTTTTTTTCAGACTGGTGGCGGGAAGGCGGTATTTATCCAAATAGGATGTGTCGTCTTCCGAACATAAAATTGGAATTGAGTTTCTGCGAATCCAGCGGGCACCGGCACGGTCCAGATGATCGAAGTGGCCTTTTTGGCAGTGAGTGATCAGAACATGAGTCACTGTTTCCAACACTTCATCCGTTCCTGCGGGCAATTCCACCAAGGGATTTCTGCGACGGTTCATTGTCAGATACTTTAAGCTGGGAATGCTGCCTTGGCGAGCCAGCATCGGGTCGACCAGAATTTTTGCAAACCCATAGTCCAATAAAACAGTGGCGTTGCGGATTTGACGGATCTTCATGTGATCTCCTTGGTATGGATCTATTGTGCAGCACAGGCCTGTCTGGTAATATGTCCTAAATGGACATTAATATGTCTTTTTAGGACTTTTCCTGAAACAGGGTGTTTATGCTTAAAGTGGGGCTTTTCATTTATCCGTCGTGCATGCCAGCAGGGCTGTTTACAGGGTTGGACTTTTTGAAAGCAGCCAATACCGTGACCGGGAAAAATCTGTTTGAAGCAAAGCTTGTGGGTTTATCCAGCAGCGCCGTGACCTGTGCGCATGGAGTGAAAATTACTCCTGAATCTGCCATTCGTGATTTTGATTATGACGTTCTTATCATTCCGGGATTTTGGGCTTGGTCCGTTGAAAGTGTTCGTCGGGGAGTCGCCGCTAATAAAAATCTGCAGGAATTTTTAGACCGTGTCCCAAAAAAGAAGTCTTTGTACAGCTACTGCACTGGAAGTGTCTTTCATGCCTCTACCCAGCGACTGTCGAAAAAAAGTGCCACGGCCAGCTGGTGGCTGGCGCAGGAACTGGTAGGAGCTTTTCCAAAAGTGCAGTGGCAGTTTAATCAAATTTCCGCCGGGGATGTGAGCGACATGACTGCCGCAGGGGCCAATGGATTTTATCCGCTGTATTCCCATCTCGTGTCTCAGACTGTTGGAAGCAAGGCCTTTGCTGAAATTCAGAAGTACCTGATGACACCGGTTCAGTTCAATGCCAACAATCCATTTTATGAACTGGAAAGTCTGACAGGCCGGGAGCGCTTGGATCAAATCCGTCGTTTTGTGGAAAAGACGGCGGTTCGGGACATTCGCCTGTCGGCCGTTGCAGAAAGCCTGGGAATATCGACCAAGACTCTTTCCCGAAAGTTGCGCGAAGATGTGAACTGGACTCCGGCGCGGTTTTTCAGAATGATCAAACTTAAGCAGGCTGGGGCGCTTCTGACCTCCACTGAAAAATCAGTGAAGGAAATCTGTGACAAACTGGGATTTGATGATGAGGCACAGTTCAGAAAGGCCTTCAAGCGCTGCGTGGGGCTTACTCCTGGTGAATACAAGCGAAAGTTCCAGATCAGACGTGTTTAATTAATAGAGCCACTTGTGGATGTAGGCCGGCGTGCTCCAGATGATAACCGAGCTGAAGTAATTGATTGTTGGCTCGGCCATACCAAAGATCCCGCCGTTGATGCCGGCACAACGGTACGAACCATCCATCAGCTGCCCGCAAACGGTACTGTTGGCGATGTATATTTTCGAATACGCCCGGCCGGAATCATAAATCAACGGAGTCGGGTAGACCGTCGAGGAACCGCTTTCATTCGGTATCGACAGCAGACCTCCGCCACCCCAGCATTTTGCGACGCCGTCCGTGCGGATACCACAAGCCAGATTGTTGCTGATTGAGATGTCTGAATAGTCCGTCGCACTGTCAATTGCCTTTGGTACATTCGAGCTGGATGTGCCATCGCCCAGAGCTCCCGAACCCCAGCATTTCAACTTGTTCCCGGTTGTGATGGCGCAGGCTCTAACTTCCTCGATGCTGATTGCTTTGTACGTTTCGGTACCGTCAATGCGGGTGGGAGTGAGGTAGGTCGTGGTGTTGCCTGTACCCAACTGACCAACAGCATTGGTTCCCCAGCACTTCAAGTGATAGTCCGAGGTGATGCCGCAACCATAGTTAAAGCCCAGAGCCACATGGCGATAGTACACTCCGGCGTCAATGGTTTTGAATTCGGAAATATTTGTCGTGGTTCCGTCACCCAGTTTTCCCGTGGTGTTGGATCCTGTACAGCGCAGGACGCCGTTGGTGGTGATCGCACAAGTGGCAGAGCCACGCATGACCGCAGATGTATATGAATTGAATTTGTCGGCCACTTGTGGGGTGGAGGCGCTGCCGCCGACGGCCGCCGCAGTACCGATGGCTCCGTTGGTATTGGTGCCCCAGCATTTCAAAGTGCCCAAGGTCGTGATGGCGCAGTTGTTCATTTGATCGTGCTGATAAGGTAATGCAGAGTAGTTGGATGTCGGATCCATCATCACAGGGCCGGATCTTCTGGTCACATAGGTACCATCACCGAATGAGCCTCCAGCGGATCCCCAGCAATACAGTTTGCCTGTGCTGATCCCGCAAGTCTGGGCATAGCCTTCGGTATTGAGATAAGAGAACCCTAAAGAAGAGAAGTTATAAGACCCAAGGTCATTTGAGATTCTTGTGTATCCCGCATAGTAGTTGCCGTATCCAAAACCAGCGGTCGCAAAGCCACGCACGTCATTTTTCAACTGACCCCAGCATTTCACGGCACCTTGCAAAGTGACCCCGCAGGTTTTTTCACCCACCGTAATAACTTTTGAATAAGCCTGACCAGCGTCAGCGGTGATTGGAGCACTGCTGTTGGTTCTGGTTCCATCTCCAAGTTGTCCTTTGTCGTTAACACCCCAGCACTGCAAAACATTGCCATCGGTGATTGCGCACGTGGTGCCTTTCGGGGTCACGGCTGTCGTATCATCATTTGTCCAAACCCAGATATAAGAAGTGGAACTGTTGATGTCCACCGGAGCCGATTTTGTCGCGGTCGTGCCGTCACCGACTTGTCCGTTGGTATTGGTGCCCCAGCAGCGCAGTCCACCGTTGTCTTTGATGGCGCAGGAGTGATGAGAACCCATGGAAACAAATTTATAGTCGGTGGTGGCATCAATGGCTGTTGGAATACCTTTGGTGACATTCGTGGTGTCCCCCAAAGCCCAAGAGGTGCCTTTACCCCAGCAATAAAGTTTTTTTCCTTCCGTGATGCCGCAGGTTCCACTGGCATTGGCAGTCACGAACTTGTAATCAGTTGTTGCGTCAACAACGGCCGGAACCTGTTGCGTGGTCGCGTAACCTGTTTGACTGTAATCACTGCGGCCCCAGCATTTGATTTTTTTATCCGTCGTCAGGCCACAGGTGTGATTTTCACCGGCACTGATGGACTGGTAGGTGGTAGAGGTGTCAATCGCCACTGGCGAATAAGCCGTCGTGGTGCTGTTGTTACCCACTTGGTAATAGGTATTTTGCCCCCAGCAATAGACGTAGCCATCGGTGGTCAATGCGCAGGTGTGGTTGCGCCCGGTGGTCACCGTCGCCCAATTGGTGCCGGCGACTTGTCCTGCGGTGTCCAGATAGGTAGGCGCACTCGGGCCAAGACCCAATCTTCCGGTGGCGATATTGTGCCCCCAGCAGCGCAGGCTGTTGTCACTAAGAACAACGCATCCGTGAGCAAAGTTTATTGCCAGGGAAAGGGCTGTGAGGTTTTTTTCCGCATCGGCAATAAAATACTGTGCCTGATATTTGGCGTCCATCCACACCGCCGGGGAGTTGGTGTGGGTCATGTGAACATTCATCAGACGTTCACCAGTGACCGCCGGATTGGCGGTGAAGGTGACAGGGACTGACACCGATGTCGAGCCCGCCGGGATCGTGAACGAGCCTGATGTCAAGCTGCGCTCAGAGGACGTGGCATCGCCGGTCACACGATAGTAACCAATGACATCAAAGGTTTTGGATCCGGAAAGAGTGAAGGTGATGTTTTTGGTTTCGCCTTCTTGAACTCGATTCACCAAAGGCGAGGTGATCGCCAACGTCACGACCGAGTCTTTGATCCACGAAGTTTCGGTGGCCACGGCCACATCCTGGAAGTTATTGAAGGTGTCCCCACCGATCACACATAGTGTAACCGGACCATTGGGCAAGGCCGAAACGTTATAAGCGATAGGGGCGGCAACTGCCGCTGCGGCGAAATAGCTGGCGGCCGCGCAAGTCCCTGAAGTGATGACGGCATACTTATATTGAGTGATGTTTGTTCCGGCGACAGTCACATTCAAGGTTGCGGTTGTCGAAACTCCGGTCGGGAAGCCGCTGATAGTGGACTTCAGAGCATCACGTGTCCAAGATGCGGAAGTCGAACTCATCGCGCCGTTTTCGTGATCATCAAAGCCCAGAACACAAAGGGTGTAATTGCCAACTTCTGGCAAAGCGTCCGTGATTGGGGTTGAAAGTGGATAGCTGGCGCCGGTGTATCCGCTAAGACAGTTGCCTGCTCCGCCCGGCGGGATAATGAAGTAACGATAGCTTGCCGCAGTTCCATTGACAGTCACATTCAAAGTCGGGCTGCCATTGGTCCCAGCCGGGGCTCCGGAAAGTGTCACGGCAGCAGGTGGCGTTTTATCATAGTAATAGTAGGAACTGGCTGTGACCACATTGCCATTGGCACGGGTCAGTGACAGCGTGAAGGTGTAAGGAGTCGCCGCGGTCTCTGGCAGTGAGAAGATATTATAATTCATCGTAAAGTAGCCGTCTTTACAATAGGTCGCGCCAGTGCCAGCCGCAGGTTGGCCGTCCACGGTGCCGTAAATCAGAACGCCGGATTCAGAACAGGTTCCGGTGATGGGGAACGAGGCCGCATTGTACATATTGACATAGCTTCCCGCTGGAGGACCGGTGATCGTCAATGTCGGCATCATGTTGTCGTGAATAATAAAATCCGAAAGGCACGACGATTCATTCTGAGCGGTATCACGAGTTTTAATATAAATCGTATTGGTGGTGTTGGCGGTCGCGAGGGTCCATGCTTTCGGGAAGGCCACGGTTTCCCAAGTCCCGCCGGTCAAACACAGGGCATTGTTGGTGATGTACATTTCCGTGCCCGTGGTCGTCGCCGTCAGGTTCACATTCAGGTTGGCGGTCAGTGCATCTCCGCTGTTGATGGCAACGGCTGACAACGTCGGCGCCACCGTGTCTTTCGTGAAAGAGGCGGTGACCTGAGGGGCATTGATACCCGTGGCACGTGAATGATTGACCGTAAAGCTAATGGAACCATCCGCCGGAGAAGTCACGTTGAAGGTGGCAGTCCAGGCACCCGAGGTGCAAGTCGGTGTCTGCGCCGCAACACCTGTTGGTTGCACCGTCACGACTTTGCCGTTTTCAGAGCAGGCTCCGGAAACCGTGAACGAGGCTTTGTTGGCATTGTTAATGTAAGTTCCCGCTGATGGCGACGCCAGGGACACTGTCGGAGCGGTGGATGAATGAGTGATGGTGTCTGACAAACATGCCGTCAGGTTGCCCGCAGCATCACGGTATCTTGCATAGACCGTGTTCACGGCATCGGCGGTGGATAAGGTCCAGACTTTAAATGCAGCATAGGCCTCCCAAACACCATCGCTGGAACAGCCTGCGGTGTTGGTGATGTACATCTGGGCAGCCCCTGCGATCGAACTGTTGATGGTGGCGCTCAGACTTAGAGTGTCTGTGGCGCCATTGTTGATGCTGAAAGTTCCAGTCGGTGCCACGGTGTCTTTGGTGTAGCTGGGGGAATTGGCCGACGCCGAATTACCCAGACTGTCAGTCAGTGTTGCCGTCAGGGTGAACGCACCTTGAGCAATGGTGGAAAGATCCAGAATAGCTGTATAAGAAGTGCCAAGGCATGTGCCTGTGCCTGTCCAACCGCCGGGGCCGGTAAAGGTGATGGAGCGGTTGTTCTTGTTACAAGTTCCACCGACCGTGAAGCTTGTCACGTTTGAACTGTTCACATAGGTGGCAGTGGCCGGAGTGTCGAAGGTGATTGCTGGTGGGGTGGCAAGTCCCGAATCATGCACAATCGAGTCAGTAACACAGACGGATTCATTGCCTGTGGCATCGCGGAACTTGGCATAAACCACGTTTGTGACGTCACTTGCCGCCAGTGTCCAGTTTTCAGTGGTGGCATAAGTCTGCCATGAACCACCAGCTGAACAACCTGCCGAGTTGGAGATGTACATTTCTGTGGCGTTGGTGGCGGCAATATTCAGGGTCACTGCTAAATATCCCGTGCTCGCATCATCGTTGTTGATGGTGAAGGATGTCACTGTCGGTGGCACCACACTGCGAGGGACGTTGACCGTATCAGATCTGCTATTGAGGACTTTATCCGAATGAGTGGCCGTGATCGTGACAGGCGAGCCCGTCAAACCACTGACATCCAAAGTTTTAGTGAAAGTACCGGATGAACAATCCGCCGAAGTATTGACGGTCCCGATGGCAAGGCTGACGGATTTACCGAACTCAGAACAAATTCCTGACACCGTATAGTTTGTCTGATTCGCCAGGTTGATACCTGGAGAGCTTGTAATATCAATCAGCGGTGGATCGATATCCTTTTCGATCACATAGTAAAATTCCTTGGCGGCAGCACCCGGAGCAGTCACCTTGAAAATCAGGTTTCCATTATAGATGTTTGTCAGACCGCTTAAATCCAGATTCTGCGCCCAGGTTTTGTTTGCACACGTAAATGAGGCAATGGCCGGAACAGTCAGGGTGGAAACTTCAATTGAAGAGCCGTTCACACAGTTTCCATAGAAAGGAACGGCGGTGTAATTGTTTTCATTGATCAGACCGTTGGTGGCGGTGTTGATGGAAAAGGCCGCCATATAGGTGATCGGTTCAGAACAGTTTGAAACAATGACTTTACCGGCGCTATCCAGTGAAAAGATGCGGAAGGTGTATTGAACACTGTCTTCTTTGGCAAAGCCGGCAGTGGCAGTGGTGTCCGTGTTGCTCAGCTGGATGCGGGGAAGGATCGGGGTGTCGCAGGTCGGGCCTTTGAAGAACAAAACTTCCTGCTGCACGAACTGAGCGTCTGCGGACGGGACCCACTTGGCTGTCAGATCGCCATTGTCCGTTAAGGCGTCTTCATCCCATAAAAGTGAACTTGCACCGGTGGCGGAAGTTAAATCAAAAAGACTCGTATCCAAGGTACAGGCTGACAAAATGAAACAAGCGGCTGCTAAAAGCAGTGACTTTCGAATAAATCGAAGTGCGAGGGTGGCTATCACGTTCCGTTGTTCCATACTATATTTATCGGGAACGGCTCACATTTTCAACAGCTGGGTTCGGCAATCCTGACATGCAAAGTGTTACGCTCAGAAGGATTGCCGGCGGAACGTCTCGGGATGAGACTCTAGGGGGCGAAGCCCCCTAGGAAAGAAGTCGTAGAAGCTTGCTGCGAATGTGGTTGGCGCGCTTCTGGTCGGTGGTCAGGTTCGCGGCCTTTTCATACATCTGTTTGGCTTTGTCTGTTTTGGATTCCATGGAATAAGCGTCGGCCAGGTGTTCAGCAATGATGCTGGCCGAGGCCTGATACTGGTGGGCTTTCTCCAGAACTTGAATGGATTCAGTGAAGCGTTTTTGTTTGAACAAGACCCATCCCAAAGTATCCAGAACGTATCCGTCCTTGGGATCAAGTTCCAAGGCACGTCTTGCCAGTCTTTCAGCTTCAGGCAAATGCTGGTTCAGTTCAGCCAAAGAAAATGCCAGATAGCTTAAGCTCTGCACATGATTGGGTTCGATTTCCAGAACCTTTTTCATTTGGGCGATCATGTTTTCTTTCTTGCCCAGACGATCCAGAATCAAAGCGTGTTGGAACAGCAGCTCGACATTCTTTGAATATTTGAACAAGCCTTGTTCCAGCACCTGAGCCGCGCCCAGGTAATCCGCCTTGGCATCCAGCAGGGAAGCGTACATGGTATATACCTGCGGTTTGTCGGCATTGGTTTGCAGGCCCTTTTTGGTGACGACCAGGGCCTGGTTTAATTTTCCCTGACCTTTCAGCAAATGGGCTGCGTGCACGATCGCTTCGCTGAAGTGTTTGCTGGAATGCGGGACTTGCATATAGTTGCGGATCGCATTTTCCATGTCGCCGGTTTCTTCCTGAACTGCGGCAAGATAATAGCGGGCCGAATCCGCCGTCGGGTACTGGCTGACGATGTCTTTAAGTTTTGCTCCGGCCTGATTGAAGCGTTTTTGTTCGATCAACAGCAGGGCCATTTTCATCTGCACATCCAAAGAGGACTCGGAATTGCCGGTGATCATTTCCAGCTGCGCATAGGCTTTTTCTGAATAGCCGTCTTCCAGATAGATTTGTGCGATCAGGTCGGCCACTTTCGGGCTGAAGCTTTCTTGTTTTTGGTATTCAAGACACAAAGCCATAGCTTTGGCGCGGTTGTTTTGTTGCAGGTAAAGATTTGCCAGCGAAATCAACGCGTCTTCAAAGCCCGGCTTGATGGCCAGCGCTTTCTTGAACGCGGCTTCTGCTGACTTTTGGTGGGTGGCGCCTTCCTGATCCAAATGGGTCAGGCCGATATAATAGTGCACCTCGTGCGGGGTTTCATAGCTGGCATTCTTTAGCAGCGAGTTGAAATACTGCTCTGCTTTCTTGAATTCTTTTTTATCTGCATACAAAGAACCGATGTAAATCGGAGCTTCGCTGTTTTTGGGCTGCAGACGCAAAACATCCTGATACTGAGCGATGGCTTTATCATAGGATTTTTCAGCAGAGTACAGTCCGCCCAATACCAAAAGGGACTCGACATTTTTCGGATCGTTGGCGACAGCCTGTTCGGCTTTTTGAATCGCCTCTTTCACCTTGCCGACTTTCAGATATTCAGCAGACAGACGCATCTGCACCGCGGGGGATTTTGGATCCAAGGCGGCGACCTTTTCAAAAAGGGCCACGGCCTGCTCGGACTTTCCTTCGCGACTTAAAACATCACCCATAATGAAGCTGTAGTCAGCCTCAGCACGTGCACTGACGGAATCCGACTTTGCAGAGGGAATCTCTTGTATTTGATTTTCAGTGACGGTGGTTTTTTTTGCAGGCGTGCTTGCGCAGGCTGTAAGTGTGAGCAGAAGAGCGGCACTGGCAGTCGTTTTGAAGGATGGGCGCATCAGTTCTCCTTGTCAGAGTACAGTGTAAAGAACTTTGCTGATTTATAATAAATTTGTTGAAGATCGAGCCTAAGACTGGCCCTAGATGCGGCTTACACGATATCCGGGGGACGCGGATACTAGTAATGTTCACTTGTTGCTGGACTGACCCTTGCAATCTAAGTCTGCGAATAAGGTTTTCTACCTAAAAGACAAGCTATTGCTATAGGGAGTGGAATATGAAGGCACTATGGGTCGCAATTTGTTTACTGTCTGTTCCTTTGACATCCCTGGCAGAAGAGCATCTGGCACTAACCCGCGTGCTTAGAGGCAGCCTGGAGCTGCTAAATCAAGATGGCCGTGCGATCGAGATCAAGGATGGCACTATCAAGCTTGAAATCAGCAAGCCTTCCAAGCTGTCTTCGCCTGTTCGCTGGATGAAAAACGAGCGGGTGGTTCGAATTCAGGATCAGGGAAATGTCTTTGAATTTAGAATTCCTAAAAGCTCGATTGAATCCGACGGGCAGTTCCTGGTTAGCAGCAAAGCGGCCGAACAAAGAGCCAACCTCAGTTCAGTTGTGCAAAAGTCGGAAGTGAATTCCGAACGATTGGAAGTCGTGAAGGGCTGCAGCTACTTTGTTCTGGTGCCGACTCCAGTGACCCATGTGGATGGCAATGGCAATATCTCAACCACCATCGAGATGCAGCAGCAGACTTATTCAGGACGGCAGGAGGTTCTTGTTCATGCGATGACCTGGACTGAACAGGTCGTCATGCAGATTTATAACGACGAAGGCGCGGTCGAAATCAAGTCCGAGCCCGCGGCAAGAAATGAAGAAGTGGTTGTTCGCGAACTGTCGGATTGCCGATAGCAGAGGAGCTTATGAGACAGCTTGGCAAGTTCCTGATTATCATAGCGCTAGGCCTCATTTTGGGTGCAGAATCTTTTGCCGCTTCGGCCGAGGCTTTGCTTGCGCGGGATTTGAGAAATGCCAAGGTGACGTTTGGTCATGAACAGCGGCTTTATCATTACTTCGATATCTATCAGGAAGGCACACCTGCCGCCCAAGCCTTGATGGCGACGCCTCAAGGGCGAAAGCAGGTTTTAAACACGCGCATTTCCTACGCCACTTCTAAATTTTGGTCCAAAGCTTCCGGCAGCAAAGGGTTGTTTGCCGGGGAAGGTCTTTATCTGGCCATCGACCCGAATATTTCTGAAAGCTACGGCAAGATGATGATCGAATTCACGGTGAAGCCTGATTCGTACTATATCAGCCTGGCCCGTGGTCTTTACCTGAGTGAAGACACCGTTAAAGCTATTTATCAGGAAGGCCATCTGGTGGCAGACGCGGCTAATGGCATTCCTGATTCCATGCGAATTTCTGAGATGACCTTGGCGATGATTCTTCAGCCTGAAAATGCGCGCTTCCGATTGCTTCTGCAGAAGGCACTGAAAAATGAAAACATCATGATGGCCGAATATGTATGGCGTTCGGACTTGGATGTGGTCTGTGGGGAAGAGTCCTTGCAAACCGCTTTTGTATATATTGGGACCGACCCGACACTGCCGGAATTCAGTGCCGTTGAAATGGCCGACGTAAAGCAGGCTTATGCTGGGATTGCGATGACGGCCAAAGAAAAGCGCGCCTCTTTGGACGCGCAAAAATTAAAGACCTTGATTCAAGTCAACCAGCAGGCATCTTCAGCCAACGAGATGGTTGAAAATGCCTTGGCGATCTATAAATCCGAAAACGAGTTTAAGAACGCTGTGGGCCGCCTGCACGGTTGCCAAGCAGAACAAAAACAATGATCCCGACCAGGGCAATCATGACTCCGGCGGTGACCAGCACATTCTGATGGGCTGAAGAAAACGCGGTCTTGGCTGCCGCTAGGATGGCTTCGGTTGTGCTTGGGTCAAACTGTTTTGCCGCGATCATGGTGTCACCGATAGTGAGCGTCGCCTGCTTGGGCAAGGTGGCGATAACTTCCGAAGCTTGGGTGATCGCATGACGGTAGCTTGCTGACATCATCAAACCAAAGAATGTAATACCCAGTCCCATACCCAGTTCATAACCGACGGCTTCAATAGATCCAGCCGCTCCGGCCTTCTCGGGTGGGGCTGCATTCATAATAGCAATGGAAGAAGCCGTAAGGCCGATGGCCAAGGACAGCCCCAGAATAAAGAGGGAGCCGACAATGACGGGGCCAATGGAACCAAAGTCTGCGATTGTCAGCGTTAGCAGGCATGCTGCCGATACGAGAAGGCTGACGGTTGCGACAAGTCTTACGCCAAAGGTTCCGACAAGATAGCCGGAAACGGGACCTCCGAGCCCGGTGGCCAGCATCAAGGGAAGCATGACCGAACCTGCCTGAAGGGGCGTTTTATCGAAGACAAACTGAAGCTCTTGCGCAATGGTGAATTCAACCCCCGCCATGGCTCCTGAAACAACCAAAGCCAGCAGCAATCCGACGCGAATTTCCTGTTTCTTAAATAGCTCCAGATCCAGAAGCGGGAACTCGGAAGTCTTTTGTTTTCTAAAGAACACAAACAAGCTGAGTGCGCCGAGGGCCAGTGTTCCTGAAAGCTCCAAAATGCTGATGTCTGCCTTGAATGCTGATTTAACGGCATAGATGCAACTTATCAATCCCACAATCAGCAACAAAGCCTGATCAAAAGCCCACTTGCCGGAAGGTTGAACTGCGGATTTGGGATACACCATCACCCCGAATGGAATGATGATCAAAATCAAAGGAACGTTCATCAGAAAGACATAGCTCCAGGAAAAATGCGTCAGCAGATAGCCGCCGATCAGAGGTCCGATGGCCCCACCAGCCGCGCCCACCGTGGCCCAGGCGCCCAGGGCAAGAGCGCGCTCTTTTTCGTTGTCAAAGGCAATGCGAATGATCGACAGAATGCTGGGCATGATCATCGCGGCACCAAATGCGGTGGCGGCTCTTGCAAAAATAAGGAAATTGGCTGACGAGGCCCATGAAGCAACGAACGAAGCGCTGAGGAAGACCGTCAAGCCAACAAGAATCATCTTTCGTCCACCGACGCGGTCGGCGAGTGTTCCCATGGGGATCAGCAGACCCGACATCATCAAAGCATAGATATCAATAATCCAAAGCACCTGCGTGCCGCTGGCTTGCAGGGATGTGGTCAGTGTCGGGATGGCCACGTGCAGAGTAGTCATATTGATCACGACGGGCAAGCTGGCCAGCAAAGCCGCAAATAGAATAAGCCATTTATTGTGTTTTAGCGTATTTTCCATAACTTTTGACATCATACCTACCGTCCGGTATGTTTGTAAAGGCACATAAAATCCCGGGATAAAAATGAAAACGAAAAGTCAGACCAAAAGAAAAAAAGACCCTGAAAATGTGAGACTGTCTTTGTTGAGGGCGACAGCCAAGCTTGCAAGTGAGCAGGGGGTGCCTGCGATAACTTTAAGTTTGGTTTCAAAAGCCGCCGGTGTGACCAAGGGGGCGTTGTTTCATCATTTTGAAAACAAGCGGGCTTTGATTGTTGCGATGATGGATTTCTTGATCGAGCGCATGGATGAAGACATTGATGCGCTGATCGCAAAAGATGCGAAAGAATATGGAGTATTCACCCGCGCTTATGTGCAGGTGATGCTTGATTTGCACAGTGAGTACGGAAAGGCCTTTTCGTCCTTGCTTTTGTCTGAACCCGAGATTTCGGCTTTAAGCGCGGCTTGGTATGGGAAAAGGATGAAAATGCACGCAAAAACGGATTCAGATCAGCAGTTGGAAATTATCAGATACGCTGCCGATGGCGCCTGGCTTGCGGCGGTGACGAACTATAATCCCAAGATGGACATCGGCAAGATCCGCAAGCGCCTGGTTGAGATGAGCCACGGGAAGAAAGCTTCCCGCAGTTAGTCTATTTGTTTTTGAATCCCAGGATGTCCACGTAAGTGATGCCTTTGGCAACTGAGGACGACGGCGTCGCTCTTTGACCTTTGATCAGAATTTTACCGGAAGTGAAAAGCTCTTTGTACTGGGTGCGGGTGATCTCGCGCAGGTTCAGGTCTTCGTTTTGGTTTTTGATGGCCGTTAACAGAACCCCATCAAGGCGTTTGGCAGACTTAAACAGCTCCAGAACAATGCGGAAGGATTTAGGTGGTTGTGGAGGGATGAAGTCTTGCATAACGTATTTCCTGTTTTTATGAGATGACGGGCGAAAGTCCCATAAAAACAGGGGCATAGGCAAGGGGTTTTGGCCCTTTTGTAGTTTTAACTGTTACTAATAGCCTAACAGGGCGTTGAAGCCTTCACATTGCGCCTCAACCGGGCCAGCAGAGGTTTGAATCGCTAGGTTCAGGGCATCTCCATAAGGGGACTGAGCGCCTTCTTGAGCAAAGGTGCTAACCACCAGTTTCCCGGATTTCCAAGCCTCCAGGCGAACCACGCCGTGAGCGGCACGCAGGTAAAAATCAACTCCATTGGCAGAACCTTTTTCAAGGGTCGCATATTCGCGGTCTGGCTGTTCTTTAGAGGATTTAAACGGGGTATCGCTGGTGGTGAGAGTGCAAACAGCGGCGTGAGCGCTTACGAACGGAGCCAGGGACAGAGCGATCGCAGTCAGGGCACGTTTGAAGGTTTTCAAAGGTTTCTCCAGGGGTTTGGTTGCTAGATGACTTATTGTTTATTCCAGTGAAACGCAAATTAAGTGTTTGAAAGTGGGGCTGCAGGGGAAGGGTTTTGTAAATTTGGGAGGGCAGCCGTCTTTAACGGAAGGGTAGGAGATTTGCTTGGTGGAAGTCCTGTAACAGAAGTTAGCCTTTAATGACTTCTGAAACCGACAAGAGTTGTTGATTAAGCCTGTAGACTTTTTTTCCGGTGATACTTTTTTCATTAAAGATCGCCAGCAGTTGGCTGTTGAAGTCCTGAATCAGTTCTTGTGCCTTCTGGAATTGGTCAGCAGATAAGGCTATGAAAGTTGAATAGAGCTTTCTGTTTTCTGTGGGCCCGCGAACAGCCTCTTGGGCTTGTCTGAGTCCTTCGGCATGGAAGGAGCGGACGTGCTGGTTGTCCGGACTTGAAGGGATTCTAAAAAAATCATTCTCTGTGCGGTAGATGGTGCTGCCGTCCTCTTTGACTTCTCCGATTACAAGTTTTTGCCAAATCAGACACTTTAACGCGTTCTGAATTCGCTCGATAGAGCTGCGAAAGTCCTGAGCCCAACTTTCCAGGTTTGAAGGTGAATCGGCAAAACTCAGATAAGTAAACAGCTGGGGCACTAAAGGATCGCTAAAAAAGGCTGAGATGTCCTGGATCGTTGTTTCCTGCAGATTGCGTGTACAGCGTTTATAGATTTCTCTTAAATAAAGAGTGCGCATTGAATCGGTTGTAGCCAGTTGAAAGTTGACCAAAATGTTCATGTAGGTAAGTTCGTCTTCATTGAGCTGTAGTCCCTTGATCAGGGCTGGAATAACAGAGTGAGTTGGCGGTTTTTCACCCAAGACCAAGTAGCGTAAGTAAGAGCGGCTTCTTATTCCCATTTCTCCGGCCCAGACTTCATAAGAAAAGCCTTCTTCAGTGCTTTTGCGATACTTGTAAAGTGCTTTTAGAAATCCAGGCAGACTATTATAGTCATAAATGTTCGGCTTTACTGCTGTCTTCATATCCACATTGTGACAAGGTCACTGCAAATTGAGACGTCCAGTTTCTTGTTCTCTAAAAAAGAACGTGGCTCCAATGCGGAGCCCGCCGCCCAGAAAGTGCACATCTCTTATCCGTATAAACCTTTTGGCTTTCTTGCGAAGGTGGTCCGCTTGGTGCACTAGGTGTTTATCAAAACAAACAATCGCTGCCAGATCGCGTCCTCTGGATAACGAAGGAGATCCTTGTGAAAAAGTATGTTTTAAGTTCGCTTGTCATTTTGTTTGCTGCATCTGCTTTTGCGGGAGGCGGCACTGTTGGTACTGATGCCGTTGTGGGTTCGGCACAGCGTTTTTATTATGGAGAAGAAGAAATCGCTTTAGATGAGCTCACTCAGGAGCTTCATGCCAATTATAATTTACTGGTCGTCAAATCTGACATGGACAGAGGGGTGTTCCCGGCTGATGTAACGAAATATAGCGATATTGCATTTTTAAAGCTGGGCAATGGCTATAGAATGGTTAGCAAAGACAAAAACAATGGACCGGCGGTCGCTGATCTGGATCCAAAGTATAACTCAATCGTGGGCAAACTTTTTTCAGACCTTCAGCAAGAGGCGAACTTTATAGCTATTGATGGTGCTAGCGAGTATGGACGCGGAGGATCTTCTCTTTTTGCAGCAAACTTGTCTGGTGTAGAGCAAGTGACTTTGGTTTGTCAGAGAGTCGTCTATTCTGATCGCAGCGGTGGAACTTCATGCAAGACGAAAACTTCAGGCATTGATTTTGCCAAAAGAGGAACTGTCGTAATGGTGTCGAGTGCAAGAGGTGGCCCGGGAATCGTTGTTCCAAAAAAATATTTGAAAACTTGGGATAGCGCTTATTGGGACAGAAAGTTTTAGGAAAAACAGGAGGGGCCTAGCGGGACTCGGTCTTCCCAGGTTGGGCTCCTGCCCAACCTTCCAGAGCCGGGGCCGTTCGCTCAGCCGGCCATCGTGGCCGTCTGCCCTGAATCAAATGCTCCTTAGGTCGCATCCGACTCGGGTCGCTCTCTCTCTTCGAGTCCTGCTACCCCGAAGACGTAGCAATGCCCGAAGCGAGTTTCTTAGTGTCTATGTTGTCTGATTTTTTAAAGGAAAAATGGATGGGGTAGCAGGACTCGAACCTGCGAATGACAGAATCAAAATCTGTTGTCTTACCAACTTGACGATACCCCAGCAAGATGCGTTCGAAGGCCCAAATTACGGATATTGCGGCCCAAAATCAAGAAAAGACTTTATGCGTTGAAAGATAACGCGCCATGGGCCTAGAAAAGAACCGGGAACCTTTTAATGAAAAAGCCCGTCAGGGATCTGACGGGCTAAATATTCCAGGGGTTTTGCTTGAAGCCGCCTCCGCTGACTGCCTCCACATTAGGCAGCCAGTTGTGCGTGAGCAGGGAACTCTACCCCGGCCCCATGGCCCTAGGGTGAATCAAGTCGAACCTAGTAATCGTCGTTGCCGTAGTCGCTCCCAGGAGCTTTTTGGCGTTTTAGACTGACCAGGGTTTCGCCCATGGATTTTAATTCTTTTTCGTAGGCCTCAAATATGAGGTCTTCAATCATCGCCCGGGTCTCCTGATTCAGGGGGTGGGCGATATCGCGGAACTGACCGTCTTTGCGTTTTTTGCTGGGCATAGCCACGAACAAACCGCTGGTTCCTTGGATGACCTTCAGATCCCTCACGACAAAACAGTTGTCCAGAGTGATCGAGACGTAGGCCTTCAGCCGGTCCTCATTGACGGGGAAAACTTTCACCTCGGTGACTTTCATACAGTCCCTTTCTTGTTGCCGTTCTTGTTGCAATAACAGTTGCTCATTCTAAAAGCCGTTTGACCGACCTTTTTGTCGCAATCTTGGAGCCAAACTATGGTCCGTATTTCTTCTCGGTGAGCCCAAGAAAAACTAAAGACCTAGGTCGAGGGTTTTTTTATATTTTTCCTGAAATTCCGCGATCTGCCTCAATTTGAGGCAGCTGTTTACTTATATAGCGCCAAAATAAAAAAGCCCATCCGAAGATGGGCTTTGAAGCACTGCTCTTTATTAAAATTTCCGAAGGCCAAACTATTCGATGCTGATGATCTGAATACGGGTGTTGCGGGCAATTCTTAGGGTGTTCTTGCCCTTTTTAAGAGCCTTTAAAACGTCCTTCGCGGTGTCTACCGGCTGTTTATTAACATCCAGGATCACATCGCCCACTTGCAAACCACCCTTCGAGGCGTTCGAGTTTCTTTCAGTCTCGATCACCACGGGTTGTTTCATATCGTCCGGCAGGCCCCATTCTTTGCGAAGCTCTGTGGTTGGATCAATCACCGTGAAGCCCAAACCGAACGGAGCTTTCTGGCCCGCGTAGGTTTTGGTCGCCGCACGAACCGCGCGTTTTTCGTCCAGACGTTCAGAGGTCACCACATTCAAGGTCATTTCCTTGTTGTTGCGGATGATCTTGGTTTTGATCGGTTGACCGATAGGGGCGTCCGCCACAGCATCCATCAGATCCAACGAGGTTCTGATTTTCTTGCCGTTAAACTCGGTCACGATGTCATACATCTTTAAACCGGCTTTCAAAGCCGGGCTGCCCGGGGACACTTGCGTGATCACAGCGCCACGAAGTTCGCCCAGTCCCAGGTACTCGGCCGCTTCCGGATCCAAGTCACCCAAAGCCGTACCCAGGAAACCACGGGCAATGCGGCCCTTGGATTCAAGGATTGGCAAGATGGCTTTGACTTCATCAATCGGAATCGCAAAACCGATCCCTTGCGCTCTTGCATCAATCGCCGAGTTCACGCCGATCACCTGACCTTTGGTGTTCACCAGCGGGCCGCCCGAGTTGCCGGGATTGATGCTGGCATCAGTCTGCAGCAATGGAATTTTATTGATCTCAGTGATGTCGCGGCCTTTGGAGGAAATAATTCCTTTCGTCATCGAGTGGCCGTGACCGAACGGATTCCCGAACGCCGCCACCCATTCACCCACTTCCACGTCTTTGGAAGACCCCAGAACCGCCACTGGCAGTTTGGCTTTTGGAGTGATTTTGATCAACGCGATGTCAGTGCGCTCGTCGCTGCCGACAAGGGTTGCTTCATACACATCAGTGGATTTTTCGCTCAGTTGAACGTTGATGATGTCAGCGCCGGCGATCACGTGATTATTCGTGATGATCAGGCCGTCTTCACGGATGATGAAGCCTGTGCCCAGGCCCATTTGCTGTGGGCGCTGTTGCTGTTGCTGGGGTTGCTGCATGCGGAAGCCATAAAGCTGTTCCAGCATATCCAGCATCGGGTCGCGCATGCGCGGAGAGTTCTTGGGAATTGCCGTGGTGGAGATATTCACGACCGCCGGGTTGATGGCCTTGGCCAGTTCAACAAACAGGTTGCCGGGCAGGGCGGCGTTCAGATTCATCTTCGGCGGATCTTTCGGGAGTTCCTTCGCGCCCGTGGTTTGGGCTTGAGCGGTCATAGCGACAGACAGAATAAGAACCAACAGCGTCTTCATGGACAGTTTCTCCTTACATTGGCACGAATTTCATTTGTGCTTACATGGACACAAATTTCATTTGCAGATCACTGATTAAGTTTTCCAAAAATTTGGCTTCATCGCCAGTCAGATTTCCTTTGGTCTTCTGTTGCAGGACCACCAAAAGGTCGATGTTAAAGCGAGCCATATTTTTATCTTTGCTCACTTCGCCGTTTTGAGGATTTGGAGCCAGACCCATAGCCATAATCGCAGACGATGCAACAGACATAATTAGGACTGAAAAGGAGGCTTCAATTTTTTCGTTCATAAGACCCTCGTCTTTAATGTGAGTTCCCTGCTGATCCTGTCAAGTCAGATGGGGTAATAACCCATCAGCTTTTGCAAGCGGACCTCAATGGCCGGGTGGGATTTCAGGAACAGATTCTTTTGTCTAAAACCTTCCGGGTTCACCATGAAAAGGTGACTGGTGCAGGCCGGGATATCCAGAGGCTGGGTCTGAGCCAGACCCTCCATGCGCCACAAAACTTCACCCAGACGGTTGCGGCTGTCCAGAAGTTCAGAGGCCATCAGATCATTTTCAAAGAAGGATTTTTCCACCACCACAAGTTTGATGATCAGCCAGCCAATCGGGGACAGCACAGGCATAAAGAACTGAAGCTTGTAAGGGATCAGATTGTCCAGAAACTGCCCCAGACCCACGACGGAATTAGCCAGGGTGCTGCTGACGCTGAATGCGAAAGTATCCAGGCGGCGAATGTGGCAGATTTGATGGGCCACGACCGCTTCAAGTTCTTCGTCGCTTAGTTTTTGTAAAAGCCCGGCAGTGAAACCCAGCGATCCGCGTTTCCAGGAATGACCCACACAGAATGCGTTCACCGACGCATGCGGGGTGATATAGACCGCGGGTGGCGGCATGGACAGTTGGGCTGACATCTTTTGAACCTTGTCGATCAGACCCCAGGAATCCTGGCCCTTGATTCTTTGCGCATTCAGTTTCGCCAGCACGCGGCTTTCACCATAGAAGAACACGAAGAAGTTCAAAAGAACCGCAAAGAAGAAACCAATCAACAACCCCAGACGTTCCCCGAACTGATAGCCAAGTACCAGCAGGGCCAGAGAGCTTGATAGAATGAATATCCAGACTTTTGTATTGTTGTTGATCATATAAAATTAGTCCCACTAAACCCGACCCTTGGCAAGTACAGGAACGGCGCATAGTTTTTCGTCGGGATTTCACTCTAAACTTGCGTAGTTTTTAGCTTAATTGTGAAATAGAGAGGTTCATCTACTCAGGAGGCAAGAACGTGAGTGAAGTCGATATCATGGCCCTGAATGCCGCGATCAAGCAAGAGAGCCAATTCATTGATAAAATGATGGCTGAAATCAACAAGGTTGTCGTAGGGCAAAAGGAAATGGTGGAGGGCATCATGATGGGCCTTCTGACCGGTGGCCACATCCTGCTGGAAGGTGTGCCGGGCTTGGCGAAGACGCTGACCATCGCGACCGTTTCCAAATCCATTTCATTGGATTTCCAACGCATCCAGTTCACTCCGGATCTTCTGCCTACCGACTTGATTGGGACCATGATCTTCAATCCAAAATCCGGTGAATTTGCTCCGCGCAAAGGACCTATCTTCACGAACATCGTTCTGGCGGATGAGATCAACCGTGCGCCAGCGAAAGTGCAATCCGCACTGCTTGAGGCCATGGCTGAAAAACAAGTCACCATCGGGGATGAGTCTTACAAACTTTCCAGTCCCTTCCTGGTTCTGGCGACTCAGAATCCATTGGAGCAAGAGGGTACTTATCCACTTCCAGAAGCCCAGATGGACCGTTTCATGTTCAAGATCAACGTCGTTTACCCGGGTAAAGGCGAAGAGCTTGAAATCTTAAACCGCATGGGCACGAACGAAAAACCGGAAGTACAGCCGGTGATCTCGAAAGAGGATCTTTTGCGTGCGGCTCATCGTGCGGATCAGATCTATGTTGATAACAAAATCAAAAACTACATCGTGGAATTGATCATGGCGTCCCGTAAGCCGGGCGAGTACGGCTTGAGCCGTATTGCGAATCTGATCAATGTCGGTGGTTCTCCGCGTGCGACGATCAGCTTGTATCGTGCGGCGAAAGCTCATGCGTTCCTGCGTGGTCGCGGTTATGTGACTGCCGAAGACGTAAAGGCCATTGCGTACCACGTTCTGCGCCACCGTCTGATTCTGACGTACGAAGCCGAAGCTGAAAACATCAGAACTGATGACATCATCAAAGAAATCCTAAGTCAGGTCGAGGTGCCATAGTGAGTCTGCCTCCTGAGGTCTTAAAGAAAGTCAAACTGCTGGAGATCAACACAAGAAGACTTGTGAACAATCTCTTTGCCGGTGAATACCATACGGCCTTCAAAGGGCAGGGGATGACTTTTGCGGATTTCAGGGAATACGTTCCGGGCGATGATGTTCGTTCGATCTCGTGGCCGCTGACTGCGCGCACGGGGAAGCCGTACATCAAAACTTTCGAGGAAGAGCGTGAGCTGACTCTGATTCTTGCCGTGGACGTCAGTGGTTCCAGTGATTTTGGAACCGGGCCTTACTTTAAGGGTGAAGTCATGACCCACATGGCAGCGCTTTTGGCGTTTTCTGCGGTGAAGAACAACGACCAGATTGGGTTGTTGTTGTTCAGTGATCAGGTTGAGCACTTTGTTCCGCCGAAAAAGGGGCGGGGCCACGTGCACCGTCTGCTGCGTGATTTGTTCTATTATAAACCCAAAAGCCATCGCACGAAGCTTTCCTCCGGGTTCTCTTATTTGCAGGGGATCTTGAAGAAACGCGCGACGGTGTTTGTATTCAGTGATTTCATGGATCAGGGCTTTGAACAGTCCTTGCGTTTGCTGGGAAGAAAGCATGACGTCGTGGCCTGCGTGGTGAACGATGCGGCCGAGTATTCACTGCCGTCCATGGGGGTGATCGAAGTGCAAGATGCAGAGACCGGGGAAATCGTCACCGTCGACACGTCTTCGCAATCTTTCCGTGCCCAGTATGAAGAGGCCGTGGCCAAACGCAAAGATGCCCGGGATCGTCTGCTTCGCCTGGCTCAGGTGGAGCGTGTGGATGTGAAGTCCAGCGAGGATTATGTAAATCCTTTGGTGGCCTTCTTTAAGAAGAGAAGATAATGGCTTTAATTCAGTGTAAGGCAGAAATACCCGCAGTCGAGGGACTGAAAGACAACGAGCTCACCGTAGGGCGCGAGTTTCTTTTGGTGTGTGACGGGGAATTCCCGCGTGACCTTCAGCAGGAAAAACTTCATTTTGTTCTGAAGCCGGAACAGAAATACCAGATCAAGCTTCTGGGTTTTGAATTCCGTTCGCCGACATTGGCTGATATCAAGGCCACCGCGTACACGGCTGGCAATATTCCATTTGAAAACCTGCAACTTAGTGACGGCGTGCAGACGCTGGACCTGGGGCCGATTCAATACGGTGTGACTTCCGTGTTGCCGCCTCCGCCGCAAAATCCGGGTGAACAACCCGTAAAACAGGAACCTTTCGGCCCCATCGGGCCTGCCAGCATCGGTGTTCCGATGCTTTACTGGGGTATCTTGGCGGCGTTCCTGGGCGTGATTGCCTTGATTGCGATCACCAGGATTTATCGCGTGATTCAAAGACGCAATATGCTGGAGCGTCTGCGTGAACATGACTCGGCCCAAACACCGCTGCATGAATTCCATCAGAACTATCGCCGCCTTCAGCGCGCCAATCCGGTCTTCTTCGGCAAAGACGCCAAAAAAGAAGAGATCGATCAGGTGCTGGTTGAAACCCACAAGATGTTTAAGCTTTTCCTGACCCGCCAGTTCCGTGTGCCGGCGTTGGAGTGGAGCGAGCGTCTGGTGATCAAGGATATTAAAAAGTATCATCGCAACGTCTATGTCGAAGCGGGCGAAGGCCTGCTGAAGCTGTTCCATGAATACCAGCACGCGTTCGCTGATAAGCAGAACCTTTCCAGCAGCGACGTTTTGAATCTGGCCACCCACTGCCGCACTCTGGTAGAGAAGATGGAAAGGGTGTCCTCATGACCTATCATTCATTGTGGGCCCTGTGGTTCCTGCTGCCGTTGGTTTTGATTCTGATCTGGAATTTCTGGAAAAGAAAAAAGAAGACACCAACTTTGCAGTTTGGCTCGGTTGAACTGCTAAAGTCAGTGGCGCCGACCTTGCGTACCCGTTTAATGCACCTGCCGGTGATCTTAAAATCCCTGGCTTTGGTGTTTGCGATTGTCGCTTTGGCGCGTCCGCAGGAAATGAACACCAAGATCCGCAAGAATGTGGAAGGTATCGACATCGTCATCTGTCTGGACGTTTCAGATTCAATGCTGATTGAAGACATGAAGCCTTTGAACCGCCTGGAAGCGGCGAAAGAAACCATCGCCAAGTTCATCAGTGCGCGTACTTCGGATCGTATTGGTCTGGTGGTCTTTGCCGGTGAATCGTTCACCATGGTGCCACCAACGCTGGATTATCAAATGATCTTGCAGCGTGTGAATGAGATCTCAAGTGCTTCCAGTGCAAAAATCAAAGATGGAACCGCTTTGGGTGTGGCGATGGCCAATGCCGCGGGCCGTTTGAAAGATTCCCAAGCCCGCAGCCGGGTCATGATCTTCATGACGGACGGGGAGAATAACTCTGGCACCATCGACCCTGAAACGGGTCTTGAGATCGCCAAGGGTTACGGTATCAAGGTTTATTCCATCGGTATCGGTAAAGATGGTCCGACGCGCATCCCGGTGTATTCGCGCGATATCTTTGGTCAGAAGGTAAAGACTTATCAGCCGTTTGAAAGCACCGTGAACGAGGATCTGCTGGGCCGTATGGCTTCGGACACCGGTGGTAAATACTATCGCGCGACCAATGAAGGCGCCTTGCAACGGGTCTTTAGTGACATCGACACTTTGGAAAAAACCAAGATCGATGTGAACAAGTTTACGAATTACACTGAAAAGTTCCCGCCCTTCCTGATTTGGGCTTTGGTTCTTTATCTGGCCGGACTGCTTTTGGGCCGTTCCTGGTTAAGGAGGGTGCCATAATGTTCCGCTTTGAAAACCTTGCGGCATTTAATTACCTGTGGCTGATTCCGGTGATTATTATCGTGGGCTTTATCTTTGATCGTATGTCGCGAAAAAAGATGGAAGCCGCCATCGGTTCAAGACTGTATCCGTTCCTTTCAAGCTCCGTATCGCGCAAGAAGCGTTCAATCAAAACCACTTTGCAGGTTTTGGCCGTATTCTGTTTTGTGCTGGCTTTGGCTCGCCCACAAATGGGTGAATCCCAGCAGGAAGTTAAAAGTGAAGGGGTTGAGATCATCTTCGCCGTCGACGTTTCTGAAAGTATGATGGCCGAAGACGTGAAACCTTCGCGTCTGGCACAAGCTAAAGCCGAACTGAGCCGGCTGGTGGACCTGATGCCGGGAAATAAAGTGGGCATCGTGGCCTTTGCCGGTTCGGCGGCTTTGCTTTCGCCACTGACGAATGATCCGGGCGCCATCAAAATGTATCTGGAATCCCTGGAGCCAAGCTCTGTGTCCTCGCAAGGAACAAACTTCACCGAAGCTTTGAAGATTTCCAAAGAAGCTTTCGAGCGCGGTGGGGTTTCCACCGATGAAACTGTAAAAGTAACCCGCGTGATCCTGATTGCTTCTGACGGAGAAGATCACGAGCAGGGGGCCTTGGATGAAGCTAAAAAAATGGCCGGCGAAGGTGTCAGAATTTTTTCGCTGGCTTACGGGACGGAAAAAGGTGGCGCCATTCCGGTTCGCGACGGCATGGGCTTCTTAAAAGGTTATAAAAAAGACCGTCAAGGTCAGACCATTCTGACGACGGTCAAAGGCGATGCTTTGCGTGCACTGGCTGAATCCGGTCAGGGCAGCTTCTATTTCGCGACATTTGGTGGTGAGCAGACGAAGTTGCTGGTGGAAGACATCAGCAAACTTGAAAAAGCCCAGTTCGACACAACCATGGCCACCCAGTACGAAGAACGCTTCCAGACAGTTTTGATGTTTGGAATCATCATTGCTTTGCTTGAACTGTTCCTGGGTGAACGCCGCAACTCTTTCCTGTTCTGGAAAGGCCGTTACGAGGTACCACCCGCATGAAGCGCCTTGGCTGTGGTTCTTACTCGAAGCTTCGGACAGTCCTCGCTCGTGATGGGCAGGGGGTAGGTATGGCATTTCGTGGCTCGCTGTGGAACTTGCTTCGAGCAAGAACCACAGCCAAGGCTTTGTGTATTGGAATGACATTAGCAATGGTAAGTTGTGGGCCGGGCAGGCCTCATCTTAAAACTTTGGAATTGAATCGTGAGGGGAACAAGGCTCTGACGGGGCAGACTTTCCCGGGGGCTATGGAGAAGTATCTTGAAGGTCTTCATTATGATCCCTTTGTCAGTCAGCTTCATTTGAATTTGGGTTTAAGCTTTGAAGGTTTGCAGCAGGCGGAAAAAGCGCTGCAGTCTTATCGCGAGGCCGAAAAGCTTGCCTTGGCTGACAAGAATTTTGAGCTGGTGTTTATGGCGCGCTTTAATCAGGCGCAGCTTTTAGGCAAGGCCAAACAGGTGGACGAGGCTTTGGCGGTTTATCAAAAGGCGCTTGAGATCATTCCTTCTTCCAAAGAAGTAAAAACCAACATCGAGCTTCTGACCCAACAACAGCAGGGACAGGGCGGCGGTGAAGGCAAGCAGGATCAGCCGCAAAATGGTGACAAGAACCAACAGCAGCAAAATCAGGATGGAAAAGATCCCAAAGAAGGCGACAAGGATCAGGAACAAAAAGAGGGTAAAACCCCTCAGCAGTCCCAAAAGTACAAGCCTCGTCCGTTCAACGGGAAAGAGCTGACTGAAGGGGACGTGAAAAAGATCCTGGGCGAATTGAAACAGCAGGAAGAAAAAATCCGTGCTGAATACAATCGCAAAGATGTGAAGGAGCAGCCTCGTGACAAAGACTGGTAATTTCCTGTTCTTTCTAAGTTTTATTTTCTTCGGGCTTTTTGCCCAGGCCGCCGGAACGACCGTGCAGTCCACTGTGGACCGCAACGAAATGGGTATTGGTGATACGTTCACTTTGACCGTGGCCGTGACGTCCAGTGAAGACGTCGACATTCAGGACCCACGTTTGCCGGATCTGGACGGCTTTGATCTTTTGAACAACTGGCAAAGCAATGCCGTGGCTCAGAAGCTGGTCAATACATCATCCGGGATGCAGTTCCAAACCCAGCGCCGCAAAGAATTCCATTATCAGCTAAGCCCTAAAAAGACCGGCACTCTGAGCGTGGGTTCCTATGAGGTCGTGATCGGTGGCAAGGTTCACCGCACACAACCCATCGTGATCAAAGTCGGTCAGGAAAGTATGGGTGGGGGGAAACCTCCGAAGCGTCCGTCGATGGCTCCTCCGGGTTTTGATGATCCGTTTGAATCCATGGATCAGGCCGAACAAGAGATTTTTGATCAATTGTTGCGTCAGCGCCAAAGACTGTTGCAGCAGCAAGGGCAACAACCGCAACAGCAGGAAGATTATGGCGGCTATCCGAATACGACGGGCTTGCCAGAAGCCGCCTTCCGCAGTCTGCCGACGAACCCCAACGAAGCCTTCTTTATTTCTGTTGAAGTCGACAAGACCGAGGTCTTTGAAGGCGAGCAGGTCACAGTCAATTGGTACATCTACACCCGTGGTCAGATGGAAACCCTGGATCGTTTGAAGTTCCCAAGCCTGAAAGGCTACTGGAAAGAGATCATTGAAGAGGTGCCTTCTATCCAGTTCACGGAAGAGATCGTAAACGGGACCCCTTGGAAGAAAGCCCTGCTGGCTTCCCACGCCTTGTTCCCGATCAAACCGGGTACTGCGACAATTGATGAATACAAAATCAAATCCCGCGTGCGTCTGCCGACTCAAGGGTTCGGATTCTATGGCAAGCCGTATGAATACACGAAGAGCTCTGCCGCTGTTCCTGTTAAAGTAAAACCTTTGCCGGTGGAAGGGCGTCCTTCGGACTTTACCGGAGCCGTGGGGCAGTTTGAACTGCATGCTTCCGTGGAAAATCCGCAGGTTCTGGTGAATCAGCCATTCAGTCTGAAAATCCGCTTTGAAGGCGCTGGCAATGCGAAGATGATTGATCTTCCGGCCCTGAACCTGCCAACGGGGCTTGAACAGTACGACAGCAAGTCTGAATCCAAGTTCTTTAAAAACGGGCGAAGCTACAAGGAATTTGAAGTGCTGGTGATTCCTCGTCAGGAAGGCCAGATGGTTCTGCCGGGCTTGAGTGTCAGCATGTTTGATCCTCAGACCAAGAAGTACTACACACGCACGACTCAGCCGATCAATTTGACGGTTTCGAACAATCCAAATGCGCCGGTGGGTTCTTCTTCACGTATGGCGGATGCCGGTAAAAAAGCGGATGCCCCGAAAGTGGCTGAAAACCGTCTGCCAGATCCATTGATGCAGTGGCAGCCAGCGGCTGAAGCCAGCGTCCTTTATCGTCCATGGTTGTGGGCCGTATTGTATTCTGTAGCGTCTTTGTTATTGCTGGTCAGAGCACAGCGTGAATTCGGCTGGGGTCGTCGTCGTCGTACTTTGAAAGAACTGGTGCAAAAACGCTTCAAAGTTGTCGATACTGCTTTGGGTAAAACTGATTACCGCAAAGTGGGTGTGGAAATGACCAACACGTTCTACACCGTTCTGGGTGAAGTGTCCGGGACCGGCGGAGCGGCGATGGAAATTGAACGTCTGCTGGAAGTCATTCCGCCAAGTATTCGTCGTGATCACGGTGATGCTATCGCAAAAAGTTTTGAGTTCTTCCAGACCTTGAGTTTTGCTCCGGAAGAGATGCTGGGCAAAATGAAAGAAAAAGAAACCATGAAATCCCAAGTGGATCATGCTAAAAAAGTTCTGAACGCGGTGGTATCCGCGGTCGAGGAGAAATAGAAATGAAATCTTTGATTGTTACCTCATTGGCCCTGATGGCCTTACACGCAGGGGCGCAGGTCCCAGCGGTTGAACCTGGTCCTGCGCCTCAGGGCGAAGCCAAGGTGGACCTGAAATCCGCTCATCACACGAATAAAGATGTTGTGATCGGCGAACTTAAAAAGTGCCATGATCAGACCATGGCTGAAGCCAAAGCGGCCAATCAGCCGATTCCGGTGGGTAAAGTGGTTGTGGATTTCAGCTTTGATTCCGAGGGCACGGTGACGAAATTTCAGTTCAAGGAAAACCGCATTCGTCCGGCGTCGGAAGCTTTGAATTCCTGCATCGAAACATCCATTCGTCAGGCCAAATTTGAAAAGCTTCAGAACCAAAGAGCGGGGAAAGTCGTCAGTGTTTTCTATCCGTACATCTTTGAAGTTCAAAAAACCAAGAAGAAATAGTCCCTAGCGGATTTTCAGCAGCTGCCGGGGCCCCGGCAGGCTGCCTTGCCGATTTTCCGGCAGCACCCATCCCAGATCAAAATTAAGCCTGTTTCAGAGGGATAAAGCCCTGGCACCGCCGTTGCTTCATAGGTTTGTATCGAATACAAATCACCCCTGAAAGAGGTTGTTATGAAAAAGTTCACTCTCGTTCTTGCCCTGCTGACCCTGTCTTTGACCGTTAAAGCCCAAGCCCGTGAATTAGAATGCGGAATGTCTGAAGTGCGTGCCTTTAACAGTGCCGTAACACCGGATGAAAACGCATGGACCAAAGCTGACGGGCGACTGATGCGAATCACGATGAATCAGGCCCTGTTCGCCTTGTTGGGAGTTCAATATGGCGGTGATTACAGACAAACCTTTGCTTTGCCTAAGATTGAAGACATCCAGTTGAACGGTCAAAGTTACAGCTATTATATCTGTGTGCGCGGCATCTGGCCGAGTGGGGGTACAGACTCTGCAAACACCGGTTTCATGCGCCAGTATGCTGGAAACTTCAACCTGGATTCCTACAACGAAAGGATGTTGATTCGTGAAGAAGCCCTGCCAATTGAAAGATATCCGGCTTTGGCGAGCATCCTGAATCGGGATCTGGTGCAGGATAATAGCGTTCTGATGCCCACAGTGACTTTGCCGGCAGTATTAAAGAATGTTCCGACCGGGACTGAACTGAACAACATACTTGAAGTGAACGGTAATTATCCTGCTTACCAGATTGCCTGTGAAAAAGGCGGCGTGTACTTCGCGCTTGGAAAAATGCGCGAACCGGAAAACGCAAAAGAGATCATCGTCGAAGGCATGGCAGGCATTTCTTTCGGTGGTGTGACCAAAGAAGCGGCTCACATGTATGAATGTCTATAGGGCTGCGGCACCATTTGAAAGGGGTTTTTATGAAAACGATCATCCTGATGTCCCAAATTTTGATTGCTCTGACTGTGACTGCAAGCGTGCAGATCGCAAAGGCTGACGCTGATTTTGAGTGTGTGATTACTGAGATGCGGGCTTTTAAAAGCGAAACAATTCCTGACGAGCGAATGTGGGTAAAGGCTGACGGCCGCCTGATGGAGGTAAGGAATGACAACCTGACAGTTTATGCACTGATTGGATCTTCCTATGGCGGGGACGGGATCAGTAATTTTGCGATCCCCAAGCTTGAAGAACTGAACATCAATGGTTCTCATTATAGCTATTACATGTGCAAAGAAGGCGCATGGCCTGGAGAAATTGCGATGCTGGTGGGTACGGCCGGAGTGGTTCGACAAATTGCAGGTCACTTAAATGATCTGGAGATCCCGCAGGTTGTTCCGATGAATCAGGAAAAATCATTTGTCCAAAAAAGTGAAGAAGAGCTTGCTGCGAACGTGAATTCGGATCTGATTATTGAAAAATGGACTGAATCCTACAGAGAATGGGACGACAAGTACGGTGGGTACAAAGTTCGCTATCAGGATTATTCCCGGGTAGTGGTGCCGACAGTTGTCCTGCCTGACGTCCAGAGCGCAAATGCCGATCAAAAACTTTCCACAATGCTGCATGTGCAAAGTTCGGTCTGGCCGAAGGAAGATGACACTTTATGTGTAAAGGGGGCTCTGGTTTTCTCTTTGCGCAAGTTCAACAGAAGTGACTTGGTGGAACTTCCCGCGGGCTTCCCGGTCTCGGTGAATGGCGCCGCCAAAATGCTTGGTCATATTTACGAGTGTCGTTAAATAAAAAAAGCCGGATTTTCATCCGGCTTTTTTTATTGTTTGAAGAACGGCAGCGGTTCGTATTTTTTATGGCGCTGGGAAGGGGACTTGCCGCTTCCTTGCGCTGAAGCTGCACCGATGTACAAAAGCTCAGCGCCGTCTTTTTGTTCGGTTTTGAAGATCGAATAGGTTTTGTCACCCACATTCGGAGCTTTGTATTCGTCACACAAGTATCCCGAGACGACTTTTTTCTCCCCCCGTTTCCAGTCGGTGTAATCGCAGTATTTCACCATATTCAAAGCCTCCGCCACTTCTTCAGTCAATGGAGTGTACGAGGACTCAGACACAGTCAAATCAACATCAGTCCCGGCCGTGGCGGGGGTATACTGGATTTCAAAAGCCAGATAGGCCTGCTTGCATGCATCTTCTTCATAAGCCAGATGGGTCAAAATCCACTGGTTTTCAGAAACCTGCAGATGCGTGGTCAGCGCATCGCCCTCGTCCATGTAACAAGGTCGTTCATAAAGAGCCGCCTGCGGAGCCGCCCATACCAATTGTGTCAGCAGTAAAAATAGATGCGTCATCCCCCTAGACTATCGAACAGAGCTTCGTTGCCAACAGAAATCAGAGTGGCTGGTGCAGAATGGCAGAGCAAAAGACCTTGGGCTCCCTTGCGCTAGGGGGGATAATCAGAGGCAAAGAAGGAGGTGGTTATGACAACTCCCGATTTCTCTCCGTTTCGCCATATGAACGATATCGAGGGTCTTGAGCCCGAAGGCATCTTTGTCGACGCCAAAACCGGAGAGCCGATCCTGCTTCGGGCCGACAATGACTATTGGGTGAATCCTTTTGCCTTAAAATTCATTCCGGTCCGCGACCTTTCCCAAAACGGTTATCAGGATTACGTCGAGCTTTTTGAAACCGACGAGGAAGAAGCCGAACGGGAGGCCGGCGGCGCCAAAGAAGCCGGGGCTCCGGGCTACTAGCTTGCCTTGGAACCCGCGGATGAACCGCGCTCTTCCAAGAGGCGCAGGATCTCGTCGGATACCGTGTCCTGGATAATTCGTTTGGTCGCTTCGGCCTGTTTTTTTGCGTACTCGGCCCGCTGCGCTTCCATCAGCTTATTGCGATGGAAAAGGTAGCGACCCATCATGGTTTTAATATTTTCCACAGTGACGGTTGAATTGAGTAAGTCCTCAGTGAAACCACTCATGCTTCTTTGTTGGGCCTCGAGGGCTTTTTCTAAAACGTTTGAAAAGAACTCATGGAAGGACTTATGGTGATAAAGATCCAGATCGATAAGATCATAGGCAATGAGTGCCTCCAGATATTCCTCTTTTGTTCGAAGTAGCAGGTCCTCGTCGATGCCTTTTGGCGCGGCATTGGTTTTCATTTTCACAAGTTCATTGTATAAGCCAGCGCAATATGACCAACGGCGACCGAAGATGGCGTCTAAACTCCAATAAACACCAATGGGCGCAAGGACCATTGAAAGAAAGCCGGAAGACAGCGATCCTTCTTTTGTGATTAGCGCTGATCGGACCGTCTCCAAAAAGGTCTTGTCGATGGCGAATGAAACCAGAAGGGCGATCAGGGCCAGAAAAGGAGTTCCGGCAATGACGGTGATCCAGAAGGCGCGCAGAAGTTCGAGGAACCGGCGGGGAAGTCGCTGATTCAGAAAATTCACATCCAGAAATACAATTTGGGTTCTTTCCTTTTTTCGGATCCGTAGAAGATCCTCACGGGAGAACTTTGGCGCGCGATAACCATCCAGCTTAAATGACGTCATATCAGATTTATCGGATGGACAAATAAAATCTTGATTACCTTAGTCTGGCGGCCCTTTTTGTCTAAGAATGATACGCCGCAAAGCAGTTTCAATGAGTTTTCAATGAACGGATGGATGGCAGGCTTTCTTGCTCTTTCGGTCTATGTCCTTTAAGCATGGGGCCGTTTTCCTAAGGAGGAATCAAAATGCGTATTCTTTTGGCGACTTTGACTTTGTTGGCATCTTCAGCGGCCTTTGCCGGTAACCTTTGCACTAAATGGGAACACAGCGACCGTTATACAGCGGCGATCAAGGTTGTGGCGGCTCAAGAGGACTTCTCTTACGACGAGCTTTGTACATTCGAAAGAATTCTGGACATTGAAGCGCAACCATCCCGCGTGATCACACCAAAAGGGGACGTGATTCCTCACGTGCGCATCCAGTTGCACATGGCTTACGAAAGCTGCCTGTACATGGTTCGTGACTCTGACAAAGTGATCACGTCCCAGCGCTGCTATTCTGGCTGGTAATATTTAGGCGCTTTCAAGTTTGACGTTGTACTTGAAGCCTTCAGCATAAAGGGCGTCCCGAAGAGCCAGTGTAACAAGCGCGATTTCGGGATAGCCCATTTTTTTTGCGATTTTCGCTGCCCTTCCCGGGGAGGGGATTCTGCGGCCCTTTTCCAGATCACAAAGACTTTGTACCGACATCCCCAGTTTCTTTGCGAATTGGGTCTGAGAAAGCTCGTTAGAAGTTCTCCATGAGACCAGCAGGCTTGCCACAGAAAGACGGCCGTATTTAGCCTCCATCATTTCAAGAGCGTCGGATCCCTTTTTAGTACTCATGTTTGTGACCCTCCAAAAGTTCAATGTGGATCTGCTTTTCAAGCACTCGATATATAAGTCGATAAGAGCGACTAAGTCTAATTGACCGTTGCCCGGTTCGGCTGCCCTTTTTACGTCAAATCGACGTAAAAAGCAAGTTGCATGGAAGTTATTGCAGGGTACGGTCCCGTAATGAGTTTGAATGAGGCCCTATATTTGTATTAGAAGGGACGAGGCGCGGATTACTCGAGAAATTGAGCAATAAACCGAGGAACCTCCGTGGAGGCCGGGCCGACATAGTGCTCGTCAAACGCGGGGGAGATCTCGGTGTCCTTTAGATTGATTTCTATCTTTCTGGCTTTCCACGCAAGACGTACAAAGCCCGCCGCCGGGTAGACATTCCCACTGGTTCCAATCGAGATAAAATAATCCGCCTTGTCCAGGGCTGCATAGATTTCTTCCATATAGTGGGGCATCTCGCCAAACCAGACAATGTCGGGGCGAACTCCGCCTTGGCGCCCACACTGCGGGCAGGGTTGATCCACCGCCAGATCCAGCAGCCACTCAAAATGCTCGTCACAATGCAGGCAAAACACGCGATCCAGGCGCCCGTGCATGTGCAGCAGGTTTTTTGAGCCTGCGCGTCGGTGAAGGTTGTCGACGTTCTGGGTGACCAGCAGGAAGTTTCCCTCCCGAAGGTTTTCCAGTTCGACCAGGGCTTGGTGGGCGGGATTTGGGGTCAGGTTTGGCTCTTTCAGTTGAGCCCTTCTCAGATTGTAAAAGCGCTGAACCAAAGACGGGTTTCGAGCAAAAGCTTCAGGTGTTGCCACGTCTTCAATTCGGTGATCTTCCCACAGACCATTCTGGTCCCGGAACGTGCGAATTCCGCTCTCGGCCGAGATGCCGGCACCAGTGAGGATGACGATGTTCTTAAATAGTCTTAAGTCCATTATGCCTCGCGCAATTCAGGCCATGGGGACGGTCCCGAGAATGAATCCCAACCCCGCATTTTGTTTGAGATTTCAACTGATTTTCATTAGGATGGGGCGTTCTTAAAAGAAAGGCAATTACAATGGCTTCGAAAATCGAAACTTCACCTGAAATGGTGCAGAACGTATACAAGAAGACAGCTGAAAGATTGGCTGTTGTTCGCAATCGCTTGAACCGCCCTTTGACATTGGCGGAGAAAATTTTGTTCGGTCACTTGGATGATCCACAGAACCAGGAATTGGTTCGTGGCGAAAGCTTCCTGCTTCTAAGACCAGACCGCGTGGCGATGCAAGATGCGACAGCGCAGATGGCTTTGTTGCAATTCATGCTGGCAGGTAAAGATGAAGCGGCTGTTCCTTCCACAGTACACTGCGATCACTTGATCCAGGCTTACAAAGGTGCCGGCGCAGATATGACTGTTGCCAATGCAACCAACAAAGAAGTTTATGACTTCCTGGCAACGGCTTCTTCCCGTTACAACATCGGCTTCTGGAAACCAGGCGCTGGTATCATTCACCAGGTAATCCTTGAAAACTACGCGTTCCCAGGTGGCTTGATGATCGGTACGGACTCTCACACTCCGAATGCGGGTGGTTTGGGTATGTGTGCTGTGGGTGTTGGTGGTTCTGATGCTTCTGACGTGATGGTGGGTCTGCCTTGGGAAGTTAAAAATCCTAAGCTGATCGGTGTTCACCTGAAAGGCAAACTGGGCGGTTGGGCGTCTGCTAAAGACGTGATCCTGAAACTGTGCGGAATGCTGACTGTAAAAGGTGGTACGGATAAAGTTGTAGAGTACTTCGGTGAAGGCACGTCCTCCATCTCTTGTACTGGTAAAGCAACTATCACCAACATGGGTGCTGAGCTGGGTGCTACCTGCTCTGTATTCCCATACGATGAGCGCATGGGCGCTTACCTGAAATCCACAGGTCGTGATCAATTGGCGTCCATCGCTGACGGTCACAAAGACATCCTGTCTGCAGATGCGGACGTGGTGGCAAACCCAGGCAAATACTTCGACGAAGTTTACGAAATCGACTTGTCTGCTTTGGAACCACACCTGGTGGGTCCTCACACTCCAGACTTGGCTCGTCCAATCTCTGCACTTAAAAAAGAAGTGGCTGAGAAAGGCTACACAGTTAAGATTTCCTCTGCTTTGATCGGTTCCTGCACGAATTCTTCCTATGAAGATATCGGTCGCGCGGCTTTCGTGGCGAAACAAGCTATGGAAGTGGGCGTGAAAATGACGTCTCCGTTCCTGGTATCTCCGGGTTCCACTCAGATTCAGAACACGATTGAGCGTGACGGCCAGATGGCGACGTTCAATGAAGTGGGCGCGACTGTTCTTGCGAATGCGTGCGGTCCTTGTATCGGTCAGTGGAAACGTGACGACATCAAGTCTGGCGAGAAAAACACGATCGTAACTTCCTTCAACCGTAACTTCCGTGCACGTAACGATGCGAACCCAGAGACTCTGGCGTTCATCGCTTCTCCTGAGATTGTTATGGCTTTGGGTCTTGCAGGTCGTTTGGACTTCAACCCGGCAACTGACGAGCTGGAAGGTCCAAAAGGCAAAATCAAACTTCAGGCGCCAGTGGCCCCGGAATTGCCGGCTAAAGGCTTCATCGCGGACACTGAAGGCTATCAGAAACCAGCAGGTGCAACCGCTCAAGTGGCAGTGAATCCTTCTTCTGATCGTTTGCAGCTTCTTTCCCCGTTCACTAAATGGGATGGCAAAGATTTCGTTGATCAATTGGTTCTTGCGAAAGCAAAAGGCAAGTGCACGACGGATCATATCTCTCCGGGTGGTAAATGGTTGAACTACCGTGGTCACTTGGACAACATCTCCAACAACATGTTGTTGGGTGCGGATAACGCGTTCACAGGTGAAATCGGTAAAGGTAAAAACCAACTGACTGGTGAAACAGCAGAATTCGCTCAGGTGGCACGTGCTTACCAGAAAGCGGGTAAAGGCTGGGTTATCGTTGGTGACGAAAACTACGGTGAAGGTTCTTCCCGTGAGCACGCGGCAATGTGCCCAAGACACTTGGGTGCTTCTGCAGTTATCACGAAATCCTTCGCTCGTATCCACGAGACGAACCTGAAAAAACAAGGTGTGCTGGCTTTGACTTTTGTTAATCCAAAAGATTACGACAAAGTTCAGGAAGCAGACCGTTTGTCCCTGGTTGATCTGAACGATCTTGCTCCAGGTAAAAACGTGAAAGCAAACATCAAGCACGCTGATGGTTCTACAGAGACTATCGAGCTTAAGCACACTTACAACGCAGAACAGTTGAAATGGTTCCGCGCGGGAAGTGCGTTGAACTTGATCCGCGGTCTGTAAGATCCGGCTTGAATTCAAAAAAACAAAACCCCTGGTGTTTTACATCAGGGGTTTTTTATTTTCGGCATCAATCAATATCAAAACTCAGCTGATTGGTCGGGCGTTTGAAGCTTGCCGACGACAGATGAAACTCTTCTTTGTTCAAGCTCCATTTGCGGCAATAGATTTCAAACATCTGCTCCAGATGATCAGCCCGGGCGCCTTCACCTCGCATGCGCGAACCAAAGTTGGGATCATTCAGGCGGCCACCACGGATGTCCTTCGCCGCATTGAGCACCTTGTCTTTTTTTAACGGTTCATGCACTTCCAGCCATTCTGAAAAAATCGGCAGCACCGTCGATGGCAGGCGCAGGGGAGTGTAACCGGCAAATTTCGCCCCGGCTTCTTTCGCGCGCTTTAAAATCATCGGCATTTCATGATCGGTCAGTCCGGGAATACATGGGGCCACGTTCACCCCCACCGGGATGCCCGCTGCTGCCAGAGTTTCAATGGCTTTCAGGCGCGCTTCCGGACGTGATGTGCGTGGCTCCAATTTCGCTGCCAAATCCGCATTCAGAGAAGTCACAGAAATGTAAATCAGAACTCCGTCATACTTGGCCATGTCAGTAAAAATATCCAGATCCCGGGTGATCAGCGCATTTTTGGTGATCAATGAAGCCGGGTTTTTGAATTCGGCCAAGACCTGCAGACATCCACGGGTCAGCTGCATTTTTCTTTCCAGCGGCTGATAACAGTCCGTGATTCCGCTCATCATGATGACATCGCCCTTCCACGAGGGCTTCATCAAAGCCTCGCGCAAAAGCTGGGGGCCTTCTTCTTTCACATAGATTTTGGATTCAAAATCAAGGCCTGGAGAATGCCCCAGATATTCGTGTGAAGGACGGGCATAGCAGTACGAGCAGCCGTGCTCACACCCACGATAAGAGTTGATGGAATATGTGAAGCCAATATCCGGGCTTTTATTCTGGGAAATGATAGTGCGCGAGCTGTCCTTCAGGATTTCTGTGCGCAGCAGGGGCTTTTCTTCGTCCTGATAATTGTCGAAGTCCTCTTCGGTCGGTTCATAGGTCAGTGAATCATAGCGATTTGAAAAATTGCTACTGGCCCCGCGCCCCTTGATGTCTTTGCGAAATTCCCGGCTCATGGGCGCGAGTATGGCACAGCCAAAGTGGAAAAGGATTCACTTTATAGGGGCTAGGGTTCGGACCGCCCGGGAGCGCTAAAATCCTGCGCCAGCGTCAAACGATACTTGCGGGCGATTTGTTCCAGTGTTCCGTCTTTATGCAGTTCAACCAGATAACGTTGAATTTTCTCAAAACGCTGAGGGTTAAAGCTCTTTTTGGAAAAGGCGATGGAATAGGCCACCGGCTCACCCAGTTCTGGAACCTCCCGCAAAGGGCTGCGGGTCTTTTCGATCCAGCGCAGGGCTACATCGCGATTTCCGTAAGCCAGGGCATAGTTTTTCTTTTCAGCTTTTAGCAAAGAATTAAAGATGGTTTTTTCAGGTTCAATTTTAAAATTCTTGTCTGCAAATTCGTGAATGCGGTTCAGACTTATTTCGGTCATGGACGGGGCCAGAACCCCGACCCGCATGTCCTTTAGATCCGCATAGCTTTTTACTTTTTGAGTCGCCTCGGACAGGCCAAAGAAAGAATAACGCCCGCGGAAAAGGGTGTGCATATAAAATGCGGTTTCACGCGGCCCGGATCGCGACAGGGGACAGCCGATATCGGCCTGACCTTCTTTCAGCATTGATAAGAAATTTCTTAAAGGCGCGAACTTGAATTTGCAGTGGGACTTTTCCAGTGAACAAAGTTTTTGAACGATCTCATAACAGGCGCCCCCAATACCGGCAGAACCGTCATTGAAATAATACGGTTCATACTCTTGTCCGACCACCACCAGAGCGTGGGCTTTCGGGGAATTTAAAACAATAAGGCATAAGGCGGTCAGGGCGGCGGTCCATCGTCTCATACCCTTCAGTGTATCGCAAATTTGATTGAATTTTGATATCCGTGAGGTCCAGAGCCAGTCAAAGGGATACTTGTAATTTTAGAAACCCAGATTCAGGATCTTTGGACCCACGGTCAACCAAACAAAGAACCCAATAGAGTTAAACACAATCGCCAGGAACAGACGGTTGCGGCTGGTCTTGCTTAAAGGGACTTCATGGCGAAGCACACGGTAACCCAGCATCATCGAATAGAAGTTGCAAAGTAAAGGCACCATCGTGCAGCCGATGATGGCATTCCAAAGAGCTTTCTTGGCCAAGGCTTGAGTGTCATAGCCGCTCTCTGTAATAATCTGGACCCGGGGCTTTTCCTGACTTTCCATCAACAAAGACGCTTCCATGTATTCGTGTTCAGGAATTTCCAACGTGAGCTTACCCAACAACTGACCAAAATGCGGAGCCACACCACGGGTTTGTTCGTCCCGCACACGGGGATGGAACCCTTGTGAAGTCAGGTAAGACTTCACCACCTGGGCTTCAGAAAAGTCCGCACAATCCATCAGAAAAACATAATTGGTGTTTTGTTGGTTCATGCGGCTATTTTACGCCGCCATCCCAGACCTGTACACAGGCATTTTTGGAAACTTTGCGGTCGGCAATCCACGGGAAGACCTGCTTCATTCCGAAGAAGCTGTCCATACCCGACGTATAATGGAACTGCTTCAACTGTGAAGTTCGTGCATTGAACTTTTTTGGAAACAGCACGGCCTCAGTAGCGATGCGTAGGGTGTTGTCCCAGATGTCCTGCTCTTCCTTGCTGGGCTTTGCGCCACTCCAGAAAAGTTTGTTCTTGTCTGAAGGCGGGCACAGGGCGTGAGCCAGCGGGCCGTTTTTCTGTCCGTTGTGGGTCTTCATCCAAAGGTTGAACTGCGACGGGGTGGTGACCACTTTGGCCAGATCACTTTTGCCGCTGTTGTGCGTGCCTTTGATGAATTCTTTGTGACGGGTTTCCGTGTTGGCGCGATTCACCGCAATTTTAGCCACGGCCATCGGATAGTGCAGGCCATGTTTGTAACAACGAGCCATTTCAGCATACATCGTGCGCGCCAGAGCATCGACGGTGATCAGATCCTGCTGTGTCATCATCTTGCCGTCTTCACGGGCGACTTTGGGAACGGCTTGTTTTTTCAGGTGGGGCAGCACATAGGAATCAAACGGATTGTCACCCTTGTAGGCCGCTGGCGGATTCTTCGGATTGATCATGCAGGCACCCACCGAGGCTTTAAGTGCGGCGGCAGTTTCCTTCACACCTTTGTTGGCGATGGCGGCTTGAATTCCGGAAATGCTTTTTTGAACCTCTTTGGTTCCGCCACCGGTTGTGGATTTTTGAACGGGTGGGCAGTATTCGGATTTGTCGTCAGCCGCGCCATAGACGGCTTTGGTTTTGCTGCGATTGACATAGGCTGCATCAACCCAGCCGGTGCCTTGTTGGGTGTAGGTGATGCCATCACGCTCGCGGGTGTAAGAATACTTGATCTGCACGTATTCTTCCGTTTGCATGGTGCCGGTGTAGGGATCTTCCACCTTCATCTTGCGCGGCTTGGACGTCACTTCGATGGAAGCATCACGATCCGGCCAGCCGACGGGCCGGCAGTTGGGATCGGCCGAACAGTTCTTCCAGTTCATTCCGGGTTTATTGAATACAGAAACGATCTGGTCTTCTTCCAGATCAAGATAGGCTTTGCCATCAGCCCAGGCATTCACCGATGTCGTCATAAAAAGCAAAAGGGCAATAAAACGCATAAATCTATATCGTTCTATCGCCCGTGATCTTTAGAAAAAAGCGCCTGTATTCTCAAATTAATACAGGCCTTTTATTGAGGAATGTGGAGCTTCTTAACCTTTGATTTTTGTCGCCACTTCGATGGCGCAGTGGTGAGCCGTTTCAAAGCACGGATTCATCCAGTTGTCCTGATTGGCGAAGTGGATGATGCCATTGATGGATTCAGACGCCTTCTGAGGCAAGCCATCCTGAATCAGGCCCGCGCGAGACAGCGGCAAAGCGTGACCCCAGCGAGTCAGGCGGATGCCGTGCACGTCGTTCATGCTGAGGTTCATGGTTTGCAGAATCGGTTCCACGTCCTGCAGATATTTGGCTTTGTACTTGTCATGGGAAGCCGGGTTGAACAGGAACTGACGGGCTCCATCGTAAGGGATGCCGTGATAAAGCGTCAGTACGCTGTGATCAACTTTTTCTTCCTGAGCCCACGTACCAAAGCAGATGTCAGTGAAGCTGCGGTCACCGCGTCTCATCGGCGTCGGGGACGGTGGTACTTGGCCTTTCAGGCAGTACAGTTCATAGCTGGGGCTTTGGAAATTCTTTTTAGTCAGGATGTTGCCAACCAGATACGCACGGTAGGGAAGCATGGTGATCGCGTCAGCCTGATCTTTTGGCATCTGTGGCAACAGACGTTTTGCAACGAACTTCTGGCAGGCCATAACAACCTGTTTTGCGCGGATCTTTTTCAGAACACCCATGGTGTCTTCATACAAGATCACAGCGGAATCACCTTCTGTGGTCACGCGCAATACGATGCTTCCTGCGCGCAGGGATTTGTCACCCGCATCTTTGCGGATCTTTTGCGCCATCTTGTGAGCCACGTAAGCATTACCACCCGGGTAAGCCATCAAAGTGCCGGTCTCAGCACAGATAAAGCCCAGGTATTGGTAAGCAGACAGTTCGTCCGTGGAACCGCAGAACGAGCTCCATCCGTACAGCTGGAAGTATTCAAGCAAGTGCTTGTGAACATCGCCGAATTCTTTGGTCAGCCATTGTTCGAAGTTCAAATGATCGACAGATTTAGCCAGTTCACCGTTATAGTCGAAGTCAGCTTCCGCACCGATTTCAGCCAGGCGTTTGAACACCTTGTTGAAATTGTCAGCGGCGGCCTTATCAGTGGCGCCTTTCCAGAACGGGGAAGTGAATTTGTTGTTGTAAAGAACCGTGGTGTGGTCCGAGTTTTCACGGCGCGCTTTGTCCCAGATGCCCAGTTCAGTCAAAAGACTGCCCAGTGGGGCTGTCTGATCCGGCTCGACCAAATAAGCCACCCCTGTGGAATAGACAGAGTTTTTGTACTGTTCACCTTTGGAGTTTCCACCCAGGCGGAAATCCATTTCAAGCAAAGCGATCTTTTTGTCGCGCAGATAGTAAGCCGTGGAAAGGCCGGCAATACCGCCACCCACAATCACAACATCCAGATCCTCAGAGAAGGACTTGGGTTCGCCGCCTTTTTTCTCGATATAGCCGTCGATGTTCCAGAAGGCATCATGCGGGCGATTGATGTCGTCCCCGTTGAAGTCGATGCTGTTGTTTTCAGAGTCCTTCAGGCGCGCGATCGGCCAGTCATCAGTCAGCTGGTCATTGACCCACTCAGAGCCTTTGGCAAGGCCGGAAGCGGGGATGGAGGAAAGGGCTGCTACGGACAAACTGGTTTTAAGAAAATCACGTCTTTGCATGGCGTCTAAATAATTCCGGGGCCCAAAACAGACAAGAGGAGTTCTAGGAACTCCTCTTGTTGAAAGGGTATTGAAAGTGCCTTAGTCCACAGTAGGGGTGTCACACTGAGGGACCGTGTAAGATTTTCTAAACATGAGTGTTTCTCTTTCGACGTTGCGGTTGGAAACACGTTTGTAAACCGGGATGTTCACCGTCAGTGGGTATGAACCAGTGACAGTCTCCATTTTACAGCGGCGCTGGTTGTTGTTCCAGAAGCAGTTCTCCACTTCGTGTGTGTAATCGATCGGCGTGGAAAGATAATCGCGGTCGATCACGATGATTTCTTCACGGTCACCGCGAGTACGGCTGACTGTGGTGTCTACCGGCTTCATCGTGCGCAGACGGTCGCCGTCCTGACATGCGAACATGTAGTCGATAGAACGCCCCATATAGATGGTCGGAGCTTTGATGATCGCATAGCGGTCACGAACGATCTCTTCCCAAGACGAGTTTGCGTTAACTGCTGCAAATGCAGGCATAGCGGACATCAGAGTGATCAAAAGGGTCAGAATACGTTTCATATTGTGGGGTCTCCATTTTGTGTTCGATTTTATTTGTCCTCTTTGCGCAAAGAGATGGAGGCAGCTTCTGGCAGAGCACACAATTTTCTCAAGTTACCTTCCCGTAAAAGGGGCTTCTTTTGACTTTTGACTGTTCCGAGAAATTCTGAATCTGATGCGTTGAGTTAGGTGGATTCTTCATGCAACTCCCTAAACGGTAGGGTAAGCAACCAACCCATGAATATCGAAATGCCTGCTCTGCCGGAAAATTTGAATCGTCCTGAAATCGTGGAAAAGTCCTGGGTTGTGACCCTGTCGGGAAGTCGCTTCAGTATTCTGAAGCCAGATCCGGATGCGGTTATGATCGAAGACATCGCCTGTGCGCTGGCTCGTCAGGCAAGATTCAATGGTCACACACGCTTTTTCTACAGCGTGGGTCAGCACTCCTGCCTTGGGGCGGAAGTTTCCCCGACGAAAGAGATCGCCTTGCACATGCTTTTCCATGATGCGACCGAAGCTTATGTGGGTGACCTGGTGTCTCCGGTAAAAGCTTTGCTGCCGGATTTTGAAATTATTGAATCCCGCATTCACTGGGCTATTTCCAAACGCTTCAATCTGGAATACCCACTTCCAAAAGTGGTGAAGCAGATTGACCGTCGTTTGCTGGCGACTGAAGTTCGTGACCTGATCACGAAAGATCTGAAGTCGTGGAATATTTCTGAAGACGAGCCGTTTGATTTCCCGATCATCCCTTGGCCGTCAGAAGTGACCGAAGCCCGCTTCCTGGATCTTGCAAAGAGCTTGCTGAAGAAATAGATGATCACTCACTAACGATGATGTCTGCGGAATCACGCGGAACAAACTCGGATAAAGAATTCACATAACGCCTCTGTCGCTTGTTGCGCCAGAGGCGTTTCTATATATGGTGCCTGAATCTCAGGAGTACCAGTTGAAGAAAGTTTTAGTGACCGGCGTTGCTGGTTTCATCGCGAGCAAAGTGGCGGAGTTGCTGTTGGCTGATGGCGTGGAAGTCATCGGCATCGACAATTTGAATTCTTATTATGATGTTCGCCTGAAGAACTGGCGTCTGGATCAGTTGAAGAACACCAAGGGCTTTACCTTTCAGCACTTGGATATCGAGGACAACAAAGCGCTTGCTGAGCTTTTTGACCAGCATCAATTTGATGTGGTCTTCAATCTGGCGGCGCGCGCGGGTGTTCGCTACAGCATGGAAAACCCGCACATATATATGACAACGAACGCGATGGGTTCCCTGAATCTGCTGGAACAGATGAAGCGCACAAAAGTTCCAAAGTTCATATTGGCTTCAACTTCTTCTTTGTATGCCGGACTTCCGATGCCGTTCAATGAAGAGCTTGCAGTGAACACGCCGATCTCTCCTTACGCGGCTTCGAAAAAAGCGGCCGAGGTGATGGCTTATACTTATCACTATCTTTACGGCATTGATGTTTCCATCGTTCGTTACTTTACAGTTTACGGTCCGGCCAGTCGTCCTGATATGGCGATCTTTCGTTTTATCGAGTGGATGACTCGTGGCCAGGCGATTCGTCTGTTTGGTGATGGAGCTCAATCGCGCGATTTCACTTACGTCGATGACATCGCTCGCGGAACAATTCTTTCTGCAAAACCTTTGGGCTATGAAGTTATAAATCTTGGTGGCGGAAAAAATCCAATCAGCATTTCACGCGTGATCCATGGGATTGAAAATGAACTTGGTGTGCAAAGTGGAATCGAAGAAAGTGCTGCGAACAAGTCTGACATGAAAGAGACTTGGGCTGACATCAGCAAAGCAGAAAGACTTCTCTCGTGGAAACCCGCGGTACACTTCGATGAAGGACTTCGCAAAACAGTTCAGTGGCACAAAGATCATCGCGCGTTGCTCACAGATGTCTCTTGCGAAGTCTTGTAAAAGTTTCGATCACTCACTCTGCATCGTTCTCAAATTACCGGTAATAGTATAAGGTCCGCCCCGATATTGTTTTGTTTGTCAGAGGGGCGTGTATGAAAATTTCTGTTATTGGAACCGGTTATGTTGGTTTGGTCACCGGGACCTGCTTTGCTGAAAAAGGTAATGATGTTTTGTGTGCTGATATCGATGTGAAGCGCATTGAAAAATTAAATAACGGAATTGCTCCTTTCTATGAGCCAGGTCTTGAAGAACTCATCAAAAAGAATTTCCAGAAAAAACGTCTGACGTTCACTGCGAACATTGAAGAAGCCGTTCAGACGTCTGACGTTCTGATGATCGCCGTGGGCACACCTTCTGATGAAGATGGTTCCACGGATCTGCGCTATGTGATGAGTGTTGCTGAAAGCATCGGCCGCTTCATGACTGCCGACAAAGTCGTCGTTGTCAAATCCACGGTCCCAGTTGGGACGTGCGAGGCCGTGCGCGCGGAAGTGATGCGGGTACTGGCTGAACGTGGTGTTTCGTACGATGTTCAAATTGTTTCCAATCCCGAGTTCCTGCGTGAAGGAGCGGCGTTGGAAGACTGCCTTTATCCAGAGCGCGTGATCGCGGGTGTGCAAAGCGAAGAAGCCCGCCAGTTGATCATTAGTCTGTACCGTCCGTTTGTGGATGATGAATCCCGCATTCTGGTGATGGATGTGTATTCTTCCGAGATGACCAAGTATGCGGCCAACGCGATGCTGGCGACGCGCATCTCTTTCATGAACGAACTGTCCCGTGTGTGCGAGCTTTCCGGTGCCAATATTGATCTGGTGAAAAAAGGCATGGGCATGGATCGTCGTATCGGTCCTCACTTCCTGAATGCCGGCGTTGGTTATGGTGGTTCCTGTTTTCCGAAAGACGTGAAGGCTTTGATCAAGACCGCGAGCAATCTGGGAAGCCCGATGAGCATCCTGCAAGCGGTGGAAGATGTGAATCTGCAGCAGCATGATCATTTCTTTAAGAAAGTTCAGAACTATTTCAAAGGCGAACTGGAAGGAAAAACGATTGCCATCTGGGGCCTGGCCTTCAAGCCCGGCACTGATGACTTGCGTGAGGCTCCGGCTTTGCGTCTGATTGAAAAGTTTCTTTATTATGGGGCGCGCATTCGTGCCGCCGATCCGATTGCTTTGGAAGGTGCACGCAAGTTGCTAAGCTTCGAATCCCGCGTTCAGTTGTTGGATTCTTTCTATGAGGCTTTGCAGGGGGCCGATGTTCTGGTGATCGCGACCGAGTGGCCTGAATTCAAAGGCGCCGACTTTGCTCAAGTGAAGTCTATGTTGAAATCGCCGGTCATTTTTGATGGTCGTAATATCTTTGACCCGGCGGATATGGCCCGTCAGGGCTTTGACTATATCAGTGTTGGTAAAGATCCGGCATTCCAGCGTGTGGTTCAGACGGGCAGTCACGTTGAAATCAGCAATCAGTGGTTGAACTAAGCAGGAGCCGAAGTTGACAAGATCTCAAAGTCATATTTTTGACGGAACCTGCAAGGCTGTATTTGATAAGCAGCAAAATCTTGGCGCTTACGCCAAGGTGAGCTTCTTCCATTCCGCCAAGGGCTCCGTTCACGTGATCTATGATCGCAACGCGATTTGGTCAGAATCTTTCGTTCGTAAAGTGACCGGATCTGGTCCGGAAGCATTGACTCTGCCGCAGGTGAATAAAGTTCTTGCAAAAGTCCGTTTGGCTTTCAGCGTGAAAAGTTTGATGCAGACTCTGGGTCTTAAAAACCGTCCGGCCGTGGTTCGCGAGCATCACTATTTTGATTCTCCGGATTCATTAGTCGGTTGCCTGGATGTGCTTTTAAGTCTTACGGCAAAGCAGATGTTTGAAAAGTACACGCGCATGGAAACCCGCATGGTGTCTTTGCGTCGTCCCGGGCAGTCTGAAATCCTGCGCGCCTTGGTTTTAAAAAACAAAGAAGCCAAAGGCCTGGCCGTCGTTTTCGATGTGACCGGGAAGCTGGCGGATCTGCATATGCAATCCTTTGAAGCCGGTCTGCTTCTTGGAAAGTTTGAATTGGCCGATGGGGGAGTCCTTGTAAGCCCGGCGGCAGGTGAATGGACGACTCAGAAAAAATCCTTCAGCATTTTCGGTGAATCCGGGCAGGAGCTTTCCTTCCAGATTACGGGGCGAACTCCCGCAGAAAAACGCTTTGAAAAAGACGAAGAACTGATCGCGGCGGCTCTTGGTAACCAGTTGGTTCCGATTGAGCTGAATTATCATCCGTTTTGGCGTCCGCTGGGGCACACCACCCTGCGTATTGGACGTCGTCTGTTTGAACTTTCCGCTACGGGCTGGAAAGCCCACAATCAGGGTGCTAACACGGCCCGTGCATTTATCTTTAATAATCCTTTCTTCCGCAAGCAGCTGCGTTTGTTTGCTGATCAGAATATTGCCCCGATGTCGGTGGGTGTGACCTTGATGGTGGCCAAAGACAAAGTGGACACTTTGTTGGTCATTCTGGAAAATCTGGCGGCGGCACAAGGTTCGGCGAAAGAAAAGTTCAGCTTGCTTAAGAACAATTGCAATCAGGGGATTGTCAGGGTTTTGACTCAAGCGGGGATTGAAGGCTTTGATCACAAGGGCTATCTGGAATTCAGCACCGTGCTGACTTACCGTGAGCTTTTGCTGAATCCTCGTCATCCCGTGGAAGGCTTGCGTGTGTATCCGCTGCCAAACACGACGTTTGATGAAGTCGCGGCCCGAAAATGGATTCCAACTTTGCTTTATCGTAACAACACCGTATCCAGCGAAGTCATCCGCGCTTTGCCGGTCTTCCCTCGTGATTTCTTCTTTATTAACTGGCGGCGCCTGCAGGGGCTGATTCAACGTCAAGGAGGCCACAATGCTGAAAACGTTTAATTTTGCTTTGGCTCTGTTGGTGGTGCCGGGAATGGCGATGGCCACTCCGGTATATAAGTATTTTTTGAAAGAAAATGATCTTATCGCGGATACTTGCACTGAAGACGGTGAATCCCTTAGCAGCAAGTTGAATATGTCCTTTGCAGAGCCGGCGGCGAATCAAGTGCAAACCCGTCTGCGTATCAAGGCTTGCACCCATAAATACGGGCTTAAAAAGTTCACTTTTAATCTGCCAATGCCAGTTCAATTGTTTGATGAAACTGTGCTGCTTGGCCATCCTGTTGGTAAAACACTGAAAGTCGGCGCCCATTGGCTGACTCGCGAAGCCAACGTCAATGGACGTGCGGTGTATTCGCTGTCCCCGGACTCTTTCGGTGAACAGGCTGATGGCGTTCAATCCATTCGTTTCTTTGTGACGCTGGATCCAGTTCAGCGTGAAGCGCTGCTGGCGAAATTTCAAGGTCGCTTTGTCTGGTCGGGGATCAGTATCACTTATAAAAAAGGCTTTCTGATGCCGACGGTTCGTCTGCAGGGTGATTTTACTTTGGTAGAGGATGAAACTCTTTGATGACTAAAGCGGTTCTGGTCCTTTTATTGACGATTTCTTCTGTATCCCAGGCGGCGGTCGTCTGGGATTGGTCGACGTTGTTGAAAAAAACCTATTCTCAGAACGCAGAAATTCAAGCCTTTGAAAAACAGAAAGAAGCAGCCTCTTATCAAAAAGACGCCGCAAAGTCTGACTTCCTGCCGTCAGTGTACCTTTTTGCCGACCGCACCCGCCAAGAGCAGGAGGGCGGACTTCTGGGGTCTGATATTACCACTGACACCTATGGAGTGAAAGCGAACTGGAATCTGTTCAATGGTTTTTCTACCTATAATACAGTTAAAAAGTATTCCTTCCAGGAACGTCAAAGCCTGTCCCAGCTGCAAGAACAGAAAGCCGAAGTCCGCTACACTCTTCGCCGGGCTCTGTTGCGTATTTTGATTTCCCAGCGCGCGACAGAAACATGGAACAAACTTTTGCGTTTGCAGCAGGATCAAACCTCGGTGGTGCAAATCAAATACAATAATGGAGTTGAAGCCCTTTGGTCAGTGGAACTGTCCCGGGCCAATGTTGAAATCACCAAAGCCACCCTGGCTTTGGAAAATCAGAACTATGTCGCGGCAATGGCTGAAATCGAAGCCTTGTTGGGGGAAAGTCTGCCTATAGACACGAAATGGGTCGACGACATTGATGTGCTGCTAAATTCGCAAATCAACACTCCACTGACGGACAATCACCCGCGTCTGATGCTGTTGCAAGATCAGGTGGATGAAGCGTGGGCTGATTCCGCGATTCAGAAGTCCGGCTATTTGCCATCTTTGAAGGCCAGTGTGCAGTGGGCGAAAGCAAAACCCGAAGACCAATCAACAGTGCAGGAAAACCAGTACGGTCTGACTTTAAGCCTTCCGTTGTTTGAGGGTTTTTCGACCGTCAATCGCTCAGGACAGAGCCGGGCCGTGGCACTGTCCCGGGAATTCAATCTGAAGGACGCGCGCACGCATTTGCAGAGAAATGTTGAAAAAGCGCGCAGTCTTTTCGGTGCGAATCTTAAATATCTAAAAGCTAAAGAACTTGAAGTCAAAGCGACTCATCTGTGGTCGCGAACGGTTGAAAGACAGTATCGACTGGGTGTTCGCAAATACTCGGACTGGGATCAGGCACAGACCAAAATGATCACCGGTGAACGCGATTATCTGCAAAGTCTGCGCGATACCCTGGAAAGTCGCATAGAACTTGAAAGACTGTTGGCCGTAACGGAGGAACAGTGAAAAAAACATTGATTATGGCAGGAGTGGCAACGGTCGCTCTTTTGCTTTTTGCCGGGTATAAGTTTTCCCGCACTTCCGAAAGAAGTGCCTGGAAGGTGCTGACCGCAAGCACCGGAGAACTGGTGGTGAAAGTCACAGCCAATGGTTCTGTGACTCCGAAAAACAAAGTCGTGGTGAACACTCCGATCGCGGGTCGTGTGGACCGTGTTGTAGTGGAAGAAGGCGCCAAGGTCCGTAAAGGGCAGCAACTGGCACTTTTAAGTTCCAGTGACCGGGTGGCGTTGATGGACTCCCTGCACCAGGGCATCCCTGCCGAAGAACGCTCGCGTCTGCAAGAAATGTATCGTCCTACACCGATTCTGGCTCCAGCGACGGGGACTGTGGTTCTGCGCAGTGTGAATCAAGGTCAGTCGGTGACTCAGGAAAATACCTTATTCGAGATTTCTGACGTTCTGATTGTGATCTCGAAGGTGGATGAAACCGATATTGCCAAAGTTCATGTCGGTCAAACCGTGGAAGTGGGAATTGATGCCTACGGGGGCGAGCGCTTTAGCGGGGTGGTGGAACGCATTGGCCAGCAAAGCACGGTGACTAACAATGTGACCACTTATGACGTGTTCATCACGGCCTCCACCGACTTCCCGGATAAAATCAAATCCGGCATGTCAGCCAGCGTGGACTATCTGATTGCGAAAAAAGAAAATGCCCTGCTGTTGCCAAGCTGGCTGTCTGAAGGACGTAAAAACACAACCGTGAAGCTGCAATTGGTTGGCCCGGGTGGTGAACATGTTGAACGGGAAGTCACTTTGGGTGAATCCAACGGCGAGTCCGTCGAAGTTTTGGCGGGTCTGACCGTTGCAGATCAGGTTTTGTACAAGCCATTGTCATATGAAAATGACAGCAAAAGTCTGCCATTCAGCGTAGGGGCCAAGAAGAAATAATGAAGCCTTTGATTTCTGTTCGCAATCTCAAGAAACAATACGTCACCGAAGTCGGTGAAGGGGAGTCTATTGAGGTTTCAGCCCTTGCGGGTGTGAACTTGGATATTCACCAGGGCGAATTCGTGGCGATCATGGGTCCTTCGGGATCAGGCAAGTCCACTTTGATGCAGATTCTGGGCTTGTTGGATCGTTCCACAGGTGGAGACTATCATCTGAATGGTCAGAACATTGACGGTCTGGATGACGATCAGTTGGCGGAACTGCGGTCGAATCTGATTGGTTTTGTTTTTCAGTTCTTCAATCTGCTGCCAAGATCCACCTGTATAGACAATGTGGCTTTGCCAATCATTTATTCCGGTGGCGAAAATCCGCAGGAGCGCGCGATTGAGCTTTTAAAAGCCGTTGATCTGGGGCACCGTTTGACCCACCGGCCGCATCAGTTGTCCGGTGGTCAGCAGCAGCGCGTGGCAATTGCCCGTGCCTTGGCGAACAATCCCAAAATTATTTTTGCCGATGAACCGACCGGGAATATTTCATCCCAGCAGACAGAAGAAGTTTTAGGCCTGCTGGATGATTTGAACAAAAAAGGTGTAACCATCATTCTGGTCACCCACGAACCGGAAGTGGCTAGAAGAGCCCGTCGTTTGATCACAATCAAAGACGGTCTGGTGGTTGGGGATGAAACCCTGCAAGAACCCCGCATTCGCTGTGAAAATCCGGAAGTCATTGCGACGAAAGAACGCGCAGAGCGATTTCAGTGGAAACGCTTGCGTGAAAACCTTCGCATGGCCTGGGTGTCATTGACCTTGAATTTGTTGCGTACCAGCTTGGCTACTTTAGGAGTGATGATCGGCATTGCCTCATTTGTGGCGATGGTCGCTATCGGGGAAGGGGCTAAAAAAGCTGTTGGTGATATGATTTCATCCCTGGGCACTAATATTCTGAACGTGCGCGCGGTAAATCCCAAAAGCGCCAAAGGGGCCAGCGAAAGCTTACGCAAATTCGAATTGCATGACTATGAGTCTTTAGAACAGTTCTCGCGCAGCGTGCCTGCAATCAAGAGCGTCGATGCGCAGGTCTACGGGGACGTGACGGCGTCTTACGGGAATAAAAATGCCGTGGTGGAACTGATGGGGGCGACACCTTCTATCGAGGCCATGCAGAATTTTATTCCGGTGATGGGGCGCTTCTTTACCGATGATGAAAACCGTTTGCAGGCGCGTGTGGCTTTAATTGGCCAGACCACGGCCCAGAATCTTTTTGGGGATCGCAACCCGGTGGGGGCTATCCTTCGTATCAATCGCGCTGATTATCAGATTATTGGACTGCTTCCGCGAAAAGGGGCGACGGCTTACAAAGACCGTGATGATCTTTTGATCGTGCCTTTGAAAACGGGCATGCACCGTTTGTTGGGCCGTCGCAGTGTTGCTGTGATGACAATAGAAGCGGCGGATTCGGGGCCGGCGATGAAGCGGGCAGAATACGTTGTTGATGAATGGATGTATTCCCATCGTCAGATTAAAAACGGTGAAGCTCGCAATTACGACATTCGCAATATGAACGACATCCAGGAACTGTACACCCAGTCCACAGGCATTATTTCGTCCATGTTAAAGGCGATTTCAGTCGTGGCGTTGCTGGTGGGAGGTATCGGTATTATGAACGTGATGTTTGTATCCGTGAAAGAACGCACCCGGGAAGTGGGTTTGCGTAAAGCCATTGGTGGCAAGCGTCTGGATATTCTGTCTCAGTTCCTGGTGGAATCCGTATTGATCGGTCTGTTCGGCGGAGTCGTTGGGACCGTTCTGGGATATCTATTATCTGTCGCGGCGGGCGAGCTGCTGGATTGGGCGACGTTATTTTCGATGAGTTCTGTTGTGGTGGCGTTTGTGTTTTCGTTTGTGGTGGGTCTGGTCTTTGGACTTTGGCCGGCGAAACAAGCTTCCGAGCTGTCACCCATCGAGGCCCTGCGCTACGAATAGCCGGGCCTGTTCTTTCAAATCTCTATTTCAGTTTCAATTCAGTTGATGTCGGTGCGCGACGATAGTTGTCGTGATAAGCGACCAAAGGTTCCACCGGAGTTTCCCGGCAGTAAACACCCATCTTGAAGTAAGGTCCTTTGTCGTCGTTGTAGCCAATCGGGCCACGGTAATCGACGATCATTTTTCCGTTTCTCCAGATCTGCACCTGGCCGTTATTCAGATAGGACCAGTGAACACGCACGATAAAGTCATTCCATTCATTTCGTTGGAAGCGGACGTCTTCATACAACAACACTTCAGGTCCCGGTTTTCCATTTTGGATTTTTTCGGCATTGTAGCGAGCCGTAATATGCAGTTGTCCCGTGCCACGCAGACGAATGGCAATTGGCGGATTGCGGTCGCCATCCCCTGGATCTTGCTGATCATGCCACTGGGCAAAGACGCAAGAGTTAGTCACAGTCATCGGGAAGTGCTCAGGCACGAACACCGACAGGTGGTACCATGTGTCCTGGAACAATGGTGCAAAGTAGGGATCACGCAATTCCGAGCGGAAGCCGCCTGAAACATTTTCGTTGTTGCGCAGTTCAAAGCGCACAGCTTTGCTGCCAGAGCGAACCACGTCACTTTGGATTTCGGCAGAATGATCCTGCGGAATGCGTTTGATATCCCAGCCTTTAAAGCCGCCTTTTTCAAAGTCAGAAATAAATACGGGGGCCCCTTCATCTGGAAGCCTTTGGCCCAGCGCCAAAGCTTGTCCTGAAATAAGTACCAGAGGCAAAAGAAGACGGATCATGAATTCGTCCTTTCTTGAAGTATATTCGATAACAACTTCGATGTTTGTTTAGCACCTTTCAGACCGACTTCAAGTGAAGGCCATTGGTGCTGCAGTTGATTTTTTACTTTCTTAAGCAGATCTGCCGGGGTCAGATCCTTTTCATAGATCACCGATAGCAGACCCTGATCGGCCATACGGGTCGCGCGCAGATTCTGTTCAATGTTGGCCATGTATGGATACACCAAAGCCGGCGTGCGGGTGTTGAGGATATTCATCATGGTGTTGTAGCCAGCAAGACTGATGGAAAGGGCGACCTGCGAAAGCTCTTCCTCGAAATTGTTCAAGAAGGGTTCAATTCGCAGTTGCGGATTGTTCGCCGCTTTTTCGGCAAGAGTTTTCTTCAGTGCTTCAGAGGCATAAGGCCCCGGTGCCACCCGGAACAGGTATTCCGGCAGGGACGGCATGATTTCAAGGGCCGCCAACACCAGCTCATCACCGACAACGCCGCCACCCATGCTGATTAGAATTTCGTTGCGGCGGCCTAAGCTGTGTTTGGCCTTCGGACTTTCAGTCACGAAACCTGTGTAGCATAATTTTTCTTGCAGACGGGTTGCCTGGGAAAACGTTTCTTCAAAGCGCAGAATCTGCGGGTCGGAATGAACAAAGACGGCGTCGTAGTTTTCTTCAACCAGACGGACCATTTTCATTTCACGTTCGACCGAGTCCTTTTTTTCAACCAGGATATCGCGAATCGAACAGGACACGTGCACCATCGAATTGACCGTACGGGCCTTCTGGATCAGATCCATGACTTCACCTTTGAACTTGTTGCGCCCAAACGGGAACAGTTCGGTGATCACCGCGGCAAAAGGCAGATCACCTAGCAAGGTGTTGATAGACTGTTGACGCTCTTGAAAGATTTCTTCAGCGGTTTTGACGCCGGCCGGGTCATACAGACTGCAATCTGATTCGCGCATCAAAAGCGGTGTCAAAAAATGATGATGAAAGGACGGGTGCTTCAGTGTTTTTCCAACATCCGGTCCGCCTTGCAGGAAGTGAACCTCAAAGTCTTCATTCAGCGCTTCGCAAATAGCCAGGGACCGGGTCAAATGCCCGATGCCCAACAGATGCTGACAATAAAACAGCAGACGAGGTTTCGTCATCGGTAAGGTCCCAGCAGGCGGGAGCAGTTATTGATCAGATTTGAGCTGTCAAAGACCTGCGCCACTTTTTGACGGGCGGCCAGTCCCAGACTGCGGGCCTTTTCGGTGTTTTGAAGCAAGTCCTTCAGGGCTTGAGTCAATTGCACCGGGTCTTTTTCTGCGATTAAAAGGCCGTCACTGCCGTGGGTGATAAGTTCGGGAATGCCCGACACATTGGTGGCAATAACTGGAAGTTCCATCGACATGGCTTCGGCCACGGTATTTGGAATACCATCGCGATCCCCGCTGGCCGTCAGCTTTGATCCGCAGATAAAAATACCACCCTGATTGAAGCGCTCAATGATCTGCGGATGGGTGGCGGTATAATGGAACTGAATTTCAGTTTCCAGATTCAACTGCTCGCGCAGGGCCAGCAATTCTTTTTTCATTTCACCGGCACCGTAAATGTCATAGCTGAATTTCACGCCGTCTTTTTTCAAAGCCTGCAGGGCAGTGAAGATGACGTCATAGCCTTTTTTCTCGACCAGACGGCCGACGCTGACAAAGCGGGACAGTTCTTCTGTGGAATAGCTTTTCGCAAAGGTCGGTTTGAAGGATTCCAGATTGATGCCGTGATAGACCTTGTGAACCTTTTGCGGTTGCACGGCCGGAAGCTTTTGCATGAATTCATGATTATAGCTGGTGCAGGTCATAATGAATTCAGAACTGTTGATGCGTTCGACCAGTTCTTTTTCAGAAATGGTGTAGATATCCTTGGCATGAGCAGAAATGGAATACTTAAGCCCCGCAACGCGGGACATGTACCAGGTCAGTTCGGTCGGAGTGTGCGCAAAATGTGAATGTAAATGATGAATAGGGGACCTGTCGGTGCCCAGATTCTTTTTAGAGATCAACCAGCCCGCCTGCAAAAAGCGTTTGATCGGGCTGTCGTCACGTTGAACCACGGTGCGGGTCAACGCTACGGTCAAGTAGCGCAGATAGCGAACTGGATGCAGACGCAGCGTGCGCAGGTTTTCTTTTAGAACTGTACCCCACTCGGCCCAGATGTATTCAGGGATGTAGGTGACCGGAGCTTTGATCAGGGACACGATGGGCTGACGTTCCGGTTCGCGCGCTTTACGCATGGACAGGATTTCAATTTGAAAGCCCTGTTGTTCCAGTAAATAGATTTCCTGAGCGATGAAGGTTTCGCTGACTCGGGGATAGCCTTTTAGGACAAAGCCGATGGCGGTTTGTTTCATAAGATGCCTTTACTGAATAGGTCACGGAACTGTGCCAAGCCTTCGGCCGGGAAGTGCGGGGCTTTCCGGGGGCTGCTTAAACGCTGGGTGATCAGCTGTTCGAGGGATTCCGGGGTCAGAGCCTCTGGGGCCAGGAAGTCACAGAGCCCGCGTTTTTGGAAGACAGAAGCCCGGATCAGTTGTTCTTTGCGGGGTTTTACTCGTGGCAGGATGATCGGCTTTTGTCCCATGCTGACCAGTTCCGTCATGGTGTTGTAGCCACCCATGGAAACGACCAAGTCACTTTGTTGAAAAACCGAGAAGCTGTCTGATACGAATTCTTTGACGCTCAATTGAGGCAATCGGACTTCAATCGCCTGCAGGGCTTTGACAGATTCAGGGTTCGCGAAAGGCCCGGTCAGAACATAGGAATTGAATTTTAGCTCGCTGCCACGACGGGAAAGAAGTTCCGTATAAAGTTTCAGGATCTCGTCACCATCGCCGCCACCACCCAGGGTCAGGGTGACGTTCGGAAGTTTGTTTTCAAACGGCATCTTGAAATCGCTGTGATTCAGATTTTCCTGGGGGTGAACATAACCTACATACAGAAGTTTTTCCGCCAGGTCCGGATCAAGGCCATACTCTGCGGCGAAGTCATAAACGTTTTTTTCACCATAGATCAGCACATGGTCAAAATAACGGCGTAAAGAATCCGCCGTGTCACGGCGTTGCCATTCATCCTGGACCGCTTCTTTTTCATCCAGAATATCGCGGAAGCCACAGACGACTTTGCATTTCTTCTGCTTTTTCAGATATTCCAGCGCAGGCAGAAGTTCTTTTTTTACGCCCAGCGGTTCTTTGTCGATGATAAAGACATCGGGCTGGAAGGCGCGCACGGCGCTTAAGATCAAAGATGCACGCAGGTTCACGAATTCATCAATGGGAATATTCAGGCTGCGCGGAACGTACTGCCCTGTGACCTGTTTGGTGAATCCCGGCAGGTTCAGGTATTCAATCCCTTGGGAAGACGAATAGGAACTGGCTTTCGGTGACGCGCAGATGATCAGGATCGAACGATCATTCTGGGCAATCTCATTGGCCAGCTTTTGGGTTCGGCGGATGTGCCCCAGTCCAAAAGTGTCATGGGAATAAAAGACGACACGCTTTTTAGACATGGCGGCCCTCGTTCCAGATTTCCTTATAGGAAAGGACCGGGATATTTTGTTCTTTCACCTGTGCCAGGAACAGATCCAAAACGGCGTAGTCCTGATCTTCCATGTGCTTGTGGTGAAGCATGATGCCACAGCGGTCTGACTGCTCCCATTGGGCGTGAGTACTTTGCCAGATAGCCTCAGGACTGGTCAGCTTGCCTTTTTTTGAGGTGTGCACGTCCACATGGATATTAAGATCCATCAGGCCGTCGATAGCAGCAGACTTGTCGCCATCACGGGATAGAACTTTAAAGCCGACTTCTTTTAAGATCGGCAGAAAACGGTCCTCGATACGGTTCCACGGAGGAGTAAACGCAGCAAAGTAAAGATCACCGAAAAGATCCCGGGTCATGTCCAGTGACTTTTGCATTTCATGACGAACGCTTTCGGGATCACGCTGATCGCCGAATTCGGCTTTCTTGCCTTGGTTTTGGTGATCCAGGTGGGAATATCCGTGGGAATGAACTTCCAGATATTTTCTATCTGAGGCAAAGGCGTTTTTCTTGTAGCTGTCGTTGCAGTACAGGGGAATGGCCGCCGCACACAAGGTCAGTTCATGCTTGCGGAAAAGGTCCATCAGACGTTCAAATTGAGCCGGCATCCAACCAAGATCATCGTTGCGGAAGAAGAGGAATTTCTGTTTCATCGGATACCTTCAATATATTTCTTTTTCAGATGCTTGGTGATGTTTCCGAGATTCAAGCGCAGCATGATGCCTGAAAGGCCCGCAAAGCGAACACCTTTTTTCTTTTCGATGATGCGGGTGTAAGCCCCCATCAGTTCCGGACGGGACAGGAAGCCCGTCCATTGCCCTTGGTCCCCGCGGTTGGTGTTGATTTCAAGAATACGCACGGTGCCGTTTTCAAAAATTAACAAATCCAGCCCCCAGGCTTGACCCTTTAGCAGCTCTGCCGGCAGCTGATTCAGGAATTCCTGAACGAAATCCTGCGCGCGATAAAAGTCTTGGGAATTTTTGATTTCATTTTTTTGCCAGCGGGAATAAGACGCGCCTTTAAGAACTTCGTTTTCAAAGGTGTGAATGCGCACTTCCTGATAGTGACGGGTTTTGGTGACCACCGGGTAACCAGCTAAAGCGGCGATGTGCTCTTGCAGAATGAATTCTTCACCGCCGGCCAAAATTCCCAGCAGGGAAGACACGTAAACAGTTTCGCGCAGACAGGCTTGAACAAGATCTTTGTTTTGATCTTCGAAAGCCTGCAGGATCGATTCGCGGGAAAACAGATACAAACCTGTTTCACCCGCCGTGTTGATCACTGCCGCAGGTTTTAAAATCACATCGGTGGGGAACTCTTGAAGCAGCGCCTGTTCAATACGAGCGGTGTCTTGCAAAGAATCTGGCGACGTCAGGTCGTATTTGGCCAAGAACGCCTTCAGCCCCCAAGTTTTAGGATGGTAAAGATGAAGCTTCGCCCCCAAGGTCTTTTCAAGCTCTTGATACAGGTAAAGCTTATCGGCGTAAAGGCGGGTTCTGGTGGAAGCTTCCACCAGATTGTTTTCATAAAGGGCTTTCAGCCACGTGTTGCGAACCGGACGGCAGTGGATGTGCTTCATACCGGCACCTCGTTGCTTTCTTGCCGGGTCAGTTCGCGATAGGTGGCGTTGGTGTTAAGCAGACTTTCATGGGAAGCCAAAGCAGGCACTTGGTGTTTTGCAAAGAACAACACCTGATCCGCAATTTCAAATTCTGAAACCCGGTGGGTCGAGAATAGAACCAATTCTTTTTTGTCTGCCAGTTCGCGCAAGGAACTGATCACGTGAGCCGCGGAAACCGGATCAAGCCCGGAGGTGGGTTCATCAAAGACGAAGACCGAGGCGGTCTCTGCCCGCAGGAATCCTCTGGCAAGGCTCAGTCGTTTGCTCTGACCACCGGACAGTTGAAGTCCCGATTCACCGATCAAAGTATCAAGGCCTTGAGGCAAGGCCTTCACAAATTCAGTGGCGTTCACTTTTTCAAGGGCCAGCCACAGGTCTTCATCCGTCGGCAGGCTTGGCAAAGCCAGCAGCAGATTGTCACGTACAGTACCGGATACAAAGAACGGATCCTGGGAAATCAGACAAACGTGGCGGCGCAAGTCACGTAAAGCAAGATCATTGATGGCAACACCGGTCAGGGTGATGACGCCTTCGCTGGGATCATGCAGACGGTTTAACAATTTTATGAACGAACTTTTTCCAACGCCAGAAGGACCGACAATCGCCACCAACTGGCGGCGCTGCAGATTCAGATTCAGGCCGGTAAACAGGGGGGCAGATTCGCCATAGGCAAAAGCCACGTTGTTAAATTTCATAACGGAATCAGTGCTTGCCAATGATGGCAAAGACAAGGTGCCGTCTTTCTCGGGGAAGGCGGATTGTTCCTGACTTAGCTCTTGGATGCGTTCCAGGCTGGCCGAAGCTTTGCCATAACGGGAAATGAAGTTGGCAATTTCACCCACCGGGCGGTTCAAGGCTTCAAGATAGCTGACGAAGGCAAACAGACTTCCCAGGGTCAGCTGTCCCTGCAGAATGGCGTATCCACCCAGCAACAGAACCAACGCACGGATGATGTGGCGGGAACCTGAGAAAACTGAATTCAGTAATGCGGTGAAGAACCGGCTTTGCAGGAAGGTTTGATTGATCTGCTGTTGGCGGTCCTGCAGTCGTTGCAGGGCTTCGCCTTCACCTTGCAGGGACTTTAACAGCGACAGCGACGACAGAGCTTGCAGAGATTCATGTTCAAAAAGATTTGTCCGGGAACGATGTTCTTTTTCGTGCTGTTTGATTTTTTTGGAAAGGAAGGTGATCGAAGCATAGAACGCCGGGATCAACAGCAGCATCAAAAAAGCAAACCGCGTGTTGATGATGAACATTGACACGACGGCGAACAAAAGACTGGGGATGGATCTGAAAGCTACAACCAGGCTGGTGGAAACAAACAGCTCCAGATTCTGAGTGTCCCCGGAAACACGACCCAGGATATCGACTTTGATTTTTCTTTCCAGATAAGCAAACTGGCGGGACAGCAAATCACCCAGCAGCTGCAGGCGCATGTTATTGACCAAGCGAACGATGCTGCGATTGGTGAAACGTTCATCCAGAAATTCAAACGTCGTCATCAGCAGGCCGATGGTCAAACTGCCGACACACGCAAAAATCAAAATCGTCAGATGACTTAGTTCAACACCCAGGATTGTAGAGACATCATCAACACGTGCTCCCGGAGTCAGCGCCATATCCAGAGCCACGCGAACCGGCAGTGGAAAGGCCACAAGCAGCAGTGACTGCACAAAAAGAATCACGCAACAAAGAGCGAGCAGCTCCTTTTGCTTCAGAAGTTCCTTTTGTAAAAAACGATATTGCGACCACATAAGAAAGCGCAATATACTCGCCAATGAAACACGTGCCCAGCAATGGGTTTTCCATGGGAAATTTTTCAGGGAATTCAATATGATTGAAATCGTTCTTATCCGTCACGGCGCCACAGAGTGGAACGACCTGAATCGTTATCAGGGGCGCACGGATATTCCTCTGACGGAAGCTGCGAAGAATGATCTTGGCAGGTGGAATTTGACGGAACGTTGGATTCACTATGATCTTTTCTCAAGCCCTCTGCAACGAGCGCGGGAAACCGCCGGCATTTTGTTTCCGGAACGGCCTGTTCATGTTGATTCCCGTCTGATCGAGACTGATTTTGGCCGCTGGGAAGGTGAGTTTGTAGAAAATATCCGTCAGGGTCAGGATTTTTCACCGCCGTCCTATGGTTGGCAGGGGTGGGACTCTGGTCCGCCGGGGGGAGAAACTTACCAGCAGGTGGCCGATCGCTTGGAATCCTGGCTGGACGAGCTTGAGCTGCGGCACAAAGATTCCGTGGTCGTCACCCATAAGGGAGTTATTTTGGTAGCCTTGGCAATGGCTCACCGCTGGGACTTGAATTCCAAGCGTCCCTTTAAAATCCAAAAAGACTGCGCCCAAGTGCTGATGTATTCAAGCCGTGAGGGGTTGCAGATTCGTGAACTGAATCTGCCTCTAACCACTTAATTACAAACTGGCTTCGCGTCCCGCACTTTGGCGGATTTCTTTTTCATAGTAAATCTCAAAGCTCTGCTCTTGCGGAGGTGTGGTGAAGCCTCCTTGGATCCCTTTGGACAGGCGAGGCATCAGAACGTCATCGCGGAATTCTTCCCAGCTTTCCTGTGAATCATGGATCGCGATGACGGTCCATCCACCGTCAGACTCTCCGGCGGCATGATACAGCTGACCTTTGGGCAATGTGCTTCGGTCCGGATGCACAGCCGCCAAGGTGGCGTCGTATTGTTGTTTTGTGCCGTTCGGGAAAAAATGAACAATTCCAAATGCCATGGGAAACTCCTCTGAATGATTTAGAGGAAGTGTAGGGCACGGTTTTATTGTTGGGGAAATGGGAACAATTGAAGTGGTAACTTACACGGGATGTGTGTGCTGAGAGTCAGCAAAAAGGCCCGAAGGAATCGGGCCTTTTTATTTTTGAAAACTAGGACTTAGGAACTTTGGATTCGTCCACAGTGATTTCGATTTCCACGCGGCGGTTTTTAGCACGCGCTTCTTTCGTTTTCGCTGGGTCAACTGGGTTCAATGCACCCATACCAACAGAAGTCACTGTTTGTGCAGGGACACCAGAAGCGATCAATTGAGCGCTGACGGCTTTTGCACGCTGTTCAGACAATGGGTTGTTCACCATCTGAGTACCAGTGTCGTCAGTGTAACCTTTAACAGTCAGCACGTTCTCTGGATATTTCTTCATGATGGCAGCCAACTGGTTGATGTTGGTTTGCGCCGCTGGTTTCAAATCAGCTTTACCAGTGTCAAACAGGATGTCGCTTTTCAGCTTCGTGATCAGACCCTGTTCAGTTCTTTTGGTTTCAGCGATTTTCGCCAGTTCTTTTTGTTGTTTATCCAAACGGTGACCAACGGTACCACCGATACCAGCACCCAACGCTGCGCCAATCAAAGCGCCTTCGTTGCGTTTACCAGTTTGGTGACCAATCACCGCACCTGCAACAGCACCAATCGCCGCACCGATACCAGCACCTTTAGCTGTGTTTGGGTTTTCTTGTGTAGTCGCGCAGCCAGAAAGCATCATTGCTACTGCTGTGCCGATCAAAAGCATCTTTTTCATTTGGGGAACTCCTTGAAAGTTGAGCCTCCAATTATGACTGAACTTTGTTAGTTCGCAATCCTTGAAGCAGCTTGTCCTAAAACATTCCCTCCCTTATGCTAGTGTTTTGACCCAAGGAAAGGGGAGAAGAATGAAGCAGTACGTTTTGGCAGGCCTTATGGCTGTCTCTATGGTGTCCGGTGCCCAAGCTTTGGCCGACAATCGCTATATCGTCGTGAGCGGTTTTGCGGAGCGAGGACTGGACCCGAATTTGGTCAACCTCAATATCGAAGTCTGGAGCAAAGCCTCTACGGCGAAGCAAGCTCAAGGGTTGGCGGCTAACCAATTCAAACAGGTAAGAAAAACTCTGGAAGACTTCAAGATCAAAAAAGAAGACATCCAAACCGACAACTATTCTTTGAATCCGGAATATGAATACGATCAAAAACTTCGTCAGAATAAAATGGTCGGATTCCGTGTGTCCCAGTCTTTGACGGTGACTTTGCGTAAGGTTGAAGACGCCGGGAACTTCCTGGACGCCCTGGTGGCCGAGAAAAAGACCATGGATGCAGGTGTCAACGTGTCGTCACTTTCCTGGGATTCTGACAAGCGCGATCAGACAGAAACTGCGACCTTGGGTGAAGCCGTTCGTGCGACCCGCACCAAGGCTGATGAAATTGCCAAGGCGGCCGGTGTGAAGATCAAAGGTGTTTCCAAGATCAGCCACGGTGTTTCTGGCGGCTTGCCTCCACAACCGGTGTTCAGAAACTTTGGCGGCGCCAAAATGATGGCGGAAGCGGCTTCCACTGATGTGGCCGCGGGTCAGATCAAAGTTCGTGTCGAAGTGACTGCGGAATACGAGATCAACTAGTAAGAAAAGAATTGAATGCACTCGTTGCTATAGCGGGTGCCTTCAATTTTGACGTCCTTCATGTACGCCTTTTTGGCGGCATCTTTGTTCAGGTCAGCCCACGCTACGGGTGGATTCGTCGCCTGAGTGCTTTGCGGATAATAAAAATGAGTCCCGGATTTTGGCAGCGGATTTTTCTGCGGGTGGGATAGCGCCTGATCGGCGGCTTTTTTGGAAAGCTCCCAGAACTTCTGCCATTGCGGGTGTTCACTTGGGCACAGGAAAAGTTTTGAATAAGTCGATTTTTTAGAAACTGCCGGATTGAACTGGGCTTTCTTGAAGATCACCCCGTGCAGACCCTTGCCAAACTGTTTGGCGTAACGGGGCTGGGCTTCTGCCAGCGCCACGCGGTTTTGCACACCCCAGGCAAGGCTGGCAAACAGGGAGTCTTCGTATTTGGCGCACTTTTCCAGATTGGTCGAAATGCCTTCCGCAAACACCAGACGCGCCAGCACTTCAAAGTCCGTGAGCTTTTCACGCTGGACGATCTGTTCGTTGCTTTCATCATTTTTACGCGTCAGACAGGCAGGGGTGGACTCAATTTTGGACAGGGTGATTTTATCCGGGGTCGAAGACGGCCCCTGGCAGCTGGTCGGACAAGGGGCTTCGGCATAAGCCAGCCCCGAGGTCAGCAGCAGTGCGGATAAAACCACCGCTTTCATTATTGAACCGGGAACAGGTAAGTGGTGGTCATGGCGTTTTTCTCGGTGATGGAGTGGATCTCGTAGATCTCAATCACGGCGCCAGTTTGTTTTAAGTTTTGTTTTACCATGAAGTCATTCACGCGTGGGTAAACTTTCAAAGGCCCGATGCCCGGGGACCCGGTGAATACCGCCATCACGTACTTGCGCTCGGGGATTTCGCCCACTTGCAGGCCTTCCACAAGTTGTGGTGGTTCGCCAGTGATGATGCAGCCCACTTTAGAGCGCAGGCGAGCTTCTTCCACGACTTGTGGATCGTCCAGGTATTCACCGAAGGTGCGGCCGCAGGTCATATTCTGGGAGGTCATGTACTTTTCAATACGCTCAAGCTGTTTGTTCACTTTGTGGTAAGGACCCACGTGTTCAACGTAAACGATCTTGAAAGGACCCTGAACAGATTCGGAAATATCAACGCCTTTGAAGGCGCCCAGATAATTCGCCAGGAAAAGGCCGAAAGAAATCATCGTTACTGCAACAAATACCAAAATATACTTCATCGTCTTAAACCCACTTGATAGAGCAGCCCATAGAGGCTGTTTGTTCTTCAGATACTTTATCGTTTTTCAAAAGTGTTTGAACGGCGTCAAACAACTCGCGTTTGGTCACTTTCGCAGCGTCTTTCCAGGAATCATCCAGGCGTCCGCGGTAAGAAAGCTTCAGGTCCTTGTCGTACACAAAATAATCCGGTGTGCACACCGCTCCGAAAGCGTGAGCCGCAGCCTGGGATTTGTCGTGCAGGTAAACGAACGGATAGCCTTTTTCTTGAGCGCGTTTTTGCAGATTCTCGAAGGAGTCTTCGCGGTTGTGGCTTTCTTCGTCGTTGGCACAAATGGCAATCACATTCACGTTTTGTTTTTTCAGATCATGACCCAGATGGATCAAGCGGTCTTCAATCGCCTGCACATACGGACAGTGATTGCAGATGAACATCACCACCAAAGGCTGACCATTGCTGAAATCTTTCAGCGAATAAGTTTTGCCATCCACTGCGGGCAGAGTGAAGTCAGGGCATTTGTTTCCAAGATCCGGAAAAGGGGTGAAAGTCAGTGCCATCGTGCAAATTCCTTACAGTGTGGACCAGTTGATTTTTTTATCACCAATCAACAGACTGCCGTCTGCTTCCATGCCTGTGTACTTTTCTTTCAGCAAAGGATGCTGGTTCAAAGCTGTCAGCAAAGAAAGTTGATCTGTAGGGCTTAAAGATTCTTCTGCGTGTGAAACAGCATCCGTCAGTTCAAACATCAGACGATCCAGGAACGCCATATAGTCCTGACCCAATAGCGGTGCGCCCGCAGGCAAAGATTCAATCAGGCTGGTCGCCGTGTCGACGTCTTCCGGAGAATCGGTGACATTCAAACCCAAACCGATCACCAGACGAACCTCATCACCTTGCGCGACATTTTCTAACAGAATGCCGGCGATTTTTTTGTCGCCGATATAAATGTCATTCGGAGCTTTCAGATTCCAAGCCAAAAACGGCCAGGTCGTCGAGCATGCACGATACACTGCAAGACCAATAAGGCAGGATGTGGTCGGCTGAGGTTTAATACCCAAAAGATAAGACCAGGAGCTTAGAAGAGAACTGCCCGGACGCGCATCAATCCACGTGTTCTTGCCACGACCACGACCCGCGGTCTGGTGGTCCGTCACATAAAGGCACAAAGATTCTTCCAACAGGCTTTCGGCAAAAGCCTCTTCCTTGGCGACGGCGTTGGTGCTGGTCATTTCTTTTTGATAAGCCACGTACAGGTGATTGCCTTCGGCCCACTGGGAAGTGACGTGTCCAATGCGAATGTCAGAAGCTGGATTGTCCTTCGCCATTAGTCCTCCCACTGGAAGACAAGGCTGACGTCCGCACACGGAGCCGAGTGAGTCAACGCACCGACAGAGATATAGTTCACGCCCAGCGCGGCCACGGAAGCCACGCGCTCCAGATTCATATTGCCGCTGGCTTCGGTTTCAACTTCGGCGGGGATTACTTCCAGAGCTTTTTTCAAAGTGTCGTTGTCCATGTTGTCCAGAAGGATTCGGTGCGCCTTCATGGACACTGCTTCCTTAACGTCTTCCACGTTGCCCGCTTCCACTTCAATTGGAAGATTGCTGTGTTCACGCACGCGATTGATCGCGTTGGTGATCCCGCCCATGACAGAGATGTGATTGTCCTTGATCAGGATGGCATCGCTCAGATTCATGCGGTGATTGACGCCACCACCGTGAACCACGGCGCGCTTTTCCAGATCACGGAAGGCCGGAGTCGTTTTGCGGGTGTCGAGAATTTTGGTTTTGGAGCCTTCGATTTTTTTCACGAAACGGCGAGTGTGAGTTGCAATCCCGGACAGGTGACCCAGGAAGTTCAAAGCCACGCGCTCGGCTTTCAGGATTTGCACCAGATCGCCTTCGATCGTGCAGATGATTTGATTCTTAAGAATTTCATCGCCTTCTTCAAAGTGCCACTTGATACGGCAGGTGGGTTCCAAAGCCTGCATGGACTGTTCAAAAGCCATGGCGCCGGAAAGAACAATGTCTTCCTTTGCTTTCAGACGGGCACGTCCGATACGGGGTTTCAGGGCCAGGGATTCAGTGGTGACATCGCCATGAGGCATGTCTTCTTTGATGGCAGCGCGGATCAGCTCCAGCAACGTCATAATTAAGACCTCTTACTTGCAAAGAGGTCGACGCTGTAAGGACGGCCTCTTAAATGGACTTTTCAGTTTCGCGGAGGATTTTTTTGATTTCTTCGCGCACGATACGCTCAGCAATCTCCGGAAGGACCTTCCAGCAGATGGATTCGATCACTTCGCGAGCTTCCTCACGGATAATCTTTTCCATCATATTGGGGTCTAAGTCCATCTTGGATTGAGTATTGGGCTTAGCATTAGAAGCGGGCTGTGGGGCCGCGCCAGTAGTGGTGACTTTTGTTGCACCCTTTTTGAGGGTTTCCATCATTTGATCTTTGACGGATTTTTCCACGTTGGAAATGAAGGAGTCCGCAGCAGCCGATGGCGCTTTGGTTTTAGTCACTTCCGGAGCGGATTTCACAAAACTGATTTCTTCAAAGTCGCCATCCATCTCGATGTGGCCGGAAAGCTCGTCATCCTGAGGGATCACAAATTTGGAGGCAAAGTCGTTGCTGTCAGTTTCAGGGATCTGGATTTTGAATTTGGTCAGATCCTGATGAGCCCAGCCGCCCTCGTCGTGCTCGTCTTCCGCTTTGGGATTGGTCAGCGGAACTGCCGAAAATTCCTCGCCGGAAACCTCCAGCAGGTTGGCTTCTTCACTGTCGATTTCCGGGATGTTCAGGAAATCGCTTTTTTCCTCTGGAATAGCGTAAACGTTCTGCTCTGTTGCAGGGGCGTTTTCTGCTGGAGTTTCTTCAAACTCCGGCATTTCCGGGAAAGTCAGGAAGTTGGAAACTGGATTGGATTTCGTTTTTTGTACCAGATCAGACACCAGAGAGCGCAGATGATCGGCATCGAAAGGTTTTTCCAGGCGACGGTCCGCACGGCATTCGGTGGCTTTGGCTTCGTCGATTTCCATGAAACCGCTCCACATCAGCACCACTGGGACATTGACGGTTTCAGCGTCGTTTTTCAGGTCCGCGCAAACTTCGTAACCTGAACGTTTGGTTAACAACACATCGGCGAATACGATATCCGGCTTGAAGGTCTTTGTAACTTGCAATACGTCAAGACCCACGGGGACTGATTTAACTTCAACCCCGAAGTCAGACAATGCCAGTTGCATTACTTTTTTGATTGTGGAACTCTCATCTGCAAGCAAGACGCGTAAAGCCATAATCAAAGTTAAATTGGATTTCCGCCGCCAGTCAATGAGTTTAAGGGATTTGCCGTGAATAGGATCGATCGTTATACAGCTTGGCTCTTCGTGGGTTACTTCGTCGGTGGCCTTCTGGTGTTTTTGACTCTGTTCACTGCTGTTGACGCGATGTCCACAATGGTCAATTACAAGGACGTCGCTCCCTCAGCATTGGTGAATTATTACCTGTATTCGTTCCCGGGAATTATCTCGCAATTGTTGCCGGTGGCCTGTTTGCTGGGGGTGATCCTGACGCTGACCAGCCTGAATAAAGCCAATGAACTCGTTGCGTTATTTGCCAGCGGGATGAGCCTGATTCGTATCGCGGTTCCGATGCTGCTTTTGGTGGCGGTGATTTCGGCTTTGGGTTACATGGCGGCGGACCGGGTTCTGCCCCGCGCGACCAAACAAAAGAACTACATCCTGTACTATGACCTGAAAAAAGAGCCGCATCGTTTTTCCACGATCCGCACGGACCGAATCTGGTACCGCTCTAAAAACTCGATTTTCAATATCAAAACCCTGAATGCCAAAGGGGACGGGGCGCAAGGTTTGACCATGTACTTCTTCAGCGATGAATGGGACCTGGTGCAGATGATCACAGCGGCCGAGGTGAAAATCCAAGGCGCCCAATGGCTGCTGGAGCAGGGGACAGTGACGATCTTTAACAAGGACTCAAGCTTCCCGCTGACCAGTCCGTTTAAGACCAAAAGCATCGTGATGGCCGAGGATTCCAAGGACCTGCAAAGTGCCGGTCAGACCGCCGATATGATGTCGCAAAAAGAGCTTGAGCACTTTATCGACAAGAATAAGGCGGCGGGCCTGGATACAGTGGCTTACGAGGTGGATTATCATTCCAAAATCAGCTTTGCCTTTGCCGGCATGGTCATGTGCCTGTTGGGTATTCCTTTCAGTGTGGGTCGGGCCCGGTCCGGGGGCACCATGCTGAATGTCGGGATCTGTCTGGCCCTGGTTTTCGCCTATTACGTGTTCTATTCGTCCGGGATTACTTTAGGGCAGCACGGGACCCTGCCTCCGGTCGCGGCGGCTTGGGCTCCCAACATAGTTATGTTGGGAGTGGCCTTCGTTCTTCTCAAAAAGCTGAAACGCTGATATAATGGGGGCCTCCCGGAGGCCCTTATGATCATGAAAATCCTCACATTCCCAGACCCGAAGTTGCGTGAAGTTTCGCAACCGGTTGAATCCTTTGGACCTGAAATCGCCAAATTGGCTGAAGACATGGTTGAGACTATGTACCACGCCAACGGGATCGGTCTGGCAGCTCCGCAAGTGGGCGAGCTGGTTCGCATGGTGGTGATCGACACTCGTCCCAAAGACGAAAAAGGCCGCCGTTATAAATACGAAGAAATGACGGAACTTGAGGCCGCTGTGAAACAGCCGTTGATTCTGATCAACCCGGAAATCGTCAAAGGCGAAGGCAAAACAACTTTCGATGAAGGCTGTTTGTCCATTCCTGGTTATTATGAAACCGTTCAGCGCTTCAATTACATCGAAATGAAAGCGTTCGACGTGAATGGCAAAGAGTACATCGTGAAAACCGACGGTTTGCTTGCAATCTGCATGCAGCACGAGATGGATCACCTTGAAGGCACTTTGTTCATCGATCACCTGAGCTTCATCAAGGGCAACAAAATCAAAAATCAAATCAAGAAATTTGGTTACCCGGTAAAAAAAGAAAAAGAAGGCGAAGAGACAACTGCTGACGAAGAAAAGTGTGAAGTGTGAGCAAGGTCCGCGTCTGTTTTCTAGGAACCCCTGAATTTGCCGTGACCTCTTTGAAAGCTCTGTTGTCTGATGAGCACTTTGAGGTCGTGGGTGTTGTCACCCAGCCTGACCGTCCTGCCGGTCGTAAACTCCAACTGACTCCAAGTCCCGTAAAAGCTCTGGCTCAAGCCCACAATCTGAAGGTTCTGGCGCCCGAGTCTTTGAAAGCCAATCCCCTGATGCTTCAGGAAATCAAAACCTGGGGTGCCGAGGTGGCGGTTGTCGTGGCCTTTGGTCAAATCCTGACGCAGGAATTTTTGGATTCATTCCGCTTTGGTTGCGTGAATGTGCATGGATCTGTTTTGCCACGCTGGCGTGGGGCGGCTCCGATCCAAAGAGCCATCGAAGCCGGTGACGTCGAAAGCGGCGTGACCCTGCAGAAGATGGTTAAAAAACTGGATGCCGGTGACATCATCGGCATTCGTCGTGTGAAAATCACTCCGGACATGAACGCATTGCAGTTGCACGATGTGCTGGCCCAGTTGGGTGCGGAACTTCTGCAAGTGGAACTGATGGACTATGTTCGTGGCAATCTTGCGCCAACACCTCAGGATGAATCCAAGGTGACGCTGGCGAAAAAAATCGAAAAGATGGAATCCCAGATCGACTGGAGCACTTCTGCCAAAGCGATCGACGGAAAGATCCGCGGCTTTGTCTATGGCCCGGGCACCTATACTTTGTTGCAGGGGAAAAAACTGAAATTGCACAAAGCCACCATCACTCGTGATGGCGGTTCTATTGGCAGTGCCAAGCCCGGCACGATCACGGCCGTTCACGAAGATCATATTTCTGTTGCGACCGGTGACGGTGTTTTGCAATTGTTTGAAGTTCAGCCTGAAAGCCGTAACCGCATGGCGATTGCTGATTTCCTGAAAGGTCATGCCTTGAAAGCGGGGGATCAGCTTGGCGTCTAAGATGGTGGCTCCTTCCATTTTGTCGGCGGATTTTGCCAATCTTGAAAAAGAGATCAAGGCCGTGGCTGCGGCAGGAGCCGATTGGATTCACGTGGATGTGATGGATGGGCGCTTTGTGCCGAATATCACCATTGGAATCCCGGTGGTGAAGGCGCTGAAAAAAGTGTCGCCACTTCCTTTGGATGTGCATCTGATGATCGAAGAACCCGAGCGCTATGTGGAAGAATTCGTGAAAGCGGGCAGTGACTATCTGACCATTCACGTGGAATCCACCAAAGACGCCGCAGGGACTTTGAAACGCATTCGTGAATTGGGCGCAAAACCCGGAATCACTCTGCGTCCGCGCACGGCGGTGGAAGAGGTTCTGCCTTTATTGCCATTGTGTGAGCTGGTGCTGGTGATGACCGTAGAGCCTGGCTTTGGTGGTCAGTCCTTCATGAATGATCAGGTCGCGAAAATCACTCGTCTGCGTCAGGAAATTTCATCCAAGAACTTGTCCTGCCTGATTGAGGTTGATGGCGGCATCAATGCTGAAACCGCGAGGATCTGCCACGAGGCGGATGTATTCGTTGCCGGCAGTTATGTCTTTGGCAAAGAATACGGTTCGGCGATCGCCAGTCTTAAAGGGTCGTAAAACGCACGGCCCTCTTCCAAATAAACAGCTCCCAGTTCTTGTTCCTGCGCCAGCATCACGCTGTGCACGCGGCGGCTGACAAGCGGGGTGAGCATTTCCAGTGCCTTTTCAAGGGCGACAAATTTGAAATCTTTAATTTCATACATGGGCAGGCGGATGTTTTGCGCCTGATGTTCTGTGAGATCTTTGGCAGAAAAAAGCAGTTGCATGTATTCGCCTTTGACGTCGCGGTTGCTGACATAGTCGATGGCCAGCAGCGAGCCGGCTTGAATGTTTAATCCGAGCTCTTCCTTTAATTCGCGTTGCAGGGCTTCGCTGGGGGATTCTTCGGCTTCGACGGTGCCGCCGGGAAGGATCCAGGCGGGGTTGTAGGTGGGTTGTACTATCAAAAGATCCCCTTTATAGAACAGCAGTGCGCCCACTCCGATGCGTTTTTTTGGCAATGAGGCGTAGTATTCGCGGTCATCTTTGTAACTTCGTAACATAAGCGCTCCAAGGTCGTGTGTGTCTGGACTGGGCTTTCGGTAGGGTGGGGTTTCGGTCGTTGACCCTGCGAAAGAGTCTCTTCAAAATTCTAAAGGATGCCTAAATTTTTTGGGTTACAAAAGGAGAAGACTTTATGAAAAAGCTCTTGGTCATGTTGGCTGTTGTTATGGGTTTCGGGAGCGTATCTCACGCAGATATTCTGCTAGAGCCGTATCTTGGTTATGAAATGGGTAAAACCACAGATCCAGATGGGAAAATCGACGGAACTCAGTTGGGTGTGCGTTTGGCGTACAGATCCCCGGTGATGTTCTGGGCGGGCCTTGATGGCACATTGGGTTTGAGCGGCACTTTCAAGCCAGACACTGGCAGCGATGAGACTGCAAAAAGAACAACAGTCTACGGTGTGGTTGGTCTTGATTTCCCGATCCTTGTTCGCGCATGGCTGGGTTATGGCTTCATGAACGACGTCGATCTTGAGGACAGCGGCAAGATGAAAGGTAAAGCGACTAAATTGGGCGTAGGCTTCACGGGTCTGCCATTCCTTTCTTTGAACGTGGAATATCTGAAAGAAACATTCGACGAAGTTGACGGCGTTGATATCGACGCTAAAAACGAATCCGTCGTTGTTTCCGTATCCCTGCCTCTGGAATTCTAAAAACCAAACAAATTCCAATCCAAAAGCCACTCCAACGGAGTGGCTTTTTTCGTTTAAAAGGTGCCTGGTTGTTTTTTCTGGCGTCGCCGCGTCAAGTCGCGTAATGCGACGTAGCCAGAAAAAACAACCAGGCACCTTTCTTTGCCAGTTTTGCGGGGATTTTGCTAGGATGCGGGCTTCTTAAGAGAGGCTCAGAATATGCAAATTACTGGTGAGAATATCACGCTTGAAAACCTATACCAAATTGCCCACAACCCTTCCATCAAAGCGGAGCTGTCTGCTTCCGGAAGAGCCAATATGCAAAAGTCCCGCGATTATATCGAGGGTCGTATCGCCAGCGGTGAAGTGATGTACGGTGTGAACACCGGCTTTGGTGCATTTTCTTCCGTTCGTATCTCTGATGCTGAAATTGAACAGCTGCAAAGAAATCTGATCCGTTCCCACTCGATGGGTATTGGGGCTCCATTCACTAAAACGGAAACGCGTGCGATGATGGTTCTGCGTGCGAATGCTTTGGCTAAAGGCCACAGCGGTATTCGTCCGTTGGTTGTTGAAAAAATTCTTGAGTTCCTGAACAACGACATCATCCCGGTGGTTCCTTCTCAAGGGTCCGTGGGCGCGTCGGGTGACTTGGCTCCGCTTTCTCACCTGGCATTGACCATCATCGGTGAAGGTGAAGCGTGGGGAGCTGACGGCAAGATCGTGCACGTCACTGAATTGTTGAAAGCTAAAGGCATCACTCCGCTGGAGCTGAAAGCCAAAGAAGGTCTTTCCATGATCAATGGTTGTCAGGTGATGACATCCATCGGTCTTTTGTCTTTGTGGGAAAATCGCCGCTTGTTGTGGCTGGCAGATCTGGCTGGCGCGATGTCCTTGGAAGGCTTGCGTGGTTCCAGAAAACCGTTTGATCCGTTGATTCAAGCCAGCCGCCCTCACGCAGGTGAAGGCAAGACCGGCCGCAATTTGATTCGTTTGATGGGCGAAACCAGCCCGATCGCTGAAAGCCATGCGGTGAACGATCCGCGCGTTCAGGATGCGTACTCTTTGCGTTGTATGCCGGCTGTTCACGGCGCAGCCAAAGATGCTCTAAGATACGCGGTGAAAGTTTTGGAAACTGAAGCGAACTCCTCCACGGACAACCCGCTGGTATTTGCGGATGCGAACAAAGTTCTTTCCTGCGGTAACTTCCACGGTATGCCCGTGGCGCACGCGATGGATTTTGCGGGGATTGCGCTTTCTTCCCAAGCAAGCATCAGCGAATGCCGTATTTCCAAAATGATCTCCACTCAGATGAGTGAGCTTCCGCCATTCCTGACTCCAAACGGAGGCTTGAATTCCGGTCACATGATCGTGCAGGTGGCGGCAGCCTCTTTGGTGAGTGAAAATAAAGTTCTGGCACATCCGGCCAGCGTGGACTCCATCCCGACGTCTGCAGAAAAAGAAGACCACGTTTCCATGGGTACTATTGCGGCCCGTAAGTTCGCGCAGATTCTTCGTAACGCGGAAAACGTGGTGGCGATGGAATTGCTGTCTGCAACTCAGGCTTTGGATTTGTTGGCTCCGTTGAAGCCCTCAGCAGCCGTTAAGGCCGCTCACGATCACATTCGCAAGACTGTGCCGTTTGCAAAAGAAGACCGCATTTTCTCTAAAGACGTCGAGGCGATCAAAGCCATGATGGTGTCTGGCGAGTTGATGGCCGTTGTTGAGCAAGCTGTCGGCGAATTGGAATGGTAATTAAATTTAATTTCTAGCGCACTGCTTATGCAAAAGTAAGCAGGTACCTTTTGGAGGATTTATGTCTCGTGTTGTTAAAGCCCCTACTGGGAACAAGATGGTTTGTAAGGGGTGGTTGCAGGAAGCGGCTTACCGCATGATTCAGAACAATCTGGATCCGGTGATTGCCGAGCACCCGGAAGAACTGGTTGTTTACGGTGGTATCGGTAAAGCGGCTCGCAACTGGGAATCTTTCGACAAGATCCTGGAAGCTTTGAAAGAGCTTGAAAATGACGAGACTCTTTTGGTGCAGTCTGGTAAGCCCATCGGCATTTTGAAAACTCACGAAGATGCGCCTCGCGTTCTTTTGGCGAACTCCAACCTTGTGCCTAAATGGGCGACTTGGGAGCACTTCAACGAACTCGATAAAAAAGGTCTGATGATGTACGGTCAGATGACGGCGGGTTCCTGGATCTACATCGGAACTCAAGGGATCATCCAGGGGACTTATGAGTCCTTCGTGGAAGCCGGTCGTCAGCACTTTGGCGGCAACCTGACCGGTCGTGTGATTCTGACTGCGGGCTTGGGCGGCATGGGTGGCGCACAACCACTTGCCGGTGTGTTTGCTGGTGCCTGCGTTCTGGCGGTAGAGATCGATCCGACTCGCATCCAGAAGCGTCTTGAAACCAAATACATTGATGAAGTGGCAACAGATCTTGACGATGCTTTGGCGCGTATCAAAAAGTACACGGCAGCCGGTGAAGCGAAATCCGTGGCTTTGCAGGGCAATATGGCCACGGTGATTCACCAGTTGATCGAAAAAAACTTTACTCCGGATCTTTTGACAGATCAGACATCCGCACACGATCCATTGGTGGGCTACATCCCAGAAGGTTACACTGTCGAGACTGCAAAAACCTTCCGTGAAAAAGATCAAAAGGCTTATTTGAAAGCGGCTTATGATTCCATGGCAAAACACGTTCGCGGCATGCTGGCGATGAAAGATCGCGGCGCTGTGACGTTTGACTATGGTAACAACCTGCGCGCACGTGCTCAGGAAGCGGGCGTTGAAAATGCATTCGACTATCCAGGCTTCGTTCCGGCGTTCATCCGTCCTTTGTTCTGCAAAGGCTCGGGTCCATTCCGTTGGGTGGCTTTGTCGGGTGATCCAAATGATATCAAGGTCACTGACGATGCGATGAGAAAACTATTCCCGCACAAGAAAGACCTTCTGCGCTGGTTGGACATGGCTGAAGAGCGCATTGCCTTCCAGGGCTTGCCAGCACGTATCTGTTGGCTGGAGTACGGAGAGCGTGCGAAAGCGGGCTTGATGTTCAATCAACTGGTTGCTGAAGGTAAAGTGAAAGCGCCGATCGTTATCGGTCGAGATCACTTGGACTGCGGATCTGTGGCTTCTCCGAATCGTGAAACGGAAGCGATGAAGGACGGATCTGACGCTGTCAGTGACTGGGCTTTGTTGAACGCACTTGTGAACACCGCTTGCGGTGCCACTTGGGTCAGCTTGCACCACGGTGGTGGTGTGGGTATGGGTTACAGCCAGCACGCCGGTCAGGTCATCGTTGCTGACGGCACCGAAAAAGCCGCTCGTCGTCTGGAAAGAGTGTTAACTGCCGATCCAGCAATGGGTGTATTTAGACATTTGGACGCGGGCTATGAATTGGCTCACGACGTAGCAAAAGAACGCGGTGTCCGCAGTTTGTGGTTGTAGTCGGCACTGCCGACAGAGCTGCAGCACCGGCAGGTGCGAAAGCTGAAGTAGCTCTGTATGTGATCACATAAATGCATCATTCAAAGGCGTTGGAATTTCTCCAGCGCCTTTTTATTTCGGCCTCAAAAGCTTTGTGTGATTTCACAAAAAATAATTTTGTGAGTCCTCTCTGATTTCTTTCTCATATTCACATCGTCCTTAAATGAGACCCGAAAGCCTTGCCAACTTCTGCTAATCATCAGACCATTATTACATGATGCTCTTTAATTATTAGGAGGACTCCTATGAAATCGACAGCGAAAGCAGTGGCGATCTCTCGCCCTGTAAATATGAAAGCAGTGAAGCTGCTGATTAGTTTATTTGCTTTGTTACTTTTGTTTCTGTTTAACTTTGAAGCCAAGGCTCAAACTCCTGACGTTGTGCGCGTCGGGAATCTGAAGTTCGCTCACTATGGTGCCATCAGTTACATGAGCGAATACTGCACCAAGTACAACTTGAAAGTGACCGAGCGTGTGTTCGCAAAAGGCATTGATATCATGCCGGCGATCATCGCGGGTGAAATTGACGTGGCTGCCAGTGCCGCGGATGCGGCGATTGCCGGTCGTTCCGGTGGAGTGCCTATCTATGCCGTGGCTGGCTTTGCTGAAGGTGGCGCGCGCATCGTGATTCGTCCGGATGTAGGCATCAAATCAGTGAAAGACTTTAAAGGTAAAAAAGTCGGTGTGGCTCGTGGTGGGGCGCAGGAGTTGTTGTTGTTGGCAGAACTTGCCAAGCACAACCTGACCTGGTCCGACCAGCCGGGTAAAGACGTGCGTATCGTGTACATGGCCTTCGCCGATTTGAATCAGGCCTTGCAGGCAAAGAACATCGACGCCATGGCACAGAGTGAACCACAAGCTTCTCAAGCTATTAATAAGGGCTTCGGTGTGGAGCTGTTGAAACCTTATGACACTCCAATGGGTGAACCGATCCGTACTTTGGTGATGACGGAAAAGATGTACAACACCAAAAAGCCTGTCGCTGAAAGATTCATGAAGTGCTTCGTGGAAGCAACCAAAGCCTTCATTGAAAAACCTGAACTGGCTGAAAAATATGTGATCGAGAAAATGTTCAAAAACCAGATTTCATCCCAGGATTTCAAGGATGCGATCGGAAACTCTCCCTACACTTATGACCTGACCGTAGAACACATCCAGATCACCACGGACTTTATGGTGAAATACGGCGTGGGCCGCATGCAGAAGCCACCCAAAGCTTCTGACTGGGTGAAACTGGATCTGTTGGCTGATGCGAAGAAAGCATTGGGCGTGAAGTAGGTGAGTATGAATAAGGATCAAGGATTGATGTCGAAGCTCAAAGGTGTCTGGGTGCCGGCGATTGTGGTGATTGTGTGGGAAGTCGTGGTGCGAGCAGGTTGGGTGAATCCTCAGGTCCTTCCGGCGCCTTCGGCAGTGCTTGTAAAATGGTATCAGTACCTGATGCCACTTGAAGCTTACGATCCGGCGCAAGGTTCAAAGTTTGCCTGGTATTTTTCAGGCGAATTGATTCGCGATCTTTGGGAAAGCTTTTATCGTGTGTTCCTGGGCTTTGTGATCGGTGGGGGGCTGGCTTTGCCGCTGGGTCTTTTAATGGGCGCAAGCCAGCGTATTTATGATTATATGAATCCGCTGATTCAGGTTTTGCGTCCGATCCCGCCGATTGCTTACATTCCTTTGGCGATCTTGTGGTTCGGGTTGGGGAATCCTCCGGCCGTGTTCCTGATTGCTCTGGGGGCGTTCTTCCCGGTTTTGATGAATACCATTGTGGGTGTGCGTGCTGTGGACAGTATCTATATCCGTGCCGGTAAAAACCTGGGTGCGGGATCTTTCCTGATGTTCCGAAAAATCATCGTGCCGGCAGCGATGCCGTACATCCTGAGCGGTGTGCGCATCGGTATCGGGACTGGTTTCATCTGTATGATCGTGGCCGAAATGATCGCGGTGAACAACGGGCTGGGGTATCGCATTCTGGAGGCACGTGAGTACTTCTGGTCTGACAAGATCATCGCCGGAATGTTCTCTATCGGTCTGTTGGGGCTTGCGATCGACACTGTCGTCAGCCGTTTGAATAACTATCTGCTGCGCTGGCATCGAGGTCTTGAATAATGGCGAATCCAACTCAAATCGAAATCAAGCATGTTTCCAAAGTTTTCAAAGGATCCGAGCAGGATGTGATTGCCCTGAAGGATATTGATTTCAATATCCCGGAAGGTCAGTTCGTGTGTCTGTTGGGACCGTCGGGTTGTGGCAAGAGCACTCTTTTGAATGCTATTGCAGGGTTCTCGGCACCTTCTGACGGGGATGTCTTCGTCGGGGGGCATAAGATCGTCGAGCCTGGACCTGATCGCGGTATGGTGTTTCAAGAGTATGCTCTATTCCCATGGATGACGGTCGAGGACAACATCACCTTCGGTCTGAAAATCAAAAACGCGCCACCAGATCAGATAGAACAAAAGCTGCAGCAGCTTTTGAAGACGCTGAAGCTTACGGACTTCCGTAAACGCTTCCCGAAAGATCTTTCCGGGGGGATGAGGCAGCGTGTGGCTATTGCCCGGGTATTGGCCCTGGATCCGCCGATCATGCTGATGGATGAACCGTTCGGGGCGCTGGATGCTTTAACCCGCCGAAGTCTGCAGGATGAATTGTTGAAGATCTGGAGCGAGCTGAAAAAAACCGTCGTGTTCGTCACTCACAGTATTGAAGAGGCCATTTACCTTGCTGATCGTATTATCGTGATGAGCTATCGTCCGGGCACAGTGAAAAAAGACGTGATTGTGCAAATCCCGCGTCCGCGCAATCCGGCAGACGTTGATTTTAATAATCTGAAACGTGAACTGTCACAGATGGTGATGGCAGAGCAAAATCGGTTTGAGATGGCCCAGATGGCGGGTTCGACCGGAGACTGATTACTCGTCCGTAGGGGAGCCGGTGGTCACACTGTTGTTTGTGGTCACGCGGCTTCGGCTCATTTGGTGCAGTTTGTGTCCGAAGTGATGCAGCAGCATCCCCAAGAATGAAAAACCAATTCCCAAAACCAGTGTCGTCGTCGTGGACACGAACGCCAGATTTAAGAACTCTTTGATTGAAGGGGCTTCGGTGTAGGACAGCTTCAAGCTGTTACGAATCAAGAGCGGCAGGATATACCCCAGGGTCATCAGCAAAGAGTTTTCCAGAATGTGGATGAATCTGCGCGCCAGCAGGCCATTCATAAGAAACAGCAGACACAGGAAGTTGACGGAATCGCCAATGATCTCCCAGTTCAGCGCTTGGTACACAAGGACCAGCGAGCCCGAAAAAAAGAGGGTGTAATAGACCCACAAGCTTCGGCTGTGCAAAAATGAACCGCTTTTTGTCATGCAATAGACCCTCTGGGTTTAATCTTAACAGAGGGTCTGTGGATTGAAATATTGTGACGGATTATTAATGCCGGTCAGGACCTAAGGCAGGTCCTGAGTCTTATTGGCAAAGGCACTCTTTGTAACGGCAGGACAGAATTTTACCGTGGTTGTTGTACTGGAATTCGAACACGACGTTGTCATGCTTTTCCAGATTCACGGTGGTCTTGTCTTTTAGTTCCAGGACAGACTTCACTTCGTGTTTGCTGACTTTACCCAAAGCAAGCAGGGACTCCAAAGTCTCATCGCCTTTCAGGGTCAGACGCTCTGGGTAACCTTCAGCATCCAATTTGAAGAAGCGGATTTCCACTTTGTCTTTCGCATTGGTGTTGTCAGCGGTGATCAGGTGCACGCGGCGCAATGATCCGTCCGGCAAAGTCAGGTGGTAGTTTTCAAGAGAGATTTCCTCCTTGGCAATACCGACGCTTTTTTGCAGGTATTCCATCAAAGCTTCCGGGGTGGCGATCGCTTGAGCCGCCACTTCCGGAGCACAGGTCTGCAAAGACGGCAAGAAGGTGTCTTTACCGGAATCGTGCTGAACTTGCGCATTGCCTTTTTCACCCAGGAAGCTGTCATCGCCTGCGGTGGTCGCCGGGGTTTCCGTCGTCGCTGCGGCCTGTTCACCTTCCGCCACTTGCAAAGCTTCCTGCTGCTTTTGATGGAAAAGGATATGCAGGAAGTAATAGTCCGTTGCCACGCCCAGTGCAAAAAGCACCAGGCCCCAAGTGATCCATGTGCTAAGTTTAGTCGATCTCATAGTTCCTTTTTATTCCTGAGTTAAATCTGGAGCCCAATGGTCCCATGATTGGCAGGTTCTTGCACGCTGCGAAGGCCCACGAGCCTCACCCCAGCGGTACTCACCACCGTCATGTGGATTGTTGGAAATCAGACCCTGGAACAAACGGCGTTTGAACTCTGCCAGATCCATTTTGCGGCCTGGAAGGTAATCCACCACGCACACGGAAGCCGAAGTCACTGCCTGAGCTGCCATACGGGAAGTTTCCTGAGCCGCAGACAAAGAAATCGCCGGGAAGATTTTGTCCAATTGAGCTTTTGTGGAAGAGCTCAACTGATTACCACCGTTGATTTGCAGGATTTCTTTGTAAGCGCGACGCAAAGACATGAAATCGTCAAAGATACGACGGTCACGGTTTGGCGTGGAGTACGTGTCATAAGTTGCATAGTCCATGCACTTGTTGTTGCGCTTCAAATAGTCCAGACCTTCATTGATGGAAGTCACACGGTCCGCGAAACCAGAACAAGTGGTTTTGATCAGACGAGCGACCAACTGGTCATCGGTTTCCTGGCGCAGAGCCAGACGGCTTTGCACGTGGCGAACCCATTTGTTCAAAGGAATCTTGAACTGTTCATCGCTGTAGCCTGGGGACTGCCATACTGGTTTATTCAACGCAGAAGCCGGTCTCCAGTAACGGAAGCCCGCGCCGCTGTTCACAGAGTAATCGCCCTCAAACACCCAGTCCGGATTTGGCCAGGACTGACGTTCTTGCAGGCCGAAACCAGAATTCGCGCCAACAACAGAGTTGTAAACCAGATACGGAACACCGATCGGCAGGATTTCTTTGATCGTCCAGGAGTGGTGGTTTTTTTTGCTGGTCGCCATCAAGCCGCCAGAGCGGATCGTGTTACGGTTGATTGCCACCGGATAAGTGTCGTTCGGAAGAGAACGCGTGGACATCACACCATAGATATACCAAAGGAAGTTGCGCACGCGCTGATTTTCGCTTTGGCCATCCCAACGGCTCATTTTGTTAGAGATGGTTTTACCAGCCGCCGTAGGATCCTGAGCCACGAAGGGCAGGCGGTTTTCATAGGCGAAGATAATACGCATGGAATAAACAGTGTCAGCACAGTCTACACGCAGGCCATAATATGGATTGGTTTGGCCGTTGCGCAAAGCCTTGCGAGAAAAGAAATCCGTGCGCCATTCAGCACGAACCCATTCCGCATAACGGTCTTCATAAGCTTGGGACCATTCGTTGACTTCATTCCAAACAGCCGCGTTGGCTGCGGTTCCCATCAACAACATTACAGAAACTAAGAGACTACGAAGCATTTTACCCCCTCGAGTGTTACACCGGGGCAGGGGTATATTGCTGGCAGGTAAGGATCAATGGAATTATTATAGTGCGTCGTGTGTCATCTCGAATTTTATACCGCGGCTCGCTAGTATGCCGCGTTATCTATGCGAACATTCATCCAACTCACCCTATTTGTGGTCATTTTCTCCCTTTTGGCTTGTCAGTCAAAAGAGGAGCCTGTCACTCGGGAAAGCCGTCTTTCCAAGGGCCATCATTTGATCGATCAGGGGCTCTGGAACGAGGCGATTGAATACCTCACCAAACTAGAACAGCAGGACCCCCACCTGCACGTGAGACTGGCGCTGGCGTCCGCCTATGCTGGTCGGGCCGGGGTGCGCATCGAAAAGATCTATTCTTTCATGGCGGTCCGTAATCTGAAGCCTCAGACCGTGTCGCTAAGTGCGGTTCGCTTGGACCAAAAGACTCAAGAGCTGATGCAGTCCCTGGGCCGCTATGCCGCTCAGTGGGAGAAAATCCCGGAAGTGAAGTATGAGGGCCGTGAAGACTTAACTCGCGCCTTGCAAGTGCTGGCCCAGCAACCGGAAGCCGGGGCCCGCCTTTATGCCGCGACTTTGCGGGTGGTGCTTTTAAAGTCCGTCGTCAATGAGGGTCTTCTGAACTGGCAGGTGGTGCGCAGTCAGAAGATTTGTTCGGATCTGGTGCAGCCTTACTTTGAATGGGCTTTGCAATTGCTGGATCATCTGATCGTGATCAGTGAGGATCTGACATCCGCGTTCCCCGGGAAAAAAGCTGAATTCATCCGCTACACCGAAGATCTGCAGCGGTTCAAAAAAGAAGCCGAGGCCATTCCCTGGCCCCAGGAAAAAGTATGCTTCTAAGAACTCTTTCGGCGATCCTTCTGACATTCGCTTGCGTATTTACCCAAGCGGCCACGTATTCCCCAACCATTCGTGATGGAGGCAGCCGTTTCCTGGCACGCTCACTGGGCAGTGCCTGCTATTCGATGGACAGTTTGCGCCGGGGACTTCCGTGCAATCCGGCTTATGTCGCGAAGGAAAAATCCCCGCGCTTTGATACCGATCTGCTTTTGGGCAGCAACATGGAATACCTGCGCGAAGCCGAGGCTTTGTTAAACGGAACCAGCGATGAAGCGTCAGTGGCAAAAATGTTTTCCCGCCGTGAAGCAGTCGACGGAGAAGTCTCTATCGAAGCTTCCTTTCAGCGTCCGACCTGGGGCATTTCCGTTGAGCCGTACCGACTGGTGTATGTCTATCAGTTTGAAAACTCGTCGCTGCCTATGGTGGACATGATTGCTTCCGAAGAACAAAGCATCAAAGCGCAGCTTGCCAGTTTCACCTCGGGGAACTTCTATGCGGGCCTGCAGCTTCGTTACACGCATGTGAAGTACGTTGGAAACTATTTTTCGGTGGTTGAAGCCGTTGCCGGGGAACGGGACGAACTTTTTGAGATTCATAATCAGGACATCTTGTATATCGAGCCCGGGCTTTTATATGCCTGGGAAGACGCCCTGTGGGAGCCGCAGATTTCGGCGATGCTTTCCCAGTGGGGCGTCAGCGACAAAAAGTCCGAGCAGTATCCCATCCGTCCACAAGGTTTGCTGGGGGCTTCGGTAAAGCCCGCTGTTCCCCTGGGACTTTTGGAAGTCGGCGTGCAGTTCCAGGTTCACAATGAGACTGAAAACTTCCAGGACGCAGTTCGGGGGGCGGTGACTTATCAATTGGGGGTCTTGCAAGGGGTGCTGAGTGCTTCCCAGTACGATCAGGCGGCAGCATTTCTGGCGACATACAAAAATTTTTCCACCGGGCTGTCCTATTGGAGCGAACGCACGAATAAGGCCGTGTTTGTCCAGTTCGGGGTGAGCTTGTGAGATTTTTGATTTTCGTGCTTTTCATTGTGCTTTTAACGGGGAAATCCTTCGCTGGCGATCGCCGCGATGTGGACTATTCCGGACCATCCAATTGGAATGAATTCCGCGCCTTTGTTCACAAGCAGCAGCAGCAAGATGAACAGGCGGGGGTGGCCTATATGATTTCAGGCGCAGTGGCTGCTATCGGTGGGACGCTCGGCTATCAGCAGTCGGAAGAAATTTTCAGCCGTACTATTTTTGCCATCACCTCAAACGTCGGACTGGCGGCCATAGGTTTGGGCGCGACTTATTACTATACCGGCAATGAAATGGATTCGTTCTTTTACGCGATTGACGGATCTTCTCTGTCGTTGGCTGAAAAGAATGAGGTTTTACAGCGGTTTTTGCTGAAAGAACGTGAAGAAAAAGAAAAGCGCAAATGGATCCGGGTGGCCACCCATGCCTTGCTCGCAGCAGCTAACATATACAGTGCGACTCAGGAAGAAAACAGCGACGTCCGTTCGGTCTTCTATTTCCTGGGCGGCGCCAACACTCTGTTGGCGGTAACATACAGTTTTTAATTTAAATTAGCGACGGTTTTTGCAGCAGTAGGGAAGGATTGGGTTGGAACCATCCACCGTGACGCCGAAGCTGAATGTTCCAGCCGCCCACGAGTTGCTTGCGGCCGTGCATAGAATGACGTGCGCGCTGGAGTTGTCGGCCAGCTGACCGATCCATAAGCTTGTGTCTGTTGCGATGAAGTCTGACTGGCACAGCCCCACGGCCTGCTGAAGGTCGCAAAGGTTCCCACCTGCATTCAAACACTGAGTCATCGAAGCCGCGAAGTTCGTTCCTGTGCTCGACAGCTTTTGTGCACAGAACGGATCGCCCTTGTTGATCAATGTCCATCCAGCTTCACATGGTGCCACTGTTTTCCAGGCAGCAAGGGCCGAGTCGTAAACCAAAGCCCCACCATCGAAATAGCCCGCTGTCACGTTCACGGCTTTGCCCTGGATTTTTGCAACTGTCGGATTTGGATAAGTTCCAGAGATGTCTCCACCAGCAGTTCCTGCCGGGGCCCGCGAGTCTGTAAAGCGCGCATCATTTCCGGCGGCCAGTGTGTTCGCGGTGGTGCCGACATTGGCGGTAATCATCGGGGCCGTGCTGCCGTTGGCAACCGTGATATAGGCATTGGCGCTGGTCACGCCGCTGATAAAGTTCACCGTCGTTCCGCCGGCGGCAGTCAGGCGACCTTGAGCATCTACGGTGAAAGAAGGAATCTGCGTGGCGCTGCCATAGCTTCCTGCCGTGACGCTGGTATTAGCCAATGAAAGAGTACCCGTGGAAGTGATCGTACCGCCAGTAAGCCCTGTGCCAGCAGCGACCGACGTCACTGTGCCAGCTCCCGTTGGGACTGTTGCCGGAACCCAGTCCGTACCATTGTAACGAAGCACCTGACCACTGGTGGGAGCTGTTGCAGATACGTTCACTCCGCGCAGGCGGGTGACTTGAGTTGCCGTCGAAGTTCCGATGACGTCACCAGCCAAAGGTACAGTGATGTCCAGGCAGTCCCAGGTGTCCGTCACAGAAGTGTAGTGCATGGTTTCGCTTGCAGTACAGGTTGGCAAAGCAGCTTTACTCAGCTTGTTGGTCAGCTCGGCATTCAGATTGCTGACATCCGTGATCGCCATTGCACTGGCTTTCCATTGAGCGCCATCGTGTTTAAGAACCTGACCGTTGGTGCCTGTCGGTAAAGTAAAGTTCGTGCCGGTCAGATCCTGAACGCACGTCAGACTTGTGCCATTGGAAGTCAAAGTGTAACCAGCCGCACATGTTGGCAGGGCATTTTTGGCAAAGCCCTGAACCGTGGGGTCGGCTTCAACTTTCAAGAACTGATTGTAGTCAGTAACCACCGACAACAAAGCCGCCATCTGGGCCGGAGTCATCGCCGGAGCCGTGCCGCCATCCACCCTCAAAAGGCTTGTGGCGTTGTAGTTACCAAGCTTATTAGCTGATTGGGCATTTTGGGACTCAGTGGCGAAAGGAACGGCCTTTAGCTTTTGGGCGGCAAAGCTTTGCCACGCACTGCCGTCATAGAAAGATATACGCAGTGATCTTTCATCGGTAGCAACGGGATTGAAAGCGGCGCCACCTTTACAGGTCAAGGACGCACTGTTAGAGACTACTTTTTCCAAAGACATGTCACCGCTGGAGTAAACTTTTGTTCCTGATCCCAGCACCAGATTGAAGCGGCCTTTGGAGCCACTCATGTCGACGTTGTTGATTGTTTCCTGGTAGACCACGCAGGTGGCGTCAGGGGACAGGACCTCAAGATTGAAACTGACTGCGTTTGTATCCACGGGAGTGCCGTCGGGACGAAGAATCTTCCCCGACACATGATAGCCATCCGCCTTTGCGGCAAAGGCAAACAAAAGCGAGATTATCAACAAAGGATAACGAATGTGCTTTGGTTTCATTCATGAATATATTCGGAGTTATTTAGACAAATCCTTAGGATTTTGACCGTATTTTAGTCGGCATCTTCATTAAGAATCAGAAGGTAGCCTTGAGATGAGACAAGCTGGGTGCTTCTGTCTTCTTTCGAAACAGTGGCCTCCAGTTTATAGCCACCTGCGGAAGTCGAAATCGCATGGCTGGCCAGATCTGTCTTAATAAAGGAGGCCCCGGTGGGGCTGCCTGTGCTAGGGGCGGGAGTTTGTCCTTTTAAAAAGCTGACCTGGGGGGTGACGTCAGAACATCCCCCTAATATCAGCAACGCGCTAAAAAGACTTAAAGACAGTTTAAGCATGCATATTACTTATCGGAGGAAAGGAACTGGACTTTAGTGCGTTCAGTTTTCGGGCGTTTAAACAGATAAGACATTGATAAATATGGAAAGAGGAGATGATCGTGCAACGTTCAAGGACATCCTTTTGGTTTTACACATTCTGTTGCCTGGCTTCATTCACCGCGTTTGGCTGGTATGAAATCACTCGTCCAACCGCAGGTGCCGGAGACTATGCCTCCAGCGCTGAAGAGCAGGTGATTAAAAAACTGCAGACCGTCAATAAATCCCTGACGGGGATTGGTACTACGGCGGCGAAAGACGACATGACCTGCACCTGTAATTTTGGTGATGTGGAAAACATGATCACGTTCGAAAAACCGGAAAACTGCGGGCCTGAACGCAACTATCTGCAGAAGCAGTTTGAAGCTTTCAAAAAAGCGGACCCGAAAGGGTTGTTCGCCGGTGGGCGTGACTATTCCAAGACCGCGGATATTCTGCCACGCAAATGTGCTCTTTATATCATGAAGCGTTTCTGGAAAGACCGTGCACTGACGCCGGAAGAAAAGCGTGAGGCGGACATTGAGTTCAACCGCACGGCTCCGCCGACAAATCAGCGTGAAGTCAAAGACGTGAAAGACTATAAAAAAGATCCATGGTTGTTCGCCAAGTGTGACCAGGACACGGGGACTCCAGAGCGTTACGGCCACAAGGCCTGCGTGACTGAAAACTATGTGAATCTGGTTTATAACTCTTTGATTGATGTGGCGGACTGTCTGGAAGTTCCGGCGAAGTTCATTGCGCCAAAACTTTCCAACGAAAGCGGTCTGCATGTGAATGCCTTTGGTCTGGTGAATGACGGTGGTATTGGTCAGTTCACTGATCAGGCGCTGGCGGATGTGGCTCAGAACTTTGAAAACTTCAAAGGCCGTATCAACAACAGCACCAAAGCATCCTGCCAAAGACTGCGCAGTATTCCAGGCGCAGTTCCGGCCAAAGCTGAAGAAATCCTGTCCGAGGACTCTCAGCGCTGCCATGCGATTTCAACTCCGCCGAATCCTCTAAGAAGTATGGTTTACTATGGTATCTTCTATCACGCGACCAAAAGAAATTCTAACGGCGCGTGGAATCGTTCCACGGATGCCAAGAATCCGGATTTCAAAGGTGTAGAGCAGTTGATGAAAGACGCTGGAATTGACGGCTTCGACAAAGAATCCATCAAAGAGATGATCTTTGTGATGGCATACAATTCGGGCCCAGGTCGTCCGCCGGTTTTCTATCGTGAGTGGCTGAAGTACCGTATCACGACCTTGAAAAAGTATCCGATCACAAAGGCTGATTTCGACATGAACTACTGGCCGACAGGAGCGCAGTTGAAAGCCAAAGCCGGGGAAGCCCGTGCCAAAGCGATTGGCAAAAAAACACCTTTGACGTTGGCGGAATACCTGTTTGCATATAAAGATTCTCTTTATATCCCGGCAGTAAAAGCACAGGCGCGCGTATTGGACAAAGCACTAGGAGCAGGCACATGCACAGAAAACAAATTCTTGGAACTGTAGTCACGGTACTGTTGGGTCTTTCTGTGAGTGCGGCGCAAGCGGCCAAAGTGGACGTTTTTGCTGAATTCAATAAAAAGATCACCAAGCTTGAAGGGGAGTTGAAGAAGGAAAAGGACGTGACCAAGCGTTACGATGTGTTCCTGAAGAACTACCGTGAGATGGGTGAACTGAGATCCAAGAACCCACGTCAGGGTGAAGAAAAAGAAATCAATATGAGTCTGTTCATGGATTCATTGGCATTCCTGCCAGAGAAAAAAGACTTCCAGGCGTCCAAATGCAAGGACTATAAAAAGGAAGTGAATGACATGATGAAATCCTATGCAAAGGATCAAAAAGAGCCCTTTGTTGATAAGGCTTTCAATGTCGTGGACCTGATCTGTAAGTAAGCAGATTAAATAATCACTTAATATGGTGCCTTCAGCCCTGCTAGAGATTGAAAAACATCTCGAATCGTAAGATAAAAGGGGCTGGAGGTGAGCATGAAAACGATCTGGGTCTTGTCAGCAGTATTGGTCTGCAGTCTGGACGTTCATGCCATTATCCCACCTGAAGGGCTGGGAGCCGGAGAAGTCGCTATTCGCAGCAATCGCAGCGTGCGCCAGCAGGTGGAATCCTACACCGAAATGCTGGAAAAAGAAGTCGGCAAAGCCAAGAACAACAAAGAACGCTATCGGGCCATGAATAGAATCGTGGGTCAGATCCGTTCATTGCGTGACAATAGCGTGCCGCAAGGGGCGCAGGATGAAGCGCACATGGATTTGATGGTGTCAGTGCTTGAATCCATTCCGGCTGAAAAGAGCTTCAAGAAAAAAGACTGCGCAAAATATGAAAATGATCTGATCAGCCAGTATGAACCCACCGCCGAAGAAGCGCCGATAGAACCCGCCGTTCAACCGGGTTGGAAGGTGTTAGAGTCTTTGTGTCGTTAAAGGGTTTGGCAAAGGCGCTGGGCGCTTTGATTCTGTTGTCCGCATCTGCGGCTTGGTCTGATGTTAAATTGGAGCAAGCCAAATGGGATAAAGCCGGTGATGATGAAGTCAAAGTCACGCTGGGGCCGCAAGTTTCTTCCTATCAAATCGACATTCAGTCGCCGAATGACGGGCCTGAAGCGCAGTTCATGCCCAATGTGGGCAGTAAAACTTATCTTGGAATCAGCTATAGAAACCTGGGCGCCTCGCTCGGATTGAGCAATCCGGTGGACGAGTCCACTGTCGATCAAAAGGGTGAAAGCTCGGCGACGGATTTTCATCTGCGGTTTTACGGTAAGCGCACCTATGAATTCAGCTATCAGTCTTACAAGGGTTATTACCTCGATAATACCGAGGCCATCAATGCGGGTTCCGCCCCCGTTGGGATAAAATACCAGCGCAGTGACATCAGCACCCGTAATATCAGTTTTGTGATGCATTGGAATTTGCGTGAAGACGATTACAGTCTGGGCGTTGCTTTCGGCCAGGATGGACATCAAAAGGAAAGTGGCTGGTCCTATTTTGCCAGTGCGATGATTTCTGACAACAAGATGACGGGGGATTCTCCGTTTATTCCTGCGGGGACTTCTGGTTTTGACAGACTGGCAGACCTGCAGGAACTGGATCGTCAAATGGCGGGCCTGGGTGGCGCCATCGGCGGTATCTGGGCGCGGGGACCGTGGTACGTGACGGGGTTTGCTGCACTTGGAGTTGCCTGGCAGAAGGTCTATGGCAAGTTTGCGACCTCGGGCAATCTGGATGAAAGTTTCATGGGCTATTTTTCGGATGCGAAGGTCGGTGCTGGATACAACGGTGAACGCCATGTATGGGATCTGCAACTGCACTCGGACAATACCACGACGGACTTCCTAGGGGGAACGGTGGATGCGATTCAAATGGAGATGCGTCTGACGTATTCCTATCGCTTCCAGAATGTGGACCTGCCCATGCTGAATACTCTTTCTTCGGTTCTTGATTAATTCAACGTAATCCTGTTGAGTCATGCTCTGGAAAATCCGATAGATTTTCTAAATGCGCGTTATTGTAAAATCTTGTCTCACTTTGATACTTTGGAGTCTTCTGTCGGGCTGCTCGATGGAAGCGTCCATAGTTTCGCTTGAGGAGTCGCCAGTTCCTCTGCGTTCCGTTCCCGGCAAGATGGCTATTTCTCCTTCCAGGCAGATCAGCGCTCAGGATGAATCCGGTCAGTACCGAGTTGAAGGCGTGGTGGGTGAAGTCACCACGACGGATAAATCCTATTCCGATGATGGCGTCTATCAGGCAGAAATCAACATACGCTTTCAAGTCATGTGAGGAACGTTATGGTGAAACGACTTCTGGCGATTCTGGTTTTCAGTGTCCCGGTCTCTGCGGCTTGGGCCAGCGGGCCCAAAGGTATTCAAATTTCCGGGCGCATTTTGGATGTGGCTTCAGAGCTGCCTCTGAGTGAAGGCAGTGTGGATTTTACAGTAAAAGTTCTTAGCCCTGACAACTGTCTTTTGTATCAAGAGCAACATCTGAATAAAGACCTTTCCGCCTCGGACGGCAGTTTTGCCCTGACAATCGGTTCGGGAAGTTCCGCAGTGAATGTCTATGCGACGGCAGGGCAGGAACAAACGCGTGAAAACATTCTGAAGGTTTTTTCAAATGATTCGGTCGTCGCCAACGGGCTGGTGTCGCAACACCAGGGGTCCGAATCCACGGTGTGTTCTGGCTCTTACACTCCTGCGGCTGGCGACATTCGTAAAGTGAAGATCGTCTTTGATACGGGCTCAGGCGGGCCTCGCGCCATCTTGCCTTACCACCAGGTCGGCACTGTTCCTTATGCGATGGTCGCGCAAGAAGCGGCCAAAGCTCGTGATTCCGACAAGCTGGGCGGGGTCGCGGCAGCCAGTTACGCAAAAATCACAGATCTTGTGACCGAAGTTCCCAACAACGAAAGTGATCCGACAGTTCAGGCTTTTGCTAAATCGGCGTTACCTGCGTGTGCTGCGGGCGAAGTTTTGAAATCCAACGGAGCCAGCTTTTCCTGTGTTACTGACACAGGTGGAGCTGTGCCTGTGGCCACTGCGGCGAGCACCGGTGTTGTGCAAGTGGGTTCGGGGTTGTCCGTAAATGGCGCTGGAGTTTTAAGTGTCGGCAGTTTGCCGATTTCTCAAACCACCGGACTGCAGACGGCTTTGAACGATCGTCTGCAAAAAAGTGAATTGCAGTGTGCGACCAATCAGGTTTTGAAATGGGTTTCGATCAGTGACACCTTTACCTGCTCTAATATCAGTATTACCGCCAGTCAGGTGTCTGACTTTAACACCGCAGTGGATGCACGTGTCAGTGCCGCAGACACGGCCAGCCCGAAATTGCCGCTGAACGGTGGCACGATGACGGGTGATTTGAATATGGGTGGTGAGGATATTCTGGCTATTGGTCACATCACCATGAGCGCCACAAAGACTTTACTGTTGGGGAACTTCACGCAAGTGCAGGAAGATGCGCTGGTGCTGAATGCCGGGCACAAAGGCCTTTCCTGGTACAATTCTGATTTAAAAGCACTTCGCTATTACGATGGCGCGGCAAAACTGACGGTGGCGGCAAGTACTTCAGCGTGCGCTGATGGCCAGATATTGAAATGGAATAACACGGCAAAAACCTGGGATTGTTCGGCCGATTCGACGGGGACGGCTCCGGGGGATGCTTCCTACGCAGCCAAAGGCCTTGTTCGCTTTGATACCAGTGCCGATGTTTCAGGAATGACGGTGGCTGCGGGTATCGCAAGTGTGAATACCGGGACGGGGGCACATCAGATTGTGAAGCTGGGGGCTGATTCAAAATTGCCAGCTGTGGATGGATCTGCTTTGACGAATATCAATGCCAGCAATCTTGCCACGGGCACAGTTTCGGCTTCAGTGCTTCCGACGATTTCCGTCGCCAAAGGCGGAACGGGTTTAACATCCGGAACCTCGGGTGGAATTCCTTATTATAATTCTGGCACGACGATGGCGTCTTCAGCAGCGTTGACTCAGCATGGGGTTGTACTGGGTGGTGGCGCGGGTGCTAGTCCCGTTTCAACTGCGGCAGGCACAGGCAATCAGGTTTTGCGTGTCCCTGCGGGGGGTGGTGCGCCGGTCTTCGGGGCGCTGGACCTTTCGTCAGCGGATGTTGTGGGAACATCGGTTTTACCCATTGCAAATGGGGGAACCGGAGCGGCCACAGCAGGTAATGCACGCACGGCTTTGGGTTTAGGAACCGCGGCCGTGGCCACCACGGGCAGTGCCGCCGGCAATGTACCGGTCTTGGGCGTGGGTGGTTTGGTAGCGAATAAAATGTGTGTCTCTGATGGAACTGCCACCGGCATCATTTGTAATACGACTGTTCCGACCGCGGGTGTGGTTGGAACTTTGACTATGTTAGGTGCGAACAACTGCATGTGGAATCAGGCTACGACCAGCTTCACTAGTGTTACGGCCGCTAATTCAAACTGTCCGGCAGCAACTGTGACAGGATCTGCCTCGGCCCCAACTGAAGGGAAAATTCCCGCAATTCGTTTTGCCAATCTTCCTGCTGGTGAATACGAAGTGTCGCTTTTTATGTACTCTTTGTATCCAGTAGATGCCGCCGTCTATTGCCGCTACCGTCTTTGGGATGGAACCAATCATTCGGGGACTGTCGGTGTGCGAGAAGCTGAGACCAGCCACTTAAAAGGCTTCTTTAGCTATGCAACAGCCCAGACGAATTTGACGTTCTATGTGCAAACAGCGACCGATACGGCCACCAAGAACTGTCGTTTGGATATGTCCATTCCGGTTGATGATAAACTGCAAATTTGGGTGAAGCGATTATAAACGGCGAGAGCTAAAAAGAAAAAACCCACAGTCGGGGACTGTGGGTTTTGCTTTTGCTGCTTCAGCTTCCGCGGCTGCCGCCGCTCCAGCTCTGCCGGGCAGGGCCCGAAGCTCTGCCGGCGGGGCCGACTACATCTGGCGTTGACGTTTTTCGACGGCTAAAGCCGCTTCACGCACAACTTCTGACAAAGTAGGGTGGGCGTGGAAGGATCTTGCCAGATCTTCGCTGCTGCCACCGAACTCCATGCAGACGATCACTTCGTGGATCAGTTCAGACACACTTGGACCAACCATGTGGGCGCCCAGGATTTTGTCTGTTTTCTTATCCGCGATGATTTTTACAAAACCTTCAGTGTAGCCTTTCGCGCGTGCACGGCCGTTGGCCATGAACGGGAATTTACCCACGTTGATTTCAATGCCTTTTTCTTTTGCGAATTCTTCCGTGATACCTACAGAAGCGATTTCAGGGTGAGTATAGATCACACCTGGAACGGTGTCGTAGTTCACGTGCCCAGCGCCACCAGCCAGCATTTCTGCCAAAGCCACGCCTTCTTCTTCCGCTTTGTGCGCAAGCATTGGGCCGGCAATAACGTCACCGATAGCATAGATGCCCGGAACGTTGGTTTGGTAATGTTTATCAACGATGATACGACCTTGAGGATCTTTTTGGATGCCCATTTCTTCGCAGCCAACGCCTGTCGAGAACGCTTTGCGGCCTGTGGAAACAAGCACGACATCCGCCTTCATTGAGGACGCTTTACCATCAGTCAAAGATTCGTAAGTCACTTCAACGCCATCGCCGCCAACTTTAGAACCAGTCACTTTCGTGGAAAGAAGGAAGCTCATGCCTTCTTTTTCCATGGATTTCTTAAGCACATTCATGCAGTCCTGATCCATCGTGCCGCCCAAACGGTTGGCATATTCGATCACTGTGACTTTGGCACCCAGACGCTGCCATACAGAACCCAGCTCCAGACCGATCACGCCACCACCCACAACAATCATGGATTTTGGAACTTGATCCAAAGCCAGGGCACCGGTGTTGGATACGATGCGTTTTTCATCGTATTTCAAGAACGGCAGTTCCACAGGAACAGAGCCGGTTGCGATACAGATGGACTTGGTCGTCAGGATTTGAGTGTTGCCGTCAGCACCTTTCACTTCCACTTTGCCCGGGCCTACGATTTTGCCCATGCCAGTGAATGGAGTGATTTTGTTCTTTTTGAACAAGAAAGCGATGCCTTCGGTGTTTTGTTTTACAACTTTGTCTTTGCGAGCCTGCATGGTTGGAAGGTCCAAATCAACTTTGGAAACCTTCACACCATGGGAAGCCAGGTCATGCTGAGCGGCTTGATAGTGCTCAGAACTTTCAAGAAGGGCTTTGGAAGGGATGCAACCTACATTCAGGCAAGTGCCGCCGTAAGTTTTATCTTTTTCAATAACCGCAGTTTTAAGACCCAGCTGAGCTGCGCGAATGGCCCCTACGTAACCGCCGGGACCGGAACCAATAACAATAAGGTCAAATTGAGTGTCTGCCATGATTATACCTCTAGAAGCAATCTTTCAGGATCTTCGACAAGTTCTTTGATTTTAACAAGGAAGCTCACAGCCTCTTTGCCGTCGATGATACGGTGATCGTAAGTCAAAGCCAGATACATCATCGGGCGGATTTCCACCTTGCCGTTGATCGCCATTGGACGATCCTGGATTTTGTGAAGGCCCAAGATAGCTGATTGCGGGAAGTTCAGAATCGGCGTGGACAGAAGGGAGCCGAACACACCACCATTGGTGATAGAGAATGTACCGCCGCCCAGATCATTCGGAGTGATTTTGCCATCACGACCTTTTGTCGCCAGATCACGAATCGCCAGTTCAATGCCAGCCAAAGAAAGTGTATCTGCATCTTTCACGTTCGGAACCATCAGGCCCTTCTCTGTGGAAACCGCGATACCGATATTGTAGTAGTTGTGGTACTCAATGTCCGTGCCGTTGATCCATGCGTTGACGGCAGGGAAGTCTTTCAGTGCTTCAACAACAGCTTTTACGAAGAAGCCGTTGAAACCCAGGTTCACGCCGTATTTTTCTTTGAATTTGTCTTTGTACTTGGAACGAAGCTCCATCACTTTGCCCATGTCCACTTCGTTGAAAGTGGTCAAAAGAGCCGCCGTGTTTTGCGCTTCTTTCAGTTTTTCAGAAATACGTTTGCGGATGGTCGTCATCGGAACAAGTTTTTTGTCGCCTTGTTTGGACGCGGCAGCGGGCAGTGCTGGAGCGCCGGCCGGCGCGGAAGCTGGAGCAGCTTTCGGAGCCGCGGCTGCTGGCTTAGCACCAGGCTGGGCATCAAGAACGTCACCTTTTGTCAGGCGGCCGTCTTTGCCAGTCCCTTGGATGGAAGCAGGGTCAAGACCCTTTTCATTTACGATTCTGTTAACAGCAGGGGACAAGTGCGCAGAGGCATCCTTCCCGGCGGCAGCCGGCTGAGCTGCAGCACCGGCAGGTGCGGAGGCTTTTGGAGCTTCAGCTGCTGGAACTGCTGCGCCCGCTGCTGGTTTTGCGTCTGTATCAAGAGTTGCTACTGTTGCGCCGATTTGAACAACCGCACCAGCTTCACAGCCGGGGTTGATAGTCAAAACACCGTCGTTTTCCGCGACAACTTCCACGCTGGCTTTGTCGGTCTCAAGAAGCATAAGAACTTCATTGCGTTTTACAAAGTCGCCGGATTTTTTAGTCCAACTGCCGATGGTTGCTTCTGTGATGGATTCCCCAACCGCGGGAACTTTAATCTCTTGTTTCATGGCAACGTCCTTTTATAAAAAATTATCTATTAAAAACTGCTTTAATAATTTCAGCCTGCTCAGTTCTGTGTCTGTAGACGGAGCCAGTCGCTGGAGAAGATCTCTCCGGACGGCCCACGTATTCAAAGCCCAGCTTCAGGCCGGCTTTGGATACAACCTCAACAAACTTGAAGTACACATTCTGGAAGGCACCCATGTTTTTAGGTTCTTCCTGTGCCCAAACCAAAGTCTTCGCTTTAGGGTAGGACTTCAGAACTTCCGTCACCTGAGTTGCAGGGAATGGATAGATCTGCTCCAGACGAACCAAAGCCACGTTTTCTTTTTTGGATTTTTCTCTTTCTTCCAGAAGCTCGTAGTAAAGCTTACCGGAAACAAACACCACGGTGTCCACTTTGGATTTGTCGATGGTGTCAGCAATCACTTCCTGGAAGCGGCCTTTTGCCAGATCCTCGATAGGGGACACCGCACGTGGGTGACGCAACAGGGATTTTGGAGACATCACAACCAATGGTTTGCGGAAGTCACGGCATACCTGACGGCGAAGAGCATGATAGATCTGCGCTGGAGTTGTCAGGTTCACAACCTGCATGTTGTTCTGAGCACAAAGCTGCAAGAAACGCTCAAGACGGGCAGAGGAATGTTCCGGGCCCTGACCTTCATAGCCGTGTGGCAGAAGCAGAACCAAACCGCTCATTTGCTGCCATTTGGATTCGCCGGCTGCCAGGTACTGATCGATCACGATTTGTGCGCCGTTGACGAAGTCACCGAACTGCGCTTCCCACATAACCAGGGATTTTGGATCGTGAACGGTGTAACCGTACTCGTAACCCATGACGCCGTATTCTGACAGGATACTTTCAGCCACCAGCAGCTTAGCTTTTGGATTCAGATCCGCCAGTGGGAAGTAAGCTTTGCCAGTTTTGAAGTCATACATACCCGCATGACGGTGAGTGAACGTGCCGCGCACGCAGTCTTCACCGGTCAGACGAACGGAAGTGCCTTCGCTAAGTAAAGAGCCGTAGGCCAGAAGCTCGCCCATGCCCCAGTCGATGTTTTCTTTGCCGGCACCCATGGCTTTGCGGGCCTCCAGAAGTTTGATCAGTTTCGGGTGCGGAGTGAAGTCAGCAGGGTAGCTGCCGATTTTTTCGCCGATCTGTTTTAGTTTCGCCAGATCGAAGGCGGTGTCTGCTGCTTTTTCAAAATCAGCGTCCTTGGCTTTGCGAAGTCCTTTCCAGTTGTCTTCGAACTTGAAGTTCTTAAGCTTGGGCGGATTCTTTTTGGTGTCTTCATAGATTTTTTGCAGACGATCCATGGCCTGGTTGTACAGGTCCTCGGAAGTCTTCGCATCCACAGAGCCTTCAGCTGCCAGTTTCTTGGCGAACAATTCACGAACGGTCGCGTGAGTTTTGATCAGCTCATACATCTGCGGTTGAGTGAAGGCTGGTTCATCCCCTTCGTTGTGGCCGAATTTACGGTAGCACAGAAGGTTGATAACAACGTCTTTGCCGAACTCCTGGCGATAGCGAAGGGCGATGTCCATGCTGCGAACCGCACTTTCAACGTCGTCACCGTTCACATGCAAAACCGGTACGAAAGTCATTTTCGCGGCATCAGAAGCATAACGAGTGGAACGGGTGTCTTTGCCGCTGGTTGTGAAACCAACCTGATTGTCGATGATGATGTGGATCGTACCACCGGTAGAGTGCGAATGAACTCCGGCCATCTGCAGAGTTTCCTGCACGATGCCCTGACCGGCAAACGCCGCGTCCCCGTGAAGCAGAACCGGAACAACATTCTTTTTGCCAGAAGCGCCGATTTGATCCTGAGCCGCACGAGCCATACCCAAGGCAACCGCATTCACTGTTTCAAGGTGGGAAGGGTTGTAAGCCAAAGTGACTTTGCAAGTTCCCGTCGGGGTTTTCTTTTCAGTGACATAACCCAGGTGGTATTTCACGTCGTTGTCGAAGTCTTCAATAGGCTCTGCAAGTTCCAGTGGACCGTTGAAGTCACCGAAAACATATTCTTCAGGCTTGCCGAAGAAGTTCACCAGAATGTTCACACGTCCACGGTGAGCCATGCCCACGTAAACTTCCTGAACCTGCTGGGAGGTGCCTTTGTTCACCAGGGTGTCCATCATCGGCAAAATGGAATCAGCCCCTTCCACAGAGAAACGTTTGGTTCCCACGTAGCGGGTGTGTACGAATTTTTCCAAAGTCTCAGCTTTGGTCAAAGAAGACAGAGCGTCTTTCTTGTCAGCCAAGGTGGGTTTTGCCGGATTGTTTTCAAACTGTTGAGTCAGCCATTGCACTTCTTTCGGGGAAGCGTCGGACGCCTGCAAAGAAAGAGTTCCGCAGTAAGTGGCTTTCAGGTGATTGATGATATCGCTCAACGTGGCATTGGCTTTACCAATCACAGAACCGATTTGAAATTTAGCGTTCAGATCTTTTTCGGTCAGACCGAAACGTTTCAGGGAAAGAAGTTCACCTGCTTGCGGAGCATAAAGCGGGTTGAGGTTGGCTTCAGTGTGGCCGTCAGCGCGATAAGCCTGGATCAGTTGGAAGACTGCCAGTTCCTTGTCGGACATTCCGAACTTGCCACCTTGGGCAAATTCAACACCTTCAAAAAAACTTTTCCATTCAACTGCCAGTGAATCCGGATTCGCTTTGAAGTCAGAGTAGAGTTGTTCGATATATTCTAGATTCGCACTGTTGATGCCACTGTTGCTCACGATTAAACCTCAATTGTTGAGCGGGTTCTAAAACAAGCTATCTCTGCGTTTCTCGTCGTCGACGTACGGGGAGTACGCCTTCCTCCTCGTGCCTTGATATAGCTTGTTTTAGAACCCGCTAGCTCGTGCTAATTTTTCAAAAACTCGGGGGTTTGACACGTCTTAATGCGTAGCAAAACGCCAAGCTATTGATGTTATTTAAAACGCTGTCATGATAGCTCTTTTTCCATCCAAAATGAAGGAGTTTAAGCGTGTATAAGTTGGTGCTAATTCGACACGGCGAAAGTGTGTGGAACCAGGAAAATCGCTTCACTGGCTGGCAGGACGTAGATCTTTCTGAAAAAGGTCGAGCGGAAGCTCTAAAGGGCGGCAAAGCTCTTCGTGAAAAAGGCTTCAGTTTCGACGTTGCATATACAAGCGTACTGAAAAGAGCGATTAAAACTCTGAATTTCGTGTTGGATGAAGTGGATCAGGTGTGGCTTCCAGTCCACAAAGACTGGCGTTTGAACGAAAGACACTACGGAGCCCTTCAGGGATTGAACAAAGCCGAGACTGCGGCTCGTCATGGCGAGGAGCAGGTGAAGATCTGGCGCCGTAGTTACGACACTCCGCCACCTCCAATGGAAGTGAGCGACCCTCGTCATCCTTCCCACGATCCTCGCTACAAAAATGTCGACGCCAAACTTTTGCCTAGCAACGAATCTTTAAAAGACACTGTCGCCCGATTCCTTCCGTTGTGGGACGGCACGATCGCACCTGCTGTAAAATCAGGCAAAAAAGTGCTCATCGTGGCTCATGGGAACAGTTTGCGCGCCTTGATGCAGCATTTGGAGGGGATGACCCCGGATGAGATCATGGGCGTCAATATGCCGACCGGGATCCCGATGATGTATGAATTGGACGCAAATTTGAAGGTCCTGAAAAAGGAGTTCATCGGCGATCCGGACGAGGTCAGAGCCGCTATCGAAGCCGTGGCCAACCAGGGTAAGGCGAAGTAAGCCTTACATTGAAAATTTCATCAAAAAGCCCACTACCTTCCGGTCGTGGGCTTTTTTTTATGTAAACAAGCCAAAATTGATACAAAAACCGTTTTGATCTGAGACACCACCTGCTCTGAAACGGGTCGTTCCACACTCTGAAATCTTAAGTTTGATACGATAAATGTCGATACAAGATACAGGGAGAAACCACCGTGAAATCTTGCAGATCAAAGGGACGTACAGTCTCAAATAATCGAGGAAGTGCCTTCGTCCAAGCCCTTGTGGCTGTTGGCGTTGTCGGCGTGATGATTTACTTCCTTTCTCCTACCGTTATCAAACACCGCAGTCAGGTGACCAAGACCGCATCCATCATCACCGCACGTTTGGCGTTGCACTCGATGGTCGATTACACGCTTTTCGGTATTCGTCAGCGCTGGTGTTTTTCTGAATCCTGGATGGAGGAAAGCTGCGGTACAAGCACGCCTCCGAAAGCTGTTGAGATCCTCAGTCACCCACGTTCGGTGGAGCGTCTGCTGATGAAGCAGGAGTCCGTGGACTTCCTGCGGGCGATCGGTATCGCCAACCCGGAAAAAGTGCCGTTGAAAGAGGGTATTAGTCAGACGATTAATATTTCAAGTTTCTCGACGATGCACCCGGTTTATAAGATCGTGGCTGACTTGAAGGGTTACACGGTTGAATTCATTCAAATCAATATCACACGTGACGTGCGTGCCGCCATTCCTGAGTACGGCCGCGAGGTCTATCTGAAAGTTGTCGTCAGTCTTCGTGACAAGCAGAAAAAGATCATTGAAGTCGGATCCAGCAAGCTTGAAACAACATCCTTTGTCGGCGTGTACCCGCGCGAAGTGGGAAGTTTTGCTCTGCTAGTGGCAGGTGACCTGCGCCTGGACAAAGAATCCGCATCCGATCTTGGGGTCGGTGGCGCTTACTTTAAACAACATGGTTCCCGTGAACAAACGATCAAATATCCCGGTCTGACTTTCGAGTCCCCTGTGTTTGTGAATGGTGCGATTCATTTGCCAAAAGCTCCGGATTTGGCGGTGGACGTTGCTGAAGGGGACACGGTCTATACGCCAGTCACTTTCAAAGACAAAGTCATTCTGGGCTATGGCCCGATCAAACGTGAAAACGTTGAGTTCCGTCCGCGTTCTGCAGGGAATCAAGTCGATCAGTTCTGGTCCAATATCCGTCAATTTGGCGGTTTCCAAAAAGGTGTGGAAGTGGACGGGGAGCGTGATCTGGGCTTGGACTATCTGTCGGGCTATGCGACTGGTTCGGGCAATCCAAGTGTGAATTTGATGGCCCTTTGTAAACGTCACGAAGATCGTAAGTATAAATTAACTACGACAGAGAACAGTCAGTTGACGGGGGCGCTGCTTAGTAAGAGTGGCGGCAAGTATAATTACCGTCTGGCTTTGACAGACGGTAACTTGTTCAATCCCCAGACCAAGGAAGTCGATCAACCATCTGTGAAAAACTTCTTCTCTCGTGATTTGCTTAAGGATTGGGGTCTGACAAGTCGTGCGACTCCGGTCAGTAAGTTCACCATGAGATTTGGTAACCTTGAGGTTGAAGGGGAAGTTCCTTTGGACGGAACTGTCACCCTGGAGCCTAAAATTGACCTGCGTCCATTGGAAAAGAGCATCGAGCGTCAGTTGAGTAATGCTGAAGGCGACTTGGATGATGCCCGCCGCGACCTGAATCAGGCCGCCCGTGCTGTGGAAAGAGCTCGTCGTGATGTGAACGAGGCTGAAGATGATCTGGAACGTGCGCGCAACCGTGTACCTGCTGATCCGGGCAGGGTGGCAAATGCGCGATATGCCCTGAACAATGCGCAAAATGACCTGCGAAATGCAGAAGCCAATAAAAACCGTCTGGAACAGCAGGTGGAAAATTCTGAAAAGCGTGTTTCCACGTTGCGCGGTGACTTGAGTGAAGTTCGTGCGAACATGGGTATTCAGCCGAAAATAAATATCACCATGAAGAATCCGGTGAAAGCAGGGGACAACCCGGAAAACACCAATGCTTCGTTCAAAGACCTGGAAATCAAATTTGAAAACAGCAACGCCCTGGTGAATTCCAATGGCGAGCGTGTTCCGGTGTCCTTTGAATTTGAGGCCTTTGATGTGGCTTATTATAAAGGTTATTCCATGCGTCCGTGGTCCAATAACAACCGTGGGGCCTTGGTATTCAGGCCTGACGGTGGCGGCTTTGATGTGTCGCAAACGTTGTTGGACTCTCGCGGGCAGTCCAAAGGCGGTCTGCCGGACGGAGAAGATCCATTTGTGAATCTGGATCTGGCTTGTAAGACTTTGGGAACCAACACGTCGGCTTTCGCCGGAACGGACTGGTCTAAATCTTTTGCTCCAAATTCCAAGCATTCCTGGTCCTTCACCAACAAGTATGATGATCGCAAAGATCTGATCCTCAATGCCGGTAATGCGTATGCACCTGCAGGCGGTTCAGGCACGGCGGTCTTCCATGTCGTGTCCATGGCAAAAACCTGCATTATCGAATCATCAGCGAATCTGGTTTCTGGATTCCTGAACTGTGAAAAACTTGAGATCCGAAGCCGTTCGGCTCCTTTAAGAATTATTGGAAGCATCATTGTTTCTCAAGGCATTGAGGTGGACGAGCAGGCGTATAAAGCCGGTATTCGCTGGAGCACCATCTATCATCCGATGGCGACCTTCGAGCTTCGACAAGCGGGGATTTTGAAAGGTTTGAATGCTCAGGATTGCACGACTATCAATCGCTATCCGGTATGGCATCCATATCCAAGCATGCGTGACGTCTCGAATCTTTATAAATGTAATTCGATTTCGTTGCGCGCAAAAGCCGATCCTTTCCGCTGGACAGCGGTGGATCCGGACTGCGGTCTGATCAACAACAGCAACTCGACGATGTGTAAAAACCGTCTGATGAGATTCTACGTTCTCGAAGTCTCCAGGGAGTCCGGCATATGATGAAATTAGCATCAAACCAAAAGGGTATGTCCATTTTGGAAGTCCTGCTGGGACTGGCGATGATCACGCTGGTGGGGTCCTTCTTTATCTCAGGGATCCTGAGCATGAAAAAGGTCGCCATGGACAGTGGTACCAAGAACTCGCTGTACAAACAAATCAACGACGTGATCGAAAACATCCGTCCGAATGTGCGTATGTATCAGATCAACTATTTCACCACCGACAAAGAGCGTGAAAACGCCTTGAATCCCGGCGACCTGCCAATGGCGTGGGGTAACGGGATGATGTCTACCGCAAAAGAATGCCCGGGTTGCCCGGGTCGCTATGGTTTTGTGATTCAGGCCTATCCCGGCATGAAGGGGCTTTATCTGGTGACGGTGCGTTTGACCCATCGGGACTGGGCGCAGGGTGAAAAAGCCGCAATGGCCGGTGATGCCAAGTCATATGGCTATGTGGACTATCAATTCGTGGTGAACTCACAATGATGATAATCAAGAATAATCGCGGTTTAACTTTAGCAGAGATGATTGTCGGCGTGGCCCTGATGGGGATCATGGGGATGGTCGCGGCCTCTTTCTTTGTATTCACTGCAAAGACCAAAAAAGAAATCACCAACGAGATCGAAGACAAAGTCGATAACATCCTGGCAGAGCGTATGATCCTGCGGGACTTAAAGTACTCTGAGCCGTCATTCAATAATGTTATCATCACCGATGATAACGGCCGTCAGTTCTTTGACTATGTGGCGGATGTGACGCAATCCTCGGTGGATAATGCTGCCAGAAAATTGACTCTGGAAGCGGGCCGCCGCAATGAATTTATCTTTATCGCGACCAATGAAAAAATGGGCGGTTCGATGATGTATGCGCCGTCGAATGCCTATCAAATTGGAAATGCACCGGGGGACCCTTTTGTTGCGGCCTCTTTGACGTTTGTTTCATTGAATAAAGACAGCATAGTGCAGTTCTCGGATCCTCAGGGGCTGGGTCGCTACTGGCAAGTCGGAAATGTGCTGATGCTGGATACTCCCACTATGGTTCGTCAGATGACGGCCTCGGGTCCGGATTACAGCAAGCCGGCAAGATCGCCGATTTTCCTGGGCAGTGTGCAGGCGCCGGGCGCCACACGTTTGTTGGCTTTAAATATTCCGGGCTTCGTCAACACGACAAATCCGATGTATCCAAGTGAGACAATCGGGGATGAAGATAAGTTCTTAAGGGATATACCGCCTATGGGGGGGGCAGCCCCGTTGGTGCGCTTGAAAGTTGTCAGTATTATCAAGTATTATCTACAGAAGGATACCAAAGGGGGACAGGTCAATGTTTATCGGTCGATGTATACCGGTAGGCAGTTTGGCCCTGGACAGCTCTTCGCATCGGATGTTGCGAAAGTGGAGTTTTCCAGAAAGAGTGCACACGATGCTTTGATTTATTTCAAGATCGTGCGCAATGATAAGAAATAAAAAGGGGAAACCAAAAGGGGGCTTGTATGTTTTGGTTAAGATGGGCTTGTGCAACAGCCATGGTGGTGTCATCCACTGCGAATGCACAGACTGAACAGCAGCCTGCAGCCGTGAATTCGGGAGCCGGGGGCTCAGCAGGTTTTCAAGGGGTTGTTCTTTCCGGCCAGGCCGCCAGGGCTTCGGTTGATGGAATCACTGTGAATATCTCCAACACGTGTTTTGGTACTAACTTAAGACACGTTTCCAATCCGCTTTCGCCGGTTTCCAGCGTGTCAGTAAAGCTGACCTTGCGGGAAAAGGGCGCACTTAAAACTTACACCGTGAAATATCCGGCCAATGTCGTGACCCAAGCAGGTAACGATGCGCAAGTGACTCAGATTTCAGATGTCACTGCCGGGGTAAAGGCTCAGTATGCTGGTAACAGCGTGCGTGTAGTCTTGCCGGTGAATTTCACCACGACAGTGGATGAAGAGGGTAATATCTCGAATGACTTTGAAGCCAAGCTTGAAGCCGTCAGCTTTGACCAGGTGTTTGCGCCGGGCCAAAAGCAGGGTGGGGAATACATGGGTTATAACGGAGCGCTTTCCGCGTCTGTTTACACCAGTAACTCCAAAGATGGGAAGCAGTACAGCGTATCGGCCTTCTTCCCGGGCGAAAACGGCTATTGCGGCGGTTACTTCTCACCACTAATGGTGTTCTTCGATGACAAGATGCCAAACTTCACAGCGGTGACCGACTTCCCATTGAATCCAACGGGCAAAACAATGTGGCCTGAAGCTGGTGCGCCAGGTGCCTTCATTGCCGTGGACCGCAATGGTGATGGTCAGATCACGACTGAGGACGAACTATTCGGTAATCAGGGTGACAAGTTCAAAAATGGTTTCGAGGCTTTGCGCGAATTTGATTCGAACAAAGACAATGTGATCGACAAGAACGACAAGGACTTTGCAAAGCTTCAGCTGTGGTTTGATAAAAACGGCGATGGCAAAGTGCAAAAAGGTGAGCTTGTACCACTGAAGTCCCGCATTGAATCCGTGTCATTGAAATATGATGATTCCGCCGTGAGCGGTATTGCGGACCGTGCTCAGATCCGAGAGAAGAGCACCTTCGTCTTTGTTGAAAAAGGCAAAAAGAAAGAAGGTCGTGTGATCGATCTTTGGTTCTCGCCAAAAATGAAGTAAGTCTTAATTGAAAATTTAAACCGAAAAGCCGGAGTGTGTGATAGCACTCCGGCTTTTTACTTTTGACACTGACCCTTGTGCATTCTTGACGCTTTAGCGCGGTGTTTTTAGGTTTAAGGCATCTCAATAAGGAGGATGCCATGCCTATGCGAAGCTTAAGTCCTTGGGGCGGTCGCCGTCGTCTGCCTTCGTCGGATCTATTCAGTCAGTTCGAAGATTTTATCAATGAATTCGACCGCAATGAATCCAGTGCCCTGGCGCGGGCGGGATTTGATTTCTCTCCGTCGGTGGATGTGGAAGAAAAGGATAATGCCTATCTGGTCAGTGCGGATCTGCCAGGCCTTAAAAAAGAAGACATTAAGGTCGAGCTCAATGACAATATTCTGACGATTTCCGGAGAGCGCACCCGTGAAACGAAATCCGAGGGGCACTATTCAGAAAGATCTTATGGTCGCTTCCAAAGATCTTTCACTTTGCCGGTCAAAGTACAGACAGAAAAGATTGAAGCTCACTTTGAAGATGGAGTTTTGCGCCTGACCCTGCCTAAATCAGAGGGCGCACGCAGTCATAGTATCAAGATTATGTAGGAACACGGTTTTAGCTTGATCCCAGAAACCCATGTGCTTGAATAAGTGCATGGGTATTCTGCTTAAAAATATATCGACACTTCTGACTCTTCAGGGCGCCGCTGCCAAACAAGGCCGTCGTATCAAGGAAGAGGATCTAGGCCTTTTGCAACAAGCCGCCATCGTCATTGAAAAAGACAAGATCGCCTGGGTGGGCCCGCAGAAGAAACTTCCCAAAGAATTCTCGCGGAAAAAGAACTTGCGTGATTACGACATGAAAGGGCGTACGGTTTTGCCGGGCTTTATCGAATGTCACACGCATCTGATCTTTGCCGGGGATCGCGCGGCTGAATTTGAAATGCGCAATCAGGGCGTCAGCTATCAGGAGATCGCAGCCAAGGGCGGCGGGATTCTGTCGACGATGAAAAAGACCCGTGCTTCCAGCGTTAATGATCTGGTGAAAACCGGGCAGAAGCGTGTGGATAACTTCATTTCTCAAGGCGTGACCACGGTTGAAATTAAATCCGGTTATGCCCTGAACCTGAAAAATGAACTGAAAATGCTTCAAGCCGCACAAAAGCTTTCAGGCATTCGCACGGTGAACACGTTCCTGGGGGCGCATGCTTTGCCGCCGGAATTTAAATCCTATGAAGACTATCTGACCTTCCTGGCAGACGAAGTCCTGCCAGTCGTTGCCAGGAAGAAACTGGCAAGAAGGGTGGATGTCTTCATTGAAAAAGGATTCTTCCCGCCGGAAGCTTCTGAAAAGTATCTGCGTCGCGCCCAAGAGCTGGGTTTTGAAATCCTGATTCACGCCGATCAGATGTCTTTAAGCGGTGGCAGCGAGATCGCTGTGCGCCTGGGGGCCTTGTCTGGCGATCACTTGTTACAGATCGAGGACAAAGAAATCAGAAAGCTCGCACAAAGCGAAGTGACCGGTGTGCTTTTGCCAACCGCGGATCTTTATACCAAAACCAAATATCCACCGGCTCGCGCGATGATCGATGCGGGAGTGCGTGTGGCCTTGGCCACGGATTTCAATCCCGGGACTTCGCCAACGCAAAATTTGAATCTGGTGGGATTGCTTGCGCGCCTTGAAATGAAGATGAGTTTGCCGGAAGTCATTGCCGCATACACAGTGGGCGGAGCCTATGCTTTGAATCTGCAGGATCAAGTGGGTTCGCTGGAGGTTGGCAAGTCTGCTGATATTTTGTGCATCGATCAAGACTGGCAGACGCTGTTCTACAGTGTGGGTGAAGCCTCTGAGAAGGTGGTTTTCTCGAGAGGAAAGAAGGTTTTTGGCACTCTTAAATAATCTGATGCGTCAGAAAATTTAAGATTCTTAAAATTTCCTTTGAATTAGGAAGGGTTTTCTTCCTAGTCTTGGGGTGTGTCTGTGGAGGGGGGAGCTACAACATGAGGTCGTCATACACCACGTTAATGCAGTCGAAATATTTTAATCCTGCTTTTAATAGTGCCATCTTTGATGGCCCTGTTCGTATCTACTTTGCCCAGTTCCACGAAGCTTTGGCTTTGAAAATCTATTTCCTGATTCAACAGAAGTTGACGGTGGAAATGGCTAAGGCCAAAGAGGTTTCCAAAGCAGCTGGGGCAAACATCCTTGTGATGATTTATCCGACTGAAGACAGCTTCTTGTTGTCCTTTGAAGATGCCGCTAAACACATCAGCCCTCTGGAAGTAGAGAAATGGCATGACGATGTGGTGATTGGTCTTCGCGGGCCGATTGCGGATGAGAACTTGGACCTTTTGGTCGAGTCTCTGCGTCTCACAATGGAAAACTGGCGTCCAGCCGCCATGCTGAAAGCTTCCGCTCCTGCGGAAGTGTGATAGAATCTGATACATGAATAAACGAGGTCAAATCGTGGTGGAGTACGTGCTCCTCCTCGTCCTAGCCGTCAGTCTTGCTGCTTTGCTGGTAAGCCGACTTGTCAGTCGGGAAGAAGGCAATGAAGGCATCCTCGTGGCGAAATGGCAGAATATCTTACAAGTCATCGCCGACGACTTACCTGATAAAAAATGAACCGGCTGCTGAAAATAGCCCATCCGACTGCGTTGTCGGGCGGCCTTGCGGCTGTGCTATTTTGAGCAGCCTCTACTGTTTTTATAGGAAGGCGTTGCCGCGTTTTTGGATTTCTTCTTCTACGGCGGTTTGCATGCGTTCTTGGATGTCTTGCGCGATCTCGTGGACCAAGTCTGCATCATCTACAGCCGATGGTTTGTAAGGAAGAGTGATTGGTTCCAGGAAGCGGATGCGCCACTTGGCTGGCAGCGGAATCACGTTCAGTGGCAATGGAATCACCGAGCCCTTCAGGAACTTGGTGAATTTGAGTTTTTTCAAATTAATATGAGTTTCTTCGGCACCTAAGATCACCACCGGGACGATCGGGCATTGGGCTTCCAGGGCCATGCGCACGAAGCCGCGTTTGAATTCCTGCAGTTGATAGCGCTCGGTGGTCGGCTTGAAATTACCTTGTTCACCTTCTGGGAACAAAACAATCGCATTTCCTTTTTTCAGCGCATTGATGCCATTTTCATAAGTGGCTTCGGTGAAGCCCATCTTGTTGGCGGGAATTGCGGTCGTTTCGGTCAGAAACCAGAAGTGATGTGTCAGCACGCGCGGAATGCGTTTGGCTTCCTGTTGCACCACGTGGCCCAGTAAGAAGGCATCAAAACCGGTGTAACCCGAGTGATTGGGCGCCAGGATCACGGCGCCACGGCGAGGGATGTTTTCAACACCTTCAATTTCCAGGCGGAAGTACTTGCGCAGGATCTCCAAAAGAAAACGCGGCAGCACACGGAAAATCAAAGTGTCACGATCCAGAGATCGTAAGCCAAAGATTTTTTCGTTGGGTTTCTTCAGGAAATTCTTCATTATTAATACATCGATTGGAGAGTGTTTATGTCTTCTTTTATCATGGCCATTGACCAAGGGACAACCAGCTCAAGAACATGCATTATCAATCAAGCCGGAGGTCTTGTCGCCGAGGCTCGTGAGGCATTCAAACAAATCTTCCCGAAACCAGGCTGGGTTGAGCACGATCCAGAAGATATCTGGTATTCCACGCAAAGATCCATGCGTCTGGCGTTGGAAAAAGCAAAAATCAAAGGTTCTCAGATTCGCACGATCGGGATCACCAATCAGCGTGAAACCGTGATGCTTTGGGACGCGAAGTCCGGAAAAGCTCTGCATAATGCCATCGTCTGGCAATGTCGCCGTACGCAGGATATCTGCGAAAAGCTAAAGAAAAACAAAAAAGAGAAGATCATCACCGCCAAGACGGGTTTGGTGCTGGATCCATACTTTTCAGCCACAAAGATCCAGTGGTTGTTAAAGCACGTTCCGAATGCGGCAAAGAAAGCCAAAGACGGTCAGGCCCTGGCCGGTACGGTCGACAGCTTCTTGTTGTGGAAACTGACCGCAGGGCACTCGCATAAGACGGATGTAAGTAATGCCTCTCGTACGATGCTGATGAACATCCACACGGGGTGGTGGGATGAAGACCTTTTGAAAATCTTTGGCGTGCCTGAAGGCATCTTGCCAGAGATCTGTCCTTCCAACTCTGATTTTGGTGTGACTCAAGGTCTGGGCTTTATGCCGGACGGAATTCCAATCACCGGAATCGTCGGCGATCAGCAAGCGGCCCTTTTCGGCCAGACTTGTTTTGAAACCGGTGATTCCAAGTGCACCTTCGGCACCGGAAGTTTCTTGCTTCTGAACACCGGCAAAAAAGCCGTGAAGTCCAAAAACAAGTTGCTGACAACGATTGCCTGGAAACTAAAAAACCAGGAAATGACTTACGCACTGGAAGGCGGCGCCTTTGTCTGCGGCGCTGCAGTTCAGTGGCTGCGCGACGGACTGGGATTGTTCCAGCAATCTTCGGACATCGAAGCATTGGCAAAAACCGTCGACAGCACCGATGGGGTCGAGTTCGTTCCGGCTTTGACGGGACTGGGAGCTCCGCACTGGCAGCCGGAAGCCCGCGGGCTGATTTGTGGTCTTACTCGTGGCAGTACCAAGGCACACATTGCGCGTGCGACCCTGGAAGCCATGGCATTGCAAAATGTGGATATTCTAAACACCATGCAAAGGGATCTGGGCAAGAAACTGCGTGGAGTCCGTGTTGATGGCGGCGCTGCTGCCAATGATTTGTTGATGCAGCTGCAGGCCGATTACTGCGGAGCCAACGTGGTTCGCCCGCAAAATCTGGAAACCACAGCTTTGGGCGCGGCCTTCATGGCAGGGCTGGGCGCGGGTGTGTGGAAAGATTTAAAAGAAATCAAACGCGTGTGGAAAGTGAACAAAGAATTCAAAGTGAAAATGACCCCGAAGGCACGCAAAGAGCGTCTGCAGCGCTGGGCGCAGGCTTTGGAGCGAGTGTAATCACATGGCCGTGAACATGCCAGGTCAGACCATTTTCAAGAAAGTCGCAGTGTCGGAAAAGAAAATGCTTTTCCGCGAAATTGCTGACGATAAATTGCAGCTGTCGATGAAGGGCTCGGTTAATGAAGATGTGTTTCATCTGATCGCCGTGCAAACCGACAAGGATGAAACTCTGCTTTGTCATCATACGGCCGATTCTAAAGACGTCACGCAACCTCAGAAAGTGGTCGTGAATTTTCCGTTTAAGAGCGAGCGCTATTTCTTTCAGACCGAGCTCAGCTTCAGTGTCGGTTGGGCGGTGTTAAGGACCGATGTGGATCTTTTCCAGCTGCAAAGACGGGCCAATGCCCGCATTGATATTCCGGGCAAGTACGAAGCTATTTTCAGCATTCTTCACCATGGCGGTAAGGTGCATTTCATTGAAAGCCGGGTTCGTGATATCAGCGCCGGGGGCCTGAAAGTCGAATTCAAAGGCGCGGCTCCCGAGCTTAAAATCGGGGATCAAATCAAAGGCGCCTTGCGCCTGGGGGTTCGTCGCGCCATGGAGTTCGACGTAGAGGTGCGTTTTGCCCAGAAGCGGGAAGTCGACGGGGAGATCATTCAAACTGCTGGTTTACAGTTCTTGAACGTCACAAACATCCTGGAAACGCGCCTATTGAGTTTGATGATGGATTTGCAGCGCGAATTGTTCTTAAAGTACCCTAAGAAATAAGTTCATGCAGGGCCGTTTGGTGTCACTTTGTTCAGGCACGGATCTTGGAATAACTCCTTCGTCTTCAAAAAAAGGAGTCTTTATGAAACTACCAGTGTTGAGTGCCCTTTTGACCGCAGCCGTTTTGCTGCAAGGTCCCGTAGCCGGAGCGCAAATCCGCCCGGGTCATCCACCAGATCGTGGTGGCAACGACGAGCGTCGTGATGACCGTCGTGACAACAACGACCGCCGCGACAATGATCGCCGCGGACCAGATCAATACAATGACCGTGATGACCGTCGTTACGAAAACGATCGCAGAGATGAACGTCATGGCGGCATTCGTCCGGATCGCCCGCCAGTAAGACCGGGACCTCGTCCTGATCCATATCCACAACCGTATCCTCCACACCGTCCAGATCCACATCCTCCGTATCCAAACCCACCACGTCCACCGAACAACTACGGTGAATCCACGGTGCGTTTCTATGGAGTTTCCCGTCGCAGTGGTGGCGAGTGGTTGCGTGTGGCGTTCAACTATGCTTCTTACGTGGACTATGTTCGCGTGAATCCGTACTTCAACGGCGTTCAGTTGCATGAAACTTATGCGATCACTCAAAGCGGTCGTCGTATCCAGCTTCGTCAGTTAAGCTACACTGGTACATTCTACTACAGCCTGACTTCTGAATACCTGACAGCAGGGGAGCGTATCACGGCGATCGACATCCGTGCTGAGTCCATGGGTGGGAATTCGGATCTGAACGTGACTGTGACTTCCAGCTACGGCGCGCCTTCTATCTATCCAATCCGTTACTAGTTATAAAAAATCCCTGGGGTCTGTTCGGCCTCAGGGATACCAGATTTTCGAGTAAGCTTCTTTATAGTTCAGCTTCGATTCAAGATTTCCATCTTTTAAATTCTTCAAAATTTCCTGAGTGATCACCAAAGGTTCTGTTGTAAATCCGCTTTCACTGCTTCCGGCAAAGGCGCGATTCATTTCGTCTGCGACCTGCCACCCTTGGGCCTTCAAGGGTTCCGCGATCGTGGCTAATTGTTGAGATAAACCGGATTTAATTCGGTGCAGGGCCGTGGCGGAACCATCCCCGGCAGAAACGTTGATCAGATCTTTTCGTCCGATTCTTTTTAAGGGAAAGTTGATGTGATCAAAATAGATGTCGTTGATGGCCAGACTGTGAGTCCACTTTTTTCCAAAACGGTCGTTCAGTTTGGAAACGGCACCCGGCATCAGATGTTCAGCCTTGGAAATTTGCACATCCACTATGTCCAGAACCTGGCAGTTCTTGTGTTCATCGATGATCTTTTTCATGTGCAGGGTTTTGGCGCGGGCGATGGAAAAGTCGTTGTCCGTAAAGATCACAACTCCTGACTTTTCAGAGCTTTCACACACCAGTTTTGCGGCCTTTTCCGCCACAATCAAAGGATCCGTTGTCACATTTGAAAACATCAGATTCGAGCTGCCAGGACGGGGAGCCGAGTGCCAGCCTACAATCTTGATATGAGTGGATTGGGCTTTTTTGATTTCGGGGCGGAAGTCGGCAGCGTCAAAACCCCCAAGAACAATTCCGTCTGCGCCCGCTTGAATAGCCTCATTCAAAGCTTTTTGAATTTTGGTGCGGCTGCCCTGGCCATCACGAACAGTGATATTCCATTTTAAAACACGGCCTGCCGATAGAAAGCCTTCACTGACGGCGGCGGCGCCACCATTCTTCATGTCTGAAGCTATAAAGATGATCTTGCGGCCTTCCTGAGCCTTCGGGCCGGAGGCAGGCCCTTCCCAAGTGGGAATTTCCAAAGCGGAAGCCTGCCCCAAGGACAGCGGCAAAAGCCAAAGCAGAGTTGTTAAGAAAAGATGTTTAAATGAGCTAAGCATTTTCTCCAGCATACAAGCAGGATTGGAAAATAACCAACTCAATGAAATTACAATTTTATGATTTTTAGGACTCTCGTCTGCGGAACTGTTCGGCTTCGCGAATTTTTTCCGTCATGTTCTGCAGGCGATCGGTGAAAGACTTCAGCATGCACTCAGCCCAGGTTGGCAGTTCTGACAGAAGTTGCTGGAACCCCTCTTCAGAGACCTTCACCAGCACAACATCGGTAACGGCTTGGGCCGAAGCCGAACGTGGGCTTTTGGAAATCAGTGCGAACTCGCCAAAGGATTCGCCATCCACGATGTCGCAAATGGGAATTCGTTTGCCCATTTGGTCTTTCGTGAATATGCTCACCACACCGCTTTCGACAATGTAAAAGTGATTTTCGATGTCACCTTCAAAGAAGATAAAGTCACCGGGTTTATAAGTCTCTTTTACAATTGCGCCCTGAGCATCCATGCCGGAAATCCTTTTCTAGGTCCTATATGATTTTATTCAGATCATGCACGTTTTTGACAAACGAAATCTTCTTGTCCTTGGAAAGCTTTACCTCTTCCAGGTGGCGTTTGTTGGAAAACGGGATGACAAAGTGTTTAAAGCCCAGTTTGTCGGCTTCCTTGATTCGTTGTTCAACAAAGGACACACCACGAACTTCGCCGGTCAGACCGATCTCGCCAAAGTAACAAGTCTTGGCGTCAAGATCACGACGGTTTTCGGTCGACAAGATGGCCGCCGCCACCGCCAAATCCGAAGCCGGTTCCACCAGTTTCAAGCCGCCAACGACATTGATAAAGATATCGTTATGGGCCAGGCGCACATCCAGGTGACGATCCAAGACGGCAGTCAAAAGATGCAGACGGTTGATATCAATACCCAAAGCCGTGCGACGAGGCATCGCCATGGGGCTTGATAACGTCAATGCCTGAACTTCACACAGCAAAGGTCTTGTGCCTTCCATCGAAGCAAACACGGCAGAACCAATCAGCTGATCGCCGCGTTCTTCCAGGAACAGCTCTGACGGATTAGAAACCTCTTCCAACCCCTTGGAGTTCATTTGGAACACACCCAGCTCGTGGGCTGCACCGAAACGGTTTTTCAAAGAGCGCAGCAGGCGGAAGTTATAGGAAATATCGCCATCAAAGGACAGCACGCAGTCCACCATGTGCTCCAAAACTTTGGGGCCGGCGATGTTGCCGTCTTTAGTGACGTGACCAATCAGGATCACGGTGATGCCATCGTGCTTCGCAAGGCCCATCAGATGCCCGGCGCACTCACGAACCTGGGATACGGATCCCGGTGCGGCCTGCAAGTCGGGCAGGAACATCGTTTGAATAGAATCGACAACCAGAACATCCGGTTTCTTGAATCTTGCCATCTCCATCACGGCCGTCAGATTGCTTTCACAGCCGACTTCGATCAGTGGCGAACGGATTCCCAAACGGTGAGCGCGGGACCCGGTTTGAGAAACGCTTTCCTCGCCGGAAATGTAGAGCACCTTGTGCTTGTTGTTGGCTAAACCACCGGCCATTTGCAGCAAAAGAGTGGATTTTCCAATGCCCGGAGATCCCCCCAAAAGCAGGAAACTTCCCTTGGCCAAGCCGCCGCCCAAAACGCGGTTGAGCTCTTCGAAACTTGTATCAAAACGATCCAATTTCACTTCTTCAAGTCTTTGGTCCAGCGCGACGGGTTTGGACCCTGTGCTTTCGCGTTCGCCAGACCCTGTAGACCATCCTCGAGTTTTTACCTCCGGCATCTGCAGTTCTTCGACGTACGAGTTCCACGCGCCGCAGTCAGAGCATTTGCCTTCCCACCTTGGTCTTTGGGCCCCACAATTTTGACAGGTATAGATCGTTTTAGTTTTCGATTTTGCCATAGATATTCGGTATCATTATTAAATGACGGTTACAAGGACTGTACAACTTTTCGTATTGGAGTGGCGGACATGAAGGTCTCCCTGAAATGTATTGTGTTTTCTCTTTTGCTCGGTCCGGTGGCCGGCGCCCAAGTTACTAAAAATGACCTTGAGCCTTTTAAAAAGGCCCTGGATCAGTTCCGCGCAGCGAAATACGATCAGGCCATTCCCGCTCTTCAGGATATTCTGAAAGAGAAAACCACACTGGAAGAATACGTGCGCTTCTATCTGGCGCAATCCTATATGAAAACTTCCAAATGGGATGATGCTGAAGGGGAGCTTAAAAAAGTTCTGGATCTTTCCCCGAACGTGAAAATGTCCATCGAGGCCTCCAACCTGATGGGTCAGATCGCGCTGGAAAAGAAGAACTATAAACTGGCCAGCACGCAGTTTGTGAAACTGGAAAAAAGAACCCGCAACACCGAAGACTATCCGGATGTGATTTACAATCTGGCGATCGCGGAAAAAGGGTTGAATCGTCACGGCCAAATGTGCAAATGGCTGGTGAAATTGTACGAACGCTATCCCGCTTATCCGAAAGTGGCGGACTGGAGCGTGGATCTGGCCATCAATGAATTTGAAGGCAAACCTTCTGACTGCAAAGTCACACCAGAAGACTTCCGCACGCGCGTTCGTTATCTGCTATGGGCTGGTCTTGACCAAAAAGCTCAGGGCGAAATCAACATCATGAAATCCAAAGTGGCCAAGTCTGACAAGTACCTGGCAGACAAACTTCAGGCCCAGTTCTATCTGCAAGAAGGTGAAGTCACCAAAGCAGTGGAACTGCTGAAACCGTATTATGAAGCCAACAAAAGAAACTTCGATTTCCTGATCCTGTTTGCATCTTCTGCGGCAAGAGCGGGTGAAGTGCAGTTGGCCGTGGGCTCTTATTATTCCGCTTACAAGCTAAGCCCGAAATCCAAAACGGGTCGTCAGGCTCTGTATCAGTCGGCATTCCTGTCTTATCAGTTCCAGGATTACGACGGGGCCGCCCGCCGCTTCCAGGAATTCATGAAAGCGTACCCAAATTCTGGTCTGAACCGCGATGCCCAGTGGCACCTGGCTTGGTTGAAATACCTTAAAGGTGATTACCAGGGGGCTTACAAAGCTCTGGGAAATCTGAATGCGGCGAAAAAGAAAAACCGCAAAGCCTGGAAGTCCTTCCCGGAAGACCGTGTGACTTACTGGATGGCGATGAGTCTTTTCCGTCAGGGGAAAGTCGAGCAAGCCAAGGTCATGATGTCGTCTTTGGCGAAAGACCCTTTGCTGGGTTATTACTCGATCGCCGCTCAAAGCCGTTTGAAAAAAATGGAAGAAGTAAAAGTGCCTCGTTTGGCTGAATCCAATCTGCCAACGCAGCCGCGCGTGATTTCCCGTTTTTCTGCCGGTGAATTCCTGATGCCAAACTCTTCCGACAGCTATCGCGGGGACGAGTCTGAATCGGAAGAAACACTGATTCTGACCCAGTATTCTGCCGATGATGAAAAAGGTGAAGAAGAAGAGGCGGAAGCTTCTGACAACCCGGATTTGAAATCTGTGGAAGTGGCTGGATCCGAGGAAGAAGTGCCGGATGCCAGCGGCGAGAAAGTGACCACGTTCTCGAACCCGGCTTTGATGAAGCGCTTTGAAAGAGCCCGTGACATGATGATCCTGGGTGAAAACGAATGGGCGCGCTGGGATCTTTATGACATCGAAAGAAAGACCTCCAACCGCGAGTACCTGCGCACTTTGATGAGCGAATACAACACCGCAGGTCACTACAACCGTTCTTCTTATATCGCGCAGATTAATTTCGGTGGTCAAAGAGCGGCTCACGGCGTGGACGGCATCCGTTACCTTTGGGAGTTTGCATACCCACGTGCGTATTCTGAGCATGTTGAAAAATACACTAAGAAATTCACTGTGCCTGAAGAGCTGGTATGGGGGATCATGCGTGCTGAAACCCATTACCGTCGCGATGCGATTTCTCCGGTAGGGGCGTTGGGTCTGATGCAGGTCATGCCATTCACAGGTCACAAAGTGGCGACACTTTTGGGTGAAAAAGAATTCAAAGCGCCTTTGTTACTGCAACCAGAAACATCGGTGAAGATCGGCAGCCGTTATTTGAAGCGTCTGATGGATCGTTTTGAAAACACAATTCCGCTGGTGGCGGCAGGTTACAACGCCGGTCCACACCGCGTGAAAAACTGGCTGTCTTCTTTCGGCAACCTGGAAACAGATGAGTTCATCGAGCACATCCCGTTCCTGGAAACACGTAATTATGTAAAGCGTGTGGTTTCAAACGCTTATATTTATTCTCAATTGTACGGCAACAAGAAAGATCTTTTCCCCTATATGGCAGGCGCGGTTCCGGTGAAATTCCAGGCCGAGCTGGCGGGGAAAGAAAACTGGGATGACATTTGATAGACAGCGCGTTTCGGTTCGTCTTTAACAAAATAGTGGAAATGACAGCGTCGCTAGGGGTCCTAGCGGCGTTGACGTTTGTGCTGCTGAAAGCTCTTCCGGGCGGTCCCTTTGATGAAGAGACGGCCCTGAATCCATTGGTGCGCGAGAAACTGGCGCAACACTGGGGCCTTGAACAAAGCCTTCCTTCCCAAATCGGGAACTATCTTTTATCCGTCGTGCAAGGGGACTTGGGCGTTTCGATGTCGAAGCCTGATCGCACGGTGGTTGAAATCATCGGTCAGGGCCTGGGTAACACCCTGACCTTAAACGCCATCGCGCTGGGTGTGATTTTGGCGGGCGCTTTCGTGATCGCGGTGGCCGCGACTCGTTTCCGTGAAACCTGGTTTGAAAGTCTGGTCGATCAGACCGTGATCGCATTCTTGTCCTTGCCCAGTCTGTTCTGGGGGCCGTTGTTGATTTACGCTTTTGGTTTTTACTGGAACCTTTTACCGGTGGCATTTTTGTCGTCGCCCGTGCACTACATTTTGCCAGTGGTGACTTTAAGTGTGCGCCCGCTGGCTTCACTGATTCGCTTGCTTAAAAATTCCCTGAATGAAAACCTGAATCAAGACTATGCCCGCACCGCCAAAGCCAAAGGTGTCGGCGTGTGGGGGGTATTGATCCGTCACGTGCTGAAAAACTCGTTGATTCCTTTTTTAAGCTACGTAGGCCCTTTGACTGTGTCCTTACTGTCGGGCTCTTTCCTGGTGGAAGTTCTGTTTGCCGTGCCGGGTTTGGGCAGTGAATTCATCGCGGCCCTGAACGATCGTGATTACACGTTGATCGTGGGCCTGACGTTGTTCTATGGAAGTCTTTTGATTGTGGTGAACTCCTTTATTGATGTGCTGCTGAAGTTGGCGGATCCACGCCTGCAGGAGCGTGCGTGAAAAAGGTGCTTCTGGTTTTTGCCATTTTGTTCCTTTCAACCCTGGTGCTGGCCACGGTTTTTTATCCGTGGGTGTTGAACAGCTCGGGGCTTGAACAAAATGTCGAAAGCATTCTCATACCGCCGGGATCTGAACACTGGTTTGGCACGGACACCTTGGGGCGGGATCTGTTTGCCCGGGTTCTGATGGGTGGGCGTATTTCGCTGTTGGTGGGGCTTGTAGGCTCGTTCCTGGCGTTTATGATTGGCTTTATCTATGGAGCCATTGCGGGCTGGTTTGAGGGGATCGTCGATCGCATCTTGATGCGTTTTTGCGATATTCTGATAGCGGTCCCAAGCTTCATTTTGGTGTCGGTGATGTGTTTAAGTCTGCAGTTGCTGCTGCCGTTTGAAGACCCTTTAAGTCGTGCGCTGCTGGGTCTTTGTATCAGTATTGCCGTCACACATTGGATGAGTTTGGCGCGTGTCACGCGCGGCATGGTTCTGGAAATCAAACGCAAGCCCTACGTGGAAGCGGCAATTTCATTGGGGGGCAGTCGAGTGCATGTGATGCTTCGCCATGTGCTTCCGAATATGCTGGGAACATTGCTGATTCTGGTGGCGATGCAGATTCCGACCAATATTTTGTATGAAAGCTTCATGAGCTTTATCGGTCTGGGGATTCATCCCCCTTATACCAGTTGGGGAATTTTAGTGCGAGAAGGATGGAAGACCCTTTCAAGCTTCCCGCATCTGATCTTGTATCCAAGCCTGATGCTGTTCCTGACGGTCTGGAGCTTCCACATCATCTTGGATCACCTGCGTACGAAGTATAGAATTTGAATGGGGCTGCGACCTCTGGGGTCGCAGTTGTTACAGATTTTTCGGAGGTTGCCAGCCGCCGAATGTTGTTTCCAGGAACTCTGCACATGCCAAAGTCAGGTGGTCTTTCATGTAAGGACCGACAACCTGAACTCCCAATGGAATACCATCTTCGTTCAAGCCCATCGGTACCGAGGTTGCGGGATGGCCCAGCGTTGTAAAGATCGCCGTGTAAATGAAATCAAACGGGGACCATAGAGGAGCTCGGTGTTTCGGTGCCACACGCGGGTGCGGAGGCAGAATCAGAATGCCGTCAGCACCCAGTTTTTCATCGAGGTCGGCTTTCATTTTTGCCAGGGCCTGCATTTCTTCGGTGAAGTCTTTTTTGCGGGTGTCAAAGATTTCAGCCAGGGATACCAGCAGATTTGGCAGGGTGTAGTTGCCTTTACCGAAAGTCAGTTGCAGGATCTCTTTCCCAATCGACAGATGTTGGGTTGGACCCATCAGGGTTTCATACAAGTTTCTGTTCTTGGAATTTTTCACCGCGGCAAACCACAGCTCTGCCGAGCGAACAAAGAATCTTGGATCCAGTTCTTCAACGACTGCGCCCAGTTCTTCAAACAGCTTTCCGCAGTTTTTCACCACTTGCACCAGCTCATCATCCGTTCCGCGTGCGCGATGGAAGATCGGGTTGGAACAGATCAGAACCTTGCGGCCTTTCCATTCCTGCGACAGTTCTTCCATAGTCGGATTTTTCAGCGTGTGCTGGTCGATATCATCAGAGCCCATCAGGATCTTCATCATCGGCGCCAGATCCACCGCTTTGCGGGTCATCGGCCCCATGGAAGTGTAAGGATACTTTTGATCCAGCAACAATGTGCGGAAGTCATTTTGTTCAAACGGGAAATGGCCGGTCAGTGGCAACAAATAGCGAGACGGCTTGTGACCAAAGACCCCGCAAAAAGACGCCGGCATTCTGATGCTGCCGCCGATATCACTGCCAAGACCCAGCGGAGAAGCCCCCGCGCCCAGCAAGGCTCCTTCGCCACCGCTGCTGCCACCGCAAGTGCGGCCCAGATCGTACGGGTTGCTGGTGCGACCATAAACGGGATTGAAGCATTCAAACCAGAATCCCAGTTCCGGCACATTGGTGGTGCCCATCGGAATACCACCGGCTTTTTTCATACGTGCGACAACCGTGGCATCCCAGTCCATCACATCATTCTTGTGATGGATGCTGCCACCGGTGCGTTTCATGCCCTGATAAGAAAACATTTCTTTGACGGTGAAGGGAACACCAAACAGCGGGGGAAGCTCAGAGTTGTTTTTCGCCAGGGTTTCGGTCTGTTCGTGCGCCAATTTTCTGGCACGGACGAAGTCATTTTCCACCATCGCGTTCAACTGAGGATTCACCTGCTCAATGCGGGTGATATGCGCTTCCAGCACCTCAGAGGGGGAAACTTCTTTATTTTGAACTTTTTTATGCAGATCCAAAGCGGACAAAGTCAGCAATTCATTCATACAAAATAAAAAAGGGGCTTTGCGGCCCCTTTTTCCCTTCTTAAGAAGAAATTAAACGTTGAACTTGAAGAACAGAACGTCGCCGTCTTTCACAACGTACTCTTTACCTTCGATGCGGTATTTACCAGCATCTTTGATCGCCTGTTCAGATTTGTATTTGAACAGATCTTCGCAGTGGTAAGTTTCAGCTTTGATGAAACCACGCTCAAAGTCAGTGTGGATGACGCCCGCTGCTTGTGGAGCTTTCGTGTTTGCACGAATCGTCCAAGCGCGAACTTCCGTCACACCTGCAGTGAAGTAAGTCTGAAGACCCAACAGCGTGTAAGCCTCACGGATCAGACGGTTCAAGCCTGGCTCTTCCGCGCCCAGTGCATCCAGGAAGTCCTTGCGTTCTTCTGGTGGCAACAATGCGATCTCAGCTTCCATCGCAGAACAGATCAGGATGGTTTTGTTGTTTTCTTCCGCGGCGCGGGCCTCAACAGCCTTTGTCCAGTCATTGCCGCCAGCTGCGAAGTCAGCGTCGTTGACGTTCATCGCGTAAAGAACCGGTTTTGCAGTCAGAAGGTGCATCTCTTTCAATGCAACCTGTTCCATTTCATCCAAAGTTACAGAGCGGGCCGGAAGACCCTTGCCCAAAGCTTCTTTGATTTTCTTGGCAACTTCAACATCCAGTTTCAGCTTTTTGTCGGTGGAGTTTTTAGCTTGTTTCTCTGTGCGCTGAAGGCGCTTTTCAACAGAGTCCAAATCCGCCAGCAACAACTCGGTGTTGATGATTTCAATGTCACGGATAGGTTCAACAGAACCCGCCACGTGAATGATATTTGGGTCGTCAAAGCAACGAACCACGTGAACGATAGCGTCTGTCTGGCGGATGTGGGACAGGAACTGATTTCCCAAACCTTCACCCTGGGACGCACCTTTTACGATACCCGCGATATCCACGAATTCCATAGTTGTTGGAACAACCTTCTGAGGTTTGATGAATTCAGTGATTTTATCCATGCGAGGATCTGGAACTGTCACCACGCCCACGTTCGGGTCGATAGTACAGAATGGATAGTTGGCTGCCTCAGCCTTGGCAGATGTCAGAGCATTGAAAAGCGTGCTCTTACCCACGTTCGGAAGACCTACGATACCGACTTGAAGTGCCATTGAAAACTCCTTGCGAAATGACGGCTCAATCTAGCCTAAGTGTTGAATTTTGTCGAAGCTTTTTGAATTCCATCCAGGATGATGCTTTCCACAGCATCGCCGGCTTTATTCAGGAAATCCGGCATCTGCGCGAACTCTTCCTTGGTGAATTTGCCCAGGACATAGTCCGGCACCGGGATGTTCGGGTTGGCAGGGCGACCCACACCCAAACGCAGGCGGGTATAGTCCATAGAGCCCATCAGGCCCGAAACGCTTTTAATGCCGTTATGGCCGCCGTGCCCGCGGTTTTTCTGAATTTTCATTTGTGCAAAGGGCTGGTCGATTTCGTCGTGGATGACGATCAGGCGTTCCAGAGGGATTTTATAAAAGCCCATCAGGGGTTGTACGGATTCGCCGGAAAGATTCATGAAGGTTTGCGGTTTGCAGAAAATCACAGGGTGATCCTTGATTTTCCCTTGAGCGATTTCGGCTTTGAACTGATTTTTGATCGGGGGATTTCCCAGGCCTTCCATCAGATAGTCCACGGCCATAAAGCCGATGTTATGACGGGTCAGTTTATACTCGCCACCCGGATTTCCCAAGCCAACAATCAACCACATAGAATACCTCTTAGAGAACCATCGAAAAAGAAAAAGGCAGCTCGAGTGAGCTGCCTTTTTTGAAGATCAATTCGTGCGTGCGAATTACTTTTTCGCAGCAGGAGCTTTTGCAGCAGCAGGTGCAGCAGCAGCAGGAGCCGCGGCAGCAGCTGGAGCAGCAGCAGCTTCTTCTTCTTGAGCGTTAACAACTGCAACAGTTTGTTCTGCGCCAGTGATCATTTTCACAGAGCCGGCAGTTTTGATGTCGGATACGTGAAGAGCGTCACCAACTGCCAAGTTAGAGATGTCAGCAGTGAAGAACTCAGGGATTTCAGTTGGCAAGCACTCAACCTCAACGGAACGAAGAACAACGTTCAACAGACCGCCTTCAGAAAGACCGATAGCTTTACCTTCAAGACGAACTTCAACGTTAACGCGAACCGCTTTTTTCAGATCCAAAGCGAAGAAGTCAACGTGTTGTGGACGACGAGAAAGTGGGTGTACGTCTACGGATTTGATAAGAACAACGATACCGTTTGCGTTCTTGTCAGAAGATTTCAAGTTGAAAAGAGCATTCTCGTAAGCACGAGTGTTGTACTTAACGATTTCTTTTTCACCAACGGATACGTTGATTGGAGACACAGCTCCGTAGATTACAGCAGGAACGTTGCGGCTTACGCGCAGGCCACGGCTGTTGTGTTTACCAGTTTCACGAGCTTCAACTGTTAGGTCGATTCTGTTTTTCATTTTTTATCCTTCTAGTCCAATAGAGGAAGTTAATAATATCCATCAAATGATGGGTTAAGTTTTCTACTTCAGCTTGCGCGCCTTTCGGCGCTTCAGCTCTGTCGGCCGAGGCCGCTTAGTCAAACAATGAACTTACGGAGTCGTTGCCGTGGATTCGTTTCATGGCTTCGGCCAGAACCGGAGCTACTGAAACCACTTCAATTTTTCCGCAGTTTTTCGCCGCTTCAGACAGCGGGATCGTGTCGGTGACCCATACTTTTTCAATAGGGCTTTCCTTCAGGCGATTGATCGCAGGACCTGACAAAACAGGGTGGGTTGCAACGGCGAACACACGTTTTGCCCCATTCTTATACAGGCTGTCAACTGCTTGTGTAAGAGTTCCCGCCGTATCGATCATATCGTCCACGATGACGGCCGTTTTACCAGTCACATCCCCAATCAGGTGCAGGGCTTTAGCCTCATTTGGGCCGGAACGGCGTTTATCGATGATCGCCATGGAGGACTCAATTCTCTTGGCAAAGGCGCGGGTTCTTTCAACCCCGCCGGCATCTGGACTCACTGCAACAAATTCAGAGCCCTGGCCGTAGGCATCTCGCCAAGCGCGAGCCAAAGTCGGAATAGCGAACAAGTGGTCCACCGGAACATTGAAGAAACCTTGGATTTGGGCCGCGTGCAGGTCCACGGACACCACACGATCGGCGCCGGCCGTCGTGATCAGGTCCGCCATCAATTTGGCCGAAATAGGGGCGCGCGGGGCCACTTTTCGATCCTGGCGGGCATAACCGTAATAAGGAATCACGGCGGTGATGGAGGCGGCCGAGGCCCGGCGAAGGGCATCGAGCATCACAAACAACTCCATGTAGTTTTGATTTACAGGAGGGCAGGTGCTTTGGACAACAAACACGTGTTGCCCGCGGACGCTCTCATGTATTTCAACTTGGATTTCGCCATCAGCAAAACTGCTGACTTCACAGTATCCGAGCTCAACTCCAGCGGCTTCGGCTACTTTCTTGGCTAATGTGGGATTGGCATTGGCGGAAAAGATCTTTAGGCCCTTCATCACTCGTAGTCTCCTGAGTCAAAAGTGCGTTTAAAGGAAGCTAGCAAGGGGTCCTGATTTTGTCCAACGAAAAGGGGGTCTTTTTTGACCCCCTTTGCCGTGGGAAATACCTAGATTTCTCCTCTGGATTTCTGTTTTACGCGGACTCGCAGTCCTTGCGTGATTTTCTTCCATTTCTGGCGCTCCTCCCGGGCTTTTTCCGGGTCGGTTTTGCGCTCAAAATAACGCAGCTCCCGCTCCAGATTTTGAAAACTTTCCCAACGTTCCGCCTCCAGTTCCCCCGAAGCCAACCCCGCCTGTACGGCGCAGCCTGGTTCGGTCTGATGCTGGCAGTCCTTAAACCGGCAATGGGTCGCCAGTTCCAGGATGTCGTCAAAAAGGTTCTCAAAGCCCTCGCGGTGATCCAAAAGCCCCAATTCCCGCATGCCCGGCGTGTCCATCAAAAGGGCGCCAGAGGGAAGCTGATACAAGGACCTTGAAGTGGTCGTGTGTTTACCCTTGTCGTCGTCCTCGCGGATGCCCTGGGTTTTGATCTGTTCTTTTTCCAAAAGCAGATTTCCCAAAGTCGATTTCCCAACCCCCGAAGACCCTAAAAGCACCACGGTCTTTCCGGGCAGCAGGTGAGTCTTCAGCGGTTCCAGGGTTTGGGGATCCAAAGCACTCACGGCGTGCACGGGGACTGCCGGGTGGCGGTCCTCCACTTCGGCGATAAGGCCTTCAAGGTCTTCGGCCAAGTCAGCCTTGGTCAGAACGATGACCGGCGAAGCATTTGATTCCCACGCAAGGCTCATATAGCGATCCAGGCGTTTCAGGTTGAAATCCTGATTGGCGGATACAGCCACAAAGATCACATCCACGTTCGCGGCTACGATCTGGGCTCGGGCCCCGCTGCCGGGTTCCTTGCGGTAAAAGCAGCTGTGGCGCGAAAGAACTTCGTGAATCACGGCGTGCTCGTCATGGGAATGCAGCTCGCAGATCACCCAGTCGCCCACACCAGGGTATTCCAGATTCAGATCAGAATGGTCATAGCGAAATTTTCCTGAAAGCTGAGCCAGGGCTTTGCCTTCGTGGTCGTTTTTAAAGAACACCACGCGGTACATTTCGCGTTCTTGATTGATAATACGTCCAACGACTTCGCCTGATGTCAGAGGTCGAAGTTCGATTTGCGCCTGCAAAAGCGCGTTCCATCCCCAAGCGGGAAGGATTGATGAATTAGTCACGGATAACTCCATTGAATAAAATTAAAATTCAGGAGCTCTCTTGGCGAACTTAAGTTTTAAGAATGAAAAAACTAGAAAGACGCAAGGAGAGCGGCTTTAGCGATAAAAGTTGTTACAATCATAGGCCCTCCTTGTCGGGTGTGTTAAAGGCAGTATCGTTGATGCTTGCGAAATAAGCAAATAAAAAAGGGAACCTTGCGGGTTCCCTTTTAATTAGCCTTGAGTCTGATTCAATTTTTCCAGGAAGGCTTTTAAAGCCATCGCTCGGTGGGAAAGCAGGCTCTTATAGCCCGTACCCAGTTCCGCCAGCGTTTGAGTCTGGCCTTCCGGGATAAAGACCGGATCATAACCAAAGCCGTGCAAGCCTGCAGGTTTGGAAGCAATCGTGCCTTTCATCTCTCCATTGAACACCCACTCTTCGCCTGTCGGAGTGTAAACCACGGTCGTACAAACGAATTTTGCATTCTTGTTTGGCATTGGTTTCAGAGTGATCATTTTCAAAAGTTTGGAAACGTTTTCGCTGTCAGAAGCTTTCGGTCCCGCATAACGAGCCGAATGAATTCCGGGCAGACCATTCAGGCCCTCAACAACCAAACCCGCATCTTCACCCAGTACCCAGACATTGTTTTTCACCGCACGCAAAGTTTTGGCTTTGATGCGTGCGTTGTCTTCGAATGTTTTTCCGTCCTCAGGACGGGGAGTGAAGGATGCAATGTCGCCTTGTGAAAAGACTTTCAAGTCTGGCAGCTCACGCAGCAGTTGTTTGTATTCAGCAAGTTTTCCTTTGTTTCCAGTGGCGATCCAAAGTTCCATTTATGCTCCTGCGATCTTGTAGATTTCACCCATCACTGCCGCCTGGTGAATGAAAAGTTCACGGCAGCCCTTTTCAGCCACGTCCATCATTTTGAACAGCTGATCGCGAGTGAACGGAACGTGTTCGGCCGTGCCTTGGACTTCCACGAACTGACCCTTGTCGGTCATAACAAAGTTCATATCGGTTCCAATGGCAGAATCTTCGTCATAGTTCAGATCCAGCAGGATGTTGCTTTCATGCAGGCCCACGCTGATAGCGGAAACATAATTGATCAACGGCAAAGTTTTGATTTCGCTGACCGCGTGCAATTTTTTAAGAGCCAGTGCCAGCGCCACAAAGCCGCCGGTCACAGAAGCTGTGCGCGTGCCACCATCGGCATTCAAAACGTCACAGTCGATGATGATTTGTTTTTCACCCAGTTGTTTCAAATCCACCGCCGCACGCAAAGAGCGTCCGATCAGGCGAGAGATTTCCTGAGTGCGACCGCCCGTCATGGACTTGTCACGACGGATGCGGGTGTGAGTGGATCTTGGCAGCATGCCGTATTCCGCGGTGATCCAGCCAGCACCGGTGCCCAAAAGCCAGCTTGGCGCTTTGGATTCATAAGTTGCCGTGCAAAGAACTTTGGTACGACCAAATTCCACGATGGCAGAGCCTTCTGCGTACTCAGAAACATTCGGTGTGATTTTCACATTTCTCAATTGATCAAAAAGGCGTCCGTCAGCACGCATAAGAAACTCCAGTAAGGCCGTTCAGAAGTGGCCTTTTTTCAGTCTTGGTTTTTGGGTGATTAAAACAAACTAATTTAAGGATTTTGCTGCGTGGTTGTCCATCTTTTCTTTGTAGGACTGGAGGGCGGTGTAGATTTTTTGAGCAAGATCGTTTTGATATTCTGCGCTGACCAGCTTTTTGGCTTCTCGCGGGTTGGTCAAAAAGCCGATTTCGATCAAAACCGAAGGCATTGTCGTTTTTGAGATCACATAAAACGGGGCCTGCTTGATGGTTGCTTGAGCCGCGTTATTGTCAGTGCCCCACACCTGCGTCAGGGTTTGTGTCAGACGCAGGCTGCTGCTCAGACGGTTTTGGCGGTGCAGATCTTCCACGATCGCGGCCACATCGCCTTTTTTGGAAAGTTCGTCTCCGCCGGAAATGTCATGCAACTCGCGGCTGTTAAGAACCATCTGATTTTCCTGGCTGGCTAAAAACAGCGCATCTTCATCCGGTGGCAGATTGTTTTGGAAGAAAAATTCCACACCCTTGGCGCGCTGGTCAGATGCGGCGTTGGCATGCAGGCTGACGAACAAGTCCGCCTTCGTGCCTTCAGCCATTTTCACGCGCTCGGGCAAAGACAGGTTGCGGTCATTCGTGCGAGTCATGGTGACTTTGAACTTTTCATCTTTGGCTAAAAGTGTCTGCAGCTTTTGTGCGACTTTCAAAACCAGTTCTGCTTCTTTCGCGCCACCGTAGACCGCACCGGTATCAACACCACCGTGGCCGGGATCCAGCATAATGTGCAAAGCAAACGCAGAAGGGGAGCAAAGAATAAGCAAAGCGCCAAGGCTTCGTTTCAGAAACGGAAAGTTCATGCAGTCAGAATAAGAAACAAGCCTTGGTTGTGTCGAGTCCAGACGGGCTTGCGACAGGAACCTAGCCGTGAGTCAGGGGCAGAAGCAGGGCCCGCTCTGAAGCAGGCCCTGAATCAATTTACAACAGGCAAAGGCTTGGCTGCACAGACACGGGTTGCGTGACTGCTGGCAGGTCCGCTTCAGTAATAGGCGTGTATTCGTCGGCGTTTGTGAAATCGGTCTGGCGTTGGTCTTCAGACAAACCATCACCAGGGCCGTTGGCGATGAACAGCGTGCTGTTTTCGATTTTTACCGTAGAGTACTGATCCGTACAGCTGATGAATGAATGGAACTCCTGAGTCAGCGGATTTTGGCTTACAACGGTACCCGCTGTAAAGGTGCCGTCATCGCTGTAAGCGTTCGCCGCATCACCGGTACATTCGGCATTGTTGAATTCAAAGCGGGTTCTGGAAATAGTTGCGTCCTCTTTGATTTGCAAAACCACAAAGCCATTTGCCGGGGCGGTGGTTCTGGCCAGTGGATAGCATTCGGATTTCCAGTAACCTGTCAGCTCGGGTTCTTTGGAAGGGGATTTGGAACTGCCGCTGCCAGAGCAGGCCGCTGTTGCCAAAAGGGTTGTCACAATCGCGATGTTTAAACTCATTCGTAAGTTCGTCACTTCTTTGTCCTTTCAAGAAAACAAAAGTTGGTTCACCCACTGTGGGACAAGAAACGCTTGAATGGGATCGTATGTAAGGATGATCCAGCTCGTTTTTAGCAATAAACTGGACGATAGACTCAGATTTTGAGCTCATATTGAGACGGGGATGGAGGAAATTTTCTTGGCGGAAGGTCGTGGTTTGCAAGGGGCCGAAGCTCCCACAAAGATGCGTTTATGCGAAGGTTTGGTCCGACAATTGTCGTTTTCTGTCAAAAACCTCGACATAGGATTTGCTTCGGCTGTGAGTTTAATCAGTTTTGGCAAACATCTGGGCATGGCATCTGCGTTGCTTTAGTACAAGGCAACCCCCCATGGCGGCCAGGACCCTCCCCCCCCAATCCTGGTCGCTTTTTTTTTGCCTAAAATCCCTATATCCTAGTTGCTATTGAACATCGATGAATCATCGAAGGAGATTTTCAATGCAGGTAAAACCACTGGGAACACTTCTCTTGGCAGCTCTTATGACCGGCACCATGCCTTTGGCAGCATACGCACAAGTCGACAGCTCGCAAATTGAAGCCGAAGAGGCAACCGCTGACGCGGAGGCCGCCAAGGCCGAAGCCAATGAAGCGAAAAAACGTGCTGAAGAGGATCGCAAGCGCCGGGACAAAGTCCGTGCAGAATCCCAGTCGGCCATCAACAAGGCCCGCTCGTTGGAAAATGACGCCAAAAAAGAACAGGCTGATTCCGAACGTGAATCTGCAAAACTAAAAGCCGAAACTAACGAACATGACAGAGCTAAGACAGTCGCTGAAAAAGAGCAGAGTTCAGCTCAAGCGCGCATCAAGGCCGCTCAGGAAAAAACTCAAAAAGCCATCCAGGTTCGCGACGAAGCCCAAGGCAAGCGCAAGCAGGCTGAAAAGAAAGCCGAAGAGCTGGGTGATCAGGCCAAAGATCAGGAAAAGCAGGCGAGTTCTGCCACGGAAGCTGGCTTGACGGCAACAAAAGAAGCCGAAGCGGCAAAGAATGAAACTTTGAAAGCCGAGCAGAACCTTTCTAAAGCCAAACTGCTGACACAAAAAGCGGTGGCGGAAGCCAAAGCCCGCGAAGCCAAAGCCAAGCAGGAAATCGCCCGTGCTGAAGCCGACCGGGCTCGTGCGGAAGCCGAGATGTCGCGCCTGAAAGCGCAGGATGAACAATCCAAAGCGATGATTGAAAAAGTCGAAAGCGAATTGAAAGCGGCAGCAGAGGCTTCAAAGAAAGCCAAAGAAGAAGCCGAATCCGAGCGCAAAAAAGTGACTGAAACCAAATCGCAGGAAGAAAAGCTGAAACAGCAGGCAGCCAAAGCCCGTCAGGAGCTTGAAGGCAACCGTAACAATCTTCGTAAGGAGCAGGCGACCGCCAACTTGGAAATCGCAAGATCCAAGAAAGCCATCGCCGAGTACGAATCCGAAGTGGCCAAGTCTGAAAGTGAATTGAAACGTCTGACCGAAGAAACCGAGAAGGCTAAAAAAGAGCGTGAAAAGCTTGAAAGCCGTTTGGATTCTGCTAAGAACGAAGCTGAAGAAATCCGCATCAAGGTGGCAACAGCCAAAGCCAACTTTGAAGCCGAAGAATCGCGCATGGAGGCGGTTAAAATCCGCATCGATGCCGGTTTGAAAACCAAGAAAAAGAAATAGTCTTTGCTTAACGTCTTAAAAACACAAAACCCACAAACTTCAGAGTTTGTGGGTTTTTTTATTTCATCCTGTTCAGGAAGCGGAAGTAGCGTTCAGGCTGGATGTCCACCGACATCAGGTTGCCCCGGCTGTCGTGAACCTCAGGGAAGGAAAACTTCCACTGGCCTTCGTAAAGATAGAAATTGATACCGATGGTGAACTGCACTTGGGTTTCTTCGCCAGTGGCTTCGGAATAGTAGGGCACAAAGAAGCTTCTCATGCGCGCCTGGGCGGGCAGGAAGCCATCCACCATATTGACCTGATCGACGAAAGCCTTCGGGGCGTCGTGAATCATGATCTTGGGGTTTTTCAGCTTGGAAGACCAATTTACAAACGCACGGACCCCCAAAGAGTTGATCCCGCGCAGCTGTTCAAGATGCAGGTGCAGGTCCAAAGCCGCCGGAATGGCCAGTTCAGTTAAAGCCTTCTCGTCATTTTCAAGGACGCCACCCAGGCTGACACGAGCCAGGTTTTGATCTTTTAAAATAACGTGGTCGACTTTGACTGCCATGGTTTCTTGGGCTCCTTATCTTACCGTGGTCACCTGGTTATAAACCGTCTGAGTCGGGTAAGCAAAACTGACGTTCATATCGGCTGCGATCTTCAAAATCTCAATAAAGATTCTTTGCTGATGTTGCAGCTCTTCCGGTCCAGTGTACACCTTCAAATGGAAATTGACGAGAACATCCAAAGACGAGGCGTTGTAATTATTAAAGTGAACTGTCACGGTGTCCGCAATAACCTTTTCGTCTGACTTAATATAGTAGCGGACGCGGTCACAGAAGTTCTCGATAGTCTCTGGGGCTGTTTCGTAAACTAAACCGAGCACCTGACGAACACGGCGGGCAGGACGAACACCCATATTGTCGACAGTTTCTTTAGCCATCATAGCATTTGGGATCGTGATCAAAGAGTTATAGAACGTGCGGACGCGCGTGGAACGGAAACCGATTTCTTCAACCGTGCCTTCCATGTCCTTGATCTTCACCCAGTCGCCGACCTGGAAAGGGCGGTCAAACAAGATGGTGATGGATCCGAATAAATTCGCAGCTGTGTCCTGAGCTGCCAAGGCCAAGGCCAAGCCCCCCAAACCCAGACCGGCCAGCAAGGACATTACATTGAGTCCAAAGCTTTGCAGCACAATCAGGAAACCCATGACCACGACAAAGATCTTTAAGGCTTTGGAGGCAAATGGCACCAACTGGTCATCAAAAGTGCTCGGGGTTTTTGAAGTATAATCTGCGAGCACGGAGCAAGCCGCATCCACTGCATAATAAACCAGACGGATGATAAAGATCGCAATCAGGCCACGCATGAAGTGCTCATAGTAGCTGGCGAACTTGCCGGTCAGTTCAGCCGCATCACCGGCTGCAAACCACAAAAGGATCACCAGGATCCAGGCCAACGGACGATCCGTGTCGGTTCTTAGAAAATAACCCCAAAACGTTCTCGGGTACTTTTTGGTGATCGGATTGTGTTTCTTAAGTTCTTTCAGGATCAGGTGAAACACGGGGCGGATCAAAATCCCAACCGTGATTGCCAGCGCTAGGAAGGCCCACTTCCAGTTCGGCATCACAAAGGTTGTGGATTTTAAAACCTCGGTCAGTTCGGGAGTGAACCACTGGGATTCTTCAAACAAAAACTTTTCCATGGAAGAAAGCTCTTTCATATTACACCATCTGCAAGTCATGCCCTGTATAGAGCAGAATCAAAATCACCACACCCAGAACAATTCGGTAGTAACCAAAGCCCCGGAACCCATAGCGCGACACTATACCGATAAAGAACTTGATCGCAACCATCGCCACCACAAAAGCCACCGCACAACCCACCAGCAGCAAATTGATCTGTGCAGGCTCAATCGTCTTATAGATCTTTAACAGTTTGTACAGCGTGGCTGCGGCCATTGTCGGCACCGCCAGGAAAAATGAAAACTCGGCTGCTTCTTTTTTATTCATGCCAAGTGTCAATCCGCCCATGATGGTCGCACCCGAACGCGAAACACCCGGGATCATCGCGATGGCCTGGAACAGTCCAAGCTTCGCCGAATCTTTGTATGTCAGATCATCGGTTTTTCGGCCCATCATTGTCAGGTGAGCAAAAGCCTTGTCGGCCCAAATCAAGATCGCACCACCCACAATCAGTGACCAGGCAACGACCTGCACACTGCCCATCAGATGTTCCACCACATCCTTTACGACGAAGCCAATGATCGCCGTAGGCAGGAACGCCACGAACAGCTTGCGATAGAATCCCCAATGAGGAAGGAAGCGTTTCCAATACAAAACCAGAACCGACATGATCGCACCAAACTGAATGATAACTTCGAAGGCCTTTGTGAAAGAACTGTCTTCGATGCCCATCATGGAGCTGGCAATAATCATATGACCGGTGGAAGAAATCGGCAGGAACTCGGTGATCCCTTCGACAATGCCAAGGATGATGGCGTGCAGATAACTCATAGATGAACCCTCTTTCGCTGCAAAAAAACAGTCGCGAACATCATTGAAAAGAACGCCGGTGGGTTCAATATTCGATGGGTTGTGTCAAAAAATTTAAGATTTGTTTAAGATTTTTGTATTCAATGCTTACGAAAGGTGAATATTATTTTTTCACCACGGAGGGGGTTTAATTATGAAACGTGCATTACTAGTTGGTGCGGTTCTGTTTGGTTCTCAGGCGTTCGCTGGCGAATACCTGGTGAAATATTCGAACACACGCGCTTTCAACATGCTGAATACAATGACGACATCTAAGGTGTCCACGATCCAGATGATGGATCACAACGACACTGCTAGCTTGGTGTTGGTTGATGTGAACAAGAAACACGAAGCTCAGGCTTTGGCTTCTTTGTTGTCTCAACCAGGCGTTGAGTACATCGTTCCTAACTTCAAAATCAGAGCTTTCACAGCGCCAGTTGACGCTGCTGCTTTGAAAGAACAATGGGCTATCGCGAAAGTTCAGGCTGAAAAAGCTTGGCAGCGCGCTGGTAACAAAGGTTCCAAAAACGTGATCGTTGCGGTTATCGATACTGGTGTTGATTACACTCACCCGGCATTGGCTCCGAACATGATCACTGGTTATGACTTCCGCGACAACGACGCTGATCCAATGGATCTGACGGGCTTCCAAAACCCAGGTCACGGTACACACTGTGCTGGTGCGGTTGGTGCGACGGGTCTTATCGACGGTGGTATCGTAGGTCTTTCTCCTGAAGTTTCCATGATGCCTTTGCGCTTCCTGGGTGCTGACGGTTCCGGTGACCTGAACAATGCGATCAAGTCTATCGACTACGCTGTTGAAAAAGGCGCTCAGATCATTTCTGCATCTTGGGGTGCGGCAGTTCCTCGTTCTCAGGCAGCTCCGCTTCTTGAGGCCGTAAAACGTGCTGACGACAAAGGTGTTATCTTCATCGCAGCTGCTGCGAATGACGGTAAAAACAACGATAAAACTGAAATGTTCCCGGCGAACAACGGTTACCCAAATTCCATCACGGTAGCGGCTTCCGGCCCTGCAGATGCGAAACCATCTTGGTCTAACTACGGTACAGCGACGGTTCACGTTTCTGCTCCGGGTGAGAACATCATGTCCACTCTTCCAAAAAACAAATACGGCAACTTGTCTGGTACTTCCATGGCAACTCCGCTTGTTTCCGGTTTGGTGGCTTTGATGAAAGCTCAAGATCCTTCTCTGACTGGTGCGCAAATCCGCGCTATCCTTCAGACGACAGGTGCTAAAGTTTCCATCGAAACTGCATGTAACTGCCGCGTTGACGCTTACGAAGCGGTTGAAGCTGTTATGTCCAAGAAAATGGTTGTAGTTCCGTCTGCGGCAACTATCAAACCTTCTGAGACTCTGGCTTTGTCTGTTCTTCACGGTAAAGCGCCATTTAAGTTTGCTTCCAGCAACTCTGCAGTAGCGTCTGTATCTGACAACGGTACTATGACTGCAGCTTCCAACGGTTCCACAGTTATCACTGTGACTGATGCTGACGGTAAAACTGCTTCCACTCTGAACATGCACGTAGGTGCTTCTTCTGGTGGCGGTAACAATCCAGCTCCACCAGATGATGGTGGCGGTCTGCCTGACCCAGGTCAGCCTGGCGAATGTCCACTTGGTGATCCAGCGATCTGCCAAATCATCTGCCAAATCAAACCAGACCTTCCGTTCTGTCAGTAGTGACGAACAAAAAAAGGCTCCCTCAGGGGAGCCTTTTTTCGTTCTAAGAGGGAGCGGTCTATGAGACGCCAACTGCTGCGTTGGTCGGCGTCGACGTGCCAGTGGCACGCCTCCTTCTTCCGCCTTGCATTTGACATCTCCTAGGTCGCTTGGGTAGCGTCGAGGGTAGGGGGAATCGTGTCTTTTTATTCTCAAGCTTTTACGCATCTTTCGGTTTCGCTTAAAAATCATACGTTGTGGGTTACTTTGGCTAATCCGGAGCAGAGTAATGCTATTTCGCTGGAGATGGTGGATTCGTTGACTCGGGTTTTGAGGTTTGCGGATTTTGATTCTTTGGTGCGGGTGATTGTTATTACTGGTGAAGGGACTTCGTTCTGTGCTGGTGGTGATGTGAAGGCTATGCAGAACAAAACGGGCATGTTTGCCGGGGAATCGAATGAGCTTCGTATGCGGTACATGCATGGGATTCAGCAGATTCCTAAGTGTATTGAAGAGCTTTCTAAGCCGGTGATCGCCATGGTCAACGGACCGGCGATTGGGGCGGGGTGTGATCTGGCGATGATGTGTGATCTGCGCATCGGGACTGAAAAATCCAAATTTGGGGAAACCTTCGTAAAGTTGGGCCTTGTTCCGGGTGACGGGGGCAGTTTCTTCCTGCAGCGGGTGATTGGGTTTAGTAAGGCCATGCAGATGTCTTTGACCGGGGATCTGGTTTCAGGGGCTGAAGCGCTGAACTGGGGGCTTTTGAACTATCTGGTGCCGGTGGAATCTTTGTTGGCTGAAACTGAGAAGTTGGCGGACAAGGTTGCTGGCAATGCGCCGGTGGCGGTGCAGATGACGAAAAAGACCATGAAGATGGCTTATATGAATGATCTTGCCACGATCCTGGATCTAGCGGCGGCTTATCAGGGAATCACTCAGCGCACGGAGGATCACTTCACGGCCCTGGAAGCGATGAAAGAAAAGAAAGCGCCCGAGTTTCAGGGGCGCTGAGCGATCTTGTCCAGATCCTCGGCTCTGGATATCAGATTATCCCTTAGCACATTCTTTTGCGAGGAACTGAGGCTCTTCCAGAACTGCTCGGTCAGAAAAGCCTGGAAGGCGGCTTTGTGTTTATTCAAGGCCTCGGTGAATTCCGGCAGGCGGCTTGCTTCATAGTCGACAAAATAGTCCGCCACAAACTTTTGCAAGGCCGGGGGATTATGACTGGCCGCCAGGAAAAGTTTTAGCGTGTGTTCGCGGCTTTTGTTTTGAAGCTCCCACGGATAGGGGTTCGCTTTTAAGAATTTTTCGATTTCGTCTTGTTGTTTCACGGAAATCCCGCCGATCCAGAATTCAAAACTGCGGCGATAGCGTTTGTAGGAAGTTTTCAGCGATTTTTCCGCGGATTCGTTGTCTTCCTGGGTTTCAGTGATGTCTTCGCGGACTTTCCTGGCGAAGTGTTCAAACTGTGCCTTTGTCAGGGTGCCGGCGGTTTTAAGTGCCGAGTCTTTGAAATAGTTTGTGCCTTTTTTGAAATAGCTTTGAATTTCCAGAAAGTTTTTGGCGACCAGGTCTTTGTTGATCTGATCTTTTTTGATTTCTGGTTCCAGGCTGCGGAAGGTTTTTGCGACTTCGGGGAACATCTCTTTTCGCATCTTGGTGATGTCGTTTTGGATGTTTTCTTTCAGTTCGGATTTTTGTTCGCTGGACAGATCAAAATAGCGATCCGCGCGGGACGTCGCGGTGATGTCGGCCCAGCGGACTATCATGTCCAGTTGGCCGCACCCGGTGCACAGTAATAAGATAATTCCCAAGATCAGATTTTTCATTCTGATCTTTGTTTTAGAACGATCCTTCGAAGCAGAACAGCCTCAATGACAAGATACAGGATAAAACTGACGGTCAGGCCGAGGCCTTTTAACAGCGCCCAGTTGGTGGTGCTCCACTCGAGGGCCGCCCACGTTGCCAAGACGGCATGAATGGCAAAGAAGACACCCGTGCGGAAGGTGATTCCGGTCATGCGCGACTTAATGATGTCCGGAAACTGCTGCCCCTGCTGTTCTGCAAGATAGACCAGCAGCGGCTTTTTGATGATCAGCGAGCCCCAAAGCACAATCGCAAAGGCCCCTTCCATCAAAGCGGGCTGAAGCTTAAACCAAATGCCTTCGGACGAAATCAAAGAAATTGCACCCAAGCCCAGCAGCATCCCGTTGCCGATCCAGGTGATCTTTTGAACTTTCTTGTGACGGTAAAGTTCCCAGATGATTTCACCCAAACCAAAAACCATCCCGGCAATCAGACCGGGAATGATTCCATAGTATTCTTCAATCAGGGTGAAGGCGATAACCGGCAGCAGGCCACCAAAGAACAGGCCCGCCGCGGTTTTTTTCGGAGCTGGATTCATGAACGGGTTTCCAAGAAGTCCACGGCCTGACCTTGGCTTGGCAAAACGACTTGATCATTTTCCATCACAAGTTTTCCGCCCACAATCGTGTGCGTCGGCCATCCGGTCACACGCATGCCATGGAACGGAGTCCATCCACAGCGGCTGGCGATCCAGGAATTATCAATCGTCATCTCTTTTTTCAGATCCACAATTGTGATGTCAGCGTCGAAACCTTGGCGCAGGCGCCCTTTGTTTTTGACACCAAAGACGCGGCAAGGGTTTTCGGTGACAAGCTCGGTGAACTTTTTCAAAGACAGTCGTCCGTCATGCACGTGATTCAGCATGATCGGCACCAGGGTTTGCACGCCCGGAACTCCGGACGGGCTTGCCGGGTAGGGACGGTCTTTTTCTTCACGGGTGTGGGGAGCGTGATCTGAACCAATCACGTCCACGGTGCCATCCAAAAGGGCTTTCCAGATGCGGTCCATGTGGCGTTTTTCACGGATTGGCGGATTTTGCTGGGCATAGGTTCCCAGCTTGTCATAACAATCCGGCGCATACAAAGTCAGATGCTGAGGCAGCACTTCAACCGTGGCGATGTCTTTGGCGTCTTTTAGCAGATCCATTTCTTCGCCGGTAGAAACGTGCAAAACGTGAATCTTACGTCCGGTTTTTCGGGCCAGTCTCAAAAGACGAGTGGTCGAGTTCACGGCTGTTTCCACATCACGCCATACCGGGTGATAGTGGGGATCGGCCATATCAGAAGCAATGTGTTTGCGCTCACGCAGGCGCATTTCATCTTCACTGTGGAAGATGATGCGGCGGTGACCGCGTTTTAGGATTTGCTCCAGGGTTTCGTCGTCCTCGACCAACAAGTTTCCGGTCGAGCTTCCCATAAAGATCTTTACGCCCGAACAGTGAGGCATCAGCTCCAGTTCGGCGATATGGGCGACGTTGTCATGGGCTCCACCGATAAAGAAAGCATAGTTGCAGTGAGCCCGGTTTTTGGCTCTTTGCAGTTTGTCTTCGAAGGCTTCTTTGGTGGTGGTGGAAGGGTTGGTGTTTGGCATCTCAAAGATGCTGGTGACGCCCCCTAAAACCGCCGCGCGGGTGCCGGTTTCAAGGTCTTCTTTGTGAGTCAGGCCGGGTTCGCGAAAGTGCACCTGGCTGTCTATGACCCCGGGTAGGACATGCAGACCGTGGGCTTTTATGATTCTGAGGGCGGGCTCGTTGATAGAGTCGCGGATTTTTTCGATGCGTCCATCTGTAATGGCGATGTCGGCCTGCTGCTCGATAAGGCCACTTTCAGAGGGGTGGGGTAACAGGCAGATCCCGCCTTGGATGATCAGATCATAGGGCTTTTGAGACATAAGTATCACCTCGAGATGGAATCACGCTAACCCGAATACCTTCAAAGGTCCAGCATTGACGGGGCCCTTGGGATGGGTGAGAATTTGAATTGTGACAATTGAAAAATTTCTGTCCTTTTGGGATCACCACAATACCTCGATCATAGAGGGCCTTCTTGGGCTCATCATCCTTCTTGCGTTGTTCTTGGCCTTCCGGGCCTTTTTCGCGAAGAAAGGTTCTTCTTCCACATCTGCAGAAAACGGTCAGGGTATCGATGCGGCTCAGCTTGAGAAAACGCTGCAAAAGATCCTCGACAGTCAGGCTCATGCTCCGGCGGCGAAATCCCGCCCGGCGACGGAAGATCTGGGTGTGGATGTTGACATGGACGAATCCCCACTGACGACGAAGAAGGGGCAAGCTTCGGCGGCAGCTTCTTCAAGTTCAGATGCGGCCGCGGCGGTGGCAGAATCCGCAGCCGAAGTGGCGCAGCTGCGTTTGTCCTTGTCTGAAAATCACCAGAAAGTTGAAACTCTTCAGGCGCAATTGCAAGAAGCTCTTGCTGCAGCGCAAGCCGCCTCCGCTGGCGGTGGAGCTGGTGGCGGCGAAGGCGGAATGTCTTCGGCGGAAAAAGAAGAACTTAACGGCAAGCTTCGTGATCTGGAAGCACGCCTGGCGGAATATGAAATCATCAGCGAAGACATTGCGGATCTTTCCCGTTATCGCGATGAAAACGAAGACCTGAAAAAACAACTGGAAGCGCTGAAGGCGGGAGCTCCGGCCCCTGTGGCAGTAGCGCCGACTCCAGCACCGCCCCCTGCTCCAGAACCAACTCCGGAACCGGCAGCTCCGGCAGCGGAAGTGGCGGCCGAGCCAGCTCCGGAAGCTCCGGCTGACAGTGGTGGTGGTTCTGATTTGATCGATGATGACCTTATGAAAGAATTTGCAGCAGCGGTAGAAGGTCAGCGCGCTTTGGATAAGGCCGCTGAAAAAGCCGGTGATGGCAGCGAAGAAGCCGCCAAAAACGGAGATGAAACCAACCAGCTGATGAGTGAGTTTGAAAACTTCGTCACCAAAAAGAGTTAAAAGCTATGAATAAGATTCTTGTGGCCTCTGTTTTGATTGCGGGACTTTCTTCAAGTGCTTTGGCAGCAGGCCCCAAGGGTTCATCCAGCACTTTAACTTCGGCCATGGAACTGTTGAAGCTTCCTGGTGAAAACCGCCGCATGGTGGTCCAGGTTCAAGGCGAAAAATATTATCCCCAATTCGTGTCTTTGGCGTTTAATGATTCTCAGCCAATGAGTGTTCGTTGGAAGGCTTTGATGGCAGCCGCGGAAGCTCGCGGCCCGAAAGCCACGCCGGACTTGGTGCGTGCAGGCGACTCCAGTCAGTGGTTCATGCGAAACGCGGCGTTGATTGCGCTGAGTGAAGTGAACACGGACGAAGCCCAAAAGCTCGCGCAAAAGTTGATCAAAGACAAAGCCCTGGTGGTTCGTTCGGCGGCGGTTGAGGTTCTGGAAAAGAGCTCAAGCCCCGAAGTTCGTGACCTTTTGTGGGAAGAGCTGAATCAGAAATATAACTTCAAAAACGCCCACAGCCTGTGGATCCGTCATCAGATCGTGGATGTATTGGCTAAAAAACCAATGGATCGCGAGCTTAAGACCTTTGCGGGTCTGCTTTCAGATAACGACACAAGAGTTCACCTGCCGGCGGTGCGGGGGTTGGAACGCTTGACTGGGGTTCGCTTGAGCGACAAGCCGATCAAGCAAACAGCCTTGGTCGACATGTGGAAAGACTATATTAAGAAGAACAACTAATAAAAAAGCCGGGTCACCCCGGCTTTTTCTTTATTCAGTGGCAGGTTCTGCCTCTGCGTTTTCGATTTGTTGCTTTTCATCCGCATTTTCTGCGGCTTCTTCCGAGTCCTCTTCGTTGGAAACGTCCGGTTTGGCTTTGGCCAGGTTGTCGTTCACCGAAGAAGGAGTTTTAGCCAGTACCGAGTTGCAGGCAGGTTTGGCGCGGAAGAAGTGTTTCCACATCTCATCCCCTGGCTTGCCTTTGATTTCTGGATCTTGCAGTTCCGAACCCATGTAAGAGCTTGCGCCTGAATATTCTTTCAGTCGTTTCAGGCGTGGGATCTTGCGTTCGCCATCACACTCGCCCTGGGAGGCCTTGCCCCCTTCGGCGATAAAGCTGAAGGCCTTGGGCGGAGTTCTTCTTTTCGCCAAAGCGGCAGAGCTCGGGTTCAGGATGGGTTGAAGCAGCAATACGCTTGCAAAGATCAGGGCTTTTTTGAAATTTGATTTCGACATATCAAAAAGCCTAGCAGGATTCTGCGTCGTCTAAAAACGAAAAAAAGTCCGTTCAAAATTTACGTTGCGGCTTGGCGTGGTTTGTCGGATTTTTTCCGAACATACAGTGTCTTGCTAAGGGCTGCTACTTTGACGCCGTTCAGGTCAAAGATATCGGCCGGCAGGTCAAAAACGAACTTGTCTCCGGTTTTGGTTTTTTCTCGGATTTCGTTCAGCAGCGGATCGTCGACGCGGAACTCAGCGATCAGGTCGGTTTTGCCGGGCTTTAGGAATTCAATTTTCGCGGCCTTGTCCCAGACGATGTATTCAGACCCCAGGCTATTCAGCAGCAGGTACATAAAATGCGGGTCAGTCATCGAATAGATGCTGCCACCAAACTGGGTGCCCACGTAATTGCGATTATAGAAACGAAGCTTCAAACGCACGCGCAGGTATTTATAGTCTGACGAAATCTCTTCGACTTTGATGCCCGAGCCGAAATAGGGCGGGTAGATGTTGAAGAACATCCTCATAACAAATGTCGGGGATCTTTCAGCTATAGAGCGGAGGAATCTGACCAGCACGGTTAGAAGCCGGCTTTTTTCAAAGCTTCGTTGACGATCAATTCGCGTTCAATGCGATAGAAGATGATCTTTTCTTCCAGACCGTCGGTTTCCATTGTTTCAGGTTCACTGAAGAAGTCGCGCAGGATCTCCATGCGCTTTTCAATGGTGACTCGGGTGGATTCGCGGCCTTCGGTTTTACCTTTGGCAAAGATCAAGGTCAGTTTGTAGCGAATCCCGCTGGAAGGCGGGCGTTGTTCGTTCGGTGGAATCCAGCCGTCGACACCTTTGATGTATTCGGTTTCAATAACACCGGTGTCCTGGTTTTCCTGGGCAATCGGGTATTTCAAAACCGCGTGCGCCGCGCGCCAGACGTTGTCGTAGGAAGCAAAGAAGACTTTTTGTTTATTGATCTGTCCCATGCGCTGGTGGGCGGATGGTTTTTTGTCAAAAAGACTGCAACCCACAAATGTGCATCCTGTGATAATCACAAGTCCCATCAGAACTTTTTTGGATAGAATGCGCGCTGGATTAGACATCTAAGAAAAATCTAACAGCAACTTGGCGCTTTTGGAAAGCTTTTTGGCGCGAAAAAAAAGCCGCTTCGGGATGAAGCGGCTTTGAGTGTCTTAGAAGGAAACAGAGCTGTGGGTCACGTGAGTCGCAGATTCGATCATCTGAGGTCCCACCGGAGCCGTCGTTGCCGTCTGGCTTCCGACGAAGTTCACTTCCCAGCGTTTTTTGCCGGCTGGAACTGAGTCATTCGGCCATTGAGGCAGCTTCATGCGCTCAAGCCAGTTCTGAGCATAAACTTCCCATTGTGGGTTCAAAACTTTCACTTTGGCAGAGCCTTGAACCACTTCCTCTTCCTTGGAAAGGACAGAGTAAGTCGCAATCGGGCTGACGCCATCAATAGTATTAAACTTAGGCATCAGGATCTCTCCAGATTGCAGGGATGGATCCGGGATCAGAGGCAGCATTTTAGGAGCCACGCCAGCCGCGAACGGAAGAAGTGTCGCACTCATGCGGTCGCCACCGGATTTCATCTCGGAGGTTTTCTTCAATACGCCCAGAACCATCGGCTCGGACCCAGGCAGGGTGTTTAGACCCAGTTTTTTGCCGTTTTCGATCTTTTTCACGTCTGTTGGGATCAAATAGCCAGACTGATTGGCGACGCCGACCGCGATGAACATCTCATCACTACGGAACGCCGGAGCTGTCACGTCTTGTTTCGCGTTGAAGTTCAGCTCGCGCGTTGGCATATCCAGGCGGGTGCTGCCGGATTTCACGTCGATGTCACGAACTGCGCCACCGTTGATGGTGAAGCTGTTGATCAGCTCATAGAATTCAGCTCCGCCGCGAAGGGCGTCCACGGTGGATTTGAACGGGAAACGACCGCGAGCCGCAAAAACGCGGTTCACGCCGGTGTTTCCGTAGTAAATGCGATAGTTCGGTTTATCCAGAGTGATCGTGAACAGAGCGTATTTCTCGCTTTGGCGAGGCAGGGAGATGTTGGCTGGAACATCGATGTCCTGCCCCATGGCTTCAATACGGTCAGACTGCGGGCTGATCACGTTGTTGATGTCGAAGGAAAGCAGCGCCATTTTAGAGAACGCTGGCATCACCAAACCGAAATCCACATAACCGTCTTTGTCCTGAACCGGCAGACCGGAAGTCACGCCTTTGACTTCATATTGAGTGGTCGTCACGGACGGGCGCAGTTTGAAGGTCAAAGCGCCTGGTTCCTGGTTCATATAAGTAGAGCGAATAAAGCCTGGGGCTTGAACAGTCACGGCCATGCCAGAGTTCCAGCCGGCTGGGATTTCAACCTGGCCGTTAGCGTCTGTCGTCAGGAAGTTCCCGCTGAACGGGGAGTTCAGGGCATCACCGATCAAAATTTGAGCATTTTTAATAGGCTGGTCATCAAAGGTGCGAACGGAAATGACGTTAGCACTTTGTTGCCAGAACAGGCCTGCAAGGCCTTCAGAATCACCGGTTTTTGGCGTTTTCTTGTCAGAACAGCCTGCAAGTAGCGCTGGGACGGCCAAGGCCATCATAAGCTTTTTCATAAGTATCCCCTCCGTGGTGGCCCTTATATAAGGACCATGTTGCGGTCCCTGTCTTTGGGACCCAGAATCTGTCACAGTCTGTAATTGCATTGCGGAAAAGCCACACGGTCAAGACTTAAGGCGGGCTAAGTACGAAAATTTAAGATTCGAAATATAACGCAAAGCCCATTATTGACTTCCTGCGCGTTCACAACTAAAAATCTTGCTTCACGCAGACAAGTGGGGACTTCGTTCCTTACGAGTTGGCGTTACTGTGTGGTGGGGTAGCTCAGCTGGTTAGAGCAACGGAATCATAATCCGTAGGTCGGCGGTTCAAGTCCGCCTCTCACTACCAATTTTTTAAAAAGGCAGCCTTTGAGCTGCCTTTTTTTTATGTCCAAAGCGGGTTCAAATCCCGACGATCACCCCAATTTTCTCCCCCTATAAATCACAGATTAGACCTAAACTCTCGAAATCACGTACAAGTAAATTCAATAAGTTACATCATTTTCACTACGGCTTCCGTTACGGAAAGTTACAGTTCGTTACTCCGTTTGGCTATATTTGGCTATTCGTTGGCTAGACGAAAAAATCGTGAAAGTCGCTTCTATAAAGGGTTTCAGAGTTTATGCGGGAAACTGCATTTTTCTGAAGCCAAGGTTCTGGCTATCGAGACATCCATCAAAGAATCCATTCAAAGTCCCATCTCGCAAGATGGGCTTTGGGTGCGTTTATTCGCCGCCGCTGCCAGCTTTTTCAATAGCTTAGGGGAGAGGTCGGCCCGCTTTTTCTTGCTGACCACCCACTCCCAACAAGTTGAGAGCAGGTGGTCAGCAAGGCGGGCCTCCAAATACAAAAGTACAAAAAATCTGGCAGCGGCTATTACCAATTATTGTTGGGAGTGGTTTTTATTTTTTTATATAAAGTTAGGGAAAGGGATCTAAATGCAAACTTCTTACTGTTACTTCGATATGCCTGTGATTTCTGAAAAGGTATCTGTTTCTAAAGGTTTTAGATTTACAGATCGTGAGTTAGATATACTTGAGTTCGTCTTAGAGATGAAGTTTTCAACTCTTGAAGATATACACTCAAAATTCTTTAAGGTTACGAAATGGGGTTCGACAAGTAACTCTGTAATCTGGGCGCGGCAGCGCATTTCAAAATTAGTAAAATCTGATTACCTTCAGATTTTAACCGATGTATGTGCCAAGCATTTATATGTACTGACGCAAAAAGGTTTTCTTTTTTTAAAGAATTCGCGCCTTTCAAAAAGCTATTGTCGTCCTCTTTTTGAAGTAGATGGTCGTTTTTTCGATCACGACCAGCGTGTGGCGCAATTAAGAATTGCGCTCGAAAATTCTGGGGTTGTTAAAGAATGGATTTCTGAACGTCAACTTTCTGAATTTGACGAAGTTAAGAAATATCTATCTGCTGAATTTCGTCCTGATGCTATCTATATAACTCCCGAGGGCAAAAAGGTTGCCTTTGAGCTTGAGATAGCTCGCAAATCCAAAGAGCGATATCAAACTAAAATTAAAAGATACATTCAAGTGATGAGTGAACCACAGGTTGCATCATCACTTTTCGACAGTGTCCACTATGTTTGCGAAAAAGAAAAAATTTTGGATCTGATTAAATCCGAGGTGGCGCTATATCAGCCGCTTTTTAAATTCTCGCTTGAATCAGAATTCATTAAATAAGGATGTTTTAATAATGGAAAACGTAATCAAAAAATTTAAGGCATTTACTAATGCTGAAAATGAAAATGTTATTTTAGGAAAAGTGTCAGGTTCGCTTTGGAGAAAAGAAGAGTTGTCGGAGGGGCAGCTTAATCACCATGTTCACATTGTCGGGGCTTCTGGATATGGAAAGACAGTTTTACTTTCCCACATCGTTAAGCAGCGTATTTCTCAAGGTAAAGGTTTACTTTTTATTGATCTGAAATCAGACATGGAAACTTTGTTAAAGTTTTCTCAGTATGTCGCTGATGCTGGTCGGATTAATGATCTGCAAATCTTTTCGTTGTCTGAAAAAGCAATGTCACTGCCATATAATTTAATTCTCGATGGTACAGCGACGCAGCTTCGGGATCGAATAATACAGTCTTTAAATTGGTCAGAGGAATACTACAAAAACCAGTCGGGTAGCTTTTTGTTAAGGTTGCTACTTCTTTTGTGTTGGCTGCGTGATAATGGGGGAGTTCAGTTTAATCTTGGGACTATTCTAAGCTGTTGCTCTAAAGTTCAAACTGTTATCGACTTTGGAAACAAAGTACCTTTAACAAACTCTGCAATGAAATCCATTGCTCAGGATTTGGTAGATTTTCTAAAAGACAAAGATACCTACAGTTCTTTATCAGGTTTACGCGCGCAGCTGGAAAGTATTGTCATGTCAGATTTCGGTGATTTGATCGCCACTGATAATCCAGGTATTGATCTATTTGAGACGTATAAGTCTTCAAAGATCATTTTTCTATTTTTAGATTCTCGTCGGTATGGCGAAACGGCCAAAACTATTGGCCGTTTTATTCTTCAAGATTTAAAAAATGTATCAGCTAGGGTAGATGCTGAAATTCCAAAAGGTGATCGAAAGCCATTTTCTGTGATTATTGACGAGTTTTCAGATTTAGCCTCGGAAGATTTTATTGGGTTTCTTGATCGCGCCAGAAGTAGCCGCATGTCGGTGGTGGTGGCACACCAGGAGATTTGCGATTTACAGCGCATTAGCCCTGAGTTTGCTGGCCGTTTAATGGGAAACACATCAACGCTTTACGCCTTCTTGCAGAAGCGTCCTGAAAGCGCAGAGATTATTTCCGGTATGGCTGGGACACGTACTGCATGGAAGGCGACCATCCAATCTGAAAAATTCTTTGGGATTGATATTCCGACCGGGGGTAAATCACTGCGTGAAGTAGAGGAATTTATAATACATCCGAATCTAGTGAAGTCGTTGCGAGTGGGTAAATGTGTTTGCGTGAAGAAGTACCCTTCATCGAGGGCCTATTTAGTTGATGTGGCGTCGGGGGTCTAAATATGTACCTATTTGCAATAAAATGCTGTAAAGTCGAATGTATTAGATTTGATGGGTCAATATTATGACTATAGGTAATATATTGACTATTTTGAAAGGGTCGCTTATTATGAATTCAAGGATGCTGTTATGGCTAATACTCTAATAGAGACAGTTGGCTCTATCGGAGGGCAGCTAGAAATAGAAATCTGGTCTGATGATCTTCAGCATGCAATCGATGGTCACCCTGAGGTGACTATTGAAAAAGTAAGAGAGACTTTGAAAGATCCATCAAAAGTCATTCAAAGCAAAAGCTCAGCGAATGCGTGCCTCTTTTACTCTGTTGAGATCAAGATCAGTGACACAGAAAGTTTGTATTTTTGTGTAGTTGCTGCTGTTACTGGATCTGGTAAAGGAAAGTTAGTTACTGCATACGATGCAGACTTTATAAAAACCGGCAAAGAATTGTACTCAAAAAAGTAGGAGATATATATGAACCTTAAATACTTGTCTGAAAATGACCTCATGTACATCTACTTTGAAAGTAATGTTCCCAATACTCAAACTCGCACAGGTCACGAAGGTGTTTTTAAATTTGCGGCTAAGGCCGACAAAAGTAAAATTGTTGGTTATGAAGTTGAAAATGTTTCTGAAAATTTAAATTACGTTTTGACGAAACTAAATCTTAACAGCAAGCAAAAGCTAGCTATCTGCCTCTACTTTCTTCGTGAGCGCCAAGGAAAAACTCAGGAGCAAATTGCAGATACCTTAGAAATCTCTCTTAGCAAATATAAAAGTTTAGAGAAAGCGGACCACAATATCAATTTTGATACTTTGGAAAGTATTTTTGAGACTTTTCCAAATGAGCCGATTCTTGAAACTGTTTTTCATAGAGCTGGATAGTTTTTTACCATCTCTTAAGTTTTCTAGGCTTAATGTACATACGTGGTCGGGGATTGATCTGTTGTTGTAGCCAACGCAAATTATCAAGGTTCACTCTTGGATAAACTATTAATTCCTTTCGAGTAACTGGTGGATGTGCGGAATGGGACTGAATTCGTTTTGCAGCTTCCAGTAACTCTGGATTTTCATAAGCAAATATACTAGCCGATAGAAATGTCATTAGGTCTGAAAAAGTGCTTCCATTGAGAGATTCAGTGTGAAGAAGGACAAAATTTTTCCGTGAATACTCCAGAACATAGTAATTATCCTTAGTGGTTTTGGGCAAAAGACACCATATAGGAAAATCAGGACCAAAATCAAAAAATACCGGCACACCACATTCGGACCATTCTTTTAGTAGAGCGCATTCTTCAATAAACGAATGGAGTTTCAATAGTGGAGAATTTTGAGCTATTGGCATTGCATATTTTAGAAATAAATCGAATTGAGATTTATCTTTCTGACGTTTCAATCCATCAACTATCCAAACCAATTTATCTCCGTAGAATTTATTGCGAGACTCTCGCTCTTTTGAGTTTAAAAAGGAGTGTTGGAATTCAAGTATATAGTCATTTTTAGTTTTCACATCGGAGATGTGCCATTCACCTGTAATATCATCTTTATGTCTAATTTCTTGATTTTCGACTGGAAAATAGTTTTTCCATTTTCGATGCCATTCAGTTTCATTTTCCCACCAGTGATCGCATTCGCATTGAGTTTTATGTGCCCAATGCCAAGTCTTTATAGGTCCACATTTTGGGATTGTGGGTTGTCCACAACCAATACATTCGCCGATCAGGCCTTTTTCAGGTTCGCGACGTTCGCCATTAACTATTGATAGCTTCATGGAAATTCTCCTTTCATATCTGCTTAAAAATTGTTACACGATATAATCATAAAAGGTGTAACACATTCAAGGGGGCTATTTTTTGAAAAAAGCGCAACATTCGGAAAAAAAGCAGTTTTTGCTTTATGAAAAAGGGCAGCTTATTGAATGGGGTATTGATGACGTTAAAAACTTACTAAAAGCGGCAAATGCAGCGGTTATTAACGAAGAAACTAAAACTCGTAAGCTTAACTTTGATGAATATTTTAATATTATTATTCATGACTGGTTTGAGATTTTTGTTAGAGATGGAATAACTGAAAAGGTTATTAAGCATTTGAACGATAGGCTATCGCACATTCGTTATCACCACGTATTGATGCACTCGAAAAGCGGAATGCCATATTGGCGATATATCGCGAATTCTGATTCAATTATGACTGACCCTGAACTAAAATCGGCCTATGGCATTACGCACTTATTAGCAATTGGTGCGCTAAAGAACTTAAAGCGCTGTAAGGTGAAAGATTGCCAAAATTTCTTTGTAGGACCTGCAAATAGGAAGTGGTGCTCAAAATCTTGTGGTTCCCTTTATCGAGTTAGACAAAAACGAAAAAAGATTCAAAATTATCTTTAACTTTTATGGTGAACTGAGCGCACATAACTAGAGTAAATCCAAATACGGAATAAGCACTCCGCAGTACAACCCAGAAAAAAATGGTGAATCGCCAATGGCTTCTTCGTCGGGGGTGAAAACCTCATTCATTAGCGTGCGAGTTTTCTCTTTTTTAAGGTCATCTGAGGATAAAAAATTTTCTTCGATATAACTACGAATAGAATCATTTCGTTTTCTACGAGATTGCATTCTTGACCACATTGGATTTTTAACTTCTTGTTGAAGAAATCCATATACATCATCAGGAAATCCAGAAAAAAATCTGTTAAAATCCGTAATTGGTTCAATTCCAAAAACTTTTTCAACAGAGAGAGCACTATATGTTGTTGGTATTGATGTAATGGTCATTGTAGTTAATGAAGAATCCAGTGTACCTGTATGACTCTTTTGTTTACCAAGCGAGGGGTGATTTCTTAATTGTTTCGCACCAACAAACCTAGTTGTTGGGAGTGCGATGTAGTTCTCACGCTTATAAGAGCGCCAACTGTGAATACTTGGAAATCCATAAAAAACGAAATTCTTCTTTCCCATTGGGAGCTGAGCAAGCTTCTTCATTTGCGAGTCATCTATTTTGAATTTAAAATTGCCCTTTCGATCAACGGATTTAACAACTTTCCACTGGATAAAAAATGCGCGACCATTTGGGAATTTAGTCATAACATCGACGCCATCTTTGTCTTCTTCTTGCTGCGTATATCCCTTCCAAACTGTATGATAACCCAATAAACTAAAGAACCTTGTGAGTTCTGAACAAAGATTTATTTCCATTGTTTTTTCGTTTAGTAATTTAGGCATCAATATCTCCAGTTATATTTTTTAAAGACTTTGAGTTAATTTGATACTTCCATTAACCATTTAACTAACTCAACCATCACGAGCGTATCTTTTCTACAGTATTGAAGCGAAGCCTCAATAAGATCGTTTCTGCGCGATGACTCTGTATTTTCATTTAAAATCTCTTCATAGGCTCGCTGTGCAGCAGTGCCATTATGAACAGCCATTCCTTTATACGACGAAGCTTCACCTAAAATAGCAGGAGCTACATTTTTAAGACTGAATGAACCGGCGAATGAATTGTCATAAACAAAATCACGAACTACTGGCAATGGGTCAACTATGCGATCAACTAACGTTTTAAGTTGTGTATTGTGTTCAGGTGAATAATCGGCCATCTCAGAAATTCTGCTAGACTCGAACTGGCCATAATATGCAACAATAGAACCATTCAATCCACAGGCTTCAAGTAATTTTGGAATTAAATTTATTCGCGGATCAGATTTGTCAGTATGTAGATATTCTTTATGAATTAGATTTGATGTTGGCGATTCCCAAATGTGTGCACTAAATTGAAATGGCACTTGTTGGTATGGAGCAGTTTTGTCGTATCTTGGGATTGCAGGATTGATTGTTTCAAAATCTAAAAATACTAATGGAAATTGCCACTCTGATAAAGCCTTTTTAATTCCTTCTTTATCAACGAAGCGGTTTTTACTTTTATAAACATCAACCACACGTTGTTGAAGAGGTGAAAGATCAGATAACTTTGGATCATCGAGTGAAATAATTCCTTTAGAATATAAATCCCACTTTTTTGCTTTAATGCTAGGTAAGTTAAAAACACTAAAATCTGGAATATTTTTTTCTGACCAACAATGGCTAGTAAAAGGACAGTCGTTCGGTTGAAAGCAGTGAGGACCAATGTCTATTTCCGGTGAAGCCTCGGCTCTAATAGCTTTAAAAACGTTATTCAGTTTTGCAGGGATGGCGGGATGTCTAGTTCTAAGCTCATCGGTTATATCGACTGTCGTAAATAGGTTTTCGAGGTTCGGATAGCGACACTCGTTATTAATATGCATTGCGCATATTTTTTCTATCGGCAATCCAGCATTTGCCATAATCCAGACCTGCAAACCAATATCATCAAAATGCTCTTCTTTTACCTTGGTAGTCGATTTAACTTCGTAGATAGACCATCTTTTAGAAGACTTTGAATAAGTAATAATATCAGCGCGCGCAAAACAACCTTTATATTCGAAGGCAGCTTCGAATATAACTTCGGTTTCATTTAGTAGAAGTTCTCGAGTTTTTTTCAAAGCACCGAAGAAATCCCATGCAGGATTTTCTACTAAAACACCATTAGGGTATCTTTTTCGAGCTTCTTCGCCGACCAGATTTCCTTGATCAAAAACGGCTTGTAAGTCTGGAGTGACGGGTGGTTCAAGTTCTTTTTTATGTAGCGTCAGGTATATACTTTTTAGGCATTGATAACCGCGCATAAGACGAGTTTTACTAAGAAGTTTAGGTATATTTTTTTGCATTATCCACCACTACGATCAATGTGTTCAATATTTACGGCAGTCAAAAAATCATAAATTGCTTGAATTGAGTTTTTATTTTGTCGCCATCCATTTCTTTGATGGCAAAAAGTTAAATATAGTTCTGATTTTGGTCTAGATATTCCTACAAAAAACGTTTGAATATCCTCTGCAGGTTGGTTCGAAAAACTCCAAAACATTCCGCTTTCTATACCAATAAAAAATACTACCTCGAATTCGAGTCCTTTACTCTTATGGATAGACATACACGGAACAACACCATTTCCCATGAATTCATTTACAGAATGAGAAACATTTTGATGCCGATTGTATATTTCAAAAAACTTTGTACTAAATCTTTCAAGAGAGTTATTTAGATTATCCGCGGTGAATCCTTGAATCAAAACACCTAGCCGTGCGATTCCTATAAAATTAAATATTTCGTTAAGGAATGTTAAAGTATCTTCCTTGGTTGAAAAATTATAACTTCTGCTACAGGTATTCCTAAACTGAGCTAATCTTTGTTCTGAACGACGCAACTCACTTAAGGGAGCGTCAGCATCAATCAACAATCTAAAAACTTCATCACGTGCCTCTGAATCAATCCCAAAAATATACCTAGTGAAAGTGAGAGCTAACTTTACAGTATCATCTTTGAGTAAATCCTGATATTCATCTTCAACTCTAGCTTTGACGCCTAATGCGTTAAGTTGTTGAATAATTTGTGCTGAATTTTGTGGTACTTGTTGTTTGAATAAAAAACAAATTTGTTCAGGTGCAATTCCGGTTTGAATTATCCTATGAACTTTTTGCGAAAGTTCGGCTGCTTCCTGATTTTCGTTTCGAAAATCAATATTTTTTAATACTCCTCCAGTCTGTCTGTTTGGGACTTGAGGAATTGCGTTCGCGTCCAGATAGCGCGCCACTACTGTTTGAAGTTCAATTAAGCGTGGAGCACACCGAAAATTCATAGTTAGAGTTTTTTCTAATGCAGTAAATTCATTTTGAAAATCTGTAAAGACGGTTATTCTCGCTCCAGCCCAAGTCATGATTCTTTGTTTTTTGTCACCGACACCAGTTAGAATTGCATTAGATTGATAGAAACAAGATTTTACAAATTCATATTGAATTGATGTCGTATCTTGAAATTCATCGAGAAATAGATGTGAATAAGTCGCTAGAATTGAATTTCTAACGAAGGGGTTCGATATAGCTATGTATTCGGCAAGCCGCGAAATCATTTGAAATGTAATTTTACTTCCATTTTCATCTCCTCTTATTAAATACTGCCAGAGTAAATCACTGGCCCAGTCAAGGATGTGAGTCCTTCCAGTAGTCCCAAGGCGAAAGTTAGTAAAATGATTTTTTATAAAATTATCAATGAGGCGACGTCGATCTCGCTGTGTGCAATTAATAATTTCAATGAGAGGTTGTGTATTATGTCGATCTTGAAAATTCAATCCAGCTAAGAATTGTTGGATCTGGTCGTCTGTTAAAGTCGCTATTTCGTATTTTTTTGTTGGTCGAAGATTGTCTGGTAAAACGTTTCTAAAATTATCCAGAATTGATTTTGCAAAACTATCAAATGTTAGTGAATCGAATCTGATATGCTTTTCGTCTAGGCGTTTTTCCACTCTTTCTTTTAGGTTTGAGGCAGAGTCTTTCTTAAAACTGATTGCTAAAATTCGTCGAGGATATTGACAAGTGTTTGTTTGAAGTAAAAAACATGCTTTCTGTGCTAATAGTTCTGTCTTTCCTGCCCCAGGACCAGCAATAACGAGAAGATTTGAATTATCCTTTACGGATTCTAAAGCAGCCGGTTCTAATGCTGTTACGCCAATAGGAATCCAATCTTCAGGCTTAATTTTCATAGTTATTGTCCAATCACTTGAGTATCAAGTTTTCTAGTGACGGCTTCGCATAGCTGGATAAGAACCTCAGGAAAATTAGAAACTAATTCCTCAGAAGCTATATTGTTAAGAGCTAAACTGTGTGTAAGCGGTTTACCTTTACCTAAGAAGAAATATCTGTAGTAGTTTAATTTTGTCGGATCATATAAAGCAGGGATAGAGGTTGAGTTAAAAATAGCAATTAAGATTTCATTAAGACGTTTTGTATAATCTGGGTCGTTTAGAGCGGGAAGTGCACGCGGCCCAACTTGAGGTTCTTTAATTGTTTCTATATATTTGGTTAAAAATTTATCCAACATCATCATGTCAATGTCCATATTTTTTGAGAAAAAGACACTATATTGATTTTGAAAATGATTAATCCAAGAGGTAAGCGATTGAAAATGTTCTGGCAATGAAGGTATCCACGTATGCATTTGTTCAAAGCTTTCGACAGTTATAGTATTTGTTACAACATCATTATAATCATGCCCGAGATTAACAAGTTGCTGAATAACGTATTTTATTCTTCCCCAGCCTCCACCTTCTTTACCTAAATCAAGATCAAGTAAAGTGACATACGGAATATTTAAATCATGTAGCAATTTCCAGAAGTGATTTACAAAACGTCCGCCAAGTGGAACTATTGAAATCATAGAACGATCGAGAGGAAGTCCCTTTACTTCAAAAAGTTTTTTTAAAATTACCTCTTCTGAATCACCTTCGCCAAGGACTACAATTTTTGAAAAATATAATTCGGGATAGGATTTAATAGCTTCTTTTACATATGTGAAGGCATCTGACTGATTGGGTGGCAGGGTTAGTTTTTTTGCAATGGAAGAGTTGCCATCTTGTCTAAAATACCGAATGTCTTCTGGTGAGATTCTAGATATAATTGAAGGTGAGTGACTTGAGAAGATAACCTGTGAGTTGGATGATTTTGCAATTCCCCTAAAGGACTCAATTAGATGGCCGAAATGATGTGGTGATAAATGGTTTTCAGGTTCCTCGATTGCCAATAGGGTTAAACTTGGGAATTGAAGTTTCTCTTCATCAAAAGACTGTTTTATTCTATGATTCTCTTCGCTAATTATAATCTCTTGATCCGTTAAAAATGCTTCTTTTAGACTTAACGAGCTATGAAGCAATGAAAAATAAAACAAAGATTTTTCGCCATCACTAAGGTTATCAACCTCTGAGTGTTTATTAGATCCCTGAGTTTGAAAATTCATCGATACATCTTTGAGTAATTTTTTTACATCATCGTCTATAAAACTAAGACTTGGTTGAGAGTATCTTGAAGTTGAAGTTAGATTACTCCATCTTTTAGTGACAGCATCATTGATCAATTTAACACCGGGCTCCTGATTTATTGCTCCCTTTACTGTATTAACAGCATCTTTTAGGGTAGTCTCCGGAGATGTCGCCCAATTTATTGATTTGATAAAATTGCCAATTAGACTTCCCGAAAATTCTTTAAGTTGCGTATCGGGACTTCGGCTAGCAGGGGTGTAGATCACTCTGATTTTTTGCCGATCATGTGAACTAAGTAATGATTTTCTTTCCTCTTCAGCTTCGGTTTCAAGATAAGAATCCTTTATCCAATATGCTTCAGTCTTAATTTCTCCGTCGCCATATTGATCTCTTGTATAAACCGACTCTAACCTCATGCGAACATAAGGTGCCTCATTTACCCCAGGGTCAATGGTCATATTTCTAAAGCACTCTGCCACAGAATCTTGATTTAAATTTGCATCTTGGAGTTCCGGAAAAATTGCTTTAACTTCTATAAAGAACTTTCTTTCAGGAACATCGTCAATATGTTGTCCAGGAGGTAGATAGAAATCTTCGTTAACAATCTGTCTATCTTTTTGTGTAATACCAAAAAAACGATTTAAGGCTATTAAAAATGAAGTTTTGCCGACGCCATTTCCACCAATAATCGATGTTAAATCATTTAGTAAAATCTCTTGCTTGCTACCAAACGATCTAAAGCCTTTCAAAATTACTTTCTCTATTTTCATTTTTAGCGTCCAACGATTTCTTTTCTTTGTGAGTCGTATCGAAAATTAACTATTTCACCATTTAAAATGTAATGAATTGCTTGTTCAATGATCTCTAGTGGTGCAATGAACCATTCTCTTGGGACAAATCTTTTTCCATTTAAGTCTTCAATTTCTATATTTAAACATGCCATTCCAAAGAACTTGTGAAGTAGAAGTTCTAGTTTTTGGGGATTTAAATTGAAGCATTTAAATGTAGATACAATCTGCACTGGTGCTAGCAAAAAAGTAGGATCTTCATGAGCATTTTTAATTCTTTGCTCAACTGGTAGTGAAGAAAACCCTACCTTAAATAAATCTTGATACTTTTTAATCTCTGGTAGTTCGCTCTTAGATTTAAGTACATAAATAAATCCCGACTCAACATCGTCAGATGTTATATCTTTTAAGCCATCCATTAAATTCTCTTCGTGTTCAGAAACTCTTCTACCATCTTTATATAAAGCTGCGCCCAAAGAATGACCAAGAAGATCAGCTTCAGTTTCATTCTCAAAAATGATTCTAAGTCGTGGGCTTCTTAAGTTTTTTTTATCTGCAAATACATCTGCAATATAAAGTAAAACTCCTTTCAATACAAAAAACTGTCCAACAGTAATTTGTTTCTCTTTTGCGAAAGGTAGTAGCTTTCTTTTATTGTTAGATATATCTGCTTGGCAGTTAAAAAAGATATTTTTGAAATTTTCAAAATCTTTGCAGGGTTTTCTTTTCGCAATGTAGTCGGCGATAGTTTTATCCTTTTTAATATTTTTGATTTCAAAAATACTATTTTCATCCTCTTTTAAAAGGCCTAAAGGATCATCATTGTAAATATCTTCAACAGAGCTTAATGTTTTAATATTTTCCAATAAATGATGTTCATCATGCACTTTAAGTTTTTCGATTTTTAATGGATCAGATTTTATTGATTCCAATCTACTGAATAATTTAAATTCCATTACGTCATTCTGCTTTGGCTCAGGTAATCTTTTATTTTCAGCAATGAATTTGTTTATCTCTAAAAAAGAAGCAACCAGCCGATCATCGTCTGGAGTAATAGAAGATTTTGGTTTGACTTTTAGTAACCCTAAAGCATCTTCTTCAATCAATTTTTTAAGAGATTTTTTATCCATTAGACACCTTGTTGTCGTCGTTGGTTTTTAAGATATACTATCGCTTCGGCCATTCTTCTTTCCAAAGGATCTAGCGAATTTAGGTCTGGCGGATTTCCATTGGTTTTAACGAAAGTATTTATTTTCGGCCAAAGAATTAAAGCCTCTTCTTCAGTCATTTGAATTCTAGTAGCTTCAATAGATTCTTGGATTAACTTTAAAACGTGTGTGGTTACTGATTTTGATAAAATTTCAAATGCTTTTTGGAATGGATTTATTTTATCAATGAGATCAATTTGAAGATCATCAATGTTGACAAATTGCCCTGCCATTCTAACAAAACGCTTATCTCCAGACTCTTTAATTTCTCCATTTTTAATTACCGAATCGACGATAACGTGCTGTCGCACTTCTTCAATTTCATTATTTGTTAAATCAGGATATTTAGTTTGAATTATTTTAGGAATCAAAACCTTATTAATTACTTCAGGGTCGAGATTGCCTGGAAGTGCTTTAACCAAATTGTCATCTTGTAAGATTGTAGCTTTTAAGTCATTTAAATCAGATTCGAGAATTTCTTTAACTCTTTTAGAAGAGGGTTCTTTAAATCCTTTAATTTTGATATTTGTACCTTCTGACTTATCATCATCGTTTGCTTTTGTCTTAAACCTAAAGTTTGGTGCTAAAACTTGCTCCATAAGTAATGAGCAAGTGATGGCTTTGAGCATGTTATTTACGGATAATCTTACTAATTCATCGCCAGCATCTGGCTGCGCGATTAAATTAGTAAATTGAGCATGGGTTTTGTTAGAACTATCTCTAGTACATCTTCCAATAATTTGAATAATTTCTGTTAGAGAACCTCTATAGCCAACAGTTAGTGCGTGTTCACAGTAAGGCCAATCAAAACCTTCCTTCGCCATTCCAAGAGCAATAATTAAATCTAAGTCATCCGGTGATTTTACACTTCTAAGAAACGTTACTATTTTTTCTCTGTCCTTACCTCTGTCATCTACCAAATCAGCAACTTTAATTATTTTTCCATCAGAATTTCTTTTGAGATGAATTACACCAGTTAATTCATCCTGTTTAATAACAGACCCTATGGAATCCAATATTGTATCAACCTCATTATGCTTGTCTTTCGTCGACTCGCCAGATTGTACATTTGGAATATGAAGAATAGTTTTTTTGTTGGTATCAAGAATTTCTTGAATGGCAGAAGTGTACTTTCCTTGATAAAAATGATAACCAATTCCAAGAGACTTTAAAAAATTGTATCCATTTAACTGTTCATAGTAATTGTAAGTTACCTTTGTAAATTTGTTCTCCATTTCAGGTTCTAATACAGGAACAGTATCTCCTCTAAAATAAGACCCGGTCATAGCAACAATATGGGCGTTTGAGCCTTTGATTATTCTTTTTAAAAGTTCACCAAGGCGATTTTCTTCATGAGCAGAAACATGATGAAACTCATCAATGGCGAGTAAACAATCTTTAAACTCTTCTTCTTTTATCGCATCAAAAGCAAAGCGTAAGGTAGCGTGTGTACAAATAAGAATTTTCTCATCGCTTTTTAAAAACTCTATAAATGAGTTTACTTTGCTTTTATCCCCACCAGCCGTGCATAAATTATACTTTGGATTAGGCTCCCAATCTGAAAAAAATCCTTCTTTACTCAACTCATTGTTTCCAAAAGAACCTCCAATAGATTTTTCAGGAACTGCAACAATTACTTTCTTAATTCCCTGATTTTTTAGCTTATCGAGAGCTATAAACATTAATGCTCTAGATTTTCCTGAAGCAGGCGGAGCTTTTATTAAAAGATATTGGGCATCTCTTGCGGAAAATGCTCTTTGTTGCATTTCTCTCATGCCATATTGATCAACTTTAGTGCTTTGGCCAGTCTGGGCGTATTTAACATCAACTGTGTTTGGCATTATTTTTTCCCTTTTTCAGATTTTAAAGACATTTCTTCGTATAACTTGAAAAGATATTCCAGACGTTGCTCTTCATTTAAAAATGGAGTTGCTCTGTAACATTTTTCAATAAAAGTATCTAAATTTTCATGTGCGATTTTCAACTCTTCAGGCATCTTTTCAGGATCATATAGATTAGCTAATGTTTCGTGAGAGTGCTTTTCGCGCTCTGCTAGGATGTTGAAAACATGATTTGTAATTGTTTGCTTCTGTTTTTCTGAAAGTGTCGGGATTGGAAATGTATTATAAATACACCCTGAAGAATATCTATAGTCAGTTTTTAGCCTGCCACCTACAGCTCTAACCCATGTCATGTGCATTCTCGATGTAACAAATCCAAATACGTATGGATCAGCGGAGTAAACGGCTTGAGCAGCATCGGAAATTATTGTGTCACTATTTAAGAATCCAATAGGAATATATGCCCTTCGTTCTGAAGAGTGCCTTGGAACAATGATTGAGTTACCGTCTTCATGTGCAGAAAAATAAAATTTATGTGGAAATTCAGCCATCGCTCTAGTGCTTTTTTCAGTGCTTTTTAGGCGAAACTTTGAAACTTTTTCGAGTCGTAGTTTTATTGGAGGTATTTTTGTTGCCTCTTTAATGCTATCATCTTTAATCCAAAGACACCAACGCTCAAGGCCTCTTATAAACTCAACTGAGCCTGTAAATCTCTTTATGAACTTATTCGCGTCAGGGTAATCCTTAATTAAAGCGTTTTTTTCTTCTGTGCTTAAAATTAAATTTCCGTCATCGACAATTTTGTTCCCATATATCATAGGGGGAACTGTCGAAAGTGGTTTCATTCTTTTTTCGACAACAATGCTTTTCCCAATAGAAAGATATGGGTTAATATTGCTCACAGTTCGACTGCCTTGAGAGTTGATCAAATATTTTGGCTTACTATTGATATTTCTAATTCCTAGAATAATACAAATTACAGCAGCATTTGATTTAGCATTGTTTTCCCATTTGAAAGCCTGATGAGCGAAAGCAATTTCTTGATTGTTTTTAAAAATATGAGGCCAGAGAAGGGGAACGAGTTCCCCTTGGCAAATTGAATTTGTAGAAACAAATGCAAATTGAGCATTCTCTCTTCCTTCGATAAAACGTGAGGCATTTAAGAACCAACAGGAAATATAATCTAAATCTTTATAAGACTTAAAACCCTCACAAATTTTTTGAAGCTCCTTTTTCTGATCTGCATTTTGTAAATATGATCCAAGATAAGGTGGATTACCCAAAATATAGCATTCACTCTTTTTATCAAATGAGCATATTTTTTCCCAATTGACCAAATTTGCATTTGCGCAAATTACATTGCCTCCACTTTTTAGTGGCAATGTCGGCTGCACATCTCCAAATTCATCTTTAAAAGCTAAATTCATTTGATGTTCAGCAAGCCACAAAGAAAGAATAGCAATCTCATGTGCAAAATCATCTAACTCAATGCCATAAAATTGACCCAACTGTATTAGTGAGTACTGAAAAGCTTGTTGCGTTTGAACTTTTGCCTTTTCTTTAAATACTAAAATTTCTAACTTTCTGAGTTCTTTATAGGCAATGATTAAAAAATTTCCTGAACCACATGCAGGATCAAAGATTTTAATATGATAAATTCTTTTTAGTAGCTTATCTAACTTGTTTGAATTTCCTTTTGCTTTATCAAACTCAGAATATAAATCATCTAAGAATAGGGGGTTAATAACTCTAAGAATATTTGGTACAGATGTGTAGTGCATTCCTAATCCACCTCTTCGAGAAGGATGAACTACAGCTTGAAACATCGAACCAAAAATATCTGGATTAATTTCTGACCAATCTAATTCACCACATTCCAATAAGAGTTTGCGAGACTTAGTGGAAAATTTAGGTGATTTGTGAGCCTTCGCAAGAAGTCCACCGTTTACATAAGGAAAGTTTTGTAAAAATGACGGGTATTCTTTTCTACTCTTAGTATTTAAAACTTCAAAAAATCTATCAAGATACTTATTTAAATCTGAACCATCGCTCGTGGTATGTGAAGCGATTGCTTTTGTAAAAGAGGACTTTTCAAAAATTCCAGTATCCTCAGCAAAATAACAAAACAATAATCTGGATAAAAAAACATTTAGAGAGTGTACGTCTTCGGAATTTAAATTGGGATTGTCATCCCTAATCTGGTCATACAGTTTAGCCATTTTTTCAGCGGCTTTAGTATCTGCTGGGTTCTCAATAATTGTAGAAACTTTTTCTAGACCTGCCCATGGTAGAAAAAAATCAAAATGTTTTCCAAGTTTGTTGTATTCAATATCTAGAGTAGAAAGTGTTTTTGTGTCTAAAGACAGTATAGTTTTATAATCAGTAACTATTATAAAGCGTGGCTCTTGTTTTAATAAGTCTTTATTGTTTTTTGCAGAATCAATTTCTAGGTGTAAATCTCCCTTTAATACTTCCTTGAAAAATAATTTCTTTTTCCAAAGAATCTCACCATCTTTCTTAGATAAATTATATGTTCCTTGCTTTAATCTAGTTATAGCGGCCTTTGGATGACCGTATGCGATCAATAGATCATAAATAAATGAGTCCTTTGAGTGCTTAGACATCAATTTAGATACGTTTTCTTCAATTTTAGTAATATTCACGAAATCCTCCAGAAGCCCGAAGGATTAAAGAAAAATATAGCAATCCGCACTTTTATCCCTCCATGGTAATTAGCACGAAAAATTCATCTGAATTTCTATACATTTATGATAGAAAAAGGCCTGCCGATCGGCAAGCCTCGTAATATACGTTTTTATTTATGCGCAGCGAGTTATTTTAACTCAGTCCAAGCGTTTAATATCGTCGAATCTTGAAGTGCTTTAACAACAGCTAAATCAGTCATTAATTCAGATTCCGGCATTTCTATATTCTGAATCTGCCATTTCTGATCAACAAGTTGACCATATGCGAACTTAACAAACCCATCTTGCTTTCCAATGTTGTAAACTATCTGTGGGTGTTTTGCTGACATAGTTCTCATCATAACACCGCCACCGCCGGTGCCAGCTAGGGAAAGTTGAGAAAGAAAAATTGTGGTAATTAAAATAATTGCTTTCATTTTATTGTCTCCCTGGAAGTACGTCGACTGCTGTGAATGACATTTTAAAAATGCGGTCATTGTTTTCAACTTTTGACGAATTCTTATAAGCTTTTTCAAAAGCAGCATTTATATCTGAATAGAGTTCCTTAAGTATTTCAACATTTGATGCGAAACATCTGTGATCAACGGCCATTAAAGCCTCTTCAGATAGGTGATTGATGATTTGGCGAGAAATTAAAGAGTGATCTTCGATTACATCAGCCTTTTTCCCCTGTGTTACGTTCAATTGCACGAAGTTTCTGCCTTTAGATGGTGCATATCCATTGGCATCTTTCTTCAGGTGACCCAATACAGTAAGACCTTCCAGAGCTTCAATAACCGTATCTACTGTTAGATTCAGCTTTGAAGACAACCAAAGCGGGGAAGACTGAAAGTCTGGTAAGTCAAAGGCTGCATAGACAACCCACCAGTCTGTGTTCTTTTTGTGATTTTCAAGAGCATCGGCATAGCTTATTTGGCTTTGCGATGATCCCGTGGAAAGTGACGCTGTCGAGTTATTATTTTCTAACAAACAGTCCTCCTAACAGTTTTGATTGAGTCGCGATATTTTTTTAAATTTGTCACTCGCACCTTTGTGTCTGAGCTTTTATTATTTTTAAAACTTGTAATTAAAGTGTCGGCGATTGTTTTGCGAGTAATCGGGCTTGATTGTTCTAAAAGATAACTAATATCTTCCCCAATAGTAATATTGTCAGCCGTTCCTAGAACTCTGCTGATTTCTTTCTTCATAAGACTATCAATATCGGCACCTAGGTAATTTAAAACTTTGATAAGCGCATCAGCCCGTAGATCAGAACTTTCATTCAGATAACGAGAAATAGCGGTCGCAGACACACCAGTGTTTCTAGCAACATCTACCTGATTAAGTCCTCTTGCTGTCATAAGCATTTTGACTAGTGCGACCAAAGTTCCTCCGAATTAAGATAAACAAGGATTTATTAGGCTATTGCTAGAAGATAAAGGAAAATCGTGTCGTTTGCGCCGTGTTATAGGCTTTTTCGGGAGAGGATTGCGTATTCGCAATTATATTGCGTTATAGGAATGAAATTGCAGATACGGTTCGAAATTTCTAGTTCGCAACCAATGAAAATATTTTTTTGAAATCTCATATATTTCTTTTTAGGTTCAGCTCGTAACAACAGCGACAGGTCCAAATCTTCATCTAAGAAATAATCCGAAATCCGGATTTCACATAAAGTGACCTCTACAAAATTTAAAGGAGATGAAAATGCGTTTATTTAACGTAGTGGCCGTGCTTTGCCTTGCAGTAATAGGTTGCGCCGAATTCAAGGATGAAAAGACAGAAAATCAAGATCAGGCAAATATGCGCGTGAGTTCGCAGAATCTATCTGACTTTGTAAAGATCGGAGTTCAGCCAACAACAGAGCCAGAAAAATACATGGTCTATTTTGGATGGCCGAAAATTTCTGATGCGCGCCGAGTTCGCATTCGCATGGAACAAACGTTAGCCGTGGTGGAATCTAACCAAACAACTTTTTCACATGAAGTTAGTCATAATCAAACGCTTACTTATACTTTTGATATTTTAAGTGGTGATAACAAGATTGAAAAAAGTTTTTCTAAACTAGTAAAAATTCCACGTGATTTCGTAGTTCGTAAAGATCAGTCAGAGTTTTTAGAAAACACAACGTTATCGGTTAACCGAGTGTTTTTCGATGAGGTGCCACTTAGAACAAATGGTTTCAATATCGAAATTCAGACAAACGAACTAATCGCGAATAAAGGAATCATTGAAACATTCACCGACGGCATCAAAGCAAAATTAAATGCTGAAGGACGCGGCGGTGGGAATCTTATCATCAACGCAAATTCCGCTCATGGAAGTTTAAAAGTATATATGCGCGGCGAGCACGGTGGTGATGGCGAAAAAGGCCCCGCATTTCCTAATCGTGCAAATGGTGGAATTGCGGCTGGTGATGGATCTTTGTTCTGTGATTGTGTTGGTCGAAATTGTATGGGGCCTGTCTCTACTGAACTTCAGATACAAGCTCATGTGTGTTCATGTGAATCCACAGGGCGAGATGCTGGAAACGGTACTAATGGAGCAAAAGGTAACAAAGGACTTCCTGCTCGTAACGGTGGAAGCTCTGGGAATTTAAAAATTAATATTAAGGATGGCGCAGGCTTTCTTATCGAAACTTTTAAGTCTTTCGGGATTGCTGGAGTTCCAGGTGAAGGCGGAGATGGTCAGTTGGGAGGCCTTGGCGGAACTACTACAGGTAAAAAATGTTCTGGTAAAGCTGGAGGCGGAGGAGCCACTGGCCCCAAAGGCGACAGTGGAGACAAAGCAGAAGATGGAAAATTAGGAACAATCTGTGTGTACGTTGCTTCGGAGGGTAAAAATGACTGCTACTAAATTTACTCTTTTGCTGACAGTAATTTTTATCTCGTCATGTTCCTCTACGAATACGCGAAACATAATTCTTCGAGATATGGCTGTAGGTGCCGCTGTCGGAGCTTTAGTTGGACAAACGAGAAACGAAAATCGTGAAGCTTATTCAGCAATGTACGCAGGCATTGGTGCGGCTACTGCTGGTGCTGTGAGTGCATTGATAAACGTACCAGACGAAAATCAGATAAAAAAAGAAAATGAAACTTTAAAAGAACAAGTTAGAAAATTTGAAAAACAACTTCAACCGCAACTTGTTCAGCAAGGAAACTCATTGTTCTCATCTCCAATCCCCAAAGAGGTTTCTTCGCTTGTCGAACCGGGCGAGTGGAAACGCTACAAGATGGATCAATGGGTGCAAGACCAAAATCAACCGAACACTTGGTATCGACAAGTTGAAATGTTCGAAATTATTCCACCAGTGTCACGTTAGGAGAAGATATGGAAAGAATTATTAGAATTTATAATCTTTGTTTGGCCGCTAGTATTTTAGTTTTATCTAATCCTGCATTCGCTAATCGCTTAGAAGAAGCAGCAATGCGCGGACAGAGCATGGTGATCTCAATCGGACAGGTTACTGCTGTAATTGGTATTGTTTTAGGTGGTATCGCACTTTCTATTGGCATGGCAAATGTCGGAAAGATGGTTCTAATGAGCGGAATTATCGGGGCTGCGGCAACATTCGGTGGACCAGCAATTATTGACGTCGTGAAGGAGATTTTTCGATGAGAGAACGTAAAACATCACGCGTCCTTAACGACGAATCTTATTTTTTGGGTCTCTCATACACAGACATTTCAGGAGCTGGAGTTTTTCTTTTAGGGCTTATGCTTTTGTTCAAGGCCTTTGAAATTAAAAGCACGATCTGGGCACTATTGATTTCAATCGGTGTTTTAGGGCTGTTAGTGCCGGTTCGAATGGCTTTTCGTAGAAAAATTATCAGAGATTCATTTCAATATCTTTTTAAAAGCGGAGTGACCAATGTTTCAAAAAATAATCGAAACAAGTAATCTTTCGGATTTATACATTCATACTTTAGAAAATGGAACGCTCAGTGCAGGTTTTGAAATTGATCTATTTGATGAAGAAGTATTTGGTCTTGATAGCGCAGAGCAAATGCTGCAAAGCCTTTTACGTGATCTTCCGCAAGGTCGCACACTTCGTATCTATTTAAAATCGGAATTTTCAGCCACTGAAGATAACGACCATTCTCGTCGCGATGCCATTAAAAGCATTGGCTTCATAAAGAACCGTGCTTTTGTTTTTTTAGAAAAGCCTGCGAAATTGGAACTTTCATCTCTATTTAAGCGTGGTCAAGGGCAAGCTCAGAACCTTTTGACTGATTTTAACATTCTTAAAGATAATGGGATCAAAGTTAAGCCGCTTAACAAACAAGATGTCGAATCCATTTTTCCTGAGATTAAAACAGAAGTGAATCACACATTTCAGACTGTTGATCTTGGCTCAAGTGTTGTCAGTATTTTACGACTGACAAAACAATCTGAATTTGGAATGGATCTATCAACTTTAAGCCATGTAAAGGACAGCTTGCCGCTTCCGTATATGATTTGTTGTTCGATTCAGGCAGTTCCACAGACAGAGGCAGAGACTTTCCTTCGCCGTAGATCTAAACAAAATGCTCAAGTCTCAGATCTAAATGAAAATAGAAAGTTCGCGGAAGCCCAAACGGATTTAGAAGATATCTCTCTAAATGGATCAAAACTATTTCGATTTGAATGGCAATGTTTGATCGAAAGAACTTCAGAAGATCTATTAAGAGCTGATCGTGACGAAGTTAAGCGCAAGTTAGACCCGATTGGTGAAATCTATATCGAAAGCGTAGGTGCTCTTAAAAGTCTTAGAAGTTTTTATCCAGGAGAAGAACCTCATTTTACGCTCTTAGAGAAAGACTCGACGCTAGTGACATATATGCCGTTGGTAAGTCGCGGTGATTCAAAATCTACTCAAAACGTAATGAAAAGATCATTGGCATTACATCGTAAAGATGAGTCTTTAACGTACATAAATATTTTTGATCCAAGTTATGAGTCATTTTCTTGGTGCATTTTTGGAAGGCCTGGAACTGGAAAATCTGTCCTCACAAATGCAATCACTAGAGCACTTGCTTATGATTCAGAAGTGAGAGTTATTAAGATTGACGTAGGAGGTAGTCATTCCAGAGAAACTGAAATTTTGGGTGGTGTTGAGAAAACTCTTACATTAAATGAACCTACCGGAATCAATCCATTCAATGTCATTGAAGAGTTAGGTGCAACCAAGGAAGCAGTGCAGATTTTAGCTGCATTTATGGAAGTATTAATTCTTGAAGAGGGCGAAGTAAAGCTTTCGAAAACTATGAAGTCTGATCTTGAAAGGGCTATCCTGTCCTATGCTGAGTCAAATACTCAGGATCTTTCGCTAAATGATTTTTATGAAGAAATGACTTCTGCTTTACCTAGAAAAGAACTGTTTCAGCGTTGGGTTGGAAATGGTGTTTACGGTAATGCCTTTGCTCCAACTGAAGCTGGGATGATCGAGTTAAACAAATCACTGACATATTTTAACTTTTCAAAGATCTCGCAGGCGCTAGACCCAGATTACGCACAAGGTGGCCTTGCTGCTGTGATGGCGCAGTTCAATCTAGAAATGCTGAAGAAGTCTGAACATAAAAAGAAAATAGTTTTTATCGCGGATGAAACTCCATTTTTTATCAAGAAATGTTTTTCGTTTTTTAATCTATCAATCGCTAATGTTCGTAAAGAAGGCCATGGATTTATCACGGTAGCCCAAAAATCAGCTCATGTGGTGATTGATGGGGATACTGGTATTTTGGATAACTCACCAAATAGAATCTACTTTTCTGCAGATGGTGATGACGAATCATTCATTGCGAGAAATCAGCTTACTAGAAGTTCGATTGAAAATATTAAAGTTTTGCGTCGTCAGCAAGGTGAGTTCTCTGAGTGCTACTTTAAAGATACTCACGGAGAACGAGTCTTAAAAATACGTCTAAATGGTCAAGAGTATTGGCAGTACACCTCAAAAGACGAAGACCGTAGAAAGTTTCACGAATTAAAAGCAGCTTGTCCGAGTTTATCGCTTAAGGAGATCGTTCAATGCCTGTCTTTATCTTAGTTTTCTTTTTCTCAATTCCTAGTCATGCGTTTTTAGACTTTATTGGCGATCAGGCAAAGAAAGCAGTTGAGCTTGCAGCTTATGTTGATGCTGCGGCCGAATTGTCATCTGAAATTGCTCCTGATAAGGATTTAGAAAATGGAGCTAAAGATATTCAGAAGCGTGCCGAAATTCTACGTTCAGAATCATCAAATGCTCGATACATTTCAAGAAGTACACAGAGTGTTTTAAAAGGCCCGGATTGGTCTTCTCGCAGACTAGAGACTAATATTCGTTCAACCACAGACTATATACGAAGACTTAAACGTCTGTTGGTTCGCGCCGTAGCTCTTGGTACTGACGGAACTATCGCTCTTAACACCACAGAAACAAACGTGGCATTAAATGAAGTTCAGAAGAACCAGCAAGCAATGATTATGCAAAATGCTGATGCTCAGTTGCGCTCGATGGAAAAAGAAAATGAAGAATCTCGTCAGTGGACAGCGTTTTCAGAAAAGCAACGTAAGATAAGAAATCAAGAGGCACCTCGTGGAAAACTATAGTGAACTGCATGGTGTGTGTATTCAGGTGTTTGAAGCGGTATCAAAAACAACATCTATTTTTATTTTACCACTTTTCATGGTCCGCATTGTTTTTTCAAATTTAGCCGGAGAAGGTAATAAAGCATTTCAGGCAATTAAGGGTGTGTTAATTTATTTTACGCTGTTAGCTGCATTTCCTATGATTATAGACATTCTATTTTCGATCCCTGAATCCTATTTGCCTAAATATGCGGGACTGGCTTCCTTTTCCGAAAACTCTCCAGATTGGAACTCAACAAGTATAATTCCGTTTGCTGTGGATCGAGTTCTAGAGGTTGTTCTAGCTGGTCTTTATTGGATTGCGTATTACCTACATATCTTTTTTATGATTGCGATGTGTTCTATGGCGCCAGTGGTTTTTCTATCAAGCACACTGCTTGGATTTGGAATGGGCTTAGAAATATTTTTAGGACTTTTAGTTGTAGGAAGTTCGTGGCCAATAATCTGGTATGGATTCGATCAAGTTCACGCAAGTTTATCAACCGCTCAATCAGATGAATTTGGTTCGAAATGTTTAGAACTTCTTCTGACTCTATTTAAAGGAATTACGCCAGTCGCATTTGCAAGTTTGGCAGTGAAAAGTCCAGCAGGACAAGCGGTTTCAAAAGCTGCTCAAGTGGGTATTTCTGCTGGAAAATGGATGGCAATGAAAGCCATTCCAGCAGCCTCGATACCTGCGAAAATACTTGATCGCAGTAAAGAATCTAGACAAAGAAAATTTGAAGATCGTCAAAGAGCTTTCTTTCCAGGAAACGGATTAAGTTCTCAAAATGGAAAAGATCCTAATGGCAAATCAGATAGATTGTCTAAAGCAAAATATTATTCAAATTCATTTCAAAAGAAAGGACAAGTAAATGAAAATTCACGCTCAAGAGATATTCAAGCGTAATATCCAATTTATTCTATTTATAACGATGGCGGTGGTTTGTACGCTATCAGCATCACTCAGTTTGAAAGCGATGAGCAAATCAAGTAAGCCGATCATTATCGGTATAGATTCAAACGGCACACGAATCGTGAGTGAGGCAAGTGATCCAATTTATAAAACAGAAGCTATCGCATTTATACAAAAATTCTTCTTCAATGCTTATAACTTTGATTCTAGAAATTTCTTTAAGAGACTAGGTTTTGCTACAACCATGATGAGTGAAGACCTTTGGAAGAAAAAGGAATCAGAAATCATTGATCTTAAATCTAAAGTTGAGAGAGATGGCATTGCACTTTCGGGAGAAGTTTTAAAACTTACTCGTGATGAAGACAATACGTATCGTGGTCTCGTACAAATCAAAGAAAAAACAAGGCTCAACGAGCAGGATCATAAAGTTGTAGTTTCATTAACATTAAAGTCAGTTCCTCGAACTGCTGAAAATCCATTCGGATTAGAGGTTGATTCTTATGAAGAATCTGTTGTTCGCGATTAATTTACTTTCATTACCGGCTTTTGCTCAAGAACGTATTCAATCTATGCGATTCGACAAAAGCCAAGTGCAACGTATCTACTTAGCTCCAGGTTTAGGGTCGATTGTGCTCTTTCCGTGTGGTTTACAAGAGGTTTTTATTGGACGTGGTGAAGATTTAAAAGCTCAGATATCGCCCAATGATAAAAGGACGCTATTTCTTAATTTGAAACTAAACTCATCGCTTCCTACAAATGTAATTGTTAAATGCACACCAGAGAAAAGTATCTTCGTTTTTGATGTGATTCCAAGTCGAACTAGGCATCAAGATTTAGTTGAAATTCGGTCTTCATACGGAAGACCAAATCTTATAGGCGGGCAACGTCTTGAACAAATCAGTCAAACAAAGACCGTTAATCGTTTGATCGTAAAATCGCCTGTTTTAATGGAAAACGGAGGGCGAAAATGATTTTTCTTCTTTTAAGCACACTTGCTTTCGCCGGAGATATTCAAGGAGAAGAAATTTGGACTGCTCCTGTAACTACAAAGACTGAGCATGAAGTTGTTATACCGACCGTGAAAAAGATAGTTACGAAGAAAAAAGTTAACTCAGGAAATGGTAGCCACGTGTCGGCAAACATTCCAAGTGAATACCTTTCTATTCATCGTGAATCTAATAACTCAGAGTTAATACAACCACCAAAAGGTTCAAGTGAAGTTTTCCGAGGAATAAAGATAGGAGATATTTTGGAAGTTAGAGTTCCACATTCAGTTGTAGCATTTCCCGACGAGAAAGCCCCTGTAGTTGGTACGGCTGAAAGCGGTCAACTTTCTGGGTTTCGATTTATTGGTGAAAGTTATTTAGAGAAGAACACAAAACGTATTTTTATCAATATTTCTAGAATTGTAATTGGTCAGCAAATCTACGAGGTCAAAGGTGTCGGTGTATCGAGTGAAGGGCAACCTGGCCTTACGGGTGAGTATCACTCTCGTGAAGCTGAATATTTCGCTGGTGATTTTATTGCAAGTTTTGCTGCTGGGTACTTTGATGGACTAGTTCCTAGAAGAACGAATGTATTTGGACAACTTGAAACGGACTCATCGGTCGATAATGCGGTTAAAAAGGGTCTAGCAAGTGGAGCGCTGAGTACAGCTGACAGGTTTCGTGAAAAATTAAAAAAGGTTCCTGAGTTCTCAGAACTTAAAGGTCCATTCAATTTAAAAATATTAATTTTAGAACAAGCAAAAACAACAAATTAAACGGCAGACGGAATCTGCCACCAATAGGAGGTATTAATGGAAGATTCTAAACCCGTCGATAAAGCATCTAAAGATAAAACATCAACAACGGTTAAAAGAAAAAATGTACTAAAGAAGCTGGATCTTGAATCGGCAAAGCTTTTGGCGTCTTTAAAAGATAAGGCGAATAAAAAGAATTACGGTCGTAAAATTAAAGATGCAGAAATTATTTGCAAAGCTCTGGGACTTGTTGAATCTCAGCATATTCAAGAACTTCAAGAAACGACATTAAGTGAAAAAGACCGTCTTCACATTGCACATGACGATTTTCAAAAAAAGAACGGTAAAATTTCTCTCGATCAGTTCATTGGCAAATTATTAAAAGGTCAAATTAACCAGCAGCAGGCGCCCATCTAGTGGCTATGCCGCATAAACTGCTTATGGGTTCAAAAAAATATTGAACCCGTGGAGGATAACATGGATATAATGAACCCAGCTTTCGTTCTACCCTTAGAAATTCAAAAACAAGAGGATGAGCTTAAGATTCGCTCTTTGACAATTAAACGATGGCTCAGAACCGAAGAAGTGGCTCTTTACTTGGGAACAACAGTTGGTGCAATTCGTGTGATGGTTCACCGAGGTCAACTTAACCCTAAGAAGTATTGCGGTCGCAATTACTTCAGCCGTACAGATATTGATGGGCTTATTGAAACTTCCGAAACTAAAAAAAGGAGATTTCAATGGCGATAAGACAAAAATTAAATTCTGAAGGCAAGACCACTTATGAGGTATCAATAAATTTAAGAAGTAAAATATATCCTGATCTTCGAGTCCAAAAAATGAGGACTCTAATCAAGACTTTAAAAGAAGCACAAACAATCGAAAGAACTATCCTTCGAGAGTGTGCAGCTGAATTGGCTCGAAAGGAAGGATCTGAAACTACGTGGGATGATCTCCTAGAACAATGGGAATTAGCTCACAGGTTTCAACATGATAGTGCTGTAGAAATTCAGGCAGACACAGTTCGAGAGATGACTTCATTTTTACGAAGATGGACAAACTCTTGGATGAAGCGTGAATGTCATGAAATTAGACCTGGCGATGTAAGACAAGTTATTCAAGAACTTGATAACCAAGATTACTCGCACAGTCGCAAACGGGCATTTAGAACAGCCGTAAACGTTGTTTTTAAATGGGGGATTGCCGAAGGTAAAATTCGATCAATTCATCATTCACCAGCGTATGGGCTTGAACTAAAGAAGACTCGCGATGAAAAGCCGCCTTTGATTTTATCCTTGGCTGAAATTCACAAACTTTTGGAATCAGCAAAAGCAATGGATCACGAATGGTACTATGTATGGGCGATGGCCTTAAATACGGGTATGCGTTCAGGCGAACTTTACTCACTGGAATGGAATGACATCGACTGGGATAGTAAACTCATCACTGTGTCGAAGTCCTACAACGGTCGCTTAAAGGCGGTTAAATCCACGAAGGCCGGGTACTGGCGTAAGGTTCCATTTAATTCAGATACTGAAGAATTGCTGAAAGAACTACGAGTTCGCGCTCAAGGTTCTCACGTACTTCCACGTATTAATAAATGGCGCCGAGGCGAAGCTGCGAAAGTAATTAGAGAATTCTGTGAAGGGATCGGGATTAACTCGGTTAGCTTTCATGCTCTAAGAGCTTGCTTTGCAACGCACTTGCTAAACGCTGGCGTGACAAGTCCGGTAGTTAAAAAGATTTGCGGTTGGACTGAAGAGAAGGTCATGAACCGTTACATCCGACTAGCGGGTATCGACGTGGCAGGGGCAACAGAGAACTTAGGATTTATCAGGCAGGTAGATAACACACCGAAGATGGTGGTTAATCTACATTCTTACAGACCTATGCGAGGCACTAAAACTAATGAATAAACATTTCGAGAGTCATCATTTAATCTGGCTATGCGGGCTGGAAAAGGCGTCTAAGGTATTGATTTCATTCAATTGCCGAAGATCACCCCATTTTTCCCTTCTCAAAAAATAAGCAAAAACCTAAGTATCAGAAACAACGTAGAACCTGCTCAGACAGGCGTAGATACGCTATTTTCGATCCTAGGGACTGCGGGGGACACTGGGGGACCATGGTTGGCTACTTTTGGCTACCATTTGGCTACCACTTTTCCACATCCCTACAAGGCTCTTCTTTTTTCAAATTTTTTGCATTTTCCATGCAGAAATAAGCCCATCTTGTCGTCCATCAAAACCCCCATCCACCGCGATGGGAGTTTTGTGGATTCTAGCCGCTCCCTTGCCAGCTTTTTCAGCACCTTAGGCGCTGGGGCGACCTGCTTTATCTTGCTGACCACCCACTCCCAACGTGTTGAGAGCAGGTGGTCAGCAAGGCAGGTCACCCATTACTTAAGTAACAAAAAGCTGGCAAGGGAGCTCATTTTCCTAGTTGGGAGAGGTTGTTTTTAGTTTTGAGAATAACAACAAGATGGAGGGGAGGAGGTTTACCTCGGCCACTTCATCTTTCATCAGTTCGACTTTGTTGTTGGTTTGTGTTTTCAAATCAAAAAGTCGGCGAAGGGAAAGAGTATGCAGACTGCTTATAGTTTTTTTGATTTGCCGTATGTTGTGCAAAAAGTTACTCCGCAAAAGGGATACAGGTTCACGGATCGAGAGTTGGATGTTCTGGAGTTCGTTTTAGAAATGAAATTTTCTACACTCGAAGATTTGCACGCGAAGTTTTTTAAAGTTACCAAGCTTGGGACTGTTAGTAACTCGCTGATCTGGGCAAGGCAGCGAGTCCATAAATTAGTAAAATCTGAAATGCTTCAGATTTTAACCGAAGTGTGCGCAAGACCGCTGTATGTGATCACTCAAAAAGGTTACTTGTTCTTGCGAAACTCTCGTTCGCAGAAAAACTATTGTCGTCCTCTGTTGGATGTCGATGGTCGCTTTTTTGATCATGACCAGCGTGTGGCGCAGATTCGGATCGCTCTTGAAAATTCTGACGTTGTTAAAGAATGGATTTCTGAAAGGCAGCTTTCTGAAATTGAAGAGTATCGAAAGTATTTGCCGACGGAGTTTCGTCCCGACGCCATCTATGTCACTCCAGAAGGTAAAAGAGTTGCCTTCGAGCTTGAGATCGCACGTAAAACTAAAGAGCGCTATCAGCAAAAGGTGAGGCGATACATTCACATGATGACAGTGGCTCCAGATGTTGAACGGCTCTTCGAGGAGGTCCACTATGTTTGTGAAAAGGAAACTGTTCGAAATCTGATTCAAGACCATACTCAACTTTTTCAGCCGCTTTTTCGTTTTAGCATGAGCAACGAAGTTCTAGGCGAGTAGGGAGGTTTTGAGTATGGAACAAGTAAAGAACTTATTTATGAGAAATTCGTCTACGGCCCAGGATCGTGTTGTTCTGGGGAAGGTGTCGGGATCTATGTGGCGAAAGGAAGAGTTAACTGAAGGACAGTTGAACCACCACGTTCACGTTGTTGGGGCTTCTGGTTATGGGAAGACGGTTTTGCTTTCCCATATTATCAAGCAACGAATCCAACAGGGGAAAGGTTTGCTCTTTATTGATTTGAAATCAGATGTGGAGACTTTGCTGAAGTTTTCAAAGCATGTGGCGGAAGCTAACCGTATTGACGATCTGATGATTTTTTCTCTGACTGAAAAGCAAATGTCTTTGTCTTACAATTTGATCGAGGGCGGCACTGCCACGCAACTTCGTGATCGGATAATCAATAGCCTGAATTGGTCTGAAGAGTATTACAAAAACCAGTCTTCGAGCTTTATCTTGAAATTGATGATTTTGCTCTGCTGGATTCGTGACAATAAACAAGAGCGTTTCCATTTGGGTACTGTTTTGGAGTGCGCGAGTAATCCAGCGAAGATCATTGAGGTCGGTAATAAGGTCCCCATGAACGAAACGAAGTTAAAACTTTATGCTCAGAACTTGAAAGAGTTCTTGGATGCAAAAGAGCACTTCAATTCTTTGCAGGGGTTACGAACGCAGTTGGAAAGTATTGTTCTGTCTGACTTTGGGGAGTTGGTTACTTCAGAGATTCCAGGTATAAACTTATTTGAGGCCTATACCCAATCTAAGATCATTTTTTTGTTTCTGGATTCCCGCCGGTATGGCGAAACCGCCAAGGCATTAGGTCGCTTTATCTTGCAGGATTTAAAATCTGTTTCGGCGAGAGTTGACGGTGAGGTTCCAAAAGAACAACGAAAGCCCTTTTCGGTGATCATCGATGAGTTCGCGGATTTAGCTCAGGAGGATTTCATTGGTTTCCTCGACCGCGCCCGCAGTAGTCGGATGTCGGTGGTGGTGGCGCACCAAGAGATTTGCGATTTACAGCGTATTAGCCCCGAGTTTGCAGGCCGGCTTATGGGAAACACCTCAACCGTGTATTCGTTCCTCCAGAAGCGTCCGGAGAGCGCAGAAATCATCTCCGGCATGGCGGGGACCCGGACTGTCTGGAAGCAGACTCGGCAGACTGAACGATTTGGGTTCTTTGATGTGGATTCTGGCGGCGGGAGTCGGCGTGAGGTGGAGGAGTTTTGCATTCACCCGAATACCATCAAGTCATTGAGAGTGGGGAAATGTGTTTGTATTAAAAAATATCCGGAAGCCCGGGCATATCTGGTGAATGTAGCTTTCTAAGAGACTTTGGAGGCGAATGTGATGACGCTGATTATCATTAAGAAAATTAGCGCGAGGATGCCTTTTTTTGTGGAGTACAGGGCTGAATATCGATAGCCTTATCAATAAGGAAACCCTCTGGAATTGCGGCCCAGAGGGCTTTTCAAAATAATAACCACCAAAAGAGGAGGGTATTTGTATTTTGTGTTTGAATATACTTTTCCTCAACCTCTTTTGGAAATCAAACAATTTCCAAGAAAGGAAATGAAATATGGAAAAGTACAAAAATGTACAAGGCAATTCAGCGGTCAGGGCATACCAAATTGGTGCTGATTTTATTAGTGTCAGATTTGATGATTTGAAAGTTTATACCTACACATACAGAAGTGCTGGCTCTCACAGCATCGAGACTATGAAGAAATTGGCGCTTCAAGGTTTCGGTCTGAACAGCTTTATTAATAAGTTTGTTCGAAAAAAGTATGCATCTAAATCACTTGGTGTAAGTGCTCTTGATCTCTAGCTTGACCGGCAAAAAATTGCACAGGGTTCGTGTTTCGCGAAACCTGTGTACTTAGGCGTTATCGTTCTGGTGGGAATGAATTCCTTATGTATAAATTTTTATGAAGCATTCTTTAGAGCATGAGGGCGGTGGATAGTTTCCCATGTTTTTAAGGCATACTCGTCAGTCATACCAGAAATGAAGTCTAAAACTATTCTCGCTGGAGATGATGATGAATCAGGCTCGTGAGCGCTATGTATATATGCTTGAAAGTCAGATGGCATTACTTTGAAGATATCAGAGTCTTTATAGTTGAATGAGTTTAGCTCTTCTAGCGACGTGAACAACTCAGTTAGCACTTTTTTTGCCATTAAGTTCTGTGAACCTATGTGTGGTTTAACTAGAATGAATTCTTTGTAGCTCTTCTTTTTAAGTTGGTAGAATATTTTTCCGTTCTGATGGCAATTCAGGTAGATTAAATTCGGATCATTTTCACAACTATATTTCTCTGTGAAGTCTTTCAATTGTTTTGGAATGTCATTTTGCTCTGAAATGTCGCTCTCATTGAAAAATCTATCGATATTTTTGAATACTTGAAGGAGTAGGCCTTTGATTAAGTTTGATGTGAAGAGCTGAATTTGTTCAAAATTGCCGTCTTTAAGGTCTACCAGTAGTCCAAACATATTACGTCCTGTCGGTTTAAAAGATGAGTCCAAAACAGGAATATTGACTAAATCTTTTATGTTGGCGTGTTCACGCATCTTTTGAAGATTTAATTCGTTAGCGCTGTATCGTAAATAGTCGGTGAGGTCTGCAGCGATATATGCGATGTCATCAGCGGCCTCCATAAAAAGACTCGCGGGATGTCGAGCATTGGTCAAATTTAGTTCTGTCAGTAAATTGGACAGAATTCCTTGCTCCGTTTTATAGGCCACTAGCGAGGGAATATTTTTTTTCATAGCGGCGGCAACGAGAGGGCCAGAAGGATCAAACTTTTCATACCAGACGGGATTTAATGCGATTCTAAATACTTGTTTGTTGTCGTCAAATTCTTCGCCGTATTTATTTGATAGAGAATGTAATGTATGCGCACCCGTATGTCCAAATGGAGGATGACCTACATCATGAAGAAGACAAGCCGCGGCCGTAATTTCTTCTAGGTTATTTGAGAACACCAGGTATTGTTGGTTGTTGTCGTTGAATAGCCCATGGTCGTGCATTTTTTTTGAAAAATATCTGGCGATATGTCTGCCGATTTGTGAGGCTTCAATTGAGTGTGTGAGCCGAGTTCTTATGTGATCATTATCGGGAAATGAGTGCACTTGAGTTTTGCCTGAGAGTCTCTTAAAAAAATCGGAGTGTGTTATTTGAGCAAAGTCTCGCTGAAAAGGGCTCCAACAGTATTGGCTTGCAGTTTTTAAGATTTTGCTCGGTTCTTTGGCTTTTATTGGTCGCATCCATGATGCGATTTTTCCACTTTTAGACTTCACATTTCCTCCTGGCTGAAGGTCTTATCGGAATAGTCAGGCTATTGTTTATAGATGGGTCTTGAAATTTAAAAGGTGTATAAGCATATGATAATACCTATGAATTTAGATTATTTATAAAATTATAAGTTATATCTAAAAATATCCGATAAGATGGGGTATAATTGGATATAAGTAATAATTTTGATTATATTTTATACCTGTTTTTAGGATTAATTAAGGGGTATTTGTGGATATAAATACTAATTTAACAAAGAGCATAGGTCCGAAGTCAGCCAACTTTATTTTGTCTCTCTACGACCAGGGCAGGAGCATCTTCACTAATGATGATGCGTCGGAGATTTTAGGGATGGAACCGAAGTCTCTTAATAAGTTCCTTAGTCCTCTCGTTAAAAAAGGAATTCTGAACCGTCTTATCCCAGGTCTGTACACGATTGTTCCATTTGAGATGGGCACAGCTACCGAATATATGGGAAACCCCTATGTGGTCGCCAGAGAGATTGTTCGGCGCAAACAAAAGGCACAAGAGCCTCAGTATTTTATTTCCCATGCCTCGGCTTTTGAGTTGTATCAGATGGTCACTCAGCCGCACATGGACGTCTATGTGACAACAACGAAGCAAGTTAAAGAAAAGATCAGCATACAAGGGACCGAGTTTCACTTTGTCACCTGCAAAAAAGGGGACTTCTTTGGCTTTAAAAAGCATTGGGTCACTAAAACTGATTCCGTATTAGTGAGTGACTTAGAAAGAACAATTATTGATGGTTTAAAGATCCCTGAGTACTGTGGCGGAATGCCTGAGGTCGCAAAAGGTCTTTGGATAAAAAGAAAGGAACTCAACGTGGATAGACTTTGTGAATACGCGGAGAAAATAAATAGCGGCGCTATTTATCGCCGTCTAGGATATTTGCTTGAAGTTTATAAATTAGGAACGACAGAAGAAATTGAACGCTTACAAAAAAAATTGACTGACTCCTATCTGCTTTTTGATCCAACGCAAGTTGATGAGGGGAAGTACAACTCTAGATGGAGGCTTCGCCTAAATGTCTCTGAAGCAGAACTGTTGTCTTTAGTGAGGACGTAACATGATTGAACAAAAGAAAATTTCCCAAATCTCAAATAAGCTTTTCAAACAAGGCGGCAAGAGAGTTCCTGAGGCCGTTATAGAGAGAGACTATTGTCTTTCGTGGTTTCTTTTTGGTCTTGCACATTCAAAATTCAAGGAGCAACTGATTTTCAAAGGTGGAACGGCTCTTAGAAGGTGTCACTACGAGGAATATAGATTTTCCGAGGACTTGGATTTTTCGCTAAAAGAAGAGATTTCTTTGAAAACGATCCTGTCCGAGTTTTCAAATATTTTCGATTGGACAAAGGAAGCTTCAGGGATCGAATTCGCTCATTTGCGGGAAGATCCTTCTTCTGAAAACACTCATACATTCTATATTACTTATGTTGGCCCTCTTCCAGGCGGACCAAAGGAAGTAAAGGTTGACGTTACATTCCGAGAAAATATCTTAACGCCAATTGAGGATAAAGCGATTATCCGTACTTATGAAGAATACAGCGACTTTCTACTTGAGCCGACGATCAAAGTGTACTCCTTAGAAGAGGTGGCAATTGAGAAGACATGTGCGTTGTTTGCGAGTAATCGCAATGAGCCGCGTGATCTCTATGACATGTACTGTTTGCTAATCGAAAAGGGCTTGAATATTTCCGATCTCATTGGGGATATCGAGACGAAAATGAAGTTTAAAGGATTGTCTTTTGAAGACAGGCGCGGCGAGTTCGAAAAGAAAGAACCTCGCTTGAAAAAGACCTGGGAAAGTCGTTTGTCAAAGCAGATGACTTCTTTGCCGGAGTTCAACGAGGTATTTCGTGAAGTGAAAAGGTCGTTCCGTCAGGCGGGGCTCGTTGGATGAAAACTGAAAAAGAATATCAAGAATGCAAGTCTAGATTGGCAACTGATCTTAAAGAGATTGAAGCTCATGCAGAAAAGATGAGGGCATCTGGCTTGACTGAAGAGCAAATAAAGCTCGCTCTCGATCCGTTGATCTCTTTTGCTTACCAGCTCAAGGAAGAGATCGAGGAGTATGAAAGACTGAAGTGGGGACTATAAGTATCATGAGGCCTCTTTTGCAAATCGGAAGATGCTTGATGGTCTTGGCGTGACCTAATGAAAGAAAATGTGTAGTATTATCAGGCTGTTAGAAGCCGCAAAATTCGTGCTATAGTAGCTCCCCAGAAAAAGGAGCTACTATGAATTCTAAGCCAATTCGCTATCCCCGAAAAATTTCCTTTGGTCTTAATCGCGGGTCGCATCGAGGTCCCTGTGCGTGGGAGATCGAACCAAATCAACAAGAAACTGAGGAGCGCAAGCGGCGTCAGGCTGAACGTGTGCTGGTGTATGGCGAACCCTTGTCGCCTGATCAGGTCGCGGCGGTTATTGGGAACTACCGTCGCAATCTAGAACATATGGCTGCCATAGCAATCGAAACCTCTGAAATCACTTCGATTGCAAAAATCGCTGAGGCTGTTGGAGTTAATGAATCGCAATTAGGTCTATTACTTCGAAGAAATAGTACTGAGCTTAGTTTTGAGGAAATTCTTAAGATCATTACAGCATCTCGATCAGTCGTTGCTTTTGATTTTGGATATTAGCTTGATATACTCAATTTTGTAAGCAGGAAAAGAGGCGGCAGTGAAAGATACAAAAACAAAGCTTGGTCAGGGGTTGTTGAAAGGTCTCAAGGAAGTTGCTGCATTCGATAGCGGAGCAGGGGGCCTTAGATCGACTTATGTCGAAAGATCAAACGTTTCTATTGATTCCCTTCTGAAAGGCATCGGCTGCAATATGATGGCTGAGCCTCCTTTAGATATGTCACCTGAAGAATGTCTTGTCGAGTTGTCTCCGTTTCTTATGCAAGATCCAAAGGCTTTGGTGCTAGCGGTAGGTGCGGTGACTGCCCATGCTCTGGTTTTCAGCCCTGACAGTATTTTGAAATCCATGCAGTCTCAAAAATGTGATCCCAATGTTATTGGGGCTCTGATGATAAAAGCAAGTGAAGAGAGATTTCGAAATGTGATTGAGTTTTGTAGGGAACAGAAGTTTATATCCGCGACACCTGCGAAGACTCTTACACTCGCGCTTAAAATTGGACAAGCCGGGGTCGATCAGGAATTCCAGAGTTTCGGAATTAACATTGCTCAGTTAGATCCTGTCGATGTGAAGAAGATCTCTAAGTCTGAGTTTTTCCGAAAGTGACAAGATTCAACGTCGCAAACTGTCTAAGTTGGACTAGTTTAGAAAAGTGCTTACAGGACTAGATCATTTCTGTGGATGAATTGAGTCAAGGACTCTCTCGGTTAAGAATTTTATTACCACCTAAAAGAACTGTTCGGTTTATCGGAATTTTGATAAGGCAGCTTCTCAACAGTTTCGAAGCTGCCTTTGCGGGTGAGTAGTTTCTATATATGATCGCCATTGGAGATTATACTATTCCAAGTTTTCGGGCTTCTCTGGAGACCATTTTGGGAAGCAATGAGCTACGTAATACTGAAAACTCTGTTTTTGCCGTTTTTTGAGACTAAAATGGGTGCTAAATGGTTGAATATACTTTGCGAACCGACCAGCACCCCAATTTACATCGAGAAAATATTTACGCCATCACTACTTGGGCCCATATAGGGACTTATTACTTTTGTGATGATTTATGGCATATAGCCTTCGCTATATCTTTGTGGCGTTCCGCTCGAGTCTTCTGGCCTTCGTTTCTCGAGTAACCGTTCGATGAATATCCGTCTCGTCCCTAAAATTTACCGATGAGCCCCGGTTCGTACCGTCTCTCATGCAAGTAAGTTTCTTGCTGCAATATTTCACGGTCCACAATATTGGAATTACTCGAATCTGGCTGGATTATGAAGCATTCATCTTTTCATTTGAAAAGAAGATATGTGAGTCGCTATTGTTGGCCACAAAGCTCCCATACAAGAGAACGTGACCTTATTTTGAACCACGAACCTCTCCGCTGATCTACTTTCGATACACTCTCCGTTCTAAAATGCAGCTGTCGCGGCCATCTAGGTCTTGTCCTAGAGCACCTGGAATTCTACAAAATCGACAGTGAACATGCTGGTTAACGTCAAGCAGTCGAAGTTTCGCTATAATGATTTTAAGGATCTGTATAATCTAGGTCGCAGTGGGGAATTGCAGCACGCTGCCTTGAACGCCATGACGAAAGAAGACTTGAGGGCGATGTATCGATTCGTTAAGTCTTTGGGGCCGAGCGCCAATAAGGTTCCAGTCGGCTTACTGCCGGGAGAAGTTCCACGAGGTCCTTACATGGATATGACGGTTGTGATGCCAAAGTAATAGACCGAGGTCTAGAGCGTTTGCACACCCCAAAGTACTCTGACAAAAATCGAATGCAAATCTGGTTTTCGTGCCGTTGAAATCGCAAAATAGAAATCAAGTGGGGGTTTTGTTTTGAATGAACCCAATCGCAATTTCTTTTGGATCTTCTTTTTGATTCTGGGGATTTTCTGGCTCCAGAGCGTTTGGTTTGGCTCACGCACTGTGCAGCAAATTCCTTACAGTCAGTATGAAAGTCTTGTGAAGCAAGGTGATGTGCAAAATCTGATAGTGACAGAAAACAACATTCGCGGGGAATTCAAGCAACCCCAAAATGGTTTTAAGAGCTTTGTCACCAACCGGGTCGAGCCCGAACTTGCCAAAGAGCTGTCCGGGGCCGGCGTGACCTATCGCAGAGAAATTGAAAACACCTTCTTTCGTGATCTTTTGTCATGGGTCGTTCCTGCTTTGATATTTGTGGCGGTTTTTTTGTATTTCAGTCGCAAGTTTGCGGAAAAAGGCGGGATGAGCGGATTGATGTCCGTGGGTAAAAGTGGCGCCCGGCTGTATGCCGAAACCGGTGTGAAGGTGTCTTTCGGGGATGTGGCGGGCGTGGAAGAAGCCAAGGCGGAACTGTACGAAGTCGTCCAGTTTCTGAAGAGCCCCCAAGAATTCGGTCGTCTGGGGGCGCGAATGCCGAAAGGAATTCTGCTGGTGGGGCCTCCGGGGACGGGGAAGACTCTTTTGGCCAAAGCAGTGGCGGGTGAAGCGCAAGTGCCGTTTTATTCAATCACCGGTTCTGAGTTCGTAGAAATGTTTGTCGGGGTCGGGGCCGCCAGAGTGCGGGACCTTTTTGAACAGGCAAGAAAGAATGCTCCCTGCATTATATTTATTGATGAGTTGGATGCCCTGGGCAAAGTTCGCGGCGTAGCGGGTTCTTTCGGGGGACACGACGAAAAAGAGCAGACTTTAAATCAGCTGCTGGCCGAGTTGGATGGATTTGATTCTCGCTCGGGCGTGGTGATTCTGGCCGCCACGAATCGACCTGAGGTGTTGGATCCAGCGCTTTTGCGGGCCGGTCGTTTTGATCGCCAGGTTTTGGTTGATCGTCCGGACCGAACCGGGCGCGAGCAGATTCTGCGGGTGCATTTAAAGAAGATCAAGGCGGATGAAGCTTTGAATATCAAACATCTGGCACATCTGACTTCGGGATTTACAGGAGCAGACATTGCCAACCTGATCAACGAGGCGGCGATGGTGGCGACTCGTCGCAAGGCCGAAACTGTGAATGAAAATGACTTTGTTGCGGCGATCGAAAGGATCGTGGCAGGTCTTGAAAAGAAAAGTCGTCTGCTGAATGAAAAAGAGAAAGCCATTGTGGCTCACCATGAAATGGGTCATGCCATTATGGGCTGCCTTTTTCCGGGCGTGGACAAGGTGCAGAAGATTTCAATCATCCCCCGAGGTTTGGGGTCTTTGGGATACACTATGCAGCGCCCGACAGAAGATCGGTATCTGATGACTAGGCCTGAACTGTTGGACAAGATATGTGTTCTTTTGGGCGGACGAGTCGCTGAAGAGCTGATCTTTGGAGAAGTTTCCACAGGGGCCTCGGATGACCTGGTTCGAGTGACCAACATTGCTGAAGCGCTGGTCACGCGCTATGGGATGAGTGAGGTTTTGGGCAATATCGTTTTTGAACAGCCCACGGGTAATTTTCTTGAAGTTCCCGGAGCAGGCTATCGAAACCGCACCTACAGTGAAGAAAGTGCCACAGAGATTGATCAGGAGATTCGTCAGATTGTGGCGGCCTGTGCCTTACGAACGCGGGAATCATTGGCGGCGAACTTAAAGATTCTCAAAAAAGGGGCCGCCCAACTTCTTGAAAAGGAAACATTAAGTGAACCCGAAATTGAACTTCTGATGCGCGACCTGGTGGTTAAAAACGCCGCGCCCCAGAGGGAGCGCGACTTAAGCGTTTGAAAGTCGAATCTATTTTCTACAGAACAGTTGTCGGAAGACGAAGTTGGCTGGTCTCGCGTCGGTGAACGTCATACAAGACTCATTATTCGCGGAGGTGTAGTAGCTAATGAGATAGGACTCTTTGTTTCCATTGGCATTTTTGCAGTCAAGAACGACTTCGGTGCCTTTGGCGGCGGGACTCTTGAGGTCAGCGAGCTCCACGGGGCGTTCTTTGCACGACATACTTTCGATGTGGATTTCAGACTTGGTCGTCAGGGTGCCATCGATGGAGTATTCCATTTCCAAGCCGAGACCGTACCAAGAACCAAGGAGACGGCTTTCACTTGAGACTCCGAATGCAGAAGCACTAGACATCAATAGAACTGCTAGAATTAGCTTTTTCATAAATTACTCCCGTTTTTCTTTCTTAAGAACAAGGGATTGCGATGAATATGCCGGCCACAGAACGAATTAATTGGATTTGATCCCGTGGCGGCCGTCAAAGCCTCAACGAAGGGGCAAAAAAGTGTCCGGTGTTGCCTAAGGTGATAGTTTTGCGTTGAGCCAACAGTGTATCTGCCCGGCTTAGGGATGATAGAAGATATCCATGTCGAAAAGCCTCACCAAAGAACAATCCCGCATCCTCTGGCTCCAATCCCAAGGCCTCACCGAAGTCAAACCCTTCGGTCAAGGCCCCAAAGCCACCGTCAAAGCCATCAAACACCTGGGCTATGTTCAAATCGACACCATCAACGTGATCGAGCGGTCCCATCACCATATCTTGTTTTCACGCATCCCGGACTACAAACGCTCGCACCTTCACCAAGCGCAAAGCAAAGATAAGACGATCTTTGAGTATTGGACCCACGCCCTGGCGTACGTTGCTACTGACGACTTTAAATACTTCATCAACGACATGAACCGCCGCAAGGCCAATCCGTCCGAATGGTATTCTTCCGTTACCGAAAAAGACGTGAAGGGGATCCTAGCCACCATCAAAAAACAAGGCCCCATCAGCATCCGCGATGTGACCGATGATGTACTGGTTGAAAAGACTCACGCATGGGGCAGTAAAAAGCCTTCAAAGAAATTCCTGCAATGCGGATTTAACGGCGGGGACCTGGTCATAGCCGAACGCCAAGGCATGCTGAAAAAGTATGACCTGACTGACCGTCACTTCGCGTGGGACAAGCGCCCGAAGGCTGCGACACCGGCCGAAGTGTGCGAATACAACATTGACCGGGCCTTGCGATCCCAAGGTGTTATCAGCCTTGATTCCGCAGCCTATATGACCAAAGCTCCATTCAAGAAAGAAATCCTGAAACGCATCGAAGCCCGAGTCAAAAAGGGGAGCCTGGTCCCAGTTCAAATCAAAGGTCTTGAAAAAGAAGCCTTCTGGATCGAAGCAGAAACACTTGATAGCGAAATGCCCGAAGCAAACGACATGACCCACATCCTGTCGCCATTTGATCCGCTGGTCATTCAGCGCAAGCGCTTTCACATGTTCTTTGATTACGACCACCGCTTTGAAGCCTACGTCCCGAAAGAAAAACGCAAGTACGGCTATTTCGCCTTGCCCGTGATCATCGGTGATCAGGCCGTGGCAGTCATAGACTTAAAGACCGATCGCCAAAACCAAAAGCTTCTGATCCAACAATGGAGCTGGCTGGGTAAACACAAATCCAAGGCCAATAAAGAGGAAATAGAAAAAGAGCTTCATCGCTTTGAGAAGTTCCAGCTCGGAAAATAGGTACCCCAGCGGGCTATTTAGTCTTTAGATGCAGGAACTCGCTCTGCTTTAGCTTCCGCATAACACGTGCAACAAGTGAGCTGGCTATAATTGTCCTTTTTGCAGGCCTCGTCCAGAATAGATGAGGCCATTTCCTTGTCTTTGTCGGATGATGCGGCATTGATGTAGACATTGTAGCAACTTCGGGGATCCATTGAGTTGCAACTCAACTTCATGAGTGAATGGCCTTTGTTTAAATCACCATCCAACTCATATAGGTAAGAAGCAAATCGGCAGTTAAAGTCTTTTTTCTTGTGGCATTGGTCTTCATATTTATCTTTTAGACTATTAAATCTTTCGCCTTTATGAAATAGAAAGGCACTTCGGAAGTCGTTAAGGCCTACTTCAATGGGATCTCTCTGCGTGATCTTAAGCAGACTTTTTTCTTGTAACTTTAGCCCGTCAAAGGCCAGAAATGCTATGCCAACGGCGAATGCAGCTATCGCTTTTGCCATCTTGAAGCCCTTGTAAGGCTGGCGTTTAAGGTCTTGAATTTCATTTAAGTCTGGGGATGAGGCAGGTTGTTTTTTACGACGAAGCAATTCGGTCCGGAGGCGATGAAGCCCCTCAACTTGGGGAGAGACTGCATTGTCATTGTCATGGGGTGGTAAGTGCATAAAAGACTGACTGTGAGCGGGCAGGTTTAACGTTGTACCATTTTTAAAAACGATTTTTACGACTTGAAAGAACGTGACTTTTACATCTTCAATATCTTTGAAATAGAAGACTTCCTCTTTGGAGGTAAAGAACTGTGATCTTTTCAATAGCGATGTACGCCCTACGACTACCATTGAGCACAATGTTGGAAGTGAGGATAAGCATAAGAGTACAAATGGTATGAACATATAAGCAGCTGTTTTTTGTTGGGATATCCATGCGAGATATCCAAAAACAGAAAACATTATGGCACCAACGACGCAGATATAGGAAATCAATTGCGGCAAGTAAATAATTAAGAGGTCAGAGCTTTTTGTTGAGTATTCATCGTTACTTTTTTGATACAGGAGATGGAGCCAAGTCATTGGCAGGGCAAACAAGACACCACTAACTACGGCAGTTTGCCAGCTCTTGTTCGCGCCGAAAGCAAAACCAAACGGCACAGCATAAGAAAGAAACATCTGAATTTTGGATTTGTGTTGTTTTACGAAGGTCCCGATATCAAAGCTCATCGTATCTCCTTACAGGCTTTGATCTTATCGGCGCGAATGTATACAAAAATTAGTTTTATTGTTGGGGTCAAAGTGAGACATTGGCTGCTAGCTTGTCCGTCCTTTTTCTCGGACGGCTTCCGGAAATTCAGACATTCCGGGCCTTAAAACGAAATAAAGCTGTCCTCAGGCCCCAATTACGGGGTCTTCACCTTGCAAAAGGGTCTTCCTGAAAAAAGAGGAGACCCCATGAAGTCATTCATTCTATTTGCCGCCACCATTCTAGCTGCCACCTCGGCTCGTGCCACAGGCCGATGTTCTATGGAAAATCTGACCATCGCCCAAGCCGAAGCCCGAGTGGCCTGGCTAAAACGTTGTATCAATGAAAACAACGGTGCCTTTCTGCAGTTCACCACTGAAAACTCCAAATACTTTGGAACGATCGTCCGAGCCAACTCCGTTATGAAAGCCATCACTGTGAATTATCCAGTCTTTGGCGATGACGAACAAAACTGGGCCCCAGGTGAAGTCTGCCAAGTGCCTGAAGAGGTCCGCTTCATCGCTGTCTGTGAAAACTCGGTGACTGAAAAGGTCGTCATGCCCAACCCATTTACTCCGCCACCCGAGAAAAAACCTGATCCACCTCGTCCGCCTAAAGAACCGTGTCCACGTCGTTTGTGCCAATAAAAGGAGAAGCTATGAAATCACTCATTATCACGATTGCGACTTTACTGGCCTCCGCTTCCGCCAACGCTTCTTTTGAAAGATGTTCCGTTGAAAAGTTGACGGTTTCCCAGATTCAATCCCGCATTGCCTGGCTGAATCGTTGTATTGAGCAAAACAGCGGTCAGTTCTTTGATTTTACCAAAGACCGCGCCCAATACTTCGGAGTGAAAACAGAGCAAACATCCACAGAGTCGACCACCACGGTGAATTATCCCGTCTTTGGTGATGAAGAGCGAAACTGGGCACCGGGCGAAATCTGCCGAGTCCCAGAGGGTGTCAGGTTCGTGGCGGTTTGCGAATGGTCGGTAACCGAGAAGTTAGCTCCACCGCCGCCGCCCGCGCCACCGAAAAAAGAAAAAGAATACTATCCACCGCCTAAACGCCACGAAGTCTGCCGCGTTCAAACTTGCTAACAGAGATATTTGGAGAAACATATGAAAATGAATTTACTGAAAAAAATTAAACTAGGCATGGCGGCCGCCCTGATCACGGGCGCGGCTCCAGCTTATGCAGAAACAATCACCAAACTTTCAGAACAAGGCTTTCTGGGGTCAGGTTTTGATTCTGCGACTCAAACCTTCAAAGTGCCTTGCGTGACCGGAACTCTTGCCTATGTGGGCAGTTCTAATGGCTATGTCGGCGTTGAGGCCGGTGTCAGCCAGGAACGCCTGCTGACGGAGCTGGGCATGGCCATCGGAGCGGATATCTCTTTGGATATTATCTCTGCCGGTGGGGCTGCAAACTTCACAGGCAGCACCGCGAACACGTCCAACTCGGTTTCTGCGGCTTATGTTATCAGTGCGGCCGGGAAAAACGCTGTTTTGCAAAACCTGACACTGACCCAAGCCGGGAAAGATGCGGTTAGCAAAGGCAACGTCAAGCAAGTCTGCGGTGATAGCTACATCCGTTCTTTGGCGTTGGAGGCAAAGCTTCTGATCAACGTGAAGTTCATATTCACCTCCAGCGACTTGAAAGCAAACTTCCAGTCTGATGCCAATGCCAACATCATGGATATCATCAAACTGAACGGTCGCATGAACGCGGCCGTTCAAAAATACGGCCGCGATGTGAAATTTACTGTTACAGCAGTTCAAGTGGGCGGGGACGTTTCAAAACTGGCTAATATTCTAAAAGGTGTCGAGACCTCTGAAGAAAAAATCAAAAAAGGCGTCACTGCCCAGATCTTTAAGTGCGATATCGAAAAATACGAAGCGTGCTATGAGGCTATCTCTCAGATGATTAACTATGCGACGGAAGAGGGCGGCTTTTCATCTCAGCTGAATAATATGACTTATCAGCCTCAAAAATCAGACGGTCCGGCGTGGATGCAGTATGGTTATACCAGCTATGCTAATTCCGAAGCTCAAGAGCTGAGCAGTGAAGTCACTGATATCGGCGAAGACATCAAACAAAAAAGAAGATCCCTGGTTCGCCAGTACTTGAAGCTGAGCGCTGACTTGGGTCGCACTCAAGACTTGCTGGATATCAGCATTGAGCATTCTGAAGAAAAAGTGCGTCTTCAGACTCTGCAGGCGGTGATTCGCGACAACTTTGACGTTGTTCAAAATGCGATCAAGATCTGCCGGGAAAATCCGGATTCTTGCGTGAACGCTTTTGCCGGTATGACGGAAAAGCTGAAGTTCTATGATTCCCGTGAAATCACGAAAATGATGACCTTTGAAGACTACTGCGGTCTTTCTGACGAGACTTCTGTCACGAAGGAAACAGTGAAGGCGATCCGCACGGCTGCAAAAGTTTCTGAAAAGATGAATTGCTCCCAGGCATTCCGTTACCTGCAGGATCTGCATAAGCTGAATTTGGCTAACACCAAGATTTCTTCCCTGGAGCCCTTGCGCGGTTTGAAGTCCCTGACGTCTTTGGATGTTTCAGAAAACGAAATCTTCATGTTGGACGGGATTGAGAACCTGAAAAGTTTGGAAGTTTTGAACATGCACCACAACCGCGTGATCAATATCGACAAACTGAAAGAACTGCCAAATCTGTCGCATGTGAACTTTGCCAATAACAACGTTAGCAATCTGTCCGCGCTTTCTGCTATGAGATTGGTGACTATTCGTGCTTACGGGAACCCATTGTCAGACAAATGGAATCACGAAAATCACGGCATTCAGAACCATATTATCACCAACAACCGTGCCTGCGATCTGCTGCGCCAAACGATGCTTCATCAGGGTGTGGATATCCGTCAGGCTGAAGCCCTGAACACGGCACCGATTTTTAAAGTCCCGGGTCAGTTCGGTAACTCGAATGTGGAAGGCTGGTACAGCTGTGACATCGCGGTCGCTGCGGTGAAGGCTGAACCCGACTTCTGGAAAAGCTTAGCTCAATAGGACGATTTATGAATGCTCAGGCACTTCTTGTTAACATTCTAGCATTGTTGCTTGCAGGAGTTTCCTTGCCAGCGTGGGGACAGGCCGTACCCCGCGCGGAACAAGAAGCCTGGGCTTTGGGAACGGGATATGATACCAAAACCAAAGAACCCCGCGCACGCTGCCTTAAAGGCCGAGTTCATTACCGGGGCCTGTCCGAAGGGCAATTGCAACTGACGACGAACTTATCACTAAACGGAATTAAGACCTCTTTAAGTGGTAAAGTGTCTGCTGAAATCAATGCCGTCGTATTGGGCGGCAGTGCTTCGGCTTATACGTCGACGTCTTATGAAGACGGGACGATGGCGGGTTCCACCGGATTTAAATATGAAATGCGCGGTAAAACGGCCGCGTTGATTGATTATGAGCTGACCGAGATTGGCAAAAACGCCCTGGCATTGAATGACCCCAAGGCGTTTGAAGAAATTTGTGGCAACAGCTTTCTTGATAGTGCCGATATGGGTGGGGTGCTGCTGATTCATAATCGCCTTGATTTATCTAAAAAGTACTTTCGTAACCAGATTGATATTGAAACCGAAGTCTGCGTGTTGGGCCTGTGTAAATCTGATTCGGTGACAGTCGTTAATCAGAAGCTGCATGAAAACACTTTGATCACAACAACGGCCACGCAACTTGGCGGGAACAAGAGCCGACTGCCGAAATTTGAAATTAAAAGCTGCCGGATCGACAATGTTGAACCCTGCCGGGACATCGTGAATCAGATTTTGGACTATGTGAATGGCCCCGAGGGTTTTGCTGCCCAAATGGCGTCTTTGGAATACAACGAAGCCAAGCTTGAGGAATCGCCAATACTTCAATACAACCTGGATTCGTACACCCGAACAGGCTTGCTTCCTTCTTATTGGAGCTTTAGTGAAACGGGTGGGGCAGACCCTGAATTCATCGAAGAGTTTATTGAAGTCCATTCCGCCGTCCTAAAAAGGCAGGCAAGGGCTGAAATCCTGCTGGCGAATGCCGAGCTGGAAATAAACCACCAACGTTCGGTTCAACAGTATTTGAACTTTGCCAAAAGTGCCTCTCGCAAGATCGCAGCTTCCATGAACCGCTGTCAGAAAAGTCAGTCCTGTATTTCGGAAATTCGAGACGCCAAGAACCTGTATCAGCAATTGGCTGGACAAGACATGGTCCTTGAATTGCAAGATTCAGAGATGTTCAAAAGCGCGAGGTAGTAACCGGCTATGAGACTTCTAAAATCCCTTCCTGTCCTTAGTGCACTTCTAATTTTGATCGGCTGCGGTCCGCAGCCGCGCAATCATCATATTGATTTTGACTATGATCAGGCCTTTTTGACGGAAACCCGTCGTAATATTCCTGACAATCTGGCTTTGGGCAGAAGCTACAACGTTTTGACCGGAGACGTGGGCCGCGAGTGTGCAGCGGGAACCAAATCTTCCCAAGGGGAGCTGGTCCTGAAAAACAGTCTGAATCGCAACTTGTCCCCGGATCAAGTTTACGAGCTTTTAGGATTTAACCAAGGACAGTATCCCAATCAGAAGACGTTCTTTTCGGGCAGTTCCGTGGACAGATTTTTACTGCCGCCAAAAGAATCGTTCCGCAGAGTCTTTTTTTACAGTCTTTCCTTGCGCGGTCTTACGCTGAAGCTAGGGCAAATCAAACTAAGCCAGAAAGACTGCCAGCAAGCCTATATCGAAAGCCAAAACCTTGGCGCCGATATCCTGGTGAAAGTGGACATGTATTTTCAAAACCGTCAGGCGGCCGATCTTTTTGAAAGCCAGGCTGATGGCAGCTCGCTTAAATCCTTATTCCGCGTTTTGCAGCAACATAGAACTTTAGATGGATTTATGGTGTCCGCCCTGCAGTGGGGTGGGGATCCTCAGCAGTTTATTAAATTTACGGCCAATGAACTTAATGGCCTTGCCCAGTGTAATATGCAGGCGGATCTGAATGCCTGTGCCGAGATTTATGAATCCCTGACAAGCTATGCTCTGAACAAACAAACCGGTTTGCTTCAGCAGGTTCTAACGGGTGGGGCTTCATCTTCGATTGTTTCCTTTAACTGGAAAGAACTAAAAAGTCCGCTGTTCACCCAGCAGGAGGAGCAGGCGCTGCAGCAGCTGAAAGTCCTTTCAGAGGCCTATCGCAAATTGCAGGTGACATCAGGGCAAATGGAAAGCTGGCAAAGTATTGTCTCTGTCCCCGGTGCTTATCGCGAGATGTGGGACAAAGCTAAAGAAAACATCAATCAAGCCAAAATTCAGATCGAGGATCAAGTCCTTGCTTGTTTCCAAAACCTGCAGACCTGTGAAATCAATCTAAGGCAGGATACCGTGACCTTTCCAAAAATTCCGACCTTTCTGTACTGGTGTCAAAACTCCAGCGATAAAGTATTTCAAACTTTGACGGACAAGTTTGCGGGAAGTTGTGGGGCTGCTTTTCAGTACCTGAATGAAAGTCCGCGTTTGGATCTTTCTAAAATGGAAATCGAACACCTGGATTTCTTGGAAAACCTGCCAGAAAAAGAATTCATCAATCTTAAAAGAAACAACATCTCAGATGTGACGGTATTGCAGACTGTTGCCGGGGTGGAAACTCTGGATGTTTCAGAAAATTCGGTCGGGGATTGGGAAGCCGTTTCGGCGATTCCAGGGTTGAAAAAACTTGTGGTGAGCGAAAGCGATTTCTTGCTTTCCGTGGCAGCAGAAAAGTGCCCGGACTATAAGGTTTGGGCTCGCGGAAAAGTCCTTGAGCCCAAATGCACTAATTAAAGACGGATGCCTTCAGCAGCGACAGCTTCTTTCACGGATGCGCGTTCCGCCATTTTTGCCATAAGGCCTTGGATGCCCTTGTGGTTTGTTGTGTCCACATGAACCAGATTCGTCCAACGAAGAACGTTGTACGCGTAAGCATCCACAACCGAGAAATTGTCACCCAAGATATAGGCGTTGTTTTTAAGGTGATCATCCAGTACGCCCAGGCGCAATTGGATTTTTGCCTGGATCGCTGCTTTGGTTTCGTCGTTCATGTGGGCCGAGTTGAACAGCGAACCAATGCCTTTGTGCACTTCTGTTGCGATAAAGTTCAGCCACTCCATCGCTTTGTAGCGTTCCATGGTGCCGAACTTTGGCAGAAGATTTTTTTCTGGGGCCTGATCCGCAATCCACTGCAAGATCACCGCACCTTCAGTCATCAAGTGACCGTTCGGAAGCTGCAGGGCCGGGATGTAGCCTTTAGGGTTTACTTTTTTGTAGTCGCCGCCAGCGTACTCTTTGTTTTTCAGATCAACTTTGACCATTTCGAAGTTCATGCCTGCTTCACGCAGAGCGATTTGAGACGCAAGGGCACAAGCACCTGGAGAATAGAACAGATTCATTTTCAGATTCCTTTTTATGTTAAGACCAATAGACTTTTTAAATGTATCCATTATTGTTACATAAGTAAAGTCTCAACCCTGAATTTGAGGTGTTTTTTGATTAGTGGCCCAGATCATCACGTGGTGTGTTGAGGGGCTTCCATTAATGCAACAATAATAGTAACATTATTGCTCTATCGATCCTTCAAAGGAGCATTCTTGAATACCTATTCACTTTTTCAGCCCTTCCAATTTAAAGGCTTAAACCTTAAGAACCGCATCGTTATGGCGCCGATGACGCGTCAAAAATCCCCGAACGGTGTGCCCACTGAAGACGTCGCTAAGTACTACCAGCGCCGCGCCGAAGGCGACGTGGGATTGATTTTGTCGGAAGGCACCGTGATCAATCGCCCAGCTTCTTCAAACGAAAAAGATGTTCCTCATTTTTATGGTGAAAAGTCTTTGAGTCAGTGGAAACAGGTTATCACGGCCGTTCATCAAGCCGGCGGTAAGATGGCGCCACAAATCTGGCACATGGGCAAAATGAAACCAAGCCAGTCAGGCTGGCTGCCGCCGACTGAATTTGAAGGCCCGGCCGAGATGACTTTGGAAGACATTCAAAATACCATCAACGCTTATGCGCAAGCGGCCTTGGATGCCAAGAACCTGGGCTTTGACACCGTTGAACTTCACGGAGCCCACGGCTACTTGATTGATCAATTCTTCTGGCCGGGGATGAACACCCGCACCGATCGTTTTGGTGGAAGCACTATCGCTGCTCGAAATACATTCGCTGTTGAAGTGGTGAAAGCCGTTCGTGCGAAAGTGGGCCCGGACTTCCCGGTGATCTTGCGTCTGTCGCAGTGGAAACAACAAGACTATAACGCCAAGGTCGCAACGACTCCGAAAGAAATGGAAGAATGGCTGGTGCCACTTTCTGAAGCGGGCGTGGATATTTTCCACTGTTCTCAAAGACGTTTCTGGGAGCCTGAGTTTGCGGACTCTGATTTGAACTTCGCGGGCTGGGCTAAGAAAATCACCGGCAAACCAACGATCACGGTGGGCTCTATCGGCCTGAGTGGCGGAGACTTCTTAAACAGCTTCCGCGGGCAGGGCGCCGAGGTCGGGGGGCTAGATGAATTGACCCGCCGATTGGATCGCGGGGACTTTGACTTGGTGGCTGTGGGCCGTGCTCTATTGACTGATCCTCAATGGGTGAAGAAAGTAAAAGACGCTCGCACTGGTGAGCTTAAAGGCTTTAACCCTGCGGACCTTGCAATTCTGACATAGGTTCCTGGCGATTCCGTGAAAAAGGGCTGCTAAAACAACGAATTTTGGCAGTCCTCTTGTACAAATTAGTAATCCATTATGAGCCCTCTTTCGGTTTTTCTAAGGAACAGGTACCTTCCTGTCCGTTAAACAAACCAAAGGAGATCCCCTTGAAAAAAGCATTATTGCTTCCGTTCGCTGCTTTTCTGACTTCTGTTTCTGTTCAGGCAAAAACAATTGCCTCTGACGACAAGAAAATCCCAGTGTCTTCCGTATCCCAAGTTGTTCAACTGGCGAAAGTGGAGCGTGATTCTGTATTGAAAACTGTGAATGTGGTTGTTACAGACCATGGCAGATCTACAGATGTCAGCCCGACGGCTTCCATCTATTTGACGTTCACGGCTTTTGCTGAGATGGGAAATATCTCTACCAGTTTCCAAATCGATCATGTTCTGGATTTCAAATCTGCAGTTCGCAAGTCTGCGGGCATCTATGAAATCAAAGCTTTGGTTTATCGCGACGAAGCTGGTATGCAGGACATCACTTACACAGTTGATACCAATCAGATGTTCATTGATGAAGCTAAAATGCGCGACGCCTGCGGTGGTGACTTCTGTGATGGTGAGCTGAAAACTTCCATCGAAGTTACAGAGACTCTTAAAAAAGCTCAGTTCTAGTTCTTCTGCCTTCTTGAGCCCGGGGAAATCCCTGGGCTTGTTTTCCTGCCGATCAATTCATGATACTTGTTGTCGCCAGCCTTCTTTGCGGTATGCTTATGAAAAGGACACCGCATGACTAATACCGAAGAAAAAATCAGAAGACTTTGCCCGGACGTGGTGGCATCGGGTTTGGACCCGGTGTTTTTAAGCCAGATGCTGGACACACGTTTTCTGGGGAATTTTTCGATCTTTTCGGCGGCGGCGGATATCTTTCTTTACGAATACGCCGAGGAACTTGAAGAGCTTCAGAACCTGATCGAAAATCTGGATCGCAAGAAAGCTTTTGCTGCGGCTCACAAGATCAAAGGGGCGATTTCGAACTTTCACCGCCCTGATGTGGCGGAAACGGCCCGGATTTTAGAGATCCACACTGATGACTGGACACACGAGCAGTTGAAAGCGCAATTTGCGATCCTTCAAGTGCAGATCCAGGAATTTGCGTTTGAATTAAAAATTTTGATGAGATCTTTTGAAGAGATTCAGGACCTGCCATGAAACCATTGAACATTCTTGTGGCCGAAGATAACACCGTCAATCAACTGATTGTTCGCGGCATGTTGGTTAAATTAGGCCATAACATCACCATGGTGGATAATGGCAAACTGGCTTTAGAAAAGCTGCAAACATCAGAAATCGATTTGATCCTGATGGATTGCCACATGCCCGAAATGGATGGCTTCCTTGCCACGCAAACCATTCGTGAAAACCCCAAGTTCAAAAATCTGCCGATCATTGCCATGACCGCTACTGAGATTGCCGAAGAAAAAGACCGCTGCGCACAAGTGGGGATGAATGACTTCTTGGCAAAGCCTCTGACCATGGCCACGGTCGAAGCTGTTCTGCAAAAATACAGCAAATCTTAAGAATCTCATTATGAGACAGCCTTGATGGTGCAGTCTTTGCTTTTCTAGTGGCAAGGGTCTCGCAAAGTGCATGAAATGCATTTTGTGCGTTTCCATCGTCTAAGGGATGTATGATGCGTGCCCTAAAAAGGAAGTCCATGCAAAGAGCCTTCGTGCTGATAGCGATTTTCATTGTGATGTTGATCTCGGGCCCGGCCCGGGCGGTCAACCTTTGCCAGGATGTTCTGTTTGATATTCCGGGTTTTCAAGTCAAAGAAGCCGTGCTGGATAACTTGCCGGTGTCCTTCCGCGAGGTTCCCTACAATTCCCGCATGTACAAGGCCGAGCAGATTTTGGGGAATACCCAGGATTTACTGATTGGTTTTTCTGAATACGGTCACGCCTATGTGGTAGCCAACAAGCTGCGTTTAGACGGGGATATCATCGGTCGCCAAACCCAAGTCAGGTCCACTGACTTGTTGGATGCCGGAGTCATTATTCGCATTCATTCCACGGCCATTGACCGCGTGAAGCTTAAAGCCTTTAACGACAAAAATGGATTGTCCTGCAGCAAGACGGCGTGCAAGGCGCTGGCGAAAACGGCGGGTCTTTATGTGGGCGGCAGTCGGACGGGATATTTCTCGCCACGCAAGATGCTGGCTTCGATCTTGAAAAACGGAATCAAAGACAGTGACGGAAACCAAGTTCCTTTTGACGTTTACTATGTCGGTAACAAGTCTTTGAATGAAAGTGTCGCCTTGCTTGAACAGTCTGACGCACGCATTACCCAAGAGATCTTTGTCAAGGGCGGGGTTATTCTAACCGGCACCTCTGTCACGGCGATCACACTTCTATATGCCATGGGTGTTCTATAACAATTTGAGTTTCGTGGATTCCCCGAGGCATAATCAGGCCTCGTAGGAGCATCTATGAATCAATTTATCTCTTGTTTTGCAGCAGGTGTTTTAATTGTTTTTTCTTCGGTGTTTGCGACAGCCTCAGAGGGGCCGTTGCCTTTGCCTCAAGGTGGTTACAAAGTTTATTCGCGCATTCAGTTTGTCGACCTGACGACCCAGCACCCGGTGCGGGACAAGGCCCTGGGGGACACGCTGGAGGTCAGCTTCAAGTCTCAGTTGGATCAGCTTTATCGTCTTCATAACCCCTCCGTTCGCAACTTGCAGTTTGTGGAAAGAGTGCCGCAGGAATCTTGCGACCTCCGAATCACTGGCACCTACACCCTGCGCGCTTTTGGCAATCGCGGGATGCACGCCACGGTGATGGTCGAAAATCTGCGCAGTGGAGAAACACAAAGTTTTGAGGCGGCAGGTGATGCCTTTGAAACCACCGAGATTTTGGCGCAGGACGTTTTTCATGAATTTCAAAAGACTCGCTTTCCCACCCAAGCAAGAGTGTCTGGCAGAAGTTTGACGCTGTTATTTAAGGGCTCGATCTATCGACCGACCGCCACCAAGATGTATGACCTTTACAAGCAAAGCCTGATCGCCTGTGAAATGCGCGGAGGCCGTGTCAGTACTGAAAAAGAACTGATCGCGGTGGCGACGTTGGGTGATTATGGTGGGGGTGTGTCTGTCGGGCATAACGGTGTTTATACAGACTACTGGTCGGTGGAATCGGGCCGGGTGTATGTGGCGCCGTGGAGTCAATCCACCAGCGCCACCAGTTTAAATCCTACTGAGCAGTTGAATTATCTTTGTGTGCGCTAATCATTCAGGGGTCGCTTCGACTCCTGAACCATAAAGTTTTAACAGAATGTTTCCTTCACTGGTTCCTATGTACATCTCGCCATAGTGTTCACCCAGAGCTTTCGGGGTGAAGTACAAATCCACCACGCAGTATTTGTCCGGATCAACGGTGTCGCCGCAGTTGGTGGTCGCGGTGTACATTTCCCCAAAGATCGTCAGTTCATTGATCTTCAGAGCTTTGTCGCTGGGGGCATTGATGCCGATTTCCACCCAGATTGTTTCTTCAAGGTAGGCTTCGCCGAACTCAATGCTTAAGTAACTGATGTCCTGTGGGGCGGGGCTGACGGTTTCAGCGGCAAAGGTTGGGAAGGCCATAAAGGTTGCCAGTAAGAAGGCGCCAAGAGTTCTCATAACTCCTCCTATTTTGTAGCCTTATTCTAAGCCTGTGGCCGTCATTTCGCAGTATGCAAGCAAACAGCGGTCTGGTACATTTTCCCGATCGAGGTTTGGTTTGGTCGGTTCATTAAAGTATTTTGAGCTTTGGGCATTAAAGTTCAGTGCCTTTTTATCGGGAAGTTTTTTTTGCTTTTTCCTGCAGTCACAGTTTCAAATTCGCGCGGTGGTTGCCGCCGCATTGACGGGCTTTTTGGGGACCTTCATCCCGGACACCAAACGCATTGAAAGACCCATGTTCACGCCACCATTTACATGGGTGCCTTTATCGCCATGGGTTCGCGCGTGGTAGAGGCGGGGCCGTGGCAGATCCTGTGGGTGTCGGTGCTGGGCTCTACGATTTATTTTTTGATCAGTCCCTATTTTAAGGGCATGGGTGGACGTCTGGGGTTGATTGCCTTTATTTCATCCCTGCTGGGATGGGCGATGAGGCACTGGCTATGATGATCTTTTTGGTGATGCTGCTATCCTTTTTGGGTGCAGAACTGACTTTTTTCTTAATTCATCGTTATCATTTCCCGACTGTGCGAGCGTCCAGTGGACTGACGTTGGTGTTTGCGGGAATCCTGGCCCTGTTCGATCTTCCCTTTGTCGGGGTTTTGCAAGCCGCCTTTTTTGGAGCCACTTTCGTCGGGATGACCGATAGATCGCGCATGGGCTGGAAGCGGGTGTTCCTGGCCAGTCAGATTTATGGTCTGATCTATTTCTTTCTGATTCCCTTTGCGCGAGGCTTTGGCGGGGGACTGGGGGCCGCGGCCTTTGTGTCTATCGCGACGGTTTATTCTGCTGACAAGCTCTTGAGGAAGGCCCGATCGTCGGGTACCGTTAAGTCATGACTTCTTTTGTAAATCAAATTGCCTGGATCGAAGAAAACTTCAAAGAAATTAAACCTTCGGCTGAAGTTTTTCTGGATATGAAATACGCCACCAACGACAACTTTATGAATGTTGATATTTATAAAGGTTTTGACCGTTGTTTTATTTCACCGGTGGCTTATGAGATGTTCATGAAAGCCTGTACGGTCTTGCGTGAAAAGCACCCGGATTTGCAGTTTCTGATCTGGGATGCTCTTCGTCCGCGCAGTATTCAAGCCCAGTTCTATGACCACTTGGCGGGAACGCCGTTTCAGAGTTATGTCGCGGCCCCTTATCCGGGATCGCTTCATAATTTCGGCATGGCGATGGATCTCAGCTTGCAAACTAAGTCGGGCGTTCCTCTGGATATGGGAACCGGGTTTGATGATTTCCGTGATTTGGCCCAGCCCAAATTAGAACAGTATTTTTTGCAGTCCGGTGAACTGACCGAGGCGCAGCTGCAAAATCGTCTGTTACTGCGAAGCCTGATGGAAGATCAGGGATTCAAAGTTCTGGAACATGAATGGTGGCACTTTAATGCGCTTCCCAAGGATCAAGTGCACGGCAAGCATCCGGTGCTGGAATAGCCGAAAAAACGAAAACGGGAACCGTCCTTGGTTCCCGTTTTTTGTTTCTGATTATGGTTTGCTGAAAGAATTCAGAATTGTCAGCAGGGAGGTCAGATTGTCAGAAACGCCGCTCATCACGCGCATATTGTTGGCACTCTGTGGAGCTGTGATCACAACCTGGATTTCACAATTGTTGAACCCGCGGTTGGTGACAGTGTAAATGCCAGATTCTTTGAAGTCAGTTGCGCCGCGAAGATCCAGCTCGTAATTGCTTGGATCACGCACAATCACATCACGTCCACATTCAGGATTGGCGGAGAAAATCACTTTTTTGCCATCAGCAATCTTGATATCCATCACCATGGTCATCATTCCTGACAATTTCAGAGAGCACATGCCAGAAGCCAGTTCAGCATCCGTACAACGATTGTAGTCTGCATGAGCAGAGGCGGCGAAAGTGGAAGATACGATCATGAGCAGGGCAGCGATTTGTTTTTTCATTTGAAACTCCTTGGTTCCTTTTGTTTTGCCGGCATCAGCGCCAGCGTTATGCAGATCTATAAAGCACTGGATGTGCCAGCCTGGTTTAGGGCTGAAAGTGCATTTATTTTGATCTGACAAGGAGTCTGCCGGGAACCCGGCAGGTGATTCTGCCGGGGAATCGGTGGCTGCCGAAAGCTCGGCAGGGGGATTAAGTGGTCCAAAACTCCATATCGAGGTCGACGCGGGTGTGTTTTTGGTACTTCGCTTTGGCAATTGCAGTGGCGGCAACTTGGTATTTAATTGAGTTCTCCGGAACCAGCGCGATGATAGAGGTTGTCTGGGGTGTTGCAAATCCTCGTGACTTTAGGTTTTCTGATTTGTGAAGCCTGCGGATCTGACTCATTGTTTTGCTGTCTAGTGGGATCTCTAGGTGCCAACCATGGTTTAAGTTAAGCTTCAATTCATTGATAAAGTAGCTGTTATATAGAACATCGCGAAAGAATATATTTAGCCCTTTGCGAGCTGTACCCCATCGGCAACCATACTTTTTTGCAGCATGTACTAAAAGTTGAGTCTGCTTGTCTAGATAGTTGTGGTATTTGCCGGATCTCAAGGCTGCGCCAAAAGCATAGAGATCAATATTCTCATTTATATATTTTTGAGTAAAACGAATTAGACCTTGCTTGCCTTGACGGCGAAAAGCACTGGTAGAGATGCTTATCTTCGCAAGTCGACGTTTATGATCTTTGAAGTAAGAAGTCTCTTTAGACAAAGCGATTTCCTTTGGAAAGGTTGTGCTTGGCGCAGAGAATTTGAATGTTCTCGACTTTCTTTGATGATCCACCTTTGGAGTAGGGCAGGATGTGATCAAAGTGAAGGTTTTCCGTTGCGCCACACTTTACGCAGCGGCCTTGGTCGCGTTTAAAGACCGCCGCTTGAATTTCGCTGGGAATCATTCGATCGTGTCTCAAGTCTACGACGGAATGGGTTTGGGGATTTGACTCCGCCAGTTGAAGTTTGAAGCGAAAGACTTTGCGTGGACCTGCCTGGATATAGCTCACGTCGATAAGAGAAAAAACTCCGCAGAACGTCCAAATGCCGTCTTTGACTTTGTTGAAGATAGAAATCTTGCAGGGGCCGATTCCGTGATTTTTAAACTTCAAGGCCTCTTGTTCGAACTTGCCATTTTTAGTAAGGCTTCCACTTTTATTTTTGCGTGGCTGGTCAGTTCTTTCGGGATCGTCGCAGAGGCTTTTCGTTTGATTGTGGCCTTCGTATTCTACCAAAGAGCCATCTTCTGAGATCCAGTCTTCATACGGGGCATTTTCTCTCAAGGACATGAGAAAGACATGGCCACCTTTGGGGGTAGAATAGTTCATTCCATGTTGAATTTGAAATCCGGAGAATGCGCGTAGTTCATCGTAAGAGAGGATTTGACCTATTTCCATCTGATAACAGTAAACGAATTGCTATTTTGCCTCCAGGAAATAGGCCTTTTTCAGGCCCTTTGTCTTAAGAATAAAGCGGCTTGTAAGCGCCTTGGCGCAGGTTGATGCCGTATTCCAGATACGCTTTCATCGCGCAGGCCATTTGTGACCAGCCCATGCAGTTTTTGTAAGAGCTGCTGATGCCGGCTTCGTCTTCTTTCCAGCCGGTTTCGTAAATCTTCACTTTGGCTTCTTTGTCGTTCAAAGCCTCAAAGACAAACTCCGTCTTGGTGTTGTAGCCGCCAGTTTCGGCCTCCCATTCGATCACAATCAGCTTGTCCTGGATGACTTGTTTTACGGGCACAGGGAAAGGACCCGGGAAGTCGGCAAACTCCCACTGCACGGTGGTGCCTTCTTTCAGCGGAGCTGAAGCCCCTGCGGTTGTGAAATACGCGCTGAGTTTCTTCGGATTGTAGACAGCATCAAAAACTTCCTTCACAGGCTTTTGAATGATGATGGAAACTTCAAACTTAGGAATCATGGCGACCTCCGGTATTTGCTGGAAGCCAAAGTCTATCGGAGATTTTATGGTAAAAGAAGCTTTTGCCGCGCAAGGTGTGTGAATATTCAGGGACAAACTGGTATCGCGCAGAAGCGAGCAAACCTAAAATAAAATCATGAAGATGCAACTTGGACTAATTCTTTTTATTGGCCTGTTTTCGTGGACGGCGGCCGCGTTTGAGCCCGCCATCAACATCGTCACCTATCATCCGCTGGGCTTTCGCGTCGATGAAACCGAGCAAGGGCAGCGTGTGCGACGCCTGCTGGAGAAAATTCAACAGCTTGGCGTCAAAGTTTTGATCTTGAATATGCGAGGACACATGATCACCGGCAAAGGCAGTGAGATCAATTCGGTGATCCCTGAATCCTTGCGCCCGGAAGAAGAATTTCACATCCGGGCCCTGGCCGCCTATGCAAAGCAACTGGGAATGGATGTGGCCTTCAGACCTATATTGCTGGTTGTAGGCCCCAAAGGCGAATTTCCGTACACCGAAAAAGGTACTACTTGGTGGCACGGAAATATCGAACCGAAAGATCCAGTCAGTTGGTTTGACAATTACTTCAAGTTTCACGAACGCTACATGACCTTGGCGGGAAGTGTCGGGGCCAAGTGGTATTCCGTCGGGGCCGAGATGCATTCGATGACCTCGGGCTTGGGCAGTCGAAAACCCAAGTGGCGCTTCGGCTTTCCGGATAAGTGGGTGACCTTCATCAAAGCCGCCAAAGAACGCCTGCACCCCAGTGGTGTTGCAGTCACTTACGGGGCCAACTTCACCGATCAGTTCGTGTTGGAGAATGCCAAACGCACCTGGGGCGGGGAGCTCGAACAATGGCGCCACGACATCACCTTTAAACCCAAAAACAGCAAAGAGAGCACACATCAGAACAACATGCGCGAACTTTGGCGGTCCCTGGATTTTCTGGGTTTGGATTTTTACCGTTCCCTGGGAAAGAAAACGTCAAAATACCCCGAAGCCTTCGAGGATCTGGCCAATCATTTGACTGTTCAGACCAGGGGCTTTGCGCAACAGATTCAAAAGAGTGTCGAGCAGATCGCCCAGGTCACAGGAGTTTCTAAAGAAGTGGGTTTGCAGGAAGTTGGCTATCGCAGTGTCGAAAAATGTTTTGTTTCGCCGTACCACTATGAAGGCGGCAGTGAACCAATTAATTACATGCATCAGGCCGCCGCGTGGGAAGCGTTGCTGCGCGCATCGACTGAGTTTGGACTGTATGGAGTTGGCATCTGGCAGGTGCTGGTGGATGAGGACACAGATCTATTAGAGAACCGTGGTTTTTCACCTTTGGGAAAAGCGCCGGTCACTGAAGTCTTTCGCCGTCACTTCATAGTTCAGTGAGTCCAGTCAGACAGGACACTCCACGCCCGGCGATCTTCGATTTGGCTGTGATCATAGACGTCGATTCCGTAACCCAGATCACGTATGGCCCACAGGGTTCGTTGGAACTCTTGCAGGGTGGGCTGCACCATGCTGTCTTGTCCGTACCAGGGGGAAATCTCGACGTGGAGGATGGGAAGGCTGCGACCGGAGACAAAACGCACAAAATCCAAAGAGGCCCGGCGGGTCCATTCAGGAGTAAAGACCGATCCTCCGTATTCGCCGGCCCATTGCTGCCACAAGAATTCACCCACGATGATGTCGATCTTTTCAGGGCCTTCGAGATTTAGTGTCCCGTCAAAATCAAAGCCCACCTGATCGCGAATTTGTTCAGAACTCATCAGGCGGCCGGTGGCGTGTGCGGGCCAGGTATGAACCACCGCAGACAGGATGTTATGCTCATGGGCGACAGTCGACATGATCGCCACCAGATTCGTTAAACCTTGCGCGCGAAACTTAAGCCAGGTGGCATCGCCTAAGGCCGCCAAGGGATGACGTCTCTGGAATTCGGCGTTCGAAACAGGGTTGTAGTCAGGCTCGCCCGTCCAAAAGCAGTCCACAGTGGGTTCGACCGCTTCGATGGCATAAAGATCGGGGAACTTTTGCAGCAAATCGTGAACATAGCCCCGAAACCAAGCGCGATAGGCCGGATGCCATGCGGAAAGGTGATGAGTGCGGGAGAACGGCTTATAGTCCAGGCCGTTGCGCATTTTCGAACGCCAGTCCGGATGTTCTTCCCACAGTTTTTTAAAATCATTAACGGGAATAACGGCGACAACCTTCAGCCCCTGGGTTCGGGCGGTGTTATAAACTTCCAAGAACACATTGTCTTCGCCCATCTGTTCTTCGACTTCGGTGAACGGGTAGGTAGTACGATAGAACGAGCCATGCAGGGGACTGTAGGCATATAAAAACAAAGTATTTGCGCCAGCGCGCTTGGCTTGAGTCACCACCCGTCGGGCAATCGCTTCAATGGATTGATTCGGATAAAGACGGCTGAAATACGCCGGATCCACGCGCAAGCCTCGCATTGTAACACCTTGGGCGTAGGCACTGATTGATGTCAGCACCACGAACAATGTTGTCAGAATGAAAACGAGGACTTTCATGTTTCACCCTAAAGCTTGTCAGCCAGGACTTCCAGAATGCGTTCTGAGGCTTTGCCGTCACCAAAAGGATTTTTAGCCTGGGACATACGCGCAAAAATTTCTGGTGTATCCAGGACCAGGGTTGCAGTGTCGAAGAAAGCCTTTTCCTGCAGGGGAATCAGCATCGATGTTCCGGCGGCAATGGCTTCGGGTCTTTCGGTTTTTTCTCGGGCCACCAAAATAGGTTTTCCCAAGGATGGAGCTTCCTCCTGAACACCGCCGGAGTCGGTGATGATCTTGTGGGCTTTTTCCATCAAATAGACAAAAGGGACATAGTCGATGGGCTCACACAACCAGATTTTACTTTCCCCGGGATTCACTGGCAGTCCTTTGTCTATCCAACGGGCGCGATCTCCAAAGATCTTGCGTGCCGAAGCCCGCACCTGAGGATTCATATGAAGTGGAATCAGAATTTCAGCATCCGGCCGCTCTGAGAGGGCCACCAGACCTTTCATCACTTCTTCCATCGGCGTGCCAAAGGATTCGCGACGGTGAACGGTGACCAGAATCAGCTTTTTTAAAGGATCTAAAAAGGCAAATCGTTCGTTCAGCTCCTGATTATAGATATCTGATTTTTGCAGGCGCTTACGCACTTCGAACAAGGTGTCGATGCCTGTGTTGCCCGTCACATAGATGTCATCAGACGGGTAGTGTTCTTTTAATAGATTTTCCCGCGAGGTTTCTGTGGGGGCGAAGTGGAACTTCGCTAACAGGCCCGTGGCTTTGCGATTGAACTCTTCCGGGAAGGGTGAATTGATGTCGCCGGAACGAAGCCCTGCTTCGACGTGGATGATCGGGATGCGATGATAGAAAGCGACCAGGCCTGCTATAAAGCAAGTCGTGGTGTCACCTTGAACCAAGATGCCATCCACCTTGTTGTTCGACAGGTAATCATGCAGACCTTTCATCACCGATGTGGAGATGTCTGCAAGGCTTTGTCCTGGTCTCATCAAATCCAAATCAAAATCGGGCTCAATCTGGAAGAAGTTCAGAAGAGGTCTAAGCATTTCCCGATGTTGCCCGGTCGAGCCGACAATCACGCGAAAGCGCGAGTCTTGTTTAGCTTGCAGAATAAGCGGGGCCAATTTCACAGCTTCAGGTCTTGTTCCAAATACGACGAGTAGTGTTTTCATGCGTTCAACCGTAGTGGCGCAGATTATTCGTTGGCAACTCCTATATACTTACAAGAGTTTAACTCTTCATTGCCGCAAAATTCATTTACCGTCTACCTTCCCACGAACTCTTTGCGAAGGAATTGCGGATGACGTTTCGTTATATATGTTCACTTTTTGTAATTACATCTATGTGTTGTGCAACTGCAAAAGCGGATGAAGCCAAGGATGTGCTGGCCGAGAAAATGGTGATGAGTGCAAAACCTGCACCGAGGGGCTTTGTCGAACTTTATTCTGAAAGCAGCTATTTTTACGACTATGATTTCGTCACCGACACGCGCCTTCGCTATTACCATCCAATTGCTGAGATTCTTTCGGCGAAGGTCGCAGCGTACTTGGGTGCCAATATTCAGTATCAATCCTCCGGAGCGAAAGCCAAGTACTATGATAACACGGTGAACCCGCAGGTGGGGTTGCAGCTTCGTCCGGTCGAGTGGATGAGTGTCGGGGCCCAGGTGGGTTATCGCACGGTTGTCGGCAATGACGAACAACCGGCGGCTACAACATGGGATCCGCGCATGGTCGCAGCAGCGGGATATTTCTTTAGCTGGCCGGTTCCGCAGGTCTTCACTGATGTCTATGGGGAAGCATCCTATGTGCCGCGCCTGTCTTCCACGCCGGTGTCTATTGCCTGGGTGAAGCAGGGCTATCGTTGGTCGCCGCTAATGAAGCTAAAAGTGGACGCTTATGGTGAATTCTATGCACGTGAAAGTCGCAGTGCTGATTTGGGGCCGACCATGACGGAATGGCGTGTGGGTGGGCGCACAGGATGGTTTGAAAACTCCTGGAATATGTCGGCCCTGTTGTTTCACCCGTTGGAAAAGCACACACACAGCGGAGAACTTGAAGGTCTTCTGGTCGTCGGAGGAATCTTCTGATGCCGTGGACTTGGGAATATCACGATGCCTTCTCGCTCTTGACGTGGCTGGTGGTGCTGGCGACGACGGTCTTTATTTTGGATGATTTGTTTATTGATCTGGTGGCTTTGCTGCGAGGGCTTAGACCTCAGCGTATTGGGCATTCGACGTTGTTGACGATGAAGTCGCTGAAACAAAAGCATATTGCCATCATGATCGCCAATTGGAAAGAAGCCGAAGTTATCGGGCCGATGATCCGAGGGAATGTACAAGGTATTGAATATCAGAATTATAAGTTCTTTCTGGGTGTTTACCCCAACGACACAGCAACATGGGAAGAGGCCAGTAAACTTGAGCGCCTCTTTCCGGACAAAGTTGTCGTAGTTGTAAACACCCAGGCGGGACCAACCTCCAAGGGGCAGATGCTGAATGAAATTGCCCGGCAGATTATTCAATCCGAAAAAGTCACGGGCCAGACGATGGATCTTTTTTTGTTGCAGGATTCAGAGGATGTTTTGCACCCTCACGCATTCACCTTGATGAACTATCACAGTCGCGAGGCTGATTTCATTCAAATTCCGGTGTTTTCTTTTGATGTGCCCAAATCATCTTTAGTGGGTGGCATCTATATTGACGAATTCAGCGAAGCGCATACCAAAGATCTTTTGGTCCGTCAGGAACTGGGCGCCGCCATTCCTTCCGCCGGGGTGGGAACTTGTATGTCGCGAAACCTGGTGACGGGTATGATGGCGCGGCAAAACGGGCAGCTTTTAAAAGAAGACACTTTGACTGAAGACTATCATCTGGGAATTATCGCCAAGCCTATGGGCTTTAAAAGCCGTTTTGTGTGCGCTGAGCTTGAGAAACCGGACGGACAAAAAGAGTTTATCGCAACCCGGGAATACTTCCCCAGTGATTTCATGGCGAGCGTCCGCCAGAAGTCACGATGGACCTTGGGAATTGCTTATCAGGGCTTTCACAATCTGCAATGGGGTGGAACGCTGGTGGACAGGTACTTCCTGCTGCGGGACCGGAAGGGCCCCGCGAACAGCATTCTGGTTTTGCTTTCTATCTTGGTTCTGCTGGGGATGTTTGCTTTGCGCCTGCAAGGGGAGGCCATGCCAAGCCTGTTGCAAAGCCCGTTCTTTGTGGCGCTTTTGAGTTTTAATGCGGTGGCCATGGGCATTCGTATTCTGCAAAGAATGCGTGCCGTGATTCGGGTGAATGATTTCAGTCAGGCATTGATGGTGCCAGTGCGTTGGGTGCTGGCTAATGTGGTCAACCTTTTGGCGGCATTGAAAGCGCATCGCATGTTCAAGCAAAGTCAAAAAACCGGCGAGCGTCCTGTATGGATCAAGACCGAACACAAGATGCCAGCGCACTTCGGCGTCGAAGGCGGGGCGCAGTGATCAGCTTAAAAGGCCGTCGATGATATCGGCGGTTTTTTTCTGACTGGAAGTCAGGAAGTTGACGTATTCATCAGTGGGCTTGCTATAAGTGGTGTCAGCCACCGTTTTAACGATCACAAAAGGCACCTGGGCTTTTTCACAAAGATAAGCGATGGAACAAGCTTCCATATCTACCAATAAAGCGTCAGCAAATGTTCGTTTAAGTAAATCCTTGCGAACCGTGCCGCCAACAAACTCAGATCCAGATAAAACAGTGCCATGGTGAACTGCGCAGGGGCTATTCTTCAACAGACCGTCGATCTTCTGATTCCATTGCGCCGAGGCTTTGATCTTGATGGATTTGCGTTTTTCTGGAGGCAAAGACAGGTGCAGTTCTCCGCTGGCCATGTACTCTAATCCGTGGTTGGACGAACAGATGGCATCGTGCTGAATGACGTCCGTGGCAATGCAGATATCGCCAAGCTTAAGGCCCGGGTCGATGGCTCCGCCCAATCCCAATAGCATCACGACATCAAATTTATATGTGCTTAGAAACGACGTCAGAACTGAACTGGCATTGATGGGACCAATGCCAGTCTGAGCGATAAGAATGTCTGATTCTTTATTTTGCAGCTTCCACACCGGGACGGCAAAAGGTGCCAAAGAGGCCATCGGCGCCGAGGGCAGGCCCGCGACGTCGTTGAGTTCCTCTTTCATGGCAGTCAGAATCAGAATTCTGGTCATCAGGCCTTCTTTACGAATTCGGACTTCAGATTCATGGATCCAAAGCCGTCAATCTTGCAGGCGATGTCGTGACCATCCCCACCGGATTGCAGGCGGATGTTTTTTACTTTGGTTCCGACTTTGACGACAGAGGAAGATCCTTTGATTTTCAGATCTTTGATCACCACAACAGTGTCACCATCTTGAAGGACGTTGCCGTTGGCATCTTTAATAACACCGTCATCGACGGCTTCTTCTGCCGGGGCTTCTGCGGCATGGGCGCTCCACTCGTGGGCGCATTCGGGGCAGACCCAAAGGTTGCCGTCCTGATAGATGTGTTCGGAATTGCATTGAGGGCATTTGGATTCAGTACTCATAGGTCATTTAAAACATATCAAAGCCGCAGAAGCTAGTATTTAGCGGTGATATTTTTTAGGGTGCCGTCTTTGCGCATGGATTCCAGAGCACTGTTCAGGGATTCAATCACAGAGTCGGGCGTACTGGGATGAAATGCCAGCCAGTAATCGGTGGCGTAAAGGTAAGCCAGCTTCTTGTATTTGACGTTCCACTTGGCTTCATAGGACTTTTGGCTTCCGGTTGTCACGATATCCAGTGCGATGCGGCCTTTTTTGAAGGCTTGCATGCGTTCGTCTTCTTCCCGGTAAATGGTGATTTTAAAGCCGTGCTTTTGCAAAAATTCGATCGGGGCGTCACCATACTGGCCGGCAACCGCATGTGACTTGAAAGTTTTGAAATCCTGATGGGGTTCGTGGTTTGCGCTTTGCAAGCAGGCCAAATGGACCTCATCTTTTACAATGGGACCGACCCATTTAAAAAGTTTTTCGCGTTCTTCCGTGCGAGACGTGGAATAGACAAAGTGTTTGGGTTTTTCCAGGGCGGCTTTATAGGCGCGAGCCCAGGGCCAGACGGTGAAAGTGGCTTTCAGCTTGGCGCGTTTAAAGGCTTCCTTCGCCACCTCCGTGGCTGAGCCTTTGACTTCGCCATTTTCCTGATAGTTAAAAGGGACGAAATCTTCAGTTAAACCCTGATAGATGATCTCGCGCCCTTTGTGGTCAGCGAAGGGGGATTGTGCTTGCACGATCGGTGTCGCGAGAAAGGCAGCACCGAGCAGAATCAGCGAAAACTTCATTTGCTGACGGCTTTAAAGCGAGCCAAAGGAGCCATGCGCGCTTTGTTCAAGCTTAAGCTGTCTCCATCCACGGTGTAGTTATCCACGCCCTGCAGAACTTCGGCAAAATTGTCTTCAGTCGGCATTTTCACGCAGAATTTTTTGGTGGAAGCCAGTTTGGAAATGAACAGGCGTTGGCCCGGAGTTTCTTCGTAGGCTCCGGTGAAGCTGTTGCAGCCATCGCTTCCGTTCACACGATTGTCACCACCATTAAACTGTATATAAACTTTTTGCGAATCGGCGTTGGCGTATTTCACGGGCTGACCCATCAGCTCGACAAGTTCCCAGCGGATGTCTTTGAAGTTGGCAGCAGGGGCGGAGTTGTTTTGCATGCTGGTTTCCTCAGGCGTTGTTTCAGTGTGGGCGCAGCCCCACAAGGACAGGCAGATCAGGGACAACAGGGTGATTTTATTCAAGGCAGATTCCTTTCTGACTCGGTGACATCTTTCAAGTCATCGGTGTCGATGTCTTTGGAAAATAAGTCCAAAGCCGACTGGCCGACTTGTTTTGTATCATAGCGTGTATACCAGCCGACGGCAACGGCGCCGGCCACCGGAATCCAGCGAGAGATACTGGCCCCCAGCATTCGCTGAGTCACCCGCAAGCCCAGTCGTTCACACAGTCTTTGTACCATGCGCAGGCTGGTTTTGCGTAAAACATAACGTTCACCGACGCGCACGACGATGTCGCGGAAAAGCTGGCTTGCACCGTGTTTAAACAGACAAAACAACAACGCCTCTCTGGTCAAAAATCCTGTTTTGCCATGGATGGCCGCAATATCTGAAACCATCTGGGCCTGAATTCGCCAGATCAATATCAGATCCGGCAGGATCGTCACCATGCCAAGAGGACCTGGTGGAATAGCCAAAGCCGCAGAGACGCTGGCGGCACGCAATGAGGCTGACTTGATCACTTGCGCAGAATCTTTGACGGGAGTGTTTGATGCCTTATGGGAGGAGGCGGGGATCTGACTGACCAGATCCAGCAGAGTATTTGCGATTCCCGCGGGCGAGGGTTTTCTTTGTGCCATAGCTCATCCTTCCGTTGAAGTTTGAGTATCTTCCACAAGGATACGGCAAATTCCGCGTAATTGCATCAGAGCTTTGGCAAATAGGAAAGAAAATGCTCAAAAAACGCGCAAGACAGGGCTCATTTCGCTTTCATTTGATACTTGGGAATTGATATCTGAGCAGGGCTCTGCGATGACCTCGCCATGAAGACAATTGTGACAGTTTTGCTTTCTTTGGGACTGCTTTATGGCGGGGAATGCCGGGCGGCTTTAAGCCTGAATGATCTATCCATTCTGCTGCCGCTTCCTGACAGTGCTGATGAAGCGTTGCAGTTGTCTGCGGTTTCCAGTGGCGCTCAGGGGCCGCTGCTTTCGCTTAAAACTTTTCAGGGAATCGTTCAGCTGGTTCCTGAACATCCAAACTTTAAAATATGGCGTGACCAATTGAAGGTGGTAGCCGTCCGTATTGATCCCTGCTTTGTCGAAGGAGAGGGGCCTTTGCCATGCCGTCGCCAGATTCGTCTGGTGTGGCAGCCTGTGATCGAAGATACGGACGGCGTAACCACCCGGGATGCGGCCATACATAGTTTTTATGAATTTGATGAAACCGCGTTCACTGGCATCTGGAAAGAATGGCAAAAGCTGTCTTCGGGGAAAGCCACAGATGCCTTGCAAATTCATCCTCGCCTGAAGTCTGAAGGGCTGCAGGGGCCGTATTGGAAATACCTGCGCGCCTTGTTGTTAAAGCATTGCGGAGAAAAAAATCTGATTCGTATGACCGCTATGAATGTCATGGCCAACGAAATGCTTTGGATCTTTTCCGGCTTTGATATCGTGAACGGGGCGCCTAAAGTCATGAATATTCCGCGAGTGCGCGGGCAGACCCATGCGGTCACGCAGGCGTCTTTTCAGTTTCAGACTTTCACCGGGGGCATGACTCCAAGGCCGGATGTCACAGAGCCTGCGGATGAAGCTTTTGCCGAACTTGCCAGTGATTCATATCGCTTTAAGAAAATTTATTCAGAAGCCCAGGTGAAAGAGATGCTTTCCACGGTGTTTGAATACGAAAATCCCGAACGCCATAATCCCGGCACTTTGGACTGCGCCAGTTGCCATCTGGCGAACATGGCTCACCAGTGGGGTGAAGCCAATTACAAGCAATTTGACTGGAAGAATGAATTTAAAGCGGTCGTGTTTAAAAGTTCATGGAATCTTTCTAACACCAGCCGTAATATTGTTCGTCCCAATCAACTGCGTGCCTTTGGATATTTTGGCCGGGATCCTGCGATTTCCCAGCGTGTGATCAACGAAACTGCCGCGACCGCAAGTTCGGTGATGCGCTAGCGCAGCTCCATATTTTCCGCGGCCCTTTCTGCGAGGGCCGAAATCGTCAACAGTGGATTCACGCCCACAGCTGTTGGAATCACTGATCCATCCATGACAAACAATCCCGGGTACAGCGATCCGTCCCGGTGAAAAACCTGCCCCAGATGATTGACGACACCGGTCTGAACTGAATCACCCATGCCGCAGCCTCCAAGCGGGTGCACTGTGATCAGGTTGTTGCCGCCCAGAATTGTTGATCGCGGATTTTTGACGTAGGTGGCGTCATTGACCGCGACATGCTGTTTTATTTTGGCGATCATGCGCTTGAAGATCGGATCTTGTTGTACTCCCGGCCAGTGAACCACGGCCCGATTGGCGTGATCCAGTTGCAGGCGGCCTTCGGCCCGGTCATGGCCCATTCCGAAATACACCATAGAATGATTCAGCGAACCTTTTTCCACATCCTTGCTGTTGATAAAATCAATCCACGCCCGGTAGATTTTTGACGGCGATGTCTGGGCTTTGACAAAAGTGGTCAGGCGTCTGGCGATTTGTACCAGGGCCCCGGGAATGTTGCCTTCTTCAATCAGATAGCGTTCGAAAATATTCTTTCGCTGGCGGTATTCGGCGATCCCATAGATAGTCGCGCCGGAAATCATGTCCGGACGATAGATGCGAGCACTGCTGTTGCCAAGCATGTCAGTGGCTTGACGGCCGTTGAAGCCCAGGCCCAGCAAGTCACCATTGCCCGAAAAATGCCGCCCTAGCAGAGGGGACATCTGCAGGTGCCCCCATTTCTGCGAACGCAGTAAAATCTGATTTGAACCCATGGTTCCCGCAGAAACAATCACGTTGCGGGCTTCAATACTGAAGGGCTTTTTTTCGCGCCCACTGATGCGCGTGCCACGGACCAGATAATTTCCCTGGCGGTTTTTTTCGATATGACTGACTTGCATCTGGGTGAAGATGCGGGCGCCATTTTTTTTGGCCAGGGGAAGGTAGTTCATGTTCAGGGTGTTTTTGGCGCCGGTGTTGCATCCGGTGCTGCAGTTTCCGCACATATGACATTTGGGCTGACGGTCCCCGAGCGGGGTGCGATGGCTGCCATGAATGTTGACGGCGATATGAGCCCAATGAAAAGGATCTCCCAGTTCATCGCTGCTGTTTTTTAGATTGTTGGCTTTATGAATGCGCATGCGACTGGGGTCGTAAGACTGGGCATTAAGCATGTTTTCAACGCGTTGATAGAAATTTTCAAAGTGGCCCTTTTGGGCTGATTTTTGAATTTCTTCCGGCCAGCCTTTTTTCTGAAACATTTCACGATCCGGAGCAATCACGACACCCGCATTGATCAAGGAGGTTCCACCAAGGCCACTGCCGCACATGACATCAATGTCGCGATGGGTGTGATAGGAATAAAGTCCCAGGGGATGGGTTTCGCAGCAAAGGTTGGATTTCATTTGCTGAAATGTTTCCGGAAATTCTCCGGGGACCCATTCGCGCCCTCGTTCTAAGATGGTGACCTGGTGATGCCGGCTTAGTCGCGCCGCCATCACCGAACCGCCGTAGCCGGAACCAATGATCAGAACTTCGTAAAAGTTTTCAAGTTCGGCTGCGGAATCGGCCAGACGCGTGTAGTTCATGGTCAGGTTGACGTTCTGGGTTTTGGGCTCGGCTTCGGCCTGTTCGCTGCGAAAAAAGCCCAATGCACTGGCGGCAAGCGATGACTTCAGAAAGGATCGTCGTGAAAAGTTTGATTTCACCCGGGGCCCCCTTGTGAAATCAGGGTAGGGGTGGGCTGGCTTGTTGGGTATGCTGGCTTGCGAATCCTGCCAACTGTCACCCGATGCGGGTCCAGTTGGATGTCAGGTCTCAATTACTGCAAAAAGTTTTGGGATAGTTTCTGACGGAAGATCTGCAGTGCCTGGCTGTAATCACCCAGATCTTTGATCACCGTGTGGGCGTGGTCTTTGGAAGGCTCCACGAACTGATTATGCATTGGGCGAACTTGCAGTTCGAATTGCTTGCGCACGCCGTCCGGAGTTCTTCCGCGTTCGTGCACGTCACGTTTCAGGCGGCGTTCGAAACGCAGCTCTTCTGGAGTGTCAAAGAAGATGGCTTCATCCAGTTCTGCGCGCACTTCCAGGGAATGCAGAATCAAGATGCCGTCGATGATAATAACTTTCTTGGGTTCACCCAGCAGGGTTTCTTTTTTGCGGGAATGGGTCACGAAATCGTAAATGGGGATATTCAGTCTTTGCCCGGATTTCAGCGTGCGCAGTCCTTCAGCCAAAAGACCGAAATCCAGACTGGAAGGGTGGTCAAAGTTCACCGAGCCCCCATCACCGTCAAACTTTGCGGATTGATCAATGTAGTAGTTGTCCTGATAGATGATCGAGCAGTTGTCTTCACCCAAGAGCTGCTGCAGTTCTTTGGCGAAATGTGTTTTGCCGGAACCGCTGCCGCCAGCAACACCGATGATGTGAGGTCTTAACATAGCTCATCCCCTGTGATCCGGGCAGTTTCCATATTCACAGGCGGAATATCAACTGCGCCGGGCATGGGATGAAGTAAATGCCGGACTGTCCAGAAAGTGGACAGGGCAAAATTTAATAGATCAGCTCCATAGGAGTGCTGGCGTTCATCGGTGTGTTCACACCCAGTTCACCTTCCATACCTTCACCCCAGCAGACGACACGGCTGGAAGTGCTGGCACAGGTCGTTCCGGATCCGGTGGACACCTGAATCGGGGTGCCCCAGGCTGAAAGCATTGAAACCGCAGTTGGTACGGATTGATCTCCCGCTGCGGGCCCAAGCCCCAGTCGGCCGTTGCTATTTAAGCCCCAGCACTTCACCAGGCCACTGTCGATACCGCAGGCCATTTGTTCGCCGACGGAAATGGCCGTATAAGTTGAACCCGGATCAATAACCACTGGGGATGTGACATTGTTTCCATAGGTTCCGTTCCCGACGTTGCCAAAGCTGTTTTCACCCCAGCATTTCAAGCTACTGGAATTGGTGATTCCACAGGTGCTCGTTGAGCCGGCAGAAACGGTGGCGTATTGAACTCCAGAATCAATCAAGACCGGAGTTAGGGAAGAAGACGTTGAGCCATTCCCCAGTTTGCCACCCAGATTGTTACCCCAGCATTTCAGCTGATCGGTGGTGGTGATGGCGCAAGTGTGTGAAGAACCGGTAGAGACAAATCTATAGGTGGTCCCGGCATCCACGATGACCGGAGAGCTGCGATAAGCAGTCGTTCCGTCGCCCAGCTGGCCGGCACCATTGGATCCCCAGCATTTTAAAATATTTGAATTGGTGATCGCGCAGGCATGCATGTTCCCGACGGACATTTGCATGTAATAGTCGCCGCCAGCCAGTGCTTCAGGGTAAGTGACAGTTGCTGTCGAACCGTTACCAACCTGCCCCTGAGCATTCTGCCCCCAGCACTTGATGTCACCGGCCATGGAAAGTCCGCAGCCAAAGTCAGCACCCATTTTGATATAGCTCCAGTCAACACCAGCAGGGTTCACATAAGCCGGGATATTGGAAGCACCATTTAGAATACGGCCGCCATTGTTATTGCCCCAGCAGAAAGTGCCATAGGGAACTTTCGCGCAGGCTCCGTTGAACGGGGAGACATTGATGTTTTCAGCACCCATCGCAAGCGGACCACGAACATTGATGTTGTAAACACCGTTGTTAAGTCCCGGAGAACTAGCGCTTAACGGAAGGTTGATCGGCTGCATGGTTTTTATATAGAACGGCAGGGAATACTTGCCACCGTATAAAGTCAGGTTCGGGCTGGGCGTCGTCATGCAGCTGCTCTCGTTGTAAAACTCGGTATTACCGGATCCCAGAACGACCGGCATCTGAGTCGGAGCCATGACGGCTGTGTGCTGGGAGTTCACCAAAACGGCCTCGTACGCTGAATTGTAACACTGGCCGCGGCTTGGTCCATCGCGGTGTCCACGCACTTCAAAGCCCCAAGGCACGTTCGTACCGCCGCCACGGTAAACGGATTGGGTCAGTGACAGATATCCTGAACCCGACATGGTCAGGGTGTTTTGCCCCTGGGCTCCGGTCATTTTCAGGAATACGTTTGTGCCATAGGTGTGAGCCGAAATTGTTGTAGATGTGATTGATGTCACACAACTGGAGTCGCTATAGACGGTCAAGCCGCTGGACGGAGCCAGTGTGATCATGGCTGGTGAAGAACTGTATTCGTCAGTTCCAGTGACATAGCGGCGTTTGATTGTAAATGGATAACAAAGGTCCGGAAGGATAGAACGTGCTCCGACAAGGTCAAAGCCTTTGTCTCCTGAACCGACATTTTGGAAATTCGCTGTCGGAGTACTAAGCACCGCAGATGAAGACAGGATAGTCGTGGCGATAACCAGTGCCCCCGGAGTGTCCGGAGCCTTCACGATAACGTCTTTAAATGACTGACCGGCCGGTATCACCGCATTGCCATAAGCGCCGATGTTCTGATGACACTCATTGAAAGACTGATAGACTTCCAACGGCGATCCATTGGCGGATACCGAGAACACGGTATCCGTGGGTAAGGAACCTTCACGGTTTTGAGCATCACGCAATGAAACGCCAAAGCTGCTGCAAGAGTAAGTCGTCAGCGTGTTTGGCGGGAAGTAGTCCTTTTGAATTGCCAGGACCGTCGGGATGACACTGCCGCCACCGCCCGGGCCGTCATCCGGGAAGTCGGGGCCATCACAGGAATCAAACCATTTTTCCGGATCATAAGTGATATCGATGTCGATTTTCTTTTCTTCACCGGCCGTCAACAGCAGCTTGCCCACTTCACCTAAAATATAAGGCTTTGATAAAGCATCACCGGGACCCGAGGTGCCTTTAAAGTCTTTGCACGTTCCTTCTGGAGCATAGAAGCCTACGACGGTAATCACGCGGTCTTTGCCGGAAGTGACATCCATGGTGATGGAGCCTCCGGCAGGAACGCCGCCAACCCATTCGCCAATAAATTTAGGCGTCATGGTGCCATCGTCACGAGTGCAGACATTTCTTCGCATGGCAGCTTCAGGGCCGCTGGCGCCAATGATGTAGCAGTTGATCGGACGATCACCGGTAAAGCCTGTTGGCACGGGGCGAATGCTTCCATTGCTGGTCATGGCTTCGACTTTGGAAGACAAGGATTGTGTGCTGGGGAAGGTGATCTTGACTTTGGATGATTCATCCAAGGAAAGACGATCACAAGCCGTCAGCGCCCAAAGAGCCATAATCAGAATAACATGATGTTTTTTCATACAGTTCTTGTCGGCTTTTTGTCAGGGGCTCTAAATACTGAAAATCACGTCCCACTTTCAGGCGTTCAATAAAATCTCTGAATGGGTCTGGGAAATTTCTGACTTGAAATAAACATTACAGAACACGCCCATCGTCCAGTGTTGAATCTGAGACCTCAGTCTAAAACCGAGACGGGTGACAAAGTGTTTTTCTAATCCAAGAAATTCTCATCTAAACTATAGAGGTACTTAACAATTAGAGGATGGCGTAAATGGCTAAAGTCGTTGGCTTTGTTTGTTTTTTATTGTGCGTTCAAGTTCATGCCGCTGACAAAATGTATGGTGTCTTTATGGTAGTGAAGGGCGGAGTGCAAATTCACACCGAAGGAAAAACGGCTCCTGCCAAAGTGGGTGCGAAAGTTTATGAGGGCGACAAGGTCGTCACTGCCGCTGATTCCCGCGCCAAAATTGTGATGTCCGATCGAAACGTTTTGAATCTGAGCCCGGACACGACAATTGAAATCACTCAATATCAGAACGACGCTGCCACTGGCAAAAAGAACGTCGAGATCAAACTTTCCGGCGGTAAGATCCGCAGTAATGTCGAGCAAACCTATGATGGTGAAAAGAGCAAGTTCCAGATCAAAACTCCGACAGCGGTCGCGGGTGTGCGCGGAACTCAGTTCCAGGCGGGGTTTGATGTAAAAACTCAGATGACGTCCATTGTGACCTTCAAAGGGGCGGTCAGTCTGGCGGCAGTGAACGCTCAGGGTAAAATGGTGGGCGCGCCAGTACTTGTAAAAAAAGGTGAGATGACGACAGCCGCTCCGAATGCTGCTCCGGAACCTCCAAAAGCTTTGCCTAAAGAAGAAATGAAACAAATTGACGGCGAATCCGTTGCCTCTGCGGTGTCAGCACCGACAGAAGGTGCAGGATTGACGGCGGAAGCCGGTGCTGCTCCAGCTGGATCAGCTGACAACAACCGTGATGTCGCTTCGGAAGCGCCAGCCGCGGGTGCCGATAAACCTGCTGCTCCGACTTCGATGATCGACAGTAAGGACATGGATCTGGGCATGGCTCAGGAAATCAAGCCGATTGCGGCCCCAGTGGTGGCTCCGCCAACGGTGGTGAAGGCTCCGACCCAGGACACGTTGAAGGATGTTAATCGTGCGATCAACGGCAAAACCAAGGTCGTCATTACACCTCGTCCGAAATAACAAACACCTCAACCATCGAGAATGCAGCGTATGAAACTGGCAGCTTTGGGTTTAGCAGGCACCTTGATCGTGAATTCAGCTTATGCTTTGGATGCACGAATCTCTCAGACACAATCATTGGAAATTGAATTGCAAGACGGAGAGGGCGGAGCTGACGCCCGTCCTTTGCGCGTGCGTGACAGTGAATCGGGCAAAATGGCCCAGGTGATGCTGAATCGCCGCGGCGGCGCCGGCGGTCCGCTGACCGGGTTCTTTATCATTCAGTTCTTTATCGGGGACAACCGTCCGCGGGTTCTGGAATTTTCAGCACCAGGCAAACCGCCTTACTATGCTTACGCCGTTCCGGGTGGGACCGTGCAAAGAATTGTCCTGTTCAAGTCCGCTGACGAGTTGGCAAAATATGCTTCTGCCAACGAGAAAACGCTGGTGGCTAAGCCCACAGCGACAGCGCAGGTGATGTCTCCGCAGAATATCCGCAAGCTGGAAAAGCAGGATCGCGAGCAGAAGCGAGTTCAGGAGAAGACCCAACTAATGCTGGAGGAAGAACAGGCCAAACAACGTGCGGCCATGCTAGAACAGCAGACGGCAATGAGTGCGGCAGAGAAAAAACGCAAAAAAGAAGAGGCCACAGTCCAGGTGAAAGAAGCCGACAAGTTCTATGCCCAAAAGAACTATGTGGAAGCCGAAAAGAAATACGCTGCCGCCGTGGAACTGGATCCGGAAAACGATTCCTACTACTATCGTTATGGTGTGACCCTGTACAAGGTCGGAAACTATAACAAGTCCCTGGCGACTCTTTCCATGGCCGATGTGCCGATGGAAATGTCCTTGGAAAAAGGCTATTACGTGGCCCTGAATCACTTGAAACTGAAGGATTATGACAAGGCCCGCAAAGAGCTGATTGAAATCCGCGCTGAAAATGATCCGGGCTTAAGCCCGACGGCGTCGTTCTTTGCCGGTAATATTGAAATGCAGCAGCAGAAGTTCCCGGAAGCTCGCACCAGCATGGAATACGTTCTGGATAATTCCCAGGACCCACAGATGGACCGTGCGGCCGAAGACCTGCTGGCTCAGATCGACAAAATGCAGTCCTTCTATGAAAGCAAAAAAGAGAAGTACCGTTTTACGGGCTTTATTGGCGCGATCTATGACGGTAACGTTTTGAATGTCGCAGAAAATAACGTCAGCACAGATGTGAAGGCGTATCGTTTGAATTTTGGTGCCAGTGCCCTTGCCATTTGGAAACGCACGCCGACTTCGGACTTTGGAACTCAACTCGGGGTGTCTGATTACTACAGCACCGACACCAGCTTTAAAGACAACGCCACCTTGCAGACAGCGGATCCTTTGCAGATAGACCTGAGCCTTCCGTTCCATAAAGAGTTTGAATATGCCAAGCGCTCTTTGAATTGGGAACTGGTGCCAACGTATAAGAGCATCTTTATGAGCCCGACGGGCGGAACACGTAAAGAGGCCATCAGTTCCCTGGGTGTGAATACGACCTTGTCCGCGCCGATTCAAAGTGATGTCCTGATGGCGGGGCGATTGGATGTGTCCCATGAACGTTCACTGCTGGCGACCTCAGTAGGGGATGATGACCAGACGGCTCTTCGTTATGGATTTACCCTGTTGCCGACGTGGATTCTGGATCTGAAAGGCGAAAAGTCCCTGACGCTCGATGCGTCTTATATTATCAATCAGGCGGAAGGCCGTAATTATCGGTATAAACGCTCGGCCCTGGGTTTGACTTATGCCTTCCCGGCCTGGTGGAAGTTCAATGGCAGCTTGCGTGGCGAGTATTCCAGTCAGAACTATGACGAAGCCACAAGCCCGCGCATTGACACGAACCCGATTGTGACAGCAGCCTTTAACAAGGACCTTAAGCGCAACGTGAATATGCTTTTAAGCCTGCAGTACAATGTGGGGGATTCCGACGAGGATTCTTACGACTATAACAAGTTTGTAGTGACAAGCCTATTCACCTTCACCCACAGCATTCTGGGTAAGTAGAAACGAAAAAGCCACCCCGAGGGTGGCTTTTTTTATTTTGTTTTCATGACGTAAACACCATCCCAGTCCTGCGGTGGTGGTGAATCCAGATACTCCTGACAGCGTTCGATATAAAGCTCACTGACGGGTTCTTCCGAGCCCCAGTTGCGTTGGGCTTTTTCAAAGACCTCTTTGGCTTCGGCAAAGCGTTTTTGATGATACAGTTCATATCCTGACTGGAACGATGTCATTAATTCCGCGGTTTTGTCTTGGGCAGTGCCCTCGCACACCAGTTCAAAAATGCGCACGGGTTCAAGCTTTCCTTTGACTCGCACGCGGTCGATTTCCCGGGCAGTGAAGGTGTCTTTGACGTCTTTGTACGTGAATTCACTAATCACTATGCGAGTGCCGTATTCTTTGTTAATTCCCTCAAGACGGGACGCCAGATTTACCGAGTCACCCATCACCGTGTAGTTCTGAACGATGTTGGAGCCCATGTTCCCCACGCTCATTTCGCCGGTGTTGATGCCAATCCCGATATCGATGTGTGGAAGTCCCTTGTCCGAGAACTCTTTTTGCAGTTCTTTCAGTTTTACCAGGCTTTCCAAAGCACAACGGCAGGCGTGGGCCGCATGATTCGGGTCTTTTACCGGGGCACCAAAGAAGGCCATGATCGCGTCACCCATGTATTTGTCCAGAGTTCCGCTGTTCTTAAAGACGATGTCGGTCATCGGTGTCAGATACAGATTCAGCACGCGAGACAGTTCTTCGGGCGGCAGTTTCTCTGAAATCGTCGTGAATCCACGGACGTCCGAGAAGAACGCCGTCATGCGCTCACGACGGCCTCCCAGTTTCAAGTTCGCGGCGTCTTTTAAAAGTTCATCCACGACCGCCGGAGACACGTATTTAGAGAAGGTCGATTTAAGTTCTTTCTTTTTCTTTTCTTCAGTGAAGTACTTAAAGACCTGAATCGCACCAAAGCCCACAAAGGCACAGGCATAAATCAGGAAGGAATGAACCAATAAGTTGTTCTTGATAAACAGCCATAGATCCAAGGCCCCCAGGGCAAGGATGAAGACGACAAAGCCCAGAAGGGATGACAGTGATCCCAGCAAAGCCCAGGCGACGGCCAAGGCGGTCCCACCCGCAAACAGCACCACCGGAAGCCATTGGGCCTCTTGGTTCCACTGTTTCAGGAAGTGTTTGTCAAAAAGGTTTGCCAGCATGGTCAGATGCAGTTCAGGTCCTGGATAGTTGGCTTCCAAGGGCGTGTTTCGCAAGTCGTAAAGGCCCACGGCAGTGGCACCCACGATCAGGCTGCGGTCCTTGAAGAATTCTTTCTTGTCGTATTCTTTGGTTTCAATCACCAGCTGTTTGGATTCCTGATTCATGACACTGGTGGTGACTTTGACGGTCGGTTCGTCATTGAACAGCTCTTTGGCGGAAACATAAGGCAAAGACATTTGACGGCCATAATAGTTGATCAACAGCTGGCCAGAACCATCCACCGGGTAACTTGCGATTTTGACTTCCGGTTCTTTGGAGGTGTCATAGATATTAAATTGATCCAGACTTTTTTCGCCGTCTTTGGCCGTGGCCATTTTCAGTTCAGCACGGTAAGTGCCGGATAGCAGAAAGCTTTGCAGGGCCATGGAAGGAATGAAGCTGGTGCCCAATTTGTGGCCTGAACGGAAGAACAGGGGATAGCGACGAACGTAACCATCGGCATCCAGCTGTGCAATGAAGCTTGAGGTGTAGTTCGCGGGTGTTTGCAGTTCCAGGGTGTTCGGCGTCCATTCGCCATACTGCGGGATCGGATGGGTTTTATACGATTTGCGAATACGTGAACGCAGGTCTTCGAATTTCAGATTTTTCAAATCTGGCGCTTCGGCCACGACGTCATGATAAAGGGTTTCCACCTGACCGATATTTTCTGGTGACAGGAAGATGTCGTGCTTGGTCAGCCAGGTTTTACAATATTCAAATAACGCCATGGATTGACGGGCTTTTAGATTGTTCTTTTGAAAAGTCGAAAGCTCTTCAGGGGATTTTTTACCCAGGCTTTTTAGCAGGTCATTTTGTTCACGATCCTGAATGGTTTGAAACAGGGTGCTGAACAGCGGCGCCCAATTCAGATCGTCGATGGCGTGAGTTTCTTCATCAATGGCAAAGCTGGGATTGATTTTAACCAGCTGGTCGCCACCGGTGGCCAGGAATGCTTCTGCCACACAAAGATCCTGGTGGGGTTTGAAGTCGACCAGATTTTCACTAAAAGTACCCAGAACGATGCGATCCGGATTGTCAGCGATGACCTTGGCAAAAGCGGTGTCCGCTTGTGGGTTGGATGTTTCAGGTTCCGCAAAGATGACATCGAAGCTGACGGATTTCGCACCTAGCTTTAACAGATTGTCAGTCATCTCCGCGACCATTTCGCGGCTCCACGGGAAACGGCCGATTTCGCGCACTGATGCGTCGTCAATCGCGATCAGGGCCACTGGGGCCTGACTTTGTGAAGGCGGACGGATTTTGTATTTGATGTCGTTAAAGCGCAGGTCCAGAACCTCAATTCCCTCTAGGAAAGGGCTGTAGGGGCGCTGAATCGCCGGGGTGTCCACATATTTGAAATAGTGGAATCCAAACCACATAAAAAGCGCCGACACGGTGATGCCAATCAGGATGCTGATCTTTTCTGTTTTCATGCTGCGTATTCTTTTATTGCCCTGTTAAGTTAACTAAATAAACAATTCCCATACTGTCCGTAACTGACAGCTGAATGGCTCCAATTCCTTCGGCTGTGACATTGAGCGTGCTGCCGTATTCCGAGTAGTAATGGCTTGCCGCACCTGAGATCTTTTGAATCGAGTACGGGGGCACACCACCCTGGACGTAAAGTGTGACGGTGTTACCAACCAAAACGACTGGATCCGGTACCGGAACAAGCAAAGGCAGCACCACCGGATTGATGGTCAGCTTGCTGATCAAATCCGAGTTGTAGCCATGAGTGCGTTCGGTGTGTTCGGACTGATAGGTGATTTCCGCCATTTGAGGGCTTTTTGCCTTCATGTATATGGTCTTGACACTTTCACCGGCAGCAATGCCGTAGTTATTTGAGTTGTAGCTGCAACTGCTGCTGTCAAAGAACTCGACCAGAGTTCCAGAGCTGCCGGGATAGTATATCGTTGTCGGTATAAAGCTTACAACTTGTCCGGCAGGAACGGCGACATCCTGATCAGATGCATTTTTGGCGACAAATTCCACAGCCTGACAGGATCCAACAGCCGGAGTTGAAGTGGAACCACCCGCAAGGCGGATCGCCAAATGGTGCACCAGTGGAGAATTGTTGACGGCAATCTTTGCAGAAAATCCGAAGCCATCGGCTTTCAAAGAGGCATTCGCAGGTATTTCAGCGCCGACTTCGATGGCGAATTCTGCAATGGCCGAGTTACTATATGAAAGCTGGCTTATCGGGGATTTGCTGGTGCAGTTGTTCACCAGGCGAGTGCCAGTGGGTGGAGTGTAGGCGGTGGTGCCATCCAGTTTATACCAGGCGAAATTCACCGTCCCTGAAGTATCTACGGACAGTCCGGCGTTGGTCAGGCGCACCATCATTGGGAAACATCCGTTTTTGAAAAGTTTCATTTCTGCAGGGGTGCCTGAATACCATTGGGAGGAATTCATCACCATGTCCAGGTGGCTGACAGTTGTTGGAGCATCCACCACTGAAAAAGGCAGTGGCGGCGGCAGATTCAGTCCTGCGCTGTTGCTGTCGATACTGACATTATATAAAAGGGGCGTGGCACTTTTAGTGTAGACCGAGGTGAAGTGAGTTCCAGCCGGCAATGAAATACTTAATGAAGAGGCGGCCGTAGTGCTGCAGGTGGCATCCGTGTAAAGTACAGCTTGGCCTTGTGCGCTGAGAGTCGCTGTGACCCCGTTGGCATTCACGATGTTCCCCTGAGGGGTGGTCAGAGCCACTTCGATACGACGGCATTCATGAACCACTGGCTGAGAGCTTTGATTGAACTGATTCCCCGCCAGGATCAGATTCATGCCTTCAGGTGGGGACGCAGTAAAGGCCCAACTGCCGAACGGAATCTGCGAACCTAAGGGGATATTGTTTTTGCTCAGGCATAGCATATAACTGGTGTATGGATCCAGAGTGAAGCCAATGTTACCAGGCGTGAAGCGGACGAAGTCACCGGCCCCCGCCGGCAGGGCATTTGTTCTGAGAAGTATCCAGCCTTGTTTGGACAGTTCAGAGGGCTCACAACGGTTGTCATAACCCATCGGGGCATAACTACCTTGAGTGGCTTTGTAAATTTGGTAGCTGGTAATCGAATCTTTCAGGCCTGGCAAAAGCGAAACCTCGAAGTAAGGGCCGTTGGAATTTGCCCCCTGCTTGACGGTGTTACGATAGGTCGTCAAACCATCCATTGATTTTTCCCTGAAAGCGGCCTGTCCGCCGCGATAACCGGAAAGGCCTTCGAACGATTCCCACAATTCATTGCCATAATTGGAGTTGTCCAGAACAAGATAACGGCTGAATTCCTCTGTTAACGGCAGGGTGGAGCAGGCGCTGATATCCATGCCCCCGATGATTGAAGCAAAGTTTGCAGAAGTCTGCGGTGTTGTGCCGGTAAAGAAAGCCTTAATTGGCATTACATTCAGGATTGATGGGCCAAGGTACTTGTTGCCGAAATAGACATCACCATTGTTCTTGCTGGTTTTGCTGAATGAGCAGACTTTTTTATCATCCAACAGCGATGTTTGCGCGGCGAAGAATCCAAGAAATTTGTTTTCAACCCCGCGGTCACGCCAGTTGTTCGTGTTGTTTTCCCATTTTCTTTCTGAATGGGCGGGCATGCGAAGGCGCAGCAGGTGTTTGGAAACCGGCAGGGACTCAACAGTCCACTGATTTCCCAGCAGAGATCCATCAGGCAGAACATAGTCGACAGCCACATTTTTGAAAACGGTGGCTTCAAACCAGCCACCCAGAATGAAGCGGCGGTCCACCACGATGCCGGGTTTGCCAGCAGGGCGGTACACCATTTTTAATTCGCCGGACGGCCCCTGATTCGCAGCCGTCAGATAACGGCCGTAAATGCGACCTTCCTCTTCAGGCAGAGTGCCGCTTAGATTATCCAACGGCACATCCGCAGTATCAGTTCCACCGATCAAAGTTTTTGTCACATCGCCATAGTAGATGATCGCATTGTCGTCGTTGCTTCCGGTGCCGTACGCCGCAAGCACTTGAATCAGACGGTTATTGCCAGATGGGATTTCCAGGGTCACTTCAGAGGGAAGTGCCTGACTGTCGTGGGAATCCAAAATCAAAGTCACGGGTTCGGCCATATCCGCAGCGGTGACTTGCACGGCAATATGCTTCAGTGTTGAAACGGATTGGGCACCGGCTTTTCCGGAAACTGTTTTGGGAAGCTTCAAAGAAACTTTGCTGTCTTCCACAGCCATACGATCACAGGCGCTCAAAAAGAAGAGCATGGAAAGGATCGAAGTGACGTGCTGAATATTTAATTTTTTCATGAACTTAGACTCCACGGCGTGTACGAATTTATCGGCTTTTTCACAGGGAATCTGAAGAAATCTCGCGCTCAATTAAGTCTCAAGATGTCTCAACTTGAAGCAAGTTGCCACTTTGGTCCGGGAGTAGTAAGTTCTTGTAATGTCTGAAGAGAAAAAACCCTACGAATTGCTGGGTGGCGAACAGGTCCTGCGCCAACTGTGCAAAAGATTCTATGAGATCATGAACAACCTTCCTGAAGCCAAAGGCATTCGCGACATGCATCCGGGGAACCTGCAAGGGTCCGAGGAAAAGCTGTTTATGTTTTTGTCCGGCTGGCTGGGGGGCCCGGGATTGTTCGTGGAAAAATACGGGCATCCAAGACTGCGTATGCGCCATTTTCCGTTCAAGATCGGAAAGTCCGAGCGCGATCAGTGGATGATATGCATGGTGCAGGCATTTGATGAACTGCAAATTGCAGAACCACTGCGCAGCGAACTGTTGCATTCCCTGCTGCGCCTGGCAGATCATATGAGAAACGTGGAAGAACCCGAGTTCCCGGAAAGCGCGGATTAAAGTCCGCGCACGCGCTCGATCATTTTCATCAGAGCCGACATCTGTGCACCGGATTTACTGACGTAATCAGGTCCGGTGAAGCCAAACCAATCCCAGCATGCATAAGGATTTCCGCGGCTGTCGCGGGCCGACTGCGGATACAGCACAACGATGTTATTGCTTTCAGCCCAGTCATTGTATCCAGCCTGTGTGGCAAACTTGTCTTGAATAAAATCCGGATTCATCTGACAGCCATGCAAGGCCACGTGCAACTTGCAGGAAGCTCGTTTTTCGCAAGCTTCGGGCACATAGATCCAGCCATCGCGATAAAGCGGTGTCTTGCTGTCCCCAAAATCTGTCTGTTGAAACTTGTGCAGATTTTCCACCACGGCTGTCCCGCGCGGTTTTAAATCCGTATACATATGCGACAGAATGTCACCGGCCGTATCAAAGTTGCATTTCAAAAGCCACGGCAGGGCCGCCATGGAACAGGGGCCACCACTGGACAGAGTCGGGAAGCCGTGAGCGGTTTCCGGAGTGGTCACGCGATGAATTTGATTTTTAGGAACAAAGCTTTCGTAAAATTCGATCAGCTTGTCGCTATTGCCAAGCTTCACCACGGAATCTTTGGGGCTGGCGAAAATATAGATGCGGTGATCTTTGAGGTTTTCGAGGGAATCAATCGCGCCTTGGGAAGAAAGCTCAAGCGCCTTTTCAATCATCAGGCGGCTGTCGATCTTGTCAGGATTTCCCATGCACTGGGACTGGGCTTTTTTGGATTCGCCTTCAGAACACCAGTAAATACCACCCGCAACGGCCCCGGCCCCGGAAAACACCGACGAATACGCCACATCCATCTGCACGGCCATAAAGCCGCCCGAGGAAACACCGGAAATGGTGATGCTGTTGGGATCAATATTGTAACTTTTTAAGCTGTCGGTTGCAGGATCCGAAGCTTGAATGCAAAAGGGCACAAGCATCGCGCATAATGTTTCAAACATGATGACCTCCTGATAAGAAATCACCCCGAATGAATCACGGAATTTGCTGGACTGTCGAGAAGAAAAAGCCCCGTTCTGTCAGAAAGGGGCTTTTGAGTAATTGCTTCAAGGACCTAAGCCTCAACTTGCAATGGAATGAAGCTGAAGTTTGTGACATTCACCAACCCACGATCGGTCAACTTCAATGTCGGAATCACTGGCAAAGCCAGGAACGCCATTTGGATAAACGGCTCATCTAAATGGACTCCCAAGGATCGGAAGGCAGTTTTAAGGTCCGCGATACCATCTTTGATTTCTTCAGCGCTCTTTAGACTTAGAAGACCTGCGATCGGCAGTTCCACCAAAGCTTTGATTTCACCCTGATCAGCCACGGCAAAGCCGCCACCAGTTTTGATCAAAGTATTCACAGCAAGGACCATATCTGCCGGATTGGTGCCGATGACCATGATATTGTGTGAATCGTGGGCCACCGAGCTGGCCAAGGCACCGCTTTTTAGCCCCATGCCTTTTACAAGGCCCAGAGCCGGAGGCAAACCTTTGCCATAACGTTCGATGTTGGCCATGTAAAGAACATCGCTTTCAGCAAAGTTCTTTCCGTCAAAAGCAACGGTCAGATGTTGAGTGATGATTTCGTGAGGCACGATTTCAATCACGTTGTAAACACCCGGCAGCAGATTCAGAGTCAGTTCTTTTTCCGTCAACGGCGCGCGCTTCATGGTGTTTTCAAGAGGCGGTTGGGACGTCTGCAGTTTTTCCTGCAATGAATCCTGAAGTTTTAATTCAGAAACAAACTTACCACCGATCATCACTTCTTGAATGTCGACAGCTTTCAAGTCCTTCAAGAAGACCAGATCGGCCTTCTTGCCCGGAGCCACCAGTCCCAGACGTTTCAGACCAAAGTGGCGCGCGGCGGAATAAGTCGCCAGACGGTACGCCACATGCACGGCCACGCCGTGTTTGTTGATCAGTTCTTTGATCAGGTAGTTGATGTGACCTTCGTGCGCAATTTCAAAAGGATTGCGATCATCTGTGCAAAGCAGGCATTGTGGTGACGAGAACTCATTCACCAGCGGAGCCAGGGTGCGCAGGTTCTTTGCAACGCTGCCTTCACGAATGATCAGGCCCATGCCTTTTTGCAGTTTTTCGCGGCCTTCTTCCAAAGTCACCGTTTCGTGGCAGTTTTGAATTCCCGCCAGCAGGTAAGCATTTAAGGCTTTGCCGCGCAAAAGGGGTGCATGGCCATCCATGTTCAGATCATCAAAGGCTTCAATTTTAGCCAGAACATCCCTATCGGCATGAATCACGCCCGGGAAGTTCATCATTTCCGCCAGACCCAAAACGGACGGATGATCCTTGAAGGATTTCATTTCTTCCAGGGGGAAATCACTGCCCGTGGTTTCAAAACCCGGAAGGGCCGGAACACAGGAAGACATCTGTACAAAAAGATTCTGGTGCATCAGTTCGGAAGAACGCAAGAACCAGCTAAAGCCTTTGCCGCCCAGTACGTTGGTGATTTCGTGCGGATCACAGATCGCTGTGGTGGTTCCCAATGGCAATGTCGCTTTTTCAAATTCAAAAGGCGACATCATCGAGGATTCAATATGCAAGTGACCGTCAATAAAGCCCGGGGTCACAAAAGCACCTTCTGCATTCCAGATGCGGCGGGCGGACTGGCTTTGATATTCCATGCCCACGCCGACGATATGTTCGCCACCAATGGCAATGCAGGTCGGATAGATGTCACCCGTGATCACATCGAGCATCTGCACATTCGTGATCAGCAAATCCAAAGTACCATCGCCGCGCGCCTGCGACAGGCGGACTGGCAGTAGGTCGGCTGCAATCTTCTGGGTTTTCTTGTTGTTTAAGCTCATAGAACCAAATCCCTTGTTTTTAGAATCTGCGCCACAATACTGAAGGCAATTTCCACTGGCGCATTCGTGCCGAAGCTTTCTCCCATAGGGCAGTGGAAATTGTCGAGTGACTCTTGTGCAATGCCGGCATCAATCAGGTCCTGGCGCAGTCGGCGGGCTTTTTGATCACTGCCGATGTTGCCGACATAACTGAAACGATCGCGCTGTTTCATGACCTCCACCAAGATAGGCAAGTCTGTGCCGTGCCCCATTGTCATCAAAGTCACAAAGGACTTTTCCGGGATGCCGGCAACAAGACCCTTCATGTCGTCAGTGCAAAGAGTTTTCAGTCGGGCAGAGGTCGGAAGTTTTTCGATCCATTCCTGGCGTGGGTCCACGCAAGTGATCTTGCAATCCAGACGCATCAACAGGCGCACCAGTTCCTGGGCAATGTGTCCGGCACCGAACACCCAGATATTGAACGGGTGATTGTATTCAAAGAATTCAAAAAAGAAGCTGACAACACCACCGCAGGTCATGCCGATATCTTTTTGCAGATTCCAGTCGGCATAGTGGTGATGGGTCTTTTCGCGGATCATCTTCTGGGCTTCTTCGATGGCGCGTTTTTCAACTTTACCGCCGCCGACCGTGCCAAATTCAAGGCCGTCAGCCGACACCAGCGCGCGAGCTCCCACTTCCTGCGGGGACGAGCCTATTTGTTTTACCAGAGTCACGCTGACAAAGGATTTTCCCAAGTTCTGCAGGGACTTCATCGCGGATAGATAGTCTTCAAAGTTCATTTTACTCATGACGGGCGATCTCCATCAGCATTTCTTCCGGGGTGGCCGGGGACTTCAGGGCAGAAATCAGACCTTTGCTTTTGGCATTGGCGGCGTCTTTCAATGCAGTCCATACGCTGATCCCCAACAAGAACGGCGGCTCCCCCACGGCTTTAGAGCGGTGGACGTTTTCGCGGTTCTCGTGGTTTTCAATGAATTCCACATTAAAGACCCTTGGTGTGTCCTGCACATTCGGGATCTTATAAGTGGTCGGGGAGTGGCTCAAAAGCTTTCCATCTTTATTGTGGAAAAGCTTTTCTGAAGTCACCCAGCCCATGCCTTGAACGAACGCGCCCGTGACCTGACCCTTGTCAATGCCCGGATTAATTCGACGGCCCAGATCCATCAGAATGTCGGTGCGAAGAACCTTGTATTCACCGGTGAACAGATCCACCTGCACTTCGCTGACGGCAACACCGTTGGTGAAATATTTAAATGGAGTTCCCTGGCTGGTCTTTTTGTCAAAGCCAAGGCCTTCGGTTTTAAAGTGAGCGTATTCGCCCAATGACAGACGGTTGAAGTAGGCTTGTTTGATCGCGTCCAGCCAAGTCATGGATTTTCCGGAAGGCTTATGGGTCAGAAGTCCGTTTTCAAAATGGAATTCTTCAAACTTCAATTGGGATTCGTCCAAAGGCGGGCATTCCGCGATATCATTCATCGGCGTGCCAGCCATGATGTTCTGGAACAACCACGCCAGACGTTTTTGAATGCCGACGGCGGCCTTCAAGGCTGCCGCGCAGTTGATGTCAGATCCGCTGGAAGCCGCCGTTGGTGAAGTGTTGTGATTTTTCTCAGTCGAGGTTGCCATGACTTTGACGTCGTTGGCAGGAATACCAAAGGCGTGAGCCACGACCTGCTGGATTTTGGTGTTCACACCCTGACCCATTTCGGTGGCGCCGGTGGAAACTTGCACGGTGCCATCTTTATGAACGTTCACTGAAGCATTTCCTTGGTTCAGGAAGCGCGCGGTGAAGGCGATGCCGAACTTGGTGGCTGTCATGGACAAGCCCCGCACAGCAGTTTTGCTGCTGGCATTGAAAGCGTCGATTTCCTGACGGCGCTTATCATAGTCTGATGACTTTTTAAGGTCGGCAAAAAGTTCGGGCAGGGGGTTGTGTCCCAGGGCCTGACCATAGTGGGTCACGTTGTTATGTTCTTTTTGATAGCAATTCAGCTCGCGGATGGCCAAGGCATCTTTTTTCAAGTGCAGGGCCATGTCTTCGATGATGCTTTCAATGGTCATGGTCCCTTGCGGACCACCGAAACCACGGAAAGCGGTGTTGGAATACAGGTTGGTACGAACCACCGAACCTTCAATGTGAGCGGCTGGCAGATAGTAAGCACCATCAATGTGGAACATGGCGCGATCCAGAATTGAGCTAGATAGATCGGCGTAAGCACCCCCATCGGCATAAAGATGCGCCTTTAAGGAAAGAATGCGGCCGTCGTTATCAAAGCCCACTTCGTAGTAGTTCTTAAATGGGTGGCGTTTTCCGGTCATCATCATGTCGTCGTCTTTCGACAAACACAAACGAGCCGGGCGTTTCATTTTACTTGCCACCAGTGCTGCCATCGCCGCAAACGGGGCCGCCTGACTTTCTTTACCGCCAAAGCCGCCGCCCATGCGTTTAACGATGCAGACGACTTCATGCAGGCTCAGGCCCAAGGCTTCAGCCACCACGTGCTGGGTTTCGGTCGGGTGCTGGGAGCTGGCGTGAACTTCGATCTGACCGTCTTCCATTGGGTAGGCGATGCAGGCGTTGGATTCAAGATAGAAGTGCTCTTGACCGCCGCACTCAAAGGCGCCTTTAAGGCGGTGCGGGGCTTTGGCCATCGCCGCATCGGCGTCGCCAACTTTGAAGGCGTTGGCTTTATAAATAAAACGATCCAGTTTAATGGCTTCATCAATGGTGAATACACCGTTGTCTTTTTCAATTTCAAATTGCACGTGTTTTTTTGCGCGCAACAGGTCTTCCATGTCAGTGCCGACTAAAAGTACGGCCGGTTCGTCATAGTGACCGATCTTGTCAGCAACTAAAACCGGTTGTTCTGGAACAATCGTGCCCCACGAATTGTGGTGAAGGTCTTTGGCCGTGAAGGCCGCTAAAACGCCGCGGCATTTCAGGGCCTGGGAATAATCAACTGATTTCAGGCGACCGGCAGCAGCGGGTACACCCACTGGCAATACCAGAACTTCGCCCGCCATCATCGGGCGGTCGTCGATAAAGACGCTGCCACCAGTGACGTGGCCACGGGAAGAATCATGGGGGATGTTTTGACCTACGGACATGCTGTCATTTCCTGTTGAAGTTCAATATGGCATTTCTTGAATAAATTCTCGGCGACCTTCAGGCGGTATTCATCTGTGGCGCGAAGATCTGAAATAGGCTTGATCAGAGTGCGCACTTTTTCGCCCATGCGGGTGAAAGTATCCTCGCTGAAAGGCTGACCCTTCATTGCGGATTCGATGTCACTTAATCGAACCACCGTCGGACCAACACCGCCCATGGCGATGCGAGCGTCACTGATGGTATTGCCATCGACTTTTACCAAAGCGGCAAAGGTCACCGCAGAAATATCCAAGTCTTTGCGCAAAGAAACCTTAAAGAATTTGGACTTCCATTCCAGTCCCGGCACCGGGATCAGAATGCCAGTGGCAATTTCATCCGCAGTGACATCAAAGACTTTGTAGGCTTTGTAAAACTTTGGCAAAGCCACTTTGCGAAGACCCTTGGTGGACTGTAAGTGAACTTCCGCATCCAGTGCCAAAAGCGCGGGGATGCTGTCACCAATTGGGGAGCCGTTCATGACGTTACCAACCAGAGTGCCTTGGTTTTTGATCTGCGGTGAAGCGAAGATGCGCAACAGGCGGGAAAGCTCTGGCAGTTTGTCTTCCAGGAAGTTTTCCAGTGCTGTCAGGGTGACGCGGGCACCGACCCAGACACCGTCAGCGGTCATTTTGATTTCACTGGTGTCAGTGATCTTGTGCAAGCTCATCACGTCATCCATGAAGGCTTTGCCTTTGTTGTGCAAAACGCCCAGGTCGGTGGCGCCGGCCACCAGGCGAGTTTGTGGAGATTTTGATTTTTGATCCGCTGCCACTTGGAAGTTTGCTGGGGCGGTGAATTTCTTGGCGCCCGCTTCAATCATCAAAGAGTCCGTGACCAATGGCTGGAACTGTTTCTTCTGACTGTCGGTCAGATACTTGGCAGACAAGGACTTCCATTTTGAAAGATCCAGATTTGTCGCAGCCGCCAGAATCGGTTCATATCCGGTGCAACGGCACAGGTTGCCTGTCAGGAAGTTGCGGGCTTTCTTTTCTGTGATGGCTTTTCCAGAACACGCGCTTTTTTCTGCCAATGAAGACAACGAACACACCATCCCCGGCGTGCAGTAACCGCATTGACCACCGTGGAATTCGCGCATCTTGTTTTGCACTTCGCTTAAGTCGTCCTGTTCAGAAAGGCCTTCCACTGTGACCAGTGAGCCCATGTCGAAAAGGTACATTGGGGCGATGCAGGAATTGATGGCTTGGAATTCAGACCACGTGTTGTTTTCAAGTTTTGCGGAAAGCACCGTGCAGGCGCCGCAGTCGCCTTCAGCGCAAACCACTTTCGTTCCGGGAAGGGAGCTGTGATAGCGCAAATACTGGGCTAGCGGAAGGAAGGCTTTTTCGCCAGAAATGCGGTGTTCAGCGCCGTTGATAAAGACATGAATTTCGTTGCGAATTTTGTTTTCAGACATCTAAATTGGTTCTCATAAAAGGGGTCCCATGACAATAGAATTTCCCTTATGAGTTTAGCCCCTTTTGGGGGCCTCAATGTCCTCAAAAATTCAAATGTGAGCCGCCCGGAGGCCCTTATCGATTAAAAAGGGCTTTGAGTGTGGCAAGCGTGACGCGGATCGCTGGACTTTTTGCCCGTTTACTACTTGGTCAAAGTTAAACGCATCAATGAATCGCCTCTTCCATACACCTTAATTTTCAGTTCATCGTCTTTTTTTAGATTTAAGGATGATGTGACCGCATTGTTCGGTAGACACCGCTTCATTTTATCTTCGTTCTTGTCATCAAGGTCGTCTTTGCCAGAATCAGGTTTTGCCGGCGCTGGGGATTTGCAAAACTGTTTTGGTAAAACTAATACTTTGCCGTTAATGGAAATCTCCGCTCTTACCGCACGCTGATGGCTGGAAACGTTTGTTATAGTCAGTGTGTAGTTGCCGTCCTTTACGGAGGGCTTTAGGGAAAGTCCTGAAACTGATTTGCCAACCATGTTAATGGAATCATAGGAGCCGGTCTCTTGCAGACCTTTATCCGTCAAAGCGAATACTCTGGTAGGGCTGCCGTCGTTGGAGTAATCGAAGATCATCAATTTTCCCTGGACGGGTTTGTCGGTGATTAGCACTGATCGAAGTTTCTTAGTCGTAACACCATTTACAGTTTGTGTCGGAGTCGAATCGATAAGCTTCGCACCATCCCATCTAAAAATAGAGGGAGCTCCGATTTCTTTTCCATCAAGGATCTGAACAACTATTTCCGGCTTACCGTCCTGGTTAAAGTCCTTTGTTTCAAGGGATAAGCATGAGTGAATGGACGAGCTTGTGGAGAAAGTAACTGGATACTTTTTAAAACTTCCTTTCGGACCTTCTTTAAAAACAAGCAAACTGCAGTCAAGTGTTGTTGTCTTCAGGAGCACAACGTCATAAGGCAGCTTAGTTGGCCCATCAAGTTTGACTGACAATTGGTCGGCCACAACCCCGTCATTTATGGTTCGAGTGGCTCCTGTTTCTGGGTCTTTTGTAAGTGTAGCAGGAATATTTGCACTCAGGATCTTGTCTGGGACAAGCGCAGATGCATGCTGGGAGATCAATAGTATGATTGAAGCTAAAATTAAATTAGTCACTTCGTACTCCTATTTGGATACAAATGGATTAGCTGCAACTGGTTCATATTTTGAAATGTGTGACCAGACTTTGGCACCATATGAAGACGTGCTCGAAATATCGATACGTGTGATATAAGGGCCAGCGTTGTACATTATGAATCCTCTTTTCCAAGCATCTCTAAAGACGGTAAAAGAGTCAAAAGAAGCTTTTTCTTTATTCTCGTTTCCATTTGATTTTCTGAAAACGAAAGATAAGAAGGTGGTTCCGTATTGCAGGTTTGTTGGAGGGGAGAATAAGTCCAACGGATTTCTTCCTGTAGAATCTGCATTTAAATAGTTTGCAAATTTTTTGTTTGATACAGTGGAATAAAGGGGTTGCATTAGCCCGTAGCTTGAAGCAACGATTGTTTGAGCAGTAAAGTCAAAAATGGGGCTAAAGCGCGATTTTGAATTCGGATCGCGAAGACCTGAGTTCAAAAGAATTAGTTCCTCTTTGGCTACTTTCCCTTGGTCAAGAAACCAGTTTTGACGGTCAAAGGTTGTTTCATTCTTATTTTTTGCCTTGTATCCCGCATTGTTGATTCTCATCAGTTCTGTACTTTGAAGAGATTTTCCGTTGTTGTATTCCATTTCGTATTTGGCTGGGACGGCGCTCGGAACTGGTGATGAACCCAAGTAAACTCCATATCGATTTCTGGGTCTTAATAGGTCAATATGTATCGCTTTGAGGTCTCTTTTGGGACCGATTATATATTTCCCAAATATCTTTTCTTTCGTTTTGTCTCGAACCGGATTTTTCCCAAATAAGGCTAAATCAACGGAGACGGGTTCGTACCTAAAGGCTGCTGGGTCAAAATTTGACTCTTGTCTTATTTGCGCTTTAATAAACTGTGGGGGGATCCCGCGCAGATGAGCATACTGCAGAATGAGACTATCAAATTGTCCACTTGCTGTACCAAGAGACTTCGGATTCGCAACATTCAAGAATAATGTTATTGGTCTATATTTAGTGCTGGTAGGAGTAATTATTAACTTCTGGCTGCCATTATGAACTGCCAATATTTACTGAGAAGAAGTGGCATTTCCTTCTTTAAATAGTAAGGCGACACGATCTAGCCAAAGACCGACCTTTATGTCATCAGGCTTATCTATTTTTGGACGGAGGCTGGCCGTGCCGGCAACCAGTTTATATGTCGCATTGATTGGGTTGGTACCATCATACAGCTTTAAGGTAAAGATTCCGCCTAGCGGGATGTTTAGATTACCCTGATCTCTAATTGAAGTTGGCGGATTGTTGCCGACAACTCCATCAGAGTTAATCTGGTCAATCTTTAGTTTAATATCAGTCAGAAGTCCGACCATTAAGCTGGTAATTAATGGAGTATTGACGCCGTCGTAGTAGTTAATCGATTCTGAGTTATCTACCTCCGGCCACATTCCTGATCGATAAATTGGCATATTACAGGAAATCTTAAGATTTCCAAGAGAGGCCGTTGTCGAGGCTGGAAGGCGATATTCTACAAATAATACATCGCCAGTAAGAACTCCATCAGTCCATTGCCCTCCTGAGAATGTAGATCCTATATTGGCTGAACATTTAAATGAGTTTTTGGGGCCTATGTTCAGCAGTCTTAAAGTAATCCTTGGACCCAAGCCTCTTTGCATATTGTCGATATCTATAGCTGATGATTTAGGCATTAAGAACGATAGGTCGATTGCTGTGAAACTGTATTTGTTAGATGGATTGAAATGGAAACTATATGCGCCACGCTTGCCATTGAGGCCCTCACAGGGTTTGGCTGTCGTATTTTTATAGGGAATGGGGGATGAGGTGCACTGGAGGACTTTCGTATCGAACTCGAATTCATTGTGGGCAATAAATGTCGATTGGCTGTAGGTAAGCGTTTTGTTTTTGCAGGTGGTGCAGTTGAGTTCCGGCATTGAGAAGTACTTTGGTTCCTCAAAATTAATATACCACCAATCACCAGTTTTCTGAGGGGTGTTTGAATTGGGAGGAAGGTCAGCTTTAGTCGGAAGGCACGCAGTGAGAATGGTAGCAAGTATAATAGTGCGAAACAGACTCATCGCAAACTCCTTAGAGTTGAAGGGTCGCGAGAGTATATATCGGCGCGTGTTTATATAAACTGGAGTTAATTAACCAGCACAGATCGTAATTTGTGTTCTGTGGAGGTTTTATGCGGACTGTTTTTAATTTGTCGTGAAATGATACGCGTTGTGGTTCATTTAAACACCATTCGGCCGTCCCAGACGGGCGCTTGGGCGGGGAGCTGGGTGTTGGGATTTCCGTCCCAGAAGAAGGATTTGAAGTACGGCGCCATCGAGTCTCGCAAGGCTTCACGGGACTGACGATTCTGCTCCGTCCATGCAAATCGGGCAAAGCTGGGCTTTTCGGTTTCAAAGTTCCCCAGGTAGAACATCGCATCCATGCCATGCACAGCGCCAAAAACCTCTTTCCAAGGGGAAGGGGTTTCTTTCCATTCAAACGAATAGCGATAGGTCTGCGGGTTGTAGGCCTTCACTGCCCAGAAGATTTCTTCCATGGTCATTTGCATAGCCAGGGATCCGGCAGCGGTGCTTGAGTGGTAAAGAGTCACCTTGTTGTCTTTGATAAGGTCGTCCTCTTTCAGGTCCGCCGGAGGATTTTGGATCAAGGACCACAGTTCTTTTTCGGTGGGTTTAATCAGGGCGCCGCCTAAAAGATAAGTCGCCTCATCCGTGGTCAATCCCAGAATCAGTGGGACTCGGTGGAAGTTTCCGAATAAGATACCCTCCACCCCGTGTGGGAAAACGGCGTCATCTTTGAAGTGCTGAAACGGCACGATGTATTCTTGCGCCCGCACCAGTTCTTCGGTGGTTCGGGAATACAGGAACTGGCGGATCCACTTGGTGCCCTTGGCCAGCAAGTATGCTTCGGCGTGGGACTTTTCTTTCACCAAGCCGGCGTTCACCACCAGATTTTCAATAAAGTCTTCAGAGCGGGTTTCTGCCACCCAGCGTGGATACGCATTCGGTACACCAGCAGAACAAACGGCGCGATGGAAGAGGTCTTTGGAAAGAGGCGTCTGCAAAAGGCCCCAAACATTCATGCAGCCAGCGGATTGTCCCATGATGGTGATGTTGGAAGGATCTCCGTCGAAGGTTTCAATGTTTGTGTGGACCCATTTGAGCACAGCGACCAGATCCTGGGTCACGTAGTTACCGGAACTGTCCCACTTGCTGCCCTTATTCAAAGCTTCGTGCGCTAGTGCGCCCAGCATGCCCAGTCGATAGTTGGCACTGACAAAAACAACGTCTGAAGAAGACGCCAGCCACGCTCCATCATAAAGAGGATCCGCAGAAGTGCCTTTGAAATTCGATCCACCGTGAATCCATAAAACCACCGGACGTTTTTTTGCGGCAGCGGGTTTCCATACATTCAGATACAGACAGTCTTCATTGCCCACCGGAGTGCCGAACTGTTCTGGCGGCACATTGGCAAAGAAGTTTCCTTTTTGCGGGCAGGCGACAGGAAGTTTCGTGGCCTTGAGAGTGCCGAACCAGGGAGCCGGGGAGCGGGGCGCTTTCCAGCGAAGATAGCCCACGGGTGGTTTGGCATAGGGAATTCCCAGGAAGGCTTCGGTGTCGTAAGCAGTACGAAGGCCTTGGATTTTTCCATCAGCGACACGGACAGAAGGATGCGCCGCCTGTGAATTCCAGGACCATCCAGTAAACAAGACCAGCAGAAGAGCAGAGTAAGCAAGTGATCGCATGAGGCCTCCGTCAATTTCAGTCTTAGCGAGCTTCGGAGGATCTTCCAAGAATAAAGAAATCGAATTTCATAAAAATCATGCAGACTTGGCAAGTTCTTTTAAAAAAATCGGTAATTACCGTCGAGGAAGAAATGTTCGGGGGCAATAATTTCCCCTCTGCAAAGGTCCGAAAAAAGGCCAGTTCCAAAGTGGGTCGCCGAGAGTCTTTGAGCATTGGGAAAAAACAGACAACGATTGATATCAGGTTTTGAAGGATTCAAAACCAGAGGGGAAATAAAATGAAAATGAACCATCTTGTTATCGCAGGCCTTATGATGATGTCTGCTCCGGTTTTCGCGAAATCTGGCTCTGTAGGGGCTAAAATCGTTGGTGGCGTTGAAGCTTCCATCGGTGAGTTCCCATACATCGTGTCTTTGCAGAGCAGCAGCCATTTCTGCGGCGGTTCCTTGATTAAGAAGAACTGGGTATTGACAGCAGCTCACTGTGTTCGTGGCGGCACGGTTAAAAAAGTTGTGATCGGTTTGCATGACCGCACGAATGCGTTGAATGCAGAATCCATCGCTCCGAAAAGAATCATCGCTCACCCGAACTACAATGCACGCACAATGGAAAATGACTTTGCATTGATCGAACTTTCTCAGGATTCTTCATACGCTCCAGTGGCGTTGAACCCTGCTGAAATCACTCTTCCGACTGACGGCTCTGAAATTTTGACGACAGTGGCTGGCTGGGGTGCAACTCGTGAAGGTTCTTACTCTTTGCCGACGAAATTGCAAAAAGTGGACGTTCCATTGGTTTCTACAGCAGCTTGTAACAAAGCTTACAACAACGGCATCACTGACAGCATGATCTGTGCTGGTTACGAAGGTGGCGGTAAGGATTCTTGCCAGGGTGACTCTGGTGGTCCATTGGTGGCTCAAGACGAAAACAATCAGACATACCTGGTTGGTGTTGTGAGTTGGGGTCAGGGTTGTGCTCGTGCGAACTACTATGGTGTTTATGCCAAAGTTAGCAACGCGATCGAGTGGATCAACAACACTGCTCAGTAATTCGATTTAAAAATTGAATTTCAAAGAACCCCTGGGAAAACCCGGGGGTTTTTGTTTTTTAGATGTATCAGCGGCAGGTTTGCGCCCATTTTTTCAAGTCGGCTGAAGATGATTGCGCGGGATTAAACCAGCGTGCTTCTTCAAACTTCCAGACAAAATCCATGCGGTGGGTGTTGTACACGTTCACATAGTGCAGTCCATCGCAAATGCCTTCAAGACCCTTATCAGTGACGTACCAGTCTGAATGATGGGCGGTGACTTCCGTGCGCTGCTGCTGGGAATCCTGACAGGTATAGACACAGCTCCATTTACGTTGGGTTCCGTACCAGGTTTTTTTATACAGTTGATATTTTTTGGAATACGGATCGGCGATGCAGCTGCAGGCCTCGGCAAAAGGCGGCGCCGTAAATTGAAGGGCCATGATTGCTGCAAGAATCCAGAATATAATCCTCATTCCCTCCAGGGATGCAAGAGCAGTTCCGGCCCGGGAAGAAACCAGACAGGTTTTGGCTGTCTATAAAATCGACGGTGCCGCCTTCCGGGTTAGCGATCGTGGTGTTTGGAGGCGTTGTAAGCCTTGCGCCCGGCCCGGTGTTGCAGAACGTGGGCAGAGGTTTCAAGCAGTGCGCACGACAGTTCGGCACAGCGGTCCAGCAGTTCATGCGCGGCATCGGTGAGGGCTTGGGTCTGTTGCACATAGCGCACGTTGTATTCCATGTTTTCAGAACTCCATCCCAGAGAGTGGGCGATAAATGGAAACGGCGGCAGGTGGTACCCGAGCTCTGAGAAAAAACCCATCATGTGGCCCGCAACGGCCTGCACATTGTCCTGGCCTCCGGTGATGATGAACCCGGCCACTTTGTTGCGAACCAGCTGGTTGTTTTTGATGGTGATCTGATTTTGAATGCAGTTAAAACGTTCGGCCATTTTATAATATAAAGAACTGGCCGAACCCCAGCGAATCGGGGTGGCGACGATCATCACGTCGGCCCAGTGAATCAGATCCTCATACACGCGATCCAGCTGGTCGGTTGGATCCATCTGCGTGATCGAGCAGGGCCAGGTGCAGGCATGTGCACTTTTGGAATAAAAGCCTTCGCAGTGGCGGAACTTCAGTTCGCGGATTTTTTGCAGACGCGTTTCATAGCCTTTGCTTTGCGCATGCTTCAGGGTTTGTTCCAGCAAAAGTTCTGAAGTCGATATGCGCGGATGAGCATTGTCCATCACGGTCGTGGAAATTCCCACCACCCGTAGGGGTCCCGGTTCCCGTTGCACTTTCCGGGTTAGGGGGTGAGGTTCATGGGAAATGCGGCCCCGGGGGGTGGCGCTGGTCAGATCCACCCACAGTTCGCCATTTTCAGTTTTTAAAGTGTAAGCCGGAACGCGGTCGGCTTCGTAGCCGGGTTCGCCAAATCCGGTGCGATAATGAAACTTGTAGTAATGCCACGGGCAGACCACATAGTCGCCTTCAAGCTGACCATCACCCAGCGGACCGCCGACGTGATTGCACACGCCCGATATGGCCGTGAATTCGCTGTCTTTGTAAATCAGAGCCAGCTTGGTCCGGTGAATTTCAATTTGCTGCAGATTCTTTTTCTTCAGCAGCTCCACCGGACCCAACTTGTGCCATTGAGGTTGTGACATGTCTTTATTGGAACCAAAAAGATCGGTTCAGGAAAGAAATGTCAGCCAAGTCTGATGAAGGTCAAAGATAAGGCAGGATGCGGGTGATGCGTGTGACATCTTCGCCGCGACAGCCTGTGCTTGTGCAGCGGTTGGAAACGGTGCAGGAACCCTGATACACAAAATCAGTGTCGCCGCGGACCAAAATTCCTTCAATCACGCCGGACGAGTTAAACACTGCGGATCCAGAGTTCCCGCCATAGGTGTCCAGATTGGCGACGAAATGTTCTGATTCTGTGGTGCTGCGGACTTTGGCTCCGGCAGCCACCTTGGTGGGAAGACCCACGGGATGTCCAATCACAACCAATGAGGCGCCGACCTTGACGCTTCCGGTTTTGCGGGTTTTCAAAACTGCATGATTGGTGACGGCTCTGTCCAGCTTGATCAGCGCAAAGTCCGATCCCGTTCCCAAAACTTCGCTGTGAATGATTTCAGCACAGCGATAGACTTCGCTGGAAGCGACTTCGCGGGGTTGAACACCTGCGGATTTAACGGCATAGCCAAAGACAAAACGGGTTTCACTGCAGTCACGAACCGAGCGGACGCAGTGACCAGCAGTGGCAATGACGTCAGGCGCTACTAAGGAGCCTGAGCAAAAGGCCGCATTTTCCTGCTCCCCGAAACGTTCTGAAGAACACAGATTGTAGGATCTGCGGAAAGTTTGGGCAGTGATGCGCGTGATCTCGGCACCTTCCTGCAGGTTTTCATCTTTGATTAAAGCGACCGTAGAGTCAGCCAGGCGGCGTTGCAGGGCGGACTTCACTTCGTAGAGGTCTTTTCGGTCATCATTGCCATAGATCACTTTCTCTTGCAGTTCCGGGGTGCCCTGGGTTGTTATTCCCGAGCTTTCACCGGGAGTGCTGTTTTCGCAGGCACTTAAGAGCATTAAGATAGAAAAACATAAAACTGTTTTTTGCATCCGTTATCTTCCTTTGATGGGGATTGGTGGGACGGCCTTGTCCCGGTACTGAATGACCCGCATGAAACAAAAAAAGGTTAACCGGATGGCTGTTTTTTTAGGTCCTATCAGAGGGGAATTTGAGCATTCCTATATTCTTGGTGGAACACTTTCCGGCCTAGGGCGGACGCGCAGGGTTGCTCTTAAGGCTGGGGATCAACAAAATGAGTGTTACGGAGAACGAAACATGTTGGCGGAGAATATGACCCAGGATGCGGATATCAGAGATCGTTTGGCGAAGGTTCTTGAGAGTGTGATTCAAGAGATGACTTCCTGCTATGAGCAAGTGGAAGTGACCTTTGCGGCCGGCGACAAAACAACAGTGTACAAGGTGACGGTGCCGCAAGAGTTCCGAGGGAAATTGATCGGTTCTCAGGGGAAGAACATCACGTCACTTCGTAACATTATCGGCGCAATGGCAGGCAATCATGGCTTTCGCGCTATCATAGAGCTTGTAATCTAAATCTGTCGCAGCGTTCCCTTTGTTTGTTGTACGGAACTCTTCGTCTATTTTAATCTTGCAACTTTGGTATTAAATGTAAAAAATCCCTCATGTCGGTGGGGGATTTTGTGTCTAATCAATTCGGTGCCCTGTTAAAAAATAAGCTCGAGGAAATTCAGAAAAAGAACCCTCGGTTTTCTTTCCGCTCTTTGGCCAAGAAAGTTGGTATCTCACCAGGTTGTTTGAACGAGCTGATGCACGGCAAGCGCCCTTTGAGTGAATTCTACGCCAACAAAATTGTTCTGGGTCTGGAGCTGGGTGCAGAGGAACGCAACGAAGTTTATTCTTTGATCTCTACGCGTTCCCGTAAATTTGCCGCACAAAAAACTTTGGCGGAAAAAGAGCTGGAATTGATTGCCAGCTGGGAGCACTTCGCGATCCTGAATCTGATCCGCATGAAAACCTTCAAGCCCGAGCCGGAATGGATTGCCGAGCGTCTGGCTTTGCCGCTGGAAAAAGTTCAGCAAAGTCTGGATCTGCTTTTGGATCTGGGCTTTATCAAGCGCAAAGGTAATTCCATCGCGCGTTCCGTGGCAAGTCTTGCCACCACCACCGATATTCCCAGTGAAGCATTGGTTCAGGCCCACGTGTCTGACATGCACAAGGCTATCGAAGTTCTGAAAAGAACTCCGACGGATCGTCGTGACTATTCCGCCATCACCATGGCTATCAATCCGCACAAAATGGAAGAGGCCAAGAGTTTGATTAAAAAATTCCGCCGTAAACTGTCCATGCTGGTTGAAGAGGGTGACATGACGGAAGTGTACAACCTGAATATCCAGTTTTTCCCCCTGACTGTTGCTGAAAGAGAGAAGCCGCTATGATCAAAAGAACCCTGTTACCCCTGATTCTGTTTTCATTCGCGGGGTCGCTGGCACAGGCCGCGTTTATCGGCGGTGATGAAAAAGGCAACGGCGGCAGTGTAATTTATTGCGAAAACCGTTTTGAAAATCAGCGTTTTGAAGTGCTGGATCTGTTTGAAGCCCGCGAGATTCAGACATTCGATATGGATGTTCTTGAAGGTCTTGAGTATAAAAAAATCCTGCGCCAGATGATTGCCCGTATGGGAGATATCAATCCAACCCGTGCGATTTTGTACACCTCGTTCCTGGAGACTTTTGACCGTGAAGCTTTGTTCCTGAAAGGCACCGAGTTCACCGACATCCCGGATCGTGGCTGGGGTGCTTTGCCAAAGGGTTGTATCCTGGTTCAGGGGGCAGTTCAGTACAAACGCCCAAGCATCAAGGGTCATCGCTATTACTTCAATAAAGATGTCTGGGATCGCATGACCAACACTCAGCGTTCAGCGCTGGTATTGCATGAGTTCATTTACCGCGAAGGTCTGCAGCCGGAAAATAACTTCCAGACTTCCAATGGTGTTCGTCTGCTGAACGGCTTCCTGCATTCCACAATGATGCGTGACGTGACCTTGCCTCAGTACATTGATCTGTTGCAAAGATCAGGTCTGCAGCTGGCCGACGTGAATGGTTACCACGTGTTCCTGCACTCCGGTCAGGAAACGGGTCGTGGTCAGTCCTACAGAGTATCCTTTAATGAAACAGGTGTTGTTACGTCCGCGACGCTGGCAAGATCGTTTTATCTTTCCGGTCCGGGTGGGCGTACCATGCCGGTTTATTGTGGGGCCACTGAAACAAAGGCTGTAGAGCAAGGTGGCGGCATCATCTCTTTCTGGCCAACAGGAAGGGTGAAACGCATTCAAATGGGTTGCACGTCTGCGGGTTTTGTTTTGCGTTCGAAAGAATCCATTGGTCAGGCGACAGCTTCCGAGCTGATTTATAATGAGCAGGGTTTGCTGACTCAGATCAAAACTCTTCAGCTTGAGTTGAATCATGTTGATTACAGCCTTCGTTCGACTCGTCCAGGTGGTTTTATCAACTTCTATCAGACGGGCGAGCCTGCTCAGATTTGCATCGGTAATTATTATGCCGATCATCAGCGCAGCTGGATGCGTGATGCAAGCGGTGAAGGTGTTATTGTGGCCCAGTCCGGACACGACACCTTTGGTTTGACTCTGGATGGTCGCATTTTTGAGTCCTTGAAGACCCGCTGCGGCTTCGAACAATAGTCTTTTCAGACAGAGTTCTTCAAACAAAAAAAAGCCCGCTGGATTCAGCGGGCTTTTTTTATTTGGTATTTTACTGTGGTATCAGTTGCCAAACATGTTGATACAGAATGTGACCAGCGCGGCATTGATAAAGTCAATGAAGCAGGAACCCACCAAAGGAACCACCAGAAAGGCCTTGTAAGCATGGCCATAACGCTGACTGAGTGAATGCATGTTGGCCATGGCGTTGGCGGTGGTGCCCATCATAAATCCGACATAACCTGCACTCATTACCGAGGCCTCGTAGTCCTTGCCTCCGACCCAGAACGCAGGTCCCACGGCGGTGACCGCGACCAGAACAGCCTGCACCGTCAGGAAGACCAGAATCGGCAAGGCGGCGTTTTTCAGCTCTTCCAAGCGCAGACTCATGATGGCCATGGCAATGAACAGGGTCAGGGCCACCGAGCCGATCTCTTCAATCCATTCCGGGGATATTTTAAACACCGGCTTAGCATCTTCGATATTGCGGAAGATCGCCGCCACCACCATGGAACCAATATAGATGGGCAGGGTGATTTGCAGGGTGCTGATCCACGAACTGATCGTGGTCCCGATGCCCATAATCAGAGTCAGTGCCAGAAGGTGCATTAACAGATCGCGACCGGCGAAGGATTTCAGGATCATGGATTCATGCGGTTCGCCGCTGTTGTGATCTACCGGGTGCTTCAGCTTCTTTTTATTGATCAGATAAGTCGCCAGCGGAGTTCCAATCAATCCCCCCAGTACGATGCCACCCATGGCTGTGGTCAGGCCGATGACAGAGGCACCTTCGACGCCGGCGGCCTCAAAGACGGGACCGAATGCCAAAGCCGTGCCCGGGCCACCGGTTAAGGAAACCGCTCCGGTCAGAACCCCCATCAAAGGATGTTCGCCCATCATTTTTGCCAAGCCGATCCCGGCCACGATTTGTGCCACCAGGCCGCCGATGGTCAAAAGCAGGAAGAACACTACAGCTCTGCCGCCCTCTTTTAGCAGGCGCACAGACGCGGAATAGCCGACTGACGTGAAGAAGGTGATCATCAGGGCTTCTTCAAAGGCCTTGTTGAATGTCAGCACGAAAAGGCCGTTGGCCTTCAGGATGGAGATGATGATGGCGACAATAAATCCACCGATAACCGGTGACGGAAGATTGTACTTATCCAGAACATGGATTTTGCTTTTAATATACCGGCCGAAATAGACGACCAGTGCTGCCAGGGCGACGGTTTGAAATGCTGTTAATGTCATGACAAAAGCCTAGCGTGGCCCGTCGCCGCTGTCCACCCTTTAGCTGATCAGCCAGTTCATCAGAACCACGGACAGGGCGCCTGCGACAAATTGTTTTTGCCACAGATAAGTCATGCGCGTTTCTTTCATTTTGGCGAAGATTTCCTCCAGGGTCACGCTGATCATCGCGCCGCCGGCGAAAGCCAGAATGAACGGCAGGGATGCCGAAGTGATGCTGGTAAAGATTCCACCCAGGGCTCCACCCAGAATCTCCATGACACCGGTCATTGCGGCACCAAAGAAAGAAACCTTGCGGGACATGCCAATGGATAGGAAAGCCGCCGCAGTGGCCAGGCCTTCCGGAAAGTTTTGAAACACGATGGCGCCCACTACTGTCCAGCCGTTGGCAGCGGAAATGGAGTCAGCGCTCAGCGCAGCTCCCGAAGCCAAACCTTCGGGGAGGTTGTGCAGCATCATAGCCGTCACGAAAAGCCAGGCTCTTCGATGAACAGACCATTCGGAGGGCGACACGCTATGGATCAGATGACTCAGCCCATAGATGGAAGCCACACCGAGCGCCAGGGCAAGAGACACCCCGAAGGAACTGTGTGTGCTTGAATAAGCAGGCCCGATCAGATTGAAGGCCGCTGCCGCCAGCATCATTCCGATGGCAAAGTCCAGATTCAGACTGCGCCATGGGTTCCAGCCGGTGGTTTTGTTTTTCAGAATGGGAAGAGCACCGAGCATCGTTGAAAGCCCGGTGATTCCTCCTGCCAATAATCCCATCAGTGCGCTGCCCATGTTCTACATCCTTTCTCGATGATTCAAATCGGGATCAGGATCTGTGACTGCGGATCATCCAAGCGGCTTTTTCGTGGAAGCCGATCAGGTCTTCGTACAAAGTCACAGCACTGGTTTCTTCCGCATCTTCCGCGGTTTCCAGTCGGGATTTCAGGGCGATAGCCAGATTCGTGTGATCCTGGCTGAGCATTTCGATCATTTGATTGGCGGTCAGTTTATCCGAAGCCTCCTGGATAGAGGACAATTCGCGGAACTCTTTGAAGCTGCCCGGAGCTTTGACTTTCAAAGCGCGGATGACTTCCGCCGTGCGATCGACGAATTCAGCCAGCTGGCCGTATTGTTCTTCAAACATTTTGTGCAAAGAGAAGAACAACGGGCCTTCCACATTCCAGTGGAAGTTTTGGGTTTTAAGTTGCAGCAGATATTCTTCTGCCAGGGACTTTTTCAAAGTCTCAACGACAGAATCTGTTCCGGTTTCAACGGACTTCAGATTGCTGACGGATTTACTTTCGTTCAGTGATTGGGCGTTTTGTGATCTCATAAAATTCCTCCTTGTCACTGTCAGAGGGGTCCGTTGCAGGAACCCCGCTCTTGCCTGTAAACAGGATAAGCCAGTGTGGAGGAGGTGAACAGTTCTCTTTTTCTATAGGACCTATAGATTATGTCTATATGCTGTCTATAGGCATAGATGAAAACTATTTGAGATAGCCGAGCGGATTGTCGATTTTCAGTTGGTTTTTACCTCGGGTGGCGGACAGGCCTTCGGGCAGGTTTCTCTTTATGGTTTCAATTAGCGCCTTCAAAAGAGCCTTTCTTTGGAAGTGCGGCCCGTGAACCAAACTCACTTCCCGGGTTGGGACAGGATCTGAGAAAGGTCGCAGACGCTTTTTGTCCTGCACATCCAAAGCCGCCAGATACGGAAGCAGTGTGAAACTTTCACCCTGGTCCACCAGTTTTTTTAATGTCTCAAGACTGCCGCTTTCAAAGGTGAAGCTGCGGTCCATCACCGAAGGCGCCTTTTTGTTGCGACAAAGGGAAAGACTTTGTTCGCGGAAGCAGTGACCTTCGTTCAGCAACAGCACGTCTTCAGACGACAGATCCTTTTCATCCAGGGATTTCTGATTCAGCAGGGGATGCCCCTTGGACAGATACACATTGAAGGGTTCATAGAACAGAACGTGATTGGCGATGTTCAGATCATCAATCGGGGTGACGATGATGCCCAGATCCAGACTGTGATTGCGGATCTTTTCAATCATCGCTTCGGTTTGCAGTTCTTCAAAGGTCAGATGCAGACTGCTGTGCGCATCCTTGATCTTTTTTAGGAACAGCGGCAGCAGATAAGGCGCCAGGGTCGGGATGATTCCGATGCGCAGTTCGCCGCACAGGGATCCTTTGGCATCATCGACAATTTCTTTCAGATGCTGGGAACCTTTGACGACCAGGCGGGCCTGTTGCAGGACTTCTTCGCCGACCGAGGTTGCGCGGATGGGCTGTTTGGTGCGATCAAAAAGAATCACACCCAATTCCTCTTCCAGTTTTTGAATTTGCATGCTCAGCGTGGGCTGAGTGACATGGCATTGGCGGGCAGCGTGGCTGAAGCTGCCTGTATCGGCGACGGCAAGAATATATTCGAGTTGAGTCAGTGTCATGATACAAGCTTGCCGTTCGGGAAAAAAGCTTGCAAGCTTAATCATGGGCTTGTCATTGGAACACTATCAACAAGGTGTCTTGAAGCGCGCATTGCCACTGTCTGAAAAAGTGGTAGAGGCTTTTTACAGTCAACCACGCCACGTCTTCGTGCCGGAATACACAGTGGAAGAGGCCTACGAAGATCATCCCTTGGTGCTTTTCAACAGTCCGCCTTTTGTATCCACTATTTCCCAACCCAGCTTCGTTCTGCGCATTCTGGATCTGCTCAAACTTGAACCCGGTCAGAAAGTATTTGAACTGGGTACGGGCAGCGGCTGGAACACAGCGATGATGGCCGAGATCGTCGGCAAAGAAGGCAAAGTGGTGTCAGTCGAAGTGATCGAGGAGCTTGCAGTGCGAGCCCGGAAGATCCTGAGCGAACGTCACCTGTCTCAGGTGATCGTTAAAGCGGGGGATGGCTTTGAAGGCGATACCGCCAACGGTCCGTATGACCGGGTTATATTCACGGCCGGATCGTCCGAGTTTCCACAGAAAGTGTTTGCGCAATTGAAGGAATCCGGATGGATGGTGTTTGTGCGTAAGACACAGGGATCACCAGATATGCTGGAGCTGATTCACAAGGTGGGCTCAGAGCCGCATGTTGTGACGTCAGTGCCTTGTTCTTTCGTTAGTGTGGTCCGGGAAAAAACGGGGCCTGATTCGAAAGAACACAGTCTTTGAATCAAGCCTCCGGTGGGTGAGCAGGGTCTCATCCCAGGAAATCATCTTTCGGTTTTCGGTCACGGTTCGCCGGAGCTTTTGGCTTTAGCTCCATCACACGTTCTTTCTTTTCCTCGTCAGCTTTCACCGGCTTTTCCTCGGGTTCATCATACAGGTGATAATGCGATGCTATTTCAGCGAACTTTTCACTGGCTTCGTCGATCGCCATTCCGACTTTGCGTTCCAGCAAATCGACGATGGACTGGGCATTGCCTTTGGTGCTTTCAAGGTCATTGTCCGAAAGCTCACGCCATTTCTGCATGAGCTCTCGTTTCAGTTCCTGCCAGCCTGGACCAGGAATTTGTGATGCCATAGGGCACCTCCTTACTCTGTTTCGATCACAAGATCAATACGACGATTCTGTGCTCGTCCTGCAGCCGTGTTGTTGTTACCAACTGGATTGTCATAACCCATTCCCACGGACTCCACTTTATCCGCGGGCAGAGTTCCCTGGGATACCAGGAAGTTCTGTACGGATTGAGCACGTTTTTCAGAAAGGGCACGGTTGGCTTCAGCGCTGCCCACGTTATCCGTGTGACCTTCCACGATCACTTTGGATGGTGTGACCCCGGCCAAAGCTCCTTCGACTTTTTTCAACAGCGCCTGATTTTTAGGTCCCAGATTGGCTTGGGCTGTTGGGAATTGCAGACCTTTCAGGCGCACCATCAGCTTGCCATTTTCGGTGAACACTTCAGCTTCGTTGGGTCTTAGCTGGCTGCGCAGCGCTTGGGCACGACCCAGCAGGGCTTGCTGTTTCTGCAGCTCCATGCGCTGACGTTCGGCTTCAGTTTGCACTGTTTGCAGCTCTTGTTCTGCACTGGAATATTCCGTGCGCAGGCTTGAAATTGTGCGCTGCTGACGTTCCGCCATCAATACCAGTTCTTCCGAATTTCCGGCGTTGACCTTGCGGGTGACATCCATCAGGTGCTGGGATTCACGGGTGGCATCCTGGGAGGCACGGGCGATGATGGCGGGATTGCGCGGATCTGCTTTGATCAGCTTTTCGGCATTTTCATACTTCATCGCAGCCATACCAAAGGACTTCGGTGCATTTTTGTCGGCACCGGCTTTTTTAGCCGTGTCCAGATTGTCTTTGGCTGTTCCCAGATAAGCTTTGGTGACAGACATGATCTCCAGCTCGCGATAGCGGCTGATGATTTCGTCTCCGCGTTTGTCAGCGGGGCTCAGGTTGCCTTTTTCAATGGCGACGGTGATCTTTTCCAGATCCTTGCCGGCTTTGTCCCATTCTTTAGGGTACAGTTTTGGGGCTCCGGCTTTCATTGCACCTTCGCGGGCATCGGTGATTTGTCTCATCGATGTACGGGCGATTTCAGCGCGGGTGTTGGCTTCGCTCAGCCAGCCGCGGGAATAGGCGACCTGTTCCAGAATATCAGCATTGGGTTTGTCTTTTTCCTTTTTCTGTTTTGCTTTTTCCAAAGCTTTGGTGGCGTCCGTGAAGTTTTCTGGTGACAGCACGTCAATTTGTTTCGAGCGGGCCTCGCTGATCATGGCTTCGGTTTTTTCAATCTCGGCCGTCGGATTGGCACTGGAAGATATTGGCTGCACGCTTGGCGGCTTGCTGGCGCAACCTGCGATAAATCCGGCAACAGCCACAGATGCTAGTACCTTATGAGTCCGGGAAACCATAGAACGCCTCCTTCATAGAAGTAAACGAATGTGTTTTAAATTCTTGATTTAACGCTAATCCCGCGGAAGGAAAGCTTACAAGGAAAACAACCCGGAACCGGCGAATCCCTGCGTACTAACAAGCAGGCTCGGCTAAGGAAAGGTCGTGTTTGTTGCGAGATGGAAATATCAACTGAACTAGTGCATCAGCATAAAGCTGCCCAAAGAATACAAACCTGCCACGATCAGCACGCCACCAGCAATGCGTTGCTGGCGAAGTCCGGCGTGTTGAATGCCTTGACGAACCATCATGGGAACAGCACTTAATGCGGGTAAACCACCCAGCCAGAAAAGACCCAGCGTCAGACCACCAGCCCACGGGCTTTGAGTGGCAATGGCCGCAGTGACGTAAGTGTAAAGCCAGCCGCAGGGAAGAAGGGCTGTCAGTAATCCCACGACAAAGCCGGACTTTCCGACATGGAAGGCCTGCAGCCTTTTGATCACACTTAAAATGGAATGAGAAATCTTATTCGCAGACAAACGCTGTTGCCACGAAGCGGGCAGAATCAGACGAGCCCCGGAACCTACCAGCACCAATGCCAAAAGTATCGCCGAAATCCAGCGCAGGGTCACAAACTGACTGTTCAGGAAAAACTGCCCCAGAGATCCCGCCAAAACACCCAACAATACATAAGAGCACAAGCGACCCAGATGATAACTTAATAAACTATTGCGAGCACTCATCAGCGTGGCAACAGGTCCGCACATTCCGGCACAATGCCAGCTGCCGAAGAAGCTGGAGGACAATATTCCCAATGCCAGAAGTGCTGATGACATCATTGTGACCTCGGTCCGACAAGAATCAGTTCGCGGCGGGTCTTGAAACCTTCCGGAGCCAGTTCGTCCTGAACATTCACTTCTGTTTTTAGTTGTCCATTTGCCGGGATCACAGATGTCGGGATTCTGACAAAGAAATACCATTCACGTGATTCACCCGGCGCCAGATGAATCGGATTTTCCGCCACCTGAACCTGGATTCCCTGGTCCAGAAGTTGTTGAGGCAAGGTCAGATTGTAGCGGGCCCGCAAGGCGCCCTGATTTTGGATGTGCAGACGGAACTGATTTAAAAGGACTTCCTGACCATCACTGTTTTTTACGTAAGAATAGGGCAGACCGGCCCCGCGAAGGACTGCGATATGCACCGGTTCGCGCGTACTGACCGCGTAAGCCAGGCCGCCAATCAAACCCGCAATCGCCAGGATGTAAATCAGTGAACGTGGTTTAGCCAAAGAGATCTTGCTGCCATCCAGAGTGTCATAGCGAATCAGCCCTTTGGGCTTTTTCACTTTTTCCATGATTTCATCACAGGCATCAATACACGCGGTGCAGGCGATGCATTCCATTTGCAGGCCGTTGCGGATGTCGATGCCAGTCGGGCAGACTTGCACGCAGCGATTGCAAGAAACGCAGTCGCCGGCTTTTTGACTGGGTTGAGTGGTGCCTTTGCGGGGTTCGCCGCGATTCACATCATAAACCACGGCCAGGGATTTTTGATCCAGCAGCACGGACTGAATACGCCCGTAAGGGCACATGATCACGCAGAACTGTTCACGGAACCATCCGAAATCGAAAAGAATGATGGCCGTGAAAAACAGCACCAGCAGGAAATAAGTCATGTTCTGGGCCGGTGAGCCTTGGGTCATTGCCAGCAGTTCACTTGCGCTTACGAAGTAGGCAATAAAACTGTGGGCAATCACAGAAGACACGACAAAAAACAGGAACCATTTCAAAGACACTTTGCGGATTTTGGTGAAGGTCATTGGTCCGTCACGCAACTGACGGCGTTGAATGTAGGTGCCTTCCACCCATTTTTCAATACGGCGGTAAACGGCATCAATGAACACAGTCTGCGGGCACGCCCAGCCACACCAGACGCGACCCCAGATCGAGGTCACAAAGGCCAGGCCCAGAGTCAAAGTTCCGACGATATAAAACAGCATCGGCGCATCGTGGGCTTTAAACAGAACCCCAAACAGAGCGAACTCGCGTTTGGGGATGTCCAGCAGAATGGTCTGATGACCATTGAAAGTCGTCCAGGGCAGGATCAGGAACACAATTAGCAAAACGATCTGAGTCCAGTCACGATGACGGCGGAAGCGGCCCCGCACTTCTGCGGGGATGATATTCAACCGGTCGCCGTGCTCATCAACACTTGTCAGCTTTCCTGAATCCAACCCTGACATAACTTACTCCACTGTCTCGACAGCCTCACCTTGAGGCTCTTTCGCGCCCGCCGGGTTGCTGCCTTTTTTGGACAGAATAAACGCCGACACGGCATAGATTTCATCTTTTTTCATGACCGGCCCCCATGGCGGCATTCCTTTTTCAGGAACCCCGTCACGAATGACCTTCACCACATCCATACGAGTGGCTTTGCCATGCATCCAGAATTTATCTGTTAAATTGGGACCAATCAAACCTTGCAGCTCCTGGCCATGGCAGGAAGCACACTTCGAGGCAAACTGCGCAGCACCCACTGCCAGTACGCCGTCTTTATCAAACGCGGCCTGCAGGGATTCTTCGGTTTCCATCGGTGACGCCGTTGCGGCCTTGGCCTGAACCTGTTCGATTTCAGTCATCGCCACTTTCAGTTCATCCTGCAAAGTCGGGCCACCCCCCAGCTCATAGTGGATGTAATAGAGGAAGGCGAAAATGATAGTGAGGTAGAAGGTCCACAGCCACCAGGTTGGCAGGGGATTATCGTGCTCGATAATCCCGTCATATTCGTGGAATTTTTCCTTGTTATCGTCGCTCATTTTATTCTCCGTCTTTCAAAGGAATCTGTTCCATGTGCGCGTAAATTTCTGAGCTGTGTTTGCGGTAAACCCAGATCAGCACTCCTACAAAGAACAGGAAGAAGATCAAAAGTCCCATCGCGGTCAGATGCGTGTCAGTGAAAAATTTCAGTCCTTCCGATTTCATTGTGCTTTTCCTTTCTGACCCAGGGACTGCAGGTAAGCAATCAGGGCCACGATTTCCTTGTCTTCAAGACCTTTTGGAGCGCCGTTGGATTCCAGATCCGCAGCGATCTCTTTGGCCTGTTTCTGAGCATAAATGTCGGCGTTCGCCACAACATCATCTGCATAAGGAACATCCAGCTGCTTCATGACGGACAGTTTTTTACGCAAAACCAGGAAGTCGGTTTTTTTGTCTGCCAGCCACGGATAGTTCGGCATGATACTTTTCGGAGTCACGGCACGCGGATCCAGCATGTGGCTGTAATGCCACAGGTTCGGATATTTCTTGCCCAGACGGGAAAGATCCGGACCGGTACGTTTTGAACCCCATTGGAACGGACGATCGTACATGGACTCTTCCACGGTGGAGGCCGCTCCATAACGCATTACTTCGGAAGCGATCGGGCGAATCTGCTGGGAATGGCAGACGTAGCAGCCTTCCTTGATGTAGATATCACGACCCGCCAGTTCCAGCGGTGAATAGGGATCTACGATGTTGTTTGGATTCACATAGCGGTGCAGGGACAGCGTCGGGTAAATCTCGATCACGGAACCCACGGCAATTGCCAGGAACGCCAGGACAGAGAACACGGCTCCCATACCTTCCAGTTTGCGGTGACCCTTGGTCAGCTCGTCATAACCGGAACGGGATACTTCAATGTAAGAATCATGTTGTTCTTTTGGAGCCAGCTTGATGGTTTTGTAGATGTTGTAACACATCATCACGAAGCCCACGATGAACAGGAATCCACCCAGAGCACGAACCCAGTACAGCGGAACGATACGAACCACAGTTTCGATAAAGTCCGGATACACCAAAGTACCGTCTTCACCGACCGCCAGCCACATCAAACCTTGAGTGATACCGGCAACAACCATGGAAGTGTAGTACAGAAGCACACCGGTCAAACCGATCCAGAAGTGGTTTTCCAGAAGTTTTTTGGAGTACAGTTCAGTTCTCCACAAACGTGGCACCAGATAATAAACCATACCGAAAGTCAGGAATCCATTCCAGCCCAGAGCGCCAGAGTGAACGTGACCCACGATCCAGTCAGTATAGTGACCAACTGCAGAGATGGACTTGATGGAAAGCAGAGGCCCTTCGAAAGTGGACATGCCATAGAAGGTCAATGCCGCCACGAAGAACTTGATCAGGGGCTCGGTTCTTAGCAGGTGCCAGGAACCTTTCAAAGTCAAAAGACCATTGATCATACCACCCCAGGACGGAGCCCACAGCATGATCGAGAAGATCATCCCCAAAGTCTGCGCCCATTCCGGCAGGGAAGTGTAAAGCAAGTGGTGCGGACCGGCCCAGATATAGATAAATACCAACGCCCAGAAGTGAATGATACTGAGGCGGTAAGAATACACCGGACGATTCGCGGCTTTCGGTACATAGTAGTACATCAGACCCAGGAACGGAGTGGTCAGGAAGAATGCCACGGCGTTGTGTCCGTACCACCACTGAACCAGCGCATCCTGAATACCCGCATAAACCGGATAGGACTGCAGGAATGTCACCGGGATCTCGATAGAGTTCACGATGTGCAAAACCGCCACCGTGATAATCGTTGCAATATAGAACCAGATCGCCACGTACATGTGTTTTTCACGGCGTTGGCGCAGGGTCATAAAGAAGTTGATCGCGAAAATCACCCACACAACTGTGATGGCGATATCAATCGGCCATTCCAGTTCCGCGTATTCTTTGGACTGAGTGTAACCCAGCGGCAAAGTGATGGCGGCAGAAAGGATGATCAGCTGCCAGCCCCAGAAGTGCATTTTGGAAAGCACATCCGAAAACATTCTGGTTTTCAGCAGTCTTTGGCTGGAATGATAAATCCCGGCAAAGATCGCATTTCCGGCAAAAGCAAAGATCGCGGCATTGGTGTGCAGCGGTCTAAGACGGCCGAATGTGATCCATTCCAGATTGGCGTTCATGGGCCAATAAGCCAGTTGCAACGCTGCGATCAAGCCAAAAAGAAACGCAGCCCCGGCCCAGATCAAGGTCGCCAGGACGAACTTTTTGACAATATCGTCATCGTAGTAAATTTTTTCGATGAGATTTCCCGATGTGTTCACGATTTTTTCCTTTCGTTTTCGTCATCTAAAATACGGTGTGCTGGTGTCTCGAGGTCATCGAACTGACCTTTGTTGGTGGCCCAGAGAAAGGCAGAGACAAAGCCTATTCCCAGAATTAATGCCATGGGGATCATCAATAAGATAATGTTCATCGGAAACCCCACAATGAAGAAAGAATGATAATGATAGAGCTGATCGGCATCAGAATCGCGGCCATCAGCGGATCAATGAACCCAGCCAAAGCCAGCAGTCCGCCGACAGTATTATAAACCAGGGAAATGCCCAGATTGCGTTTCAGAACATTCTGAGTCTGCAAAGAGATCTGCATCAGATCAAAGAAGGGCGAAAGACCCCCGCGAGTGAAGTACACATCCGCGCTGTTCAGGCTTAAGTCCACGCTGCCTTTCACGGCAATACCAACATCCGCGGCCTGAAGGCTGAGGGAATCGTTGGCGCCGTCGCCGATCATGCAGGTGTTTTTATGGCGGATCAGAATCTCTTTTTTGTCTTCAGGGAACAGTTCGCCATGTGCGTTTTCTTTGGCTATGCCACACTGGGCTGCCGCCTGATAGACGCGGCTTTTTTTGTCCCCGGAAAGCAGGAAGCAGTTCATGCCGTGTTTTTTCAGTTCTTGAACGGCTTGGGCAGAGTCTGCACGCAGTTCATCCAGGAAGTAAAGACGGCACAGGCTTTGACCCTCGCAAATCACTTCGATGGCGGTTTCATCCTCGTGAGTGCTTTCAGACAGGTGACGGATTTCATACAGCTTTCCGTCGATCAGGCCTTTCACACCTTTTCCCAGAATTTCCTGGGCTTGTTCTACGACCGGAAGACTTTCCGGATGAGGCCACGCTTTACGAAGTGCAAAGGCCAGCGGGTGGTAAGAGCGAGCTTCCAAAGCCAGAATGCGGGCTTGCAGGCGCGGAGAAATGATGGCCGGTTCAGAGTGGGATAGCGACAGATGCCCTTCAGTCAAAGTGCCGGTTTTATCAAAGAAGATGTTTTTAACTTCCAGCATGCGCTCAAGGCTGGTCGCATCTTTTAATAGAATTCCCAGACGCTGGGATTTCTTCAGAGCCAGTCCGAAAGTCAGCGGCGAGCCAAAGGCCAAAGCACAAGGGCAGGCCAGCACAATCAGCGCCAAAGAGCGGTTGAAGGCTTCCGACATATCCACACTGGCGTATGCCAGGAAGAACAAAACCGCGATAGAGAAAACAGTTATAATCAGATATTGAGCCAGGCGGTCAGTCAGTGCGATGAAGCGGCTTTTTTGCAAAGCCCCCTGATCCAGCTGCTGCAGAAGCTGACCCAGTTTGCTTTCGGCAAAAGTCACATTCATGCGGATCAAAACACCGTCATCCAGAACCTTGGTGCCGGCAAACAAAGTCATTCCGGAGGAAAAGACTTTAGGAAGGGATTCGCCGTTAAACAGCGACATGTCCAAAGTGGCATGGGACGACATCAAAGTCGCATCCGAAGGCAGGCTTTGCCCCTGTTTCAGCTTCAGCACATCGCCGGATTTTACGGAAGACCACGGGATCACGGCGGCCTTGCCACCGTCAACCCGCTCGTATTTTTCCATCTGGAAGAAGGACTTCATACGGGACGGGGACAGGTAGTTCTGCTGCACGCGTTTCAATAGATAGCGTGCGGACAGGATGAAGAACATGAAGCTGGCAGTGCTGTCGAAATAGATGTCACCATTTCCACGGATCAGGTTGGCCGTGGACAGCGCAAAACCGGAAAGCATGGCGATAGTGATCGGCAGATCTACATTGATAACTTTGTACTTCAAAGAGTTCCATGCGCCCTTATAGAAAGGCTGCGCTGAATACAATAGAATTGGCAGGAACAGCGCGAAGCTCAGCCAGTTAAATACAGTCGCCCAGCTGCCGGCAAGTCCGGCATACACCGGAATCACAAACAGCATGGTGTTCCCGGCACAGAAACCAGCCACCGCAATTCTTTTCAGGAAGCTGCGATTTTCAGACTGATAACGTTCAGCCAGATTGTCCTGGGCGGCCAGAGGGGAAGGTTTGTAACCAAGCTCAGCAATCACGTGCGCCACTTGCGCCAAGGAACCGTCATCGGCAAGTTTGACGGTGACAGTGCTTTGACCGAAGTTCACACGCGCAGTTTCGATGCGATCATAAAATTCAGGAAGTTTTTCCAGCAGGTGAACGCAGGAAGAACAGTGCAGTCCCTCTGCAAAGAACAGATAGTTAAAGTCCTGCTGTGGGTGGGAATAAAGCTTACGGAATTCAGGTTGATCCAGATAAGCGAAGGGATTTTGTTTTTCACCCAGTACCGGCATCTGTCGCACATGCAGGTCCAGCATTTCACACGCAGAACAGCAGTACACGGGTTCTGTTGTTCCCGCTCGGCAGTAGGCGCATTCGTGTAGGGTGGCTGTGCTCATAAACTCCTCGACCTGTCTCAAATATGCCTTTCTCCACCCCGCCCCGATATGATCGGCATCATGTTCCCCAAAATAGTCGCAAAATGTGAGGTGGGTTGGAGGCACAGGTGCTTCAATTTGCTGCACTTTACAGGCTATTTCTAAACTGGGACGGTCTAGAAATAGTCCATGCTACGGCATCCGGGGGATCCCGTTCCATGATCCAGATCAAATTCCCGCCGTTTGCTTCTAAAGTAACCATAATGTTATATATAACGACTAAAAAAACAGCGCAACTTTTTTGGATGATTGATGGCCGTCATGTATTTTCCGTCAGTTGTTCGCGACTATGAAGCTGCAGATGAATTCATCAAGGAGACAAAAGATGAAAGACTGGAATTATAAAAAGATACTCTTGGCAGGCTTGTTGATCGGCGCAGCTCCGGTCGCGGCAATGGCGGAAAAAATTAAAGGCGAGGAAGTGGCCGTCTTGACTGACGCCCCGGAAGTGCCACCACCGATCACTCGCAAACACGCCACTAAAGTGGTTGTGAATCTGGAAACTAAGGAAGTAAAACTGCGTCTGGCCGACGGGGTGGATTATACTTTCTGGACATTCGGAGGCAAGGTGCCGGGCAAGTTCATCCGGATTCGTGAAGGGGATCAGGTGGAATTCCATCTGCACAACCATCCTTCCAGTAAATTGCCGCACAATATCGACTTGCATGCAGTGACAGGTCAGGGTGGTGGTGCCGAAGGCTCCTTCACTGCACCGGGACATAGTTCCACTTTCAGCTTCAAGGCGCTGAATCCGGGCTTGTATGTTTATCACTGTGCAACTGCGCCGGTGGGGATGCACATCGCCAATGGGATGTACGGTTTGATTTTGGTTGAACCTAAAGAAGGTCTGCCAAAAGTGGACCGCGAATTCTATGTTATGCAGAGTGAGTTCTATACTAAAGGCAAATACGGTGCGCCGGGTTTGCAGCCTTTCAGCATGACTAAGGCGGTCGAAGAAAAAGCGGACTACGTGGTCTTTAACGGCAGTGTGGGTGCCTTGGTGGGCGACAACGCCATGAAAGCCAAAACTGGCGAAAAAGTCCGTCTGTTTGTTGGTAACGGCGGACCGAACCTGGTGTCTTCCTTCCACGTCATTGGTGAGATCTTCGACAAGGTTTATGTTGAAGGCGGCAAGCTGGTGAATGAAAACGTGCAGACTACTTTGGTTCCGGCCGGTGGTTCTGCGATCGTTGAATTCAAGCTGGACACTACTGGCACTTTCATTCTGGTCGATCACTCGATCTTCCGCGCCTTTAATAAAGGTGCCATCGGGATGCTGAAAGTCGAAGGCAAAGAGGATCATGAGATTTATTCCGGCAAAACTAAAGACGGTATCTATCAGCCCGAGGGCGGCGTGATCCAGGAAATCGGTGCGGAAGCTCCGAAGCAGATTCCAGCCAAAACTTTGGAAGAGCGTCTGGCGGGCGGGAAGCGTATTTACGATTCATCCTGTTTTGCCTGCCACCAAAGCAATGGCCAGGGTTTGCCGGGTGCGTTTCCTCCGCTGGCGAAATCCGACTTCCTGAACAACAGCAAGGAAAAGTCCATTTCTGCGGTGATCCACGGTCTGGAGGGTCCGGTGAAAGTGAACGGCAAAGAATTTAATTCTGTTATGCCGGCACAGATCCTGTCTGACGAAGATGCGGCGAACGTGCTGACTTATGTATACAGCATGTGGGGCAACTCGAAGAAAGTGGTGACTCCGGCGGATGTTAAAGCTGTCCGTGCAGCAGGGAAAAAGTAAGCGTCAACGAATCAGTAAGGAGGTTGAAAATGGACGGAATTAAACAGGGTCTTCTGATCGTGGCCGTCCTTTTCGTCAGCCTCAGTGCCTTGGCGCTGAATCAAGTGGTGATCCCCGGCGGAGAGTTCAAGATGCCGGCCCGGCTGAATCAGAAAAAACAGACGGTGGCCGCCTTTCAAATGGACCTGCATCCGGTGACCAATGCCGACTATCTGGAGTTTGTGAAAGCAAATCCCCAGTGGCGAAAATCCCAGGTAAAAAAGATTTTCGCTGATGCCAGCTATCTGGATTATTGGAAGAACGATCTTCATTGGGAAGACAAAGTGTCCGGGCAGTCCCCGGTGGTGCGAGTCAGCTGGTTTGCGGCACGTGAGTACTGCGCGTGGAAAGGTCTGCGGCTGCCGTTGACCAACGAGTGGGAATACGTGGCGTTAAGTCCCTTTAAAAATGACGCCGACATCAAGGCTTTGATTCTGGAATGGTACGGGCGGGGGGCGGAGTGGCCCTTGCCGAAAGTTCAAAAAGGAAGTGCCAACCGTTTGGGTGTGTATGACATGCATGGGTTGATCTGGGAGTGGGTTGAAGATTTCAACACGGCTCTGGTCACCGGTGAGTCCCGCGCTGACGGGGGGCTGGATAAAAACCTGTTCTGTGGTGCCGGGGCTTCCGGTGCAGCAGACCCGGCGGATTACGCCGCTTTTATGAGATTTGCATTTCGCAGCAGTTTGCAAGCCCGATACACTGTTCAGAATCTGGGCTTTCGCTGCGCTAAATAACAGGAGTGATTTATGAAACTGTCAAAAGTACTGCCCATTGGTGTTGTTCTGCTGATGGTGGCAATGGCCCAGGCCAATGACCATCATCATCATCACGCCGCCCCCGCGGCCGCGGAAAAGAGTCCGGCTTTAAGCGAGGACTCAATCTATAATTTGAATTCATCCTTGCTTGATACTGACGGGAAGAAAGTGAATCTGGAAAGCCTTCGAGGGAAGCCCGTGGTGATTTCCATGGCCTATACCAGCTGTGTGTACACTTGCCCCCTGATTGTGGCGCAAATGCAGCAGATTGAAAAAGCCCTGCAGGCCAAAGGTAAAAAAGACGTGCGCTTTGTTCTGGTCAGCTTTGATCCGGAAAAAGACAAGCCCGCGGTGTTAAAGGCCTTTGGTAAAAAGAAAGACCTCAGTGGACAGTGGAGCCTGCTGACTTCCAAGTCTGACAAAGAACCACGCGAAATCGCCAGTGTGCTGGGAATCAAGTACAGCAAAGTAGAGGGCGGCGACTATGATCATTCTTTCATTATCACTGTGCTTGACGCCGACGGTGTTCCACGTGGCCGCCAGGTGGGTGCTGCGGGGGATCCAAAAGATCTGATAAAATTCATCCCTTGATCCTGATCAAGGCGGGCGCTGAGTTTTCATCCTAAATTGGGGTAAAACAAAGGAGTGATTCCATGAAAGAACTAGTCATTGAAGCTCAGAAAATTGAACCAGCGACCCGCCATTCTTTTATTTTCGAAAGTTTTGACAAGCTGGAAGGCGGCGACAGCCTGCTGATCGTGAACAACCATGATCCGCTTCCGCTGCTGCGCCAGTTCGGTGAAGCCCGTCCCAATCAGTTTGTTGATGAGTATCTTGAAAAAGGTCCGGCGGTTTGGAAGCTGCGCCTGACGAAAAAGAAAAAAGAAGGCTGCTGCGGTTTCTGCGAGTAGCCTGAAACAAGCCCCCTGTTGCGCCCGCGACAGCGCAACAGGGATCAGCTTAACAGTTTTTCACACAAGACAAACAGACACCCATCCTCTTTGGCGATATGCCGGCGAAGCAAGCTTTCATAATCGGCCTTTAATACTTCAAAATATCCCGGATAGATCTTTCGCATGTCAGGATTTACCAGAATCTTCAAAGCTTCGGCTAACTCATGACCCAGTTCATGCTCATCCATCGGAAGACTTAAGGGACTTTGTGGGTTCAACCAGTTGAAGCTGGCGTAAGCACAGGCTTTGGGGAAGCCTTCTTCATACAGCTTTCGCAGATGCTGGCGGGGGGCTTCCTGCGGATTTAAATCCAGTTCCATGCCCCGGAAATAAGTGCATAACGGTCCGCCTTCGCGCAGCAGCGGGTGACCCGCCACTGCGGGGAACAATTCCTGTTCCTCGAGGGGATGATGCACTTTTTCGACGAAATGGATGATTTCCAGAATGGAAACTTGTTCTTCAAACATTTTCAGGATGATCTGATGTTCCTGTCGCAGTTTTTCGAGAAGGGCGTTCACTTTCCACCTCCTTCAGGGCTTGGGGATCCAGAATTTCAATATGATGGTCCACAGTGCGGATCCAGCCTTGTTTGGTCCATTGGCTTAAAATGCGGATGACGGTTTCGCTCTGGGTGCCGGTACGATCGGCAATATCCAGTCGGGTCAGGGGAAGCTGAATATAGGTTTTGTTCGAATCTTGGCGATCCAGCAGGCGCAGTAAAAAGTCCGCCACTCGATAGGGAGCCAGTTTGTGGGATTTGCAGATGTCATTCTGGAACTCCAGAAAACGCTCGGAAATCTGACGGTTCACCTTGCGGCGCAGTTCCGGGATCAGCATCAGGCGGTCAAAGAAGATGCCGATGGGTATTTTTAGCAGAGTGCTGTCTTCATTGGCGACCGCAGAAGTCGGGTAACGGGGCTGCGGCAGGCCGGCCATGGCAACGCCCAGGAATTCACCCTGGCTTAAGAAATTAAAGATTTTCACCGCTCCTTTTTCGATGGACTCCTGAATTTTGAATGATCCATATAGCACCAGATAAATGTGTTCTATGGGCTGGCCTTTTTTGAAAAGGATCTCGCGATGAGAAATGTGAATCAGCTCAAAATAAGGGGACAAAGAACGAAGATCACGGTCGTTCAGGTGGCACAGAAAGTCTTGTTTTTTTAAAATGGCAATAATGTCTTTCATAGGACCCTCTTACTTAGAATGCGGTGCTTTCGCAGGTAACAACATGATCCGGATCAACTTCGCCACTTTTTACCCAATATTGATCCCGATCATGTGATCAGCCGTGGAGTTGGAGTAGTTTGATTCTGAGACCCGCGAAGGGTGAAATGAGGCAGTTATGAGTACGACTTCAATGGATGCTTACCGGTATTTCTTTCCTGCAGGATGGGTGATGGCCATCTGGGGAGTTTTATTGTGGATTTTGTTCCCGTGGAATCTGGTTTCCTATCCGGGACTTCATCATCCGGAAATCATGTCCGGTGGATTCTTTCTTTGTTTTGTGGCGGGCTTTTTAATGACGGCGGCTCCGCGATTCACCAACACTTTTGGCCCGACTGCGGGTGAACAGAAAGTATCGTTGTTGCTGATCGGTGTGTTGTTCGCATCCCTGCTGCCAGCAGGCAAGACCCTGTTTTATGTGAGCGTCACTGCGCTTTTCGTGTTTTTGATTTTCTATATGGCCCGCCGTTTTTTGAATCGTAAAAGCAATCCGCCGGATTCATTTCTTTTTGTCGGTGTGGGTTTAGGGGCGGGGTTGTTGGGCTGCGTGGCTTTACTGGCCGGTGAATTCATCAATATTCCAGGTCCGCTGTATTCTTTGGCACGCACCTTCTTGTTGCAGGTCTATGTTCTGTGTCTGGTGATGGGTGTGGGCAGCCGTTTGATTCCCGCACTTTTGGGCTGGGCTCCGCTGCCTACTGAAGCTGGCAAAGCAGCACCGCGGATTAAACTGTTCTCGTCGCTGGCGGTTCTGTTTGTGGCAAGCTTCGTTGTGGAAGTGCTGGTCAACGCGCAAGCCGGTCAGATTCTGCGCACAGCCGTCATGGCTTATATCGTGTTTTCTTTCTGGAAGCTTCATCGTTTTCCGCAACGCCGGGCTTTTCAAAGCTGGTGGTTGTGGGGTTCCGCCTGGTTGATGTTTGTGGGACAGGCCGCAACCGTATTTGTTCCGTCCTTCCGGGTGCATTTGCTGCATGTGATTCTGGTTTCAGGTTTGGGTCTGATGACCTTCATGATCGCAACACGCGTGACTTTGTCCCATGGTAAGCATGACATGATCATAGAGAAAAGCTCCAAGGGTTTGTTCCTTGGAGCCTTCCTGATGGCGCTGGCCGGACTTACACGCCTGTCGGCGGGTTTTGCTCCGCATATCTATCAGTCCCATCTGGTGTATGCGGCATATACCTGGATTCTGGGGCTGCTGGTGTGGGGCTGGATTTTCCTGCCAAAGATGATACGCGTGAAGGAGTAGGGTGATAGAAACGTTTTGCCGCCTCAGTCTGGCGTGCCTTGCTGAAGGCGGAAACACGTTTCAAATAACCAATGACCCGGGTGGCGTGATCAACATCGTGGCTTCCACAGTCGCTGCATTTGTACAGCGTTCTTTTGTCGATATGTTCACAGGCGTTGCAAATGGTGATTTTGATATTCACACACCAATAGTTGCAGCCCGACAATGCCGCCGCACGGATCAGTTTTAAGAAACCTTCGGCGGTCAGCCTTTCTTCCAAATTAAGATGTAATGCGGATCCACCATCAAGGTACTGCATCATCTCTTTGCCGTGCAGATCCATCTTGTCCAGAGGATTCACGGAATCATTTTCTACCACATAGAAATAGGAATTGTAGCAGTCCCGCGGGACGAACAATCCGTCCTTGCGGTCCCACTGGGCGTTTTTAACCCCCAGATTTTCAGCCGGCACAAATTCGGTGTTGAACATATAGCCATAAGTTTGACGGGCTTTGCGGTTGGCATCATAAATCACTTTCAGCTTTTCGCGCACAAAGTCCTTGTACGGGCCGGAATTTTCGACGCTCAGCCCGCTGAATTCAGCGGCTTCCACCATGCCGTTAATTCCGATCGTCAAAAATTGCTTGTTCAGGGAAATGAATCCGGCAGTGTAGGCCGTCAGCAGTCCGGCTTCAAAGTATTCCTGCATCAGCTCACGATAGGCGACCTGATACTTTTGCACCTTGTCCACCATCTCGGCCAGATCCAGGTTCTTTTGAACCAGGCGGTTCATGTTGATGGTGATAACATTAATCGACCCCGTGGCAACACCTCCGGCCCCCAGGGAATAGCTGAAGGTGTTGTCGGAAATCTCGTTGCGCAGGCGGCAGCAGCTGGCCAGACTGTCCGCGGAATCACTCATGTACATAAAGAAGCTGTTGCCGCGGCTGAGTTCTTGCGCGCACATGGTGGCAAAGGCTGTGTCCCGCGGACCTTGTTCATCAATCAGCATGGCGGCGGTCACCACAGGGAAAGTTAGAATCGCTTTTTTACGTTCTTCGTTGAACCAGGACATGAAGTGCGCCTGAAGTTTTTCAACGCTGTCCCAGCGGGGCAGATCACCATCCGGGAATACAAAGTCACCGAACAGGGATTTGAAATAGTATTCATCATACGCAGAAATATTCCAGAAGACGGACTGGTATCCACGGGCAGCTGCGGGTTGGTTTAAAGCATAAACCACGTGCTGCAGGTGATTATTGATCAGGCGTTGGTGGGTTTTCAAATAGTCATCACCATAGTCCTTGCGGGCAAAGTGATCGAAGTACATCAGCCATTCCACCGTGGCGACGGCCCCGGCAAACTGGGCAGACACGGCAAAAACCAGATTCACAAAGCAGCCACAGAAGCTTTCCAGATGTTGGGGGGCTTTGGATTCACCGCCCAGATCGCGCAGACCTTGCAGCAGCAGAGGATACATGGAAATGGAAGCGCAGTAGGGCTTTAGCGATGTTTCATCATGAACATAGATTTCATGACTTTCGATCTGGCGTACATATTCGGCGGAAAGCTCGGGCCCGAACAATGCGGCGATTTTTCCGGCGACCAGGCTGCGGTTGATCTGGATATTGATGTCCTTGTTGATCTCTGCCTCCAGCGTCGCAATATTCTTTAAAGTGACGTTGGCGTTGGCGTCCAGTCTGGAACCTTCCGCGGCATTGGCGGCGGATTTGTACTGCTGGACGAAGGCGATCTTTTTCTGAATTTGTTCTTCAGTGAGTCTGATCATAGGGAGGGCTCCTTTGTGTTGTGTTGAAAAAGATGATTTAGAATTTTACCCGTGCGCAGATCCCGAAAGACCTGGTTTGTTGTGGGGGAATCAAGGCCACCCAAAGCGCGGACCCAGGGGCCGGTCTTCAGGTAATCAAGACCTTCAAGCAAACGAACTGAAACCTCGGTCAGGCCCGTGTAAAGGGACGTGTGAAGATGATTGTGATGGCAGACTTTTAAAAACTGACAGAGCTCGGCTTCATGCCATTCTCCACCCAGAAACAGAACGCAAGTGATCCGGCCACGGTAACGTGTGATCAGCTGCTGCAGCAGTTCCGTGGTTAAAGGCGTGCCGGTTTTTTCAGTCCATAGCTCGGGGGAATGGCAGCCCGGGCATTTCAACGGGCAGCCACAAACATAGAACGCCAGGGACACATGATCCGGCACTTCCTGGAAGACGATGTCGTACTTGTAGATGTTCACTGCAAGCCTCCCGATACAACAAGGATATCGGGCCGGACTTTCGTGGCATCCCTAAAAAGGGGAAAGGATGATCGGCATCATCCTGAAGAATTATTTGGAGCTTTGCAGAATTTGAATCTGTTTGTGATTCATCTTGATCTGGCCGTCATTTTCAAGTTCCGCCAGGGCACGTGAAAATGTTTCGGGTCTGAGTCCCAGCATCAGGGCCACTTCGTGCTTTTTGCCGCTTAATTGCAGCAGATCTTTGTTCTGCTCGGATTGCAGTCGGCACAGATAAGTCCACACGCGTTCTTTTGCGGAAGGTGTGTTGATGTTTTCAATGACGTTATTCAGGTTTGCCATCCAGCGGACCAAAGAAGCCACCACGGATTGATACAGCAGGGGGTTCTTGTCCAGAATGGCCTGCAGGTCTTTTTTCGGCAGATAAAGAACTTCGGTGGGTTCTGTGGTTGTGGCGGTGTCGGCTTGACGATCCTGCCCCAGCAGACTGCCTTCACCAAAAGTTTTTCCGGCACTCAAAAGGCCCAGAACAATTTCTTTTCCGGCAGGGGAGATCTTGGAGATCTTCACCACACCTTTGGTGATTAAGAACAAACCTCTGGATTCTTCTTCCTGCTCAAAAACCAAAGCATTCTTGGCAAAGGTTTTTTTCTGAATCACAGAAAGGATTTGTTCAGTGACGTTTTCTTCCTGAGTGGAGCAGATCGGACAGTTGTCGATAAAGCGTTTTTCCATAACAACCTGCCGTTAGCGGATTTCCGCGCGATCGCGCAGTTTATCTTTGGACAGAATGCGGATGCTGCGACCATCAGTCTGGTCAATCAGGCCGTCTTTTTCAAATTGCGACAAAGTGCGGATGACGGTTTCAGGTGTCGTCCCGGCCCACTGGGCGATTTCACGGCGGGTCCAGTTCTGATGGGCGAAATGATCTTGCAGGAACAACAAAGCTTCGGCGATACGCTCGGAAGCTCCTTTGTCCATTTGATCCATCCATTTTTCTTCAGCCAGACGCAGGTCTTTGGAGATATGGGACAAAAGTTTCATCGCCAGATCAGGATGATTTTTGAAAATGTTCATGATCTCGGCTTTGGGAACAAAGCAGAGTTCACAGTCTTCCACCGCGACGGCAGAAGCGTGATAAGGCTCGTTGGCAAACAGCGAGCGGTAACCCAGGGTGCCGCCAGGACCCACCAAACGCAGAGTGTGCGCCGCGCCCGAGGCGGACGTCACTTCCAGTTTTACCAGGCCGGACTGAATGGTGAAAATTCCCAGCGGATCGTTGCCGGAATAGAAGATCATCTGACCTGCTTTAAAGCGGCAGGAAACGCGCGCCTTTTCCACCATAAGCAAAACATCCGGATTGGAGCACAGGATGCTATCAAGGCGGTTGCCACATGTTTTGCAGTTTTCTGGGGTGGATTGAGGGCTGCATTCTTTTTTGATCGACATAGGGGCAGTCTATCAGAAAAAGCCTTTTTCGTCATGAAAGTTTATTGATACTGCAGCAGGGCTGAGTGCAACAAAAGGCTGTCATCGAGACCTTGGAACAGGGGCGTATTCAAGCGCTGGGCCGCACTGTGAGCTTCCAGCGGCAATTCCCAGATTTTCAGGCTGGACTCGTACAAACGCTGAAATTCAGCTTCTGTGGCCTCTGAAAGTGCCTCAGTCATGGCCAAGCCTTCACGCCGTTTGAAGTAGCCCAAAAGTACGGCCTTGAAGGTTTTAAGCAAATGCAGCGGGAAAGAGTTCATATCTGACATCAGATACTCAAACTCCTTTTTAAAGACGGCATCGGTTTGCAGCATCCCCTGAATGTCGTGGAAACCAAACACCACCATCAAGCGGCGGCTGAATTCAATTTGTGCGCGGGCCTTCACGGGATCTGCAAAAAAATGATCCGCGTGAATCAGGTCATGCACAATGAAACCCAGAACATCACGGCCTTCTTCGACGAATTCCTGCATTTCCGTCAGATCCTGCAGCATCGAAACGCAGCGTTGCCCTTCGGTCTGCATGCTCAAGACCTCTTTTGGTGTTGGGACATAGGACAGCAGACGCAGCGGGTACTGGCCGTTTTCCCACGCCATCAGTGATTGCGCGACGGACAGTGGAATAGAGCGCCAGCTGTGGGCACAGAAATAGCTTAAAAGATCGTCGGGGCGCTGAAAGCGGGCCAGGGACTTGGCCTGACGCAGGTCTTCAGGAAGCTCTTTTTGCAGCAACTCGAAAAAGGTCTGACAGCTGATTCGTGAATTGACCGGAAGGGTTGCCAGCGGCTGGTTGTGCGGGCCCCCCAGAAAGTCTTTCGGGCGGCGCAAAAAGCTGAATATCAAAATGTAAATTGCCGCGATTTCCGCGTCAGACAAGGATTTGCTCTGCCACAGACGCATGAAAACCTGCAGGCACTTGTGGGCCAGCGGGCTTTGTTTTTGGAGGAATTCGTCTTCCAACAGACGATGGCGGAATCGGCCGACGCGTAACATAATTGGATTTGTAGCGGAGCCGTTAACAGAAGTCTAACAAATAAACTCTTTGCCAAGGCCCCGAATCCCTTTTCTAATAAGGAAACAACGATGCTCTAAAAGGATTTGGAGACTTCATGAAGAAAACGTTTCTTGTGATGATGTTGGTGGCCACCTCGGGAATTTCAAAGGCCCTGGCAGAAGAAAATCTCGCCAACCCCCGTTTCGATGACTATTACACAGTCAGGGAATCCCTTTCTGCTAATTCTGAAAATTTCACGGGCCCCTGGGAAGCAGCTCAAAATCTGCTGCACGAAAACGAAGAATTTTTCACTGAACTGCGCAGCCGAATTTATTCACTGGTGCGTTTTGATCATCACACCGATGGATATGGAAATGTCGGGGAACGCTACAATCGCGCCAAACACTTCGGTGGCTGGCTGAATGATCATCGCGATGAAAACTGCTACAACACACGCGCCAAAGTTTTGATGCGTGATTCAGATGTGCCGGTGGATTTTGCCTCTAACGGTTGCACGGTCTCCACGGGGAAGTGGCAGGATCCGTATGGGGATCGTCAGTATTCCCGCGCCAGTGACATTCAGGTTGATCACTTCGTTCCGCTGAAGAATGCTTACATCAGCGGAGCCCACAAATGGAATCGCACGAAGCGCTGTCTTTATTCCAATTATCTGGGCAATGAATTCCATTTGTTGTCGGTCTTTGGCAAAGAAAATCAGTCCAAAAGCGACAAAACTCCGGAAGGCTACATGCCACCGAATCCGGCCTATCGTTGTCAGTACCTGGTGCAGTGGTTGAAAGTGAAAATGATCTGGTCCCTGGGGTTAACACCACCTGAAAAAGACACCGTTTTACGACTGGCCAGCGAGAACCGCTGTGATTTGAATGAATTCGTTTATAGCGAAGCCGACCTTCAGAATCAGCGTCAATTTATGAGTGATAATATGGCTCTGTGCCAATAGGCTCGCTCTGAGAATATGGAAAGATTAAGAAACCAATAAGGAACGGATTTCGGCTTGAAATCCCTTAAATCCGCGGTCGGGGTGCCGATAAGAACCCCATGAAAACAGTTGTTATTTTACTGGTCCTCATTGCAGCCTTCGGAGCAAAAGCGCAGGAAAGCTGCCCTCAGTCCAAAAGCACGGTCAAGGATCTGCAAAGTATTTGCGACGAACTTAATAAATCCAATCAGTCTCACTGCAAAGTGAATGCGCCGGCCAAAACCGATGCGGTGCCAGCCATCACCTATGGCATCTTAAGTGCCTCGGGCAAGATGAAGTCTCTGTTTGAGAAAATGGAAGGCATGCAGAAAGCCTTTTTGGCAGAGGCGGGTGGCTGTCCTGGCGGCTGCTCACGCATCAATGCGCCGGTGGTTGAGATTGCCACACAGCCCACCGCAGTGGTGAAGCACGCATCGTGTCCGGATCAATACACGGCCCTGAAGCTCAGTTCTTCAGAGCAGCAGCGATTCGCCATCGGGCAGAGCGGGGACTATTTCAAAAAATCATTCCGGATGCGTGCGGATTCTAAAAAGTGTCAGGAAGCGGCCACCACTTATGCACAGGAAACATTGATGGGTGAAAATGAACTGGGTTCTTTTCTGGAAGACTCCAAGTGCAAATCACCGTGTTCGTATTCCTCCGTCATCCGCCTGAAAACCCAAAGTACGGGCAAAGGCGAGTGTGCGGTGGATCTGGAGTTGGCAGTGCAGTGCGGTTCTCCGAAAAAGGATCGTGAGTGGCAGACTCAAGCCAAGCTGACCAAAACTTTCAGCTGTGAGGTGGCACAATGATGAGAACCCTGTTGATTGCATTGGTGATGTCGGCGTCGGTGGCTCACGCCAAAGTCTGCAAGGACTCAGATCAGGGCCTGATTCCTGAATCCGCAGGTAAAGTCATTTATTCACTGGGTGATGAAAACTGCCTTGGGGACAGCTGCTATCGTCAGGTGGTGAAAGAATTTGATCGATGCCTGGATTCGCAGAAACTTTTGGAGTTTGCGTGTCAGCAGGGCGAAATCATCGAAAAAGAAATCCTGTGCGCGCCTGACCAGGCCTGCCGCCAGGGAGCTTGTGTCAAGAAATAGCGGAATTGGACTCGGAGCAAAATCGCACCGGGTTTTTCCGGTTCTGTTTGGCACGGGTTTTTGTCTCTGTGTAGTATGTCTGAATGACATACACAACGATTGAACTCATCGGAACTATTTTGTTTGCACTGGCGGTCATTCACACCTTCATGGTGGGGCGTATCTTGGCCTGGTCCCATCACTTTCCCAAAGATTCATTGTGGAGCAATTTTCTTCATCTATTAGGTGAAATCGAGGCGGTGTTTGCCATCTGGGCTGCCATCTTCATGGCGATTTTTATCAGTCTGGAGGGTTGGACAACCGCACTGGATTATCAGAGCAAGCTGAACTTTATTGAGCCGTTCTTTATTTTTGCCATCATGGTTGTGTGTTCAACACGGCCGGTTCTGGCGGCGGGACGCAAAGGTATTTTGTTCATTTCATCTTTGATTCAAAAAGTCTTTCGCACGCCAGCGGTTCTGACGGATATTTTTGTCGTGCTGATTCTGGGGCCTTTGAGCGGCAGTTTCATCACCGAGCCTGCGGCAATGACCGTGACGGCATTTATGCTGAACTCGATGCTGCAAAAAGAAAGCAGCAAACTGATTTACGGGCTTATTGCCGTGCTGTTCGTGAATATTTCCATTGGCGGTGCGCTGACTCCGTTTGCAGCACCTCCGATTTTGATGGTGGCCGGTAAGTGGAACTGGGACTTTGCTTTTGTCATGTCTCATTTCGGATGGAAAAGTGCGATTGCGGTTGTGATCAACACGGTTCTTTTGATTGCGGTCTTCCGCAAACAGCTGACCGAAGGCTGCATCACTTTGCGTGAAGTGGAAACTCGTCTGGCTGGTTCGCAGGCGGCGATCCCGGTGCCGGTGACACTGGTTCATTTGTTGTTTCTGACGGGGATTGTGGTGACGGCCCACTATCAGAATGCCTTTATGGGAATCTTCCTGCTGTTCCTGGGCGTGGCGGCGGTGACTCAGCGTTATCAGGATTCTTTGCGCTTGAAGGAAAGTCTGCTGGTGGCAATGTTCCTGGGTGGTATCATTCAGTTTGGTGCGTTCCAGAAATGGTGGCTGGCTCCCTTGCTGGGCAGTATGAGTGATCTTTTGTTGTTCAAAGGTGCGGTGGGTTTGACTGCTATCACCGATAATGCGGCACTGACGTATCTGGGGTCACAGGTCGAAGGGCTAACTGATGCCAGCAAATACGCACTGGTCGCAGGTGCCATCGCCGGGGGTGGACTTACGATTATTGCCAATGCGCCGAACGCAGCGGGGTATTCCATCTTAAGCCATAAGTTCCCAGGTGGTATTAAGCCATTGAACCTGCTGATTGCAGCCCTGGTGCCTACGGCGGTGGCGGTGATTTGTTTATGGATGTTATAGACACTGAAATTCAGAGGTCCTAACTTGGGAAGCCATCTTATTATGAGGTGGCTTTTTTGTTTTTTACCCTGTTAAGATTTCTCAATGGAATCCCGTTACGACGCTCTCTTTGAATTGTCCAATGACATGGTTGGTGTCTTTGGAGAAGACTGGCGTCCGACGAAACTGAATCATGTTTGGTCTGAAGTGCTGGGATGGTCCACCGAAGAGCTGATGCAAATGCGCTTCAGCGACCTCATCCATCCGGACGATATCAAAAGCATTGTCAGTCGTTACGACAAGATTCAAAAAGGCGAAGTGATTCGAAACTTCCTTTTGCGTTATCGTTGCAAGGACGGCCAATACAAGTTTCTTTCCTGGAACTATCAGTACGATCCGACAGGCAACGATGCTCTTTGTGTGGCGAAGGACACGAGTCCACAAAAAATCTTTACCGAAATATCTGGTCAGGCCAACGCCGAAGGTCCCATTGGAACCTGGAGCATGGATGTTCTTACGGGCCGGCATTTCTGGTCCCGCGCTCTTTACGACATTTTCGAGGTGGATCCGCAAACCTACGATCTGGATCGTTTGCGCGGTTTTGAAATGATCGCGGAAAAAGACCGCGCCCTGATGATCGAAACCCATCAGCGTCTGATGGAGCACGGAACAGATTATGATATCGAGGTTCTGGTTCGGTCGGGCAAAGGGCGGGTGTTCCCAGCGCGAGTGATGGGAACAGCTTTGCGCCAAGAAGGGCAGATCGTTCAGATTTATGGTCTGATGTATGATGTCGCGCAAAAACGCAGCTTTGAAAAAGAGCTGCGCTATCAACAGTTCCTGTTGAAGATGTTTTTGCAGTCGTCGCCAGCCATTGTGTACGTCAAGGACTTGGGCGGTCGTTATCTGCTGGTCAGTCCCACGTTTGAACAGCTGGTGGGAAAACTCAGTGCGGATCTGGTTGGCAGAACAGACCAGGAAATTTTCGGTGTTGAAGACGCAAAACGTTTTTCTGATTCCGACAGTCAGCTGATCGCAGAACAGCGCCCGCGCAGCTATGAAGAAAGTCTGACTTTCGTGGATGGCTCGCAAAGATATTATCTGTCAGAAAAGTTCCCGCTGCGTGATGAAGGGGACCATCTGATTGCCATTGCCGGGGTGTCCACCGACATCACCGAACTTCATCGTTACCAGCAAGAGCTGGAAACTGCCAAAGAGGCCGCCGAAGCCGGAACCCGCGCCAAATCCGAGTTTCTGGCAAATATGAGTCATGAAATTCGCACCCCGATGAATTCAATCATGGGGATGTCCGAATTGTTGCTGGATACAGAGTTAAGCCCTGATCAGCGCCAGTTTGTGACAATTCTGACCCGGGCTTCCTCGAACCTGTTGAATTTGATTAATGATATTCTGGATATTTCCAAAATTGAGTCCGGCTTGATGGTGATTGAAAAAGTTCCGTTCAACGTACGGGAATCCGTCCGCCGGGCTTTTGAAATTCTGATGATCAAGGCCGTGGAAAAGAAACTGGATCTGAAATTGGATATCGACCCGCAGGTGCCCGAGAAGATTAACGGGGATGCCTCACGCTTTCAGCAGGTGCTGATCAATCTGATCGGCAACGGTTTGAAGTTCACCACCCACGGGGAAGTCAGAGTGCAGATGAAGGTGAGCGATGATCAATTGTGGGTCGGTGTGAAGGACACGGGCATTGGCATGGCGCCAGATCAAATGCAGGGGCTCTTTACACGTTTTTCACAAGGGGATTCATCGATCACGCGGCGCTTCGGCGGTACCGGACTGGGTTTGAGTATCAGCAAACAGCTGGTCGAGAAAATGGGCGGAACTATTGGAGTTACCAGTGAAATCGGCCATGGATCAGTCTTTTACTTTACGCTACCTCTGGGATCAAAATAAGATCCTTTGGTTTTTATTTTAGGAGGGGGCTAGACAAGCCCTTTTTCTTTGGTTAGGCTTTAAAACATCTCACACGAGAGGAGGACCACATGATTATGATGAATATCAGCTCATTGAATTCAATGTTGGGCCTTCTTCTGTCACAGTTCTAAGGTCACTTGTTCATTTAAGAACGGATCTTATTCTTCTGCACAATTAAATATTTGACTGTTTTTACGCCCATTTAGGGCAGTTATGGATTCGTTATGAATTTTTTCAGACGTTTGTTGTTCACTGATGTCACGCCCCTGGTGAAGTTAGCGAAAACGAAAAATATCGAGGAAAGTGATCTGCTGGCTCTGCCACCAGAACTGCATCCTCAGCATATTAAGGTTGATATGCAGGAAATCAGCTGGAAGTCCCCAAGGGCTTTGCTGTTTTCTTTGATCCGCGCTTTGCGTGATTTCACCAGACCTTCTTACACGTGGTATCTGGCAAGCTCGGTGCTGGCCCTGCTGTCGCCGGTGTTTGTGAATCGCTTTGTTGGGACTATTTCTGCCGGAGTGACGGCCGAAACTTTGCCGACGGCATTGATTTATGGTGTGGCGCTGGGGCTGTGTGGATTCCTTTCCGGTCTTTGCATGCAGCACTATTTCTTCAATTCTTTGAAGGCCTATCAGGTCGCTACGAATATTTTGAATGAGCGTCTGTTCAAACACAGTTTGAAGCTCAGTCAGAAGGCGCGCCAGAAAAATCAGGTCGGCGATATCGTCAACCACATGAGCACGGACAGTGACAACGTGTCGGACTTCCCATTGGTATTCGGGGATCTGATTTCGGCAAGCTTCCTGATCGTCGGTGTGGTGGCGATGCTGTTCTATTATATCGGCTGGTCCGCACTGGCGGCCCTGGCAGTGCTTTTCACTTTGGCGCCACTAACCAATTACGTGGCAAAAAAGTTCACCCATCTTGATGAAGAGATGATGGAACACCGCGACCGTCGTGTGACCCTGATGACTCAGGCGATGAATGCGATCCGCGTGGTGAAATACTTTGCCTGGGAAAAAAGTGTTGCCAAAGAAGTGACTGAAGTTCGTGAAAAGGAACTGACCAGCCGTCGTCGTTTGGCGAAAGCGGAAGTGGTTTCAAGCCTGGGTTATCTGGCAGTATCCACACTGGTTTTGTTTGTCGCTTTGGCGGTGCATGCCTGGCGCGGGGAAAAGCTGGATGCCGCGGTGATTTTCACCTGTATTTCTTTGTTTGGTTTGCTGGAAGGTCCGTTTGGTGATTTGTCGCGACTGATTTCCCGTGCGACCAATGCCAAAGTGGGTGCTCGTCGTATCCTGGAATACCTGAACGAGGATGAAGTTGAAATCTCCACCGAAGAACGCACCGATGGCGCGGCCGTGGGGCTGCACCTGCAGCACCTGAGCCTTCGTCATGACGGGGCGGTTTCTGACGTGCTTCACGATGTGAACGTGAATGTTCCGGCGGGAAGCTCATTGGCCATTGTTGGACCGGTCGGGGCGGGGAAAAGCTCGCTGTTGATGTCCTTGTTGGGGGAAGTGGCTCCGCGTGAAGGTGCGTTGCATTTTACACCGGAAATGCCGGAACGTCCGCGCATGGCCTATGTGCCTCAGGAAGCTTATATCGTTAATACATCACTGCTGGAAAACTTGCAGTTCGGTGAAGAGGTTTCCAAAGAAGAGCTTCGTCGTGCTTTGCACAACAGCTGTTTAAGCCGGGACCTGAAGGAATGGTCCGGGGGACTTCGCACCGAGATCGGTGAAAAAGGCGTGAATCTGTCCGGTGGGCAGAAACAGCGTGTGGCTTTGGCCCGTGCGTTTTTGCGTAAACCACAGATCGTGCTTTTGGACGACCCGTTGTCAGCGGTGGATGCCGATACGGAAAATCTGCTTTGTGAGCGTCTGATTTTTGGCGCGTGGAAGGATGTGACCCGCATTGTGGTGACGCACCGACTGGAACATTTGGCGCAGTTTGATCAAGTGATTTATATCCAGCACGGACGTGTGCAGGGGCAAGGTACTTTCGCAGAACTGGTGAAATCTTGTGCGCCGTTTGCAGAGTTCTATAAAGAGCACGGCAAAACCCAGGGCGAAGAGCATGAATCCCGACCGGCAGACACGGCTCAGGAAACAGCCTCCCTCAATGAAGAGCTGGAAGCCAAAACCACCCGCGTGACGGAAGACGAGGATCGTGAAGTGGGGGCGGTGAAGGGCTCTGTATACTGGGACTATATTAGTTCCCTGGGGGGTGATGGCAAATACACCAAGCCTTTGATTCTGGCGACGCTGTTATTGGGTGCTACCGGCGTGACGGTTCTGCCCTTGGCGCAGAAAGCCTGGCTGTCTTATTATTCCGGACATCAGACCGAGTGGCTGGCTTTGACCGCCATCGGGATTTACGGACTGATTGGTGTGATGGTTCTGGTGGGTTCATTGCTGAATCATCTGTTCTGGCTGGATCGCGGTATTCGCGCCGGCAAGAACATGCACGATAAGATGCTGAAAAGTGTTTTGAGTTCCCCGGTGCGCTTCTTTGATTCGACTCCGGTGGGGCGTATTATTCAGCGTTTTTCGCGAGATGTGGAATCGGTGGATGTGTACCTGCAATGGAGCTTTGATTCAGCCGTTCACTGTGCGTTGCAGGTGATTGTGTCGATCGTGCTTATTCTGGGCCTGATCCCTTTGATGGCGTTTGTGATTGTTCCGGTGATGGTTCTTTACTATGTGCTGCAACGGGATTATCGCCGTCCGGCTCGTGAAGTGAAGCGCTTTGACAGTGTCGCCAGATCGCCACGTTACGCCCACTTTAAGGAAAGCCTTCAGGGCCTGGTGGTCATTCGCAGCTTTAACAAGGCGCCGTGGTTCATGCAGAATTTCTATGCGAAACTTTCGCACAGCAATCGCATGTTTTATTCGCACTATATGATCAACCGCTGGTTCTCATCGCGCATTCCTCTGGTCGGGGGCTTGATTTCCATGGCCACGGCCGTGGGTGTCAGTTTGTCGGCATATTATGGCGTGATGGATGCCGGAACGGCGGGTCTGGTGACGTTGTACTCGCTGTCGTTCTGGGGGTTCCTGAACTGGGGCGTTCGTATCTTTGCCGATATTGAATCGCGCATGACTTCGATTGAACGTCTGAAGTTCTTCTCGAACCTGCCGGGTGAAGTGTCTGTACTGAAACCTTTGCCTGAACCGCTGCGCCCGACATGGCCCGAGTTTGGCGAGATTTCCGTTGAAGGCTTGAAGGTGCGCTATGCGAGCCATCTGCCGCAGGTATTGAAAGGAATCACTTTCAAAGTCGAGGCGGGAAGCCGCGTGGGTATCATCGGTCGTACGGGCTCGGGAAAAAGCACGTTCTTCCAGTCCTTGTTCCGCTTTATTGAGGCGGAAGAAGGCAGCATCAGTATTGACGGCGTGAACACCGCCAGTGTGCCGCTGGAAAAACTGCGTCGCAGTCTGGCGATCATTCCGCAGGATCCGACTCTGTTTATGGGAACGATCCGAAACAATCTGGATCGTTACAACGAGTATTCAGATGACGAGGTCACGGGCGCGTTGAGGCATGCTTCCATGTGGGAATATGTACAAAGCCTGCCTGAAGGCATGAACTCGACGGTGGCCGAAGGTGGCTTGAACTTAAGTCAGGGACAGCGTCAGTTGCTGTGTCTGGCAAGAGCTTTGCTAACCAAGGCGCGGGTGATCGTGATGGATGAAGCCACCGCCAGCGTGGATGTGCAGACGGATGCTCTTTTGCAAAAAGTCATTCGTACATCCTTTGCGGGTGTGACGATGTTGATCATTGCTCACCGTTTGGGAACGATTGCGGACTGTGATCAGATCGTTGAGATTTCTGCGGGCGAAGTGAAATCCATTCGTCGTCCCACGGAATTTTCACAGGAAGAGATCGAAGAAAGTCTGGTGTAATTTCAGATTTTTGCGGATAAACACAAGGCCCCCTGGTTTCTTGGCAAACCCGGGGGCCTTGTTGTTTTTATGGCAGCGAAAGCCTTTTAGAATTTCGGGATGTGATCCCTAAAGGAGGTTTTCGGTGGCCGTAAAACAAAGTGAAAAAATTCGATACGCGGTGGTGGGTCTGGGGCATATTGCTCAGAATGCAGTTTTGCCTGGATTTACTCAGTCCACCGCCAATTCGGAGCTAGTGGCCTTGGTGTCGGGCGACGAAGTCAAACTTCAGAAGCTTTCCAAAGAATACAACGTCGATTACACCTTTGATTATTCTGACTATCGCAAGATGCTTTATTCCGGGCTGATCGATGCGGTTTATATTTCGCTTCCCAATGACATGCACGCGCGCTTTGCGGTGGAAGCCATGCAGGCCGGAGTTCACGTTCTGTGTGAAAAACCTTTGGCCATGTCGGTGGATGATGCCAAGATCATGGCCCAGGTCAGTGAAAAGACCGGCAGCCGTTTGATGACGGCTTACCGTCTGCATTTTCAGCGCGCCAATTTAAAAGCCATCGAAATTGCCAAATCTGGCCAGATCGGGGAAGTTCGCTTTTTCAACACTGTTTTTAGCATGCGTGTGAAGGAGGGGAATGTGCGCACCAGTCGCACCAAGGGCGGAGGCCCGCTTTACGACATCGGCATCTATTGTATTAACGCCGTCCGCGGTTTCTTTGGTGAACTGCCGGAAGAGGTTTTTGCTTTTGCCAATCAGGGATTCGATCAGCGTTCCAAAGAAGTGGATGAAATGCTGTCCGTGGTGATGAAGTTTTCCGGGGGCCGAATGGCGACTTTCATCTGCAGCTTCAGTGGTCAGCATCAGGCGGCCTTTGATGTGGTGGGAACAACCGGGTGCCTGCGCCTGGAAAATGCCTATGAATACTTTGACGATATGACTTTGTATTTCAGCCGGGTGAACGCCGCCACCCGTAAATACAAATTCAAAAAGAGCGATCAGTTCGGGCCTGAGATCGTGTATTTTTCCGACTGCCTGATCAATAAAAAACATCCTGAACCCAATGCCACAGAAGGAGTGCTGGATTTGATGGTGATTGAAGCCATCATGAAGTCGGTGAAGTTGCGAAAACCAGTCACCCTGACAGCGCTTAGCAAGACTTTGCATCCCACTTTGCGACAGGCTCTTCGCCGTCCGGCGGTTGAAAAGCCTTACACCGTTCATGTTGAAGCCCCGTCGATGGACTAGGTTGATTCTCAATTTAAGTCGGGGTTTGTGTCTCACCTTGAGACTGAAATGTGCTGAAATATGTAACAAAGGTTCGTAAATAGCGAGATCTTCCTAGGATTTTGTGAATGTAATTTAGAGTTGGATTATAAATGCCGATACGTTTCGTATGAAAAACTACGGAACGTTAACGGCACTTTTCTTTGTTAGCCTTTTAACAACGGTGGCTTATGCCAGCCCGGCGGCGCTGACTTATCAAGGACGCATCGTTAAAAGCAGCGGAGCACCGCTGGAATACAACGCGGTCGCCTTCCAGTTTGAAATTCTGGCGCCGAACAAGGTCTGCGTTCTTTACCGGGAACAACTGAATCACATCGACATGACAAACTCAGGCGGGGTGTTCGACGTCAAGATCGGATCTTCGCACAGTTACCCTGGGGCTCCGACCTTCACGATCCTGGATGCGTTTAACAACGGCAATCCCTTCGTGTGTGACGGGGGTTCACCTTACAATCCGGGTCTGACTGATGGCCGCTTCCTGCGTGTGAAATTCCATGATGGTTCCCAATGGCAGACGATTTCTCCGGACAATGAAATTCGCACCGTTCCTTTCGCAGGTTTTGCTTCTTCCGCGGCGACGTTGGGTTCGCATGTGGCAACTGACTTTGTGATGAAGACCGAAGTCAATGCGGGTGCTGATTGCGGTGCTGGCAGCTTCCTGACCTGGAATGCCGCGACCAAGGAATTTGGTTGTGCGGGTGTTTCTGGTGCCAGCGGCGGTACGGTTCAGTCCGTGGCAGCTTCTGCGGGCAGCAACCCTTATCTGACAGTTTCTGCTGACACGGTCACACCGTTGATCACCTTGAACGTGGGCACGGTGGCGGGCACTGTGGCTGCGGGTAATGATGCGCGTTTCACTGATTCTCGTGCGCCCAATGGGGCTGCGGGTGGGGCTTTGACGGGTACATATCCAAATCCTGGCCTTGCTGACAATACGGTGACAACACCTAAAATTGCTGCGGGTGCAGTGACTACGGAAAAGCTTTTTGCAAACCCTGGAATCAGTCGTCTGGTGATGACGGATTCTTCAACGGGGGCGACGCTGGCGCCGCTTTCTTGTGGTGCCAATCAATTACTGACCTGGTCTGTGGCTTTGGGCTGGCAGTGTACAAATCAATCTTCATTGGCTGTGGGGTCTGCAACTCAAGCGACGAACTTCCTGGGAAGTCTTGCTGGTGATGTGACGGGCACTCAAGGCGCGACGGTTGTTGCCCAGATTAAAGGTTACCCGCTGGATTTCACAGTGGCACCGACGAACAATCAGGTTTTGAAATTCAATGGCACCAGCTGGTATGCCGCGGCTGACAGTAATGCGGGCGGTACCGTGACGAATGTGACCGGCACTGCGCCGATTTCTGTGGCGACAGGCACGACGACCCCGGTGATCTCGATTTCTCAAGCGAACACGACGACAAACGGTTATTTGTCTTCAGCGGACTGGAACACTTTTAATGGAAAACAAAATGCGCTGGGCTTCACCCCGCTGAATCCTGCAAACAATTTAAGTGAGCTGACTGCAACAGCCGCCACAGCCCGTACTAATCTGGGGTTGGGCTCTGCAGCCACCTTGAATTCGACAGTTCTTGTGGGGAACGCCGGAGGTTCGCCAAGCATTCAGTCAGGTAACGACGCCGCCAAGCCTGCAAGTCCGGCAGCCGGGGCGATTTATTTCGCCGCTGATACGAAAGTTATCTATCAATATAACTCAGGGGCCTGGGTGGCGATTGCTTCCTCGGCTGGGGCCGGTGGTACGATTGCGGCTTTGACGGGGGATGTGACCGCTTCCGGTAATGGCACGGTCGGTGCGACAGTGAATTCTGTCGGTGGCTCAACAGCAGCGAACGTGAATTCCGCGACGGTGGCTGCAAATGCGGCGACAAATCTGAATACAGCCAGCGCCATTGTAAAACGTGATGGATCCGGTAACTTTGCTGCCGGAGCGGCAAGTTTGGGTTCTGCGGTTTTACGGGACACGGGTGCAAACACCGTAACTTTGCAGGCACCGAACACGGTGACGACTTCTTATGTTCTTAGATTCCCGGCAGCGGTGGGTTCAGCCAATCAGGTCCTGACCACGGATGCTTCTGGAAATCTTTCCTGGACATCACCGGCGGTGACGTCGGGTGTGGCGGTGACTTCACCGATTGTGAATTCTGGTACGGCGGCAGCTCCAAATATTGGCATTCAAGTGGCCAATGGAACTCAGAATGGTTATTTGGCTTCTGCGGACTGGACGACCTTTAATAATAAACTTTCAGCGACTTTGACCTCGGGGAATATCCGCGTGGGTAACGTTTCCAACGTGGCGACAGCCGTGGCACCAAGTGGTGATGTGACCATGACCAATGCGGGTGCTTTCACCGTGACAAAAGTTCAAAGCACAGCGGTCAGTGCGACGGCGCCGACGGCCGCTGGTCAGGTGCTTCGTTATAATGGCACCACTCAGTACGCTCCGTCCTTCCTGCAAGTGGGTGACATCCGTTCGACGATCACACCCTTTGGCGGAGTGTTTGCAAACTCGGCATGTACGACTTCTCAAACCATGTATTATAATGCGGCCACAGACACGTTCCTTTGCCAGACGATTGCCGTCGGTGCTGCCAACTTCCCAAGTGCTCTAGTTAATGGTGGTAACAGCTTTGGTGCTGCAGCCACAGTCGGTACCAACGATGCACAAAGCCTGCAGTTTGAAACCGGGGGTACGACTCGTATCACAGTCGACACCACAGGTAATGTGGGCGTGGGGCAGGCTCCGGATGCCAATGCCAAAATCGCCATCAAGACGACATCTGCGGCTCAGGCTCCTTTGATTCTGGATACAGTGGCGTCGGGTATTCCTTCCATCGACATGCTTCGCAATGGCACCTGGAAAGGGACCGTGGGCTATAGCGATGGGGCTTCGGATGATTTGTTTATCAGTAATGGAGTTGCCGGTAATATCATCTTTGACACCAGCAACGCGGAAAAAATGCGTCTCTCGTCCGCAGGTAAGCTGGGTATTGGCGTCAGCTCTCCGATCACACATTTACACGTAAATGGAGCGGGGATCATTGGTTCGGGGAATACCACGTTTACTGACGCCAGTAACTATGTCATTGGAGCCTCCAACTCGATCACGAACTCTGGCGGTGGTAATGCTTCGGTAATGAACATTATTGGCTCGAACAATGCCATTACGACCAGTTTGTTTAACTTCAGTATCGCTCTGGATTTGTTCGGACGCAGTAATACAGTGAATAACAACTCGGGCAACGCCGTAGTTTTGGGCCGTGACAACATTGTTTCCGCCGGCAACACAGTCACGGTCGGTAAAAGTATCACTAACAGCGTGGCAACTTCGATGCAAATCGGTGTGAGCAATACGGCCAAAATGACCATTCTGACGACAGGTTTCTTCGGTATCAACACCACGGCGCCAAGCGAGGCTTTGGAAGTCAATGGCAACGTCAAAGCCGCTTCGTATCTGTATACTTCCGATGCGCGCCTGAAAAAAGACGTTGTGACTTTGCCGATGGCACTGGAAAACGTTCTGAAACTTCGCGGGGTGAACTTCGTCTGGAAAAACAACGGCGAAAAGACCATGGGTTTCATCGCCCAGGAAGTGGAAGCGGTTTATCCTGAGCTGGTGCGCACCGACAAACAGTCTGGCTATAAAGCCGTTCAATACGGCAACATCGTGGCGGTTTTGGTCGAGGCCCTGAAACAGGAACACGCCGAGCGCCTGCAAGACAAAGAGCTTTGTCAGGGGCAGATTGCCCAGGTGTCTCGTGGTTTGGCCAGCGTGAATGAATCTTCCGACAGTCGTTTGAAAAAACTGGAACAGGAAAATCAGGATTTGAAAGCACGTCTGGAGCGTCTTGAAAAAGCTCTGCTGAACGGAAAATAAGACTGTGAAGATCATTGGAAAGATCATTCTTATTCTAGCCGTGTCACCGTTGCTGGTGGCACTGAACACCCAGGACACCGGTCACCGGGTGAATCGTGGCACGACCAAGGCCATCAATGCTCATAGCGTCTGTAAGAAAGTGGTAAATGCCACGGCGGACAAGGACTTTTTTGTTCCCACTAAAACAGCTGCCGAATGGACGGCATTCCGTGCAGCCACCCTCACAAATGTCTCTTTGACTAAATGTGGATCCTGTTTGGATATTTTGAACAACAATGGTTCCGAAGGGGACGGCATTTATTACGTCGATCCCACGGGAAGTTCTCCGTATCCGGTTTACTGCGACATGACCACTGATGGTGGCGGATGGACTCGCGTGTTCAAACACAATATCGCAGGCGGGTATTTTGCCGATGCCACGGACGCCAGCAGTAAAAATACGACGGCTCCGACGGCGGACCTGTATTCTATTCTAAATAAAATCGATCATTTTAAAACTGCCGGGAACAAATACCAGTTCCGCCTGACCTGGCCTGGGGAAGACCTGAAAAACATCTGGTTCCAGACGACCAATCCCACTGCGGATGTGGTGGTGGCAGGATATAAAACAGTTTTTGTTCAGGGATATACCAACTATTGGGGTGGTCTTGAATTGGGTAACGGTGCCCACGGGCCGGCGCAGACGTCGGCTTATATCGAAGGTTCTGTCAATCATGCCAACTGGTATTATGCTGTGGGGGCGTATGTGTCCTGGGGCACGACACCGGTGGGTATTCCCGCGTCTGAAATGCTGGGAACCAGCCACGGTGTCGCCGAAGTGAATCTGTGGATGAAGGACGATGACACCCACGCGGTTTATAATTCCTGTAAGGCGATCCTGGCAGCCGGAGCCTCCAAGGGCGACGGACTGTATACGATTGACATTGATGGCGCCGGGGCCACTGCACCCTATGATGTTTACTGTGATATGACGACATCCGGTGGCGGATGGACGTTGGTGGCATATTCCAATGGTGCGGTGACTGGCACCACGCCGAATGATTTTTTTGTGAACACCTACAACCTGGCCGCGGCTGGTAAACACGTGATGGCGTCTCAGCAGGCGTCGGTGAATGTCGAGGCATTTTCAATTGCCGTGAACACGACGGATGCCATGTTTGTGTCTCCATCATACAATGGGGGCGCTGCGATCATTGATTTGGCCGGCGGAAACTGGAATTATAACAGCACCAAGTGTGCCGGGAACCTTCGTCACACCAGCCGGACGGCCGGCTGTGCGGGACAAACTGCCAATGACAATTACAGTGCTTCGGATGCCTTTAACATCGCCTTCAATTCAGGTAACGAAGGCATTGTGCCATCGTATAAAGCGACGGAAGTGTGTTACAGTGGCAAGGGTAACGCGTGTAATTTTAAATTCTATCTTCGCTAAGACGGGACGTGGACAGACATGAAAATGCGAATTGCCTTGATGATTATGATGGTGCCATTTGTGCTGGGAATAAACACTCTCAGTGAAGGCTATCGTATTCCGGTCGGGGGCTCGACACGGCTTTATCTGCCTTACGTTTCTTCGCAAGGGTCCTGTTACATTGTTACCAACAACCACGCCAGCAGTGATCTTTTTGTGCCCACAAAAACATCGACGGAATGGACCACGTTTGTCGGAGCCTCAAAGCCGGCGTTTATTGTCGCGACCCAGTGTTACCCAAAATCCTGCAAAGAGATCAAAGATCTGATGGGAAGCCCGGCGGACGGGCTTTACACGATTGATTCCGATGGTACCGGTGCAAATGGATCCTATTCAGCGTATTGTGACATGACGACTGATGGGGGTGGCTGGACACGGATCTTCCGCCACAATATTGCCGGTGGATATTTTGCCAGTACGACAGATGCTCAGTCGAAAAATACCGGTGCCCCGACGGGAAATCTTTACTCTCAACTAACGAAGATTCCTGATTTTGTGACGAACGGAAAGTATCGCTTCCGTCAGACCTGGCCGGGCTATTCAGCTTATAAGAATATCTGGCTGCAAACGACAAATCCTTTGAACGACGTTGTAGTTGCGGGCTGGGTGCCGATCATGGCAACGGCCATTACTGATCGTTGGGGTGGTTTGGAGTTGGGGAACGGGGCTCACGGTCCGGTGAACAATAATAACTCTTTGCTGGATGGTTCGGTACAGTATCCGGACTGGTGGTACGCGATCGGATCCACGGTTGCTTATGGAACGCCCGCAGGTATTCCTTCTGCGGGTGCAGTTCTGGGAACTGGTGCTGGCGTGGCGGAAGTGAATCTTTGGATCAAGGAAGATGACACATACACGACTTACAATTCCTGCAAAGCCATTCTGGATGCCGGGGCATCCATCGGATCAGGATTATACACAATCAACCCTGGTGGTGGCGGTGCGATTCCGGTTTACTGTGACATGACCACAGATGGTGGCGGCTGGACACGCATCCTGAATCACAATTTTTCCGATGGTCTGTTTGCCAGCACGGCAGAGGCACTCAGTTATAATTCAGGCGCACCTCAGGCGGGTCGTTATTCCATCATGGGACGCGTGGGTGGTTTCTATCGTTCGGGTAAACTGGAGCTTCGAATCAACTGGCCGGGTTCGGGCAGTTCAATTCGTAACTGGTGGACTCAGACCAGCAACTTCACTTCGCAGGCGATTGCTGGCTACACGGCAGTGACTGTGGAATCAACCACCAACTATTGGGGCGGTCTTGAATATAACGGGGCCATGACATCGGCGCTGGCTGAAGGCTCGGTCGGGCATTCGAACTGGTTCTATGCGGTGGGAATGCTGGCAAGTGCGACCTATGGAACTCCGTCGGGGATTCCGGCATCAGATGCGGTGACGGGCGCAGGCTCTATCGGTGTTCCGCGTGTGGAACTTTGGGTGAAATAATTCAGCAACACATTCAGAAATAAAAAAAGGGAACCCGAAGGTTCCCTTTATCACATCTTTTGCTCGTGAGAGCGAAAGATTAGTGACCAGCAGGAGCTGTAGTAGCAGGAGCAGCTGGAGCTGCAGCCGCTGCAGGAGCAGCTTCTTTAGCGTGTTTTTTCTTAGCAGCTTTTTTCTCAGCTTTAACTTCAGCGTGAGCTGGAGCAGCAGGAGCAGCAGTTGTAGCAGCTGGAGCAGTTTCGTTAGCGTGAGCAACAACACCTGCGAAAGCGATAGTCATCAAGATAGAAGCGAATTTCATAGTAACCTCCTAATGGTTCTTTGTTAGCTTCAATTGCGAACTAGAAAAGGCTAACAAACGGGGTTAAATCTTTGATTAAAAGCAGATTAAATGTTTTTAATTTCAAACCCGAACTTCGCACCTGACCCTGAATGATTCTGAGCACTTAGCTTGGCATTGTGAAGAATGGCGATTTTTTGCGCGATTGCTAAACCTAGACCAAAGCCTTTAACACGAGTCTCCATATTGGAACCGCGTGAGAAGCGTTCAAAGATGAACGGCAGTTGTTCTTCCGGGATGCCCGGGCCATTGTCTTCAACCAGCAGCTCTGTTGTCTCGCGGCCATGATTGACCGTCACAGAGACCACTTCCTGATTGGGTGAATACTTGATGGCATTTTCAACGATGTTCACAATGAGATTCGTCAGCAGGTCGTTGTCGCCACGAATAGGTTTGTGTTCTTCGCCGGTTTCATTATTAATTGTGACTTTCAGTTTGATATCTTTTGATTTTGCCAGTTTCTCAACCCGAGTCAGGGCTTCAAAAACCAGTTCGTCAAAATTCAGATCTTCCAGATTCAAGGCGCCAATCCCCGCATCCACACGAGCCAACAAAAGCATTTCCTGCACGATACTGGAAAGATTGTCCACTTCCTGCAAAGCACTTTTGATAAATTGATCGACATCGCGCTGTTCAGTTTTCTGCAGCAGTTCCATTTCACCGCGCATGATTGTCAGTGGTGTCAGCAACTGGTGCGAGGCATCCGCAACGAACCGTTCCTGGGACTGGAAGGCCTGCTGAATACGATCCAGCATTTCATTCAGCGTCAGTGACAGCTGTTTGATTTCATCGTTGGCATTGGGAACGGGGACGCGATTGGAAAGCTCGGTGACTTTGATTTCCTTGGCGATCTTAATGATATTATTCACCGGGTTCAAAGCGCGCGCCGACAGGAACATTCCGCCCAGGGTTGCCACGAACAAAACAAACGGAATACCCAGTTGCAACAGCGTCAGACGCTTTTGAATCTGGGTTTCCATCAAGGTCATTGGCACGGCAATTTGCAGCATCAACTGGGGCTTGGCGGCGTTATCCAGCGGGAATGAAATCAGGCGGTACGAATCGGCCTCGGCCGAGGGAATATTGCGGATGTGTTCGATGGTGCGATAGGTGGCTTCTTCGCCCTTCCAGATGCGTTCGAAGTCTTTTTTGTAGGGCGGGCTGAACTCGCCGAAATTTCCCACGCGCGCCAGCACGGCGCCAGAACTGTGACGCACCTGAATCAGCGCTGTTCCCAGCGGGAACGGAAGGATTTTCCCGTGATCCAGTCTTAGGGGAGGGAAGCTGAGGTCCCCCTTGATGCCGATTTCAATCCCGTCGGAAACGTCGACGCAGTAATTGAATAAAGCATCGTCGAAATCCTGTTGAAGGGTGTCGATCATCATTTGGAACAGGAACATATTAAAGAAAACGGTGGTAGCGCCAAAGATCAGCACAAAGATCAGCGACAGGCGCAGACGAATGCTGAAACTTTGAAAGAAATTATAGATTTTCTTTAAGAACATAGCCTGTACCCACCACCGTATGAATCAGACGTTTCGGGAACGGGACATCGATTTTCTTTCGCAGCAAATTGATATAGACGTCAATCACGTTGCTTTCAGAATCAAAGTGAATGTCCCAGACATGTTCGGCAATGGAAACGCGGCCCAACGGGCGCTCAGGATTTCGCATGAAGTATTCAAGCAGAGCGAACTCTTTGGAAGTCAGTGAGATTTCTTGCGCACTTCTGCGGGCTTTGCGCTGGATCAGATCCAGTTCCAGATCCGCATATTTCAGGATGTTGCTGACAGCACCGCCTTGGGACGGGGCCTTTCGGCGAAGCAGCGCGCGCACGCGGGCGTGCAGTTCATCAAAAGAATAGGGCTTGGTCAGATAGTCATCAGCACCGGCATCCAGTCCATGAACTTTGTCCTTGGTGGTGGACAGGGCCGTTAGCATCAGGATCGGACCTTCATAGCCGTCACGACGGATGTGGCGGGCGGTATCAATACCACTTTGATCAGGCAGCATCACGTCCAGAATCACCAGATCATAGTCGCCTTGGGCCATGTAAGATTCAGCGGCAGATCCGCTTTCAGCCAGGTCCACGGCATAGCCAACCTCATTGAGGCCTTTTTTCAAAAAGTTCGCCATCTTTATCTGATCTTCAACGACTAGAATCCGCATGATCCACGGGCCCTTTCTGATCTTGCTTTTCTTTCATGAAATAATAATCCAGGACACTCATCAAGGATTTGTATTTCACGGCGAGTTGTTTTTTGTGCTCGGTGTTTTCACCACGGACCAGGCGCTCATAGTGGCCTTCCCAGTCCAAAGAGATGTCATTTTCGGGTTTGCTGGTTGTCAGAACTCCGCCCGTGCGATCAGCAATCAGGTTGAAAGCATTCACCGCAAAGTCGCCGTTCTTTTCAAACAGATCACGGCCCAGCGCCGAGTAAGGAACTTCCGACAGTGCCAGATTGTAAAGTGTCGGCGCAATGTCCGCCTGGGAGCCAAAGGTCTCAGGATCCATTTTTTTGCGGATAGGTTCTGGAAGGTAAAGATAGAAAGGAACCGAGCCTTTTTGCAAAAGCTCTTGTTCGGTGAAGTTCACAATCCAGAAGGTGTGATCTCCGGTGATGGCGACGATGACCTTGTCTTTCAACGGCGAGTTCTTAAGTTTCGTCATGAACTTCGCCAGCTGATCAGAAGAATAGCGATAGGTTTTAAAGCGCTTTTCCGCCAAAGCCGCGTCACCGATCAGACGGGATTTTAGTTCATCCGGGGTTTTCAGATCCGGCACCTGATAAGAGTGCGGAAGCTGATAGGGCGGATGGTTCGTGGTGGTCATGGTCAGCATGAACTGGGGCTGGGTGCTTTCGCTTAATGTCTTATAGACATAGTCAAACAGCTCTTCATCATAAACGCCCCAGTCGTGGCGTTCTTTAAGTCCGCCAAGAGCCTCGGCCATTTCGCTTTCGCCCTCGACGGTGTCAAAGCCCTGCTTGATCGCAAACTTGTTCACTTCACGCCAGCCGGGGTTTCCACCGTACAGGAAGCGGGCTTTGTAGCCGGCACTTTTGAAAACTCTTGCGGTGCTGGAACGGAACGGCACCTGCAGGTAATCACTTTCCGTCAAAAACTCGCCAATAGGTCTTTGCGGAGAGCCAATCATCAAACAGCTAAGGCTGCCAATCGTTGCGTTGGTGCTGGACAGGAAGTTTGTCAGATAGGTGTCTTCGTTCAGGTGTTTTTTGAAGTCGCCCAGCAGATTGAATTCCGGGTTGTTATAGTTAAACCAGTAAGCCCCCATCGATTCCATCACCAGCAACAGCACATGGGGGCGGTTCTTTTCTGCCCACGCATTTTTCGGTGTCTGGCGCTTCATCAGATCCAGCGGGTCGGCCGGCACCTGATCCACCGAGATCTGATAGAAATCCGCAAAGGCCTGACGGTAATTGCCGCCATAACCATAGTGGCGCAGATTGCTGTCCCATTGGGAAATCTGCTGGGCCTTAAGTTCCACCGCGCGACCGAAAGCGCGCACACCGTTAAAGCTTAGATGATTCACGAAGATGCTTTTGGAAATCCCGGTGTCCATTTCGCTCAGTGGAAACAGCGCCAAAGATCCGCGGGCTCCGATGCCGTTTAAGACAAACAATACGAAGAAGAACAGCACAAACACCGGGTAAGAGATTTTTTGCGCGCGCCACGGAAGCCACTCACGACCTTGAGTGAAGTTGATCTTAAGACCCTTCCACAAAAGATAGGTGAAAAGCCCCAGCCCCAGGAAAATCCACACGGCCGGATAGTTGCGCCAGATTGTTTTGGTGATGGCGACGGTGTCGTCTTCAAAGTATCCGAAAATCAGAACGTTGATGCGGTCCTGATAGAAGCTGTAAAAACCAAAGTCCACGGCCGTGACAAACATCACGATAAACAGCATCACGGTGTAGTAGGGAACCAGGAAAGCGGTGAAGCGGGAATAGATTTTTGAAAGTGAAGATTCAAAACCCTTCCAGAAAGTGAAGAAGCTTAAGAACAGCAGAATCAGCAAAGGAATGGCATTCACGTAAAAAAGGACGGTGCTGTCAAAGCGGAAGCCCAGAACGAAGGCTTTGAAAACCGCGGGTGCCAGCTGGGACAGTTCGCGGGCATCGCCGAAGGTGGCCATAAATGCCCAGCGCCAGACGGAACCGATAATCAGAAAAGCGACATTCACGATCAGAATGCGCTTAAGGTATAGCCAGGATTGATTGAACCAAAGTGCCCGAGTGTTTTTCATTGAGGAAGTGAAAATCTCACTTCCCGGGCTTAGGATCAATCTGGAATTTTACCGAAATCCCATTTCTTGTTTGGGTCGTCAGGCACGATCACCGTGGATTTCGGGGCGGCGGACGCCTCGACGGTTTTGATGCGTTTATCGCCGTCAGCAGAGATCTGCACCGGAGGGCCGCCCGGCTTGCGGGATTTCTCCAGGATCTTTAGCAGTGCGCCATATTGCGGCAGGGAGCGCGGCAGGGTGTAGGCACCTTTGGCTTTCTCGCCCTCAAAGAAGACCTCGACCTCATCGGAAATCTCGCGAACAACGCGGACTTTGGCGGAAAAACTCTCTGATTTTTCCTCTTCGGCTTCCTGTTCATAGATGGAAGTGTTCATTTTCTTGGCTTTAGGTGGGTTCTGGGCCTGTGCATTACCAGCTAAGGCCAGTAGCATGATGAAACTCAGCATCGTATTTCCCCTTTCTCAATATAATGCACCTCCTTTTGTTGCCGCGCAATAGGCCTTATGCTAGGGTTTCGGTGTTCTAACGAGGAGACCTTATGAATTTGGGTTGGACAGAAATCCTGCTTATCGGTGGTATCGCTTTGCTTCTTTTTGGACCAAGCAAACTTCCCAATTTGGGACGTTCTTTGGGTGAATCCATCCGTGGCTTCAAGAAGGGTTTGAATGAAGATCCTGCCGCTGACGAAAAGGAAGCTAAACAGCAGATCACTCAGAATCCGGCAAAACCGATGACTGAGCAGCAGCCACAAACTGAAGAGAAAAAAGAAACGCACAACTCATGACTTCCAGTAAAATTTCCCTGACTCAGACGGTGCAAAAAGGGGGGTGTGCTGCGAAAGTGGCGGCCTCCGAACTGCGCGAAATTCTGAGGCAGGTGAAATTCCCGGCGGCTCATCCGGCCTTGATGGTGGATGGCGGTCTTTTTGACGATGCGGCGATTTACAAGATCAACGACGAAATCGCCCTCGTGCAAACTCTTGATTTTTTCACTCCTATTGTCGACACCCCGAAATTGTTTGGCGAAATCGCGGCGGCCAACGCGCTGAGCGACGTCTATGCCATGGGCGGAAAGCCCAAGACGGCCATGGGCATTCTGGCATTTCCGTTGGCGACTTTGCCTAAGGAAGTGATCGTTGATGTCATGCAAGGGGCCAGCGACAAGATCGCTGAAGCTGACGCCAATTTCGTGGGCGGACATTCCATTGATGACGACACTCTGAAGTTCGGTCTGTCTGTAACAGGTTTTGTAAACCCGCAACGGGTGTGGACCAATGCCGGAGCCAAAGCCGGGGATCATCTGATCCTGACCAAGCCTTTGGGCACAGGGACTTTGACGGCGGGACTGAAACGCCAGGAAGTTCAGGAAGCTGACATCATGGAAGCTTTGCAAAGCATGGCTACCGTGAACAATGCCGTGGACTATATGACTGACGTGTTGAAGGCTGAAGTGCATGCGGCGACTGATATCACGGGTTTTGGTTTGTCCGGCCATGGCATGCAGCTGGCCAATGCCAGCCAAGTCAGTCTGCGAATTTCTTTTGGTAAAATCCCGCGCTTTGCCAAGGCGTTGTCATTCCTGGAAAAAGGTTTTTTGACCAAAGCGCATCGTTCAAACGCGGAATACACCAAAGAATCCATTTCGGTGTCGGGTCTTGAATCCCTGCAACAGCATTTGTTGCATGATCCGCAGACCAGCGGTGGATTGTTGTTGTCCGTTTCCCGCGAGGTCAGTGCCGACATGGTTCAAGCCTTGCGCGCCAAATTCAAATCTGCTGAAATCATTGGAGAGGTTTTGCCTCGCCAGGATAAAGCGGTGATCTTTGAGCCTTAAAAACATCAAGCCCGATGAATTAAAACGACTGTTCCAGCAAAACATCCCGTTGATGGATGTTCGCGCCCCTGTGGAGTTTCAGCAGGGCTCAATTCCCGGAGCCGTCAATCTGCCAATCATGACGGATGAAGAGCGGGCCCGGGTTGGAACGGTTTACAAAAATCAGGGAAATGAAGCGGCCGTCAAGCTGGGGCATGAGCTGGTTTCCGGCGCCGTGAAAGAGCAGCGCGTGAACGCCTGGAAAAGTTTTGTCACGGCCAATCCTGAAGCGGTCTTTTACTGTTTTCGGGGCGGGCAGCGTTCGCGGATTTCTCAGGCCTGGTTGAAAGAGGCCGGGATTGAACGTCCGCTTTTGACCGGAGGCTATAAGGCCGCCCGCAATTATCTGATCAAACAAATTGAGGAATTTTCCGTCAGACAAGAGCTGATCGCAGTGTCCGGTCCCACTGGCAGCGGGAAGACGCATTTTCTGCGTGGACTGAAGGACCATCCGATAATTGATCTGGAGGCGTTGGCTCGGCACCGAGGCTCGGCCTTTGGCAATTGGGAAGTTCCGCAGCCCACCCAGGTGGATTATGAAAACCATCTGGCCCGTGAAATCCTGCTTCTTGAGGACAAAATTCAAGGAAAAATCAAACCGCTGGTGGAGGACGAAAGTCGTCTGATCGGGCGAATCTCACAGCCGGCGACGTTCTTTATTCGGTTGCGGTCGTCACCAGTGATCTGGATTGATGAGCCTTTGGAAGTGCGAACCGACAATGTCTTTGAAGACTACATTTTGAATTCCTCGATCGGGCAGAGTTTGGCTTCGACACCTCGCTGTGCCGAGGAAAACGACATCCTTCGTGGGCAGGCATTGCAATTGTTTGCCCGGTATCGCCAGTCTTTGCAGGCAATCCACCGTAAGCTGGGGGGATTGAGAACTCAGGAAGTCATGGCCGATCTTGAAAACGCCGAGCTGCAGTACCTGAATCATGCCGAGCTTTCAGGCAATAAAGTGTGGATAGAAAAGCTGCTGCAATATTACTACGACCCGATGTATCTGGGATCTTTGGACCGTCGTCACGTGACGGTTCTGTTCAAGGGAACCCGCATCGAGGCTGAAAAGTTCGTCCACGGCTTGCGCTGAACTAAGGCTCATTTCACTGCGCGTTATCTATTTGAAAATAAAAGAAACGAGCGCAAGATAAAGCCTTTAGTATTTAAAACAAAACCCCTTAAGAGGAGACAGCATGAATAAATTGGTCCTTGGTGGTCTGGTTGTTGCGGCTATGGCCTTCACAACAGCTTGCCAAAAGAAAGTTAAGCTCGACACTGATATGAAAAAAGCGAGCTATGCTATCGGTCAGCAAATCGGTGGTAACTTGAAACAACAAAACATCGACTTCGATGCAGATGCATTGGCGATGGCTTTGAAAGACGCAGCAGCAGGTAAAAACGAAATGTCTAAAGAAGACATGCAAGCTGCTATGATGAAACTTCAAGAAATGGCGATGAAAAAACAACAGGAACAGGCTGAAGGTAACTCTAAAGCTGGTAAAGACTTCCTGGAGAAAAACAAATCTGCAGCGGGCGTGAAAACAACTGCTTCCGGTTTGCAATACATCGTTGAAAAAGAAGGCACTGGCGCTTCTCCGAAAAAAGAAGACGTTGTTAAAGTTCACTACAAAGGTACTTTGACTAACGGCGAACAGTTCGACTCTTCCTACGATCGTGGTCAACCTGCTGAATTCCCAGTTGGTGGCGTGATCCCAGGTTGGACAGAAGCTCTTCAGTTGATGAAAGTTGGCGGCAAAGCCAAGCTTTTCATTCCACCTGAGTTGGCTTACGGTCCATCCGGTCGCCCTGGCATTCCGCCAAACTCTGTTCTTGTGTTCGACGTTGAGTTGATCGACATCGTTAAACAAGACACTAAAAAGAAAAAGTAATTAATGTTCGACATTAACAAAGACCCTTTTGAGCATTTTGACCGCCTGATGAAAGAGGCGGTCACAAAGCAGATCCCGGAAGCCAACGCAATGTCGGTGGCCACCGTGGATGAAAAGGGTGTGCCCTCCGTGCGCATCGTCTATCTTAAAGAGGTGAGCAAGGGGGGCTTTGTTTTTTATGGGAACTACAGTTCTCATAAAGGCAAAGACATCGAGACTAATCCGGTTGTCTGTCTGAATTTCCACTGGCCCGCGATCTGGCAGCAGATCCGCATTACCGGCAAAGCTGAAAAAATCTCGGCGGCTGAAAGTGACGCTTACTTCGCGACACGAGCCCGCTTAAGCCAAATCGGTGCCTGGGCAAGTCATCAAAGCGAAACGATTCCGGCCATCGACTGGTTGTCCCGCCGGGTTCAAGAATACGAAAAACAATTCGACGGCCAAGTTGTGCCACGTCCGCCACACTGGGGCGGGTGGAGAGTCATTCCCACCGAAATCGAATTCTGGTTCGGCCTGAACGGCCGCCTGCACGAACGCTATGTCTATCAGCGCACCGAGGACGGTGGCTGGAAGACATTCCTACGAAGCCCTTAGCTCCTTCTTTTAAATAAAAAGCCCCTACCTGCCCCCTCGGCTGCGAACAGTCCTCGCGGACGCCATCCCGTTGGGATGAGCTGCTGCGGAACTTGCCGACGGGACAGGTAGGGGCTTTTTATTTAAAAGAAGGGCGTCGACCTTTGTGCTTATGTCGACGCCCCGAAAAGGTGCCTGGTTGTTTTTTCTGGCGATGCTGCGTTAGTTAGGTAGCATCGCGCAGAGGGTTGGTTACTTTACTTGGTTCAAATATTTGTCCAGGCGGTCTTTGTTCATGGCGAAGGTTTTGGACATTTCTTTTGATTTGTCCTGGGCTTCTTTTAAGTTTGTTGGAGTACCTACCTGGATGACGCCGACCATGGCCATTGGCAGGTGGATCTTGCATTCGTAGACATAGACGCCTTCTTCAGTGACTTTGATTGTCAGCGGTTTGTTCAGTGGGGCGCTGAAGGCTTTGGCGCCTTTTGGAACTACCACGGAAGACACGTCGTGGGACGGGTCGGTTGGGACGAACTTGATGGTGTCGCCTTTGGCTGCTTTCAGATAAGCCGGTTCGAAGACCATGATGCCTTCTTTGCCGTTGTTAAGCATTTTGATTTCGTGGGTGGCGGCTTCTGCATTCAATGCGGCGGCCAGGATCAGTGCGGTTGCGAGTACGGTTTGTTTTAGCATGGGAAACCTCTTTCATTTCTTGACTGAGATTTCGCTCTTAAATTTCGTATTCGTCAAAAAAACTGTGAGAAGAGCATGATGTTGATCATGCTTTTCTCACTTCTTTTTCACCCGGTTTTCATTCACAGAAATGATCTTGTATAATCGGGGGTTTGAGGGGTTAAACTTCCTCTTTGGTCAGGGCCCAGATTTCCATGTCCTGCCACTTTTTATGAACCAGCAGGCGGCGTTTGCTTAAACCTTCTTTGCGCATCTTCAAAGCCTTGGCGACTTTGATGGATTTTTTGTTCGTCGGCGCGATGCCGGCTTCCACGCGGTGAAGTTTTAATTTCTTGAAGGCGATGTCGATGCAGCCACGGGTTGCTTCCTGGGCAAATCCATAACCCCAGTAGTTATTGAAAATACGATAGCCGACATAGGCGTTTTGGAAGACCGCGCGGGAAATATCCATCAGGGTGACAAGACCAATCAGCGTGCCGTCGTCTTTCAAAAATACACCGAAAGAATAAAAGTGATCACGTGCGCGCTGGTCTTTTTCGGATTTCAGAAGTTCTTTGAATTTCCTGGGGGTCAGTTCGGATTCTGCCCAGTTGGTTTCATCCCATTCATTTTGCGGAGCTCGCATGCTGGAATATGCCTGCACCCAGTTTTCATAATCAGTGGCTTCAAGGGGGCGCAGGATCAGGCGGGATGTTTTTTTAACGATGGGCAGATCTATAGACTTCATTGCTGACGAGTCTAAGCGGGATGCGCTCCAGGTTGCAATAGTAATAGGTCAGATTGTGCGAGCTTTTCACCACGGCAGTATGGGATTCGTGACCGATCATTTTCACGGTGATTTTCACCGGATGGTCTTTTTTGATCGCGACCAGTTTCGGAGTGAAATAGTTGGTTCTTTGACCTTCAACCCAGATCTCGGCGCCTTCTTGTTCAGAGACGACCATGCACAGGCACATATCGGGTTTTTCAAGGCCCAGAAGTTCTTTGAGATTTTTAAACCACGTCATAAAACGCCCCCAACGAATTGCCAGAGGGTTTAGCACGGCTTTCTTCGCAATTTCCAGCCAAAAACTGAAAACTGGACCATGTAATGTTCAAAAGCGATTTAGGAACAGCAGGGAATTAATGCAGCGCCAAAGGAGCGATCAGATAAAACTCCGGTACTTCCACCGAGAAGCTCTCGCCACTTTCACCCACGAAGAAATAACGTCCCACCATACTGCCGGTGGACGTTGTCAGAGGGCAAGCGCTGTCATATTCAAAGGTTTGACCGGGCTGAATTTTGGGCTGTAATCCGACAACGCCAGGGCCGCGGACTTCTTCTTTTTTGCCCAAAGCATCGGTGATAACCCAGTGACGGCTCATCAGTTGGGCAGGGGTTGATCCGGTGTTGGTGATGGCAATTTTATAGGCAAAGAAATGATAGCCTTCAGCGGGGCGCGACTCTGTAGGGACGTAGACGACTTTCGCGGTGATTTGGAAATCAGGGATTGAAGTTTTTTGCATTGCCATAGTGACATTTAGAATAAATTTGACCGTGAAAAACGTCAATATGTTGGCTTCTTATTTCAAAGGAAGCTTCTCAATTTCGAACACCAATGGATAATGATCCGAAGGCAGACTTAATTTGGCATCCATATTGCGGGGGATGTCGTGAGCCATTCCGAACTCATCTTTGTAGCGATGCACATAAGCCGACACCGGCTTCAGATAAGGGTGCAGCAGGGGTGGGATGAAAACAAAGTCAATTTGCCGCCCGTCGGCCCGTGAAGAATTGCGGACTTGATAAAAGGTCGCACGTTCCTCAAATTCCAGCTGCGCCACTTCCAACACGTCGCGCAGCGAAGTGAGGCTATAGATGTCTTTGAACTCTTCATCGGTGCCGGTGACGCTGGCGTTGCCATTAAAGTCGCCCGCGACCATGACCGGCACCAGCGGGTGGGTTTTTTCCAGTTCCTGATAGATTTCGATCAATGTGCGCAGCTCGGCCTGACGTCGTTCAAAGCCGTTGGGGTCAATTCGCTCCGGATCCAGCCGGGACTTTAAGTGCGTCAGCAGGATAATCATGAACGGTTTGTCCCGGTCCGTTTTGAAAAGCTTCAGTTCCACGACGTCCCGGGAAAACTTGTGGCTGGTGGTGATCTTGCCGCCCTTGACCGGATAGCCGTGAGCCAGGCTGTCGCGCTCGTGCGGATACAGGTAATTGATCAGGCGGTGCTTGTTGGACTGAAGGTCAAAATAGAACGGCAGCCCTTTGCGGATCAAAAACCCCACGTCGATGTTGCGTTCCGAGTTTCCCTCAATCAGACAAGGGGAATAGGCTTCATCCATAAAGAGAAGGTTGAAGTTATTCAGTGATTCAAGTCCGCCCACTTCACACAGCATGATGATGTCGGCGTTGATCTCTTTGAGGGCTTTGGCGATATCCTGAGTCTTCTTCAGAGGTTTGTTTTCATAGACCGACGTGGACAGACGCTGCCAGTGAGCTTCTTTCAGGTTCAGAGCATCCTTGGACGGGATTCCATCAAACATCAAAAACAGGTTCTCTGCATTGAGTAAGCAAAATTTTAGGTTTGTGGTCTCTGTCCACGTCATATTATGATTCTACGGAATATCACCCTAATCACAAACTAAAAGTGAGGATTTAAAGTGGCTAAAAAAGCGACTCCAGCAGCAAAGGCGGCGGGGAAGCTTCAATTCCATTCCTGGATTGAAACTTTCGACTTCGGAAAAGAACTTAAAGTAAAAAATGAAATGACAGGCTTTGTCTATTTCCTAGGGGTGGATGACTCTGCAAAGTTCGCTTCCCTGATTGAAGAGCATGGTTTGGCTTGGCAGGCAAAGACCCTGAAACAGAATGACCGTGAGGTTGTTTATTTCGCAGGCAGCAACGGCCCGGTTTGGATTCTTCGTCCACGCAAAAAAGCCAGCGTGGGCCATGACGGTCTGATTGATGAAGCAGCTTATTCCTGGGCTCGTGATCAGTTCGGCACTTTGGTGAGCCAGTTGAAAGCTCACCACCTGAAAGCAGTTCAAATGGAATTCCATGGCACTGAAGGAGCTCAGGATCTGGGCGCTTTGGTTGGTTTGGATGTGGCAGTTTATAACTTCCGTCAGTTCGTTGACGGCAAGCAACTGACCGATCTGCCAAAAGTGGCATTGAGAAAATCTCTGGGTTCTTGGGATAAAGCGGTCGTGAAGGATGCAATGTTGCGCGCGCGCGCGGTTAACGTGGCCCGTCACATGGTGAACTTGCCACCGAATGATCTGAATCCGAAATCTTTCGCGGAAATGGCAACCAAACGCCTGGGCTTCCCGAAAAACACCAAAGTCACTGTTTGGGACACCAAAAAGCTGGTTTCCGAAAAAATGGGTCTGCATGTGGCCGTAGGGCAGGGAGCTGAAAACGGTCCTTGCATGGTTCACCTTAAATACCGTCCGGCGAAGAAATCGGCTTTGAAGCCGGTGGCTATTGTCGGTAAAGGGATCACTTTTGACACCGGTGGCTTGGATATTAAACCAAGCTCAGCAATGCGTCTGATGAAGAAAGACATGGGTGGCGCGGCCAGCGTGATCGCCCTGGCTCAGTGGGCTGCGGAAAGCAACTATCCGGGTCCTTTGGATTTCTATCTGGCCTTGGCTGAAAATGCGGTGGATGGAAAGTCCTTCCGTCCGGGGGATGTGATCACGGCCCGCAGTGGGATGAAAGTTGAAATCGACAACACCGATGCGGAAGGCCGCTTGGTTCTGGCGGATGTTTTGGATGTGGCCTGTACGCAAAAAGGCACAGAAGAAGCCGAGCTGGTGATTGACGTTGCGACCCTGACGGGTGCTATCAAGGTGGGCTTGGGGGCTGAAATTGCCGGTCTGTTCTCGAACGATGATGAACTGGCCGCGGCTTTGACCAAAGCCGGTCAGCGTTCCGGTGATTTGAACTGGCGCATGCCTTTGTTTGAAAAGTACTGGGGCGATCTGTCTTCACCGTTTGCGGATTGCAAAAATTCCGGCGGCGGTTTCGGTGGCGCTATTACGGCGGCATTGTTCCTGCAAAAATTCGTGCGTGGAAAAAAATGGGCGCACTTGGATGTGTATGCATGGACGGACAAGGCTCAGGGGGCTTTGCTTTCCAGCGGCGGCAGCGGCCAGCCGGTTCAGTGCTTGATTGAGTTCCTGAACTCCCGTCTGAAATAGTTCTTTTAAAAACCCGCACCTGATAAGTGCGGGTTTTTTAGTCGATGGGATTTATTCGCACTGGGAACAGTGGCCATAAAAGACGACGGACAGATTGGCTTTGGCGAAGTCGTGGATTTCCTTCAATGTCTTTTCGATGCGTTTGAAAAGGTCCTCATTGCCTTTGATCACTTTACCGCAGGACTTGCAGATGCAGTAGTGATGTGGCTTTTTGTCGAAGATGTACTTAAAGACTTTTCCCTTCTGCGGAATATGCAGTTCCTGAATAACATCCAAAGAAATCAATTTTTCAATATTGCGATAAATCGTCGTGCGGTCCGCTTTGGGCAGATGCTTGGTCATGAAGCTTTGCAAATCTTGGGGGCGGACAGGGTGATTCTGATGATCCAGGAAAAACTGGATCATCAGCTTTTTGGAAGCGGTCATGCGCAGGCCGTGAGACTTTAAAAAAAGAACTAAGTCGCGGTGCTTTTTCATTTGCTGATCAGGGCTTTGTAGTCCCGGGAGCGAATCAGACTGGAAAGGTCGCGCTCGTTGTCCATTTCGATACGAAATAGCCAACCTTCGCTCATTGGATCATCATTGAGAGGCGTGGGATCTTCAATCAGGGAGGCGTTGACCTCCAGCACTGTGCCATTGATGGTGGAGATCAGATCATGGATGTTCTTCACGCTTTCAATGGAACTCAAGGTGTGGCCCGGGGTGGTGTGCTGACCCTCTTCAGGAAGCTCCATGTAAAGAATTTCGCCCAGGCGTTCCAGGGCATATTCGGTCAGGCCGATTGTCGCGAGATTCTCATCGACGTGCAGCCACTCGTGATTGGTCGTGTAATACAGTTCTTCGGGCAAGAAATAGGGCATGACGTCTTCGTGCCTTTTTTGTGCCGAAGAGTCAAGTTGTAATTGCATCATGTTGCAATAGTGAGTATAGCAAAGAGTGTTATGATCTACGGCAACGAGTCCATTTCCCATTATACCAAAAGTAATATTTCCGTATGGATGCTGATGGCTTTGCAGGCCGGGGTTCTCAATATCGGGGGCTTTATGGCCTGCCATCGTTTTGTTTCTCATGTGACCGGTTTTGCCACGTTTTTTGGTTTGGAGTTGGCGAAGGGACGACCGCGATATGCCTGGGGCATGTTGCTGGTGCCTTTGTTCTTTTTGTTTGGGGCCATGTTGAGCGGTCAACTGGTGGATATCCGCCTGAAGCTCCGAAAGAAGCCCAAATACTATATCGCCTTCGGTTTCATCTTCTTTTTGACTTTGGTGGTCTTTGTCGGTGGAGTCTTGGGCTTTTTTGGCACATTTGGTGAGCCTTTGGGGGCTCGTCGGGATTTTGTGCTGCTTGCTTTGTTGTGTTTGGTCTGTGGAGTTCAGAATGGCACTATTACCACCGTGTCCCGTTCTGTGATTCGAACGACACACTTGACGGGGATTACCACTGATTTGGGGATTGGCTTAGTGCGTATTCTGAACCGGCATAAGCTGCATGATGTGGAAAATGAAGAAAAGGCCACCTTGATGCGCTTGGGGATCATTCTGTTTTTCGGATTGGGCTCGGTGTTGGGCGGGTATGTTTTTTCCAGATACGGGCATTTGGGTTTTCTGTTGCCCGTTTGCAGCTCTGGGATTTTGTTTGTGGCGATGACTTACTTCCGGTTTGCCAAAAAATTCCAAACTTCTCTCCGGGGCCATTCTGACTCCTGATTTTTTGGCCTGGATCTTGCTTTTGTAACTTCCGTCTTCTCAATGGGGGAGAAGAAAAACACCGGGGGTTGTGATTATGTCGCTTATAAGAAGTTCTTTGGTTCTGGTTCTTTCTGCATCCTGTTTTCTTTTTGCCCACAGCGCCGGGGCGCAGGATCGATCGGCTGAACGCATCCGCATTCTTGAAACCCGCGTGAATCAATTGGAAGGCGTCATCAGCCAGATCAATCAGCGCGTTTCCAATCTTGAGTACAATCAAAGACCGGAACCATACCCACCTCCAGCTGCTTTGGATGTGGCCTGCATGATCACTGATTCCGGCTACAGCAAAGTTTTTCTGGGAAAAGGACGTATCAAACTAGAGGCGGAAGCGTCCGCTCGTGAAGCCTGTGGCAAGGGTGTTCACGCCAGCTACTGCCAAGGGGCGGTGAAGTGTTCTGACCCGCGCACCGAGCGCCCGATTGCCGGGGCTATTTGCATGTTAACTGATTCCGGTTACGGAAAAACATTCAAAGGGGAGGGGAAATCATTGGTAGAGGCTGAATTCAATGCACGCAAATCCTGTGGCGATCAGGTGCACCCATCTTACTGTGTGCCGAACGTTCGCTGCGACACTTTCTAAGAATTTAAATTTTAATTTGAAAGGAACTTCGGCCTCTATCTGAGGCCGAATAGTTTTTTAGACTTGATCAGATCACGAGCACTTGGCGGGACCAGTTGCTCCCATTGAGAATCACCGGATTCAATCATCTTCATCACATCTGCAGAATGCAAATAGTCACCAGTCTCGTCACAGCCTGAGATGTCCACGATCTGCTTGTTTTCAATGAAATGAGCATAGATATGGCGCAGGTGCGGGGACGGGAAGAAGCTTCTTGCCGTCAGGCACAGATTCGGTGTCTTGTGCGGATAGATATACAGTTTGGTTTTTTGCTCTAACAGTTTGCCAAGACCTTCCAGTAGACCACCTTGCAGGTTGCTGTAGTGCTCTTCTGTGAAGAGCTTGTTCAAGTGGCTTGCACCCACAACCAGCGCCATAAAGTGCGGGTTGTAGCGACGGATAAAGCGTTTCAGTCCATAGAACAGGAAGAAATTGGAAATCATGACGTGCACACCCTGACTGGTCAGGGTTTCCACGCGCTCCAGGAAGTCCTTTTCATTGACGTGTCCGTCAGTGGTCAGATTGTGCATGGTCAGTTCCATGATCGGCAGAACTTCCAGGGCTTTGCCCTCGGTTGCCAGAACGTCGCCCTTCATCTGCTCAAGGCCTTTTTTCAGAACATCCATGTGGGTCACTGTGACCGGGCGATAGGTTCCACGCTGAATCAGCAGCGATTTGCCATAGATGGCGTCAGACACATTCAGGATCTCGTTTTTAGGCGAGAACAAGATCGCTTCCGCCAAGCCACGACGAACCAGTTCCAGATTCATCAGGCGCACGTCGAAATGCTTCACGGCTGCGCCCGAGAATTTGATCACATCAATAATGATCTGGCCGTCCTTCAGGCCCTCAGCCAGCAAAGGAATGAAGTCTTCGGGTTTATCCAGATGATAAAATGCACAATTCAAAAGATTCACACCCAGGATGCCCAGAGCTTCCTGTTGTTGCAGGCGATGACGATCCAGCATGCGCACATGCAGAATGATTTCATTGGCCGGGCCGCCGGGTTCCGCCTGGAAGCGCACACCCATCCAGCCATGGGACTGCTTATTGCTGCTGGAAGAGGCTGTCGCCACAGTATTGGCCAAAGCGAAGAATCGGGACGTGGCACCGCGCGGGCCTGTCAGTCGATCGATCAACAGGCTGTATTCGTGATCCAGCATCTTGTATAGGCGCGGTTCACATACATATCGGCCGTTGGCTTCTTTGCCATAGATGTCATCGCTGACAACCATGTCATAGGCCGAGATGGTTTTGGCGATGGTCTGAGACGCTTTACCAGCCTGGAAGAAGTGGCGGGCCACTTCCTGACCGGCGCCGATTTCAGCAAACACGCCGTAACGACTGGTGTCCTGATTGATACGACGGGCTTTGCTCAGGGTGTTTTCAGAAGAATCAGACATTACTTTTTCTCGCCTTCGTTTTTGTCGGCCTTCACCCAGCCGGTGATGGCAAGACTCATGGCTTTTTCAATCGGCATATCCAGCGGAGTGATGCGATTTCTTGGAATCATCAAAGTAAATCCACCCAAACCATAGCTCATTGGAATATAAACTGCGACGCGGTCCCCGGCATTTTGTTCAATGGCAGGAACGTCTTTGAAGCTTTCACGGGTCACAAGGCCCATGGCGCGGATCGGGGTTTCGCCCTCACCAATATCCACCAAGACAACTTTTTGCAGACCGCCCGGGCCTCCACCCTTGGAAAACAGATTCATCAGGTCGCGCAGGGGACTGTAGATGGCTTTGATGAAGGGAACTTTGGTCAGCTTTTGTTCCAGCTTTTGGAAGATACCGCCCGCCAGAAGGTTGTTCAGCATCAGACCCAAAAGAAGAATCAGCACAATCGTGATCAGGAACCCCAAACCCGGGATATAGATTGGCAGAATCTGGCGAAGAGCGTCCCCAAGGAAGCTGTCTACAATCGCGACGCCGGCGTAAATGATATAGATTGTCAGTGCGATCGGCAAAAATGTAACGAGGCCCTGCAAGAAGATCTTCTGAAGTTGTTTCATAGCTAGATGTCCTGTTCTCTGATGACCTATCGGCATTAAATAGATATCAGCTAAGCCCGCGGGCTTCAAGTTCTGACGCTGTCTCACTGTGAGACGCAGAATAAAAATAATTTGTCTAAATCCTCCTCGACTTCCGGCCGAATAGTAACTGAGTGGAAAAGGAGAACCGGTGACGCCGATTCTAAGAGGTCTTTTTATTTCATTGATTCTGATTGGGTGGAATGCGGGGGCGCAGTCAGCTCCTGAAGCTGTTCCTGGCGAGTATCTGATCAAGTTCAAGGCCTCCGCTGGAGGATCCGGGCTGGCTCAGACCAAATTGCAGGGGAAAGCCAACTTTAAGTCCGCCTTTCCGGGCTTGGGTGTGTTCCAGGTGTCTATGAAGTCTGACATGGACGAAAAAGCCATGTACGAGGCTTTAAAGAATGACCCGGATGTTGAATATATTGAGCCCAACTTCATTTTGAAAAAGAACGAAGTGGAGCCCAACGGTCCTGTCGAACGTCTGTCTTATGAAGACGTCGTGGCGTCAGGTTATGTGTCCTCAAATCCTTCCGTTTATTCCCAGTCCACGGCCGACACGCGTGTTGCTGAATCCTGGTCTCAGCAATCAGCGCTGGATTCATCCCATGGCAAAGTGATTGTAGCGGTGGTGGATACCGGGCTGGACAAAGCCCATGATGTTTTCAAACCTTACAGCTCGGGCGGTACGGGCGCGCTTTGGATCAACCAGATCGAGGCCAATGGAACTCCGGGGGTTGATGACGATCAAAACGGATATGTTGATGACATCAACGGCTGGAACTTTATTTCCAATACCGGAAACTTCTATGACGACGACGACCACGGAACCCACGTGGCGGGGATCGTGGTGGGTGCGGGCCAGAATATCTTTGCCCGTCCTTTGGCAGAATCCAAAATCCAGGTGATGCCTTTGAAATTCCTGGGGGCGGGTGGTTCCGGTTCCACAGCCAATGCGATTAAAGCTATTTATTATGCCGTGAACAATGGCGCGCGCGTGATCAATAATTCCTGGGGTGGTTCGACTTACAGCCGCTCTTTGCATGATGCGATCACATACGCTTACGACCATCACGTGCTGGTGGTTTCGGCTGCCGGCAACTATGGCAGTAATAATGACTCGGCTCCGATGTATCCGGCCAACTATGATGTTCCAAGCAATATCGCTGTGGCTTCGACTTCCAAGTGGGATGACCGCTCGGGCTTCTCGAACTATGGCAGTTACACCGTTCATGTGGGCAGTCCGGGTGAATATATTGAAAGTACCGTTCCTGGTAACGACACAATGAAAATGTCCGGCACCAGTATGGCGGCTCCGTTTGTGGCGGGGATGGCGGCTTTGGCCTTGCGCGAAGCGACCAGTCTTTCCGGATATCAGATCAAACAACTGGTGTTGCAGTCCGCGGATCAGGTGTACTCCCTGAACGGCATTGTTTCTTCCAGTGCGCGTATTGATGCTTTAAGTCTGCTGAATGGGGCGCAAAGCATGTCGTCGACGATGGCTTCTCAGCCGTCGTACAAGCCATCTTATTTGTCTGAACGAGGTGTGGCTTCTGATGCTGCTGCTGGCGGCGGCGGTTGTGGCCTGGTTCGATCCGTTGTCAACCAGGGCCCGGGAGCGGGCGGTGGATCCGGCGGCAGTGCTGCGGGTGTTGTTTTCGGATTGCTGATGGTGCCTTTGATCTTGTGGCAGGTTCTGCGTGCTCGTGATCCGAAAGCGCGCCGTAAGCATGATCGCTTCAAGATGAGTTCAGAAATCCGCGTTCAGGTCGGTGAGCGTGAACTGGTGGGTTCTGTGAACACGATCTCTCAGGGTGGTTTGTCATTCAATACAGATCAGGCGCTGGAAAAAGGCGGTATCGTCACCATGCGCATCCAAAGCCCGGATGGCCACGAGGTCATCGAGGTGCAGGGTCAAGTGGTCTGGTGCGAAGAAAACAAAGCCTACGGGGTCGCCTTCGAGAACGCTCGAACCGGAACCCTGGCGATGATCCGCGACTGGACATCGGGACTTATTAAAACTTAGAGTACTGAAGTTAAGAAATAAAAAAGGGAGTCGAAAGACTCCCTTTTTTTTATTGCTGCGGTGTAGACCCGAAAAAGAACCGGGAACCTTTTTCTAGAGCAGAATTCCTGACAGGAAGAAGGATGCGGCCGAGAAGTAGATCACCAAACCTGTGACGTCGACCAAAGTGGCGACGGCCGGGGCCGAAGCAGAAGCAGGGTCAAAGCCGACTTTTTTCAGGATGAAGGGAAGCATCGATCCGGAAATAGTTCCCCACAACACGACACCCACGACGCTGGCGGCAACTGTCAGACCCACTTGCATGTAGTGAGCGGTGTACAGTGTTTCACGATTCGGCCACAGCATGATTCGGATAAAACCGATCGCACCCAGCACCAGACCCAGGCAGGCCCCGGTCATGATCTCTCGACCCAGCACACGCCACCAGTCACGCAAGCGCACCTCGCGCAGAGCAATCGCACGAATAATCAAAGTGGAAGCCTGAGAACCCGAGTTACCACCCGAGCTGATAATCAGCGGGATGAACATGGAAAGCACCACGGCTTTGGATAATTCATCCTCGAAGAATGCCATGGCGGTCGCCGTGAACATTTCCCCCAGGAAAAGAATCATCAGCCAGCCACCGCGCTTTTTTAACATCTCGAGCATCGAGATCTTCAGGTACGGGGCATCCAGGGATTCAACACCCCCGATTTTATGAATATCTTCGGTCGCTTCTTCCTGAATGGCCGTGGCCACGTCATCGAACGTAACGATACCTTTCATGATACCGTTTTCATCGACAACTGGGACGGCCATCAGATCCTGTTGCGAGAAGATGCGACCGATTTGCTCCTGGTCCATTTCAACAGGAACTTTCAGAACGTCGGTGTGCATGATTTCTGCGATCTTTTTTTCAGGTGAAGACTGGAACAACTCGCGGAAGGAAACCACGCCCAGAAGCTTCTGGTCGGAATCCAGCACGTAAGCGTAATAAATCGTTTCAACGTGGGTTTTGGCCTGAATGCGGATGTAGCTGATGGCTTCATCCACACTCATGTCAGGACGCAGGCGCACGAAACGGGAGCTCATCAAGCCCCCGGCGGCGTCTTCCGCGTAAGCCAGCAGGGCCGTGACTTCACGTTTGGTCTGCGGGTCCAGCAAAGACAGGATGTCTTCTTTGTGGTCGCCGCCCATTTCCTGGATCAAATCGGCCACGTCATCGGGGGCCAGCAGGCGGATCCAGGATCTCTTTTCAAGATGAGTCGCTTCTTCGATCAGTTCGGCCTGATCGTGGGTCTTAAGGCTTAGGAAAAGCTCTTCAGCATCGGTGCGGGGCAGGTCTTTGAATTTTTCACGGCGCTCGGCCGGACTAAGGGCAGACCAGCTCTCGGATAGAATGAGAACTGTGTCTTGATCCTGGACTTCGATGTTGTTCTGGTTGTTGTTGCTGTCCATCTCGCCCCACCAGTTGAAAATTTATGCTTTGCCCGATGAAATACCCCTTATCATCGGCAGGGGCAACCCTAATTGTTAGACCAGTTCTGTATTTTTAAAGCGAGGCAGCACTTCCGATGTCGGCCCCAAAGCTTTGATCTCGCCATTCTGTAACCATAAGATTCGATCACACTTTGCAAGCGTGGACAGACGGTGGGCAATAATAATCTGGGTGCGGTCCGAGAAGAATTCTTCAGTCGCGCGGACCATGATTTCTTCAGACTGGGGATCGACCGAGCTGGTGGCTTCGTCCATAATGACAATCGGGGCTTGTTGCAGCAGGCAGCGCGCCATGCACAGAAGCTGACGTTCCCCCAGGGACAGGTTTTTACCGCGTTCCTCAATGCGCATATCCAGGCCACCGGGCTGAGCCAGCACCCATTCGCGCAAGCCCACCTGTGCCAAAACGGAAAGCAGTTTTTCTTCCGTCAGGGTGCCTTCAATATCCAGATTAAAGCGCAATGTTCCCTGGAACAGAATCGGTTCCTGGGAAATAAAGGCCATGGATTTGCGGTACAGGTTCAGATCCACGCCGTTGGTCGCCGCGGTCAGTTTCGGTTGGTGGGTGTTGATGGCAATCTGGCCTTTGTCGATCGGGTACAAATAGAACAAAGCCTGAATCAGGCTGGATTTGCCTGAACCCGTGCGTCCCACGATACCCAGGCGTTCGCCGGCCTTCACGTCAAAGTTGACGCCTTTAAGAACCCATGGCAGGTCTTCGCGATAACGGAACCACACGTCTTGTACTTGGACAGAGGCATTGCGTTCTTCGGTCAGACGGCGCGTGGACAGGTACTTTTCCACACTTCGGGAATAAGTCGGGTGTCCCGTGGCAAAGGTGGCCGTTGAAGGCAGCAAGCTGCCTTGTTCGATGTTCATGCGCATGTACTGATCCAGTCTTTCAACTCCGATCATGGCTTCTTCAAACTGGGTCAACCATTCAAAGAACATCTGCACGGTGTTGCCGGAAAGCGCGATAAATGCAAAGGCCACACCGACAGATCCGACCGTCGCCCAGCCTTTTTCAACCATAAAATAAGCCGACACGCCGGTCACCAGTAGCAGCAGGGCCGTCAGACTGTTCATCTGCAAAGAGAAACTGAGCAGACTTTTCGTGGTGTCCATCTTTTGCGTCAGGAAGTGGCTGTCCAGGCGTTCAAAACGTTCACTGAATGACTGCTGACGGCGGAACGAGCGAATCGTGCTGGCCCCTTGGGTGGTTTCGGCAAAATGCGCGATGCTTGGAGAACGGCTGGCTGACAGTTCACGACGAGCCGTGCGCAGTTTTTCCTGATTCAGTTTGTAAATCAGATAGTTCATCAACGCGATAAAGACCACAAAGATCAGATACACCGGATTTGCCACGGTGATCAGAATGATCATCATGGTCAGATCAAAAATGATGGAAATAAATTCGGCCAAAGGTCCGCCAAACAAACGGAAGACGTTGCCATAGTCACTGGAAAAACGTGTGATGATTCTTCCGGCCGGAGTGTTGTCAAAGAAACTCATCGGCAGGCGGGACGTGCGCAGGGTCACTTCATCATAGAATGAAGAAATCGCCTGAGCCGACAGACGCGAGAAGCTCACCCGGAAGGTCATGGTCAGAACAAAGCCGGTCACCGCCATCACGGCCAGCAGGGTGATCAACTGGGCTGAGCTTAAACCTGAAAGAATGTTTTCCTTGCCGACGATGGTGTCGACCCAATAGCCGATCACGTTGGTGTTGGCCAAAAGCAAACCACGCCCGGTGATGCCCAGAACCAGACACAGCACAATGCGGGTGAAGAACGGGCTGTAGGCGAACTTCAGTGTTTCGAAAATGGTCTGGTTGTAGCCGCCGTCTTTTTTGGTGTCGCCATCGCTCAGGTACTTGGCTTTGATTGGAGCATTAGACATTGGACACCTCCGCTTTCTTTGCGGATTCTTTTTCAGTGGCTTCTTTGGCAACGCTGGTCGTATATTCGCGGAACTTTTCATTGCGCGACAGGAGCTGCTCGTAGGTACCGGAATCAATAATCTGACCGTCTTCCATGAATAAAATACGATCAACGCGGTGAAGGGCACTCAGGCGGTGAGTCACCAGCAAACGGGTGCGGTCCGCCCAGGCCCCCAGCAACAGCTGTTCAAACAGTTTATGTTCAGTGTCGACATCCACGGCACTGAGGCAGTCATCCAGCAGCATGATCGGGGCTTCGTGATAGTGCACCCGCGCCAGTCCCACACGCTGTTTCTGGCCGCCGGACAGATTCACGCCGCGTTCACCGATTTCAGTGTTCAGGCCTTTTTCCACGCGTTCAGTGTCCAGATCAAACTGCGCCAGACGCAACGATTCTTCCACCATCGGGTCCCGTTCCGCTTCGATGTCGTACAAGAAGGCCACGTTTTCGCGCAAGGTGGCGTTCATGATAAAACCTTCCTGCGGGACATAGGCAAAGTGCGCACGAACTTCATCAACCGAAACATTCAGGGCGTTCTTGCCACCCAGGTGATAGAAATCAAAATGCGCACCGGTTTCTTTCAACAGCGACAACAGCAGCATGGACTTGCCGGCGCCGACTTCGCCGACAACGGCGACAAATTCGCCGTGGGCGATATCCAGATCCACATTTCTAAGAATCTTTCTTTGCGCCACGGTCAGATTCAAGCCACGGACCTGCAGGGCAAACTTGTCTGCTAGTTCCGCTTGACGGCGTTCTTGAGAATTTTCTGCGGTTTCATTGTTTTGGGTCGAGAAGAATTCTTCCAGGCGGCGCAGTGATGTCCAGGAATCAAAGGCAAACGTAAAGAACCACGGCATCTGACGGAAGGGACGGGTCAGGAACACCGCCACAATCCAAAGCAACGCCAAAAGCTCGCCACTGGTCAGAGTGTGTTTGGAGTAAAACACCAAAGTTGCCAATGCCACCACATTCAGGAAGAACGTGATGGAAGTGGAAATCGAGTTCATCGTCTGACCGTTGGTGACCATGGAAACACGGTTGCTGGTTTCAATTTCACGTTTGGCGAAGATGTTGCTTTCAAAGTGATGGGTCCAGCTTAAGATGCGGATGGTGCGGATATTTTGAATCCACTCATTCACCAGACCAATGCGTTCTGCTGCCAGTTGCTTGAAATTGAAAAAGAACTTCGACTGACGAAACGCCATGAAAGTGTTCAAACAGGAAATTCCCAGCATCACCAGCACGGTTGGCCACAGCGGAATATCAAACAGCAGCGAAATTGCAAAGGGTGCCAGAATCAGCGGGAAGATCGTGGAAGCGCCGGCCGGCAGCGTCTGATCCAAAAACACGGTGGCCCCTTGAACGTCGGTGGCGTACAGGGAAACAATTTCCCCCACCGGGCGGCCGCTCATGGTGTCGACACGCAGATGCAGGGTTTTGTTGTAAAGACGTTTGGCAAAGACCTTTTGCATGTGCAGGGCTTCGCGAACGCTCAGAAAGTTTGTCAGTTGCGAGAAAGCCTGGGCCAGCAAAACACAGAAAAAAGCGCCAATGATGTAAGACAGGGTGTGATCAAACTGGATGAAGTGCAGCTTGCTTTCGACTCCGGTCAGTTGGTCGATGAATTCCTTCTGAAAGAAAGGACCCATCAAGCCCAGAACCGCCGCTACCAAAGAACATAACAGAACGGTGAGGCGGGCGTGGATACGAGTGAAAACAACTTCTGCAAACAATGACTTCATGATGCGTCGTTCCTAAACCAGCCAGTCAGACTGAGCCGGGGTGAATGACTCTTTTCCACCTGATGGGGAAAGAGATCGCTGCGGAAAAGGACAAATGTTCCAAGGCGGGGCTGCACTTGCGCCAGCAGAAGGTTTTCATCTTCGGGGCTGTACAAACTCAGTTCTCCTCCGTCGCCTTTTTGCCAGTGGGCATTGAGGTAGAGGATGAAAGTGATCCGTCTTGCGCCGGACCCGCGGTGGTTGTCGATATGCTTATCATATCCTCCGCCGGGAGGATACAGGGCAAAGTGCGATTCAAATCTTTGGAGACCCAAATAAAAATTCTCATTCAGTTTCTGGCGCAGAATTTCAAGCTCGGCAAGGAACTGTTTTTGTAAGTCCGAGCCCGTGTCCTGCTCCAGCCACAGAGTGAAATCACCCCGAATCCCGGAATTCACGGTCTTCGTGTTTGAATGTCCGATAGAGGCTTTGTTCAGGGCCCCGGCAGCATGAAGATTTTGACACTCTTGGGCGAGTGCCCGACAGAAATCCTCTGAGAAAACCTCAGTTGCAACGGACCAGTGATGGTCCTCCAGGACATCAAACATTCTATCGAGATTTGTGAGATTGATTTGATTCTGCTTCAAAGTGTTGCCATTCTATGCAGGTGAGGGATTGATGGCAAAAAGTTCTTTTACTCGTCGCGAGTTTTTAAAAATCTCGGCCCTGGGGTCTTCGGCTTTGGCATGGGGCGGCTGCGCCAGTGCCGAGCGATTCTTCATGGGTGATGCCCGCGATCTGCGCAGTGAAGTTGTTATTCTGGGGGCTGGCGCTGCCGGCCTGGCGGCGGCTTTTGAGCTGAAAAAGAAGAAAATCCCTTTCCGTATCTTTGAGGCATCCTCACGTGTGGGCGGCCGCGTGCAAAGCGTTCCCGTGTTCGGTGAAACCGGCCCCGTGGGCGAGCTGGGGGCCGAGTTTTTTGACAACTCCCACGTGCAGCTGCTGAGCCTTGCCAAAGAGCTGAATCTGCCGGTGCGCGAGATCAAAACCCCGACGGATGTGGAAGCACACCTGTTTTCCTTTGATGGTAAACAGTACCGCGTGAAAGACCTGCTGCCGCGAATGAAGACCCTGCAAGCGCCATTGCGCCGTGTGCGTCTGGATCTGTATCGTGATCAGGATGTGGTGCTAAGTTACAAAAATTCATTCCAGTACGAGCGCGCTGCTTACTATGACACCTTGTCGTTGAAGGATCTTTTGGAATCCTGGTCTTCGGAAGTGGACCCGGTGCTGCGTCAGTTGATCGAAACCCAGGCGGTTAGCCGTTTTGGTGTGGATGCCGCCGATCAGTCGTCTTTGCATTTCCTTTCCACTGTCGACGCCGAAGGCAGCTCGCTGCTGGGTGCGCGCACCACTTATCGCATGGAAGGCGGGCTGTCGAATCTGATGCAGACGCTGGCTTCGCGAGTGGCCGGGGTCATCCCGGATTATTCGGTGAAGATGAACATGGCGCTGGTGGAAATGTCGTTTGAAAATGAAACTTTCGAACTGACTTTCCAAGGGGCGCAAGGCAAAGAAACCTTCCGCACGCGCAGTGTGATCTGCACAATTCCGTTCTCGAAGCTGCGTGAAGTGAAGGGCTTTATGGATCTGGAAATTTCCAATCTTAAAAAAGAAGCCGTGCGCACTCAGGAATACGCGACTCACTCGAAAGGTCTGATTCCGTTTGCGAACCCATTCTGGAGCACGCGCAGCGGTTCCACCCCGGCGAACCTGGGGAATTTCACGGGTGATTTCCTGACGGAAAAAATCTGGGATTCCGGGCGTTCACAAGCCGGCACGCAAGGCTTGCTGACGTGGCAGCGCGCAGGCAGTTCCGGTTTGAAGGCCGGGGCCTCCGCCACTGAAGACACCTTGAAAGATCTGGGCTTGTTCTATGGCGAAGTGCCGGCTAAATTTCACGGCCGGGACCAGATGGTGAACTGGAAGCAGCGCAAGTGGTCTTTGGGATCCATGGCGGTGTTTAAGCCTGGTCAGTATATGAAGTTCCGCGGAGCCGCCGCCGATCCGGAGTTGAACGGGCAGTTGCTGTTCGCCGGCGAACACACCAGCCTGCGTTTTGCCGGAACCCTGCAGGGGGCGATTGAAACCGGGCAGAAGGCTGCGGCCTCTGTATCATTGGGATAAAATAAAAAAGGCCCTGATTCAGGGCCTTTTTCTTTTTCTGATTTTTCAGTTCTGGAACTATTTCACCAGATTGATTTGCAGAGTTCCGTTTTCACCCTGAGAGGTGATGAAGCCATCAACATCTGTCTTGTTGATCGCGTTGATCAAAGAGCTCAGACGGTTGCCCGTGGAAGTCATGCCCTGAGGCACAGAACCGTCCGCGTTCACCCAGCTGTAATTGGCCTGCGGGGAAACCACAAACACCACGATGTTGTAAGAAGGGCGGAAGCCCTCTTTTTCAACCTGTACGGATGGCAGGCTCATGGCATCAGCAGAGATGTAAACCGTGCGCGCCTCTTTCACCTGAGAAATAGAGATAGAGGAATTGTCGGTGGAGATGAATGGGCGGGAACCCACAGCGTAAAGAACTGTCAGGTACTGACCGCGATAGTTACCCAGTTTGTTCACCTGAAGGGACGGGATCGTTTCAAAGCGTGCAGCTTCCGCACTTCTTTGTGAAACCGAACCACTCATAAGGCCCAGACCGATGATCAGAGTCAAAGCATTGATGATGATAAGTTTGAGGGATCTCATTAGTTTGCTCCTGTTTTCGCGTAATCCAGATACATGATCAGGTGACCATTTGGATCCATCATCACGCGATTGATATCCAGTTTAATTCCCAAAATCTGCGGTGGCAGTGGCAGCCCACCCGGAAGGGATTCTTCCGTTTTGGCCCAGTTGGCACTGCGTTTTTTCAGCTCGTCCTTTACACCTTCACGGACTTTGCCTTTGAACAGCTTGCCGGCTGTCGAGATGTACTTGTCATCCAGGTACATGCTGTCAGTGTCGATGGAATACATCAGCAACTGCATGCCGGTCTTATCACTCAATTGGCGCAATTTTGCAATGATATCGAAGTCCACCACGATGGTCTTTTTCAAGAACATGCTGTCGGGTTGAATTTCGACTGAAACTCTCAGTTTAACGAAGGTTTCCGTAGGCTTAACCGCCACACCGGCTGGAGTTTTTACATAGTCGATCAAAGGAGTCGCGACCAGTTTCAAAACGGAACCATCACTTTGTTTGATCTGTTCGAAATTTTTGCGCTCGAAAGCCAGTTGCAAAACGCGGTTGATCAGGGCGCGGTCCACGCTCAACCCGATGTCATAGTTTTCCTGAGTCACCGCGGTGAAGGACGGAGCCCCACGGGAAGCGTGCGACTTCACCGGAGCACTCTGCGAGTTGATCGGGTCTTCCACATAAGTGGTCAGATCAACATTCAAGGATTTCTTAAGATTCAGGCTTTGCAGCTGCAAGCCCCACTTGAAAGCGGGACGGGTGTCAGTGGGTTCCTGACCCGGAGCTGCCATGTCCTGAACCTGTTCCAAAGATCCACCCAGGAATTCCTTGGCTTTCTGATTCAGCATGGCCGGCAGTTGCGTGCGCGCAAAGTCCCCGATGCTGCCGCGAACTTTTTCAAGAATCATCGGAGCCTGGGACTGGAACAGTCTTTCCAGTTCCTCGTTGTTTACATAGAATTTCTTGCCATTCACTTCCACTGCAAACTGAGGAACGATCAGGCGACCGTATTTCAAGCCCAGTGGGATGGAATCAAAGTTATTGGAAATTTCAAGCGCTTCAAATTCAAGTCCGCCCATGTTGTTCATGCGCAGATAGAATGGCAGACGGATTTTCAGAGGCATTTCCTCGTCAGCCGCCTGCAACGTCACGTCTTCAAAACCGGCTTTACCCAGGAATTCGTTTTGTGTATCCCACGCCACCACGGATTTGGTGGAGATCGTCAGTTTTTTGACTTCAAGTTCAATCGCCAAAATGGCGCCATCACGTTTCCCCAGAGCCTCCATCAGAATTTCGTCGGTGACCAGACCAAAGCGCGAGAATTTTGCAACGTAACCGGATTCACCGATCTCAATAGTCGGTTGGTGATCATTCATAGAGAAGCCCACCAGCCAGCGAGTCAAAAGACCGCGCACCTGCTGGTACATTTTGACCATCTCTGGATTTGCATCCATGAACTCGTCCATATTGATGGGTTTTTCAGCGGTGTAGCTCATGGCAGGGAAGTAACCCTCATCCAGCTTCACACCCACGTTTCCAAGGATGTCGCTCAGACGGTTGTCGAAATATTTCATCCCGCGCGGAGTGATTTGCACGCGCACGGCATTGGGCATCAGATGCTTGTTTGCAATCTGCGGATTGGCGTCCGTGACAGCATGGGCATTCAAACTCTGCAAAGTCAGCAGAAGTGGGATCAGCACCTTGGATGTATGAAACCGACGTACCATTTTTTCGTCCTCATGGTTAGGGGCTCTTGGGGCCTCAGCCAATAGTTGCAAAGCGGATTCCAATTTGAGACGTCCTCAGAAGCAATCTATAGGGGGCAGAAGCTTCTTGACGTGTCCAAAATTGATACAGGCGCCTTTTAGCGGCGCACTTTTAAACTTATTTCAGAAGGCCTGCGCTAAGAGCCAAGGCCTTTTCCATTTTCTGGTCGGCTTCAGTGCGGATTCTTTCAGACAGACGCGCTTCCAGCAGATCCGCGTTGGCATCAGCCCCGGCCAAAGTTTCCAAGGAGTTTTTCATTGTGCTGCCCGCGGCAAATTCAAACTGTTCTTCCAGAATGGAGGTCGTTTCACCGGAAGCCATGAACAGCGCCAAGGATGGGTGACGGTCGGCCTGGAAAGAGCTTTCCGCTTGAACATAAGAGGCCTCTTTCAAAGCCTTGCGGGCTTCGGCATCCCACAGTTTCAGTTCTTCCATATCAGATTTTTTGGTGTCGACCAGGGCTTGCAGCATTGGCAGTGCCGCAAGGTCTTGGGCCTTCGCAAAGTTCAGGGCACGCGTGCGGGCTTCGGCGCAAGACCCGGAGGTTTTCAGGATCTCTTGCACGGCCGCGGTGTGCTCTTTGTGGGACGCTGTCGTCAGGATAAGATCGCGAACCGAACCTTCCACCTCCTGAAGCAGGTACTGGGCTTTCAGGGGATGCTGGGAGCTGTACAGGGACTGTTCCTGATGCAGACAGTTTTGGATCTGGGATACATCAAGGCCCGCCGCCTGGGACAGGGAAGAGCCGAACATCAGACAAAGCACCGCAATCTTAGTCATTTTCATTTTCTTATCCTTTGGAGGGTAAATCTTTGAACGGATTGAAATACTTCAAAGTGGGGACCAACGCGGTTTATGAGCCATTGCGATCTGGGCTGTTGTGGTTGTGGCGGTGGGCCCAAAATTGTCAAAAATCAGGACGGTAGGGTAAAAACATCTGGGAACACTTTTAATTAGAGGCGTTGCGGGACTTTCTTTGATAGAAGGGGAGCGCTTTTAAAGGAGTGCTCAAATGCTCAAAAAGATTTCTTTGATGATGGTTTCTGCTGCGATGTTGGCTGCTTGTGCGGATCAAAATGCTGCGCAAATTCAAACGCAAGGTCAGGATGTTATTGGTGGTGATAAGGTTTCTGCCAACGATATCATTGCTCGCTCTACAGTGGGTCTTTACGATGAAAAAGCCGGTGCTTTGTGCTCTGGGACTTTGATTGCCCCACAATTGGTTCTGACGGCTGCTCACTGCGTGGATCCGAACTCTGACAAGCTGATTGTCTTCTTCGGTCAGGAAATGAAGGGTCTTGATCCTGCGAAGGTTCGTAAGACGGTGAAAGCTCTTCAGCACAAAGACTACAATCCTGAGCGCGTGGAAGACACCGCTGACGTGGCTTTGGTAAGATTTGAAGGTGCAGCTCCGGCAGGTTATGCCCCAGCTCCATTGTATACTGACTTCAACCAGTTGCAAAAAGGCTCTAACGTTGTGGTGGCGGGCTTTGGTTTGAACTGGGCTTGGGGTGTTAAAAAAGGTGCAGGCACTTTGCGCACGACTGAGCTGAAAGTAAAACGTTCCTTGTATGGGACGACTGAAATCATGCTGGACCAGTCCATTCGTAAAGGTATCTGCAGTGGTGATTCCGGTGGGCCTGCTTATGTTCAGAAAGACGGACGTCTTTATCTGATGGGTGTTGCCAGCCGTGGTGACTCTTTGCCGATTCCTTTGACTCCAGACTGCTTCATGATGTCGATCTTCACTCGTGTGGATTCCTACACTCCATGGATCGCAGAAACATCTGATCTGTTGATGGCGATCAAATAATTCAAATTTTAGAAGTTTGAAAAAGAAAAAGCTCCCGAAGGGGAGCTTTTTTTATTTGAAGTCCTTGTCATTGACCAGGAACCAGTTTTTGCCCTGATCCTCTGATTTCAACAAGGCTGAGTTCAGCATCGGGGAGGTGTTGATGGCCTCGCCACTGGGGGATTTAAAGTAATAAGGCGCATAGGGCCGCATCTGACTGTATTCCAGATACAGGCTGCCTTTGCGGTCGATGGTCAGCACTTGGTAATAGTGCGTGTATTCCTGATCATTCGGGTACACCAGAATCTTGGGTTCAGACCACTTCCATTTTTTTCCGCTGCTGTCAGGTTCTGCACTCTGATATGCCAGGGCACCGAAGTATTCAAAATCAAATACAGACTTGTCATGGGCCCACAGGCGGTAAGCCAGATGCAGACGGTTGTGGGAATCGATCACCAAAGAGGCATAAGTCTGACTGCCACCTTGAACGCCCGGGATGTTGAAGTTTGCTGAATAGCCGCTGTCCGTGGTGTTCACGTATTCGGTCGGGCTCCAGCTGTCGATCGAGTCCGGCTTCAAACTGCGGGTGTAAGTGAAGTGGGCCCCATGGGCACCGCCAATCACATGCAAAGTCCCATCCTGACTGCGCACGATGGCCGGCTGATTGTGACTGTCGTTCAATGGCCAGGTTTTCAGAATCTCGGTTTTTTTGAAGTTGCGGGTTTTCACGTCCACTTCCGCAATCCAGATGGCAGAATAGGGATTGCCAGCCTTGTCAGGCTTGGAGTTTGTCACACGGCCACGCTCGTTCTTTTCCATTTTATGATCCAGCGTCGCTTCCAGCCAAGTGATGAAATACTTGTCCTTGGAACGCAGGATTTTAACGCCGCTGCCGCTGCGATAACCTATGGGCTGGGCATTTTCAGAAAGCACCACGGGCAGATCCCTGACCAGTTCGTCTTTTTCGAAATGGGTCATCTGGAAAGTCAATTTGCCGACGGTGCCTTGCCAGTATTCAAAGCCGCGTTCGTAACCCGGGGCTTTGCCCGTGGCTTGATAGTACAAGAATGCCGGAGGACCGGGCAGGGCGTCCACCGAAGTGGGTCTTTCCAGGTCATACCATTCAGGCAAAGCGGTTTCAGTCAGCAGATTCAAAGCTTTCCAACTGCGACCATAATCTTTGGAATAGGCCACGACATAGCTTTTGTCCAAGCCGTCTTTGATTCGCAAAGGCGTGTACATGATGTCGTCCCGGTCAAATACCGCCATCTTTGGATCCCACAACAGGTCCTGGCGATTGGCGCGGGTCAGTTCTTCGATATTTGATTTTGGAAAGAGATCTTTTAGAAAGTCAGACCCCAAAGACAACTCGGTCCAGCCACCACCGTCATAGCGAACAAAACCGCTGGTAAGGGCTGTGGTCTGACTGCGCTCATGCTGGCGCAGGTAAGGGCGGTTCTGGCTGTCAAAAGTGGGAATATAAACGGGGAAGCCCGGTGCCCAGTGAAAGACATTTCTTTCGTGCTGGGATTCCTGAAAGTTATAAGCTTCTGCGGCGGTGTTGAAGTTGTTCAAACCGCTTTTAGGCAAGGCCGGAAGTTTAATTGGAGTGAATGTACGACTGGTGGAAGCAAAGTCGGCCTGGCCTTCTTTGTCTTTGTAATAGGCCGACACCGCGATGAAGGCGATCAAAAGAAAGAAGACGACCTTCTTCATTAGAACTGCCAACCCCATCCAGCCCGGATGATGATTTGATTTGCCGAAGACGTGTTGTTATCCGGGAACATGGCATAATCCAATTGCACTGGGATGAAGCTCTTGCGGTCCAGATGATAATCCAGGCCCAAAGAACCCACGATCGTTTGGTTCGTGCTGATTTTGCTGGTGTCCAGAACGTTACTGGATTTGCCAATCGCAAACAGGAAGCCCAGACCGCCGCCCACCCAGGCATCAAACTTGGCACTGCGAAGATAAGAATAGCGAACCAGGGCTTCAACGCCCAGATAGCTGATGTCCACGGTACAGTCAGAACCAGAACAGCTGACTGTCGAAGAGCTGCCTTTGGCGCTCAGAGTTTCATAGCCGCCCAGAATACGTGCACTGATGTTTCCATCCAGCGGCATCTGATAAAAGGCAGAAGCATTGATGCTGCTGCCACTCAACGCCACGGAAGAGCTGGAGCTTGGCTTCACTGTCATGTTGTTCATGGCGTAACCTGCTGTCACACCCCAGGATGATTTGCTTTTGCCGGCTTTTTCCGGTGCCGCAGCTTTGGCGGTGGAGGCCGCTTTGCCTCCGCCGATTTTTGCAACGCTAAGATCCGCAGTCATCTGTCCTTTAAGGACGGCGGCTACGGCCTTTCCATTTTTGATTTGCTTTACTTCAAGCAGGGCGCGGGCTTTGCCCTCGGCATTGCGGGCTCCGAGCTTGTCACCCACCTGAAGGTCTTCACCTTCCATATCGATCAAAGCGCGATCGCCTTTAACCACAACGGCCTTAAGTGCCCAAGCTGGTGAAACCAAAGATGATATCAATAGTGTTGCAATCAAAAATCTCATAATGACTTTATCGACAATTTGAAACAGAACTAAAGGAAAAGATGTTCCCCAGGTTCGGGTTGGCGACTGTCTAAATGTGGAAGAAAACTCTGAAATTCAATGGGAAGGCAAGAGGTCCAGTGAGTGATGTCTCGCTCTGAACCACTTTTGCCGGGGATATCGTGTTTTTTTGACCGTGGGGAACAGTTAGTTTTCATTTTGTTTTCGTCCGAGGCTGTTTCATACCGGGAAAGGGCGCACCTGACATCAAGGGGTTAAGTCATTTACAAGGTGAAAAACGTCTCACAGCGAAACATCGTCAATGTCTTCTACAGGGACGAGTGGTCAAAAATTCTTTGTCGGAGCATCACAATTTTTCCCAAATTAGACGATAATGTAATCACTCAAGGGGGAATTGAGTATGAGGGGCTACAAATATCTTGTTGTCGTGGCGTCAGCGTTTTCTATTATAAACGCTCATGCTGCAGAGTCAGACATGCTTAAGGCCAAGAAACTCTACGAGAGAATGACAGGCGTTAAGGTGTCGTCCACCAAGCCCGAACTTAAGAAAGTGGCGGAGCTCATTGCAAACGGGGATACTCGTGGTGCAGCCAATTATATTACCGGCACTTCGGACTTTTTGAATGTGCAGATCAAGAATCTGTCTTTGAAGCTTTCAAACAAAGATGAATCCGTGAAAGTTCCTTTCAATGATTTCTCGGCGTTGATTGCCGGGGTTGTTCGTGACGGCAAGGACTTCCGTGAAATTCTGACGGCTGACTATTTCTATGATGTGAAGAATGTACCGAAGGTAACGGACAACAGAACGCGCTATTTCACGCAGGAAAACTTTACTCCGGTTGAAACAGCTTATATGGACCTGCAGACCTCTTTGCAGCTTCAATCCCGCCAAAAACTGGTGAAATCCGCATGGAGCACTCCGTATCAGCAAACAGACAAAAGCTTTGACCTGGTGAATCTGGCTGACAATCCGGAACCAGCTGGTGTTTTCTCGACCCGCACATTTGCGGAAAGAAACCTGAGCGGTGGTACAAACCGTCGTGCCGTTGAGTTTTCTTTAAAACAGTTTCTGTGTGTGTCCATGGCTGAAGCGGCAGATTCTTCTGCTTCAGATCAGTATGTGGGCCGCGACGTGGAACGTTTCCCGGCCGGGGACCACAATAAATACCTGACCAGCTGTAAAAGCTGCCACTCGGTGATGGATGGTATGCGTGGTGCCTTTGCCAAAATGGACTATACGAATTTCACGACGGGTGGTGCGACAGGCACTTATTCCCAGATGAACGGGGACTTCTTCAATCAGCATGGTATCCAGGCTGAATACAGCACTTACAGCACCAACTATATCACCAAAGTGACCAACGAGATTCTTCCGGACCTGGTGAACAGGCAGGAAAACTCCACCTGGTTCACGACACGTCTGGCTTACCTGATCAAACGTGGTACGGCAGAAGCGTCGGCCCGCAATACTTTGATGGGGACCCTGAACACGATTCGTGATCCGGCTGCTGCCAATGCGATTGCAGCTGATTTCAGCGCAAAGAAAGCAGCCTTCCTGGAAGACTTGAAAGCAAATCGTGCGGTCGATGCCTATAAAACAGAGTATGTGGCAGGTTGCCTGAATAATCTGGCCAAGGCCAATACAGCGGTGGCAGAGCAGCGTCGCCTGTTCCTGATTTGCAATCTGGACAATAAGAAAGAAATGTCAGTGCTTTATGAGTTCTATGACGCTTCTTTGACAGCGGCAAAAACTGCAGACACGGAAAAGGCACGTTTGCTTGGCAAGCTGATCAACAAAGGCCGTCCAGCCAATATCAATTTGGTGACTCCATATCTGGAAGCCCGCGAGGAACTGCGTCTGTTCCCACGAAATGCATTTGATTCCAGCACGGGTGTCGCGGCGAAAATGAACAAGGGTTCTTATCCTTACGGTTTCGTTGTTACGGGTGATAACTTCGTGAATAACGCGGTCCTGGGCAGCAAATCCACATTCTTTGGCTGGAGAGGCGGTAACGCCGGCGGCGGTCAGGGCGTGAAGGACTTCGGTAAAATGCTTTCTCAAAGCCGTCGTTTCAGCCAGTGCATGGCCAAACGCGTTTATGAAAGCGTGTGCCTGAAGAAGCTTGAATCCACCCAGTACACGACGCTGGTTCGTCTGGGCGACCGTTTCGAAGCAGTAAATTATAATTTGAAAAGCCTTTATACAGAAGTCGCCCTGGACCCGGTCTGTGGCGTGGTGAAAGAGGAGTAGACCATGAATGCTAAGAAAAAAATTGGCGCAGTAATCGGTGTGAGCTTCTCTTTCCTGTTTGTGACAATGGGCTTTCAAAACTGTGCGCAGCAGACTGATTTTGCCAGCCTTGAGGAAGTCACCTTGAATGGTGGTAGCGTTGATGGCAGCAACAGCAGCGTGAGCAGCAAGACCCAGTCGGATATTGACGGGGCTCCGGTGGATGCGAAGCAAACCCTGGAATCCATGATGTCGCTTTTGAATCTGAAAAGTGCTGACATCAATATGGGTACGGTGAACGCCGAGATCAACTATCGCCGCAACTTGCTGGTTCCGCAGAATGATCTGACTTTGGTGAACTCACCAAGCATCATCGCCACGACGTCCCTGGCGGGTGTGGTCTGTCAGCAAGCCGTGAATAAAGAGAAAAAAGGCACTCGTGACATCTTTAAGTATCTGGATTTTGCAAAAGGTCCTGGCACTTATGGAAAAATGGGCGCCATCAATACGTATATTCTGATGATTGACCGTTTCTGGATGCGCAAACCATCCAGTGAAGAGTTGTCCTTCATCACGCAAGCTGTGGACGAGTACTACAGCACTTTGGATTCTGCGGCTTTGGGGAAAGCTACAGAGTCTGACAAACTGGCGGTCTTTATCTGTTCAGGCATGTTGTCCGTGCCGGAATCTTACCTTCTGTAACGGACAATGGGGATTTGGGGGGAAAATGAAAAACGATAAACTGCAAAAAGTCCTGGATGAAAAAACCGACGTTTCCAGCCTGAAGCTTTCACGCCGTGAATTGCTTGAAACAGGTGTGATCTCCTTCGCGGCCCGCATGGCGGTGCCCGGGGCGGTGACTTCTATTCTGACCATGGGAAGTAAGGCCGTAGCGGCCGAAGGCGACCCGATGATTCCGTTTGTCACATTAAGTCTGAGTGGTGGCGCAGCCCTGCACGGAAACTTTGTCGTGAAAGACAAAGGCAACAATCTGCTGGGTGCTTACACCAAGCTGGGTCTGGGTAAATCCGGCTTTGCCACTGAAAAAGTGATGGGCGCAGACTTTGCCTCCAGCTCCCAATTGCATAAAGGTATCAAGTCTGTGGCCAGTGCTGCGACTTTGGGTAAAGCCCGTCTTGTGGCTCTTTGCACGGACACGGCCAACGACACCAACGGTCAGGCCGCTCTTCGTCCGTTCTATGATCTTTCCGGTCCATTGGAAAGAGCAGGTCTGATCGGCAAGGTTTTGCCGGGTGTGCATCAGGGCTCTACCGCTGAAAATATCCGTCCGGTGTTTTCAGCTCCCAATTCTTCCCTGGAGCTGGCAAGTCTAGACAACATGTTCGGTGCTTTGAATTATTCCAGTACTTTGGCAGACAACGGTATTTTGAATGCCAAACAAAAAAGAACTCTGGCTTCTTTCGTTGCTAAAATGACCAAGTCCCAGGTTGCAAAACTGAATTCCAAAAATGACGGTTTGAAGCTGGCCTTGCAGGAAGCCGGTGTGAAGTCCGGTGATATTATCGCGGCCGGTGGTGCTTCCGGCGTGGATCCACGCAAAGACACCATTGTGCAAAATGTTTATAAAATCAATACGGCAACAGCAGCCAACAACGCAACAGCGGTGACGGCGGGTGTGGTGTACAATGCATTGAATGGCAATATCGCCCACGGTCGTATCACGCTGGGTGGTTATGACTATCATTCTCCGGGCGTGCGTACTGCTGCCGATGCGAAAGACTTCGCTGCGGGTGTGCAGATCGGTAACATGCTGGAACTTGCCAGTCAGATGAAAAAACCATTGTTCATTATGGTGACCACTGATGGAGCTTGTTCTTCGGAAGTGTCTGACACTTCTTCCAGCATCTGGTCCAGTGACTATTCGTCTTCGTTGCAGTTCATTATTGCTTTTGATCCAAAGGGCAAAGTGACTTCCAGTGGTACTCAGATCGGTCATTACCTGACGGATCAGAGTGTGGATACATCCACGCTGGTGGGATCCCGTCCGGACTATGTGGCGGCGGCGATTCTGGCGAACTATTTGAATTTGAATTACAAGATGGGGCTGTTCAAACAACTTGCGCCGGCCACCTTACAGGCGGACGACGTGGAAAAAGTTGTTAAACTTCACGTAGCTTAAGGGGAAGCGAATGAAGAAACTTCAATCTTTGAAGATTCTGGGGGCTGTATCCGGGGGACTGATCCTGGTTGTGGCATTCCAAAACTGCGCTCAAAGTCTGGGCGAAGGTTTTCAGATCGACACGCAAACCGTGAAGCTGATCAATCAGGGCAGCTCGGATTTGTCGGGTGGATCCACGGAAGAAGAAGTGGACGAAGGTGAGCAGAGCACAGGGGACCTGTGTGAAGATCAGCTTTATGCCAAGTTCGGCTCCGGCTATTATACATTCCTGAAAAACAACTGCGCGGGTTGCCATAACGGTGATCACGAAGCGCCGGCTTTTGCCTCCAAGAACTCTTTGATGTCCTATCAGGTCTTCAAAGACAAAGGCTATCAGGCTATTTCTGACAATGCGATCAATCCAGCGCACAACCCGCCATACACTGGGGCCCATCATAATGGGGCTGTGTCCAGTCTGAAAGCCGAATGGGTTTCTGCCCAAGCCGCTTATTTGACTTGTAAGGGTGATGACGGCGTTGATAAGTCCGTGGTGACAGCCAATAAAACCAACGCGACGATTGTGAACAGCAAAGCCAATTCGGCCACGTGGACGAAAATTGAATGGAACTACAGCACGGCTGCGGACCTGCCGGCAAAAGCCACGACATTCCCTTTGAAAATGTCGGTGGAATTCCAAGTGGCAAAAGTCGGTGGGGTTGAAGTCGGATATGCCGCGCGCGCACCGACCATGTCCATCACTTCGGGCACAGCCAAGTACCGTGTAAAAGGTCTGTTCTTCTATGTGAATGACAAGATGCTGGATTCTGCCACGGTCTATCGCAATATCAATGCGGTGGTTTGCCCGGGAACTCCGCTGGCACTGGCTCCGGTCGGAAATGCCCAGCTTTTGGTGATGTCGACAACCAAAACAACGGACAAGTTCGCTTTGCAGTTCACGTCCATTGAAAAGGCTGAAAGCACGGCGACTTGCGGAACCGGTTCCACCGAAGTGGCGCCAGTTGATGAGGCTCCGGCGAATGTGACATTCGCGATGCTGGTTGGTTCCGATGCAAAAGTGAATGTGTTTAAAACACAGTGTTTAAGCTGTCACTCGGGTGCTGGAGCAGACGGGGGTCTGGACCTTAGCAACTATGCAGCTTCCAAGGCCAAGGCCGGTGTGATTATCAAGCGTATCAATGATGCGAACTCTCCGATGCCACGTTCTGGATTGATGTCTTCGCAGATGAAGGCCATCGTTCAGAAATGGGTGGACCTGGGGATGCCGCAATAGTCTCATATTGAGACAGTGGACCAAACACGAAGGCCTTGGGTTCTTTGTGTTTGGTGCCGATAAGAGTTCTGTATGTTTTTGGGGGATTTCGAATGAAGTTAGGGGTTTTAAAGACCGTTGTGGTCGGCAGTGCGGGGCTTGCAATGATTCTGGCGTTCCAGAATTGCAGCGACTTTGCTTTGCAGGATCAGGTTCTTTACGAACAGGGGATCTTTGATTCCCGCGAAGCCCTGGATCAAAAATCCCTGCCAAAACTTCTGTCCTCTACCGAACTTTCTTTCTGGTCCAAGCCTGGCAATCCTTCCTATGTGAACAAAGCCCTTTTCATGGCCAATCAGCTGTCCTTCGTGGTGGCTTTGGATACAAGCATGACCGGCAAAGTGTTCTCGGTGTCTTCGGGCGCCAATCAAGAAGACGCCTATATCAACATCGCTGCGGGTAAGATCCGCGTGGTGCGTGCGGCTCCGGATTCCAGTAACATCGCCTTCATGGAAGTGAATCTTCCAAGCAGTGGCAGCAAGATGGTACTGGCTGCAGGCTTTGGTGTGAAGCCCACCGAAATGACCTTGCAGGTGAATGGAGTGGTGCAGACGGCAGAAATTCAAAAGACCGGAACTCCGGGTGAATTTGCCTTCACCGTGAAAAGTGTGGCGACGGGCGGAGCGAACGGTCAGATCTATGAATATGTTGTCTATGGTGGTTCGGACACTGACGGTCTTGCGCTGAGCAAGGGTGAACTGAATGTGATGTCCCGCTATGTGGCGACCAACAATCTGATTGAAAACGTGATCTATGATCCGGCGTTGATCAACGACGGCAAAGAAGTCACTGTGGAAAATCCAAAATTCCTGGCGGCCAAAGCGGTCATCGATTCCAAGTGTCTGAGCTGTCATAACAGCTCGACTTACGGTGACTTCCGCAATCTGACAGAGACGAAAGCTCTTTCCCGCGGCCTGGCGAAAGCCAAGGATCTGGCGGGTTCAAAACTTTACTATCGCCTGTCCGGGGCAACAGTGGGGCCGGGAACCCGCAATATGCCGACGTCGGGTTCTATGTCAGCGGCAGAGGTTCAAGCCGTGGCTGACTGGATCAACAGCATTGAATAAGTCATTTAATATGTTTTTAAAACAATCACCAAAAGTAAAAGGGGTAGGGCAAATGAAATTTGTTGCAGCATTGATTGTCACAATGGGTATTTCCACAGCAGCGATGGCGCAAAGTGTGGTTCTGGATGTGGTTTTGAATCCGATGGGGGATTTCAAAGGTAAAACTTCTGACGTTAAAGGTCAGGCCGTGGTGAGCGGTGATGAAGTTTCCGCGGAAAACATCGTTGTGAATCTGAAAACTTTGAAAACCGGCGTAGAGCTGCGTGACAAGCACACGCAAAAACATCTGGAGACTGAAAAGTTCCCAGAGGCCGTTTTGCTTTCCGCAAAAGGTAAAGGCGGCAAGGGCACGGGCAAAATCAAAATCCGTGGCATTGAAAAAGACATTTCCGGAGTTTACAAAGTCGAAGGCAAGACCTTGAAAGCGAAATTCAAGTTGAAGCTGAGCGACTTTGGCATCGAGGACATCAACTATATGGGTGTCGGTGTTGAAGACGAAGTGACTTTGGCAGTGACGGTTCCAGTAAAATAAATAAAAAAAGGCCCCTGAAAAGGGGCCTTTGTCTTTTAGAATCGGTAGTTCACACCGATTTTCCAAAGCGTGGATCCTTCAGTCAAAGGACCAATCCCGGTATAGAAATCCCACTTTTGAAACATGCGAATATTCAAGTCGGCAATACCTGTGACGTTCAGGCTGCGGCCTGAATCAATGGTTTGGGTGGTGGTTTCTTTTGGCCAGTCGATATTTTTATAAAACAGCATTCCCGTCACGCCGGCATTGATTCGACCGGACAGGCGATAGAATACGCGCGGGGAAATCCCGTAAGTGGTGAAGGCCACTTTGTCGCTCAAGTAAGGATCCGCATCGGATCCGCCGTTGGCGCGACCGGCACCGATAAAGGCCCCGGCACTCCAGCCCCAGCGATAGTAGGTGATTTCTTTCATGATGGTGATCGTGATGGCGTTGTAGTTGGCTGGCACCTTGGTGTTGGTGATGCCGTCTTGAACGCGCAGGGTTTCATCCCACTGCAAAGTGGAAAGGCTCAAGCCCCAGTCCTGGCGGGACCGCGCCGGTTTTTTTGCCGTTGTTGTGGCCGGTGCCGCCGCAGGGGCTTCTGCCGCCGGCGTTTCTTCAGAATCAGTTTCTTCCTGGGCCAGAACGTTCTGACTTAGAAGGGTGACAAATAGTACAAACATCCATTTTTTCATATGTGTCCCTTAGTAGGAAATATGGATCTGCCCTTGCAGAGCCCAGGCATCGTCCACGCCACCAGTGTCAGAATAAGTTTTTCCATTGGTTGCCATCGCACGAAGTTCGGTGCGCGGCAGAGGGAACATCATCGCGCCCATGCTCCACCTCATTGCTTCGGCAGAGGATTTGTTGATGTCACCTTTGGTGTGCTCAAGGATCGACAGGAAGTTGTAACCGCGCTGGATTTCAACCATGGTCTGAACAATCGCATAGGTACCCAGTTCGGCCTCTGAGTCAGCGATTTTGTCTTTCTTTTGGCGCAGACCGAATTCACCCATGATCGCAGAACCCTTGGACAGGCCCATACGCGTGGTCAGGGCTGCCAGGTTCCACTGTTGCAAATCACTTTGTGATGTCAGCACAGAAGCACCGACTTTGAACTTTTCATAGACCTGGTATTCCCCCGCCACAGAGAAGCCTTTTTGTTTTTGCGGGTCTTCCTGAGCGGCATTTCCGAAGAAGGCATTCACAGCCACATCCCAGTCCGGATAAGTGAAGTGACCGATCACCCCTTGGGACTGGTCAAACTGCCCCAGTGTGATGGCTTTACGGCTGACGGCCGAGTGATCGACGTTGCGGATGCCATAAGCTTTGTCCATCTGGCCGACGTACAGCCAGAAGTTGTTGCTTTGTTTCCAGCGCAGATAGTATTCGCGCATGAACCAGGTGTTGGTTTTGCCGTAGTAGGGCTCAATACCGGTGTAGGAAACTGTCGTGATGATGGAATAAGTCTGTTTCTTGTCCAGGAAGAAGTTCAGATTCACATCATTTTGCATGTTGATGTAGCGCTCGGTGGTGGCAGTGGAGCCTGGCTCCATTTTCAGCCACAGGCCGCGATATTTCAGACCCGGACGAACCCACCAAGGCAGCTTCTTTTTACCCAGGAAGCCGGACATTTCCGCGATTTCTTCCTCTTCCATGTTCTTGGGGAAGACAGAGCGGGAGGTGATCTCGGTGGCAAACAGGGCGCGACCGTAATCATTCAGGGCTCCGCCGCCAAGACCGTTGTAATGGCAGGTGATGCAGGAGGAATAGCTGTACCCGATAAAATCAGGATAGGCTTGAGCCTGGCTGGTCAAAATAAGGGACGCAATGACAATTAGGACGTGCTGAAAATTTATATGTCTCACAATGAGAAATTCTAAGGATTGAAGCGAGATAATCAATAAAAATCTATACCCTGACTCTGCTCTAGCCGATAAGTTTCCTATGGAAACAAAATCACCAGCTCTAGAACGTCCTCGTGCAGTGGAAATGGCTGCTGCTGTGCTTATGTTCACACCTGTGCTTGACCTCATCATGATGCAAAGAACCGGAGTTGCGGTGCTGAATTGGGTGGGTTGGGTGTCTGTCTTTGGCGCCGGATTGACGCTGATGATCCGCCACAAACTGTCCTGGGTTATGGGGATGATCCTTTGCGGGATCTTTGTGATCAGCACGCTGGTCAGCCTGTTTAAGGGCTTTGGCGTGGTGGACCCGGCGATCAGCACGGCCAGGGTGCTGGATTGTCTGTTGGTGCTCTTTATCGTGGGCACGGTGTTTTCATTCTTCCGTTATCCTTATCTGGATCGCCGTCAGAACTGGTTTGCCCCGACAGGGGATCGTTTTGTCGTTGTGACCCCGGTTGTTTTGAATGGCAAAGTAAATGGTGAAACCGTGGATCTGTCTTATACGGGAGCTCGTATTTCCGTCCCTGAGGAGGTTGAGGCCTTCAAAAAGGATCAGGTTTTCACCATGGTTCTGTCAGAGATCAACGATGTTCAGTGCAAAGCCAAGGTCATTGACGTGAAAGGCAACGTCCTCAGAGTGCATTTTGAGGGGCTGTCTTCGTCAGAGAAAGACCTGCTGCGCCAATGGTTGAACAGCCAAAATCTACAAAAAACCTAATTTACGGGCTTTGAGCTTTGCGAACCTGCCGATTTTAGGGCATAAGTGGGCTTTTCGAGCAGGGAATGACAATGGCAAAAACAACAAAGAAGACCACCCAGAAAACCAGCAAAAAGAGTGTAAAAGCTAAAGCAGAAGCTCAATACTCGGACGTGTCAGCGTCGGTGAAACAGATTCTGGAAAACGTCCGTCCAACACCGATGATCCACAACGGTCTGACCAACGAAGAAAAGATCGAACGCATCACCGAAAAATTCACCGACATCATGAACACTCTGGGTTTGGACCTGGATGATGATTCTTTGCGCGAAACACCAAAGCGCGTAGCTAAAATGTACGTGAACGAAGTCTTCGGAGGATTGGATCCCAAGAAGTTCCCAAAAATGACCGTGATCGAAAATAAAATGAACTACGATCAAATGATCGTGGTGCAAAACATCGGTTGCCTGTCTTTCTGCGAACACCACTTCCTGCCAATCGACGGCTTCGCAACAGTGGCCTACATCCCCAATAAAAAAGTAATAGGTCTGTCCAAGATCAACCGCATTGTCCAGTATTTCTCCCGCCGCCCTCAGGTGCAGGAACGTCTGACAAAACAAATCGCCGACTGCCTTCAATACATCCTGGGCACCGAACACATCGCCGTCCACATCAACGCAAAACACTACTGCGTAATGATGAGAGGCATCGAAGACACCTCCAGCACAACATCCACATCCGACCTGCGCGGTCACTTCAAATCCAGAATGGAAACCCGCGAAGAGTTCCTAGAACACTGCCGAACGAAGTACTAAAAGGTGCCTGGTTGTTTTTTCTGGCAATAGTGCATCACAAGTAAAAAGCAAAAAGGGAGTCTTTGGACTCCCTTTTTTTATGCGCACTTTAAGGTCGCATTGTAGTTGATTGATGAGGGCAGAGGGAACGGAAACGAGCCGGGAGGCTGCCCGTAAGAGGGCCTTCGGTGGCGCACGATGCGCGAACCGGGGCAACGCCCCGGCACCGACTGAGCACGGACGCGTGCCCTCTGAAGCGGCGGACTCCCGGATCGATTCCGGGCCCGCCGTCCTGGGCAACCACCTAGTTCAAAGCCGATTGCAAAAGTTCGCGGGAGTTTTTGGACAAAGACTCTACAGCAACCATGCGTTTGATTTGAGTCAGGGCCTTTTCCTTCATGGCTGGTTCCAGCTTGGAAACAAAGTTGAAGGCCGCGCACAAACGGGCCGCGACTTGCGGGTTCTTTGGGTCGATCTCAAGGATCTTGTCAGCATAGAACTCGTAAGCGTTGGTGTTCGGGTCGTTGAAGCGCACCAGGTTCGCCCCGAAAGCACGAAGCAATGAATACACATTGTTCGGGTTCGTGATGTTGAACGCCGGATGCTTCGTCAATGCTTTGACGTCTTCCAATGTCTGTTGACGGTGAGTGGTCGCTTGCGCCGTGAACCACTTGTTGATCACCACGGAATCGTCTTTCCAGTTTGCATAGAAGTCCGCCAAAACCTTTTCACGGTGAGCAGAGTCTGAATCCGCCAGCAAAGACATTGCCGTCATACGATCGGTCATGTTCTGAGCTTCCCAGTATTGCTTGTTCACGATGTCCATGATTTCCGGATCGTGCAGTTCTGCAAGATAAGCCAAAGCCTGGTTTTTCAAAGAGCGGTGACCGAAGACTTTTGGATCACGGCTTTTTGGTTCCACGCCATGGAATTTCTTGTAGATGTTCAGCAACTGATTGCGGTTGGCGGTTGCGATCTCTTTGCGCAAAGCTGTACGGGCTTTATAGAATGCTTCCGCATCCAATACCGCCTCTTCCTGTGCCAGAACAGCATAGCTTGGCAATTGCAACATCTTCGCTTTGAACGCCGGATCCATCGCCTGATCTTCCAAAATGGAAGTCATGGTGCTGATGAAACGAGGATCCAAAGTCATGGTTTCTTTGGCGCGAGCCTGCTGGATCATCTTTTTGAACAGACGAAGCCCCAGTTTCTGAGCCATCTCACGACGGTTGAAGGAATCTGTGTCTTTTTCCATCAGGAAGTAAAGATCGTTTTCAGAAGCTTCCCAGCGCAAGTTCACCGGAGCAGAGAATTCACGCAGGATGGAAAGAACCGGACGCTCTTTCAGGCCTTTGAACACGAAGGTCTCTTTTTGCTCCTTCAGCTCCATCAGATTTTTGCCGTCAGTGTTTGCGGTGATTTTGTCGCAGTTCAAAGACAACTCTTTGCCGGATTTGTCCAAAAGACCCATCATCAATGGAATGTGGAATGGTTCTTTCGTCGGCTGGCCCGGAGTCGGCGGGCAGCTTTGTTCCAAAGTCACATGGAATTCGCCTTTGTCAGCATCGAATTTTTCCTGAACCGCAACCACCGGAGTGCCGGACTGGTTGTACCAGCGACGGAACTGAGTGAAGTCCTTGTTGTTAGGGTTCGAGATCGCGGCTGCAAAATCTTCCGTCGTGACAGCCTGACCATCATGACGTTTGAAGTATTCATCCATCCCTTTGCGGAAGCCCTTGCGGCCCACAATGGTTTGCATCATGCGGATCACTTCAGACCCTTTTTCATAGATCGTCATGGTGAAGAAGTTATCCACCGCCATGCAGGATTCCGGGCGAACCGGGTGGGAGTTTGGACCAGCGTCTTCAGCAAACTGGCCGGCGCGCAAAGCATCCACGTCCTCGATACGCTGAACACCACGATCCGTCATGTCAGCAGAGAACTCCTGATCGCGGAATACAGTCAGACCCTCTTTCAGGGACAACTGGAACCAGTCACGCAACGTCACGCGGTTGCCGGTATAGTTGTGGAAGTATTCGTGAGCCACAACGGATTCGATGTTATGGAAGTCCACATCGGTTGCCGAGTTGGAATCAGCCAGCACCAGGCGGGAGTTGAAGATATTCAGACCTTTGTTTTCCATCGCGCCGGCATTGAAATCATCAATCGCCACAATCATGTAGTCGTTCAGGTCGTATTCAAGGCCAAAGACCTCTTCGTCCCACTTCATGGATTTGTGCAGGGATTCCATCGCATGCTGGCAGCGCTCTTGTTTGCCGTGAGCTGCGTAGACTTCAAGATTCACTTTGCGACCATTCACTGTTGTGAAGGTGTCACGGATCACACCCAAGTCACCCGCAACCAGAGCGAACAGATAGCATGGTTTTTTGTGCGGATCCTGCCAGTAAGCTTTTTGGCGGCCGTTACCCAGGTCTTCCATTTTGATGCGATCGCCGTTGGAAAGCAGAACCGGGTATTTCTTTTTGTCAGCTTCGATAGTCACGGAATAAGAAGTCATCACATCCGGACGGTCAAAGAAGTAAGTGATCTTTCTGAATCCTTGTGCTTCGCACTGGGTGCAGAAGATGCCGTTGGATTTGTAAAGTCCTTCCAGGGATGTGTTGTTCTGCGGCTGCAGCTCAGTTTCGATTTCCAAAGTGAAGCTGTCGGGAACTGACGGAACAATCAGTTCTTCTTCCGTGATCTGATACTGGTCGGCATTCAACTGCTGGCCGTTGATTTTGATGGAAACCAGTTTCAGTTCCTCGCCATTCAGGCGCATCTCACCGGGGTGGGTGCGGCGAACCTGGGATTTTGCCACGACTCGACAAAAGTCTTCGTTCAGATTGAAGTCGAGGTTAATGGAATCTACCGTGAAGGCAGGGGATTTATAGTCTTTAAGATAAATTTTTTCTTGTTTCATACGGCCTCGGTTCAGATAATAGACGGATGAGTTTGCTATTCACTTCTATCACAATAAACACCACGCAGCTACAGGGCATGCTGGGTTTTTATCGAATTATCGGCTTTCAATTTACAGCGTCAAAAGTTGATAAAGGGAGTGAAGTTCACAGAGCCGTTCATAACGGCGTCGAATTTTCACTGTACAACATCCAAAATCCTCAAAGATCTCAGATTCCAAGCCTGCAGCTGGGTTTTAAGATTACGGATTTGGAGAAAACCGTGCAGGAACTTGTCAAAGTTCCCGGTGCCATGTGCATATTAGACCCGACAGACATGCCTGATGGCAAAAAGGCCATCGTGCTGGATCCCGACGGGCATTCCATAGAACTTTGCGAATTATAAAAACAAAAAAAAGCCCCGGAAACCGGGGCTTTTGCTTTCAGGCCTTCTTCAGGGAATTACTGAGGCGTAGTGATCATTTGCGCTGAAGAGGCTTTGACCTGAGCCTCAATCGGCTCCAGGCGTCCTTTCAGGTATTTTTGCAGGAATTCCTCGGTGATGGCGTTAGCCCCCATGTTGTTGGCAGCCTTGGCAAAACCGTGTCCTTCATCAGGGAATAATACATATTCCACCGGAATCTTTTTAGCCACCATGGCGTTATAGATCTGATCAGCTTCCGCTTTTTTCACGCGCGGGTCATTGGCCCCTTGAAGGATTAAAAGTGGTTTTTTGATTTTATCCACATGAGTCAGCGGAGAGCGCTCTTTCAAAAGCTTTTTGCCAGCCGCTGTCGTCGGATCGCCCACGCGCTTGTAAAGATTCGCGCGGAAGCTTTCCCAGTACGGCGGAACTGTGGCAAGCAAAGTTTCCAGATTGGACGGGCCCACGATATCCACCGCGGCAGCAAAAGTGTCCGGAGTGAAGGTTACACCCGCCAACGCGGCATAACCACCATAGGATCCGCCCATGATCACGATTTGTTTCGGATCGGCATAGTCATTTTTAACAGCCCAGTTGACGGCGTCAATGAGGTCGTCGTGCATTTTGCGGCCCCATTGTTTGTCGCCCGCATTCAGGAACTTTTTCCCAAAACCTGTCGAGGCGCGGAAGTTCACGCTCAGTACATTATACCCACGATCCGCCAGCCACTGATGATAAGGATTGTATCCATAGTCATCGCGGCCCCAAGGACCCCCATGCACCAGCAAAACCAGGGATTTGCCAGCCGGCTTGCGGGCTTGAGTCAGATAGGACACCAGCTGATAGCCATCACGGGATGGGATTTCAACAGCTTCCATGGCGCTCAGGCGGTTGCCGTAAGGAATCATGGCTTTGGTGTGATACAAAGGCTGACTTAAAGTTCCGGTTTTGGCGTCATAGAAATAGAACGCCACAGGTTTGTCGGTAGAATCTGCAAACAGAACCCACTGATTTCCGTCAAGGCTCATGGAGGTCACATTGATTTCGGTGTTGAGCTTTTTCTCAATCCCTTCAAAGTGTTTCTGGAAGTCCTTGTCGAAGAACTGGATATCACGTTTCAGATAGTAAGAGGACGCCCATAGAAGTTTTCCGGTCTGGGGATGCATTTGCAAACCCTGAATATCCGAGCGTTCGTCCGAGGCAACCACTTTGCTTTGGTCAGACTTGATATCCCATTCGATCAAAGCGGCTTTGTCCCGTTTGCGGCTGTCCAGCAAATAGACTTTGCTGCCATCGTGAGAAACGTCCACTGCGGAAGAAGTCATGCTGTCTTCGAATGGGACGACAGTCTTTTTAACAAACTTTTTGCTGCCGGCGTCCCACAGGAAGATTGTGGAAGAACCATCTTTGTTCGATTGGCTGGCGATGATCGGGTGGAAGTTCTTGTCGAACATGATCCCGGCATAGTTTTCGGTATTGGTGAAAAGATCCGTGGTGGCTTTGGTTGTCAGATTCAGGATCTTGTAATCAAAGAACTTTGGATCACGCTCGTTGGTCATGATGACCACTTCCTGCGGGCGCAGATGACTGGTTTCAGCAATCTGGGAAGTGACCTTGCCAGGCTTGGTGATTTCAGTGATTTCGCCAGTGGAGACATTCAGGGTGTACAGGCCGAAGTTTTCATCACCGGCAACGTCCTGAGCGAAGGTCAGAATTCCCGGAGTGTAAGTCCAATTGTATCTGAAAATGCCGCGTTTGGTGTCGTGGGTGACAGGTTTTGCCGTTTCCGGCTTGCCGAATTCCTGAGCCCAGATATTCAGTACACCCTTGTGGGCGGAAAGATAAGTGACGTATTTTCCGTCAGGGCTGATCTTGATCCCGGTGATGTCGGGATTTCCAAAAAGAACTTCGCGCGGAATGTATTCTGCGTTCACGGCTTCCTTCTTGTTCAGGGTTTGGCAGGCACTCATGGAAAAAACCAGAGCTGCTAATAGTGGCATTTTCAATGCTGTTTTCATTAAATGGACTCCTGTTTTGCAGACTTATCGTAGGTCAGGCGTCATCGGAGTCAAGAGAGATGCTTTGCGCAGAAATGGAAAATGGGCCCCAAGAGGGTGGGGCCCATGGATTTTACAGGAACGTTCTGGTTAAAACTAAGAGTGATACATACGGTCTTCAAAGGCTGCGAGCGCCGCTTTCGCGCCTTCACCCATGGCAATCACGATCTGCTTGTAGGGCGTCGTGGTGACGTCTCCGGCAGCGTAAATGCCTTTGGCTGAAGTGCGACCTTTTTCATCGACGATGATTTCGCCGAACTTGGTCAGCTCCACAGTTTCTTTCAGGAACTGGCTGTTCGGCACAAGGCCGATCTGCACAAAGATGCCATCCAGGTCCATTTTTTCCTCTTTATTGAGGGAACGATCCAAATACTGGATCTGCTGAACCTTGTTGCCGTCACCGATGACTTTTTCAGTTTTGGCGCTGGTCACGATGGACACGTTGGGCAGGGATTTTAGTTTATCCACCAGAATCTTGTCGGCTTTCAGCTGATCGTTGTATTCAAATACCACGACTTCGCGAACAATGCCGGCCAGATCGATTGCCGCTTCCACGCCCGAGTTTCCTCCGCCAATCACAGCGACCTTTTTGCCTTTATAGAATGGACCGTCACAGTGTGGGCAGTAAGCCACGCCACGGCCCAGATATTCTTTTTCACCTTCCACGCCCAATTCGCGCCATTTCGCCCCCGTAGTGACGATGATCGCGTCGGCTGTCAGGTGTTCGCCACTTTCCAGTTCGATGGCTTTGACTTTGCTTTCCGTGTGGATCTTTTTCACGCGACGGTTTTCAAGAACCTTCACCGGATAACTGGCAATGTGCTGATTCAACTGGGCTGCCAGTTGAGGGCCTTCGGTGTAAGTCACACCAATCAGGTTTTCGATGCCTTTGGTTTCCTGCACCTGACCGCCGATTTTTTCAGTGATCATGGCCGTGGAAAGACCTTTACGAACCGTGTAGATCGCAGCGGAAGCCCCTGCCGGGCCGCCGCCGATCACAAGGACGTCAAAGTGACCCAGGTTTTTGTTCACAGGTTCGGATGGTGCTGCATTCGCGTCGACACCAAATGTGGATTCCAGTTTGGTGACCAGATCCAAAAGCTGGATGCGGCCGGAGTGGAACATTTTTGCGTTCGCCACCAGACTTGGAACACCTTGAATACCCAAAGTTTTGATGTCGTCCTGAACATAGCCGCCATCGATGATTTCATGGCGAAGGCTTCCGTGAATCAATGCAATCTGATTCAGAGCCTGAACCACTTCAGGACAGTTTTCACAAGTCAAAGAGATGTAAGACTGAATGGTGATGTTTTTGTTCAGACGACGAACGCGGTCCGCGATCACGCTGTCCAAAAGCTTGCCTTTGCCATCGGTGTTCAGGATCGCTAGAATCAACGAAGTGAATTCGTGACCGCCGGGAATACCTTTGAACACGATGCCCGTGTGCTTGCCTTTATAGTCAATACGGAACTGAGGCATCGGAGAAGTGCCAGACGTATTCTGCGTCAGTGTGATTTTGTCCGAGGTGCTGGCAACACTTTGAAGCATGTCCAAAAGATCTTTTTGATCTTCGTGAGAGCTGTTTTCATAGACAAGCTCAACAGTGTTTTCCAAAGAGCCGAAGACTGATCTTAGTTGTTCAAGAAGAGAAGAGTCTAACATGTGACCTCCGTTCGGGGGGAAATTACCTGAAAGGTGCAACTGCTGCGTTGGTCGGCGTCGCCGTACAGGAGTACGGCTTCCTTCTCCCGCCTTGCATTTGCAACTTTCAGCTAATTTCTGTTTCGCGGTTATTGGCTTGTCCCCGCCATAGGCGGGGACTCGCACATTAAGTAAAATCTAAATTAGATTTTACCAACCAGATCAAGACCTGGTTTCAGAGTGGATTTGCCTGGAGTCCATTTCGCAGGGCAAACTTCGCCTGGGTTTGCAGCGATGTATTGAGCTGCCTGAGTTTTACGGAACAATTCATCGGCGTTACGGCCGATACCGTTGTCCTGAACTTCAGCCAAAACGATTTTACCTTCTGGGTTCACCAGGAAAGTACCACGGTAAGCCAAACCTTCTTCTTCAATGTGCACGCCGAATGCGCGAGTCAATTGGAAGGTAGGGTCTGCCAACATTGGGTATTTGATTTTTTTGATCGTCTCAGAAGCATCATGCCATGCTTTGTGAGTGAAGTGAGTGTCAGTGGAAACACCGTAAACTTCCACGCCGATTTTTTGGAACTCAGCGTATTTGTCAGCCATGTCACCCAATTCAGTAGGGCATACGAATGTGAAATCCGCAGGGTAGAAGAAGAAGATGGACCATTTACCTTTCAGGTCGTTCTGAGTCACAGTTTTGAAATCACCGTGATGGAAAGCTTGAACTTTGAAATCTGGCACTTTCGTGTTGATGATAGTTTGCATTTATTCTCCTTCGAATAAAGTGGTTAGGTTGTGGCCTTAGGGCCTAAATAAAAATTCAGGTCCACCAGCAGGTTTAATTGTTAGTGGACATCTTTCGTCTTTGAGACTACGGGATCAACCCTTTTTAGGGAAATCGATTATAAATATGCATTGATAGATTTTGTCTATTGCGGCATAATAGCGCTTGAGGAGCCCTTATGAGCCCAAAAGTGAACTTTTCTTTGACGCAGCTGGAATACGTTATGGCTGTCCATAAGTACGGTCATTTTGCCAAGGCGGCTGAGGCCTGCCACGTGACCCAACCCACGCTCAGCATGCAAATACAGAAGCTGGAAGAGGATTTGGGAGTGGTGATCTTTGACCGCTCTAAAAAACCCATTTTGCTGACACACATGGGTAAAAAACTGATATCCCAAATTCAGACGGTCCTTTTTGAGTCCAGGAAAATTGAGAGTATTATTCAGCATGAGCAGAAAGGTGCCAAACAAGGAGTCTTGTCTATTGGTGTCATTCCGACGGTGGCTCCCTATTTATTGCCTCGACTTTTGCCGGTGGTGGAAGAGATGTTCCCAGGTGTGGATCTGAATATCAAAGAAATGCAGACCGACCAGATTTTGGAAGCCCTGAACGGCGATGATATTGATGTCGGCGTTTTGGCGACGCCCACACTGATGCCGAAAATGTTTGAGTTCCCGCTGTACTATGAGCCGTTCTATGTGCTGTGTGAAAAGAATCACGAGTACGCCCACATGAAGAAAATCAAATACCAGAGTCTGGGCATGGAGGACATCTGGTTGCTGGAGGAAGGCCATTGCCTGCGCAATCAAGTGCTGGATATCTGCTCGGTGAAAAAAGGCAAAGGGCAGGGGCGTCGGTACAAATTTGAAAGCGGCAGCCTTGAGACCCTGAAAAACCTGGTGGATTTGTACGGTGGCTACACCTTGCTGCCGCATCTGGCGACAGAACAAGTGGGTGCACGCAGTCATCTGGTTCCGTTTGAAAGGCCGATTCCGGCCCGCGAAATCGGACTGGTGTATCGTCGCGAGCACTACAAGAATGAACTGATTGAAGCTTTGGGTGAAGCCATTCTGAAATCCATCCCAGAGGAATTGCGCAAGATCCGTCCCAAGGATCTGGATGTTTTACCGATTGCTTGATGGCTTTAGATCACGTATACGTTTCCAGAGCACTGCTTTCGGAATAGTATCGATCTGAAGGGCAGTCATGCAGTTATCCAGTTTGCCTTTGTTGTTAGAGAGCGCTGCGATGGCTTTTTTAAGGTCTTGCTCGATAATATCGCCATATGCCTTGGATGCTTTTTGAATCGCTTCATGAAGCACATCTTTATCCAGTTCTACCATTGCAAGATCGATTAAGTCCCGGCTATTAACGGCGCTGTCAGACCAGCGATCCGAGTTTGCCAACAGTTTCGTCGCAGCCATATCTAGTGGTGTCAGGGTAGAGGTTCCACAGATCCTTTCAGCATCAACAGGGGGATCCAGCTCAATGCGTCCCTCAAGGACAATCTCAAACTTGATTTCAATATCGCCGACCAGGAGCATGGTGCGTATGCCATATTGATCAGCGCGGATATCCCGGGCAGTAGTAAGAGGCATACCCTGTCTGGTAATGGCATTGATGCCACTTTTGACGAGCAGACTTCTTAGTTTTTGATAGCCATCTCGGTCCGAGACCAGAAAGTCTATATCCACGGATTCGCGGTACTCGTCGCGAGCCAAAGCGATGGCGGTTCCTTCGCCGAAGAGGGTGACTGAAGAACTGTAGCAATGCAGACATGGTGTTGGCGCCTAAACAAGCAGCTTCTCCCGGCCAAAGGCGTTTAGAAGTGTTGTGATCAATTCTCTTTCTTGGTCACTCATCTTCTTGGGGTCGACATGGCGCCAGTTTCGTTCGTATAGATCCAAAGCTTCTTGAGGCGTTAGTTCGGCCGTGTCTTTAAGTTGCCAGGCAAGGCGTTTAAGTTGTTTGTAGTTTGCAATCGGTATTTTCTTTGGCAGCTTGTTCTTTGCGTTGCCAGGGGACTTCTTAGTCAAAGAGTCACTCAGGTCCAGTGTTAACCCCAAAGCAGTGATAGCATTTAGGTAAGCTCCCATAGCGACAGAGGGCTCTCCCTTTTCGATTCGGTAAAGAGTGATGCGGGATATTTCAGCGGCCTCTGCTACCACAGTGGCGCTCAGATTTAACTCCTCTCGGCGGTCGCGTAGACGCTGTCCAATGATACGAAGAGTTCGCTCTTGTTTTTGACTGATGAGTGGTGCTTTTGCTGGCATATGTTTCTCATTATATACAATTTTACTATTTTGTATATAATGAGAAACATTTTTTAAAAGTAAAATCGTAAGTATCTGTAAATGCTAACGTTATTTTCTATAAAAGTATTGGTGCCTAAGTGTGTCCTTAGTGCCAAATCTATTATATGTCCTTTGGCGACTGCAGAAGCTCCAAGTTCAACCAGAGCTTCTCTTGCTCGATGCGTATACCGTCCGAAATTACCCGCGCATAGGCTGCCTGAAGGCCCCTGAGGCTGCGCCTCTTGGTAGAAGGGCTTTTCTCTACCGCTTCCTTAAGGTGAATATTGCTATCAATGGTGGCCTCATCCATCAAAATGGGGCGGGCCGAGGTTCCGCTAATAAACTTATCCGCGATTTCTAACCCTTCCTTGTCCAGGTCGCCCCAATAAAATATCGGTTTTGGAAGTTGCGCCGATAGGGGAATAAGCTGCGAGCATTTCCAGCCTTCTCCCCAGATCAACAGGGTTTTATCGCACTTACCGACCAAGGGCAGGAGGCTTTCTATATTTTCAATGACGAGGGTCCGTTCCAGGTTTTGGAAACAGAAGGTTGCGATATTCTCTTGAAAAAGAACTCCGTGGAATTGCTTTAAGATGGATTCACTCCATTTACACTGAGGAGCATAAAACCGAAATTCAGGCGGTCGCTTTATTAGCCCAAAAAACTCAAAGAAAGTTTCCCAATTTGCAGCCTGGCCAGTATGAAATGCTAATAGAGCCAAAAGCAAAGGCTCTTTGCCGATAAGTTTTGTCGAAAATGAATGTTGAAGCTGACGGGGAAGAAGGCCCTTTATTTGATCTTCGTCTTTGATAAGATACTGAAATAATTCAATAGCCTCTTTAAGAACGATATGACGACGAACACAGATCGCAAAGTTCGCTTCCAAAAACGCATCAAAGTCGACTAAATGGCAAATACCTTTGGCCTCAAGCAGCCTATTGTAAATTGCAAGTTGTACTGGACACTGTTTGAAAAAGTCCTTTTTAGAAATTGTGACTTCCGACGGACGAGATACCTTTATTCGCCCTTCCTTTATTGGGCGCAATGCAGTTATTTTTAAAAACGGATGTCGCCGGACCTCTTTATCTAAACGGGCATAGTAATCATCAAACCCGCCAGAGTTTCGGAATCGGTAAACATAGCTATCAACCTCATTCAAGAGGAAGAATCTAAACGCCTTCTCAAAAATATCATCAAGTTTTAAAATCTCAGTCATGTTGAAGATTATCCATGGACTTAAGCAACTCATGATACTCTTGCTTTGATTGAAGGAAGTAGTACTGAAGCTTAGACTTGCTTGCCGATGCCTTATGAACAAGGTTCAACGTCGATATACTGTCTGCCAAAAGCTCTGCTTTCGACATGGGGCTGACAAGAATCGCTTGAAATCCCATATGCGCCAGCATTTTGATAACGTCTTCCGGCTTTTCATTGTCGAATTTACCACCGAACTCGTCCAAAATAATCATTCTTGGGGTCAGTTGACCTGCTTCAGGATCATTAAATTTAAATCGATACGCCAGGGATGACGCCAGTAGGGTATAGGCAAGCTGTGTGGTCTGTGCCGAGCTTTTAGCATCGTATTTAGAACCGGTGAATGTTTCACCCCATTCCACTTCTGTCGCATTTTTCTTTAGCCTCCAAGACTGCACATTAAACTCAAAATGATTTCGAACGTCGGTTACGAATTCCCGTCTTTTTGGATCGTCCTTAAGGTCATCTACAAAGGCCTCCAAAGGCGCAAGAAGCTCTTCCGAAGCATTTTCGATCTGGAGCCTTAGTGAAGGAGTCGCTAGGATTTTCTCAATTTCCCTGCAGGAAGCTTGGAATTTAATGATTCTTTCATCGGGGCAGGGGGTATGGTGAATTTGTAAATACCGATTTTCATCTGGAAGTTTTTCAAAATAGGTCATTTTAAGAACTTCATTGATGGCGGAAATATTTTCCTCAATTGTCAGGCGATGTGTTTTGACTTCATTAAGCATATCTTTGATGGACTTAACCAGGGTGTCATTAAAGAAATGGCGCCACTTTTCTTCAAGGCCCATAAGCTCTGTTCCTTCCAGGCGATCTTTATAGGTGATCCATTCTTTCTGTACCGAGTTTAGAACAGACAGATCTTTTAGCAAGTAGGGAAGATGGGTATCCTGGTGTTTTGAAGAATAGCGGGTTAAGCTGCTATTCACCTTGGCTAAAAACTGTTCCTTCTTCGAGTTTTGGCCCTCTTCGTCAGCTTCGATGCCCGTGACAAGTGTGTGGCCTTTTTTAGACAGGTTCTTTCTATCTTGTACAAATCGCAGTTCAATAGCATCTGTACTTTCCTGGGCATTGAGTGTTTCAAAGTACTTGGACTTTCTATATGTCAATTCATAAGCGGCGGCTTCTTCAGTTAAAGCAGGTAAACTATTCTCTAACCTCTTCAGCTCAGAAGTAATTTTAATATTTTCTGCGTGTACGGCCTCTAATTCAGCATTGAGCTTGTCATACTTCTGGCGAAGGACTTCAAGGGCCAGATCCTTCTTTTTTGTATCTTCAATTTGAGCGTCGAGATCTTTGATCTGTTGAATCAGGTGATCGACCTTTATGAAATCCAAGGCCTCGCTGGATTTATAATCAGCCAGAAGATCTAAAGTTCGGTCATTTTCCCGTATCAGCTTGATCAAGTTCCCACTGGCTTTCGTCAAACGGTCTAGCTCATGAAGAAGATCAGTAAGTTCTCCTGTTAGAACTTTAATGCGTTCAACAGGATCCCAACCAAGATTAAAGCGCAGATTCTTGGTTAATTTTCGCATGGTTTGCTGATCCCGCCTTACAAGCCCGGATTCAGTAACCAGACTGCCTTTTCCTTTTTTAAAATCTTCTGCTTTGACTATCTGATAGTCGAAGACATTATTCAGCCATTTTGCAAGATAAGACGTGAAGGGATGGTCTTTGGATGATCGTATGTCCAGATGGGAAAGGATAGAGTTCGCCACCTGAGCAGCAAGTGTATGACCGCCCTTTAAGTCGTCACTTTGCAATCGTTTGACTGTGATACTTTTTGCAACGGAAGTCTTGTCTAGCCAAGCAGTAAAGATGTCTAAGTAGTCCGGGTGTACCAAAAGATTTTTAGAAATTCCTTCAAGAACTGATTCTGCTGCTAATTGATATTTCGGATTCGTCACTGTCAGCAGTTCACCTACAAACATCAGATTGCCATTGGGAATTTTTAGTGCATTCATTGCAGCAGTCTTGATATTGTACACGGCAGGATCCAGAACTGTTTTATACTTTGAAAGGTGCTCAAGCTCCTCTTTAAGGCGACCAATGTGCTGACTAAGCGGAGTCGTTTCCCGATTTAAAAACTCTTGCTCTACCTGTCGGTTTTCTTGTTCATTGCGAATTTCCATAGACTTTTTTATGATATTTGAGAAAACTTCAGACGGAGACGTCGTCAGCTTTAATCCGGCCCGTTGCAAAGCGACAGACAAACGGTCAGTGTGTTCCTTTGAGCTTTTCAAACGAAGCTCCACATTTTCTTTTTGACGCTCGAGATTGTTCAGGATCAGGGTGGTTTCGGATGAATTAACCTGATTCCACAGTGCCTGCACTTGAGCCTTAAGCACGGTCTCTTCACTTTCGACCTGAGGCTTGTCTATCTTCAGCTTTTCTATCTGTTCATTCGCTAATTGAATACTTTCTAGGTTTTTCTGCCAGGGCTCCCATAGATGGAACAATCTGATAAACATTTTATCCAAATGAAGTTTATGTAGCTTTTCCCTTATGTTGTGAAGTTGTTCTAGCTCGGCGATAATGCCGGTGGAATCTTTGATCTTTTCCTGACACTTGTTAATATGACTGGTAATTTCGTTGCCATTTTCCATATTCATCAGAAGAGTATCCAGATTTTCGTTGGATTCTTCAGTTAACATGTTTTCCCTAACAAAAACGTCGATATCTTCAATCGATTTGACATAGAAAGCTCGATTAAAGATCTTAAGGTCATCCTTACTAATGCCCCCTAAAAGGCCGGATAAAGATGCGAAATAGCCTTGGGCGGTATCGAACGGCTTATAGCCCGGAAAACGGGTAGCCAGAATGTCTTTGAATTTACTACGGTTCTTTGGCGCTGCACCACTGTCTGTGCTAAGATCTTTAAGGGCCACCTCTTGTTGAATGATATAAAATTGACGATCTTGAATTTGATGTCCGCTATACCACCAAATAATTCCGGCAGATATATGCTTTTGGGGATGTGCATTGTTCTGCAAACAGATATGCAACATAGAGGTGCCAGAGGATCTGTTATAGACCTGCGAAAGATTCTTACTTTCTTTGCCTGTGGTAGAGGCAAACTTTCCCAGCACATAATCTGCAATACTACGGCCACCGCTGGTTCCTCGTTCAGAGTCGTTAGTAACACCAAGTCTAAGCAAATTATCGAAAGGAAAAAGGGCAATCATAATCCCGTCAATCAGCGAGGACTTTCCCGAACCATTGATTCCCAGAATTGCTGACGCCGAAATATTATTTCCATGAAGGGGAAGAATAGAGTCATTTTTAAAAGTTGCCTCTTGATGACCGTTAAAATTCCCCCAGTTCAGCATTTCCACTCGGACTAAAGAATGTCCTTTATCAAGCATTTAGATCTCCTGGGGTGTCTCGGTATCATCAATGATCGTTGAATTTTTAATATAAGTTTCGATAGAGGACCTAACTCGTTGAGTGCTTTCAAAGGGCATCAGGATGTCGCAGACCGCAGAAATCTCGAAGGTATTTTGATCTTCTGAAAGAGACAATAGAACCTGCAGCTCTTTGAGTTCTTTGAATGAATCTTTAAGATCCTTTTCCAGAGCTCGATCTTCACGGTATTTTTCAATATGTTCCAAGAAGGGAGCAAGTTCTTCTTTGAGGTTGTCTTTAGTAATCACACAGATTTCATTTTCCGGGTTGTGCAGGTAATCAGCTCGGCGCTTACTGAGTATAAGCATGATAATAGTGGACAATTTGTCTAGTGTGATCTTACTTCCAAGTTGATAACTAATACGTTCTTCATCCTCGGAAGATCCTGGAGTAATATAGGCTAAGCCAAGACTTTGATTGACCACGAGATTTGCACCTAGTTGATGGATAGCCTTTTGCAGATCTTTTTCATAATCAACCATATGACTGAACCATTCGCGCGATTTCTTTTGTAAAGTGAACCGATTTTTCAATAGTCTTCTTAAACAGCCAGCGATTGTGACTTCAGACTTGGATAGCATTTGATTTCCTTAGGTTAAATTTATAGTTAGGCACTTGTTTTATAAAGAACTGTTTTGAATATAGTGTTAGCAAGATATCCACGGGCGGCTGAAGCTCTTTCTCTATTTCAGAGTCGAGCAGGTCGGCTTCAAGAAGAACATATAAAGACACCAAGCTCGACATAAGTGGATACTCAGAAAGGATGCAGGATCCGTTTTCTGCCAGGAAGGCTTTAAAATCTCTTAGAACATTCTTGACGGATTCTTCTTCAGACTTCTTTAAGGACTCCATAAGGTATCGCAGCTCTTCTAAAGTGAAGTCTTCCGTCGTAAGCATGACTTCAGGCGATTCTGTTTGCAATAGGAACTGGTTGGCTTCAATAGGGCCAAAGTTGGTTACGCATGGAATATCAAATTCAAGATTGAGCTGCCCTACGATGTCCAAAGCCTCAGACTTGCGCTCGTAAAGCTTCTGAAAAATAAAGTTGAGATTTTCTTGGGACATCATAGAGTCCGTAGTTAATGCATAACTGACTTGTTGTTGCAGGATTTGAATTTGAACTTTTGTTTTTTCTTTGATGCCGGCATCTGCAGCTGAAAATTGTCGCGTAAAGTCGAATAGATGAGACTTTTTGATGGCTTCTGCCGATATTACTTCTTTCTTTTTTAGCTGATGTAAGATACGCGAAATGTCCGAGTGCTTGTGGCGAACTTGGCTGCCTTCAAGTTGGGAAAAGAGTTCCTTAGCTTGATAGTAGCTTTTGAATTCTTCGGTCCTGTTTAGATTAAGATGAAAGTCCGCGATAGTGCGCACATTTGCACCAGGGGTTTGTTTCTGTTGCAGGTGATTTTCGACCAGTATTTTTCGTTCTCTTTCAATGGCCGCTTTTACATCTTCAGTAGCTGCCAATATGTGTAAAGCGGCCTCTTGCGCCTGGTTAAAAAGAGCTTCGCTGGAATGATGAATAGGCAGGAGTTCCGCTGACTGGACGCCATTTTCTTGAATTCTTTTAATGTCGTTTTGATAGGCTGCGATCTTGTCACGATGATGCCGAATCGCTTCTGCTTTGGACATCTCGGTACTTGAAAGCAATAGGTCATTCAGCGTACCAAGCAGCGTATCTGCCCCGGTTCCAGAAAATCTGCGTCTTGATGAAAGAAGGGACTCAAGAAGGTTCAGCAGCTCTTTGCCGGCTCGCGTGGCTTCAATATACCGTTTTCCCAGGCTGTCATAAGAATCTTTTAGAACCTGAAGCTCAACGATCATGGTTTGAAAATAGTCTGTCACTTTGACTTCAACATTTTCGACTTGCTCGGCATAGAACTGTATCAGCAGTCCACGTAAAACTTCGTATTCTACGCGGGTATATTCTTCCTCAAGAAAATCATAGATATGTGCTAAGAGCGAGGCATAGTCCATCCAATCTTTCTTTCTGAATAAAAGAAGATAAGGGTGGCCCGGGAACAAACTCTCAAGGTTGTTCTGGTTAATTGTTTCTATTCTCTTGGGCATGGAATTATTCTGATAATTAAGGTTTCGTTTGTACATTGAAATGTGTTTTATTGGACGTATATCGGGTCTTCTGACTGTGTTCTGTACTTAACAGAATAATTTAAAAACGGACGTTGTTAAGAATGACTTCGATAGTCCGATAGGTCGGCTATGAAATCCTCGTGCGCACTTTTTGCTATTTTATTTATCATTGGCGGTTGTTCCTGACCCCGATTTGATTTGGACACCCAGCCCAGGGGGTCTTTATGGAAGTAACGTCTAACAGACGGAAATTA
>NZ_JBJKJI010000002.1:0-835986 GCF_056175685.1 Bdellovibrio sp. MYbb2
TTGTGAATACCAATTACTCGGTATTCAAAGAGCCCAAAAATCTATTTTATCTAGCTATTCAGTTTTCAAAGAGCGAATCTTGCTCGCCGTTAATCTTACTTAGCGGCGAGGTAGAGAGTTTTATCGAAGAGCTAAGCTCTTGTCAACACCCTCTCAAACATTTTTTTCGAAAATTTTCAAAAAGAACTTTTTCGAAAAAATATTTGATCCTCAATCAACGTTCAAACGTGTCGCAAATAATTGAATTCAAATCAATTACTTATGAACCCTGTCTGTGTTTGGAATCAAACATAACGTCGGTGAGGTCCTGATTTATAGGCCTAATGCCCTTTCCAGGCAAGGCCTTTTTTAAATAAATAAAAGTGTAGAAAAATAGGGCAAAAATTGCGCTTTATGCCGCCTTAATGGGCACAAAGCGACTCCGCAGCGCTTCATGCCTATAAAAGAGGAGCCCATTTATCCCGCATTTCAGAGGAAATCTCTAGATAGAGGGGCCATTTCCCTTATTAATAGGGATCAGAAAATGCAAAAAGCCCCTTCTATATAAGAAAGGGGCCTTCAAAACCGCTCATTAAGTACGGCGGGATTTCTTATTGTCGTTCATGTGTTCAATCTTATCCCCCAGATCATGGATGGCCTGACCTGTTTTAGGGGCCTTCTCAGAGATCTTCTGTCCAACCTTTTCGATTTTATCCCCCACTTTATGGGAGAGGCTTTCTTTATCGTTGTATTTCGAAGCCATAAAAACCTCCTGGTTCGTTTGTTCTATTCTATTACTGAATGAAATCGCCCCAGGAAGAATCCATCAACAGTGCCAGTTTACAGTCACGATCCATCACTTTGGTGCAGAGACGATTGAATTTAGACATAAAAAAAGCCGCCCCAAGGGACGGCTTCTATATTTAGATCACTGTTTCGTCGTGTCCGAAGACTTTGCGGTATTTCGCCTTGAACCAGTTCTGGAATCGGTCCACATATAAGTGAACGGCCGGAATCACATATAGTGTCAGCAAGGTGGAACTGATAGTACCACCGATAACGACAATCCCAAGACTTGTACGGGATTTCGAAGCTTCATTCAAACCAATCGCCACAGGCACCATCCCGGCAATCAGCGCAAGACTCGTCATAATGATCGGACGAAGACGGGTTTCGCCCGCTTTCAGCAAAGCTTCTTTCGGAGAAATACCATGCTTTTGCTGTTCAGCTGCAGAGTCGATCAACAAGATAGAGTTCTTCGTCGCAAGACCCATCAGCATCACACACCCAATCATCGAGAACAAATCAAAGCTGGAACGGGTGATGAATAACGACAGGAAAGCTCCGCAGGCAGCCAGCGGAATCACAGACATGATTGTCACCGGGGTGATGAAAGAACCATACAAACTGGCCAGCACCAGATAAATAAACATCACACCCAAGCCCAAGGAAACCAGGATGTTCGTCATCAGCTCGGCAAAGCGTTCGGCTTCACCCACGAAGCTGAAAGTCACACCCGGAGGCGGCTTCAGTTCTGTCTTCGACAGACTGTTGATTTCAGTGATCACACCCCCAAGGCCTTTCCCGCCTGGAGTGATATCTGCAGAAAGCTGGATGTAACGGTTGCGGTTTTCACGCAAGATCACCGACGGCCCCTGCGCTTCTTTCAAGTGGGCGACGTTCGCCAAAGGCACCAGCCGCTGACTGAGATTTGGAACCTTCAGACTTGGATACTGTTCACGCAAGTCACGCTGATCCGGCTGCAGGCGCACACGCACATCATAATTCACACCATTTTCACGGTAGATGGCCGGCGTCTGGCCTTCGATCAAAGTACGAAGCTCCATACCAACACCGATCAGGGAAACCCCCGAAGCTTGGGCGTTTTCACGCTTCAGCTGCACCTGGAACTCGGGCTTACCGGCGCGATAGCTTGTATCCGGCTGGGAAAGACCCGGCTCGGCCTTCAGCTTCGCCAGCACCTTTTCAGAATACTGAATCAGATCGTTCATATTCTGACCCACGATATTCAAGTTGAACTGACGGCTGTTCTGCTGACCGGGGTTATCCGTCACGATGATGTTGTATTTCTCCAGGCCCTTATACGCTTCACGCAAAGCCGCTTTGGTCTGCGTGGTATTCATGCTGCGTTTTTTAGACGGCACAAGACGGATATAAAGACTTCCCTTGTGAGGCTCCCCGTTGCCGGTACCCACGAAGGTCAAAATGTCCTCGATCTCTGGGAACTTGCGGGTGCGGCTTTCGATTTCTTTGGCAATGACATCCGTGCCATCAAGACTGGCCCCCGGAGAAAGCTCAAACTGCACGTAGAATTCACCATTGTCCTGCGCGGGCAGGAATGTGAATGGCACGCGTGTGGCAATAAAGAGCGAAAACACAAAGATCCCGACAGAGGCCAGGATGGTTTTCGCCGGATGCGCCAGAGCCCAGCCCAGAGTTTTCACATACCCCTGCTCCATGCGCGTCTGGAAGCGATCAAAGGCCTTCAGAGCTTTTTGATTCCAGATGCCGAACCTGGATGTTGGAGGTTTGTGAGAATGCTCCCCCGCCACGTATGCTGACAAAGTCGGCGCCACAAACAGACCGTCGAACAAACTGACGATCATGGCAAAACAGATCGTCAAACCAAACTGTTTGAAGAACTGCCCCACAATCCCCTGCAGATTTCCGATCGGGCCAAACACCGCAAGAATCGTCAAAGTGGTCGCAACAACGGCCAGAGTCACTTCATTGGTACCAACCACGGCGGCTTTCTTCGGCGACATGCCGATTTCAAGCTTACGGAAGATGTTTTCACGAACGACGATGGCGTCATCCACCAAAAGACCCACGACCAAACTCATCGCCAGCAGGCTCATGATGTTGATAGAGAACCCGAAGATCCCCATCATAATACACGCCCCCAGCAGCGAGTTGGGAAGTGCAAAGCCCGTAATCAGAGTGGATTTCATGCTGCCCAGGAAGAAATAAACCACCAGAATCGTCAGGATCACCCCGAATATAATGGATTCATAAACGTCATAAACGTTCGCGCGAATCTTGTTACTGGTGTCCTGAACGATCTTCATCTGGGCTTCCACCCCTTGGGCTTTGAAGTCCTCGTTGATCTTGGTTACCTTCTTGGCGATATCGTCAGCAACTTTGACCGAATTGGCTCCGGACTGGCGATAGATGCTGAAGTTGATGGCTTTCTTGCCATTCAAACGGCTGCGCGAGCTTTCGTCCTGCAAAGTGTCTTCGATCCTGGCCACCGTGCCGATGGTGATCGGATGATAGACATCCGCCAGACGAAGCACGGTGGACCCGATTTCATGCACGGACTGATACTGCCCCAGGGTGCGGAAAGAAAACTGAGTTTCTCCGACATCAATTTTACCGGCAGGGATATTGCGCCCCCCGCTGCGCAGAGCTTCGGCCACTGTGCTGGCTGAGATATCCGTGCCGTTCAAACGGTCCCGATTCAAACTGACGTGAATTTCACGCTTGCGGCCCCCCAGGATTTCCACCTGGCCGACCTGATAGACCTGCTCAAACTGCGGGGAAATGATCTCTTTGGCCAGATCGTAAAGCTTTCCGTCCTCCATGTCGGCTTGGAGTGAGATATACATGATCGGCGCATCCGACGGACCCACCTTACGGATCACGGGTTCATCGACGTCATCGGGAAGTTCACGCATGGAGTTTTGCACTTTGGCGCGGACTTCCTGCTCGGCGAAGTTCAGATTGGTTTTCAAAGAGAACTCGATACTAAGAATACTGACCCCTTCCATATTCTGCGAAGAGACCTTCTGCACTCCGGAAATGGTTGAAACCTGATCTTCCAATACCTTGGTGATTTCGGTTTCAACTTCCTGAGGACCGGCACCCGCATACGAAGTCACAACCACGACAGTGGGAAGCGTGACATCCGGATACAAATCGATGGGAAGGTTTTTTAAAGAGATGCCTCCAAGAGTCAGCATAAGGATGACAAGAGACATGATAAGAACGGGTTGGCGTACTGATAATAAAGCTGGTGACATAGTGGCGGGAAATTAGCAGCAAGGATGAGTGCGGACAACTGGAGAGATATTCGAGGACCGAAGCAGTCCCGCAGGTGGGATCTATTTTCGATACCACGACCTATTTTTGAGCCATTTTATGGCTTTTTAGCTCGTTTTTTGATACCCTCAGGATGATGATTGAGACTCCAAACCAAATGCTGCAATCTGGTTTCAGAAAGCGATGAGGCTTTCTGAAAGAGGCAGGTCTCAAATGAAAAAAGTTTTTTATATTCTGTGTTCGCTGCTTGGTTTCGACAGTCTGGAGGTGGATTGCAGTCACATTCTGGAACGCGAATTTCGCAAGAACTTCAAAAGGTAGGATCCCGTGAAAGAGTTTAAGTCCCAGAAAATAAAAGCAGTTCTTAAAGTTCTTCTGAAAAAGAAAGGACTGACTTATGACGCCCTTGCAGAACAGATGGAATGCTCTGTTCCGACGATCAAAAGAATTCTGGGGCCCGAAGAACTGACTCTAAATCGCCTTTTGCATCTGTGTGATATTTTAGACACCAACCTTGCTGAAATTGAAACCCTGACGGCCGAGGAAGAAACCGGAAGTCCTTCATTCACCGAAGAACAGGATGCCTTCCTGGCAAAGAACAAGAACTACTTTGCTTATCTGATGAAGCTTTTTGATGGAATGACTCCAAAACAGATTGCTGACGAGTATCAACTGACCGCAAGAAGCACGGACAAATATCTGATCGGCCTGGAAAAGCATGACCTGATCCGTGTCACCGGAAAACAAAAGGTTAAACCCGCCTTCAAGACCATTCCAAACCTCGGAAATGCGGCCTTGGCGCGGGCTCATTCTGAATCCTTCATCAAAGGCGTGGCGTATTTCTTTATCGATCTGGTTCGCGAAGGGCTTTATTCCCAAAAGAAAAAAGAAGAGCGCAATCAGGCGAGTTTTTCCACTCAGGTGGTCAAAATCTCTAAAGCCAGCTATCAGGCGTGGGTTGAAGAACAGAACAAGTCCCTGCGCAGTTTTGAAAAGCTCGCGACCTACGAAGAAAAAACCAAAGCCCCTGAGGAACTTATGTCGGCCGTGATTGTTTCAGCCCACACCATTCTGAAGCACGACTATGAGGGATTGAAAAAGTTCAGTTCCACTTTTGGCGAAATCACCAACTTTTAAAAGGGCCGGGGCGACTCATCCGCCTTAGGCCGCGGTGGTATCGAAGACACTGGTACGATGCTGATTTTACCATTGGTTTCAAGAACCCCCAGCAGAACATCTGAAAACGACTTCAGGCCATGCTCCCGCAGCGTGGCTTCAAGTTCGGATTGAGTGATTCCTTCGGAAGTGCGCACTTTTTCAATGACCTGCCCGTTTTGAATAATCACCCGGGGTTCGCCCTCAACGACTTCTTCGACTTTTTTGAACTTATAACTAAGATAGTCCACAAAAGAGTTCACCGCCACCAGGGTGGCTGCCAGAATCAAGGCCCCGGTGACGGAGTATTCATCCGATATCAATCCATTACTGACGGCTTCACTGATAATCAGCAGCAGAACAAAATCAAACGGAGCGAACTCGCCGATTTGCTTTTTACCAATCACCCGCAACAGCACGAATACGAAAAAGTATACGATAACTGCACGAAGTATCAGTTCCCACCAGGGGTTCGTCATTTCCCACATCCGCCACCTCGTTTGATTCAGGCTCGCTCTTGACTGCTGCCATCGCAACCAGTTTTCCCTGTCCCTTGTCTGTGCGCACAAGGATAATGGCATCTTACGGAGGTCCCCATGCCAGAGATTGCCGAAGTCGAAACCGTGCGCCGTCATCTTGACAAAGCTCTGCGCGGCAAAAGGATCAAAGAAGTCATTTATGAAGACAAAGACAGACACCTTTTCGCCTTTGCCCCAGCCAAAGAAGTGAAAAAGGCCCTGGAAGGAGCCCGCATCACCGGCACCGGCAGGAAAGGAAAGTATTTCTGGCTGGAGCTGGATCGTAAGCCCTGGCCATTGTTTCACCTGGGCATGAGCGGAAACATCTCGCTGCTGACGGATCCCTCAGACGCCAGACACCGCAATATCTGGGGCGGCAAAAAACTGTGGAGTCTTGAAGATGAAAGCGAACACAGCATGATTTGGTTTTGCCGGTTGCTGCTTCGACTGGATAAAAAAATCGAAATGGCTTTCAGTGACCCGCGCCGCTTTGGCCGGATGTGGCTGACGGACGATCCGTGGCAACATCCACGCATTGCCAAGCTGGGCTTTGACCCTCTGTTGGATTTCCCGACAGCCAAAGCGTTGTATGAACGTCTGCACAAGCGAAAGAAATCCATCAAAGGACTGATGCTGGATCAGGGGCTATTCGCGGGGATTGGCAACTGGCTGGGAGATGAAATTTTGTTTCAGGCGCGCATCTCGCCCCATCGTCTGGCCTCGGATCTGACGCTGGCTGAAGTGACCACCATACGCAGAGTGACTTTGTCAGTCGTGAGAAAAGCCATTGCCGTGGATGCGGACTATGAGCGCTTTCCCAAGACGTGGCTTTTCCACGAACGCTGGGGCAAGTCAAAAACTGCCAAAACCCACAAGGGACACAAAATAAAACATGAGGACATTGCCGGACGCACCACTGCGTGGGTCCCGGACTGGCAGAGCTAGGACCTTAGCCAATCCTGAAGCTTGTTTTAAATCAGCAACCGGGGGTTTTAATTTCCGTTCCTGCAAGGGCGGCGGAAAATATCCCTGAATGCGGGAGGAACCTATGGCTGAGAAAAAAAATGAGGCAGTACGAGGAGCGGATCTAAGAAAGAAAATCATCGACTCTCAGGAAAAGGGCGAGAACTATCGTTCTGAGCACCAGGGCACGGATCTTATCGACACGAACACCGTGCACGAAGATCAAACGACCCGCAATCGCAGTTCCAGCGAGCACAGCTCTAAAAAATAATCAGGGGTGCCTATGATCCCTGAGCAAATTGAAGAACTGAAAAAGCGCCAGACACCCCTGCTACGTCATCAAGACCTGCAGGATGTGATTTCCCATATCAAGGACCGCAAAGTGGTCATGCTGGGAGAAGCATCGCATGGAACGCATGAGTACTATCACTGGCGTGCCCAAATAACCCAGGAGCTCGTCAGCAAACACGGCTTCAGCTTTGTCGCCGTGGAAGGAGACTGGCCCTCGTGTCAGTATCTGGATCGCTATGTTCGTTCCAGCAATCTGGACAAACTTCCTTTTGCGCATTTTTCCCGGTGGCCAGGATGGATGTGGGCCAACGAAGAAGTCCGTGATTTCACAACCTGGCTGCGCTCGCACAATCATCTGCAAAATAAGAAACCGGTCGGTTTTCATGGACTGGATGTTTACTCGCTGTTTGAATCCATCGATGCCATTGTCAAAACCGTGGGTGGTATCGAACCTGATCTGGTGGCTCCGTTAAAGGAGTACTACAGCTGCTTTGCCTCTTACCGGCATGACGAAAAAAAGTACGTCAGAGATCTTATGCGAAACTCCAAAGGCTGCCGCGAAGAGGCTGTGTCTGCCCTGGAAGATCTGCTTGAAAAAAACATGACCCGCGCCGACAACGCCCTCTTTGATGCCATTCAAAACGCCCGTGTGATCAAAAATGCTGAAAAATATTATCAGGCTATGACTGCTTTTGAAGACAGCTCGTGGAACGTGCGTGACCGGCATATGCTGGAGTCCTTGGAGGCCTTGCTTCAGCACTATGGCACCGACGCAAAAGCCATTGTCTGGGCTCACAACACCCACATCGGTGACTACCGGGCCACAGACATGGTGATCGAAGGCAGCGTCAACATCGGAGGCCTGGCTCGAGAGATCTTCGGTGAAAACAATGTGGCCTTGGTGGGTTTTGGCAGCTATCAGGGAAGCGTGATTGCCTCCCCGGCTTGGGCGGGTCCGGTGCGGGTGATGAATCTGCCCCAGGCACAGAGTGGAAGCTATGAGGATCTTTTTCACCAAGTGGCCTATGCCTCAGGATTCAAAAATTTTTCTTTGAACTTTACTAAAGAGGATCGGACCAAATCTTGGGCCCAGTCACGGGGCCATCGTGCGGTGGGCGTTGTCTATAACCCCCACCATGAACGCGCCAACTATGTTTCGACCAAAATCGCGGAACGCTATGACAGCTTTCTGTTTTTTGATGAATCGCGCGCTTTAAGTCCGCTGCGACAGGAAATTGACCGGAGTGAAATACCGGAAACCTTCCCGTCGGGCCTATAACGTTTTTCTGCCTTAAGCAGGAATCAATGGCTTGATTTGCAGGTTCTTTTCTTTCAGGAAATCCGGGTTGAACACCTTGGACTGATAGCGAAGTGCTGAATCCCCCATCACAGTCGCGATACGCAAACCCTTTCCCTGATTCTGCAAAGCATATTGATAAGCCGCGAAGATATTCAGCGCTGCGGAAGTCCCCACCAGAAGGCCTTCGTGCTGAGCCAGATAATAAAGCATTGAGAGCATTTGTTCATCGTGGATCTGAACTGCCTCATCGACACGGGCTTTTTTAAAGTTTTCGGTCAGACGCATGATTCCGATGCCCTCGGTGATGGAACTGCCTTGAGATTCAAATTTTCCGGTTTTAACAAAAGAATAAAGGCCTGAACCCATGGGATCAGCCAGAAGAGTATGCACTTTTGAATCCTGCTCTTTCAAATAGGCAGACACCCCGGCCAGCGTCCCCCCTGTGCCTACAGAAGAAACAAAGGCATCCACCTTTTGGTCCATCTGCGCCCACACCTCAGGGCCGGTTGTTTTATAGTGAATTTCGAAGTTGGCGGTGTTTTCAAACTGATTGGCCCAAAATGCATTGGGACGAGATTCAGCCAAAGTGCGAGCTGTGTGGTAAAAGTGATTGGGATTGGCAAACGGACAAGGAGCCACTTTCACAAGCTCCACTCCCAAAGCATGAAGCGCATCGTATTTTTCTTTGGCTTGATTGTCTGGCATTACGATCACGCAGCGATATCCGCGCTGAGCGGCCAAGGTGGCAAGACCAATCCCCGTGTTACCAGCAGTGCCTTCGACAATCGTGTATCCAGGTTTCAGCAGCCCCTGTTTTTCAGCGCTTTGAATGATCCCCAGGGCCGTGCGATCTTTCACACTGCCACCTGGGTTCAGATATTCAGCCTTGGCGAAGATCTCACATCCGGTGATTTTTGAAAGAGACTGAAGCTTGATTAAGGGTGTGTGACCAACAACGTCTGATACTGAACCTGCCTGCATAAGCACCTCGCAATCCAGCCAGAACTATATATCCCGAAGCCTATTGATTCAAAGGCTTTACTTCGTCGTGACAGCCCTGCAATCCCGAATAGTCACCGGGATAATTGAGCACCCTTGGGAACCCCCAAGCGAAGATTTGCTGGGCCAAGTCCGGAGAACCTGCCCCTTTGCTGCAAACGACGATGATGATGGAATCAGGGGTCATGCCTTTGGCTCCCATAACTTGGACAGCATCACCTGCAGCCAGGGGACTTAATACGGAAGCCGGAATATTACTGACCGGCATTTTTGTGATGGGGTCCATGCTCATGTTAAACTGCGCGAAGTCTGCTTCACTGCGCACGTCCAACACATGGGCTTTGAGTTTGGCCTGACTAAAAGGCATGGCGAAGGTCGGCGCCAGCTGCTGAGTGGGTGCACGTCCGCCCAATGAAGCCATGCGCGCTTTACTGCTCCACTGGGCGACTTCGTTTTTCTGGGACAAATAAGATTTCAACTGCGGCAGATCTATCTGAATAGGACCCGGCCGGGTTTGACATCCACAAAATAAGAAAACTGCCAGCAGCAAAGTTAATTTCATCAAATCATCTTATCGCGAATGCGGCGCCCTCACATATAGCCATTTCGAGGTCGCACAAATCACAAATTTGCTGAACTGCAAGCCAGAGCCTGATGGCAGATTCGGGTGTTATCTCAAAATACCCGTTGAGGTCATTGACTCAATTTTATCAATGTACATCAGTCGGAGGGTGAACAGATCTCCGGCACTTAAACCGCGGTCGTCCCATTTGCGAGTGACACAATAACTCATGATCGAGTCTGCATCGTATTCTGTATAGCCGAAGCCCCACTTCATACCCTCTTTCGTTTTGCCACCTATGGTGCAGGTGGAATGAGGATGATCGTGTTCGTGATACAGACCTGCTATATGACCAAACTCGTGCACGACCGTGGATTTAGTCAGGCCTCCGGCGAAGAAGTGCACCACGCCCGTCGCACCCGGAAAGTCCTTGGCAGGATAAACAAGCTGAACCCCAACCGATGCGGAGGCCAGCGTGCCGCCCAACCATTTCAAAGCATTTTTCGGGCGATAGTTGATGACGACTTTACTTTGGTCACCCAGAATACAGTTTTCAAACCCGACAAAATGTATTCCCGTGCGGGATGGAGTGAACTCATCCTCGAGCCAGCGACGAACTTGATCTTTATCATGGGAGCTCCAGACCGATCGACGGTATTTTTCTTTCGAGTTTTGCACTGGGTTGGCAAAGCAGACTTTCACAGCTTCAGGACGCCAGCGACGCCAAGTAAACATGCCAGCCTTTGCCTGCATAGCGGAAGTTAGAATAAGGAATACAAGCAAAACTCTAGTTTTCAATCAACACCTGCCTGACCTAATCCATAAGAGCGATGCAAGGTATTCGCCTGCCTTGAGTGCGATAGATTGGCCGAGGCCTGTGCCCGGAGCGTAGAACCTAGACAATCGGTTCCAAAACGCGTCAGCATACAGGGATGTGTTTAATATGACGGGAATAAAAAAGGGAAAAATTGGGGTGAGTAACGGGGCTTGAACCCGCGACACTCGGAATCACAATCCGATGCTCTACCAACTGAGCTATACCCACCACAAAGGAAGATCTTTTATAGGGCCTTGCCAAAGAAAGTGCAAGCACGAAAATGACCCCGGAACGCAGATTTTAAAAAGCCCTAGTAATCACAAGAACCTACGACCACCTGCGCCTTACAGGCACTGCCCCCTTTTTCGGCATCAAGGACCGTTTCTTCCGCCCAATCCCCATTGGCGTTGCAACGGTGACGAACACAGGAAACGCCTTCTGCGGCAACCAGGCAGGCTTTCTTTTCTTTCTTGGGGTTGTTTAAGCATGTCCATGAACACTCATTAAAGCGCCCGGCCGGCTTTTCACAGATGGACCCGGATCTTTTGCTATCCGCTTTGGCTTTGGCAGCCCGGGCTTGATCGGTGGCCTGTTTTTTACGGCGCATTTTTTCAGCTTCACTGGCAATGGACAGCTCTTTCAGGTCAAGGGCGGTCACCGAGGTCAGGCGCCCGCGAGGGATCTTTCGTCCCTGCAAAAGGATGTCATAGGCGATTTCACCACCTTCGATCACCCCTTGAAAGCCGACTTGCTGCCCGCTTTGAACCTTCGCCGAATCTTCGCCGTTGAGGGCGGAAAACTCCATCGAGCCTTCAAACATCTTCACCCCGGCAAACGCTTTGGCCGGATCCATGCTAAGGACATAATCCCCGGCCGGAGCAATAAACTCGAAAAGATCCGAACGCACAGCCACATTGTAAGCGCCCTTGTCTTTAAGGGACTGACTCCAATGAAGATGACCGGATTTCAGATTCAGCACGGGGGCTTCTCCGCCCTCCCAGCTAATCACCGGGATGATCAGCTCGCTGCCCCCCAGAACGGTGAAGCTGCGCTTTTCATCAAGTTGTACTTTAACTTCTGAATCCAGAGATGTTTCCAGCGTCGCTTTTTCTCGCAAAGTGGTCGTACCGCGAAGAGACAGGCGCTTGCCGTCCTTCCCCGTCAACCACGCCTGCCCGCGAACCTCACGAACCGCCGGATACTTGGGAGCAGTCGCAAAAACATGGGAATCCACCAAAGTGATCCCCGCCAGCAAAAGAACAGAAAGAAGACTATTCAGACTTTTTGTGAACACGTTCCATCTCCCACTGCTTGGCGAACTTTAAAAACAGGGAATAGGCTGCTCCGACGGCGATCACAAAGCCCGGCATCCCATCCATAAAGCCGCGCTTTACAAAATAGGTCTCAATAAATTTGCCCCAGGGCTTAAAGATCAACTTGAAGTAAGAAAATTTCTTGCCCGCAGCCATCAGCTGTTTGGCTCCCAGCGTGGAATAGCGGTCGTTGGTGATAACCTGATCGCTCAGACCATCAAACACCCAGTGCAGCAGATCCCGCTTCATTTTGAGCATGCGTTTGACTTCCACTTTTTCGTGTACGTCTGCGGAATTCCACTGGGAACGGGATTTATTAAACAGTCTTAGTTGATAGTCCGGATACCACCCGCCGAATTCGATCCAGCGTCCCAGATGGTAGGATTTGCGCGGAAACAGGTACCCTGCCTCCGGATCCAACGCATGAAAGCTTTCGTAAAGCTCTGATGCAAGTTCAGGGCTGAGTGCCTCGTCGGCGTCCAAAGACAGAACCCAGGCATTTTTCGCCTGAGCCGTCGCAAAGGCCTTCTGGGGTCCGAAACCCTTCCATTTTTCCTGGAACACGCGGGCGCCGCACTTTTCAGCAATCTCAACGGTGCGATCCGTCGAAAAGCTGTCGACCACGACAACATCGTCTACAAAGGGGGCGGAACGAATGCAGCGCTCAATGTGCGCCTCTTCGTTCAAGGTAATGATCACAAGGGAAATGGGAAGTTTCGTCACGGAATCAGATTCTCTTTGGATCAAGGTCTTGTCAAACGATTCACGACTCGATACCATTTTTTGAATCGAAAGGCTTTTATCCATGAATTTTGCTAAATACTTCGTTTTCGGACTGTTTCTAACTTCTCAAGCGCATGCTTACCTGAGCATCGCAGAATCCGGCGAGCTTTTGGCTCCGGGCAAATATCAAGTGGGTGTTGAGCCTCAGCTTTTGACCAACAAAGGCAACGGTGCCAACTTCAACGTGTTCTTTGATACCGCTTTGGGAGATTCCTCCAGCGCGCGCATCAGCATGGGCGCAGGTGCTGTGGACTTTAACACTTTTGCCAGCGTTAAGTGGATTCCAATCCCTGACGTGGACAACCAGCCAGCGATGGGCCTTCGTGCCGGTGCGGGCATTGCCCGCGATGAGGACGAAAACCTGATCCAGTTCCAGTTCGCCCCACTGGTCAGCAAACGTTTTGACACAGAATATGGATTGACCGTGCCTTACCTTGCGGTGCCGTTTACATTCCTGAACACCAAAGACGAAAACTTCGTTGCCTCCAACCTGGCGTTGGGAAGCGAATTCCACTATGTTGACTGGAAAGAAGTAAATATGGGCGCGGAAGTGGGCATTGACCTGAACAAGTCTTATTCCTACATCTCCCTTTATCTGACATTCCCATTTGAAAGCCACAAAGGATTCGGGAAGTAATATGTTTTCATGGTTCTTTAAGGACGAAACCGGAACAGCTGCAGATCTATACGTAGATTTGGGGACAGCCAATACTCTTATCGCAGCTCGTGGCAAAGGGATCATCCTGAATGAACCCTCGCTGATCGCTTATCAGCAGACCAGCCCCGGTAAAAAACGCGTGATCGCCGTGGGGAACGACGCCAAAGAAAAACTGGCAAACAACCCAGGCAGCATCTTTGCGCAAAAACCAATTCGCGATGGCGTGATTGCGGACTTTGAAACCTCTGAAGTGATGCTAAAGCACTTCTTAAGCCAACCAGGCGTTAAGGGTGCTTTTTCCCGTCCGCGCGTGGTGGTGTCGCTTCCTTACGGGGTGACTGAGGTTGAAAAGAAAGCCGTGATTGAGTCCTGCAAAGCAGCGGGCGCAAAAGAAGTTTATCTGATCGATGAACCGATGGCCGCTGCCATTGGATCCGGCCTGAATGTAAAATCGGCAGAAGGCAACATGATCATCGATATCGGCGGCGGAACCACGGAAGTGGCGGTTATCGCTCTGGCTGACATCGTTTACTGCGAAGCCGCCCGCGTGGGTGGTCACCGTCTGGATGATGCGATCATTGACTACTTCAAAAAATACAAAAAACTGATCATTTCTGACACCACGGCGGAATACCTTAAGGTCACTGTCGGAACTGCGGTTCCGAAAAAAGACATTCGCAGTGTCTCGATCACCGGTCGCGATGCTGATACCGGAATGAACCGCACAATGGAAGTCAGCTCCGAAGACGTGGGTCTGGCAATGAACGGTTGTATTCAGGAAGTCATCAATGCGATTCACCGCGCGCTGGAACACACTCCACCAGAACTGGTTTCTGATATTATCGAAAGAGGTATCACTTTGGCTGGTGGTGGCGCTCTGATTCGCGACTTTGATCTGCGCATTCAGAATGAAGTTCGCCTGCAGGTTCGCATCGCGGAAGATCCGCTGACAGCGATCGCCAAGGGCGGCGAAGCAGTCCTGAGTGATCCAGAACTGCTCGATAAGATTCAGTTGGAAGTTTAGAACTTTACAGGGGTCGTTTTCGGCCCCTTTTTCATATCCTCGCGCAAAAGCTGCAAAAGCTTAAATGCGAGCGGTCCTTGCTTGCCCTCGCCGATCTGCTGACCTTCGTATTCGGTCACTGGCAGAACATCCAGAGTTGTTCCGATCATCATGGCTTCTGAAGCGCTCAGGATATCCTGTTCGGTCAGATCTTTTTCCTGGATGGATTTTAATTCCCCTGACGCCATCAGGCTTTCAGCCAGATCAAAGGTGCGCATCATGGTTGTGCCCTTCAGAATCTGGCGAAGCTTTGGACGAAGCAGATTCTTGTCCTTGTCGATCAGAACGATGTTTTCGGTGCTGCCTTCGGTGATAAACCCTTGTGGATCAATACCGATGGTGAAATCAATCTTGCGATCCACGCTTTCTTTTTTCATCATCACATTCGGAAGATAATTGCAGGTTTTAATCCGAGCCAGCCACGGGTCCTTTGGAATGACTTGGCTGCGTCCGATCTTCACGCCCTTCAGGTATTTTTCATCAGTGAACGGCGTGAACGACGTCACGATCAAATACATTTGAGAGCTGATGGAATCGTAAGGATTTGTCGTAAAATACCCAGGACCACGGGAAATATACAGGCGCAAAACCGCATAAGGGGCTGCGGCAATGCGTGTGGTTTCCAGAATGATCTTTTTCATATCTTCCAGACTGTGCGGCAGGCTGATACCAATCTGCTGGGCGGAAGACTGCAGCCGTTCCAGATGCTCTTGCATCAAAAACACCTGACCATCCACGACTTTGATGGCTTCAAAGACGCCATCCCCGCGGTGCACAAGGTGATCATCCACTGGCACCATCATCAACCCCGGGTCTTTAATCACCCCGCCATACCAGCTGCTGTACATCGCCAGATAGCTGCCTTGAGCCTGGTATTGTCGCTTTAAAAGTTGGGCCTGAACATCCGCGGAAGAAAGAATGGGTAGATTCATAAACGTCCTTATTAAAAAATCACGGTTTCATTCTAGATTCACGTCGGTTCGGCGTGAAGTTTTTTTTGTTTTTAATTTGACCATCCCTTATGGAGGTCCTGACAATAAGACATCACGGAGGACGTCAATGCAAACCAATCTCATTATCGGGCTTCTTGCTCTGAACCTTACAGCCTGCGCATCTTTTACCAGCCATCGCGAACCGAATCAGGAAACGAAAGTGACCCTGAAAGACGGCAAAGGCGGCGTTAAAGAAGCCCCTGCCCAAGCCACCAGCACGGGCGGTGAAAAAGAAATGACCCGGGTTGAGGTTGGCAGCGATGCTGAAGCACAAGCTCACGCTACGGAAGTAAAAGAAGCCGTTGCCGCTGCTGCTCAACATATTCAAGACACTCATGGCAAAGCTCCCCGTGAAGCCGGACCGGTGCCTGCAGAAAAAGCATTTGGCTGGCTTAAGAACGGCAACACCCGTTTTGTGCGCGGCACTTTCCGTAATGATGGCGCCTCGGCTGCCGACCGCCGTCGCGTAAGCGCTTTGCAGCGCCCGCATTCGGCCGTTTACACTTGCAGCGATTCTCGTGTTTCTCCAGAAATCGTATTTGACCAAAAACTGGGTGAAATCTATGTGGTCCGCACCGGCGAGCTGATCCTGGACAAAAACGTTCAGGAAAGTCTTGAGTATTCTGTGGGCACTCTGGGCACCAATCTGGTGGTGATCATGGGTTCGGACTCTTGCGGTGACCTGACGGCGGCGGAAGGCCTTGCCAATGAACTGCTAGAACGCTCCGCAATCCTGCGTGACGCTGTAGCCTCGGGTGATGTAAAGATAGTGAAGGCTGCCTACAGTCTTGAAGCTGGAAATGTGGAGTTTCGATAAATGAACGACAAACGCAAGATTCTGATCACCTGTGCTCTTCCCTATGCAAACGGATACATTCACCTGGGTCACCTAGTGGAGTATCTTCAGGCCGACTTCTGGGCCCGTTTTCAGAATATGCGTGGCAATGAATGCGTCTTCATTTGTGCAGACGACACTCACGGCACCCCGATCATGGTGAAAGCCCGCGAACTGGGCATCACTCCGGAAGCTTTGATTGCCCAAAGCTATAAAGAGCACACGCAGGACTTTGCTGATTTCCAGGTGCAGTTCTCACACTTTGGCTCCACCAACTCAGAAGAAAACCGTCTGCTTTGTGAGTACTTCTATAAAAAAATGCAAGAAGGCAATCACACCCGCAGCCAGCCGATTCAGCAGATGTACTGCAATCACGACAAAATGTTCCTGCCGGACCGCTTCGTAAAGGGCACCTGTCCAAAGTGCGGCGCCAAGGAACAGTATGGAGATTCCTGTGACGTCTGTGCTTCGACTTATTCCCCGAGTGACATGAAAGATGTGCACTGTTCTTTGTGTGGCACAGCTCCGGTGATGAAAGATTCCGAGAGCATTTTCTTCAAACTGAATGACTTCAAACAGTACCTTGAAGAATGGATCCCAAAACACTGCTCTTCTGAGATTTCCAAAAAGATGCTGGAGTGGTTCAACGAGGACCTGAAGGATCTGGATATTTCCCGCGATGAACCGTACTTCGGTTTTGCGATTCCGGGCACCAACAATAAAAAATTCTTCTATGTATGGGTGGATGCTCCGATGGGCTATATGTCCACCACCGAGCAATGGGCGAAATCCCAGGGTAAAACCCTTAAAGACATCTGGCAGGATCCAAACCGTGAAATTTACCATTTCATCGGTAAAGACATCGCAAGATTCCATACGATCTTCTGGCCGGCATTCCTGAAGGCTGCGGAATTCCGCTCGCCTAATCAGGTGTTCGTGCATGGTCACTTGATGGTCAACGGCGAGAAAATGTCCAAGTCCAAAGGGACCTTCATCGCGGCAAGAACTTATCTGAACCATTTGAACCCCGAGTATCTTCGTTATTACTATTCCACGAAACTGTCGAGTTCTGTGGACGATATCGATTTGAATCTGGAAGATTTCACCAATCGTGTGAATTCCGAGCTTGTGGGTAAAGTCACAAACCTGGGGTCCCGTGGTGGCCAGATGCTGAAAAAGAAAATGGACGGCAAAATGAGCGTGCCGGATGCGGAAGGCAAAAAACTGATTGAGCACGGTCAAAAAACCGCAGAATCCATCGCCGCCCACTATGAGGCGCGCGACTTTGCTAAAGCATTGGGTGAAATTCGTGGACTTGCTGATGACGCCAACAAATACTTTGACGAAAAAGCCCCTTGGAAAACTCTGGAAGCGGATCCAGAAGGTACCAAGCAGGTTATCACCACCACTTTGAACATGTTCCGTTTGCTTGCGATTTACCTGAAACCGGTGCTGCCGTTCTATAGCCAGAAGGTTGCCAAACTTTTGGGTGAAAATGACTATGTGTGGTCTGATCTGAACACAGTTCTTACCAACCGTGAAATCAACGACTATGAACATCTGGCAACTCGCATTGAGGCTGACAAAGTCAAAGCCATGATCGAGGAGGGTCGCAAGATCAACGAAGAAATTCAAGCGGCGAAAAAAGCGGCTTCCACCGCAAAACCAGCGGCGGCGGCGGCCCCTGCTGCAACGGCGACAGTGGGCGACCGCCCGGCTGAAATCGAATTTGCTGATTTCGACAAAGTGGATCTGCGTATTGGTCAGGTCATTGAAGCTGAAGAGATCAAAGAAGCGGACAAACTTTTGCGTCTTAAAATCGACATCGGCGAAGGCCAGATCCGTCAGATCATTTCTGGTATCAAAGCGGCTTACAAACCCGAACAACTGGTGGGTCGCAAAGTGCTGGTTTGTGTGAATTTGAAACCACGCAAAATGAAATTCGGCATGTCTGAAGGCATGGTGCTGGCGGCAGGAACTGGTGGCAGCGATCTGTTTGTACTTTCTGCGGATGACGGTGCCCAGGTCGGCCAGAGAGTGAAATAATGAATCTTTCGATTCAGGATAAAAAATCCCTCGAAGAAATCCATCAGCTTTTCTTGAAGCTGGAGAAATCCTCGGGGGATTTTTCTTTTGCAGAAGCAGAACTTAAAAAACTGAAATCTCTGATTTCTGCCTTGTCTGCTTGCGAGAATCCTGATGTTGCCCGTCTGGCTCCTTTGGAAAAGCATCTGACCCCCGGCATGACGCTGAAACATTTCGTCAGCTATGCCATTCCTTTTGAACGCCTTTTGCATAAAAATCTGCAGGATGATGAATTCCTGGTGGTTGAAAACGACCGCGAGCAGGCTGGAAGCAAATTGCCGTTGGTATTTGTTCTGGATAACATCCGCTCGGCCTTCAATGTAGGATCCATCTTCCGCACGGCCGAGTGCCTGGGCGCTGAAAAAATTTACCTGTGCGGCTACACCCCGCTTCCGACCCAATGGAAGGTTGAAAAGACCGCCATGGGAACTCAGGAATATCTTACCTGGGAAGAAGCTCCGAAACTTTTAGAGTGTCTGGAAGAACTGAAAGACGAAGGTTATCGCATCGTCGCCCTGGAAACGGCGGCCAGCGCTTCAGATCTGTTTGAAAAGTTTGAATTTGAACCCACTGCTTTTGTTTTGGGGAATGAACGCTTCGGCCTTGATCCGGAAGTTTTAAAGATCATTGATGAAGTCCGTATCATTCCTTTGCGTGGGCGCAAAAATTCCCTGAATGTCGGCGTCACTGCTGCGGTTGCCGGATTTGAATGGATGAGACAATGGCGACTGAAATAAAGTTTACAGCCATTGGCACTTTCAAAAGCCCACAGGTGCACCCTTACGAAGCCGGACGCCAGCCTGATGAGTTTCACTCGCAAGGTGTGATCGAGCTTGAAGCCGGTCACAACTTTGAACAGGCTCTGACGGGTCTTGAAGGTTGTGAACGCATCTGGGTGGTGTTCTTGTTTCATCATAATGACCACTGGAGCCCGATGGTGCTGCCCCCGCGTGGCGGCAACACCAAACAAGGCGTTTTTGCCACCAGATCCCCTTACCGCCCCAATCCGGTGGGCATCAGCTGCGTAAAGGTCAAATCCATCGACAAACTGAAGATCCACGTGGAAGGCGCTGACCTTTTGCACGGCAGTCCGATTCTGGATATCAAACCCTATGTGGCCTATGCGGATTCATTCCCCGGCGTGGAACCGGCGTGGCTGAAAAACGCTGAGCGCTTTATGATTGATTATTCAGTCGAGGCCAAACAGGAACTGGAGTGGCTGGAGCTTCACCAGATACATCAACTGCGTGGATTCTTGCAGCATCAACTGGAATTTGAACCGGATAATTCCCGCAAGAAACGCGTGAAGCCCGAAGGCTCGGGGTTTGTGATAGCTTATCGCACGTGGCGCGCGCATTTTGAAATTCAAGGCGTTCACGTCAGTGTGATTAAGATTTTCTCGGGCTATTCAGATGCGGATCTGTCTTCGGAAGAAGACACCTATCATGACAAACAACTGCACCGGGAATTTAAGAAGCTCTTTCCGTTGAAGTGACTTCGGTGTTTTTATCGACCACACCCAGGTGATTCTTCACATAGCGGTAAAGCGGATAGAACCCGAAGGCCCGGGTCAAAGTTCCCAGCACGAAGACGGCATAATAGCTGCTGACTTTTTCACCCATCATCCACAGCACTTTGCCACCGATATAGGTGCCAAAGATGATCGCCAGCGAATTCAGAAGATTATAAACCGTCAGCATCGGAACTTTTTCGTCTTGCTTGATGTCTTTAAAGAAGATCAGTGACAGCCCCACTTCCACAAAGGCCCAGGCCATGCCGCTGATGAATTGCAGGAAGAAAATAAAGTACATGTCACTGCTGACCGCCCACATCGCCGGCAGCGGCACAATGGCACCAGCGCCAAATACCAATAAATTGAAGCCGGAAGCACTTTGACGGAAACGATCAATCAAAGTCAGAGTCAGAATCTTACCAATGAATAAAACCCCGATAGCCGTCATATAGGCGCCATAGTCCATTTTTACCTGCGCCAGCATGTACGGAGTCACGAAGGGGGAAGACACGAAGACGGCCGCTTGGAAAGGCGCCAGATAAAAGAAAAACTGCCGCTTGGGTTTATTAGCCCAAAAGACTTTCCACGAAGCGCGGAAACCCAGTTTTGGTTCCTTATTCCAGGCCGGATCAAAATACTGGGATGAAAGAATGAAGGATGAAACCAGACGACAGGCAAAAGCAAAAACAAAGAGCATTGTGAAAACGGACGAAAACGGTCCGATCTCCACTTTATTGTGCAGGGCCACGCCACCGCCAATCAGCCCCAGCAAAATACCGACCTGCGAAACCCGGGCGCGCTTGGCAAAATAGCGACTGCCCTCTTCCACTTGCACCAGACGACCCATCCAGTAATTCCAGGCCGGTCCCGCAGCAAAGCCAGAACCCCAGTACAGGGATAAAATCAAAAACAGCATCCAGAAATTCGGCGCCTTGGTGGCCGAAAAATAAATCAAAGGAATGAAGGTCAAAGCCTGTAACGTGGCCGAAGCCACCACCCAGTTTTTGTGAGATCGAATGCGCTGAAGTCCGCGCGGCGTGATCAGCTGCAGGAACGCTCCACTGACAATGGGAAGCGTGGAAAGAATACCGGCGAAGATTTCGCCCATGCCGATAGATAAAGAATAAGCCGGCAAATACGTTTCGCCGGCTCCAATCATCAGTGAACAAAGAAAAGCGTCGAAAAGACTAAGCCTAAGACTTTTTTCGCGCATAGATTTCTTTATTTACCCTTTCTCATTTTCTTGTGTGCATCTTTGGCATTATCCATTTGTGCACGGCAATCTGCGGTCAGTTCATCTTTACGGTCCATCATGCACTTGATTTTGCGCCCCTTGCCTGCCGGTACGTTCGCGCAGAACTTTTCATAGTCCTCGTGACAGGCATCTTTCATCTCGCCTGCGTGATCTTTCATTTTTTCGTACTTTGCTTTGCAATCAGCGGAAAGTTTGTCGGTATTTTCCATCATGCACTTCAAAACGCGCCCTTCACCAGGCTGGATAGTTCCGCACAGTGTTTCGCGATCTTTCGCGCAAACGTCATTCGGGCCCTTCGCCATTGATACATTGGCAAAACAAAGAATCAAAACTGCTGCAATCCATTTTCCCATACAAGTATCCCCCCAGATACTCATGTTAGAGCAGCTGGGAAAGGCTCACAAAGATCTTTTGGTCTTGTTGGTCCTTTCTGTGTGACTAGACCTAAGGGAAGCTAAACCAGCTTGATGGCTCCCATGGCCAGTGTTGCAAAGAACGATGCAACAATAAGACACCACAGGTAGCTGAAAAGGATAAAAATACCGTCTTTTTCCATATGGCCGATGGCGCAAAGAATGATCCCTACCGCAGGCACGGTGTTGGAAAAAGGAATCGGCAATGGCAGGGATAAAAGCACCGCATTTCCCACAAATACAATCAGATTCAGGATGCGGAAAAACCACACATCGTGGAAGAAGGTCAGACGTTCTTTAACAATCCGCGAAACATAGGTCCAGATCCGTTCGGCGACTTCCGAGACCTTGATCACCACCTCAGACGACAGCTTCACATTTTCAAAACGTTTGGGAAGCCAAGGAGGTCTTTGCAGATACAGGAAAAATGCCACCACCGAGATCATCATCCCCAACGGTGTTGAAAGCCCAGGAATCGGAACAGGCTGCATGAACGGCAGACAGAAGAACAACACCAACATGGCGTGGCCTTCTTCTCCGAGTAATTCGAAGACTCTTCGCAAAGTGAGGTGTCCTTTGGAAGCTTCTTCCTGCAAAAGATCCATGGCGGTAATAAATCGACTTTTCAAACTTGCCTTCCCTCACCTATCCTTTTATCACTAGGTTTTCATTTCTTGAACAAAGGACCCATGATGGATTGGAAGATTTTTGCCAGCACCTTTATCACTATATTTTTGGCTGAAATGGGAGACAAGACCCAATTTGCTGCGTTGGCTGCATCTTCACAAACAAAGTCGACGATGACTGTGATGCTGGCCGTTGTATTGGCCTTGGGTCTTGCCGGAGCACTGGGAGTGATCTTTGGAAAGTTCCTGGGGACTATGTTAAGCCCCCAAATCATGAAATACGTTTCTGGCAGTTTGTTTATTCTGGTCGGAATCTGGGTTCTGGCAGCTAAATCCTAGAACAGCGTATAACCACAGTACTCGGCACGATCCGTGTCGAGTCCATTGAATGAATTCATGATTCTGAAACGCGCCGTTTTGCCGACTAGTGCCGGGGAATTCACCGCCTGAGTGAATTGCAGTTGCAGATAACGGCGTCCGTTGTCCTGAACAACAAATCCCTCACCGACTCCATTCAGCTTCACCAGCCCACTGTGACCGTCAACACTGAAGCGCGCCTGCAATCTTGTATCAAACGCCACATCATCCAAAGTGAATTCACGATAACGCATATCAAAAGTGTGATTGGAATGCAGGTAAAGCTCCTGCTGAGAATGCAGTACTGCAGAAGGATCCGTCCACATCTGTGTGCCCGCTGCGACCAGCAAACTGAATGATAAATCACCCTGAGCGCAGTCACCCTTGGTCTGATAAAACATTTCAGAGGGAATTTCGTGAAGAATCTCAGACGGACCGATCACCGATTCGATGCCGCCGCAGGAAGAAAGCAATAAAACCAATAACGATCCAGTAAGTGCAAGCTGTGGTTTACGCATACTTGTTTATACGGTTTACAAAGCAGGCTTGTCACAAGTTTGATATCAGAATGGTCCGAGGTCCTGTGGACAAAAAAAGAAAACCCCACAAGTGTTAGCTTGCGGGGTTTGAATTTTAACTTCGAATGAAGTCCAGCTTACAGCGCCGTTGGCGCTTTCAGCCTCCTCGGCCGGGGCCGATTAGCCGCCGATAGTGGCGATCAGTTGAGCGATCAACAAAGATACGACGGACATAACTTTGATCAAAATCGCAACACCTGGACCGGAAGTGTCTTTGAACGGGTCACCGACAGTGTCACCAACAACCGCTGCTTTGTGGGCATCGGAACCTTTTGGATGACCTGGAAGGCCGCCTTTTTCGATGTATTTCTTAGCGTTATCCCATGCACCACCCGCGTTCGCCATGAACAGGGACATAGTTGCACCGACAGCCAAACCACCAGCAAGAAGACCTGCCAAAGCCTGAGGCCCCAACAAGAAACCAACTGCCACTGGAGCAAGGATCGCGATCATACCTGGCAGGATCATTTCGAACAATGCAGCCTGAGTTGCAATGTCCACGATCTTAGCCGGTTGTGGTTCCGCTTTACCTTCACGAAGACCTGGGATTTCTTTGAACTGACGAGCGATCTCTTGAACGATTTTCTGAGCCGCTTTACCAACCGCAGTCATTGTTGTCGCACCAACCAGGAATGGCAGGATAGAGCCCAACAAGATACCGATCAGAACGCCGGAAGAAGTCAGATCCAAAGACATTTTAGCAAGACCCGCGCCCTCACGAACGTGGTTTACTTCCATGTTGAATGCAGAGAATAGCGCCACAACTGTCAGGATCGCAGAACCGATCGCGAAACCTTTACCGATAGCTGCAGTTGTATTACCAACAGCATCCAATTCGTCAGTGATCGCACGAACTTCTTTGCCCAAGCCCGACATTTCAGAGATACCACCCGCGTTGTCAGCGATTGGACCGTAAGCATCCACAGTCATTACAACTGCAGTACCAGCCAACATACCCACTGCCGCCATTGCGATACCGTACAGACCCAAAGCCTGGTCAGCAACGTAAGCCGCAATAACCACGATGATCATTGGAATCGCTGTGGATTCCATACCCACTGCCAAACCACGGATCACACCAGTACCCGCACCAGTCAAAGCTGCTTCAGCAACCAGACGGATTGGACGAGCCGCTGTGTAGTACTCAGTGATCAGGCCGATCAAAGCACCACCGAACGCACCCGCAGCCAATGCCACAGTCACGCTCTGATTGATACCGAACATCGGAAGGATGATGTAAGCAGCGATAGTCAAAAGAATTGGAGGGAAGATCAAAGCATTACGCAATACAGTTGCAGGCTTGCCGTTTTTGAACGCGCGAGCAGCAAAGATCACGATGATAGAAATAACCAGACCCAAAGTGGACAACAAGATTGGCAATGCAACACCGGCAATACGCACAGTTTCAGCATCCGCACCCGTCATCAAAGCAGACAGACCTTCTGCAGGGATTGTCAAAGCAATCGCCATAGCAGATACGATCGCAGCAACCATGGACTCATAGATGTCTGCGCCCATACCAGCAACGTCACCGACGTTGTCACCAACGTTATCGGCAATAACACCAGGATTACGAGGGTCGTCTTCAGGGATGTTTTCTACAACTTTACCAGCGATGTCAGCACCAACGTCTGCCGCTTTAGTGTAGATACCACCACCGATACGCGCGAATAGAGCGATAGAAGAAGCGCCCACGGCGAACGAGTGAAGGATTGTGCCAAGGTGAGCATCACCCTGGAAGCAAACATACAAACCACCAAGACCGATCAAACCAAGACCTGCAACGGAAAGACCCATTACAGCGCCGCCGTCCAAAGCAACCAGCAAAGCCGCCGCTTTAGAACCGCCAGCTGCGGCTTGAGAGGTACGAACGTTGGCATAAGTTGCCGCCTTCATACCGAAGAAGCCCGCAAGCAAAGACAGGAAAGCACCCAGGATGAAGGATCCTGCTGCGATACCGCCCAAGGCGAACCAAAGAGCCAAGCCTACGACGATTGCGTAGACGAAAAGTACCTTGTACTCACGCACAAGGAACGCCATAGAACCTTCGCGCACGTAGGACGCGATACGATTCATTGTCTCATTGCCCGCTGGTTGTGCCTTCACGCGAAGGTACAGAGCCAAAGCAACGATCAAACCAACGACCCCTGCAATTGCAGGAGAGATCAGCAAAGATTCACTAAACATGTTGCACTCCGTTTATGATTTCTCGTTTTAATTACGAAGGCTTAGAGTTACCGCGTCTCATTACACCGAGTCAATCTGGGAGGGGGCCGTAGCATATGAATTTGCACCGCATTATGCCCAACGATTGGGCATAAATCACCTCCGCCGCCCTTTTAACGATGCGTTGCTTTCCTAAAAAGCTCAGCGTACCTTCAGGGAACATGAATGACTTAAGCGACGAGGATCTATTAATAAAACTTTCTGAGGGCGAACGAAAAGCCCTGGATATCCTCTATCTAAGACATTCCGGCCGGGTCCTGAGCTATGCCTTAAAAAGACGCCTGTCTCAGGAACGCGCTGAGGACCTGCTGCAGATCGTGTTTTTGCAGATTTACCGTAAGAAACACCTTTACGACCCCAAACACTCGGCCCTGGCCTGGATCTATGTCATCACCCGAAGTGAGCTAAAAGACTATAGAAATCGCGAAATCAAAGATTTCCTCGAGTGGGACGATTCCCTGTCACAAACTGACGAGTCTGCTCCTATAATCGAAGAGAAGGACGAGGCCGACGCCCTGTTGAAGGACCTGAAGCCCCGGGAGCAGGAAGTCCTGCGTCTGCGCTATCTGGACGAGATGGAGTACAACGAAATTGCGGCCCTGCTGCAAGAGTCTGAAAGCAACATCCGTCAGATTGTTTCGCGCAGCCTGAAATTTTTAAGAGGCCAGAAACCGAAAGGAGCATCGAAATGACAGATATCAAAAAAGACTTCGAATCATTTGCTGATGACGGCTCCCCGGCGGGATCCTCTTTTGTTTTGAATAAAATCAACAGCACTTTGCAGACAGAGCTTCCTTCACCATGGAAGGTGGCTGGCAAACTGGGTATTGCCCACACGGTGGCGACCACCCTGACACTGGCGTCTTGTTCACAGTTTGGTGTGACCCTGTTTAACACCGGGCATGATCTGATGCATTCCTTTATGGGTCTCAGTGAGACGTTCTGTCATTCTTTGTGTGGCGCCTACTATCTGGCGGCGACGTTCCTGTTGGCTCGCTTAATCTTAAATCGTGAAGAGTGGTTGGTGCTTTTGCGTTCGCGCGCTTTAAGCATTGCTTCGCTTGCGTTGGTGTCACTGGGTGTGTTTTCTTCCATCAGCCACGAGGTCACTTGGGAAAGTGCGGTGCTGTGGTTGTTTGGTGCATCTGTGGGGGCGGAGATGGTTACGATCAGCAAACGCAGTTTCCGAGCTTTCATCAAAAGCATTTAATCCTGGCTCCCCCGCTCGGGGGAAAATGGCGTCTCATAGTTGAGCATCATTCTTAAAAATATGAAATCACTGCAAACTCGCGGTTAAAAAGCCGATAAGAACAGCATGAGCAAACGAACGTTAATGGTGCTCTGTTTGACCCTGTTAATCTGTACATTCTGGCTCCAGTCTGGTTATGCAGCACCTTCAAATCTGACTTATCAAGGGCGAATCATTAAAGCCGACGGCACTCCTTTAGAGTACGGCAACACCAGCTTCCTGTTTGAAATCACCAGCCCCAATGGCAATTGCGTGATCTATCGTGAACAGCGCGATGGCGTCAGTATGGTGAACTCAAAAGGTGTTTTTGATGTTCCGATTGGCTCAGGCACCAAGCTGTTCCCAACCGATCCTTTGTTCACTCTTTTGGATTCCTTCAATAACTCTTTGGAGCACACCTGTTATGGTGGTGCGACGTACACCGCCGGCACGGGTGATGTGCGCCTGCTAAAGGTTCAATTCCATGACGGTTCAGGCTGGAAGGTGATTTCTCCGGCCAATGAAATCCGCTCAGTTCCCTACTCGGCCTATGCCCTGTCGGCAGAAAAACTGGGAAGCAAAGTCGAAGCTGATTTTGTTTTGAAAGCTGCCGTACCAACCTGTTCTGTCAACGAATTCCTTTCCTGGAATGGCACGGCAATGGTGTGTGCTCCGGTGACGGGGGCCTCGGGCGGCACCGTTACGGAGGTGACTTCCAGCAATTCCTATATCACTGTGGTGAATTCAACTTCGACCCCGGCTCTGACTTTGAATGTGGGCACTGCGGCTGGCACAGTGGCTGCCGGCAATGATCCGCGCTTTACCGACTCACGCACGCCGACCGGTTCTGCAGGCGGAGATCTGGGCGGTTCTTATCCAAGTCCATCGGTGGTAAAAATTCAGGGCGTGGCCGTTTCAAACACGGCCCCCAGCAACGGCAAGTTCTTTAAACACGATGGTGCACAGTGGTTGCCGTCGTCTATTGAGATCACTGATGTGAACAATCTTTCCACCAGTCTAGCAAACTATCACACGACCGCGGCCTTTAATGCGGCGGTGGGAAGTGGAAATTGCGCGGCCTATGAAACTCCGTACTGGAGTTCTGTGGCAGGATCATTCCAGTGTCAGGCGATCAATGTTTCTGTTGCGGGTGACGTCAGCGGCAGCATTGGGGCGGTGACGGTCAATAAAATCAAAGGTGTGAATGTGGACACCACCGGCCTGACCTCCGGGCAGATTCTGAAATATGATGGCACGAAGTGGGCTCCGGCCAACGACAGCAATGCCGGTGGCACGGTTACAAATATCGCCACGGGAACAGGTCTTTCTGGCGGACCGATTACTTCCACTGGAACCATTTCTTTGGCGAACACTTCGGTCACTGCGGGATCCTACGGTTCCGGCACTCAGGTGCCAAGCTTCACCGTGGATGTGCAAGGTCGCTTGACGGCGGCTGGCAATGTTTCCATCCCGACAGCCAGTGGTTCCACAACAGGTCTTTTAACTTCAACCGACTGGACTAGCTTTAACAACAAACTGGGCACGGCTTCGACGTTTGCTGGCGATGTCAGCGGGACTTCTGCAGCAATAAGCGTTGATAAAATCAAAGGCACGGCCGTCAGTGCCACTGCACCGACTTCCGCGCAGATTCTGATTTACAATGGCACCCAGTATTCCCCGTCTTCAATCAGCGGCGATTCCACGATGTCTGCCACAGGTGTGGTGACATTAAAGAACACCGGCACGGCAGGGACTTACACGAAGATCACAACCGATGCGCAAGGTCGCGTGACTTCGGGAACGACCTTGGCTGCGTCTGATGTGCCTTCCCTGGATTGGTCAAAAATCACAACGGGCAAGCCCACGACATTGACAGGTTATGGCATCACCGATTCTATCCAAAATGCCGGCGGCACACCGAGTGTGCAATCCGGGACCGTCGCCAGCCGTCCGGCGGCAGCCACGGCGGGCAGACTTTATATTGGCACGGACGACAACTCTCTTTACCGCGATACTGGAAGCACATGGGTGAAGGTCGGCGATGGCGCCGGATCTAACGGTGTGACCAGTGTCACGGCAAGTGCCCCTTTGGCTTCCAGCGGTGGCGCCACACCGAATATCACGATCAGTCAGGCCAACACGACAACCAATGGGTATTTAAGCTCGACAGACTGGAACACGTTTAACAACAAACTGGGCACTGCCTCGACGTTCTCTGGTGATGTGAGTGGGACTTCCGGCTCGACCAGCGTTGATAAAATCAAAGGCAAGACGGTATCGCCTGCCGCCTATGCAACAGGCCAAACTTTGCGCTATAACGGTACGGACTGGGTGAACGCCTTATTGGGCTTTGCAGATATCAGCGGCACGCTTACGACATCTCAATTGCCGGTGGTGCCCGTTTCCAAAGGTGGGACTGGGACAAGTTCATTGACGGCCAATCGACTGCTGGCAAGTGATGGAACGGGATCCGCGGTCACAGCGTTCACATGTGCTGTAGGTCAGCTGGTCACTTTTGATGCTGCCGGAGTGATGGGTTGCACGAGTTATGCTTCTTCAGGTCTTTTTGCCAATGGCGGGAACAGCTTTGGCGCGGCGGCGACTCTCGGGACAAATGATGCTCAGGCGTTGAATCTTGAAACCAATAGTACGACGCGGATGACGGTGCTTAGTACAGGGGAAGTGGGTATTGGCACAACCACCCCCACATTCCCATTGGAAGTTCAGGCATCTGCCACCACCAGCAAAGGCATCCAAATCAACAATACAAACAACACCGGGGGCGCTTACATCAACGCCAAAGCCGGAACCAACAGCCTCAGCCTCGGCACTTGGGGCCAGGGCAGCGGAAGTGCCCTGACTTACATCGAATCGAATTCCAGCTGGAATTTCAAAATCAACACTTACTCCAACACCGCCATTACCTTTGCAACCAACACCAGTGCTGGCTCCAACGAAAGAATGCGCATCGATAACGTCGGAAATGTCGGCATCGGTACGACCTCCCCGTCCTCCCTGTTACATGTGACGACTTCAGCTGCGTCACCGCCGGCTGTGCTGGTTCGTAACTCTTTGTCTCCGGCTCCTACGGCGACCGTGACTCAGAACTTGCACGCAGTTTGGAATACAATCCTGGTCGGTTCGGCGCAGTCCTTCACCGGCGCACTTTACGGGGCCGTAAATCGAATCGAAGACTCTGCCGGGCAAACCGGGAACATTGGCAATGCTATTGGCTCAGTCAATGACGTTCACCACAAATCAGCTTCCACGATGTCCAATGCGACAGGCCTTCAGGCGAACGTGCAGAACACCTCTACCGGCACGGTCACCCTGGCCAAAGCGGCCTATCTGACAGTGTCCAATACCGGGGGCGGAACTATCGATACGGGTTATGGATTGCATATCGGATCGGTCGCAGGAACCACGAAATATGGAATTTATCAGGAAGACACCGCTTCAACGAATGTCTTCACGGGTAATACGGGTATCGGGACCAATTCGCCCAACACCAAGCTGCATGTCGAAGGAAACACCTTCGTCAAAGACAAGTTGTATGTTTATAACAACTCGGGCTGGGGATCTGTGACCCCGGGGATTGCCTTGGCTATCGGGGATCAGGACACCGGACTTGAATGGGTGTCTGACGGGGTTTTGCAGATCTATTCCAACAACTCCCCGCGCATGCATTTTGCCATCAATGGCAACGTGGGGATTGGAACCACAACCCCGGGATACAAACTGGATGTGAATGGAACTTTGCGCGGATTTGGAATCACGGATTCTTCCGACATCCGCTTGAAACGGGACATAGCCTCGCTGTCTTCTTCCGAGGCTTTACAGCGGGTCTTGCAAATTCAGGGTGTCAGTTACAACTGGAAAAATCCAGAGCACGGCAAACGCCCTCAACTGGGCTTTATCGCCCAGGAACTTGAAAAAATTTATCCAGAGCTGGTAGAGACCGATTCCCAGGGCATGAAGTCTGTGAACTATTCGCACTTGGTGTCCCCGTTGGTAGAGGCCATCAAGGCTCTGTATGAAGAAATCAGTGCCCTGAAAGGCTCCCTTGCCGACAAGGATCAGCGGATTCTAGCTTTAGAGCAGGACAAGGCCCAGAAAGACAAAGAGCTGGCAGAATTAAAGGCCCGCATGGACCGGCTGGAAAAAGCGGTTCTCAATAGCAAGTAATCGTCTTTATCAGGCCTTGCTTACCATAGCTCAGGATCAGCTCATCCTGAGTCATCAACTGCAGGCGCTCTTTTCTGGCCGTGGCCACTATAATTCTATCCGCAGGGTCGCCATGAAAGCCCCCGGGAAGTCTTGAGGACTCTACCGCCACCTCTGCCGACAACGGTAAGACTTCAATCTGTAACCGCGCCAGGGATGTCTGAATCCAATCCAAACATGGCTCTGTCAGGGCAATACGCCCTTTGGATTCTAGCATCGAAAGCTCCCATAATGAAATTGCCGACAAGAAAAGAGCTTTCTCTTTAAACGCTTTCTCAACCGTTTTTCGGCCACTGCTTTTAGCCATGCGCTCATGCCCCAACGCCACCCAAATCCAGGCGTGGGTATCCAATAGCAAGCCATTACTTTTCATCGGCACTCCACTTTTCGCCTGTGGATTTTACTATGTCGCCTTTGATCTCGCCGGTGCCGGACATTGAACCGAATGGGCTTTCCACGCCCTCAGCATCGTCAACAACAGGAACCAATTTCGCCACGGGCTTGCCGTGCTTTGTAATGGTGACACTCTGACCATATTTTTTAACTTTATCCATCAGCATCAGACATTGAGCCTTAAACTGGCCAGCGGGGTATTTTTCAGCCATTATGACCTCTTTGTAACTTATGGTCATAATATCATGGTCATATTCAAAAGTCAATTTTTGAGAGACTCCCCATACACCCCCACAAGGTAACGCAGTGTAGACCCGAAAAAGAACCAGGAACTTTTTAGAGTTTTAGGGTGATTTCCAGAGGGAAATGATCGGAACTTACGATGGTGTGGTGGACCTTGGCTTTCACGACATCAAAGCCTCGCACAAAGACATGATCGAGCTTTAGAATACGACCGTCGTCTTCTAAGTCCAAATGCTCAAGCCCCAGATCACGGAAGATGGATTTCATGATCATATAACGTTTAAAGTTCCAGGTGTTGAAGTCCCCTGCCAATACCACCGGCCCGTCAAAGCGCGAGATCTTTTCAGCGATTTCATAAAGTGAGGATGTGAACGCTTTCAAGGTCACAAAGTTCAGCACATGCGTGCACACAAACAGAGCCTTCTTGTCTCCGAAGCTGTATTCACTGAATAAAGTTAATTTCGGCGTCAGCCAGAACAGCTCGCGGGTTTTGGCGCGAATAAAATCAACTGACTGAGGCGTCAGTCTTGAGCCAATCGCCACCCCGGTGCTGGAAAGGTCTTTCTTATAATGAAAGCTCTGAGCCAGGTGCCATTCGTAGGCTGAAAAATCGGATCTCCACATCGCGGGCATGCGTTGATCCAGCAAGGCTTCCTGCAGGAAGATAAAGTCCTTGTTTTCACCCAGGCGCTTGAAATCCTGTTCAAACAAATGAGCCTTTTGCCCCTTGTAAACGTTCCAGACAAAGATATCAAACTGCGAAGGCGCTTCGGGAAGCTTAGGGGCTTCTCCGATCTTCAGCAGTACTTTTTCTTTGGCCGGAACGATAAAGGGAACCATTTTTTACTTCACTTTACTCAGGTAATTTTCATCCACAGTGGCAACCGGAAGACTTTGGGCTTCCGCTCTTTCCTGCTCTGCCAGCAGCGTCGACAGATAACGTTCGGTGGTGCTTGGAATGATCACGACAATATTTTTCCCGCGATTTTCCTCTTTCGCCGCCTGACGAAGACCTGCGCTGATCGCTGCACCCGATGAAATCCCCACCGGAATGCCTTCTTTTTTAATCACTTCGCGAGCCACTTTCATGGACTCTTCAGATGACACTTGCTCGACCCCATCAACAACGGATCTGTCCATCACGCTAGGAATAAAGCCTGCGCCCAAACCCTGGATTTTGTGCGGACCGGGTTTGCCGCCGGAAAGCACCGGGCTTTCTGCAGGCTCGACTGCGATGATTTTGATGTTTTTGTTTTTTTCTTTCAGAACGGTGCCCACGCCGGTGATCGTGCCGGATGTTCCAACTCCGCTGATGACCATGTCGACTTTACCGTCGGTGTCGTTCCAGATCTCAAGCGCCGTGGTTGCTTTATGAATCGCCGGATTTGCAGGATTGTCAAACTGCCGAGGCATCCACGCATTCGGAGTGTTTTCAAGAAGCTCCATGGCTTTGGCGATGGCGCCTTTCATACCCAATGGACCTGGAGTCAGAATGATTTTCGCCCCCAACATCAACAACAATGTGCGACGCTCTTGGGACATGGTTTCTGGCATGGTCAGTGTGATGTCATAACCCTTGGCTGCTGCCACAAAGGCCAACGCAATCCCTGTATTGCCACTTGTCGGTTCAATGATTTTCATTCCGGTCTTAAGCTGACCTGAGCGCTCAGCGTCTTCGATCATCGCCAGGCCAATGCGGTCCTTGACGGATCCCAGGGGATTGAAAAATTCAAGTTTCAACAACAAACGCCCAGGCAAGTCTTTGCCGATTCTTTGCATTTCAATTAAGGGGGTTTGACCAATGGTTTTTGTGATATCAGAATATATTTTCATAAGATGCCGATCTCCGTTCTTCAATAGTACTCCCGTTGCGGGACCGGACAAAGATGAAGTTTATAAAATTTTGTTTTCATTTCGTTAATAAGGGGAAATCTGATGGCAACTGAACCTTTTTCCAGCTCGAACACCACATATTGTTTCCGTTTGAGACCGGGGCAGGACCTTAAAAAAGAGCTCTTGTTCTATTGCCAGAAGTATCACCTTCAGGCGGCCTGCGTCGTAAGCGCCGTTGGCAGCGTCGATAAAGCACATCTGCGCATGTCCGGCGGCAAGGACGTAGTGGAGTTTCAAGGGCCGTTTGAGATTGTGTCCCTGTCTGGAACTTTGGGGCCTGATGGGGCGCACTTGCACATGTCCATCAGCAACTTTGAAGGCCAAGTCATTGGCGGTCATCTGATGGACGGATCGTTAATTCATACAACCGCTGAAATCGTGCTTTTGGAAAATCATGAGCTGGTATTCCACCGGGAAGTGGATGGTCACACGCAGTACAAAGAATTGGTGATAAAGAAGCGGTAAAGCAGCTGCTAACTTTTCGCAAAATTCAAAAGGGGGCCATAGTCCCCTTCTTGATCGGCTTTTCTGAGACAGCGAATGTATTCTTCGCGGGCTTTTCCCAACTGCGCCAAACTGCCAAGCCCCCACGTGAAACCAGCAACCCCCTGCTGTTTCAAAAACAGATCTGTTGCCAATCGCGCGCAACGCCCGTTGCCATTGGGAAAGGGATGAATATGCACCAGACGATGATGGAAACGAATGGCGATTTCTTCGACCGGGAAAGTCTGATTTTTCAACCAGTAGCTGATATCACCCAGTAAAATAGCCATATCACTCTGAATCGTCTGCGGCGACACGCCGATGTTGGTTTGACGGATTCTTAAGTCACCGGCCCAACTCCAGGTGTCTTCAAACATCTTCTGATGCAGACGCTTAAGTCCCGTCATACTTAGCAGGTCTTTTTTCAAGGACCGGCTGGATTCAGCCCACAACATGGCACGCGCAATATTGGCGGCTTCGAATTCATCCAGCTCCCCGTGAGTCGTCAAACCCGGAATAAGTCCTCGCAAGGTCTCATCATCCAACGGTGTGGCTCCGAGAGTGGACGGGATCTTCATTTTTTCAAACTCCAGATACGGCGGTCTTCGTTGCGCAAAAGTTCAAGCGCGATTTCTTCGACAAGAGCTTTCTGTGCGGATTTGGAAGTGCTTTGCAATTCAAGGCTCATGGAATGCTCGCTGGATTTGACGATCTCTTCGGCGACTTTGCTGGCTTGGGATTCTAAGGTTTTTTGCAACCCCTGCTTTGGGACAAAGTGATAAACGAAATCACAGTTCATAGCCTCTGCCGCCTTTCTTAAGGATTCGATCGTGACGGTCCCCGCCACCTCATTCTTTTCTAGCCCTTCAATACGCTGTTTGATCACCCCAAGGCGCGCGGCCAAATCACTCATCGACATCCCCAGAGCGGTACGCACTTCGCGAACCCACCCCGTCTTGGGGGTTTTCACCGAGCTGATTCCATGTGCTGTCATAAACTGTTGATCCAACTGCGCCCGTCGAAGTTTGGCCGTTTTAGATTTCACAAAACCCCCAATCGTCTATCTATAGATAGATATAATACATCTTATCGTCTATTTATAGATAGACCTATAGATATAAATTATCTACTTATAGATAGACGTTTTGTATGGTTTTAGAGTGACCAACAGCCACTGGACTCTTCGACTCTATTTTCAGAGCCCGACCCTGGTCAATAGATATGTAAATTATATGTAAATACTGGACCTTTTGGGCTAACCACGATGCGGTGCAATCAAAAAAGCAACCCGAGATATCTTATATGTTTGCAACCCTACTTCGGCCCCCGATAGATTGCTCGGATGCAATTTAATCATCCGATCGTAATTCAAGGTGGCATGGGGATCGCAGTCTCTGACTGGCGTTTGGCAAAAACAGTTTCTCAAACAGGCCAGTTGGGCGTTGTTTCTGGAACTGCGATCAATTCAGTTCTGGTTCGTCGTCTGCAAGATGGTGATATTGCCGGTGACTGCCGCCGTGCTTTGAAAGCCTTCCCTTCCCAGGAGATCGCTCAAAAGATTCTGGACACTTACTTCATCGAAGGCGGCCGTCCTGCGACTCAAGCCTACAAACGTCCTCCGATGTTCAATCTGGAATCTCCGAAAGCATTGTTGCAACTGACTGTGGCGGCAAGCTTTGTTGAAGTGTGGCTGGCACGCGAGGGTCACAGTGGCGTGATCGGTCTGAATCTTTTGGAAAAAGTCGTTCTGCCAAATCTTGCCTGCCTTTACGGCGGCCTGCTGGCTGGTGTGGATTACGTTATCATGGGTGCGGGAATCCCGCGTGAAATCCCGGGGGCCCTGGATTTGCTTTCTCAGAACCTGAAAGCGACTTTGAAGGTTCCGGTGGCTGGAGCTTCCGAAGACGGGATCACTTCTTTTGATCCGCAATCTGTGATGGAAGGCACTGAGCTTGCTCCATTGAAACGCCCTTACTTCTTCCCGATTGTTTCTTCTGCTATTTTGGCGGCGAACCTTAAAAAGAAATCCACGGGTCGCGTGGATGGCTTCATCGTGGAAGGTCCTTTGGCTGGCGGCCACAATGCGCCTCCGCGCGGACCAATGAAGCTGAATGAGCGTGGCGAGCCGGTTTATGGAACTCGCGATGAAGTGTGCTTGAAAGAAATGGCGGCACTAGAGCTGCCGTTCTGGATGGCGGGCTATTATGCGACTCCGGAAAAGCTGGCTGAAGTTCGTGCTCAAGGCGCGCACGGTGTTCAGGTGGGAACTTTGTTTGCCTTCTCGGAAGAATCCGGCGTGAAGGAAGAACACAAAGCTCAGGCTTTGAAAAAAATCACGACGGAAACAGCGCCTGAAGGTGGCTGGATCTTTACGGATCCACGCTCTTCGCCGACAGGTTTTCCATTTAAGGCCGCGCGCCTTTCTGGGACTATTTCTGAAGAAGCTTTGTACCTGTCACGCAAACGTATTTGTGATCTGGGTTACTTGCGCCATGCTTATCAGAAACCTGACGGCAGTGTGGGCCAACGCTGCCCTGCTGAACCGGTGAATGACTATGTTAAAAAGGGCGGCTTGGAAGAAGACACTGTCGGACGCAAATGTCTGTGCAATGCTTTGATGGCTGACGTGGGCATGGGCCAAATCCAGGCCGGCGGTATGGAAGAGCAGCCTTTGCTGACTGCGGGGGATGATTTGAATAATGTTGCTCGTATGCTTCGTGGGAAAAGTTCCTACAGCGCTAAAGACGTTGTGGCTTATCTGCTGGGCATTGATGCTACAGCTAAAGTATCTACCCCCAACGAACTCTCATTTAAAGATGCTCATTAGAGCTTTGCCACAACGGGTGCGGGTTTAAAATCCGCACCCCATCCCACAGAGGCGCTTACAACGACTTGTAAAGGTTCAAACGGCTTTGAATTTCGCCGCGAAGATTACCTTTAATATACTTAAAGCGATCATCATCCGCGATTTCTGACCATAGCGTTTCCACTTTTTCTTCCACTAATACGGACATCTCCTTCAGAGTTTTCACAAAGATGTCTTTCTTCTTAGAGAAACCCAATTCTTCAGCCAGCATCTCAAAATTTTTCTTTTTCATTTTCGCTGGCTGTCGCTGCCCTCCGACCGAGAACGCAAATGCCGACGACATATTTTTATAGATGCTGGTAGAAAGCAAATCATACATAGGTGCCAATTGAGTATGACCATCTACGTATAAAAAAGACAGATTCTTAGAATGGGAATCGTTATTTCCAACCAACAAATTAAAGGCCAGCCACTTCAAGATGGCCTCGAGATCCTGAATCTTATTGTCCGAAATATCCCCTACGACCTTATAATTCTGCGCAAATGACGGCCCACCATCTTCCTCGTACTTTTCTGCAGAAGGGACCCCTTGGGCCTGACACAAGTCGAACTGATGAATGCGCTCAACCGTTCCATTTTTTTCAATTTTACGATCGTAACGCTCTACTAAGAATAATATATGCTCTTCCCCGACCAACTGAACATCCGGAATACTCAGTCCGCAAAGTCCCGCAAGCCTCATGCACAGATACTCATTTTGCACCGAATTTAAAACTCCAGATATCCGTGTGGGTGGCTTTAGAATATGAGTTGTGGGCCTTGCATCCGCCGGCAAAAAAATCTTCCCGCTCTGAAAAATCACCGGAATTTTATCCTGAGCCCCGGCCAATGAAAAACGCCCTTTATGGTTCACAAGGCTGTGCACATACAGGCTTTCTTTGTTATTGATAACCCGGTCTATTTCCTCAAATGAAATCTCTTCCAGATCCCCTTTTAATACCGTCTCTGGCGCCTCGTCCAACGGCGTAATTTCAAGGGCTCCCGCACAGTCAAGACCGTAGCTTTCCAAAAGTTGGTAGGGATCCTCGAAGCTTTTTTTCAGAATTTGTTCAAACAGCTTTAGAGTGTCACCTTCAGGAAGAAGATTGTCGAAATACGCCTTGGTCAGGCGATTGTTAAACTCGTCCTTTTGCAATGGCAAGGCTGGCGACAGAACAAAAGAATCTTTCCCAGAAATCCATTTTTCTGAATATGAAAAACCCAAAGTGTCATCAGGCTTTTTCAGCAGCACTCCAACATGTTGCTTTTTGTAAAAGACATTCAACGGCCGCTTCATTTGCTTTTGACCTTGATATAAATCTCGATATTGCAAAGCTTTAGAATTTTCAAAAGCGTCGACAACTTGATGTCCGACTTTTGATTTTCGAAGTTCAAAACGGCATAGCGAGAAAGGTCAGCATACTGCCCGAGCTTTTCGCTGGTAATACCTTGCTCTTTGCGAATCTTCCGGACCTCTTCTGCCAATTGAGAAGCACCTGTAATACGCATATATTCCACCTGAACCTCCAAAGTTGCTTACAGTAAACATTTTAATGGAATTATGGGGGAAATCCACTAAAAGTTGTCTTCAGGCAACATTTTATCGAAAACACTAGATTTTAATAGAGAAAGTTGCCTGTGGGCAACTAAAGGGGGATCTATGGTCTTAGTCGCGGAGCCCCTCGTAAAATTGATGCCACACGCCTGTAAATAACATTTAGTTTGCCACGATTACATTCGATATGTTGGAACGACTATATGAATCCACTTATCAAATACTATCTCGATACTTCAGAATTAACCCAAAATGAAGCGATAACATTCGATCGTTTCCTATCTACTCATGGCCTTGACATACATAAATGGATAGCGGCAAAGATTCGCCAGCACATCTCTCAAACAGGCGTCAACGGCGGTAACTTCGCGCTCCCACCTGACGACGCCAGAGCGGACCAACGATACTCTGAAGAGTCGATTGAGGACATATCTATATTGTTAGAATACTTGGACGAGAAAAAGTCCGGAACGTCGGACTTCTTTAAAAGCTGCAGAACTCAACTCAACAAAAAGGGGTATCTTTCTCCTGCACAAATGGAAAAAATAATTCAGGCGGCGGAGATGCACATCCGCAAAGGAAGCCAAGACCTCCCCCTGCTCGTAGGCCTTCCAGAAGTCAAAAGAAAGATGCAAATCGAATATCCAGAATAAACCAGCAAAAATGACGAACTAAGTTTAATAAACTGTCGATTTTTTTGACTGTTGCCACTCAGCTTGAAACAGGCCGATCTTTTATATGGAGTTCTTTGTTCGATTGCGGATAATGAACTTCAGCGGAGGACTTCATGAAGAAGTTAATGGCAGCAGCGACGTTGTCCCTATCAATGATGATTACCACCTCTAACGCCCTTGCCGACAATGCCCTCGGTATTGTGCTGGGCGATCCAACAGGGATCTCAGGACGAGCTTCCCTGGATGGACAGCATTCCATCGAAGGGGCGCTGGCCTATGCCACGGGAGACCATTCCGGGCTTCACATTCATGCTACATATCTTTGGGACAAAGCCCGCACTTTTGCGATTGAAAACAGCGGACCGATTGAAATGTATTATGGCCTTGGGGTGCGGTTGATTAACTTCAACAAGGGTGAGCACGATGGGGAGCTGGCTATCGGGCCGCGTGCGCCATTGGGACTGCTTTATAATATCAATAATCCGGACATTGAGTTCTTTGGGGAAGTGTCCGTTGCGGTGGATCTGACGCCAGAGACGGATGTGGATTTGGATGTGGGGGTTGGGGTGCGGTTGAGGTTTTAATCTCTTGGCTTAGGTGAATGACACCCAACTGCGGACGGCACCCTGCCGTTTCGCATCATGTTGAAGGAAGAAAAAGCGATACAATTTGTGAACTTTTATTTAGTTTAAGTCACCTTAACACGAGACTTAACATGCCGACAAATAACCCCAAGAAACTCCTAAGTATCGTAAGTCCTGTCTACAGGGCTGAAAGAATCGTACATCTATTAGTCGAAACAATCGAAAACTCACTCAGTCACTTCCAAGGAAATTTTGAGATCATTCTCGTCGAGGACGGCAGTCCTGACGAAAGTTGGACTGCCATTGAAAACATCTGTCGAAAAAATCCAAGAGTGAAAGGCATAAAGCTCAGCCGCAACTTCGGTCAGCATGCTGCCATCACCGCCGGCCTACAATCATGCTCTGGAGAGTGGATAGTAGTAATGGATTGCGACCTCCAGGATAGGCCTGAGGAAATCGAAAGATTGTACAAAAAAGCCCAAGAAGGTTTTGATATCGTTCTAGCGCAAAGAATTGAGCGCCAAGACCATCTCTTTAAAAAAACTTTATCAAAACTATTTTATAAAATCTTGTCGGCTCTAACCGGTACTACTTTTGATTCATCTATCGCAAACTTTGGAATATACCAAAGTAAAGTTATCGATGCCATCCGCAGCATGAACGAGCCTATTCGCTTTTTCCCGGTAATGGTAAAATGGTGTGGCTTCAAATCAACTTCACTGCCGGTTCAACACGCATCAAGACAGGACGGAGCCTCGACCTATAGTTTTTCAAAACTTTGCGCCCTCGGACTCGACATCGTACTTGCCCACTCAGACAAACCTCTTCGGATGGTTGCGGGTTTGGGATTGGGAATGGCGGGCATATCACTGCTACTAATGGTAGCAGTCATCATCCGGGCTTTGACAAACGGATTCGCTGTATTGGGTTATGCCAGCCTTGTTACCCTCATGCTTTTTTGCACAGGCCTAATTGTTTTCATACTAGGAATTATTGGCCTCTATATCGGCAAAATTTTTGAGGCCACAAAGCACCGCCCGATCTATCTAGTTTCCGAAAGGCATAACTTTGAATAAGCCAGATAAAAAGGTCATTCTTTTCTTAATGACTGAAAAAGGTCTTCGCGTTTTAAATAGAATAATTGCTGACTTTACGCCGGAAAGAATCGCCTTCGTAGTAACATGCAAAGACCCAGCAGTAGACAATGACTTCCACAGCGATATAGTTGAAACATGCATTAAATACAATATTGAAGTTCACACAAAACTGCCCCAGAGGACCGCCTCAGAAAACGAACTCCATATCGCAATCTCATGGCGAACTCTTATTCCTATTTCAGACGGAAAAAGGTTGGTCGTTTTTCACGACTCACTCCTCCCCCGCTATAGAGGTTTCAATCCGTTGGTTTCTGCCCTAATAAACGGCGAAACGACAATTGGCGCTACCGCTTTAATCGCTGATGAAAAGTATGACCGTGGAAAAATTCTTTTACAGAGAAGCGTAAAAATCGAGTATCCAATCAAAATTCAAAGTGCCATTCAGCATGTCGCTGGAATATATGAAGAAATCTCTACAGAAATTGTTAGCAGCTTTATTTCGGGTAAAAATATGGCAGAACTCGATCAAAACGAAGAAGATGCAACATATAGTATCTGGAGAGATGAAGAAGATTATAAAATTGATTGGCAGGTTGATGCACAACTCATCCTTCGCCAGATAGATGCCGTCGGCTACCCTTACAAAGGTGCATCCACAATTCTTGAACAAAAAGCGGTGCGGATCATGTCAGCAGAAGCCGTGCCTTCCTTGGTCTTTGAAAACAACTCACCAGGAAAGGTTTTCGAGATTGAAGGGGGCTATCCAGTTGTATTATGTGGAAAAGGCCAATTAAAAATAACCGATCTCCGTGACGAAAACGGAAATAGCTTGTTACCTTTGCGAAAACTGAAGCTTCGCTTCGGTGCAAAGTAGACTGGAGACGAACAAATGTCTGAGTTTCAAAAAGTCGACGGCATATACTTTTCCGCATCAAAAAAGAACGTCTCCTATCCCGCACAAGGAAATAGCACTTACTTCGAGATTGAGGATAAAAGTTTCTGGTTTAAGCATAGAAATTTAATCATCGAAAAAGTACTCAAAAATCATGTTCCGGAAATGGTTGAATTTTATGATTTAGGAGGAGGCAATGGCTTTGTGGCACAAAAAATTGCGTCCATGGGCTATAAGGTAACCCTGGTTGAAGCTGGGAGCGGCGTATTTAATGCCTTTAAAAGAGGAATTAAGGACGTATACTGTGCAGATATAGTGGGCTTCAAATCCACCAAACCAAATGCCGCCGCTGGCTTATTTGATGTCATCGAGCATTTTGATAATCCCGAGAACGTTTACCGAAGTATCCAGGAAAACATGCCGGGCGTCTCAAAAATTGTATTAACTGTACCGGCTTACAACTGGCTTTGGTCGGATGACGATATTAGCGCCGGCCACTTCCGAAGATACACAATAACAAGCCTGAGGAAAGAGCTGAGTGATGCTGGCTATGAAGTTGTTTTTTCTTCATACTTCTTTAGCTTCCTCATCCTACCAATCTTCCTATTCAGACGACTGCCATACTTACTACAAAAAATGAATCCGAAATCAAAAAATAAGACAGACATCCTCGAGCACAGCTCCTCGCACACGGGAAAAGCTCAGGACGTAGTAGGAAAGCTGTTGTCAGTTGAACGATGCCTACTTGGAAAGATTCCATTTGGAGGCTCCATTATTGCAGTAGCTAAAGCAAAGAACAGATTTAATCCTTAACAAACGCCTCTTTGCAGCCCCCGTTTTCAAATAATTTTGGCGTGAGACTTCCTTTGGGCTTGTAAACAATTTGCTCAAAGGTTTCAGAATAATCAGACTTAGGTGACTGCAATGCTCCGACTACCACATAGTCACTGGCCAAGTTGATACCGAACTGGCTCAATGCTTCCATAGATATGGACCTAGGCCCCTTAGGCTCAACCAATAACCATGCCATTCCTAGATTCAAACACGAAACCCGAGACAAGCCCCTCTTCGCATGTGATAGGCTTCCCGGATATCCACCAATTACCCATGGGTACGCAAGCGACCTTGCATTAATAATGAAACTAAACGAAGGATTTCGTCCAGAGAGATCCAGAACCGGAGTTTCATCCTCAAAACCGCTGTCTCTCATTAAATCCAGCACACTTTCGATATAAATTGCTGATTCAGAGCTCAGCTTCCAATTAGTACCCCGGAAATGAGCAGACACTGAATTCTTCCAGAGGGCGGTAGGTTGCCGGTAGGGATTTGCAACGGCTACATATAAAACTACACAAGCAAGAACTTGAGTCAACAAAGCCGCCGTTGAGAAGTAATGCCACGAAGGAAGCTTACTCTTGGTCGCAAACAGCGAAAGACAGGCGACAATCCAAAACAGACCCGCCCCGCACGAAACCAAAAAATAATTATTGTTCGTACCGAAAGAGTAAATATAAGGCATGAACAAGAACAAACAGAATAGAAAAATGTTTCTTTTCTCAACAAGGAACTTTCTATCAATAGAGTATAAGCTAAATAGCAAACCAAATGTCAGAGCTACAACCAAAACTGCAGGCCGAGCATTTTGCAAAACCGGAAGTATGTACTGAGCAAAAGACAAAACTAAAATCAGGACTGCCGCTGATCCGGCCAAATATCCCAGTGCACTGTTTGGTCGGTGAAACTTTATCAACAAACCGGGCAGGGCCGACAAGAGGCCCACAAAAAACATACAAATCATCTCAATTTGACTGAAACCGAATTTGTACAGTCTAAACATTTCATAAAATGAATGCCCCCCACCAAGAGCCTGAAGATCTGCTATCCCTTCTGCAATGCGCACTATGAAGAACTGGGTTAGAGAGCCATCAATTGCAATAGCTGATACGCACAAAAGAACTATGGAAACAATCCCGGCAACAAGCACACTTAGAAAAAGACGTCCCGCGATGACTGCATAAACTAAAATCAATATCGCCAAAAGAAATGCCGAGGTCGGCTTAGCCATAAAGCAAAGAAATCCAGCAAATCCAAGCAAGCTCCAACCGAACCACGAGAATCTCTGTGGTTTTTCCTCAATATACAAAACCCCAACACAGGCAATAAGCAAAGATTGAAAATTCAAGGTGTTGTAATTAGGCGTAGGCAACCAAAGATGAAATATCAACAACGCTGACAAAGAAAATGCTAAAGACAATGCATGTTTTGCAATCTTTGACTGAGTATCAGAAAAGACTGCTGCATAAGCCGGAAGAGAAAAAACCTTACTAAACACCAGCCACGAGACGGCCAGCGTAAACACAAAATTAGCTTGTCGAAGAGCTACAATGTCTCCATTAAGCAATACATAAAACGGATGGTAAATAAATCCAAACTGGGTCGTCCCGGCAGGAAAGAAGTGCGGCGTCGATAACCAATTAAAGTAAAAACCTTCATCGGTAAACTCAATACCAAATTGGGAAACATATAAAACAAAAACAACCGCGAGCATAGTGAACAAAATAGAGGTCCCTATGTATATCCAGCCACAGCTCCTACTAAAAGCAGTACCCTTTTCTTGATACACTACTCTGCCCTACCAACATATGGGACATACTCCGCAACGAGTTTTTTCAAAACCCTCCTCGCACCGTCTTCTTTCTGTTCCAGACACAGCCTACGCAACTCCTCTAGGGACTCACGAAGGAAATTCACCTCAAGGCTATACTCTTCTGCCGTCATAATTCGAGGGTGAGAAGTCCACGAAACATTACTGCCTATCAACAGCTCCTCATAAAGCTTTTCGCCGGGCCGAAGCCCTGTAAACTCGATACTGATATCTCCTAAACCCGTCTCTGGATTGCGCACTTCTAAGCCACTCAACTCAATCATTTTTTTCGCTAAGTCTGCAATCTTAACGGCTTCACCCATATCAAGCACAAAGACATCTCCACCTTTTCCCATCGCTCCCGCCTGCAATACAAGTTGAGCAGCTTCGGGAATCGTCATAAAATAACGAGTGATATCGGGGTGGGTTACTGTTACAGGGCCACCAAAACGTATTTGCTCTCTGAATAACGGCACCACTGAGCCTGAAGATCCCAACACATTGCCGAAGCGAACCATGCAGAAACGAGTGCTGTGGGACCTATCCTGTGAAAGTCCTTGTAGCACCAACTCCGCCAGACGCTTGGACGCCCCCATAATATTGGTTGGTCGGACAGCCTTGTCGGTGGAAATAAGTACAAATGTCTCCACTTTGGCTTTAATGGCAGCCTCAGAAGCGGACAATGTCCCGAAGACATTATTCATAACTCCCGCAATTACATTGGATTCAACCAAAGGCACATGTTTGTATGCAGCGGCATGGTAGATCGTCTGCACTCCATGCTTTTCCATTACCGTTTCCAGATGCTCAGAATCAAGAACATCCCCCAGCACGGGCACGACTTCAAAATGCACCCGATGCTTCAGAATATCCTGCTCAACTTTGTACAGCGCATACTCTGCCTGTTCATACATGATCAGCTTTTTGGGTGTATTCATGATGATTTGACGACACAACTCAGACCCGATAGAGCCTCCTGCGCCGGTTACCATAACGACCTTGTCGCGAATGCAGGATTTAATCAGGTCATCAAACGGCGGAACTGGATCGCGCCCCAAAAGATCCTCAACACCCACTTCACGAATGTCCTCGACTCGAACCACCCCGTTTACCAAAGCTCCAAGGCCCGGCAGGGTTTTCATGACGATACCTTCATTCTCAAAGTGCTTAATGATCGCGCGCCTGCGGGAGCGACTGGCGGACGGCATCGCCAACAACAGCTGACGACAGTCTTTTCTGCGCATCACCTCAATGGCATCATTGGGGTCATAGACCCGAATACCCGCAACATTGGTCCCTTGAAGTTCGGCATTGTCATCAAAGAACACCGTCGGACGGAACTCGGTTCCGGACAATAACGCCAATGCGGTCTGAAGCCCGGCCTGACCGGCACCGTAAATCGCCACAGCCTGCCTGCGATCAGAGTTGCGCCCAAAACTGAGCATCACACCGCGCGCAAAGAAACGACTGAAAGCAATATAGGAAAATGCAATAACCCAATAGATAAGCACGGAAGAACGAGGCAATGCCGATGCTCTGCCCATTACCACTACGGCAGTCAGCATCAGAACAGAGAGCGAGACACCGTAAAAGACAGTATAAATAAACTTATCGTTCAAAAAACGGATAACAGAGCGGTACAGTCCCAGGCGAACGAAAATTGGAATTGTAACAAAAGGTACTACGAAAAAGAGCCACGAGTACTCAGCGACATCCGGTTTCAGAGTTCCCATTCTTAATGCGACAGACGACCAGAGCGCCAATGGCAGCAGGATCGCATCACTTAAGAGCATGATAAGAATCTTTATCTTTCGGGGAAGCAGAGTAATGCGAGCAAACATTATTTACACGCCTCTTTCATAACTTTGCGGACAGCAGTTAGCGCCTCTTCCACATAAGAGCTTTCAAGGGTCGGATGAACCAGGAACATCAGACTGATTTCCCCCAAACGTTTGGCATGAGTCAGTCGTTCTTTGGGCCCCAGACCGGCGCCGGTAAACGCTTTTTCCAGATAAATCTCACTGCAGCTGCCAGAGAAACAAGGAACACCCTCAGCATTGACGGCAGCCATGATGGCGTCACGACTCCAATTGGCTTTAAGTTGATCAGGCACCACAGAAACATAGAATTTATAATAGGAGTGATAAATTTCATCACCTGGCAAAGTCACTTTCAAACCAGGAACATCCGCCAGCCCCTTCAGGAAGGACGAAGCCAGGTGCCGACGCTTGTCGATCCAGCCCGCCAGCTTTTGCAGCTGCAAACGTCCTACGGCCGCCTGCACTTCAGTCATGCGCCAATTGGTACCAAAACTTTCGTGCAACCAACGGAACCCTGGAGGATGGGAACGGCGATAAACCGCTTCGTAACTTTTGCCGTGATCTTTGAATGCCCACAGTCTTTCATAAATCTCGGTGTCATTCAAAAGCAGAATCCCGCCTTCGCCAGTCGTAGAAATGATTTTATCCTGACAGAAGGAAAATGCAGACATATCACCAATGGAACCAACGATGCGTCCTTTGTATTTAGCTCCGTGCGCCTGTGCACAATCTTCGATCACTTTCAGATCGTGTTCTTTGGCTAAAGCCATCAGAGCATCCATATCGCAGGGCCAACCCGCAAGGTGTACCGGAATGATCGCTTTCGTTTTGGAAGTGATGGCGTTTCTAACTGCTTCAACTGAAAGGTTTTGGGATACCGGATCCACATCCACAATAATCGGCGTGGCTCCCACACGCACGATGCAGCTTGCAGAGGCAATGAACGTTCGCGCCGTGGTGATTACCTCATCGCCGGGTCCGATGTTGTAGCCGATCAAAGCCAACTCCAAGGCCAAGGTTCCATTACCCAGGGCAATGCCATGTTTCATCCCGTGATATCTGGCAAATTCTTCTTCGAACTGTTTTGTTTCCGGACCGGTCCAGTAGTTCACTTTACCAGAGCGCAAAACATCGACAGTCTTCTGCACCTCATCCTCCGCATAAAAAGGCCAAGGAGCCATCGGAGTTTTTTTAACTGGAGTTCCACCATCAATCGCCAAAAGATCTGCCATGAGTTCTTTCCCTTTACTAGAATGCGAAGAAGTCTAATAAAGAATCTTTCTTTCGTCGCCAAAATATCGTGCGCTATCAAAGCGAAGGCGCGCCGCAATAACGGAGCTTGTGATTAAGCGCAATATCAAATAGCCTAATCCTCATCGAGGTAGGCTTATGGAGAGCATTGTGGTTTTTGGCTGCGGAGGACACTCAAAAGTAGTTTCCGACGTCATTCAGAGAGAGGGTCGCTATAAAATTGCGGCCTATTACGACGAAAATCCAAAAAGCAAGGCCTTCCTGGGATGCCCCGTCTACTCAACAAAGTCCGATCTGCAGGCCGCTATGGTCACGGAAAATATCAAATCAGCAGCGATAGCCATTGGCAGCAATGAAGTGCGCAGAAAACTGTCCCTGCAGGCGCAGGAGCTTGGGCTCATGCTTCCTGTGCTGGTGGATCCTTCTGCGATCCTCAGTCAAAACGTGCGGGTCGGTATGGGCACCGTCATCATGCCAGGCGCCATCGTCAATGCTGACACTGAAATTCAGGAAGGCACCATTTTGAACACGGGCACGATCGTGGAACACGACTGCATTGTGGGATCTTATACACATGTGGCTCCTGGCAGTGTCCTGTGTGGCGGGGTCCATGTGGGTGAAATGAGCTTAATCGGGGCTCGCTCCGTCGCAATTCCACTGATGAAGATTGGCGCCTACTGTACGATAGGAGCTGGATCCGTCGTGGTTCGCGAGATCCCCCCTCACTCTTGCGCCTATGGAAACCCTGCCCGTGCTCAGAAAAATAAATAGAGTCCTTCGAACTTCTCTGGGCATTATTACGTCCCAGACTTTGAACATTCTCTTCGTTCCTGTCCTGGCAAGAATTTATACCCCGGAGCAGTATGCACAGTTCGGCCTGTTGCTATCTTTGGTGGTTGTGCTGGCCGGTGCGGCCTCTGGAAAGTACGCAGAAGCCATATCAACCGCCAAACGCGACTCTGTAGCCAATGTCCTAGGGGAAATTGCCGTGCGTTTTTCACTCTTGGCAAACTTGGCTTTCGCTCCGCTTTTGGTCGCCATTGCCTTACTAACGCATAACAATATCGCCTTTGCGCTGCTTTCGATCTTAAGTGTCTTTTCGGTGTCGTTTGCAAACGTGGCAACCCAAGTTTTGATTCGAGGAAAGCGCTACACTCAATATACTATTCTCATTTTCCTTATGTTGGGCTTAATCCCTTTGCTGCAGGTTGCATTCAAAGAACTGCCTGGAAATGGCCTGCTCTTAGGAGCTTGCGCCGCCCATCTTATTGCGGCGATTGCCTCATTTTTACTCATCCCCTCCGAAATGTGGCCCAAATCATGGCGCCCGTCCAAACGAGTCAAGGCCGTTGCAACGATCTATCGGTCTTTCCCGCAGTTTGCGCTGCCAAGCTTCTTTCTTTCCACTCTAAGAACCCGCCTGCCGTACTTCGCTTTGGCGGGCCTGCCTGAGAAACAATTTTTGGGCCTTTTCGCCCAGACGGACCGCCTGCTGGGAGCCCCAACAACACTTATGACAACCGCCCTGCGCCCCCTGGCGACCGAGGCCTTATCCCGCCAGAACTCCCCAGCCAATTTATTGCGCAAATATCTGCTGGGACAATGGATTTTGCTGATACCGCCAACAGTACTTATCTATAAAAATGCCGCACCAATTGTTGCCCTTTTACTCGGCCCTGGATGGGATGGCGCAGCCCAGGTTCTGAAGATCATGTTGTTCCCTTCGTTTCTTATGATGACGACCACCTGGCTTGACCGTTTTTACGATTTCTCAAAGCAACACCACATCGTGTTCAAAACCGAGATTGCCTTTGGGGTGCTCGCGCTGCTGGCATTAATCATCTGGGGGCCTGTTCTTAACATGCCTATCATGGCCCTTTCCGCTTTTAGCACAATCACGAGCGTTTACTATCTTGCATGGACCTGCAGCCTGATGAGGGTTTACAAAATTTCCTGGAATAGCATTTCGGTGGTTTTCGCCGCCCTGGGGGCATCCATTTTAGTGTGGATGCTGGTGATTCCCTCTTGGGGTTAATTTCCTGCGGGGTAAATAAACATTTGCCCTCAATAGCAATCAGTTAATAAGATCGGCCCATGTTGAGTGCCATTTTACTGCTAGGTATTGCTGTCATCCTGTCCTTAGAGAGCATTCGTCTCTGCAAACTCTTTCCCTGGAGTCCGGAGTTTAATCACTTGCACTGGGGAATGGGTGCCGTTCTGGCCCCGTTCATTTGGGGCCTGACCCTGATTCTGGCCATGTCGCTGACTCCAGGATCTTCCGGAATGCTTCACCTGATCCTGAGCTTTATCTTTTTCTTCCTGACAACTCGTGGTGTGGCCGCGTTGCTGCCGCAAACAGCAGCGCCTTCGACTTCATCATCACCTGCTGAAAAGCATCGCTGGGTCTTCGTTGCTTTTGCAGCAATCACCGGCATCTTGTTCCTCCTGGCCCTGACGACAACACCGCTGACTCAGAACGACGGACTTGAGTATTTGATCGTGGGTAAATTCCTGTTTCAGACTCACGACATTTTCTCTTACCCTTTAGTCAGTCCTGAAAAAAATCCTTTGAATTTCTATGGACCATGGACTCACCCTCCTCTATATCCCGCTCTGCTTTATGCTGCGAACCTTATCCAAGGCGGCATCCATGAAATCGGCCTGACGAGATGGATTTCCCCTTGGTTCTACCTGTCATCAGTTTTTTTGATTGCGGCTGTAACATGGCGAACCTCCAAAAACCTGTCACTTCTTTCATTTGCTCTCTGCTTGAGCGTGCCACTGTGGAGTCTGGGGGCAACCACGGCACTCATAGATGCCTGCACTCTTTCTGCCTACATTGCATTGTTTGTTGCGGTCTGTGCCCTGAAACCAGATCAAATGTCATACCCCCTTATTGTCGGAATGATTTCAGGATTTGGAATGTGGGCCCACTCCCAGGCCATACTGAATCCACTGGTGTTCGGGATTGGCTTCTTGTTTGTCTATAGAAAGACGCCCTTCCGCTATATCAAGAATTGCATCATCGCAGGCGGTATAGCCATCTTGATCGGCGGCATCTACTACGTTCGAAATACCGTGATTTTTGGAAATCCAATCAAGGACGCCTCTCCAGTAGCGCAGATCGCTGCCCTGGATATGAACCCCTACTTTATGGTTTCCAGAGGCTACTATCACTTCGTTGATGTGGTGCGATTTGGATACCTGAAAATGTGGTTTAACTATGAAGCGTACAACCTTATTCCCTGGGTGTTTTTATTCACACTGGGAATCTATTTTTGTGCTGTCCGAAGAAAATCACAGCACTTAAAGAAGCACTCAATTGTGAATTTGAGTTTATTTATCATTCTTGGGCTTTTTGCCTCCATCGTGGCGATCTCACTTTTGGGAACCACCCACTATATCAAGAACGAACGCTACCAGATGATTCTTCTGCCTCTGATGATTTGTTTTGCGATGCAGGTGCTTGCCCAGAACCCTCTGAAGTCCCGAAACGCCAAACTGATCCTGCAAGGACTTGTCGGCCTGACCTTCGCGCTATCATTGGCGGGTCAGCTGTTATTCCTGAAAAAAAGCTGGGGTGGATCGCGCCAAACCGAGCAGCGCCGATCCTTCACAGAGACTACTGAATTTTTACATTCATGGAAAGACATGCATTTAACCGGGAAAGTACTTTCCTACAAGCCCGCCGACTCTTTCCTGAATGACATCCCGACCACATCCCATGTGGATCCAGTTCTAATTCCTCTTTATCAAGTTAGTGAGGCTGGTGCCGCTTGGGAATGGCTAAAAGCAAACGAGTTTGATTACATTTACGTTCCAACCTATATTCAACCAACCGAATACAACACGGCATTGATCAAAATTATTGGAAATCCCGTTTACACCAAGCTTGTTGGAGCAGGACCGGATTCACAGCTTTATCAGATCAATGCGAGTCCTGTCTCTGCCCGTTATACAGCACTTACATCGACAGCGGAAACAACCGAGGCTCTGATCACCTTAGGGGGAAGAAAAGACCTTATAGCCCTGCCTGCCGATTCACTAAAGCCATTGGCCCCTGTCTTGAAGTATCTTCGCGAATGGACTCAACAACGGTCAGAGACATTCTCCCTGGACGGCCAATCAGCAGGCTCGGATTCAGTCGTCTTAAAAACAATCCTCAAGGGCTTTGGCCGTGTAAGCGTTCATGCCGTTTTCCTGAACAATGAAAACCGAGTGATCGGAACAACAAATGTTGCCGATATTGCTCTCATGGACCCCAAAATCCCTTTCAACCTGGAACGACAGCTGTTTGCGCCTTCTGAATCACAGAAGATCCTCGTTAAGCTCAAAAGCCGAGGCCTTGATTATCTGGAGGAATCAAAGGTGGAAATCCTGACTTTGAACGGGGCGACGACCCTATGACTGAAATTTCTTTTTTTGATTTTATAATCTTTGCCGTGACCGTCTTTGCCTCTTCGATTTTAGGAATTCTTATTTCCATCGCCCTGCCATGGAAAAAATCGGCCTCCAATACATTCCTCGTCGCTTTCGGCGCAACCCTGGCCCCGCTTATTTGCGGTCTGCTTGCCGTTGCTGTCCTGCTGGCGCTTCCTGGCGCATCCCACAGCCTGCACATTACTGTGATACTCGGGGCGATCCTTATTCTCGGAGCCGCTCTTGCGCATCAACAGCACTCCAAAATACGCGAACTTTGGGGCATAAAGAAAGTCCTCTCTGTCGACCCTCTTTTGATCGCCATGCTCTTTGTCAGCCTTCTGCTGATCTACGACTCACTGACTTTGCCCCTGACACAGAATGATGCCCTGGAATATGCCACTATCGGTCGCGAGATTTTCTTCAAACGAACTCTTCATTTCTATCCACTGATTGAAACTGCACAGAGCCTTTCCGGATTCTATGCGCCGTGGACACATCCGCCGCTTTATGTCGCTCAGATATATTTAACTCAGGTGCTTCAAGGACACGCCGCTTTCCCTGGCCTAATGAGGCTTCTGGCTCCATGGATGCTGATTGCAACTTCCGTTTTGCTGGGCACCCTGTCAGGACAGAAATCTGAACGAACGCGTTTAACAATCCTGATTTTTATAACGACACCGCTCTTATATCTTGGAGCGAACTCTTCTCTGATAGATATCCTGCCGATCTCTGCCGGCTGCCTGGTTTTTGCCTCGACTCTGTTCTTGCGTGACTCTCTGAGAAAGTGGATCACGGTTGGCATTCTTCTGGGAATCACTTTATGGACCCACTCACAGGCTCTGTTGTTGTTGCCGATCTTTTTGGGCGTTATATCTTTAGAAAAAATACTTCAGCGCAAATGGACTGAAGCCATCTCGGCACCGGCCGTTGCCCTGGCTGGATCGCTGCTTGTCGCCTTTTATCCTTATCTTAAAAACTTCCGTCTTTTCGGATCTTTCATCAGCGACAGCCCTCCGGTTGTCAGCCTGAAGTCGTTGCACTGGGACGAATACTTTTTCCTGGCCCGTGGAATTGACACCTTCTTCTCTCAGATTCAATACGGACTTTTGAAAGGCTGGGGTAATCTTGCTTCTTATGGCCTTCTTTTTTGGCTGGCAGCAGGCGGAGCGGCCTTGTGGACTGCGAACATAAAAAACAGAAAAAACACGGAGCCCGCCTGTATTGAAGGATTCAGCTCTGGCACCACCAGTTTTATTGTTCTGGCTGTGTACCATGCAGGGGTTCTGCTCTCGATTCTGCTGGGTTTAAATATCATGATTAAAAATGACCGCTATCTACTGCTTGTCAGTCCTTTTGCCGCAGTATTAGGTGGTTGTGCCCTATTCATGATCGGCAGCCTCTTAAAACGACTGCCATTTTCTAAAGCAATCACCCCAATGATCGCTGCTTCATTTTGCCTGCAGGGATGGCTTTACCATCTGTACAGGGAACGCTCTTTCCCGGCAGCTTCCAATACTGAATATACCGAACGTCTGAAATCCCGCCCCGAATACAAACTCATCTATACGGCAAGGGACAGCCTGCCAAAAGATGCTGTGGTTTTCACAACGAAACCGGCGGACTTATACTACTCTGACAGAAGAATGATCACTCACACCGATCCTTCGCTGATGAGCTTTTACAACAGCAAGACCGTCGAAGAGGGGTACAAGGCACTTCTGGATATCGGTGTCACCCATATCCATCAGCCGGACTTCCTGCTTCCAACAGTTATCTACAGCCCGCTCATGCACATCATGGCAAACCCTGAAATGTCCACGTTGCAGGTGTCTTTCTCTGGCCACCAGATTTACCAGCTGAAGCCGGCTTCACATTTATCAAATACGGAATCCCTGTTCTTGACGCCTGAACAAGGACCATGGAAACAGGAAACGGGAATAGATTTTGGAGCAAACAAGTCGTTTGCTTACTTAAGACTTAACGATGCGGATTTTACCGGGACCAATGTTGAAACTCGCCCCTATTTTCACAAGGAACTTAAAACAACAATATCCAGTCCGATCATGAATCTCAGTGATCGGCAGAAGCTTTCCAAAGAAGTAACAATTTCTCTGGACCTCAAGGGCCATGCCTACACTAAAATATGGCTCACCAGCTTCTATGAAAACAGAGAGGACAAAGTTCTTATAGGCGACCCCGTCCTCACCCATACAGAGCTGCACTTCCAGCGCCGTGAAACGCTGAATTCAAAGGTCAAATCCATCATGATTTCAATTGATCAAATGGGGGCCTCTAGCATTACCCTTGAAAAAATGACTATCGATTTTTATTCAGAGAACTGAGATTAAGGTCCTTTTGATCACAAAGGCTGCACAAGACCAATAGAACCCCCAGGAACTGGGGGTTTGAAACCAGGATGTCTCCGGAAATCAAAGCATGGGGAATCGCGGCCAGGGCAATGAAACTCACCCCTGTCTTGATACCAAGATCTCCGGCCTTTATTATAAGGCGCAGAATAAATCCAAATATAGCGACAGACAGAAACAGCCCTAAAGCGCCCGAAACCAGCCATTCCGAAAAGATGGTCAAATGAGGATAATCATAAATCGTGCAGTCATTGAACTGACACGCGAAGACTTTATGATATGCAAAGCCCATGGGCTTGAACCAGTTTTGCTTGGAAATCAAATCCCAACCCATAGCCCAGCGGTCCACGCGAGACACAAAGCCTAAAAGATTATCGATACTCATCGACTCCAAAAGATATTTCATGAAGACGTTAAAGTAGGTCACCTTGAAAACCAGCAGCATGGCAAAGACAACTGATGCCCCCGTCAGCAAAAGTTTCCAGGTTTTCTTACTTCCATTTCGGACGGCACCAACAACGAAAGAGCCCACCAACACCAAAGGCGCCAAGATCAAAACTCGTCGGGATCCTGCCGCAATGGAACAAACGGAAAACAACGTAAACATCAGCAGATAAAAAGCCCGTTCCAACCTGGTAAGTTTTCCATAAATCAATTTACCCAGGATCGCCAACGCCGCAAAAAGCATCGTGAATGCAAAGATATTATAGTCGGATTTCAAGCTCGCCGCCTGGGGATACGGCGTACTCATGAAAGGAATTTCACTGCCTCTCATCAAAAGATACAACTTAATCAAAGACAGAACAGAAAGAACAAATGCCACCGGGATCAGAACAAACATAAACCCGTTATAAATTGAGGTGTTGCGCTCTTGCGAGGAGCGGCCCAGAAGATAAATTATTATCAGCACCACCGCGCCGATCACGGCTCTTAAAACCTCAAATAAAAAAGGCGTGCCCGTTACAAACAAAGATAAGACATAGGTAAGCAGCAAAACAGAAAAGGCGCCGATAAGAGGATTAAAATAAGCAAATCCTATGCGACGAACTTTCATCAGTACAAAAAGACCGAACGGAATCAGCGCCAACAAGGACACATAAAGAACGGCTGAAGGAAGTATGGACGCCAAAAACGGAGTCGCCAGCGCAATCCCCGCATAAAATCCAATGTCCTTTTTGAAAAACAACTGTCTTTCGCTCACTCAAAATATCCCATATCTAGGTTAAAAACGTCGTGCGACCTTTTTGAAAATAAATTGAGTCTACACTATCTGAAAATTATATCCAGAAAATCTACATGCTCTTTTACATATGACGACCGCAAATGATTTCCGTCCATATAGCGAAGATTCCCCGCTTCATCAAAGTAAGAACAGCTTCCAGCAGCGCACAGCTGATGATTCCCATCAATTAAAACAGCTCCGGTTTCGATAGAAATCCCGTTTAGCCTCTCTCTGATCGACTGAGATCTTTTCAAGAAAACTTCCTCGGGAACTAAGTAACCGGGCTTGTCCCCGGAAAAGAAAACCTTGTCGTAAATCACTCGCGGTACATTCCCAACCGAACTGAAGATAGGCAAAACAATGAAAACCTTTTTTCCCTGCCCCTGCAGAAGAGAGACAACACTCTTGAAAGCAGAGAATACCTCATCTACCTCGGCGGAAGATAATGGACTGCTCACTCCCCAGCTTGAACCCGGAGCTTTTGTTAGAGCCATGCGAGGAGCTATATCAGTCTTGGCACCCTCAAAATAATCGAGCCAAATACTTCCGAACACGACAGTTCTGGTAGCCGGATTGTTCGCCTCCGCCAGAGCCTGCTCCCAGAACTTGGGGCAAGCAAAACCTGCCCCCACACGATCGACCAACGGCAACGGAGGACACCCCCCAGTGGTGACAAAGGTCACTGACATCGAGCTGTCCCGCTGATGAATGGCTTCAATACGCGGCCACCATTGTTGAACATGAGAGTCCCCTAAAAAAAGAACCCGGCCTTCAATTTTACCTTCGAGCGTGCATGGTCTGATTTTACCGAAGAAATCCAGTCCATTGCAGTTAGACGGAAAGCTCCAGTCCTTCATGGCCTTCTCGATCTTAAGCAAGTCAGCAACACTTCCTTCAGCCCGGGACCGGACTCCCTCTTGTTGCCAGATAAAACCGCACCCGAGAACAACCACAGCAAACAGTCCCGCCCCAAGGCGAACAACGCTTTTGCTAAACCCTTGACGGGTCCCTTCAATATAGCGGTAGGACAAAAGACTCAAGCCAACAACCGCGGCCAAGGACAGAACCAGCGGTACAAAATCCACGGTCTGATTCTGCTGCGCCAGGTACCACGACGAAAAAGGCCAATGCCATAGATACAGCGAATACGACCAGGATCCAGCACTTTGCAGGAACTTATTGTCGACCCATAATCCGGAAGGCTGTGCAACAAGAACAAATACTGTGCCCAACACCGGCCAAAATGCATGCAATCCGGGATAAGAAATTTCACCGGTATAAAAGACCGCACAAATCAGACACAACATCACACCAGTGACTGCCAGCAGATTTGCCGTAATCCGTTTCAGCTGGATATGCGACACAAAAACAAGACCGCCAGCAATCATTTCCCAAGCGCGCGTTGGCAAAAGATAGAACGCTGGGGATGGGCGAACCTCAGCAAAATAGCAGCTTAATAAAAATGAGCCGATAAAGGAGACCCATAAAAAGGCAGTAAGGGCTTTTCTTTGTGGTATAGCCCGATATACGCCCCAGAGGAACAATGGCAGTAGCATGTAAAACTGCCATTCCACCGATAAGGACCAGGTATGCAATAATATATTGGAGTGAGAATCCGAATCAAAATACCCGCTGGAACGCCAGTAATAGATATTGGAAATAAACAGCAGCGAGGAAACTGCTGACTTGGAAAAACTGAGATAGTCCAGGCTTGAAAGAAAGAACCATCCAACTGCTGTAAGAGCGAAAACGAATACCAGCAGGGCGGGAAAAATCCTTTTAAAGCGGGCCGCAATAAAGGACCCATAAGAAAATGTGCCCTTTTCCAACTGACTTAAAATGATTTTGGTCATTAGAAAACCAGAAATAACAAAAAATACGTCCACGCCGATGAAACCACCGGAAAATCCCGGGATTTTAAAGTGGTACAGTATAACCAAAATGACAGCTAGCGCTCTCAGCGCATTGATGTCTTTCCTAAACATTACGGACCCTTTGCGTAAGCTTATCTACCAAGCTCATCAAGAAAAGAATGATCCAGCCAGCAATCAGCCCATGCGAAAGCAAAACCGTTCCAAAATCAGAGATCAAAAAATTATAAGAGGAAACAACCATCAGACCAACCGCCAGAGGTCTTAACCTTGCAGGACAGAAGTTCGTGAGCCCCGAGAACACGACATCAACCACAAGCACAAAAGCCAGTGCCAACAACAGCCCCAGCGCTCCCCAGTACGCCGGATAAGCCATCATAAACCCCGTAGGAGCTGTTCCCGTACTGGTTTTGTCTCCGCCCAGATAGATGGAAGCATAGTTCTGGAAAACCTGTTCTGGCATGTTTATGTGACTATCCAGGAAACGATTTGCCAATGGCAAGGCACCAGTGCCGGGACTTCCGTGATCAAGCACGTACATATTGTGCCAGACGGAGACCTGGAAAGGTGTCACAAATGCACGATAAAACAACGCCTCGGCATAAATAATACCCCGGTTTCTTTCCTTCACGTTTTTTGCCGGTTCCGCCCCATTACTGTCCATCGCCCCGAGCTTCACATCATTAGGGAAAGTTTTTGGCGGATAAAGACTCAGGTCCTTTCCGGAGCACGCAAGATCAAGGCGTTCTTTGAGATAATCCAGAACATTGTGAGAAATCCCCAACGAAATCACTTTTCTTTCACCAACTGATTCAAGAAGCTGGCCACTTTTTTCACAAACGCCCATTTGCATACTGCATGTGGCAAAATCATAGTTGCCACCGACTGAATTTCCGCGCTCCTTGCTCAATTCAAAGGCCACAAGGATGCACCCCAAAAACACCAAAGAAGAAGTTACGCCCACAAAACGCATCAGCCATGACTTGTTCCAAAGAGAAACCGTTACAGTGAGCATAAGAATAGAGGGAATAAGCATCCCTTTGGCACCAATCAACAAGGCTGAAAGAATGGCACCTACAAAAACCACCGCCATCAACAACGCACGAAGGTATCTGCCGCTTTTTACTGCCGTCACCCCTACCACAAAAGCCATCGAAGCAAGGAACGGGGCCGCCACATTGGCGACCGCTCCATAGGAATATGCGGCGCTCGCCATTCCCACAAATTTCAGACTGAATTCCCGCGCCAGCAAAGTAAGCTGAGGGTCTAAGAGCAATGCATAAAGAGCAGTGCAGGAAAAAGAAACTTTACTAAGGTAAATCAGAACCAGCGGAACAATCACCAACAACCCGACAACCACGTCCTGAATTTTAAATCCGTCTACTTGCGCGAAAGATCCACGCGGATCCATACGGCGTGACCAGAACAACCAAAGAACATTGGCCAGAACAAATGCATGAATGAATAATCCCAAACTCCAGGCATTCTGTATCGTATCGGCAACGACTGTAGAGAAAAGAACCAAAGGCCACTGATAACAAAGGTGGACAAAGCCCAGCAGAACAAACGAGAAACGTGCAGGCGCCTGTCCGCGCGTTTTGCAAAGGAAGAAAATTGCCACGGAAGTGATCGCGGCAACCACCAGATTAAAAATAAAATAGACCGAAAGCTCAGGAGTTATTAATTCAAGTGGCTGTAACAATGGGGACATAGCAGCAAGGCCTCCAGACAATCTTCAAACAGTCCAATAAGCAATCATGAACACCATGACATTTCAAGGATTTCTCGGATATATATTCCACGCAAAAATAAAAATGTATTTGCCTGCATGGTCTGCCCGGAACAATAGTAGAACACAATGAAAAAGACGCATTTTATCTCCAACTATCTCAATCTTGGTATCCTTGCGATTTCAGGATTTACGGCAAACTTGATTTGCGATCACTACTTCGGAAGTGACGTGGTTGGAATTTTAAATACGTCCACCTCTTTGTACATCATCCTAACTCAATGCGCCACCTGGGGACAACAGGCCTACCTTCAATCCCAACTGCCCCTGTGTCAGACTGACTCCGAAGTTCAAGAAACACTCAGTCTCTCGTTATTTTCAAGTCTTTCCATGTCGACTCTTTTTGCCGCCCTTGCAGTGCTGATAACGCTCGTTTTCGACAAAACAGAATACACGCTCCTGGCTCTGAGCACCCTGGCTATGGGCCCGGCAAAAACACTTACCTTCTCTCAACTGGGCTTGGGCAGGTATCACCGTTTTGCGATTTGCAGCTCAGCCCGCCCGGCATTCTTCCTGATCTCAATTGCTGCCCTGGGAGCACTGGGACAAGCAAAACTCTTAGGGGCCGCTTTTCTGACCGCTGAGATTCTGACTCTGACCGTAGCTGTTATCATGACCTCCCAGCATATTCGCCTGGCACTGCCGTCCAAGGCGAAGCTACTTGGCAATCTTCGCCACAACTCGGCCAACTTCATCAGCATCATGACGATGGAACTCAACACCCGCCTGGACATCATTGTGATTTCGTTTTTGGGTTCCAAAGAGCAGGTTGCAATTTATTCAGTGGCTTTGATCTTCTTTGAGGGCTTCTATCAGGCTTTAGTGGTAATCAGAAACATCATTTCCAAAACTCTGACCCGACTGCATTTCACCTCTTCCAATGAGTTGAAAGTCTTTGCCAAACAGACCGCCAAAAAGGTTTACCTTTTTGCTCTGATTATGGGCGCAGGTGCATTCATCACCATACCCTGGCTGATCAAAATCTATAAAAACCAAGATCTTTATTCTGAAAGTATCCCCTTGGCCTATACCGTAATCGCAGTTCAAGCTGCCATGGCAGGTCTGCTTGTCTTTGACAACTTCCTTGGCGTTATCAACAAACCGCAACTATACCTGAGACAGAAGTCAGCTATTTTGTTGTTTAATTTGATTGCTCAGCCGGTGTTTTTCTTGTCGATGGGTCTTATGGGGTCTGCGATTGCAACTTCATTGAGTTACGTATGTTCAGCAGCTCTGAACTATTTGGCTATTGGCAAAGCCCGAGCTGCCGCCTGATATTTTAGTACAATTTAGGAATCTTGGTAATGGCCTTGGCAACTTCAATTGCATCCAAACCAAGAACATCACAGTACCATGCAAAGGATTCCGGACGAGGGTGATTGTCTCTTTCAATCAAAGCCTTCGCCTGCTCAATAGTCAAATGACCTTCGCGAATCTGGTTCGCACGAAGAGTGTCATTTTCCGAAAAACCCACCACGGAATGATAGATGAAGTTATAGAACGGTGCCGTTCCATCCCCAATACGCCAGCTGGTTGCACAGTCAGGGGAATATTCCCAGTCGTATTGCTTCAAGGTCGCATCCACGGTGTCTTCATTCCACTCTACATAATCAAAAAGATTCACGTAAGTGCGTGGATAAACGTAATAGCTAAGATAGCCCGTAAAGGTATCCCAAAGAGACGAATTCCAATATCCTGGGTTAACCGCAAACTCTGTGCCGTAGAAACTCAGCATTTTAATCTTGTTTGAGGTGGACATGCTGTACGCCATGGAAGAGTTTTCACCACTCTGCTCAGCGCCTGCGAATCTCGTTTTAAAGCCGGTCTTTTCCAGTTTGTTTTCACCCATGACATTCAGGTGCAGACCATTTTCTTTTTTTACTTTTTCTGCATAGTAGAAATAGTGCTTATCCCCTGCCATAAACAGAGGAATAGTGCCCAACGACGGACGTCGAAGCCAAGCAGAGACATTGTCTTTGATGTATTTTCTTTTCTTTTCAATGTCTGCAGAAACAATAAGGTGCTCAACCTGCAGATCTCCACACATGCGGGACTGATTGCGACGAGCCAGGTCCGTCACCATCCCCCAGTCGTAGGTAAAGGCCGAAGCTTTCAACCCCAGTTCTTTAACAACAGTATGCAGAGTGAAACAACTGTCGCGACCACCACTCAAGCTGACCAGGACCTTATTTTCAGTCCCACCATTGGTCAGACGATTATACAGATCATCTTTGGACAACTTGGGTTTTGCACTTTGATAACCAGCGCAAATAGAACATACACCCGCATTATCAAAGACAATTCCAGGGAAGGTTGCAGGCAATAGACACTTAGTGCAACGTTTTACATTCTTTGTCGCATCACTGACAGTCCTGAACTCGCCTTCCAAAATTCGTCCAAGCTCAGCCACATTCACATGACTCTTGTATTCGGCAGTCTGAACCTTGGTCACTTCATTCAAAGGCGCGGATGAATCCACCGCACTGAAAGAAATCTCTTCCTTGGTAACGTCGTACACGCCACCTTTGGATCCGCGATGATCATAGACGAAAACCTGAGGGAATAACAGTTGAGTCGCCTCATATTGTTCCTGCATCGGCAAGGCTCTTTTCTCGGAAGAGAAATACCAGCGCCCATCACGTTTTTGCAGATAAAGCGAGCCGTTGGATGAGAATAGAATGCTCAGGCCACGCTTCGCAGAGTAAATGGCGAAGTTGTTCGCGCCTTTGATTTCTGCGTTGAATTCACGCATGATTTTCGAAAAATCAAAAGACTCCCCGGCTTCTGAAAGTTTGCTCAGAAAACCAACGGAGGCATAGGTATCCAAAGGCAAAGCGCAGATGTCCGATGATATGCCTTCTTTAACTTCTTTTTCATTTGTGATGATACCGTTATGAACAACAATCCAGTCTTTATAGACAACAGGCTGATTGTTCGCAGAGTCCCCGGTACCCCCATGGGTTGCCAAACGAGTGTGTCCAAAAACCAGTTCCGGCTTACCTGAAGCAGACACGAAACTTCTGAAGCTTTTATATTCATCAGACCGAATGGCTTTATGAAACGGAAGAGACAGCTTTCCGAAGCGCAAATCCCGTGCAGCATTATCAAGGGCAGCAAAGCCGAAAGCGTCGTGACCACGTCGCTCCAGGACTTCCGCCATTGCCTCAAACTCTTCTAATGAATTTGAGCCTCCAAGATTTCCGATAACTCCAGCAATACCACACATACCTTATTCTCCGTAAAATACCTTCTGCTTCAGCAATGCCAAGCTACGCTCTTGATTGACGCGAATACGGTCCAGCATTTCAACAACCAGACCCAAAATAAACAGGAACAGAGCAGTTCCCAGCAGGAAACCACCGCTAAATCCAGCCCACAGATAACCTGTGAACTTTCCGGTCTGCATGAAATGGGCAATAAATACCGCAAACAAAGAACCGCCGATTGCAAACAGCACAGCAGCCATGCTCCAGAACAACTTCAACGGGTAATAACTCAAATAAGCCCGTCCAATGATCTTGGAGGTGTTGAGCGCATACTTCACAATACTATGAGCCATACGGCTTTTCCGACCCTCGAAGTATCTCACACGGGATGGAACCTCCTGAATTCGGAAACGCTTATAGGACAAATCCAGAAACACTTCTTGGGTATAGGTAAACTGACCAAAAAGATTAAGATTCAAAAGGCACTGCTTGGAATATGCGCGGAAGCCACAGGCCACATCGTAGTACGAAGACCCGGTCAAGGAACTGATCAGTTTCGACATTTGACGATTTCCCCACAGCTTCACCGGAGGAATGCCCTGAGGCAGATAATCGTCAGAAATAAAACGAGAAGCCGTTACAAAGTCCGCCTGTCCATCGACGATGGGTGCGATCAACCTAGGAATGTCACTTGCGTCAAACTGGCCGTCACCATCCGTTGTGACCATGAGATCCATCTTGTTTCTAAGACTCCACTCAACAGCACTTTGAAAAGCAATACCAAGACCTTTATTCACTCCGTGAGAGACCACCTCAGCCCCTGCCTCGCGAGCCAGCTGAGCTGTGTTGTCCTTGGAGCCGTCGTCAACCACAAGAACAACGACTTTGGAAACCCTATCGATATTTCTAGGGATAGAGCGAACGACAGTAGCGATCGTTTCGCTCTCGTTCAAACATGGAATAGCCACTACCAAATTCATACAACCTCAAATGTAAAATTACGCGTGTACCACATTGTCATAATGTCCGCGGTATTTTCCACGAGTATCGACAATCAGTTTGGCATTTTTCTGAATCATCTCGTAATCAAACACATCGTGGTCAGTCGCAACCACCACACAGTCATATTCTTTAAGAGCTGCCGCAGTCACATCCACAGAATTCAATTCAAATTTGTGTTCACGCATTTTTGGGAAGACCGGCACGTGAGGATCTGCGTAACTGATGTTAGCACCATTATCACGCAGTCTTTCCATCAAAAACACGGATGGAGACTCACGCATGTCATCGATATTCTTTTTATAAGAAATCCCAAGAACCAGAACTTTTGCGGCCTTTACAGACTTCAAGCGATCGTTCAGTGCCAGCGCAATTTTTTTCATAACATAAGCAGGCATCGAGTTGTTGATTTCCCCGGCCAGTTCAATAAAGCGAGTGTGAACACCGAACTCACGCGCCTTCCAGGTCAAATAGAATGGATCGATCGGAATACAGTGACCACCGATACCAGGACCTGGACGGTATGGAACAAACCCGAATGGCTTGGTTGCTGCCGCATCGATGACTTCGTGAATATCAATACCCATTTTGTCGGCAACAATTTTCATTTCATTCACCAGACCGATATTTACTGCACGGTGAATGTTTTCCAGAAGCTTCGTCATTTCTGCAGCTTTTGTAGAGCTTACAGGAACCACTTTATCGATCACGCCACCGTACAACTCAACACCCACCTCAAGACATGCAGGTGTCGAACCGCCGACAACTTTAGGAATGGTTTTAGTGTTGAAATGCGGATTGCCTGGATCTTCACGCTCTGGCGAGAACACCAGGAAGACATCTTTACCGATGGTGAATCCACGAGCTTCAATACGAGGTCGCAGTTCTTCCTCAGTTGTTCCTGGATAAGTCGTGCTTTCCAAAGACACAACCTGCCCTTTTCTCAAGTATGGAACAAGACTGTCCATCGTGTTCAGCACGAAGCTCAGATCCGGCTCACGGTATTTATTCAGAGGCGTTGGCACACAAAGAATAATGGCGTCAACTTTCGCAATCTCTGCGAAGTTTGTCGTCGCGGAAAAATTCTTAGTGGAAGCCTGCTTCACGGACGCGCTTGAAATATGTTCAATATAACTTTCGCCCGCTTTGATTTTCGTTACTTTAGTTTCGTCGATATCAAAACCAACAACGGAAAAATTTTCTTCTGAAAAACGAAGCGCCAAAGGAAGGCCCACATACCCCAGACCAACAATCCCAATGACAGCTTTTTTCATCTTCAAGTCATTCGCCAAAGAACTCATACACCCTCTTCAATATTGTGGAGAAAAGGATAATAAACCCGAGTATTTATATAAGTAAACGAATTCCCCTCAGCAGGGTTTTTTATGATGCAACACCACATCCGTGCCGCTAAAGATTTAGGCAAAGTTCGATCTTATTCCGGCGAGGATCCACGAAACTTTTCCGTGGTTACAGAACCTTCGGAGCTGATTCCCTCACGTATTAAAACTTTTTTAACTGTCATAAAGAGGATCTTCATATCCAGTGCAAAAGACCAGTGATCCACGTACCAGACATCCAGCTTGAATTTATCTTCCCAGCTCAGGTTGTTACGACCGTTAACCTGCGCCCAACCTGTAATTCCGGGACGCACCTCATGGCGTCGCGCCTGAAACTTGTTATATAAAGGAAGGTATTCGGCATGAAAAGGCCGGGGACCAACAATACTGATCTCACCAAGAAGAAGATTAAAAAAGCTGGGCAATTCATCCAAACTGCTCGCCCTCAGGAATTTTCCAAAGCGGGTCAGGCGCTGCTCATCAGGCAACAGTTGCCCCTTATCGTCCACCTGATTGGTCATTGAGCGGAACTTCCAAAGATAGAAGACCTTTCCACCCAACCCACCCCGGGCCTGTCGGAACAAAACCGGCCCCCCAAGGTTGATACGAACCAGAAGAGCTGTCACAGCAACCACTGGCAGCCAAAATGGCAGGAAAATAAACAATATGGCCAAATCAAAAAAACGCTTCATTATTTACTCGTCAAATCGCGAAGATGCTGAGGTTTGGAAATACTCACAATGGCCCCCGCAACACCTTCGTGCTCCAAGGCCCAGTCATAAAGCTGCCGAGCGGTCTTGCCAGCTTCACTGAGGGCCTTTCCGGCCGCCAATGGGCGAATTATATAAGACTGCTTACCCATATGGGCCGCCATTTTCAGCGAGTTATCGTATTCCGTTTCAAGCACGTTGCGATACACTACCAGCCCGTCAATATAGCTTTGCTGAATTGCCGTATTTGCAAACGAAACAGAATAAGGAAAACACATGAACTGCTCTATCTTGCCCGCCTGCTTGAGTGCAGCAACTTCTGCAGCCAAAGCCGACCCCGCCAGCAGGAAGTTTTCAACTCGAGCTTCGTCTTCCTTCAAACTCAGTCTCCACATCCACTGAACCACAGCCAGCTTGGAAGTCTGCAGATCCAAAAGATATTCGTTCACTTTCGCTGTTAAACGGCCTGCTTCATAACCAGCATCGTTAAAGCTGGGCTCTGCCAATTTTACTATATGTTCAAATTTGATGTGGGGGTGATCTTTCCCCAAAGTACCCAGAATTTCTTTGAGTAAAGGATAGCTTTCATACTCTGAAGAGCTATGCAGCTTGCGAACCCCCAGCGAGTGGGCTTCGAGAAAGAACTGCACCCATGTGGCGACATCCCGGGACACCTCGTGCAATCGCATTGTCCCCAGAACCAGCTTATTACCCATATTGCCTGCTTCAGTGCCTATTGGAAAACTCCGACATTCATTGCACATTTCCAAATAAAGCGCTCGGATTCCTTCGTGGCTTCAAAAGAGTTTCTTCCATGAAGCAACTCATCATCCTTCCACATGACAGAATCTCCCGGAAGCAATTTGACCGGCAACGTTTTTGCCTTGATTTCCGCTGATGCCAAAAGATAGTTGTGGAACTCATCAGCCATTTTTCGGGTTTCTGCGTCAATGTCCGGCGCTACACAGTAGTAGTTCCAGTTCACGTGCAACTTCCCGTCTTCAAGACGGATCACGCACTCAGAACGAGAGTCGCCAGACCTTGCATGCGGCATCGGACGAGTCATAAGCTTTTCCAAAAGAGCGGGATTCTCTTGCTTCATGCATGCAATCAAGTCTTCAGAATCCAGGAACGTGGTTTCACCACCGGCCCCAGCATTAGTAACACAAGCCAACAGAGTTGAATTTGGAAAAGTAGGGATGTACGAGCCATCGGTATGCAGAGGTTGCGCATTTGCCGAATGACGATACGCATCAGGGAAGCGCGGATCGAAACGAACTTCCATCCAAATTTTTCCAGTTCGCTGATTGCTTCGATCTCCCACATTGACGTCTTCAGCCAATGCCGCTGGAGTTCCAATACTGGAGAAAAGGCTTTCATAGAAATCCCGAACCGAGTCGATCTTTTCTGCCGCTCTCAGCACGAAGACTTTATTGTTGTCGTCTTTCCATGCCTCAACCAAAGCTTTGCATGCATCCGCAGCAGAATCTTTCGTAAACTTTTTTTCCCACAGCATATCAGATCCCTCGCTCTACTTACTGGTCCACAATTGATATCTTGCCTCCAATTGCATGGCAAGATCATTCCATATCGCTTTCAATACAATTTTATTTAGCTCGCCCACTGGTCGCCCTCGAGGAACCGCGAGTCCTTCGGATGAAATCCTGACCTCAAGCTGACACAACCATCCTCAAGAACCCAGAGAGCAAACACTACGCCCCGACGGTCTATTTTTCGTCCCCCGTTAACGCGGGTAAGCCCGCCTGCTTTGCAAGAACCCTCGTCGACTCCGCAGAATTTCAGTGACAGTGCTCGATTCAAAAAATAAAGTCCTTCTCATGCCCGTGTTAAAATCCAAGTTTGCGACCATCTTGATTCTATCATTTTTCCCATTGTCACTAGCACTCAACCTGGTGAACTTTTTCTGGATGGATGCTGCATTCATATTAAGCACCTTGGTGGCATATTTTTTCTGGATCAGAAAAGGTCACTCTTCCCTGACTGAAACTTTCGGGCTGCAGAATAAAGTCCTCCTCGCTTTCATTTGTGCGTACTTCCTGTCCGGAATTGCCGGGTATGCCCTCAACAGCCCCATGCAGGCAAATGAATGGATCAAGATAGCCAACCTCCGATGGATCTGGGGTTTCTTTGCCTGTTACTCGGCTGGCTATATTATGGCAGATCAAAAACAGCGTTGGCCTTGGCACTTCTCCGCTTTGGTTTTAGTGCTGTTTGCGATTGTGGTCAGACACTACGTAGAAACCGCCGGAGCATTCTTCTCCCCAGACATCAGAGCGCAGGGCTTTTACAGCAATCCCAACTATTTTGCGATGGCCGCTGTCGTGCTGTGGGCTGCGATGCTGCCCTTCCTCATTTACACTCAATCTAAATGGTCGGGAGTTTGCGCCGCGGTGGTTTTGACCTGTATTACCATCATACTGGTTGCGACCTATACAAGAACTGCATGGATTGCCATGTTTTCCGCAATGGTGTTTGCGTTGGTGTACAGCAAGAACAAGAAAGCCCTGGCCATTTCGGCGATGGCAATCACTGCCGCCTGTGCCGCTGTCTACTTTAACGTTTTCGACCTCAAAGAAAGAATCCTGTATTCTTTCGACTTCTCGGGGCCGACGTCACAGGGTGTTCGCATCTCCACTTGGAAGGCAACCTGGCACATTTTCCTGGATCATCCCATTTTTGGAGTGGGCTTTGAACATGCGGCAAGTCTTTACCGCGACTACTATATCAAACTAGGCCAGCCGACATTCCATATCCCAGGCCACGCCCACAATCAGTTCTTGGATGTTCTTTCCGGAGCAGGAATATTTGGACTGATCGGATACCTGGGGGCACTAGTGCTCGGGTATTCATTCTTCCACAAGGCATTCAAGTCCACAAATGAAGTACTCTCAAAGCAACTGTCACTAAGTGCCTTACTATGTATTGTCGCTCTGTTCGGGTGCTCCATAACCGAAACACCGATCATCCAGCAAGAAACCCGCAACTATGTTCTGATGATCCTGGGCTTTTCCTACGGCTACCTTTACCGAAAACAAAAGACGTCTGAAAACTCAGCTGCTTAGTGCAGCTGTTAATCAAACAACCGGTCCCCGTAAATCTCCTCAGTAAAGTATTTCTTTAAGATCTCCGGATCAACCAGATCCTCAGGATCTTTGCGGCAGGTATCGACCAGATAGTTGTAAAACGCATTCTGAATGCCGATTCGTTCAGACAAGATCCCCGGCAGGCAGAAGATGGGGCGCTGATCGGACTCTTTAGCAATCGCTTCAGCCACGCCGGATTCCTTCAACCCATACCCCTTCACGTACATCGGCACTTTGCCGTACACGATCTGCTGGGACCGATTCAAAGTCGAAAACTGGAAAGATTCGTTCCGTGAACCCCGGGCACTGAAATAATCATCATCAAACTCGTGACGTTTATAAAAGGAAATCGTCATAGCCGGTTTATGATCACCAAAGATCACAAAAATCACCGGGCGGTTGTTCTTTCGCGCCAGCTCCACTGCCGCGTTCTGGAAATCCAGGAACTGCCGCACGGTTTTGCCAAGCTTTTCCTTGTAAACGGCCTCGCCGCCGTCGCCGTCCGTATCAGCATAAGGACCATGGGTGTATACCGAGATCAGGAAGGCAAAGGTCTTCTTCCCGGCCTTCAGACTGTCTTCGTACTTGGTCAATGCCAGATCAAACAGCACTTTGTCTTCCGGGTACTTGCTGCCATCAGACCAACTCATGGAATCAGCAAAAAATGATCTTTCAAAACCAAACTTCGGATGAACAATGTCACGCTTCCAGAAAAACCCATCATTGGCGTGAGCAGACCAGGTATCATAGCCGTTTTCCGCGAAAATCCGCGGGACGGCCACAGCTTTTTGGGAATATCTTTCCGCGAAATACTGGAAATCAATCCCCTTGTACCGGCGACTTGGAAGTCCGGTCAGCACTTCAAATTCCGCCTCGGCGGTCATCCCCCCGTAAACCGGAGAAATCACCGTGGAATGCGCGAAGCCGTCTTTTTCCAAATCCGCAATCGGAGTCACAAAGCTGTCGTTGCTACTGGTGTAACAAGATTCACACAGCACCAGGAAAACATCCGGCTCGTTTTGGGCCTTTTTCGGGTCAATCACGGCATTGATGTCATCGTAGGGAAGCTTTCCCTTGGCCGGGATCTGCCCCGTTGGCAGCGTTAGGAAGATATGGTTCAGAATGCCATTTTCCTTAACGTTCGTGGCAAAGTTCCAGTCCACGTAAGTCACGCGCGCAAGTTTAAACAAAGAACTTACCGGATTGGCCTGGGATTCCGTCGGATGGCGTTCCTGCACAATGGACATCGCCACAATGAAAAACACCGGTAAAAACAACAGCTGCTTTTTCTTGAAGGAAATCCCCTTCCAAATACAAAGCAAAAGCCCAATCACAATCGCCGGGATCACATAGTCCGTATAACTTTTCAGGAACAACGCCTGCTTCCAGGCAAAGATGTCTGAAGCCTCAAACGGCGAATTCGTCAAAGACATCTTCATCAGATGAATCCGCACAAACAGCGCTTCGACAAAGAAGATCAAGAAAGCCGCAGCATAGGGACGCAAGAAAACCAGAACCGAGAAATACAACAGCCACGGCATTAAAAGCTTCGGCAGCAGGAAGTACTTAAAGGCATACAACTGCAAACCGGCGCTTAGCACCGTCAACAGCAGTAAACCCCATAGCACTTGTTTCTTTTCTGGAAATCTGAAGCGCATCGACCTGACCCTACCCTAGGACAACAACAGCTTGGAATACTTGGCCTGATTGTCTTGCACGTACTTCGGCAAACGCTCTGTCCCGACCGGCTTAAACTTCATCGGGCGCTTGAAGATGTCTTTGCCCTCTTTCACATGAGTTTCCACCCATGAAGGATTAAACATCTCTTCAGTCATGTATTCAGTATGACTGTAGGCACGCATTTTCTTCAGAATCATCTCGGTCCCACCCATGAACGAGAAATGCCATCCCCCGTCCATCACCATGGTGTGCTCGCTGTCTTTTTTACTGCGATAGGTGCGCATGTTATTGCAGCCATACTTTTTGAAGTAGGAGTAATTGGCCATCACCGTCCCATGCCAAGGGATATAGTCCTTGTACATCTCATTGGGTTCGGTGTGCTCGTAAGCCAGGTTGTTCAGGTAATAGTAGTAAAGCTCTTGATAGAAGGTCTTGATACCTGGTTTGTGAAGATATTCGGTCACCTTTTCCGGCGTTGGGACTTCATCCACATCCGAGAAAATGATCACATCATCGGGCGCGCAGTTTTCCAAAGCTTTGGCCAGAGCATTTCTTTGAAAGTCCTCGCGGTCCCAGTTGCTGAAGGGACGCAGTTTTCTCCAGTTGATTTTCGGGAAGTCCTCAACCACCACGTGGATGATTTTAGATTCAAACTGGGCATAACGTTGCTTATTCTCGATATAGAAAAGCGGCTTATCTGTACCACGGAAGGTCTTTTTAGATTCGATGATCACGAATTTGTCGACAACCTTGTCCAAAACATTCAGACGGATCTCCAGAAGATCCAACTCATCATAAAAAACAAAGCAATCATAGACCATAGAACCCACCCGTCTTTTTCAGCCAAGGAACCTAAAATACCGAATCTGTTGAAAAAAATGTACCAGTAAGTCGCCAAAATGCATCACCCCATAAAGACACAGCTTGTCGAAATCAATGTACACCCCCAAATCCCCGTAGTATGAAAAAAACATGAGATTCCTGTCTTCCTCCATTGGCTTTCTTCTTCGCATCACCATCATCGGCGCTGTGTTTCGCGCTATCGTGGCCATTTATCTACAAATCTGGGATTTGATGGATTTCAGCACCATCAAAAACACCTTCCCGGCCTTTCTTCACGGCTGGCACTTTGACTTGGCCATCGGAGCGGTGGCTTATTTGCTGCTTTACTGGCTGATTCTGATTTTCAACCTTTCACCGAAAGCGGCAAGACGATGGAATTTCCTTTTCCTGTGGGTTTACATCGTGATGGTGGTGACCGATTCCCTGTACGCCAAGGAAACCGGCCGTCATCTTTCCTATGAAATCTATTCGATGTTCACCATAGAAGGCTCAATGGTGACCCTGTTTGGACGTTACTGGGTGGCGGTGCTGGTGTCATTGGCAGCCGCTGCAAGTTTGAATCTGTGGCTTTCTCCGAATTATAAACCCTCGTCCGGTCCCGTTGGGCGCACGTTTGCGATGCTGCTTGCGGCAATTCTGGCCGTCATGGGCTTCCGTGGTTTTGAGGGCATCCCGCAAGATCCTTCTTGGGCCTATCGCGCCGGTGGCGGACCGCAAGGAGCTTTCCTGGCCCTGAACGGAGCTTATGGAATCTTCTGGGCCGCCGTGGGCGAAAAAAAATCCAGCAAGGAAAACATCGCCTCGCCTAAAGACATCGACACCGAAAAAATCTTTGCCGCTTGGAAAGCCCAGCGTGGCATCCACACACCCATCGGAGGCTTTGACGGCAACATCGTGATTGTCTTCCTTGAAAGCTGGTGGGGTTCAGAAGTAGACCGCATTCAAGATGGTGTGGAAATTCTGCCTTTCTTCAACAAACTCCGCCGCGAGTCCCTGCACACAGATTTGTTCCTGGCCGGGGGCCATCGCACCACCGAGGGGATTTTTGCAAGCATGTGCAGCCTTCCCAATCCACTTGGGAAAAGCATCATGTACTCGGAAATTGAAAACAAAGATTTCATCTGCCTTCCGCGCTTGCTGACGGAAAAAGGCTATAGTTCGGCCTTCTTCCAAGGGTCTGACCAGTACACGAGCGGCACAGGGTTGCTGGTGCTGAAAACCGGCTTCCAAAGTTCTTACGGAAAGCGTGATATTCCAGATTACGAAAAACTTGAACAAAACGCCTGGGGTGTTTACGACACTGATTTGTATAAATTTGCGCTGGATAAAATGACGGGCCTGCGCGAACCATTCCTGGTGGGCATCAACACCAACACCACCCACGACAACCTGTTCCCGGCGCGAGCGGATCGCCAAAAGTACAAAACCATTCGCCAGTGGGCGGACACAGAACTTAAGGACTTCCACAAACTACTGCAAAGCCGCAAGTGGGAAAAAGACTGGCTGCTGGTCTTGGTTGCCGATCACACCACTTACGGGGGATCGAGCATCTTTGATCACTACGCGATTCCGTTTTTGATGAAACACTATACTAAAGACGGCAAGGAAAGCTCGGTACTGCCAAACAAACTCTTGCCGGGAGCGTTCTCACAACCCGACATCGCTGCCACGTTAGCTGATATCACTGGAGTGAAAGCTCCGACATTCCTGGGCAGATCCTTGGCGCGTCCGGAAGCATTCAGTCCCGGAGCAAGTGTTTTTCATTTAGGTCAGTCCGCGTGGTTTGAAAATGAATGGGCCGTGGTCTTTAACATTCGCAACCCGGGTGAAGAAAGATGCTTTAAGTGGAAAGAGGACATGAGCTTCACCAAAGAATCCCCATGTCCTGCCAATGGCAAAAAAATGCACGAAGAAGGCTTAAGCTATATCAAAGAGTCGCAGGAGCTTTTGTTCCAGTAAAAGCCCCCAGCCTTTCAGATAAGACATTTTTTCCTAATGATTTCATTTGTTTACAATTCTGAAACTGCTATCTTGCAATTGTATATACATGTATATACAATTGAGAGATGCTGCTATATCAACTGGTCGACAAATTTCAATACGAAAAGATCCCTTTCACCCTGGTGGGGGGCTATGCCCTTGCACTGCATGGCATTGTACGCGCTACCATGGATGTGGATTTCGTTTTAAATTTAAAACTAGAAGACTATCAAAAAGCTGAGACCGCCCTAGCCAGTCTCGGGTTACAACCGCGCATCCCAGTGCGCGCTCAGGACATCATTCAGTTTCGCAAAGAATACATCGAGGAACGAAATCTAATTGCATGGTCATTTGTGGACTTTAAAGATCCAAGTCGTCAGGTGGATATTCTTATCACAAAAAACCTTAAAGACTTGGATGTTGTAAAAATATCCGTAGCGGGCCGACGCATTCCCGTCGCCAGTCTGAAGGAGCTTTTGAAAATGAAGCTGGAATCCAACCGCCCCCAGGACCAAATAGACATCTTGCGAATTAAAGAGGTTTTGAATGAAAAGAAATAAAATCTCTCCCGAAGAAGCCGTGGAGTTTATTGAGTCATTCAATAAGATGATCCACGACAAAGATGAGCCAACAGAAGCAATCAGCCTGCGCATTCCTGCAAACTTGCTGCGTGCTCTGAAAACGACTGCAAAGATACAGGACACAAAATATCAAAGCCTTATTGTTAAATTTATTCGCGAAGGCTTAAAGAATTCGTAGTTTGAATCTGCTCTCTTAATGTGCTCCGGCTTCGCTGAGCGCAGGCTTCAGCATCAACATCATCGCCTTGCAAGTGGCGTGAGATCCATCATCCCAGAACGACGGCCCGGCATCATCCCCGGGCACCCCGTCCCAGTACGACTGCACGTGAACCTTGTCGGATTCCAGGCCCTTGATCATCTCTAGCCACTCTTGATGGGACTTCACTGCATCCGGATGGTCCTTTGCGTGTCTGCGAACAAATTCAGGATGAAACGGCGGAATCAGGATCAGGACTTCCACACCCTGTTCAGCCGTGGCTTTGATTTGCTTTTTGAATAACTCGACAAATTCGGGATTTAGTGGAGCCTTCATCGGGCCACCGAAAGTGGAATAGCTGACGTCGATTTCTTTGGCCAAAACATCGGCCGTGGTTTTTCCGGCATAATCCGCGGCTGCACACTTTTGATAGTCAATACCACTGCCACTGCCTTTGGGTGCAAACATGCCGTCAGCTTTTTTCTGATTCAACTGATGAATTGCCGCTTCTAAAGTATTATGACTGATCAGACTTTGCAGGTGCTCCAGATAGTACTTCATACCATCAAGACCTTCGACATCAGCCAGCAGTTTTTCCCGCAAGACCGGAGTCTGGCGAACTTTCACATCGGTGACTTCCCCGGCAAGCTCGAAATAGTCGGCAATCCAGATGACTTTCTTTAAAGGCAGCTTTTGATCCAAGGCTGTTCGTAACAGGGACACTTTCAAAAGCAAGCCAGCGCCTCCCTTCGAAAGATTGATCGTCTTAAGCCCTGTGACTTCTTCCACCCACAAAGCCGAAGTCGTTTCCCCACGGGAAGACCCCAGGATCACAATCTCGGCGTCAGGATTCGCCCCGACAATCTGGGCCGCCTGAAAATAGACGTTCTGGCTTTGGCGATTCGTATCGATAGAATCACAGCGATAATAACACATCGGATCCACAGCAAAGTTAAACCCTGCCAACAGCGCCATAAGTCCGATGATGAAAGCCGCAAGGAAAAGAATCATTTTCAAAGTATTGCTTTTCATACGTCCCACCTAGAATTGGAAATAAAGGAACGGAGATTCCTCACCCATGTAAGCCAAACACACCACAAACATCAGCGCCATCAATGCCGCCCGCCAAAGCCTCGGTTTGAATTCTCGCTCCCACGTGTTTTTGGCAAGGAAGGCCACCAAGATCCCCACACCCAGCGCCGCAAAGAAGCGGTCTTTATGTTTAAGCGGAATCAAAGTGATGTCCCAGTTGATGTCCCCATTAAGCATGAACACCTTCTGCAGCCAGAACAGCGCCTGCTCAACGGAATGTGCACGGAAGAACACCCAGCCCACACAGACCAGGAAGAAAGTGAAGGTCCACCTTACGTACTTGTTTTTAACCGTGTACCAGCCACGATCCTTAAACAGTCTTTCGATCGCCAGGATCCCACCGTGGAAACAGCCCCAGACCAGATATGTCCAGTTCGCCCCGTGCCACAGGCCACCAATTGCCATGGTCAAAAACAGATTGCGGTAAGTTTTCAAAACTCCGGCGCGATTTCCGCCAAGGGAAATATAAAGGTAATCTTTCAACCACGAAGACAGCGTGATATGCCAGCGCTGCCAGAATTCAGTGATGGACAAAGATTTGTAAGGCGAGTTGAAGTTCTGCGGGAACTGGATGTTCATCATCAATCCCAATCCCACCGCCATGTCGGAATAACCGCTGAAATCAAAATACAACTGCATGGTGTAGCCGATCATGGCAATCCACGCCTCAGCCGTAGAAGCCCCGGCCATATTCATCACCAGCGGATCCACCACTGCCGCGATACGGTCGGCAATCATCATCTTTTTTGCCAGACCGAACACGAAGAAATAGCAACCTTTCCAGAAGTTCTCGGGATTGAAGAAATAGGTCTTTGAATCTTCCAACTGAGGAACGATGTAGTTATGACGAACCAGTGGACCTGAAATCTGGTGCGGGAACAAGGTCACGTAACCTGCAAACTCCAAAAGATGCGCGTGCGCACTGGAGGTCTTGCGATAAACGTCGATCACGTAAGACAGGGACTGGAAGGTGTAAAAGGAAATACCGATGGGCAGTACGAGATTTAAAATCGGCAGCGGTCCCGCAAGCCCCGTCACCTGCAGGGCTCCATTCAAAGAGTCCGCAAAGAAGTTGTAGTATTTAAAGAATCCAAGAATGCCGAGATTGGCGATCACCGAAATCAGCAGGAAGGTCTTTCGGCGAGCCTGTGAGGTCGTCATTGAAATGGCTTTGGCTAAATAGAAATCCAGAACCACTGTGAAGAGCAGCAGGAAAACATACACCGTGCTCCAATAGCAATAGAAGAACACACTTGAAAGGAACAAGAACCACAGCTGTAGGTTCTTTTTCGTGATCCAGTAATAGCCGAGCAAAGTGAACGGCAGGAACAGGAATAAAAAGGCGTAGGAGTTAAATAGCATGGGCAGACACTACCCAAAAAATGGCTCAGAAAAAAGGTTCTGCTGCCATTTTTGGGCCACAGTGCGTCTAACTCACTCTACCCCAAAAAGAAACTGGCACTTCTGATCCGAACCTGGGACTCGGCCGCCTTCAGAAGCAGGTATTGCGCAATTTATTCACTCCTGCTTCTTGCTCTCACACCCCATATTGACAATTTCACCAAAATACGGTAATTTACCGTACTGAAAGGTTCTATGGAAAGTCGAACACAGGTTCGAATATCCAGATTCGCAGAGAAGCAGTTAAAAAGAATCCCTTCACACATTAAAGAAGCCCTACGTTATTGGGCAGAATCCATCGAGCTGATCGGTTTGAGTCAGACAAGAAAGCTCCCGGGCTACCATGACGAGCCTCTTAAGGGAGACCGCAAGGGACAACGATCCATACGACTAAATCGTTCTTATAGAGCAATTTACGTGGAAACGATCAAAGAGATTGAAATCATCGTCATTGAGGTGAACAAACATGAGTACTAAGAGCCTCACAAAGATTTTAGAAAAAGAACTAGGCCCGATGTCCTTTGGCGGCTTCCTGCGCGCGGCCAGAACCACCAAGTCCCTTTCTCAAACAGAAATGGCGATGCTTTTAGAAATCTCTAAAAGCACCCTCTGCGATATCGAAAAGGGCCGGCAAAATGTGAGCATCGATCTTGCCGCAAAGATTGCAAAGAAATGCGGCTTGTCCGAAGTATTGGCTGTCGAATGTGCCATTCACGATTATTTGCGAAAAGCCGGACTAAAAATGACTGTGCAAGTTCGGAAGTCCTCTTAAAAGTTGGCGCGCCAGCATGACGCGCCATGGGCCAAAAAAGAACCAGGAACCTTTTAGGATTTAAGGCCCAACAAGAAGTCGAAGTCCTCTTTGGTCAGGGCGCCGCCGGCCCCGGTCAGATCCGTGCTGGCTTCTGCTTCTGAGAACAGGCTTTGGAACTTGCGATTCTTGCGTTCCTTCAAAAGCTCCATCTTTTCTTCCAGGGATTCGTGCATGATATAGCGGAAGACCTGAACGGCCTTACGCTGCCCCAAACGGTGCGCACGGTCTGTGGCCTGATTTTCGACTGACGGATTCCACCATGGCTCCAGATGGAACACATAACTGGCCTTGGTCAGATTCAAACCCACCCCGCCCGTTTTCAGAGTCATCACCAGAACAGCCCCGCCGTTGGTTTCGTTAAAGTCCTTCAGAATCTTCTGGCGCTGCTTCGTTGGGATCGCCCCGTGCAACACAAAGACCGGGATGCCGACCGCTTTCAAAAGCTTTTCAGTGCGTTCCAGCGTCTGCAGGAACTGAGTAAAGACCAGCGCACTTTCGCCGGATTCAATGATTTCCTGCAAAGAGTCCATCAACGCTTCCAACTTAGGCGGCGTCTTTTCGTACTTCACCTCTGGCAATGCGCCGGGATCAGAGCACGCCTGACGAAGGCGCAGTAAAGCGGTCAACATCTGCAACTGCGACTGGGACTCCCCGGCTTCGCGGATGGTGTCTTGAATGCGCTGATTGTAAGCGATCGCAATATCGCGGTAGATCTGCTTTTGCTTGTCTTCAAAGGCGATACTGACTTTGGTTTCCTGTTTTTCAGGAAGCTGATCCAGAATCTCTTTTTTTGTTCGGCGCATGATCAAAGGTTTGGTTTTAAGCTTTAGATCCTCGACGTCTTCAAGCAACACCACTTCGGTGTTCACAAAGTGACGGCGGAAATCATCGTACTTGCCAAGACATCCCGGCACCACCAGATCCAACAACGAATAGAATTCACCAAAGTGATTTTCCATCGGAGTACCGGTCAGACACATTTTGAATCTGGCATTCAGCATACGCGCCGAACTGGTTCGTTTAGCAGTGATATTTTTCAGATTTTGAGCTTCATCAAAGATCAGCACATTCCAATTGTACTGGCTTAGGAACTCGTCATTTTCCATCAAAAGACCATAGGTCGTAACCACAACCAATGGTTCTTTGGCTTCAAGTCTTTTGCCAAGGCGGTCATGGTCCTTACTGGTAAAGATCTCAAACGGCAGTTCCGGGGTGAATTTCGCGACTTCGCTTTCCCAGTTGTACACCAAACTTGAAGGCACCACGACCAGCACCTGGCCCAGCTGTTCGCGCGTGCGAAGCAGATCCAGGAATGACAGCGCTTGCAGAGTTTTACCCAGACCCATGTCGTCGGCCAGCAGTGCACCCATACGCAGAGTGAACAGATCCAGCAACCACTGCACACCTTCGTGCTGATAAGTCTTAAGTTCCGCTTTCACCGAACCCGGCAGCTTGACCAGATCTGTGCGCGATCCCAAACCATCATAGAAGGCACAGATGCGCTTCCATTCATCGTCCCCACGGAAGGCATAGCCCGACGCGCGCAAAGCCAGCAGTTCAAGCGCCTGGTGTTTCGGCAGCTGATAGTATTTATCGGTCCAGGCTTTTTTGGATGAATCTTTTTTACCGGCCTGAAGCTTTTGCCAGAATCCTTCCAAACGACGCAAAGACGGAATTTCTTTGCGCGGCACCAGGAAGAACTTTCCATCGTATTCAACCACCCCGCCACTGCCCATGCTTTTCAGCTGAGTGGCATCAATTTCTTTCCCCTGCAGGAAGAAACGAGGATTCAGCTCAAACCAGTTCAGCATCCCTTCATCAAGTTTGCTGACAATCTGGAAGTCGACAACGAATTCATTCTGACCAAGTTCTTGCAGCAGCTGTCCACGCACATACAGGCGAATGCCATGATCCACTAGTGGTTGCAGCAACCCCAAGGACTGCGTCGGCGTGACGTCTTCTTTACCCCAGGAAGGCATAAAGAAATGACCTTGCTCCAGCATGGGATCTTCTTCGATCTTTCCATCCCAGGCCTTGGTTAAAAAGCCGGTGCGGGCGCGTTTAAAGGCGCTGCCTTGGGTGGACAATGCCATGTATTTCAGAATTTCATAAAGAACACGGAATTCCCGTTCAACCGAGCCCGAGAACAGGTATTCCCCTTTGGAACTGTAAATGGCCTCACGCTCGCCAACAGATTTCAGAACTTTGGCGACATAGTCAGAAAAAATGCCCAAAACCCCTTTAGAGCACAGTTCATCCAACGGCTGAGTCTTGGTCAGACTTGTGCCGTCTCCGGTCACAAGCAAGCTGTGCACGCGATTATGCAACGCCGGGAAGATATTCGCCGGGTCGCAGGTCGTGCCATCAGTCAGCTGACCTTCAAAGTGATAAGTCAAAGCCTCCAAAGTCAGATACTGCAAGACTCCGAGGTGTTTTAGAATCTTCAAATCCCATTCGCGCTTTTTAAAACTGCTCGAGGCCAGGGATTTAACTTCGGTTTGAAGTAAAAAGCCCAGCCCCTCTTGCAACGTGCGCATGATCAGCACCACCGGAGTGCTGAAGCCCTTTTTACTGACGGTTTCTTTTTCGTTGAGAGTGAAAACCTTTTCCGGGACAAAGCCTGCATCATCCTGATGATGCAGGTTCAGGACACTGGCAATAGCGCCCATGTCATGGCTGCCACCCTGAACGCGCACCGGAAGCGAACGTCCGCGCAAGAATTTCATAAAGGCCGCGGTTTCACCCTTGCCTTCAACATGCAGGTGCGAAAAGGCTCTGGGACGGTCTGCCTTCAACTGGCGGGAATAAAACTGATCTAAAGCTTCGCTTTCTTTTTTCCATGCAAAAGCAACAACCGCTCCGGTTGTGAAGTCCACCGCGAAGTTATCAAAGAAGATGTATTTCTGCTGATCTTTTTGCGCCGACAGCAAGGCTGAGGTTTTAACTTCCTCAGAGCCACTGAATTCAACTTTCCATTCAAAGGCGTCTTCGGCCTCAACACTGATGTTGCCAACCTGGAAGGCTTTTCCAAGATCTTTTTGATCCTGCAAATAAAACTTCAGATCCCCTTTGTTCACCCGGCGGGTGATACGGGAAAGAAGCTCTTGCATGACGGCTTCAATATCCAAAAGGTCCCGGCTGAAGAAGCGATGCGGGTCACTGGGAAGAAGTGGCCAAAGAACCTCAAAAGTTTCCTTGCGTGCGGGGCCCGGCAACAGATCGCGCGGAACCACGGATCGATAAGCATGACGAAGAATATCCCGGCTGCTGATTTGAACGCCGTCATTGAAATTATAACGAAGAAGCCCAGCCAACTGATCCTGATGGCGCACATCAGCCCAGTAAACGGTTTCTTTTTGCAAAGACCCGCGGAAAGCCTGAGGCAGTCCCCACACCGCCCCGGTGCCGGATTCGTCCCCTTCGGCAACACGGCCCAGCTCATAGACCTTGTTCCATTCTGGCAGGTATTCTTCCAACGCGCGATCGTCGTCCAACGAAAGCGTTTCAGAAACCAGACTGATGGATTCAAGCTTTAAGTTTTCAGGCAGGCCTTTGCCATCACCCTCACCGCGGCGGGCTTTTTTGGTTTCCGTCAGATCCCAGAAGTCCTCGCAGAAATTACTGACCTGGAAGCTGTGATTACGCAGGAATCCACGATCCACCGACAGTGCCCACCAAATCAGAATCAATGAGGCCCACTCATGAACGCAGATGTCTTCTTTGTCCTTGCGGCTTTCAGCACACTGGGCGCAGTGGAAGGTCAGATCCCCGCCATCAGCGTCTTCTTCGACCTGCACATAGGATTTGCGCAAAGTGGATTCTTCTGCGTAAACGAACTGGATGTCTAATCCGCCGTCTTCCTTCTTTTGGATGTTGTGGCTGTCCAAAGACAATTTTTTAAGAATGCGGAATGCATTTTCAGCAACAGGCATTTGCTCCAGGGTCGCAAGATCCTTGGGGCTGACTAACTGGGAAATTTTTTGAAGACTTAATCCGGAAAAGGCCATCCCTACAAGGTAGCAGAAGTCCTTGAAGAATAAAATTCTTTATACCACTGAAGTGTTTCTTTCAGAGCATCTGTGAGATTTCTTTGAACTTTCCAGTTCAGATCGCTCTGAGCGAGCTTTGAATCCAAATTCGCATGCACGGACAACGAGGACTTCGACCCCTCGCCCAAATTCACCCGGGCATTTTCTCCCCAGGCTGTCGCCAAAGCTTGCGCAACTTCACCGACTGTGTTAGTATCTTTCGCCGCAAAATTATAGGTCGGCGCAAGCTTCGGCCCGCGCTCATACAAAGCCTCGGCAAGACTCATCAGGCCCGCCACCTGATCCAGCACGTGAATCCACGGGCGCACGGACTGAGGGTTCTTTAAATCAAAGCTGTTGCCAGCCACGAAGGCCTGCACAGCCTGCGGAATCAACGCCTGCTCGGTGAAGTCCCCGCCACCAATGGCAGAACCAATACGAGCCGTGGCTATGGCAATTTTATGTTTATTGTATTTTTCAGGGGCAAAAAAACTCTGACGATAAGAAAGAGCAATCATCTCGGCACAGAGCTTTGCTGTGGGTAAAATCGCTGACGGCGCCACTGCATCTGTTTCAGTCAGATCCTCGCCGGAAGTTTTTCGTCCATAGACCTTATCTGAGCTGACCACCACCAAGGAACGCACCGATGCGGTTTCCCGCATCAACTCCATCAAGGTCGCCGTTCCAAGTGCTGCTTTGCCAAAGGTTTCCAAAGGTCTTTTGCCAAGGTCAGAAATCAGACCGCTTTCCCCCAGATGCAAAACCACATCCGCTTCAGCAAACTGCAAAGCCTCGCGCAACGCGGATTCATCCCGCATATCCCCGTAGGTCATCGAGATTTTCTGCCCCAGATTTTTCAAATCAAAAAGATTCGGAGATGTCGCGGCGGGCTCGCCAAAGCCAAACACCTGGGCTTGGGAATCAAGCAGAGTCTGCACCAGCCACGCCCCCAGAAAACTCGTGGGGCACGTGATGAAAACTCTTTTACCGCTCCAGAATTGAGTCACGGCTTAAGCGCCGCCCAGAAGGTTTTGCTCCACCCCATGGCCACGATGATCCGGGTGCACCCAGTGCGCCAGAACCTTGCCTTCATAATTCCAATAAAAGCCCACAGGGTCTGTTTCAAAGATCGCCACACGCAGCTGACCGTTCTTTTCTGTCGCTTTCATTTTCAACAAGGTCTGAGCCAGAGATTCAGGGCTGATTTTCCCGCTGGACGCTGATGGCGTGCAGTGAGCCTCATAAAGACGGGCCAACAAAGAAAGCTCAACAAGGTTGAACATGCTTTCACGAATAAAGTACTTATCAGTCTGAAGTGATGTCATCCCACTAGCCTAACCACTCTGCCAATGCGAGGCAATCGCAAAGCAGGAGAGAGCATTTAATGACCTAGTCCAAAGGCGATAACCCCGCGAGGCTGCGCTTTGGATTCCATGAACCGAGCCAGAACCTCTGCCATCATCAGGTTCATGTGACCCGCCTCAAGTTCTGGAACATCGGCCACATAGAAGCGATTTTTAGATTGAACGATATAGGGCACAATTTCACGGGTGACGGAGTTTCGCGATTCAGCCAGCATGGAAAACTTGCTCATATCCGACGGCAAAAGCTCCACCTGTTCAGTCAGGGTCTTATTGGTTTTTTTAAAGAACCCGCCTTCGTAAAGGACCTCATCAAAAAAGCCCGTGAATTCCTGGCGCGCCATTCTTAGGAAGCGCAAACCCATTTCACTTTCCAAGCGTGGGCCCATCTGCCAGACATTATAACCAAACCACACAACGCTCCCCTTGGTGTTCATAAAGTCTTCAACAAACACCCGGGGAACGCGATGGTCGAAATGAGTTCCAACATAAATATTTTTATCACAGCGATGGACTTCCCCGCTTTGATAACTGCCAATCCCCGATGCGTGAACCGAGTAACCCACATACGGCGCCAAAAGCCCCCGCAACTGCTGGGCAAAAGCTTTCCCCGAGGCCAACTGGTCCCGGGACTCGGCATCAAAATAAATCTGAACGCAGTTTGCTTTCTCGGGCGTCGACAATCCGCGAAAAGCGGCGATGCCAAGACTGCCGATTACCACCAGCCCCAAGAGAACCACCAAGCCTCTTTGACGTCTCATTCTTCACCTACTTGAAAGGGATAACCAAGGCTAACGAGGTCTTTTTGAAAACTCGAGTTAAGTTGATGTAAAGATCGTCAGATTTAAATACTTTGAACCCCTGATAGAATAGCTGTTGTCCGCAAGCAAAGAGGGTTTTAAGCTGTGGGATATGACAAAGTTATTGATCACCGTTCTGTCAGTTTTGGGTGTTTCGACCTCTGCATTGGCCTTTGAATTGGCTCAAGGCTTAACCCCGCCGGGTCGTCAGCGTCCGACATTTAATTATCTGGGCTTTTTCTATGACAAGGCGGAATTCCCACAAGAGCGCGCCAACATGCGCTATCAACTGGTGGACTTAAGCTCTCCGGTTTACAAAACTGAAACTCAATCCGTGGGCTTAAGTTTTTCAGGAAGCCAGATGAGCGTGGACCCCGCACAGAACGGTCATTCCGAGCTATATGACATCAAGTTTGGCGCAAGCTACACGGAAGTGATCGGTGAAAAACGCATGTGGTCCGTGATGGTCAACTACGGTTCTGCCAGCGACAAACCCTTCTATGACCCGTCGGTTTCCACTTTAGGGGTGACGGCCTTTTACTCCTACCCGAGCGATGCCACCAGCAGCTGGCTGCTACTGGCCAACTATTCCAACAACCGCCCGATCCTGAACAACATTCCCCTGCCGGGTTTTGCGTGGTTCTATTACCCGTCCCGTGAATTGAATCTGGTGCTGGGCGCCCCATTTGCTTCGATCAACTGGCAGTTTGCCGACAAGTTCGGACTGACTTTCTTCACCTTGGTTCCCTGGGTGATCAAAAGCACGGTGTACTATAAACTGAACGACTTTGCGCAAGTGTATGCGGGAATGGACTTCAGTCAGGTAACTTATTTGCCATACGGTCGCGAAAACCGCGAAGATCGTTTGTTCTATGATGAAAAGAAATTCTTGATGGGTATCAAGTCGCCATTGTCCAAGTCCGTCTTTGCAGACTTTGAAGTGGGCCACGCCTTTGACAGAAGATTCTTCGTTGCTGAAAACTACGAACTGGATCCCGGCAACCAAGTCGATATCGGCAACGCCTACTACGCCAAACTAGCCCTGAAAATCGCCTTCCAATAAACAACGCAACGCTTATGCAAAAGTAAGCAGGTACCTTTTAGCCGAAGCGGCCTGTGATGTAGTTTTCTGTTCTTTGATCTTTTGGGTTGGTGAAGATCTGATCACTGGCGCCGAATTCGATCAGGTCGCCCAGATACATGAATGCGGTGAAGTCCGACACACGGGCTGCCTGGTGCAAGCTGTGGGTGACGATCGCGATTGTGACGTCTTTACGAAGCTCTTGAATCAGCTCTTCGATGTGACGAGTGGAGATTGGATCCAGGGCTGATGTAGGTTCATCCAGCAGCAGGATTTCAGGTTCGGTCGCCAGGGCGCGGGCGATGCACAGACGCTGCTGCTGGCCGCCGGAAAGCGCGGTCGCTGAAGAGTGCAAACGATCTTTGACTTCGTTCCAAAGGCTCGCCTGCTGCAGGGACTTTTCAACTTGTTCTTCGATGAAGCTTTTCTTTTTGACCCCGCGAACCGTCAGCCCGTAAGCGACGTTGTCATAGATGCTTTTTGGGAATGGATTTGGTTTTTGGAAAACCATTCCGATACGCATGCGCACTTCCATTGGGTCGATGTCTTTACCCAGGATGTTGCTTTGATTTGGATAAAGCAGAATCTCGCCCTGATACTGGGCATTGGCGTAAAGATCATGCATGCGGTTGAAACAACGAAGCAGCGTGGTCTTACCGCAACCGGAAGGACCAATCAAAGCAGTGACGCGGTTTTCATAAATCGGCAACGTGATGCCGTTCAGAACTTTTTTATCACCGTAAGAGAAAACCAGATTTTTAACTTCAGCGCGCAAATTCAACTGCATAAATTACCACTTCATCTTTTTACGGAAACGGGAGCGCAGGTAAATCGCCCCACCGTTCATAATCAAAGTCATCACAAGCAACACCACACCCGTGGCCGCCGCGTTCACGTGGAACTCGGGCTGAGGTCGTGACAACCAGTTAAACATCTGAATAGGCATCACGGTGAATGGATCCATGAGCCAGGTGAAATTCACATAAGGGAACTGCCCGTCAATCGGCGGCGTTGGCAAGAACGCGATAAACGTCAAAGCGCCAATCGTGATCAACGGTGCTGTTTCACCGATAGCACGGGACAGTGAGATAATCACACCCGTCAGAATACCACCGGAAGAATAAGGCAGAATATGATAGCGGATGGTCTGCCACTTGCTGGCCCCCATCGCGTAGCTCGCCTCACGGATGGTGTTCGGGATCGCACGGATGGCTTCACGTGTGGTCACGATGATGATTGGCAGAACCAACAACCCCAAAGTCAAACCGGCGGTCAGAATGCTCTGACCCAGTTTTAACTTGTATACAAACAGACCCAGCGCCATCAGACCGTAAGTGATCGATGGGATCCCCGCCAAGTTGATGATGTTCAATTCAATGATCTGCGACACCCAGTTTTTCTTGGAGTATTCTTCCAAGTACACACCAGCGGCCACCCCCAAAGGAATGGCACAAACCGCCGTGGTCACCATGATCAGGAAAGATCCCACCCATGCTGATAAGATCCCCGCTTTTTCAGCAAAGCGCGAAGGGAAGTTTACGAAGAATTCAGCATTGATGCGCGGAATCCCGGTCATCCCCAGATCCACAATCAGCGCCAGCAAAGTCACCAAAGCAAAAAGCAGTGACAACAAACCCATCAGGGCAAAAGCAAAATCCCACATCTGACGGCGCTTGATATTCGCCAAAAGTTCCTGACGTGAATCCATTTACTCTTTCTCCTGGAACTTTTTACGCAGCCACAGGCCCACGATATTGAAACACAAGGTCAGCACCAAAAGGCTCAACCCCGCCACGTAAATACTCTGATACCCGATCGAACCGTGAGGCAAATCCCCCAAACTGACCTGAACGATAAAGGCCGTGATGGTCGCCGCAGGTTCGGTGGGATTGATCGTCAGATTGGGCTGCATGCCCGCCGCGATCGCCACCACCATGGTTTCACCCAAAGCACGGGAGATGCCCAGAATGTAAGCAGAAGTGATCCCCGAAAACGCCGCCGGAATCACAACCCGGAAGGCCGTCTGCATGCGCGACGCCCCTACCGCAAACGAAGCTTCGCGCAGGTGATTAGGCACCGAGCGCATGGCATCTTCACTCAGACTGGACACATAAGGAACGATCATCACCCCGATTACGATTCCGGCACTGAGGACGTTGAAGCCCCCAAGGTTAGGAATGATCTTTTGCAAAAGAGGCGTCACAAACAACAAAGCAAAATAACCGTAAACAACTGTAGGTACAGCCGCGAGAAGTTCCAGGACAGGTTTTAAAATTTCACGCGCCGAAGGACGAACGTATTCACTTAAAAACGCTGCCGCCACTGTGCCTAGTGGTATTGCCACCGACAACGCGATCACCGTGGAAAGTAAAGTTCCACTGAGCAGAGGCAAAATACCATAGCGGGCATTTTCAAAAAGCGGTGTCCACTGCGTGTCTGTTAAGAAGTCTTTAAGGGGCACATGCGCAAAGAACGGCATGCTTTCCGTCACTAGGATACCGACGATGCCGATAGTGACCAGAACCGAGGAAGCCGCCGCCAGGAACAGGACCGTTTCAATGGCCCGCTCCCTTAAACGACGCATCCGCCGGACCGGGTGGTCGGCGGATGTGAATTCAGAAAGTTTTCTAAGTTGGCTTTTACTCACGTGGCTAAACTACAACGAACCTTCACGTTTCATCAACTCTTCAATTTTCAAACCCACTTCAGAGTGGCCGCCAAAGACGGTTCCAAGCTTGTTCTTTTTAACGTGGTCTTTAACCATGTCATAAGCCTTGGCTGGAAGTGGAACGTACTTCACCTGAGGAACGATTTCGAAGGACTTGCTGATGTAGAAGTTCACGAACTCTTTCACCTCAGCTTTGGCCATGGATTTTTCGCTAACGTAGATGAAGATTGGACGAGACAGTGGGAAGTAAGAACCGTTCTCAACCGTTTCGCGACCTGGAAGCACCGCTTCGTTTTTCTTAGGGGCTTTGTCGCCACCGACGATGGCTACGACTTTCAGCTTACCTTTGTTTTCTTCATAGTACGCCAGCGGAACATAGCCCAAAGCGTAAAGATCATTGGAAACACCTGTCACCAGAGTGTTGTCATCTTCAGAAGCTGTATAGTCACCGCGAGAAGACTTGGATTTACCAACAACTGCTTCCGTGAAGTAGTCAAAGGTACCGGAGTCAGAACCTGCACCGTACAATTTCAGTTTTTCTTTTGGCCAAGCTGGGTTTACGTCAGCCCAGGTGTTGATTTTACCCTGAGCGCCTGGTTCCCACATTTTTTTAAGTTCAGCCACGGTGATGGACTTCAACCATGTGTTTTTAGGGTTTACCACCACAGCAGTAGCGTCATAAGCGATTGGAAGTTCCAGGAATTTGATACCCGCTTTACGGCAAGTTTCGATTTCAGAGGCTTGAATTGGACGGGACGCATTTTGAACGTCTGTTTCACCACGGCAGAACTTTTTGAAGCCGCCACCTGTTCCGGAGATACCGACGGTCACGCGCACTTTACCACGTTGGGAAGACTGGAATTCTTCAGCCATTGCTTCGGTGATTGGGAATACGGTGGAGGAACCATCGATTTTGATAACTGGAGCTTGTGCGTGCGCCAAAGCCGCAGCAATAACAACAGACAAAGACACTACAAAGTTGGTCAACATAAAATCTCCCTATGGATTTATGGGACAAACTCTAGCACTATGATATTGCGCTGTATTGTTAAGGTTTTATTATGATTTTAGCCGTTTCGCGTTACCAAAAACCTAGGATAGACTAAATAAATCTATGATTACAGACCTTCTGAAAGACCAAAATACTCTGCTAGAGAAGATCAATAAAACGATCCCCAACAGCGTCTATATTTTCGACCTGAACGAGGTCAATATGGTGTGGTTCAACGACCGGGTGAAGGATCTGTATGGATACACCCTGGCCGAGCTTCGCGCCCTGGGCCCGGAATACTACGCCAGATCCATGCATCCAGACGACATCCCCGTTCTAAACGCCGCCATTGAAAAGTCCCGCACCCTGAAAGAGGGCGAGGTCATTTCCATCGAATACCGCTTTAAAGATCACAACGGGCAATATCACTGGATCAATGACCGCATCACACCTTTTTCCCGGGATGCAGATGGCAACGTCGCCACTATTTTGGGCATCGCCACCGATGTGGATGATCGCAAAAGCTATGAAGAGACTTTAAAAAAGACCATTGAAAAAATGAACCTGTCCCTTTCTGCCGCCAATATGGGAACCTGGGAATGGGATATCGAAAAAAACCGCCTGCAGTGGGACACGAAAATGTATGAAATGCATGACGTGCCGGTGCTGCCGGGCTTAAACCCGCTGGATGAAGTCTGGAAGCGCGCCATTCGCGAAGACATGGAAAGCGTCAATCGCCGCATTCAAGAGGCCGTTGAAAACCGCCAGGATTTCTATGTCACTTACCGGGTGACCCATTCCAATCAGCAGATCCATCACATCAAATGTTATGGCAAGTTCATGACCCAAAATGGCAACACCGTCAGCCCGCGCATGTACGGCGTCGCTTGGGATTCCACTGAAGAATTCCAGACAGAACGCGAAATGGCTGAAAACAAAGCCAAGCTGATTTCCTCCACCAAGATGGCCGCTCTGGGCGAGATGTCCGGCGGTATCGCGCATGAAATCAACAATCCCCTCACCGTCATCCAGGCCCGCGCCTTTCAGCTGCAGCAGATGGTGGACTCTGGCAAAATGGATCCGGCAAAAATCAAGCAGGCCGCTGAAAGCATCAGCCGTACCGCAGACAAGATTGCCCGTATCATCAAGTCCCTGCGCTCTTTCGCCCGCGAAGGCACTTACGATCCGTTTGAAGTCATTCCGTTAAAACAAATCATCGAAGAGACTTTGGAATTCTGCCGCACCAGATTTTACAATCATGGCGTGGAGGTCGAAGTCGGCGAAATCGACCCGGAACTGGAAGTGGAATGCCGCCTGATTCAGATCGAACAGGTGTTGTTGAATCTGTTGAATAACTCTTTTGATGCCATCAGTGATTTACAGGAAAAATGGATTCGCATCAAAGTTGTCGAGCAGGTCGACAGCATCGAAATCCACGTGATTGATTCCGGCAACGGAATCCCGGAAAAAATCGCCGAACAGATCATGCTGCCCTTCTTCACCACCAAGGAAGTCGGCAAAGGCACGGGCTTGGGCCTAAGTATTTCTGCGGGTATTATGAAAAGCCACAAAGGCGAATTAATCCTGGATCGTCAGGCGCCGAACACGACATTTGTGGTGCGTCTGCCGCGCTGGCAGGAAGAAGAAGCTCTTAGCTATTGACAGCGGGAGCACACGCCAAAGAAATCCAAGCGGTGGGCCACTTGTTTGTACCCCATCGCCTCGACCATCTTGATATGCTGATCCAGATCACAGATATGCAAAGGTTCCACGCGCTGGCAGTGACGACAGATCACGTGGTGGTGATGGTGGCCTGACTCCAAAGTCAGTTCAAAGCGCGCAACGCCGTCCCCGAATTCCAGACGGGAAACCAAGCCGCCTTCCTCAAATTTTTTCAGGATGCGATAGATTGTCACCAGATCCATGCCGTCGGATTTGTCGTCGATCTTTTTAAAGATCTCGTCAGCGGAAATAGGCTCGGGATGATGCAAAAGGATCTTCAGCAATTGACCGCGCTGCTGGGTCAGTTTCATCCCCGCTTTGCGCACTCTCTCGTTCAGAGAGTCGATATCAATGTTCTTCCGATCATGGCTGCACTTTGTCATACCCTAGGAGATACACCAAATGCCCGGCAAAATCCACTTTCCGGGCAGGAAAAATCACTTTCGGCGCTCTTCCAGGGCGTTTAAGCCGTAATAGGTATAGCTCAAAGCCGATATAATGGGGACGAAGAAGAAAGCCAGGGGAATATATGAGAGGAGTCCTAATAAAAGCCCCATCAGGTACAGGGAGCCGGATTCTTCCGATTCGATGCTTTTACGCTCTTCCTTGGAGGCATAATCCTGAAGAACGTCATACAAAAAGACCTTTTTGTTCAGCCACGCCGTCAGCACCAGCGGCACGACCAGCTGACACCCCGGTATCAGCCACAACGGCAAAGTCATCATAAAGGCCACCACAAACAAGATCGTGGCTTTGACCGTATTCCAAACACTGCCAGCAATGGTTCCGCCCCGGCGCTTTTCAAGAGTGCGAAAATCCTGATCCCCCACCCATTTCAGCACGATGGGCATCACAAACACCGATACAATCAAGACCGATATCACATAGGCCAGCGGAATAAAGACCATCACCAGGAAAATCATTGCCAGCCATAGTCCCAAATCGGTCAAACCCGTGGTTTGTTGCACCCACTGAAAGCCCCACAGATTGCCAATGACGCCGGCAATTCCCACGGTCCATGCACTCCAGTAAACGATGAACAAAACCAGCAGCACAAGGACCGTCGCCACCGGAGGTCCCAGAATCAAAAGAAACATCCGCAATCGCAAGAGAGATTCAAAAGCCTGTTTCAGAGCGCGAAAAATGTTTTTCATATTCTGATTTTTTCTCTTTCCGATGCCACTGGCAAGTGCTTCAATAGAGCCACTATGCGAAAAACCATTCATCTCTTCCGTCATGGACTCACCGACTGGAACTCGCAGCTTCGCCTGCAGGGACACACAGATATTCCTTTGAACGACGAAGGCCGTCAGCAGGCCTTGAGTCTGCAACTGTTCTTCCGCGACAATCCGGTTGAATTCTTTGTCAGCAGTGATTTGCAGCGTGCCCAGCAGACTGCCCATATTGCCAATCATCACCTGTCCAAGCCCCTGCTGCTTCAAGCTGGATTTCGTGAAGTCAATATGGGGAAAATCGAAGGCATGACCCGTGAAGCGGTGGCGCAGGAATATGGCCCCCACGCTTGGGAAAAATGGATTTCAGTAGATCGCCAGCATTTTGATTTTGCATTCCCGGACGCGGAAAACACCTGGGCCACAGTAGAGCGCTTTGCCGCCGCATTGACGGACTTGTGTGAACAGCATGACTTTGACAGCATCGGTCTTTGCACTCATGGACTGGCGATGCGCCGGTTCCTGCATTCTTTGCGACCGGACATCACCGAAAGCCTGCCCACCCCGAACTGCGTGGTGTACACAGTCGAGTGGGACACCGAACAGAAAAAATTCTATTTCATTTCATAGCGGGTCAGATCCAGAAATCCGAAATTCACTGGATCTGATTTTCTCATGGCGCTGTGCATATCATCATAGAAAGACCAGAACTTGGCATTGCTGCGGCGAAGGCCGTAGCGGGTGACCAGGTTCTGATAATCTTCCGGACTTTTCATCCCACGCACTTGAATCGCAAACGCCGCCAGCTCATTTTCCTTCACGTTAAAGATCATATTCGGATAAGAGCCCCACACCCCTTCACGCACTGTCAGCGTGTCGTTTTTAGGGTCCATACGCAAAGATTCACCCAGAATCCACGAGATGTTTTCATGCTCTTTGTTGTGAATGAGCGAGTATATTTTCAAACCCTTGGCTGTTTTGATATTCAGAAGTGCCAGATCCGGGAAGAACTGCGAAAACGGCAGGGATGCTTCCGCTTTCACGGCCGCGATCTTGCGAAGCTCTTTATCCAGCCCCTGCACTTTCCATTGACCCTGCATGCTGTCGGGGACTTCCAGATTCTTCCAATTGATAAAGTCCCAGGCGCCCCGCACGGATTCGTTCTGATGGAAGAACAGCACCTTTTGCACGAACTGCTTTTTCGTGTGGTTGTCTTCGTTGAATTTAATGCCTGTGGGCTCGGCAGAGCCCACCGTTGGGAAGACATAGGCCATCTTTGCCTGAGCCAGCAACCCACGATACCACGCACGACGATAGCTTAAGCGTTCTTCCGATGGCAGGAAGGTCAGGAACAGCTCTTCAGCCTCCATGCGGATCATGTCCATGTAAACTCGGGTCAGCAACTGGTGCGACACATTGCCAAAGACATCAAAGTTCACCACCAGATTGTAAACCAGTCGTTCAAACAATGGGTAATCCAGCATAAAGACGGTCTTGGACAGATCCCCCACCGCCCCTTTCATCACCACCGCATTGTCATCGTGGCGAAGCACGGTCAGTGTGGCATTGGGATTAAAGCCCCCGCCGTCCCAGACATCTTTCAGCGCGTAACCGTCCGGACGAAGCTTTGCCATTTCATCCGTGCGAAGCTTGCGGTACTTTTCCCGATGGTCGACCAGCTTTTTATAAAACAGCGGTGTTTCTTTCACATCCACATCACTGCCCCACACGCCCGGCATCATCAGAAGATTCGCCGCTTTGTCGGCGTATTTTTCAGACAGCACCATGTTGTCCGACGAAGGATTCAGGAAGAATACATAGAACTGTTCCTGAATGGAGTTCACGGCCATGCTGCCGTTGCACACCGGGCCCTTGATGAAAGTACTTACCTGATACTGGGCATCGTCCAGCAGGAACTGATAACGGGCCTTCACGGGAATATCCTTGAAGGCCACAAACGGATTTTCCGCCACGCCGGGATCATAGCTTGGCAGAGCAGAAACTTTCCAGGCTTCGGCCAGGAAGAGTTCTTTGTAGCGGGCTAGCTTTGCCGGGCTCCATTGGTATGGGATGTGGGTCTTTTTCACGACCGTGCCCGGGAACTTTTTCAGGCAGTACCAGAACTTTGCTGTCCCGGGATTGTCATTGGGACGACGGGTGGCGATTTCTTGAACCCCCAGCGCGCAGGTCTGCTTGGAACGCACCAGTCTGAAAAATTCTTCAGACTTTTCCGGAAAATAAATATGCGCCAGGAAAAGATGTTCGTAAAGATAGCGACTGACCAGCTTCTGGCGAAGTGTTTCCTGATTCAGGAATTCCTCCCATTCACGCACCTGGCTTTGCAATTCAGCAGAAGGTGTATTCTGGCTTTTCAATTCTTCCGCATTCGGCCCCGGACTGCCCGCTTTCACCCAGCCCTTCAGGGTTGCAAGCTCAGCCGCGTTCAGGGCCGGGAAACCGTAAGGCATCCCCAGCTCTGGCGAGTTTTTAGCCAAAAGCTGATAGTCGGCCATGGTCTGTGCGCAGACTTGAGATTCAGATACCTGCTTGGTGACTTTTGCATTTTTCGCTGTGGCGCGTAGCTGGGTGATCTGGAAAAACAGGTTTTGGTCAGGATCTTTGCTGGTGCTGACCTCATAGAATCCGCGTTTACGCCACTCGTCCGCATGGGCATCAATCCAAATACGTGAGGGCTCGACACTTTTTAAACGAGTCCCGTCATAGACATTTAATTTGTTCGCGCCCCTCTGAAACCCCTCGAAATTCTGCAAATTCAGCTGGCAGGGAGCATTAAAACAGCTGTGGCAGGCCAGACAGCGATTGTCAAAAAGCGGTTGGATTTTGCGCGAATAAAGAGTTGCTTCAGCTACGGCGCCAGATGGCGCCTGCGCTCTGCCGGCCGGGGCCGGAGCTTCAGCTTGCGTGCCTGCCGGCACTCCAGCACTGCCCGCTGGGGCGGCGGCACTGCCGGCTATGGCCGAAAAACAAATTACCAGCATCAGAATGAATTGCATAAAACGGGACTCCCTGTGTATTCTGCAAATATAAAACTCTTTCTTGATTAAAGGAAAGATAAAGACGAGGTCGCTTATGCAAAAAATTCCGTTCCAAACAGTGCAAAATTCCATCGATAAAATCTGCAGCATCACGGAAGAAAGCGACCTGGAAAAAGCGTCCCAGCACCTTTTTGAGGTTCAACCGGATCTGGCGGGCTTCTTTATGGAGTTCATTGAAGACATGAGCGAAGGCGCTCAGGATCTGGGCTTCATGATGGCATTGATTCTGAACCGTTCTTTTGAAGAACAATACAAAAATCTTCGCGCCATGAACGAAGATGAAGTTGTTGAGCGTTTTGAAAAGAACGAAGCTGAATTCGAAAAATATCTGCAAATCAACGATGACATGATCGCAGACCTTCAGGACAAAGCTGCTCAAGCAGGTCAGCCTGAAATTCTGAACTACATCATCGAAGAGCTGTTCATGTCCCCGGAACTGGAACCGGCTTTGGAAGCCAATGAGCAGGTTCACCTGTTTATCGTGTGCAAGTTCTTCGTGGACTGCCTGAATGATCTGGCGAATGAAACTGCGCCGGAAATGATCCGCCACTAAGGCTGTCATTGTCTTTGAATTCCCAAGGCGTCTCACTCTGAGACGCCTTTTTTTTGGCTTGCGGCTTGCATTCTTAAGCTGCATGAAGTTCCTCTTCCCGCTGCTATTTGTTTTCAGCTTGTGGAGCCTGCCTATTCAGGCTGGCGGTGCCCCTTTGTGCGCCGACGTATTCCAATTTCAGGCCTTCCAAAATCAGGCACCCGCAGAAGTCATCTGGGGCACCCTGCGAGCCGATTTCAAACACCACACCCGCTACACCGTGGACCTGAAACAAAGCACGCAAATCAAAAATCAGTGCAACCTTGGCACCTGTCACCTGCACTCGTGGATGTCACATCTGGAACGCGGCTACGAACAAAAAACCGGACAATCCCTGACCCTTTCAAACGAATACCTAAGTGCCCGCCACTGGCTGGAGCGCAGCCTGCTGCGCCTGGAAAAACCATCCAAAGAAGTCGAAGTCAAACTGGGAGCCGGCCCGTTGTTTTCGCGCGAAAGCATTCTGGAATACGGTCTTATACCGGAAGGCGCCTGGAAACCAAAATCCGATTTCATGCTAAACCCTCAGGCCAAGAAAATGTCTGAATTCATTGAAAACATTCTGGTGCGCACTCAGTGGCAGGCAGAAAAAACCGCCGAGGGTCCGGCCCGCGAAGCGGTTCTGGAACAAGGACGAAATCAAATCAAAGATCTATTCCGCCAAATGGTGGGCGAAGTGCCGGCTCAATTTGAATTCCAGGGACAGACATGGACACCGAAAGACTTTGCCAAAGCATATTTTGAATCCTTTGAAGGCCCGATGACCCAAATGGCGATTCACAATGATCGCAAGGCTGCGACCAAGTTTGAAAAAACACCTCAAGGACGCAAACTCATCACCTCGCTCGACAAGGTCGAAGATACCGCGCGCCGGATGCTGGATAAAGGCGAAGCCGTGTATCTGTCCTATGATCACCACGCTGAATACGTGGATGCTTCCAGCGGCATCATGTCCATTCGCGCCTTCCATATCCCCACCTATGCCCGTCCGGCCACGCGCCAGATGCGTGAGGCTTTTGACACAAACAGCGGTGGCCATGCCGTTCAGATCGTGGGCTATGAACTGGATCCGCGCACCGGGCGCGTGGTGAAATGGAAGATCCGCAACAGCTGGGGCACCAAAAAAGGTGATGAAGGCCATTATCACATGTACGACGATTACTTCCGCGCGTTTGCAAAATCCATCACGGTGCCCTCGGCATTCCTGCCATTCATTCCAATGTAATTTACCAAAGGCCTAACGGCAGTTTGATTTTCCGGCCCTTCAAGGTTGCGATGAAGGGATGCAGGAGGAATCATCATGTCGCCATCAACCGACCTGACCAAGACATTGTTAAGCACCCTTTTTATGGGACTGCTGGCGGTGATCTCGCTGTGGGTGCTGCTGCCTTTTTTACCAGCGATGATCTGGGCTGCGATGATCGTCATTGCCACCTGGTCCACAATGCTGAAACTGCAAACCCGATTCAACAACAAACGATTCCCGGCCGTGCTGACGATGGCGCTGCTGATGACCGCCATCGTGATCGTTCCTCTGGCGGCGGCCCTTTTCTCATTGCTCACCAACCGTCATGTGATTGTGTCAGGCCTGCAGGATCTGGCAAACACGCAGCTGCCTCCGGCTCCGGAATGGCTTGAAAAACTGCCCTTGGGTGGAGCCCGCCTTGCGGCCCGCTGGAATGAACTGGCGGCCACCGCCCCTCAAGAGCTGATCGAAAGAGCACGGCCCTATATTCATCAGGGTTTTGAATGGATTGTCGGCAGCGTTGGCAGTATCACCATGCTGGTGGTCCACTGCATTCTGACTATCATCGTCGCCTCAATATTTTATTCCAACGGAGAAAAGATCGCCCAATCCTGCCGTACATTCATACGCCGACTTGCCGGATTGCGCGGCGAAGAAGCCTTGAGGCTGGCCACCCAATCAGTGAAAGCCGTGGCCATGGGTATTATCGGCACCGCCCTGATTCAGACCGCCCTTGGTGGCCTGGGGGCATGGCTTGCCGGAGTTCCCAAGCCTGGACTGCTGACCGCCGTGATTCTGATTTTCTGTGTGATACAACTTGGGCCGTTGCTGCCTTTGCTGGGCGCAGTGGCGTGGCTTTATTCGCAAGATCACAACACCGCAGGAACAATTCTGCTGGGCTGGGCGGTGGCGGTGGGATTGATGGATGGTTTTGTCCGCCCGATTCTGATCAAACGCGGGGCTGACCTGCCGGCTGCGGTGATCACTGTGGGTGTGCTGGGTGGAATGATTTCTTTTGGTATCGTGGGCCTTTTCATTGGGCCCGTCATTCTGGCTGTCACCTTGCGTCTTTTAAGTGCGTGGATGACAGAAGAAACCGAACCCACTGTTTTCAAGCGAGTCATCGACAAACCTGTCGAATCACCACCGCCGCCGGAGATCAATCACTGATCTCCAACAGCGAGGCCTGTTCGGTTTACAGTCGAGCGGACATCTGAGAAGGCTTCACCCGCACGGTCATGCCCGCCATCCCCCGGCAGTGTTCGGCACACTTGCGGCAGATATCAGAGCATTTGATGACAATCGAGTCTTCCGGAAACTTTTCACACTCCAAAGCCGTGCGACTGCAGATCTGGAAGCACAGTTCCGCCGCTTGCGGGGCAAAATCAGCTTCCGCCATCTCCATCCGCGCGTGCAGATCACAGGTGTCTGCGCAAAGCTGCAACAACGACGTCAGTTCAGTTTGCGCAAAACGCATTCCTTGCTCTTGCACGTGATTGAGCGTCTCCAAACACACACGGTACGTTGTAAAGCAAAAGTTGATACACTTCGCCGTATCACTGTCCTGCAAAGGATTCATTCTCATAAAGCCCTCCTAGGCTCGTGGGTTCTTTTTGGATGAAGACACGTTCTGAGACTCACGGCTTTCGGATTCTTCCTCGCGGTGATCGGCAGAGTGATCCATCTGTTTGCTGCGACTGCGCTGGTGCTGAGCTTTTAAGGCCCCGTCGAAGCGCTTGCTTGTTTGACTAAAACCTTTGTTTTTATGATGACCAGACATGCTAGCCTCCTTGTTGCAAAAGGTCCTTTCTAGGATAGCAAAGTCATATGTCATGGGCGCAATTCATCCCGAAAATACCCGTAGAATTGATAAGAATCAGAACTCCCCATGCCAGCTGACATCATGAAAAAAGTGTACCCTTAAAGGACAAACCCATCTTTGTCCGGTTGCATGGTGGACAAAAATAACCTTGTCCAACAATCTTCCAATCCACGCTCAATTCCCGTTGAATCCTCGCGGAAACTGATGGAATCAAGACCCATCAAACAAACCAAAAGGAGAACTTATGAAAAACGTATTCGCAATGATCGCTCTGTTGATTTCCGCTTCTGCGGCATCTGCTCACACTGCTGACACTTCATGGGAAGTGCTGATGGCGGACACCAACCTGAAAATCGACGCTCCCGTCGTGTTCATGGGTCACGCTGTTGATTACACTTTCGTGTGCGCTGATGGCCAAATGCTAAGAACTAAAAAAGCAGTTGCTCAAAGAGAAACCATTTTCATTGGCAAAAACCGTTCTAAAGAAGTCATCACTGGCTACAAATACCTGTACACTCCAATCAAATACACTCGCACGGTTTCTGACTGCAAATACATCGGCAAAAACCGCGAAGTTTGCACAGACAAAGTTGTTTCCGGCACTTATCCACTGACTGTAAATGTGAAAGTTTCCAAAAAAATGAGCTCTCGCAATGACACCTACAAATTCTTGTTCAACAAGGCTTTGACAGTTCCTTCCTGCCACTAGTCTGCATTTTTCACCCGAGGCTTGCGCGACGAGCCTCGGGATTCACACAGGAGCCTTGCCAAACCTCCAAGGGGACACTACGCCATCAGAAAACAAGCGAGGTTGCGTATGCAGGACTCCACCACGATTCAGGAACAAGTCAGTCGGGATATTGGCCGGTTTTTGCAACGTCATAAAGACCCCCGCAAGGGACTGATGCAACTGTCTGCCAAGACCCGAATTCACACCAAAACTTTAAAGCGCCTGGTCCAAAAAGAACACAATCCCACCTATCAGACATTGTACAAGCTGTACTCCTGCCTGACCGGGACCGCGGACCTGGGACAGATGCTGAATTCGGCTCCGGCCTTGATTCAGGAAAAACTAAAACGCACCGATCCCCAGCTTAAGTCGTCTCCCCTGCACAGGTACAACGTCAATGTCGAGCAGGAGCTGATCAAAGACCCTTGCTTTGCCGAACTCTATGTTCTGGCGGACACACGTCCTTTTGATAGGGGATTCGTCAGAACCCGGTTCGGTGAATACGGAATGGAAATCCTGGAAAAAATGAAGCAGATGAACGTGCTACGCCAACTGGAAAACGGCCGGTACGCCCTGGGCACCAACCGTTCCACCTTTTCAGCAGAGGCCATCAAATCCGTGGGCCTGCGACTTACGGAAAAGTACTCAAAACCCGCACGCACCGACGAAAACTATGCCAACTATATGAACTTATTCTTTGAATCCATCAATGAAACCACCTATCGCAGGTGGCTGGACATCGATGTGCAGGCCTTTCAGGACAAAATGCGCCTGTTAGAAGACCCCTCGTCACGCGGCCCCTTGCCGATATTTATGTTCAATGTGATCGACACGCTTCAGGAGCCTACATGAGATACTTTATCAGTCTTATTCTAGTGATCATTCTGGCCGCTTCACAAGGCTTTGCCCGTGGAGGAGGCGCTGCCGGTGGTTCTGGGAATTCATCCCCAAAAAACGGCAGCAACAAATAACTAGAAGCCGGCTTTATTCAGATTCAGGAAATCGATGTCCGGCATCGGAGTGTCCAACAATAGATACTCAATCAGATCATCCATGGGGATCTCTGTGGTCACCGACAAGGACATCTTCTTGCTCAGATAGCTGCCCTGAAGGGTGTAAGATCCTTCAGCGACTTTTAGAACCTCGAGGTCAATCCAGTATCCGTTCATATAGCCTTTGAAGTGATAGCCCTTTTCTCGTGGCAGAATATACAGGTCGGCCAGGTCATTTTTAAAGAACCCTGTTGCCCGGCCCGGACGATTCACCGTCGGAACATCAAACCGCAAAGACGGACGATGATTTTTGTAAACACCTGAAAAACGAAGCGTGCCGTTGTTGGTGTGCTCGATGGAAACTTCAACTTTTTTACCATCCAGCTGGCCAAACAAACGAGTCAGACCTTCGGTGTAACGAATTTCCAGATTGGTTTTTTCATCCGCGCTGGTCACCTGGGATTCAATATTGGACCATTTGTCGACTTCAAGGTTTTTATACTGAGAACCGGATTGCATGTGCCAGCTTTGGTGGCGATCCTGTTGCGTGATCTGCCACTGAATGGCGTCCGCACCCCACGAGCCTTCGACATTCATTTGGGCCGCTCCGGCACCGAAAGAAAACAAAGTTACAGCCAACAATCCCAGAATATTTACCATGACGTACTCCTTCGAAAGGATTCGAGACTAGTGCAATTGCCGCCTTGGTCAACGCAAAGAACCCGAAACTTTTTCGAATGCAAAGCAATTGAAAAAGTGGAAATTAGCAGAACAAAACTTCACAGGATGCCGCCAGGCTCCACTTTGAAATGTCTGGACAAGATGCTTCTCTATCGCCCTTTCGGGGCAGACATTTTCACTCTGAAAAATCATTCTCATGTTTTCCAAATTTCACCTTTTGAGGTTCCCTCTTCTTACCCCCATCACAGGGCCGGGTTTCATTCTTAGGTTGGTAATTCGTCAAATAAATATTTAAAAATTTTAACTGCCAAACCGACAAGTTTCGCATGTTTAGAACTACTGCATTCACGTTGCCCGTTTTGTTGTTTTCGGTTTTGGCGCAGGCTGCTCCGAATACTTTGACCTATCAGGGTCGCATTCTTAAATCCGATGGAGCCCCGCTGGAATACAACAACGTCAGCTTCCTGTTTGAAATCAAATCCGAAGACGGCCTGTGCGTGTACTATCGCGAACAGAAAAACGGCGTGAACATGATGAACTCTAAAGGGGTCTTTGATGTGCCACTGGGAACTGGCACCAAGCTGTTCCCCACTTCCGGCAGCGTGGGCTTGAAAGAGGTCTTTGATAACTCCACCACTTTGGATTGCGCCGATGCTGGTAACAACGTGGCCAGCCAAAAAGGTCCTGTCGCGGACCAATCCCGCCGCCTGAGTGTGCAATTCCATGACGGCACCGGCTGGATGCAAATCAGTCCGGACAATGAAATCCGCTCTGTGCCTTATGCGCATTTTGCTTCGTCAGCTTTGAAACTGGGAAATTATTCGGCCACGGATTTTGTTCGTACCAATACACTTCCCGGGGCGGCTTGTACGGCAGGACAGGTGGTCTTCTTTGACGGCACGAACTTCACTTGTGTCACCGATGCCGGCGGAACTGGCGTGGTTTCAGATGTGCTTGCTGGTACCGGCGTTTCGGTCGTCGGGACCACCACAAAAACCGTGGCGGTGAACTATGGTACAACTGCGGGAACGGCGGCCCAGGGCAATGACTCGAGAATCACCGGTGCATTCCAAAGCAGTACTGCTTTGGGTGGGGATCTTTCCGGAACTCTTCCCAATCCCACTGTGGCGAAAGTTCAGGGCGTGGCTGTTGCCACGACGACTCCGCTAGATGGTCAGGTGTATCGATTTAATTCAGGCAGCCTTGAACCGGTTTATTTCGGCGTGGATGATTTGAAAACTTCCTCAGGCCTTACCCAGTTTGCAACGTCGTGCATGGCTTCTCAGACCCTGACCTGGTCAGCCGTTACCGATGCCTTTACCTGCTCTAACATTTCGGGTCTTGATGCCGCGGCAATCACTGGCGGAACGATTGATGCCGCTCGCCTGCCGGCCATGACGCCGACATTCCCGCTGCAAGGGACCAACGGCACGAATTCCGCCCCAACTTATTCTTTCTCGGGCGACAGCACGACTGGCATATACCGCCCCGGAGCAAGCCAGCTTGCATTCAGTGTTCTGGGAACTCAACGTCTGCGCATTACCGACGCTTCCTTCTATCTTGGCAACATGGGCTCTGCAGGAACAAACCCGGCTTCATTCAGTTTTGACTCTCGCTTCATTGGAAGTGGCGGAACTGTCGGCACGGGAAGATTCCTGGTAACGGCCAGTCATAAATTATCCTCTGCCGGCAGTCAGACCATGCCCGCCATTGGCGTCAGACACAACATTGACGGGACTAAGGCCACCAGCGGATCCATGGGTGGAATCAACTCGGAGGTCATAATCAGCAACTCTGGCGGGCTTTCAGCCACAGGATACGGCGTGCGCGGGGGAATTGCTTTAAGTACACCTGAAAGCACGCCCGCCGCCGCCATCACTGGACTGCAGACGGGCCTTTGGGGGCAAATCTCAGTTCGGGGTGTGGCAAGTCTTCCCGTTATGGAAAAGGTCAATGCGATCACTTCAGAATTCATGCTTCAAGGAACCGCTGCCGGAGGAACCTCTATCACCACGGCCCACGGGCTTGAGATGATTGCGGTCACGGCCACCAATGACTCGATCACCAACTACACCGGCATCATGATTCGCAACCCCACTGGTACGGGAACGATCACGAACAAGTGGGCTCTGTTAACAGAACCTGACTCGGGCTCGGTCGGCATTGGAGTTTTAAATCCAGCCTATATGTTGCATGTGAATGGAACTGCCGGGGGCACTTCCTGGGCCAATACTTCCGATCGTCGTTTCAAACGCAATATCGCAACCATTGATTCAAGCCTTGAAAAAGTGCTGCAACTGCGTGGTGTGACCTATGACTGGAGAACCGATGAGTTCCCGCAAAAGAATTTTGAAAAAGGTCCGCAAGTGGGTTTGATCGCACAAGAAGTTCAAACTGTGTTCCCGGATGTGGTCACGAAAGACAATGATGGGTTCCTGGCTGTTCAGTATGCCAACCTTGTGGCACCTTTGATTGAAGCTGTTAAAGAGTTCCACGCAAAATGGAATACTGAAAACGAAGCTTTGAAAGCAGAGAATGCAATTTTGAAGCAGCAGATTCAATCCCTGCAAAAGTGGGCTTGCCAGCAGGACTCAACGGCAGAATTCTGCCGCTAACCGAACATCCTCAACGCATTCCGCCGCCGTAGCGGAGGCGGAATGCGTCAGTCACATATGAAAGGACAAAGGGCCTGAGTTATCAAAAACCAATGATTGTTTATTATTCTTCGTTACAATATTTTCCACGGAGGATAAATGAAACACCTTATTGCAGCCCTTGTTCTTACCACTTCAGTCAATGCCCTTGCACAGGAAACACCGGCACAAGCTTCTGTATCCCAGGATTCCCATCAGGACCTGAGAAAGCGCACGCACGGTATGACCTGGGAAATGACCAGCTCTAATACAAAGCTTAAAAATAAAGATACCAACACGGAATCAGAAACCACATCTACAGAGTCCAAATTTGGATATCTGTACAACTTCGGCAGATTTGAATTGGGTGGCGCATTTACATCTTCTACTGACAAAAACGAAGATACAGGCGACAAAACGACCGCGGGTACCTTTGAGTTGATCGGTCATATTAACATTCTGAAGAATGAACCAGGCGAAGACCTGGTACCTTACGCGGCTCTCAGTCTTGGAAGCGTGGTTATGGAATCTGACACGCTGGATGCCAAAGGCAGCACGGCAAGTCTGGGTTTCGGTTTGAAGTGGTTCCCACTTTCCGAAATCTTTGCTTTGAAGGCGGAACTCGGCGCTGGATCCGCGTCTATTAAAGACGACAACACGGACATTGAGCTGGAAGTCAAAGCGACCTACTTCAACATCGGTTGGGCTTTTTACTTCTAATAATTTGAGATCTCGATCAAATTCATATCGGGACCACCAGAATTACCTGGCACATCCCTTAGAAAAGAAAAAAGCCACCTTTCGAGGTGGCTTTTTATTTATTTGAAAATCTGGCGGACTCTGCGGATGTCGAGGATCAGATCCTCTACCGCTTCATTGATGCCCTCAAGCTTGTGGTACACTTGAGTCATGTCCTTTTCTTTTCTGACGTGAGCTTTCAGCTCCTTCATTGCATTTCTTGCGCCCTCGATGGAGAAGCGGTCGCGATGCAAAAGCTTTCTGATCAGCAGCGCATTTTCCACGTCTTTACGAGTGTACATACGCTGGTTGTTAGAGGCTTTTTTCGGACGAAGAACTTCAAACTCTGTTTCCCAATAGCGCAAAACATATTGTTTGATGCCCAGGATTTCAGCCACGTCGCCGATTTTGAAACCCATTTTGTCCGGGATCGCATTGATTTCTTCCAAGAGTTTCTCATCACACAGCATCGCCGGGATGGAGATCGGAGTCGTCGCCGTCACCGGGACAGACGTCGCTTTTTCAGTCTCTTCGACAAAATCAATATGATGATCCCCTAGCGACAGCTCGGAGCTGTCAGCCTCAAGGGACGGATTACTCATTGTCGTCGTAGTCATCATCATCGTCCTCATCTTTTAAGTGAGCGTACTCTTCACCGTTCAACATCGCCTTCAAAACCTGAGACGGACGGAAAGTAAGAACACGGCGTGCAGAGATCTTGATCTGCTCACCCGTCTGCGGGTTGCGACCAATACGCTCGTTCTTGCCACGAACAACGAAATTACCGAAACCAGAAATCTTAACCTTTTCGCCATCTTGAAGAACAGTCTTCAAGGTGTCGAAAACAAGTTCCACCAATTCAGAAGCTTCTTTTTTGGAGAAACCGATCTTCTGATATACGTTCTCGACGATATCGGCCTTAGTCACAGTTGATTTACCTAAGTTCTGGCCTGCCATAATAGTCATTCACTCCATTAAAATTCTTCAAGTGCTACATAAAATCGTAACAACTAACTGAAAACAATCAAGAATTTATCTCACAGAAAGATCAAAATTCTTCTTTAAGCTTTCCAAAATCTTGGTTGTTGTCTCGTTAATCTGGGTTTCTTGCAGTGTGGCATTCTTATCCTGCAACCAAATACGGATCGCAACGGACTTCTTGCCCGCTTCCATCTTTTCGCCTTCATACAGGTCAAAGACGTCCACGTTCAGAAGCAACCCGGCGCCCGCCTTGCGGATGTCCTTCAGGACATCGCCGACTTTCAGGGTTTTCGGCATCACAAAGGCGAAGTCACGCTCCACAATCGGGAACTTGGACACGCTTTGGATACGGTAAGGACGAGGCTGACCTTTATAAAGCTGATCCAGATCCAATTCGGCCAAAGCCGCAGGAACACGAATCTTATTGTCTTCAAGAAGAAGCGGATGAAGTGTGCCGATGAAGCCCACTTTCTTACCTTCCACCAAAAGCTGCGCGAACTGCCCTTGATGCAAGAATTCAGGCACTTCCGCTTTGTTCGCCGGAGTCACCCAGGTGTAAGAAGAGATATTCAAAGACTTCAAAAGAACTTCAACTGCCGCTTTAAGTTCGTAAACAACCGGGTAATCCAGGGATTTGTTCCAAAGGTTGCTTGCGCGACCCCAGATAGCCATCCCGGCACGGCTGCCTTCAGCAAAACTGCCGTCTTCTTTAACAAAGAACGTGCTGCCGATTTCAAACAAACGCCCCTGCATGTTGCCAGCGTGGAAGTTGTTGTTCAGGTTTCTGAACAGACCAAAGCTCAAGGAACTTCTCATCACATCCATTTCCTCATTCAGAGGGTTCAGGATGCGGATTTCCTTTTCAGTGGCTGCCAGACCCGTCGCTTTCATGGATTCCAAAGAACCCAAGAATGCTTTTTGAGCTTTGGAACCAACAAAGGCAAAGTTCACCGCTTGTTGGAAGCCCTCACCACGCAAAAGTTCACTTGTGGTGCGGTTCAACATGAAAGTCTTGTCCTGGAAGCTTGGAGCTGCTGCCAAAGCAGGCAACGCCTCTGGAATATGCTCATAGCCATTCAGACGAGCGTATTCTTCAACCAGGTCCATGTCCTGTTCGATATCGAAACGGAAGGTCGGAGGCAACACCGTGAAGGTCTCGCCCTTTTTGTTGATTTCGCAACCCAGACGCTTCATGAAATCGACGAACTTATGTTCTTCGGCCTCATAACCCAAACGCTCGGAAACCGTTTTGATGGTGATATCCACCGGGGCTTTTTTCACCGGATTTGGATAGAAGTCATGATTGTCTTCATAAGCTTCGCCACCAGCCACTTCCAGAATCAAAGCCGCTGCACGGTTCAAACCGCGCAAAGTTCCATCCGGATCCACACCACGGGCAAAGCGATAAGAGGAGTCCGTATCGATACCGTGAGAGCGTGAAGTTTTACGCGCACTCATCGGCAGGAAGTAAGCGGCTTCCAAGAACACTTCAGTGGTGGAATCAGAAACGCCGGAGTTTTTACCACCCACAACACCCGCCAGACAAATTGCATGAGAGGAATCTCGAATCGTCAACTCAGCACCAGTAAGGAAAATAGTATTTCCATCCAACTTGGTGAAGGATTCATTAGCTGTAGCACGGTCCACGATGATTTTTTTACCGTTGATGAAGGCCGCATCAAAAGCATGCAACGGCTGCCCCAGTTCCAACATCACGTAGTTCGTCACGTCCACGATGTTGTTGATAGAGTTCATGCCGACACTTTCAAGACGGGCTTTCAACCAAGCAGGACTTGGTCCCACTTTCACACCTTTCAGGAAGCGACCCGCATAACGCGGGCACAGATCAAAGGCTTTAACGTCCAAAGCAATTTCAGACTTGGTGGATTTGCCATTGGTTTTAAGTTCAGCGGAAGGCACTTTCAATTCTTTACCGAACAAAGTGGAAACTTCGCGCGCAAGACCAAAGTGAGACAGACAATCCGCACGGTTCGCCGTCACTTTCAGCTCGAAAGTCACGTCGTCATAGCCGCCGTATTCTGCATAGGCTTTACCCACCGGAGCATCCGCTGGCAAAATCGCGATGCCTTCAGATTCCGTCGCCAAGCCCAGCTCTTTCAAAGAGCACAGCATGCCGGCAGAATCCACACCGCGCACGGCAGATTTTTTAATCGCGAAGTTGCCAGGTAATACTGCCCCCGGCAACGCCACGATCACACGGTCCCCCGCTTTGTGGTTTTGTGCGCCGCACACGATCTGATGAACCACGCCCTCGCCCGTGGAAACACGGCACAAGGAAAGCTTGTCAGCATTCGGGTGTTTGTCTTTTTCAAGGATGTGACCAATCACCACGTGATTGAAGTCTTTCGCGCGATTGGTGATTTCTTCAACCTCCAAACCGCCACGGGTCAAAGCTTCCGCCAGCACTTCCGGCTTTTGGAAGAATTCGGTCACATCAACATAATCATGGAGCCATTTTAAACTGATCTTCATTTTACAAACTGCCTTAAGAATCTTACGTCGTTTTCAGGGAACAAGCGGATGTCTTCGATGCCGTACTTGATGATGGCCATACGCTCAACACCAAAGCCGAAGGCAAAGCCCTGCCACTTGGGATATTCAATTTTGGCCGCCTGGAACACTTTCGGGTTCACCAGACCGCAACCGCCGATTTCGATCCAGCCGCTTTGCTTGCACAAAGAACAGCCTTTGCCCTTACAGATCGGGCAAGAGCAATCCACTTCCGCAGACGGTTCGGTGAACGGGAAATAGCTTGGGCGGAAACGGGTTTTCAGACCCGGACCGAAGAACTCACGCACGAAGAAGCTGATGGTGCCTTTCAAGTCCGCCATGGAGATTTTCTCATCCACGCACAAAGCTTCGATCTGATGGAAGTTCGGCAAGTGAGAAATATCACTGTCACAACGGAACACCGGACCGGTGCCAATCACACGCAATGGAAGCTCTTCATTTTCCAAAGAATGGATTTGAATCGGAGACGTGTGAGTTCTTAAAACGTGGGTTTTGTCGACGAAGAAGGTGTCGGCCATGTCACGCGCCGGGTGATCCGCCGGAATGTTCAGGGCTTCAAAGTTATAGTAGTCCTTCTCGATCATCGGACCCGTGCGGATGCTGTAACCCAAGCGGGACATCACGGTGAAGATCTCTTCCACCACGATATTCACCGGGTGCGCCGTCCCCTTTGGTTGGGAGAACGCCGGCAAAGTCATGTCGATTTCCTCAGCCGCCATTTTTGCAGAGATCTCTTTCTTTTTTAGAGCGTCTTCTGCTTCGGTGTAAGCGGCTTCCAGAAGCTGCTTCACTTCATTCACTTTTTTACCAAACAGAGGCTTTTCCTCTTTTGGCAAAGAAGCCATTTCTTTCATGATTTCAGTCAGGGACCCGCTTTTACCCAGGTACTGAACTTTCAGATCATAGAGGTCTTTGGAGCTGGGGGCCGCTTTAAAGGCCGCCAGGGCGTTATCTTTGATGGAATCAAGTTTGGTCGTCGACATAGGTTCTCAATATCCCTCTGGAGGCCCGTATTTTCAAGCATTTAGCTTTTACACACGGCGCAGAAAAGACTTGAGGTTTAAGGCCTTTGGACCTATGTTCCCCCGACTGCTATGGCCCATAAGAACAAGACTAACTACAGCCCGTATAAAGCCCGCCAAGAAGCCCGTCATGGGTCCAAAGGCGTTGCTGCACCTCCAGCGACCTCCAACATGGGCCGCCATAAGAAACCAGAGACGATCTATGACATTCATGAGGCCAATGACCGCCTTGCTGATGTCTTTCGCAATCACGGATTTGATCTGGTCAGCCACAGCCAAAGACAGCAACTGGCGCACTTTTACCGCCTTTTGATGCTGAATCAGGAAAAAGAGAACTTCACTCGCCTGCTGAAGCTGCGTGATGTGGCCATCAAGCACTTCATCGACAGCATCATCATCATGAAATACACTGACCTGCAGTTCCCATTGCTGGATGTCGGCACCGGACCTGGCTTTCCGGGGATTCCACTTAAAATCATGTACCCGGATCAACAGATCCTTTTGGGTGAAGGCGTTCAGCGCCGTGTAGAATTCCTAAAACATGTCCGCAGCGAGATGAACCTTCAAAACCTGGACATTCTGGGCCGCAACATCAACAAACATTGCGTCTATCCTGTTCGCGGCGCGATCACCCGCGCGGTTGAAGATATCGGCAACACCCTGGGGAACGTGATCAGCTGCCTTGAAATCGGTGGCCGCGTTTACTTCATGAAAGGCCCCGGCGTGGGACCTGAAATTGAAGCCGCCAAAAAAGACTGGGGCGAGTACTACAAACTGGTTCAGGATGTGGCGTATTCCCTGCCGCAAACGCCGCATGAACGCCGTTTGGTGGTTTATGAAAAAATCAAAAACATGCCTTTACCGGAAGAAGATGAAGGCGAAGAACTGTTGATGGACGAACTGTCCAACGAAGAAAAAAGACGCTGGGCTAAATACTGATGTCAAACTCCACCCAGAACACTTCATTGCAACTGGCACGTTTGCAGCACCGTAAAGGGGCGCTGCACGAGGCCCGTTTATTGAGTGAAGAAGCCATGGTGGAGGCTTCAGCCCGCGGACTTTCTCAAGACTGGATTGAATCTGCCCGTCTGTACTTCCAATGCTGTCATGAACTGGAAGAGCTTTCTGATGCTCAATCCGTGATCGATCAGACTTTGACTTTAAGCCGCAACACTTCGGACGAGCGCCTTCAGGGCATGGCCGAAAATCTGATCGGTTCATGGCTTTTGGCCAACGGAAAAATGCAAGAGTCCGAAGACTACATCAACTCGGCCATCACCAAAGCCACTCAAGCTGGCGATCTGGATACCCTGGTGCGCGCCCTGTTCACCAATGCGATGACTCGCGCTTTTGAACCGGCCCAATTCGCACAAAGCCTGCTGCAGCTGAATAAGCTCGACACCATTCTGGCTGAAATGGATAACGCCGAAATGCAGCTGACGTCGCGCTTGTTGCGCACACACATCTTCACGCAAACCGGCAAGCTGGAAGCGGCGAATGATCTTTTGTGGGACTGCTATGAACAGGCCAAACTGCACGGCTTCCATCTGCTGATTTCGCGTATTCTGGCACAAATGGCCCATGTGAACCGAGAACTGGGTAACAAAGAAGCTTATCGCATCTACGCTGAACTGGCGTTGCGTGGAACGGACAAAACTCGCCTACCACGCGTTTATAAATTCATCCGTCAAATGTGCCCTGAAGATATTGTTCGCAATGCACCTCAGTTTGACTTCCAGATCGACGAGGCGGCGCGCAGTGTTCAGGAACGCAACAAGGGTCTGATTGACTTCCGCAATCAGCATATTCTTTTTGATCTGGCTTTGTTGTTCATCAAAAAGGCCGGCACCCGTTATTCCAAGGAAGATTTAATCGAGATCATCTGGCAGCAGGCTTACGACCCTGAACTGCATGACAATCTGATTTACGTATCGATCAAACGTCTGCGCGCTCTGCTTGAGCCGGACATGGAAAGCCCAAGATACATCCTGCGCGACCGCAAAGGTTATTACTTTAATCCGCAATCATCTGTGCACTTCAGACAATCGGAGGAAGCGACACTATGAAAACACTCCTGTTAGTACTTCTTGCTGTTTTCAGTATTTCAGCTCATGCCCGCGGCCCGGGTGGCGACCCCGTTATTCCATGGCCAACGGTTGTTTCACTGACGCCGGTCACTTGTGAACAGCTTCAGGGCGATTGGGTGGCTTACGATCACAATTCCATCTGGTTTGTGAATCTGGAGATGCGCGAAGGCGATGCTTTGTCCACATTGCGTATTAAATCCAATGCCCTGTTCACGCATAAAGCCACTGGCTGGCTGGAAGCTGACGGTCCGTTGTTCTATGGCAAGATCGCCATGGATCCGACCCACTTCTATGACGTGATTGTCTTTAGAGACATGGACGGCACGAAGATTCGCATCATCAAAGGTCCGTATAAATACTTCGACTTGAAACTTTACCGCCGCGAGTAGGATCAGACGTGATTGAAATCAGCTCTAAAACCAACGACCACTTCCGCCGCTGGAGCGATCTAAGCTCTGCGCGCGGAATCAAGAAGCATTCTGAATTTATTCTGATGGGCGAAAAGCTGATCGAAGAGTTCCTGGAAAACCCGAACTTCCGCATCAAGGGTGAAATCGTTCACGAGGACCTGAAGTCCGTGACGATGACTGCGCCAAAGCTGAAAGGCCAGCGCATCCCGGTTTTCAAACTGCCAAAAGCTCTATTCAACGAAATTGACATCGTGGGCACGCATTACAACCTATTGGTTCTGGAACCGAAAGAGATCGCTCCGCTGACTTCGGCTAAAGCCGAAGGCCTGGAAGTGATTTCCCCACTGGGAGATCCATCCAACCTGGGTGCCTTGGCGCGTTCCTCGTTGGCTTTTGGCGCGAGCAAAATGATTCTGACCGAAGAAAGCTGCTCGCCATACCACCCGAAAGCGATCAAGGCTTCCGCGGGGGCTTTGTTGAAACTGCCGTTGTTTAAGATCGGCAAATTTGCTGAGTTTGTTTCCAACAACGATCAGATCTATGCTTTGGACATGAAGGGCGAAAGTGTTGCGAACTTCAAGTGGCCAAAGAACGTGCGCATCGCTTTGGGCGAAGAGGGCCCGGGCTTTAGCGGGATTAAAAACCTGCAGCGTCTGTCGGTTTCCACTCAAAGCGTGGAATCCCTGAATGCCACGGTGGCTGGCAGCATCGCGCTGTACAGCTATTCTTGTCAGCACCGTTAATCCATCCAGTGGGCGCAGGTATGATCTGCGCCTGATCTTATTTGTTCATGTAGTGTTTGCGTTTTTCAGCAGACAGCTTTTCCAAAGAATAGCGCAACATCGTTCTGGGCATTTTGGCCGCATGTTGATCCAGAAACTTCAGCAGTTTTTCTTCGCTGACTTTTTTACCCATTTCCCGAAGCATCCAGCCCACCGCCTTGTGAATCAGGTCGTGTTCGTCTTTCAGCAGAAGCTTTGCAATCTTAAGTGTGTCGGTGGATTCGCCATTATAGATAAAACGAAAAGTCGCCAGCATGGCAATACGGCGCTGCCACAGATTCTTGGAAGTCGCGAGTTTCCTCAGAACCGAACGATCTCGATTTAGCAGGTATCCACCAATAATTGCAGGCGCTGAAGTGTCGACCAGGTCCCAGTTGTTCACGTGTTTTGAATTCTTGATATAAAGCTTAAAGATACGGGTTTGTTCTTTTTCAGAAGCCTCTTGAAACTGAGACACCAAAATCAGCAGAGCTATCAAACGCTCTTCGTGATTTGGCGACTTCATCAGACTATCAAGCTCTTTTAAACTAAGGGCGGAAGCATACTTTTTGGCGATCTTACGGCTTTGCGGAACGGTCAGGCCAAGAAAGACATCGCCCTCGGCATACTCGCCCTTTCCGGTTTTAAAGAATCTTTGCAAGACGACGGCGCGACTGGCGTCCGCCTGACTTTGAACATCTTTCTGCAATTGTGACAACGCTTGCGAAATGCCGGACTCTTTCTTCATGCTCGCCGCCTTAGAAGGATTGGTGATCTAATCCAATACTAACGCTTTGTAGCCAGAAAAAACAACCAGGCACCTTTTAACAAGGGATCAGGTGGGATTGGATTTCTGCCGGAGGCAGAGCGGTCCACAGGGACAAGACGTAGCCACCGCCGCCGGAACCGGTTGGTTTTACGGCCAGGGCTCCTTGGGATTTTAGCCACGCGATGTGTTTTGCGGGTTCACCTTCGTTCAGGTCCCATTTTTCAAAACAGTCACCTGCCAGGGTCAGGGCTTTGGCCAATACCGGCAAGCCGGTTTTTTCGTCCATCTTCAGGGCTGTTTCCAAAATACTGACGGCTTCAGCCATCTGCTGATCGATCTGCTCACCGACGGCTGGATTTTTTAAAAGCAGGTCCTTGACCTTATTCACCGCATCCACGGTGACACCGCGTTTGCCGGAATAAGAGATATACCAGTGCGGTTTCCACGCCGGGGTCAAAGGCTTCTTTTCACCATTGCGAACAAAGCGCAGACCTTCACCACTTAATGCCACGGCGATATCAACACCGCTGGATTCACCATGGAAAAGGTTTTCCAGATTGCGGGCGAATTCATAGTAGTCATCTTCAACAACGTACCCCAGATATCCCAACCAACGAGTCAGAGCCACACAAAGTGCGGCGGAAGCACCCATACCGGCGCCAACTGGAATCGAGGATTCAAGCAACAATGTGCCTTTTAAATCTGTGCGTTTGATGCCTTTAAGTTCGCAGGCCTTTTCAAGCACACCCCACACCAGCAGCTGCAATTCTTTGCCGTGATCACCGACCAGGCGAAGCTCCAAGGGCTGCTCACCACGGGAATAGCTTAGATCCAGATTGCGGGACTGGATGGGAAACACCACCGCAGGCACGCCACGCAAAACCGCGTGTTCACCGGCGATAATGCACTTACCAAAGGCTTTGCAGGTGAAATCAATGGACATTGTCTTTCACACCTTCAAAAGCCATGACCTTGAAGTCCTTTTCAAAATGCTCACGGTACTGCGCGAATTGTTTTTTCTGATCGTGACGGAACAACAAGTGCACGTTGGCACCGGCATCCATGGTCACCAACGGGCCATCTTGCCATTTGTTCCAAAACGCCTGGCAATCTTCCAGAACCTTTTTGGATCCATCGTTCATATAAGTGAAAGACGGCGTGCTGGTTTCAAACAGACGGTGCATGTCGATGAATTCATCCCAGACAATCTGGCGTGCGATATGCCAGTCGTTAAACTGCAACGCCATGCTCAGGTCTTTCAGGCGCAATTCCGCACGCTCGGGACGACCCGTGAAACGCGGGCTTGTGGTCACAAGCTTGTGGGCTTCAGAGCTTGAGACTTCTTTTTTGGAGTCTTCCACAATCACCACCATGTGGTGCAGGTTTTTGACTTCAAATGCCATCGGTTCTGCGTATTCATGCTGCCACAAAGCCCACGGAGTGAACAAAGAACGACAGGAAGAACCCGAACCTTGGCGGGACAATTCAGAAAGATATTTTTTATCTGTGCCCCACGGCTGTGGGTGGATCTGCTGGAACATTTCCGCTGCCGCCAAAGTCAAAGCGGCAAAACTTGAAGCCGAGCTTGCCAGACCGCAGTCCGACGGAAAATTGTTCGCGGATTCAATCAGAAAGTTCTGTTTTACGCCCCACTTGTCTTTCAGATTTTGCAGGTGCTTGATAAAGCGCTGCTGGCCTTTTTCAGACAGCTCGATTTTTTGCAGGTCTTCACGCACCAGCGGTTTCCATTGGTCTTCGCCCGCTTCGATTTCAGTCAAACGAACGTAGGTGCGCAGGTTTTCCAAAGTGTAGGACAATGAACCGTTGGTCGGTTTATTGCCGGTGCCCTCGATCTTACCCATGTACTTGATAAGAGCGATATTGGATGGAGCAGATACAGTCACTTGTTTCATAGGCTTCCTCGGACCTGAAGTCCTAGCGAGATTTTATCAGAGGAAGAAAGCACGGACAGGCCCTTGCTTTCACAGTAGTTTTTAATGCCGGCAGTTTCACCTTTGGCCACAATGATCGCCATCACATCCACACCCAAAGCACCACAGCCTTTGGCCGCTTTTACGCCGGGAAGTTGCCTGATATCGGAAAGAAGTTTCAGGGTCGGCTCGCAGGTGAAATTCAGTTTCAAAAGTTCGTCGGCATAGGCTTTCACACCCCCGATGAACTGCTCACTGTCGACCTTGTTGAAGGCTTCACGAATTGCTCCCATGGCACTTTCAAGCCCGTGGATCGGGAATACCGGAAGGGTGCGCAGATGTTCATGCGTCGCAAGCTTGTTCCCGGTATGCACCAGCAACAGCTCCAGATCATCAAAGGGCCAGCTGGCCACCGAAATCATCCCGCGGCGTTTTTCAAAGAAGGTCATGGATCCTTTAAGTTGTGCCACCAGGTCCGCGCCACTTGGTCGCTGGCCCTGCCCGTTCCAGGCCACGTGATAGTACACTTCAAGCATGTGTTTAAAGTCGAGGTACTTTTCCATGTCCATTTGGTGAGCCTCTTTATAAAGCCACATCGCATAGACAGAAAGGAACTGCGCCGTCGAGGCACCAAAGCCGCCCTTGCCGGAATAAGCATCGCGGAATGTGATGTCGAAATTTCTGAAATAGCCCCGGTGTTTGCTCATGAAAACGCCGGCAGGACTGTCCGGGTGAATGCCCAGAACATCGCCTTTGCCACGGGAGATTTCCGTTTCAAAGCAAGGCTGCGAAAGGAAGAACAGCGTCGGCCCTTCCGCCAGAGCCAGGTATTCACCAGCTATAAATGTTTTTCCGGGAACGGAGAAGACCAAAGACAAGGTCCGCTCCTAGGAATGATGTTGGGTCGTGGACGCAGGGGTTTTCTGAGCCGCACGAAGTTCTTTCAGAACGTCGATGGCATTGCTCAAAGAGATGCGTTTGCGAATCGCCAGAATTTCTTCCAGCTTCTTTTGAACCATAGGAATTTCTTTTTCCTCGGCCCCCGCTCCCAAAGCCAGATTCTTGGTGTGAAGCTTCATGTGACCTTCGATGATACCCACCGTGGTCAAGGCCTTCAAAGCACCCAGATTCTGCACCAAGCCCACCGCCGCTACGATACGGGACAATTCGTTGGCAGATTTGGTGTCCAGCATTTTCATGGAAAGCATCGCTGTCGGATGCAAAGTCGTCACACCACCCACGGTGCCCACAACCAGCGGAGCTTCAAACACGCCCACCAGACTTTTGCCTTCACGGTACCAGCGAGTAATGGAACGATATTGACCATCACGGCAAGCATAAGCATGAATGCCCGCCTCGACTGCTCGCCAGTCGTTGCCCGTCGCGATCAAGATCGGATCAATGCCATTCAGAACACCTTTGTTATTGGTGGCTGCACGGTAAGGGTCCATTTGTGCAAACAAAGAAGCTTCTTCAATTTTTTCAGCCAATTCCGGATCAATGTCATCAATGCGCACAACGGCGCGAGTGACTTTGGAATCCACCAGATTGGACAGAATGCACATGGTGACTTTTTCACCCGTAAACTGTTCAATCGGCTCTTTCAGGTATTCACACACCTGATTGATGATGTTGGCACCCATGGCATCACACGGATCCATCAGGATGTGGATCACGGCCATATCTGTGCCGTCACCGCGAGGCACACGGCGCACTTGCAAGTCCCGCACTCCACCGCCACGACGAACCAGGCCGAAGGCCACTTCGCGGTTGGCCGCTTCGATCAGATAATTTTTCTGGGACAGAATTTGTTTTTCAAAATCCGCAAAGCTGCGGATTTTAGCCAATTGGATCTGACCGATGATTTCGTTACCAACAACTTCCGTTGTGATAGAGCCGGATTCACGGATCCATTTGGCCGTTTTAGAGCACGCCGCCACGATTGAGGTTTCCTCTACCGCCATAGGAACGACAAAGTCTTTGCCGTCCACGCGCATATTGGTCACCACGCCCAGCGGAAGCTGGAAGTAACCGATCACATTTTCAATGAATTTTTCACCCAAAGAGGTGTCTTTCAACCCGCCCTTGGCAAGATAGTCAGCTTCGGCTTCGTTCAATGCACCGACTTCTTTAAGTGCTTTCAGACGCTCTTCACGAGACAATTTGGAGAAACCTTTAAAGATATCCTGAAGTTGTTTTGTCATTGAATCACCTTCTTGCTTTGGAGGTCTTTCAGATTGCGGCTGCCCGTGCAGAACATCGTTACTTTCAACTCTGTTTCCAGCTGGGTCAGAAGTTTCTCAAGAGCCTCATCGCCCTGAAGAGCCGCTTCCAGGAAAGGTTTTGCAACCCCCACCTTTGAAGCTCCCAACGCCATAAGTTTACCAATTTCCAATCCGTTTCTCACGCCGCCCGATGCCCAGAGCTGATACTCTACTCGGGCTTCGATGGCGTTCAGCATGCTTTGCTTCGTGCTGATGCCCCAGTTGGCGAAAGTTTGGGCTACGTGATAAAGCATGTCGGATTCTTCCGAACGATAGCCTTCCACACGGCCCCAGTGCGTCCCACCCTTGCCGCTGACATCCACTCCGTAAATACCGGTGCTGGAAAGACGCTTCAGAGTTTCGACAGAAAATCCACAGCCGGTTTCTTTTACGATCACCGGCACACCCGCCAGTTTCACCAGGTTTTCAATGGCGGACAGACCGTTTTTGAAATCGGTGGTGCCCTCGGGCTGCAAAGCCTCTTGCAAGGGATTTAGGTGAACGAACAAAGCCACGGCTTCCGTGGAATCAATCAGTCGGCGGATTTTATCAATCGGCGACTTGATGAGCTGAGCGATTCCAATATTGCCAAGCAAGCGGGCCTTCGGTGCTTGTTTGCGCACGCGGGCCCATTCTTCGGCAGCATTGGAATCTTCCAGTTCGCGACGTTGAGAACCAACCCCCATCAGAATCTGACGACGGTCACTCAGACGCGCCAATGCCTCATTGATCTCGCGCCCCTTTTCGTGGCCCGCAGTCATTGAAGAGATAAAGATCGGAGAAGAAAGTGGGATGGACTCCCCGGAAAAAAAGAAAGAGGTCGAAATATCGACCTCTTTAAAGTTCAGATCAGGCAAAGCCTCATGAATCAAAGTGATCGAGTCCAATCCGTTTTGTCCATCGGTCTGGGACCTAGGATCCAGCGCAATCCTGATATGATCGCGCTTTCTTTTTTCAAACTGACTATTGGACTCGTCCATGGGGCTAAGGCTCCTTTAACAGAGCTTTGCTGTACTTTTTAGCTTTGGCTTATGCCAAAGCGTGTTTGCAAAGTGCAGTGAATGCTGCTGCGTCGTTGATAGCAAGGTCAGCCAAGATTTTACGGTCAACTTGGATGCCAGCTTTAATCAAGCCACCGATCAAACGAGAGTATGTAGTCCCGTTCAAACGAGCTGCTGCATTGATACGCTGATTCCACAAAGTGCGGAAGTTACGTTTGTTAACTTTGCGATCGCGGTAAGCGAAAGCCATACCACGGTCATTTTTCTCTACCGCGTGGATGTACGCGCGAGAACCCGCAGAGTAGTAACCTTTTGCTCTTTTAAGAACTTTTTTGTGACGAGCACGATTTGTTTTACCAGATTTTACACGAGCCATTTTGAACCTCTATTACGCCACGGACTTAGCCGGGCACCGAAAGACATTAATTTTAAAATTTAAAAAACTAGAATACCAAACAACGACGAACTTGAAGCATGTTCGCGTCTTCAACGTATGATGTTTTGCCTAGTTGTCTTTTCGTCTTAGAGCTCATGTGAGAGTTCAAGTGACGCATGCGAGTGCTTTTTTTCTTAACTTTACCGCTTGAAAGAACTTTCAAACGCTTCTTAGCGCCAGAGTGAGTGCGCATTTTCATATTAGATACCTTCCACCGATAAGGCGTTCTTCCCGAAAGGGAGGACTCTTAACCATTGCCTTAGACAGTCGTAAATACGGACTGTCTGTTTTAGGGTGAAAGGTGTGGGAAATCAAGCTTTTTGAGGACTTAGTGGTTTTGAGGTCATTTGAGAGTATTTCTCATTTTAGGCCGGAAAATCCGCGGTCATTGCTGTATCTTAATTGCCCCCGGAAAAGCCCCTATTTCCGCGGGGACCCGGTGGAAAGGCTGGTGTTTCCAGCAGTTTATTGAACATTTTCCCCCAACTTGGGGATTTAGTTCCGCTCACAGAAACCCGAAGAAATTTACATGAATTGTACGTTTCTTAACACCACCGATCTGATCCACCGGGCCCGAAGGCTTCTTTTGGCCTTTTCCCTCATGGTATTGACCGGATGTTCACTGGAACTGCAAATCGCGGCTGAAAACTCCACGCCCACCACCCTGAAATGGAACAGCGATTCCCTGGGCCAGCAGGGCCTGCTTAAGGCCGAGTGGAACCTTCCTGAAAAAGCCGACATCAAAGAACAACAGGTGCTTTATTTCCGCGGCGACTCTTGCGCCACCCCGATCCTTCCGGTCGCCAACGTCGGTCCTGCTGAAACATCTCACCTGCCGACCTTCACTCCGGAAGATGGCGTTGAGTACACGTTCAAGGTCTTCGTTCTTTCCAAAGACGGCAGTGTGGCTTCTTCTTCCTGTTCGAATCCGATCACTTACTTTGGCGCGTTTTCCATCGAAAGCCTTTCCCAGTCCATCATCAACGAAGGCAACGTGGCGACAGCGCCTTTCAAGGGCACCTGTCTGCTGGGATCCTCGATCGAGTTTTCCGCCGCGGCCTCCACTCTGCTGACCTTTACCTGCAGTGACCGTCAGTGGACACAAAATCTGGATTTCAGCTCTTTGCCAAGCCTGTACAGCGGTGACTTGATCGCCACCGTCACAGCCCCTGGCGGCGCTCCGAAGGAATACCGTCTGGCTATCACCAAAGACGTGGTGCCGCCGACAATCACCCTGAATGCTTTGACTACGATCACATCTGTGAATCAAAATTCTTACACAGTCAGCGGCACTTGTTCTGAAACGGGCCGCAATGTTTCCGTGACCGCGGGATCCGTGAGTACTGAAGTCATCTGTTCTGGCGGAACCTATTCAACGCCTATGAACCTGAGCTCGTTGTCAGGCACTTCGGTTGCGGTATCAGCAACCCATACCGACCCGGCCGGCAACACTCGCACAGCCACATCCACCGTCAGCCGCGATGTCACTGCGCCCACGGTGAATTCTTTGGCTCTGAATAATGGTGATGCCGCAACAAATTCTCTGAGTGCAACTTTGAACAGTTCCGTCACTGATGCCGCAGAAATGTATCTGAGCTCGGTGGCTGCCTGTACGGGGGGCAGCTGGGTCGCTTACAATGCTGCAGCCCCGTGGACTCTGACCAACAGCAATGCCACGAACACCGTTTATGCGAAATTCCGCGACAGCCTGGGTAACGAATCCCCGTGTGTCAGCGATGATATTCTTCATGACAACGTCGTTCCAACCCTGGCATTCACGCTTCCGGTTGCTGGCACCATCGTCAATTCCGCCAATGTGACCGCGTTCACTGTCAGTGGCAACTGTTCTGAAAACAACCGTTCTGTGAACTTTTCCGGTCCGGGTGGTTTCACCGGAACCACAATCTGTGTGGGTTCTGCCTTTTCAGCGATCCTGGATTTAAGCGATATTCCTCAAGGAACATTCCAGCTGACGGCTTCCTTGAATGACGTTGCTGGAAACTCCAACACGGCAAATTCCCCCACCTATAATAAAGACACACAGGCTCCAACAGGAACCCTGAGCATTAATTCCGGTGCAGCAACAACGAATGACCTTGCTGTTTCCCTGGGACTGACAAGTACCGATGCGGCGGAGATGTATATCACCAACTCCGCTGGATGCGCCACAGGCGGCACCTGGGAAGCTTTTGCCACAGGAAAATCCTGGACGCTGCCTACGGCAGATGCCCTGAACACTGTTTACGTTAAGTTCAGAGATGCCGCAGGCAACTCTTCTGTTTGTTATGATGACGGCATCACTCACAACAGCACGGTGCCGTCACTGTCTCTGGCCTCCCCGGCCGATGGCAGCTTTGTGAATCTTGCCAATGTTTCTGCGTTTGTGATTTCCGGCGCCTGCTCTGAAGACGGCCGCCCCGTTGAAATTTCTGTGAGCGGTCAGTCCGCCACAACAGCAACGTGCTCCAGTGGCGCATGGACTAAAACTCTGGATCTGAGCACTTCAGCCCAAGGGGATCTGACGTTCACTCTGAATCACTCACGCGCCAGCGGCGCGGTGGCCCCTACGGTCACGAAAGTCTTTGCAAAAGACACGGTGGTTCCGACAGTAAACAGCTTTGTTATCAACAACAATGATGCCTACGCCACAAGCCTTAGCGCCACATTGGCAAGCACCACCACTGACGGCGTTCAGATGTATGTTACCAACACGGCCCTTTGCCTGAATGGTGGTTCGTGGGAAACCTATAACGCCAGCAAGTCCTGGACCCTGCCGACAGCCGACAATACAAATACGATTTATTTCAAAGTCCGCGATGTGGCAGGGAATGAATCTGACTGTGCGTTTGATTCCATCATTCATGATTCCGTTTCTCCGACCGTCACACTGACTTCTCCGGTAGCGGGGACCTTTATCAATTCTTTGAATCAAACAGCCTTTAACCTTTCTGGCGCCTGCTCTGAAAACGGCCGTTTGGTCAACCTGACCGTCACGGGTCATGCCGGAGTGACCGGATCTGCAACCTGCACCACGGGTTCGTGGACAGCTTCTTTGGACTTCAGTTCCCTGGCAGATACTTCGGGCACTCCATTCACGGTGGTGGCTTCTCACAGCCGCGCCAGTGGAAACAATGCCACGGGCTCATCAACTTATCCGAAAGACACTCAGTCCCCGGCAGCTGCAACCATCACCGGTGCTCCGACTGGAACCAACACCACCGGCACACTGAATATTACTGTTGGCGGTACGGACATCACTCACTATCGTTACTTCCTGGTTGTTCCGGGCGGCACTGAGGTCTGCACCAACAGTGCGGCTTACACCGGAAGCGATATCGCTGTGGCCACAAAAATCACCGACACCCTGGCGGCGCAAGGGGCTTACAAGCTCTGTGTCTTTGGCCGCGACACCGCAGGCAACTGGTCCACGGCGACATCCCAGGCGACTTGGACAAGGGATTGTCAAGGCCCGGTTATTCTGACTGTGGATGCCACCACCGCTGATGGTGTGTACGGCCCAGGTCAGTCCGTGCAGGTTCGTGTGACATTTGATGAAAATGTGACGGTCACAGGCACCCCGCAACTGACACTTGAAACCGGCACGACAGACCGAGTGGTCAACTATACCAGTGGTTCAGGCACAACCCAGCTTCTATTCAACTATGTCGTTCAAACCGGTGATGAAAACCCGGATCTGGATTACACCAGCACGACCGCCCTTGCCTTCAACGGCGGAACAATGAGGGATGCACTTAGCAATAACGCCACCCTGACACTTCCGGCGCCGGGAACTGCAAATTCATTGGCAGGAATCAAAAACATCGCAATTGAAGCGTATTCAAGCCCTCTGGCCAAAGCCATTCTAAGCAACACACCAATGGGAGCTGACTCCAGCGACACACTTAACATCACCGTGTCCGGTTTGGATGTCGTTTCTTATAAATACAAACTGGGCCTGGCGGCATCTGTCGACTGCTCCACTTATACGGACTATTCAGCTGAAATTCCGGTGGCGACCCCGATTACGGACACCATCAGTGCACATCCAAAATATTCGTTCCTGAAAATCTGCGTTCTGGGTAAAGACAGCGCCGGAAACTGGCAAAAGGCTTTCGCCGTCACACAGGCGCAATGGCACTATGTGGAAAACCTGCCATCCTTCAATCTGTGCGGAACCGTCAAGTCCACCACCGCTCCTAAAGGGCGTTTGTATGATTCCGGCGGACCTGCCGCGAACTACAGCGACAACGAAACTATTGCCAACTGTTATTTCTCGATCACCACGGGTGCCGCGATTTCAGCATCGGTCAGCTATGAAACAGAAAATAACATCTCTTATGACTTCTTAAGACTGCGCGAAACCGGAGCTGCCGGCACCGTCCTTTTAGGACCAGTCGCAGGCACCGCCCTTCACACGGCCGTCAACTCAACTTCAGGTACACTGTATACCGAATTCAAAAGTGACGGTTCCGTCACCGGAGCCGGTGTTGCCCTGATGTGGGGTGGAGCCCCGAATCTGTCTCCGATTCTGACTTTGACCAATGTCACCAATGCCACCGTCAACACCGTTTATACCCGCACCTCTGTCGTCAATGGTCTTTCAACGGCAACAGTCTTCTCGGTTTCGGGCTATGACGCTGAAATTCGCAATATCACGACGGCTTCCGCTTTCGGAAGCTCGGTCTTTGTAAATCCTGGAGACGGGATTGAAGTCCGCATGACTTCGCCAAATGCAACAGACCAATACCGACTGGCCCATGTTCGCGCCGGTGATGCCAGCTATTACTGGATGGTGGCGACTCCACTGCTGCCAACGACTGTGACTCATGTCACTGCCACAAATCCTGACGGCACTTACAAGCCGGGCGACAACATCGACATTCAGGTTGTCTTCACAAAACCAGTCACTATTCTGGGTACGAACCCGATCATGACCCTGGCCGCCGGTTCCGGCGTGACCGCGACCTACCTTAGCGGCAGTGGGTCTACAGAACTGACATTCCGTTACACCGTGGCCTATGAACAAAGCGCTGCGGATCTGGACTATTCTTCGACAGCACTAACCAACGCCACTTCCATCAAAGATGCCATGGGCAGCAATGCGACAGCCACACTGCCGGCTATTGGATCGGCAAATTCCCTGGCGGGACGAAAAAATCTGGTCATCGAGGGTTACCCGTTTGTTGTCGCCAGCGCCAGCAATGTGCCGGCTTCGAATAACGGCACCAACACCCTGGACGCCACTGTGGGCGGGACTAATGTTGTCGCTTACAAATACAAGCTGGGAACATCCACAACGACGGACTGTACAGTTACAGCTGGATACGGATCTGAAACATCCATTTCAACCCATATCAGCGCCGACCTCACCGGGTTTGCAAGTGAAAGGCTGAAACTTTGTATCTTGGGTAAACACACCAATGGAACCTGGCAGGCCATCTGGCATCCGACTGAATATCAGTGGGACCGCTACAACGTGCAAAACTTCTCGTCCATGTGTTCTGCGACGGCATCGACAGCCACCACGGGCTTCATTTATGATTCCGGCGGAGCCAACGGCCAGTATCAGAACAACGAAACCTGTTTCTTTGAGATCAACACCGGTGCTCCGATCACTCTGACCTTCATGTCTTTCAATACGGAAGCCAGCTGGGACAAAGTGACTGTCTTTGACGGGACAACCTCAGGCACTGTGCTGCTGAATCAGGTCAGCGGGACTGCTATTCCGGCAACCCAAACCGCCAACTCTGGAAAAATGACGATCAAGTTCACCAGTGACGGCAGTGCGGTTCGTGACGGCTGGGTCGCCTATTGGGGGAATCCGGGGCCGATCCTGACGACCCCACCGACTTTTGCGAAAATTCATAATGCGGCTTTGAGCACTCGTTATACGACATCCAACACGACGATCGGCACTCTAAATCAGACTTCGATCGCCACTGTGTCTGGGGCTGATGCCCAGATTCGCAATATCACCACGGGAAGCTACTGGGGTGGGTCCGTTGCTGTTTCTGCCGGTCAAGTCATCCAGGTGCGCATGACGTCCCCGGCCGCCAACGCACAAACCAACACCGCCACGGTCACTATCGGTAATGCGGTCAGCACCTGGGAAATCAGCACGCCTTATCCGCCACCGACGCCGACCCTGACCGGGTATCCGGTTGGCGTTTCAACAACGTCGGTCTTAAATGTGACTGTCTCGGGCTTCCGTGTGACTCAGTACAAAAAGGCTGTTATCACGTCCGGAACTTGCGCCACAGCCACTTACTCGGCCGCTTACAATGTGTCGTCAACCATCGCCGACAATATTTCTGCATTGCCAAATGGGCCGGTGACTTTGTGTGTGCTCGGTGGGGACGCCACGAGCGTATTCCAAGCGGCGGCCGATGCGGTTTCTGTCAGCTGGACGAAGGATTCTGTTTCCGCGGTGAACATCACCAGCACCAGAATGAACCGCGTTCAAGAGGGTTCTGGATCGCAAACCATCAACGTAAGCCTGACACCAGCGAAAAGTTATGATGTGACTGCCTATTACAAAGTCACCGGTGATGCCGTAAATCCGGATCACCACAATCTGAGCTCGGGCTTTATCACCATCCCCGCGGGGTCCACAACGGGCACCATCACAGTGAACTTCCCGAATAACAGTTTGGTTGAGGGTGAAAAACTGCTGAATGTGCATTTCACTCACACCGACTCGCCACTGGCAACAATGGGCGACAACTACCAGGCCCAGTATTTCATTGCTGATGATGAAAAGAACCTGAAAGCCTCCCAGCTTTCCATATCCCGGGCCCACCAGTGCGCAATCATGGAAGACTCTTCCCTGCGCTGCTGGGGTACGAACATGTACCGCCAGATTGATGGCACCGTGAGCGACTTTAAAGCCTCTCCGTTCGTCATCACCATCGCGGGCGTGACTGGTTACAGAAGTGTTTCCACAGGTGAATACCACACCTGTACGGTCACTTTGGACAACCGCCTGTTCTGCTGGGGTGACAGCAGTGACGGCCAGGCCGGCGGCGGCACCACGGGAAATCAATGGTCGCCACTGCACGTGGACAACGCGACGACTTATCTTTCAGTTTCCTCCGGTGATTACCACTCTTGCGCCATTACTACGGCCAACAAGCTGAAGTGCTGGGGTAAAAATGATTATGGCCAGTTGGGACTGAATGATACCACCAGACGCACGTCGCCTACGGACGTGGATAATGCCAACTCTTACAAGTATGTGCATGCGGGCTCCCGTTCCACCTGCGCTATTCGCAGTGACGACAAACTGTTCTGCTGGGGCTATAATGGCAACTATCAATTGGGCGACGGATCTGCCACAACCAAAGGCGTTCCGACGGCAATTGATGCGACCGAGTCCTACAAGTTCGCAGTCGTCGGTTCAAAACATGGATGCGGCATCACCCTGACTAACAATCTGAAATGCTGGGGTACCAACAACTATGGTCAGGTCGGCGATAGCAGTATCACCACCCGCTCTCTGCCGGTTGCCGTGTCGGGCGCCGAGACTTACAAAACTGTTTCCGTGAATGACGACGGCACCGTTGCATCCGCTCGTGGCTTCACCTGTGCGATCACCTCCAATGATATTTTGCAGTGCTGGGGTGTGAATTCCTTGATTCAACTGGGTAACGGAACTTCCAATCAGCAGTTGGTCCCTGCGACATCAGATGCGGGAACAACCTATGCCGCCGTTCAAACCACTGCGACCCGTGCCTGCGGCATCACGCTGACTGGCGCTTTGAAATGCTGGGGTAACCTGCTGGGCGACAACTCGCCACAAAATGCTTACAGCTATGGCAGTGGTAACGCCCGTCATCTCTATGCAGAGAAAATGACCAAAGCATCCGAATGGAACTTTGATACACTTTCCGTATTTGGCGAAGATGGAATTGACGATCATTACTCAGGAACTTGTGGATTATCTTCTAACAAACTTTATTGCTGGGGTTCCATGAAAGCGACCGAGGGACCGTTTGGTGACGGTTCACAAACGGATGCGCGTCGTCCAGCACCGGTGATGATTGATCCGAGCACCAATTACAGCTACATCCATTCCCGCCGCAGTCGAGATTTCTGTGCCATCACCAGCACAGGGCAGATGAAGTGCTGGGGCATCAACAGCGTTGGCGAACTGGGTGAAGCCGGGGCCGTCGGAACGACTGTTTATTCCCCGACGGTGGCCGATTCCACCACCACTTACACAAAAGTTGTTTCGTATTATAACGCCACTTGCGGTATCACCACCACGGGGGCCTTGAAATGCGCCGGCAACAATGACAACGGCAGACTGGGGCTGGGAGACACAACCGCCCGCACAGCCTTCACCGTTGTCGACAGTGGCGTCAGCTACGCCGACATCGAAATGGGTATGTCCCACACCTGCGGTCGCACCACAGCCGGCGTTGTGAAATGCTGGGGTAATAACTCTCAAGGCCAGATCGCCAAATCCAGCGGTACTTCCTCGTATTACCTTCCGGATGTGGTTGATTCCGGGGTTTCTTATACCAAGATTTCAACGGGTCCATACAACACCTGCGGAATCACTGCCGCGAACAAACTGAAATGCTGGGGAAGCAATTTCAACGGACTTCTGGGGGATAGTACTGCCATCAATCGCTACACTCCGACTGCGATTGATTCTTCCGCTGATTATTCTGATATTTCCATGGCGTCGGGTCACACTTGCGGCATCACAGCCAGCCAAATCAAGTGCTGGGGTAATGCGACCTATTCCGGCTTGTCTGCACCTCACTATACGGGAAGCCACTCTGTCTTTATGATTCCAATAGCTGTGGATGGAGCCAACACGTACACCAAGGTATGGGCGGCGAATTCTTCAACATGCGCTCTGGCCACTTCTGGCGAAGTGCGCTGCGTAGGACGAGCTTACGGCGGAAACTTCGGTTATGCGGATTCTGCTGTCTTGATGAATATTGGCGGCGGGATCACCAAATCAGTGCATCACCCCACGTATATCCACAAGTGGCAAGGCTATTGACCTGACCTGTGAACGTGGCAGAATTTCATGCATGATCAATCATGAAGTTCTGCCCAACTATCGTTCTTATGAGACCCCGCAATTCAAAATCGAGACCCTGAAAATCGAAAGTTCGATTTTGAAGCCAAACCCGCTGCAGGATCCAGCCACCCGCTTCAACCCGGTGCTGGTCCCCCATGTGCCAGGCCCGTGGCCCGTGGTGGTGGTTTTAAGTGGCTTTACCAGCAACGCCCCTTTTAACTTCAATGGCAAATTCAACGAAAAGAACCCGGTGCAGATTATCAACGAAGCTGCAGCCCGCGGTGAAGCGCCCCAGGCACTGTATGTCTTTGTCGATGCCCTGACCACTTGGGGTGGGTCCCAGTTCATCAATTCCAGTGCGGTGGGAAACTATGAAGATTATATTATGCAGGAGCTGATCCCGGCGGTGAAAAAGCACTTCACAGCTTCTGACAAAAAGTCTGACTGGTGTGTGACCGGCGGATCCAGCGGCGGCTATGGTGCTCTTCACCTGGGATCAAAATACCCTGAGGTATTTGGTGTCATTGCCGCGATTGCCCCGGACTCGTTCTTTGAAGCCAGCCTGCTTTCTGAATTCTACCAAACCGCGCCTCTGTGGGAAAAATATCAGTCAGGACTCAAAGCCCTGGAAGAACTGCGCAATGGCAGACTGACGAAGATGCGCAACTGGCACACGCTTTTAAATGCTTTCGGCATGGCCGCTTGCTATGCGCCGAAGGGCGAACATGGTGACTTCCACTTCCCTCTTGAAAAAGACGGCACGAAAAATCTGACCGTGTGGGAAACGATTCTGGAAAAAGATCCGCTGCACTTTCTGCCAAAACGTGTGCAGAGTCTGAAGGACAAACAGATCTATCTGGATGTTGGCAACAAGGACAATTTCCATCTGCAGTACGGATGCCGCCAGATTTCGGCGATATTCAAAAAGAACGGGATCAACCACGACTATGTTGAATTCGACGGAACTCATTTCGACATCGGCGAGCGCCGTGCGGAAGTCTGGCGTTGGCTGACGACGCTGTGGCGTCGCTAAGTCGCTAATCAGACTTCCAACAGCAATGTCACCGGGCCGTCATTCAGAAGACTGACCTTCATGTCGGCCCCAAATACCCCGCCGAATGTTTTCACACCCTGGGATTCACTGATGGCCAGAGCTTTTTCATAAAGCTCTTTCGCAGGGTCCGGCGCTTCGGCGCCAATGAAGCTGGGACGATGGCCCTTGGAGGCATCCCCCAGCAGTGTGAACTGAGACACGATCAGATGCTCCCCGTCCACGTCTTTCAGGGACAGATTCATCTTGCCGGTTTCATCCGGGAATATTCTTAAAGCAAGGATCTTGGTTATCAGTTTTTGCAGCTGTTCTTCACTGTCGCCTTTGGCAACCCCCAGCAGCGTCAGATAGCCCTTTTCGATAGAGGAAATAAGCTTTCCATCGACTACGACAGAGGCATTTTGAACTCGTTGCACGACTGCTTTCATGGGGGCTCCTGTTGATTGCTTAAAAAACAAAACCCACATTTTCATGTGGGTTCGTTTGAAAAAATCTGTTCAGATTTTTACTCTTCGTCGTCGCCTTCGACTTCTTCCAGCTCAGCAAGCTCTTTGGTGTCTTGCTTGGACTTGTTCGGGTGAAGCTTCTGGTATTCTTTGATCTTGAGTGGGTCTGGACCCAGCATCAGGAACATGTTCTTACCTTCCATCTTCGGCTGGGATTCAACCAGCGCCAGGTCATCAACGAAAGCGATACATTTCTTCATCACTTCCATACCCAGCTCCTGGTGGGCCATCTCACGACCCATGAAACGCAAAGACACTTTCACTTTGTCGCCTTCCAGAAGGAAGCGGCGGGCGTGATTCATCTTGGTTTCAAAGTCATGCTGATCCGTACGAGGACGCATCTGAATTTCCTTGATCGTCACAACAGTCTGTTTTTTACGAGCCGCAGTGGCTTTTTTCTTGTTCTCGTACTTCCACTTGCCGTAATCCATGATTTTACAAGTAGGAGGAGTTGCTGTTGGAGCAATCTCAAGAAGATCGAGGCCTCTATCTTCAGCAATACGTAACGCCTCAGGAACTGTCATCACGCCAAGCATGTTACCTTCATCATCGATAACACGAATCTGTTGAGCGCGAATCTCGCGGTTGACTCTCAATGAGTCTTTAGAGTCTTTCTTGTTGCGATCAAAGCGACCGCCACCTCTAAAATTACCTTCAAACTTGCTAATGGCAAACCTCCGGGGTTTAGTTAAATCCTAGCGTCACGTAAGTGCGACGGCTAGTTTGTCGTTGCAGACTTCGCAAGAGAGCTCTGCAAACTTCTTGTTTTAATATCAGTCGTGATCAAATTCATCACCTGATCCACAGTCAGACCTTTATGTTCTGATCCGTCTCTCAGACGCAATGAAACCGTTCTGGATTCAGCCTCTTTATCCCCCACAATAATCATGTATGGGATTTTTTGCAGCTGAGCCTCGCGGATTTTATAATTCAACTTCTCGTTACGGCGGTCAAACTCAACGCGAACACTGTGTCCTTTCAAAGAGTTTTGCAGCTCTTCGCAGAAACCGTTCACGCGGTCCGTAACGTTCAGGATCGCCACCTGCACTGGCATCATCCACGGTGGCAAATGACCTGCCGTGTGCTCAAGGTAAACGCCGATAAAGCGTTCCAAAGAGCCCAGAATCGCACGGTGAAGCATCACTGGACGGTGCTCCTTGTTGTCTTCGCCCGTGTATTTCAAATCAAACGCCTGCGGAAGATTTGGATCCACTTGAAGTGTACCCAACTGCCAAGGACGATTCAATGCATCGACGAACATGATATCCAACTTAGGTCCATAGAAGGCCCCGTCGCCTGGATTCAGCTCAAATGGCAAATTCAGGGATTTCAGGGCTTCGGCCAAAGCGCCTTCGGCCATGTCCCAGTATTCCTCACTGCCCATACGGTTGTCCGGACGAGTGGAAAGGAAGATCTTGTAATTGCCCATGCCCAGCTTGTCGTAAACACGATTCAGCAGGTTCATGAACTTGGCGATTTCTTCCTGCAGCTGGTCCATACGGCAGAAGATGTGCGCGTCGTCCTGACAGAACGTACGAACACGGGTCAAACCGTGCATGGCACCGGACTTTTCATAACGGTGCAAGCGACCAAAGTCCGCCATCTTGATCGGCAGATCACGGTAGGAATATTTCTCAGAGTTATAAAGCAAACAGTGAGAAGGACAGTTCATCGGCTTGGAGGCGAAATCGCGCTCGTCCACCTTGGTAAAGAACATGTTTTCTTTGTAGTTCTGATAGTGACCGGACGTATGGAACAGGTTCACGTCAAAGATCTGCGGTGTGATGACTTCCTGATAACCGGTTTCGAAATACAGCTCGCGCAGATAGGTCTGCAAAGAGTTGTAAACCGTCGCGCCCTTACCTGTGAAGAACGGAGAACCCGGAGCCAGTTCGTTGAAATAGAACATGCCCAGTTCTTTACCCAATTTACGGTGATCGCGTTTTTTCGCCTCTTCGATATTGTGAAGATACGTTTCCAGATCCTTTTTGTCGTTGAACGCTGTCGCGTACACACGCTGAAGCTGGGCGTTTTTCTCGTCACCTCTCCAGTAAGCCCCCGCCACGCTCAAAAGTTTGAACGCTTTGATCTGGCCAGTGGACTGGATGTGAGGACCGCGGCACAGGTCAAACCAGCTGGTGCCGTTAAAGTAGATGCCGACAGTGGTCTCGCCTTTTTTGGCAAGATCCTCGATCAGCTCCACTTTAAAGCGCTCGTTCATACCCTTGAAGGTCTCAATCGCCTTTTGAATCGGCCAGTTTTCACGGTGAATCGGCAGATCCTTGGAAACGATCTCGGTCATCTTTTTTTCAATTTTTTCGAAATGCTCTTCAGTGAAGGCAAACGGAGAATCAAAGTCGTAATAGAAACCGTTGTCGATCACCGGACCGATGGTCACTTTCACTTCGGGCCAGATGTCCTGAATCGCCTGAGCCATGATATGCGCGCAGGAGTGACGAACAACCTCAACGGATTCAGGGGATTTTATGGTGACCAAAGCCACCTTGGTCTGATCTTTCAAAACGGTGCGAAGATCAGAGATTTCAGTTGATCCGTTCAGTTTTGCGCCCAGAGTTTCCTTGGCCAAGCGAGGGCCAATGGACATCGCCACTTCCAGCGCTGTCGGTTCATGGTCAAAAACCTTCGTAGAGTTATCCGGCAAAATAATTGTAATTTGTGACATTAGCATGCTTGCACTCCGGCTGAGCCGGAGTCAGAAAGGGTCGTCGCAGAATGCGCCGTACTGGTTTGAAAATGTGATGAATAATTATGCATTTGCATCACATTAGTAGTAATCCCCCACCCTCAAGGGGTCAAGCACTCACCGCAAGAAATTGCACACCAATAATCTGCTCGCCATCAGCTGAACATCCGACCCAGCGGACCTGAGATTCCACAGACACCCAGACGCCATGCTGGTTCTTGTACATCAAACTTATGAAGTCCTTTTTCTGGACCTGTTCCTGCCCCAGGGATATCTGCGCCCCGCCTTGGGAAAAGTCCACCATGTGGCCTTCGCGCAGGAACTGTACCCACGCCCCGGTCGGGGAACTTTCGGCCATCACGGACTTCTTGAGCATCACCGGAGAACTGACCACCATGCGGTCCTGCTTGCGGCTTTTCAGACTCTCGCCGTTTAGGCGACGCGTCACGAGCTGTTCTATTCTTTCGCGTTCAGACTCTCTCAACACCAGAATGTCCGGGCGATTTAAAATAAGCTGATGTACAGAGTTTTCAATATGTTGAGCGATAAAAATAAACGACGCCTTCACCTGTGAGTGACTCCAGCTTAAGAAGGCCTGAACTGCGCGCAGACTGAGGTTTTCGGTGCGAATGATCACGTGAAGATCCCCTTTTGAAGATTGAAGTGTTTCCTTAAGTTCAGCCGCACTTCGCGACCGATACCAGCGCACGCCCCGCAGTCTTTGCAGATACAAAGGCAAATGCTGGCTCGAACTGAGATAAATAAGGTCTTTAAAACGCTCATTGTGCATGAAGGACTTCATTGCAAAACGGAAGCCCACGGATCAAACGCGTCTATATTTGAGATCACCGTATAGCCCGTGGACAGTCGTACAGAATGCTTTAAACAACATTGTTAAATTACTGATTTACCTAAGCAAAAATACAAATGAACATCTTTGAATATTGCTCATAAAACCCAAACATCATTCAAGGAGAAACACATGAAATCGATCTTTATGGTTGCCGCCGCATTCCTGGCAATGACCTCTTTTGCAATCGCAGAAGAACCCAGCACGGCCGACAAAGCCGGCGCACAAATGGAAAAAGCCGGAGACGCCACCAAAGATGCCATGAACAAGGCTGGTGATAAAACCAAAGAAATGTACAAAGACGCCGAAGTCGGCACCAAAAAAGCCGGCCGCAAAGCCAAGAGAACCGCCAAAAAAGGCATGAACCGCGCTGAAGAAGCCGTGTGTATGGACGGCGATGTGAAGTGCGCCGCGAAGAAAGCTGGCAACCGCGTGGAAGAGGGCAAAGATGCCACGGTCGATGCGGCTAAAGACGCTTCAGACACGATGAAAAAGTAATTCCGCAATCATTTCCCAAAACAAAAACGACCGGCTTAAACCGGTCGTTTTTTATATTTTCAAGTTTAGGATAAAGCCACCTTAACGGCACTGCTGGGCGACCTCGCGCAGCTCAGATATCTCGTCACAGTCAAAGCGCGACAGGCGCGAGCAGACATAATCGATACAGGACACATCGACGACTCCCCGACAAAGCCCCGCGACCTCAAAGACCTCGACCTTTTCATCACAGGCAAAACGCGACATGCGACTGCAAATGCTGGTCACACAAGGCCCGCTGACGTTGCGGCAAGCCCGGGTGACTTCGTACATGTCATCCTTGTCGTCACAGTCAAAACGACTGAGCTGCTTACAAACCGCCTCGACACAACGGCCAGGAAATCCTCCCCCGCCCCCGCCATCCGGAGGACAATTCGGCGGTCGGTTCGGCGGCGGATTGCCAGGATTACTAGGAGAATCCGGCGGGTATTCCTCTGGAGGCAAAGGTCTTGGAGGATTGCCTAAAATCGAACCCCAGAGGCTTTTGGCAGCATAATACTGATCCACCAATTTATGAGTTTTATCGGCTGATGAAACCGGCACCGCCAGCGAATCCACCGTCGTCAAGAGCAACAAGATCACAAGCACAGAGAGCAAGTTTCTCATACGTCCTCCACACAGCCCAAGGATCTGCCAACGTAAAACAGAAACAACTAAAGACGCCAAATAAGGCCAAAATACAGGCCAAGAACCCCACCAATGACACACTGTAGGCGTAAAAAATCATCAGGCACCTTTTAAATAAAGATCCCCTCCCTCCACCAACCGGCGACCAGCGGCGCCAGCGCGCTGTAGCCAGAAAAAACAACCAGGCACCTTTTCTGTCCGGGCGCCTTTCGCCAAAGGCGAAACAGCCAAACGTCTTCGAGGCGGCGATGAAACACCCGGTGCTGAATAAGAGCCAGGAGGCTGGCGGAGTGGGGGCCTTGGCCCTCAAAACCGAGTTCCGCAGCACCTGAAAAAACGGCAGTAGTAATCAGAAGAGTAAAAAGAATAAAAAAAGGGAGCCAAGAAAGGCTCCCTTCGTGCGAGGACTGTCTGAGCGTTTTGAGGGCCAAGGCCCCCACTCCGTCAGGCGACCACGTGCTACTTAGTAAGCAACGTGGTGGTTCAGCGCTTCGTGCATTCTTGGATCTTTCAACGGAACCAAAGAGTGCTTAGACCAGAAGGACATGATTGTCAGAAGGAACGCACCCGCGAAACCAGCGAAGATGCCGATTTCCCAGAATCCGAAGGTCACGTGACCGTCGAAGAAGTTCGGGTAAACCATCCAGTAAATGTCCACGTATTGCATTACCAATACCAACACAGAGATCAACAACACGTTGCTGTCGTTGCGTTTCATTCCACGAGGCAAAAGCGCCAGGAACGGAACCACGAAACGGAAGATCAGAAGAGCCATAGAGATGCTCATCCAGCCGCCTTGTGCACGCGCGATGTAGTATTCTGTTTCCTCAGGGATGTTAGCGTACCAGATCAACATGAACTGAGAGAACGCAATGTAAGCCCAGAAGATGGAGAAACCTTTAAGGTATTTCACCACGTCGTGCTGGTGCTCTTCAGTCACATAACCTTTAACCAAACCAGAGCGTCTCATCAAAACGATAACGATCGCCAGGAATGCCATGCCCGCCTGGAACATACCAGAGAAGCCATAGATACCAAAGATGGTGGAGTACCAGGTTGGCAACAAGGACATCAACAGATCCACGCAGAACAAAGAGAACATCAATGCGTAGAACACAATGAAACCAACAGACGGAGCCACGGATTTCGTCGTCAAAGACTCGTCACCGGATTTGTCCTGTTTCAAAGAGTTGCCCACGATCACATGACGGAAGATCATGCAGCCGACCGCAAAGATGAACAGGCGAATCACGAAGCCACCCATGTTCAGGTAGCCGGTTTTCGCTGCGATCACCGGATTTTCAGCCACCACCTCTGGGTTTGCCCAAGGGTAAAGGTGTTTGAAACCAACCAACAGAACCAAACCACCGATCAAAATCGCCGGCAGGAAGGACGTTGTTGCTTCAGCATAACGACGGATGGATACAGACCAGCCGGCTTTAGCCACGTTGTTGATAACGATCCAGAACAAACCACTCAATGCCAGGCAAGAGAAGTAGAAATAGGACACCAAATAGGAAGTCCACAATCTGTCCTGATTTTTCATAAGACCGATCACGAAAGTCAAAAGACCAATAGCGATCAGGGCGAAGCTCAGCGTTTTCAATTTCGCCGGAGCTTCAAATTTCGATACATGCAGATTTACATGATGATTGCTTGCGCCCATTTACAACCTACTTAGCTTCTTGCTTCTCTAGGAAGCGGATATAGTTAACAACCTGCCAGCGGTATTGCTGAGGAATGTGGGAAGCATAAGGACCCATCACACCCTGACCCACTGTGATCACGTGATACATGTGACCATCAGTCCAGCCTTTGACTTTATCAGTCAGCAAAGAAGGTGGTTTCAACGCCATTTTTGCAGAGATGGTGGACTTTGCAGCCTCACCGCCCTCACCTTTGTAACCATGGCAAAGAGCGCAGTTTGTCTCGTAGAATTTCTGACCTACGATCAAAGTCTCTTCGTCCATTTTGCCAGCCAGTGGATTTTTCAGATTCTTGGAAGCGGCTTCCACGTCGGTAGCATACTGGTACGGTTCAAAACCAACCGGAGCTGTACCTTCTGGAGGAACACGCATACCACGGTGATGAGGAGCATCCGCATCGTAGGACTGAGCCTTCACAGCCGGAGTCACCATCATATCCTGGATAATTTCCACATTCGGCTTGTTGCCACGAGGACCGCAGCTGGACAACGCCAGAACAGCCAATCCTGCTGCTGCAACACCCATTGAAATATTCACGATGTTTCTCATCTTACTAGTACTCCGTCTTCTTCACTTCAGTTGCGCCAAGCTCTTTGAACATGGATTCAATTTTAGCTTCGTCGTAACCGTTGTCATTGTGCGGGATAAAGATAGCGAACTTGTGGCAGCTTAGATCCGGATCAATCACCGGTGGATCCATGCGCGGAATACCGCAGGCATAGAACAAAGCCCCTACTGAAGAAAGCGCCGACAACAAAATCGTCAATTCGAACATGATAGGTACAAACGCAGGCAAGCTGAAGAACGGCTTACCACCGACGTTTACGGCCCAGTTCACCGCGGAAGTCCAATAAGTCAGACCCAAACCGCCAGCCAAACCAGCCAGACCCATAGTGAAGGCCACATAAGGAATCCACGAGCGTTTGATGCCCGCAGCTTCTTCCATTCCGTGAATAGGATAAGCAGAGATTGCTTCAAACTTCGTGAAACCGGACTCACGCACTTTGCGGGTCGCTTTCAGAATTTGATGCTCTTCCAACCAGATACCAGCAATACCTTTAGTATATTTAGCCGCCATTAGTGGTGCCCTCCTTTATCATCGTAACCCACATGCAATACGGGCTTCACTTCCGCGATAGAAACCGCAGGGAACAGACGCAAATACAACAAGAACAGCGTCAGGAACATACCGAAGGATCCAACCAGAACCCCGGTATCGAACCAGGACCAAGCGTACATGCCCCAGGAAGAAGGCAGGAAGTCTCTGTGCAAAGAAGTCACAGTGATCACGAAACGCTCGAACCACATACCGATGTTCACCAGGATGGACACTACGAACATCACCGGGATGGAACGACGGAATCTGCGGAACCAGAACAACTGAGGGAAGATGGTATTACAAGATACCATGATCCAGTATGACCAGCCGTAAGGACCGAACGCACGGTTGATGAACACGAAGCGCTCGTATTGGTTGCCAGAGTACCAAGCAATGAAGAACTCAGACGCGTACGCGTAACCAACCAGCATACCTGTGGTCATGATGATCTTATTCATCACTTCCATATGATCCAATGTTACGTAGTTCTTGAATTCAGGGAATCCAATACGAACCAAAGTCATCAGGGTCACAACCATCGCGAAACCGGAGAAGATCGCACCGGCAACGAAGTATGGAGGGAAGATCGTGGTGTGCCAGCCCGGAAGGTTAGAAACCGCGAAGTCGAAGGATACGATCGTGTGAACGGACAAAACCAGCGGAGTGGAAAGACCTGCCAGAAGCAAGTAAACCATTTCGTAGTGGGACCAGTTCTTCGCAGTGCCTCTCCAACCCAAAGACAACGCACCGTAAACAGTACGGCGAAGTTTGTTCTTCGCACGGTCTTTGATGGTTGCAAAGTCAGGAACCAAACCGATGTACCAGAACACCATGGAAACTGTCGCGTAAGTGGATACCGCGAAAACGTCCCAAAGAAGCGGAGAACGGAAGTTCACCCACAATGGACCACGTTGATTCGGGTACGGGAACAACCAGTAATCCAACCAAGGACGACCCGTGTGCAGCAGCGGGAACAGACCCGCGGTCATTACCGCGAAGACGGTCATCGCCTCTGCGGTACGAGCTACGGAAGTTCTCCACTTTTGACGGAACAGGAACAGAACCGCGGAAATCAGAGTACCGGCGTGACCGATACCGATCCAGAATACGAACGTAACGATCATCGTACCCCAGAACACCGGGCTGTTCACACCCAGAAGACCGATACCAACACCCACTACGGATGCCAGGATACCGATATAGAACAGAAGCAACGTCTTCGCACCCAGGAACATCCCCACCCAACCTTTGGATGGGAAGCGTTCCACCGGAGCGCAGATGTCGTCAGTAACATCTTTCAAAGTTTTATTGCCAAGGACTAATGGGCTACGCTTCATCATGAGTGCTCACCTTGTTTTGCAGTACCGTGACCTTTTTGATCACCAGTTGATTCTTTATCATTGTTACGGATCTTGGAAAGATAGCGAACGGACGGAGCCGCGTGCCACTCTTCAAGAAGTGCGTAACCACGTTCTTCAGTTTTGAAGATTTTGGCTACAGCACTGTTTGGATCATTCAGGTCACCGAATACGATACCGCCTGCAGGACATGCAGTCTGACACGCAACCTTAACATCCCCGTCTTTCAACTGACGTTTTTCATTGCGAGCCACTGTTTTGGCATCCTGGATTCTTTGAACGCAGAATGTACATTTTTCCATCACCCCGCGGGTACGAACGCCCACAGAAGGATTCAGAGCCATGTGCATCGGCTTCTCGATCAGTTTCGCATAGTTGAACCAGTTGAAACGACGTACTTTGTAAGGGCAGTTATTCGCGCAATAACGAGTACCAACGCAACGGTTGTAAACCATGTCGTTCAGACCCTCGTCAGAGTGAACCGTCGCCAGAACCGGACACACCGTTTCGCACGGAGCATTGTCACAGTGTTGGCACATAACCGGCTGGAATACCGCTTCTGCGTTTTCCGGATTGCCGATGTAGTAACGGTCAATACGCAACCAGTGCATCTCACGACCTTCAAGAACGTATCTTTTACCCACAACCGGGATGTTGTTCTCGGATTGACATGCAATCACGCAGGAAGAACAGCCTGTGCAAGTATGAAGATCAACCGCCATACCCCATTTGTGACCACTGTATTCGTGACCGGACCAGATGGACCATACGTGAGGGTGCGGGATGCCTGTGGATTTCTTTTTGTTGTAGTCAGCCAGTGTCGCTTCAACCGCGATAGTGCGGCCTTCCATTGTGTGGTGACCTTGCGTGATCGCAATTTCATACTTCTTGGAAGTTTTCTTGAAGGACGCAGCAGTTCCAGCTGCAACGGCTTTACCGTCTTTGGCAGTAACGAAGACAAAGGCGTTTTGACCGATGCCGTTACCCACTTTACCAGCACGCGTGCGACCGAAGCCCACAGCCACTGCCAGAACGTCGTCATGCAGACCTGGCTGGATCAACACTGGAAGTTCCAGAGTTTTACCGCCCACAGTCAGTTCAACCACAGTGGCTTGTTTCAGGCCGTGCTTTTCAGCCGTCGCCAAAGAAACCATCACATAGTTGTCCCAAACTGCTTTGGTCACTGGATCTGGAAGCTCATGCAACCAGGAAACGTTCGCAAGCGAACCGTCACCGTGCTGAGACGTGGAATAAAGAGCCAGTTCAAAGCCTTCTTTCGCCGCTGCTGGCTTGATGGATGTAAATGCATCCATTTTGAAGGAACGAGAAGAAGAACCAGAGCTGATCTCTCCTACATAACCTTTTTGCAAAGCTGTCTGCCAGAAGTCCTCGAAGCCCTGACCTTTCCCGTGTTTAGGGAAGATGTCGGATTTCCAGAATACGCGCAGGTAATCATAGAAGGTCTCGTAGTCACGAAGACGGGATGGACCCACACTCGCAAGGTACGCCCAAGTCATCAAAGACAACTGGAAGGAACGAGTGTCGTACATTGGACGGATGGACGGCTGACAGATGCTGTAAACACCCGAAGCCAGTTCCATATCACTCCAGGATTCCAACGCGTGGTTGTCCGGAGTGATGTAGTCAGCAAATACGCCTGTTTCGTCAATACGGTCACCTGTGTAAAGAACCAGATCGACTTTTTTGATTGCCTCTGCAAAGCCCATGTCCGCGCCCAGAACGAAGCCTGGATTCACACGGTGGATGATCAAAGTTTTCACTTTGCCATCTTTCATGTCTTTGATCAAAGCAGCCATGTCAGCATGGGAAGCTTTGTCGCCTTTGTTTCCACCGTTGTGGTCCACGGTTTTACCGTCGTTACCCAGGATGGAGTTCAGGAAGTTCACTGCCACCTGAAGTTCTTGGGATTTTTCAGTCAAAGTGGTGATACCACCCGCAACCACCAGGGATGTGCCCTGATTAGCCCAAAGATCTGCCGCCACTTTCGCGAACAAAGCAGGTTCAACATTCAGTTTTTTAGCTACATCAGCAAATGGAGCCAAAGCCGCTTTCACCGCACTGTTGCCAGCTTGAGAGGAAGCACCTTTCTTCACGATGATTTCGTGAAGAAGACCCATCACAACTTCAAGTTGCTGGGAAGGCTTGATTTTCATGCGGATGTCCGCATTGGCGCCAGTCAAAGAGTAATTGGAGTCGAAGGAAACCAGACGGCTCATGTTTTTGATGTCTTTACGACCTTCAACGAACTGATTCGTGAATGCCGTAGGAGAAATCCATGTACCCAGGAAGTCAGCATCGATGGAAACGATCATTTTCGCTTTATCGAAGCGGAATGCCGGTACCACATCGTCGCCATAAGAGGCTTTTTGACCTTCACGAACGTCGTCATTTGAAAGAGCTTCCCAAACCACGTGTTTGGCTTTGAAACCTTGTGCGAAATCACCGATCACCGCGCGGGTTGCCGGGGACGCCACGTTGCCGGAAAGGATGACAACGTCACCTTTCTTCAATTGCTCAACAACTTTTTTGTCCAGGTCTTCCCACTTAACGTCGATAACCTGGCTGTTGGATTTCTTTTCGTTGAACAGATTGCGCTGAGGACCTTTCAGTCTTTCAGGGTCATACATGGACAACAAAGAAGCCTGGGAACGGATGCTCAAACCGCTAACGCTGAATGGATGACCAGGGTTTGCTTCAATTTTAATAGGACGGCCTTCGCGTGTTTTAACCAAAACACCCAAAGCGTCAGAACCATCGAAGAATGCAGAGGTATAGTAGTTCGCCATACCCAGAGTCACTTCTTCCGGCTGTTTGTTGTAAGGAACGATTTTCTGAACCGGACGGCGGATGCAACCTGCAGAAGCCATCGCGATGGAAGCACCCATCAGCTTCAGGAATTCACGGCGTGCCCAGCCACCTTCGTCATCCGCCTCGCGCAATGGAGAGGACTGGAATTCTGTGGAAGCAATTTTGTTGAACTCAGGATCATTGCTCCATTGTTCAAGGCTGTTCCAGTATTTTGTGTCACGCTCCACTTTCGGGCGAAGCGCTTTTTTCATTTCTAAATCGTGATCGTGATCATGATGTTCAGACATTTTACCAAACCCTTAGTAGTGGCAAGTTGAGCAGTTAAGAGGAGCTTTGTTCTCTGGCTGACGGTGACAGTTCACGCACCAACCCATAGAGAGATCAGAGAACTGTTGAACCGTTTTCATGGTCTCAATCGGACCGTGGCACGTTTGACAGTTCACGCCTTTGGCAATGTGGGCATTGTGGTTGAAGTGAACGAAGTCCGGAAGCATGTGAACGCGAGTCCACTCAATGGAGTCCCCGTTGTCATAAGCTTCACGCAGCTTTTGAATCGCAGGCTTGTCAGTTGCAACCTGCAAGTGACAGTTCATGCACGTTGAAAGTGCAGGAATGTTTGCGTGTTTTGTTCTCTCAATTTGGTTGTGGCAGTACTGACACTGAATTTTGTGTGTACCCACGTGCAGGGAATGCTCAAAAGGAATCGGCTGTTCTGGAGCGTATCCTTTATTATATCCCCAACCCGGCTGGAATTTGCAGCCTGTGAGAAGTGTTGTAACCATGAGCGCGCCAATAAACGCAATTGCGCCCGCCGCTGTTCTTTTGAATACCCGATGCATAATCATCCTTCGCTAACTCATTACGATGTGGGCCAAAGACAAACGAATGCTGTCCTAATTTTAGTTTGCTCCTATTTAATGGTGGAAAAGTCCAGTTGTCCATATTCTTTTTGCAAGCATATTGAAAAAGAGAGAACCTCAGACCCTTCCGCTCAAATATTGTGCACACCAAATTTAAGACTCTTTCGTCGCCTTTTTCCCTCTACCTTGTCTAATCACACTCACATAAACCACTAACAGCATGTGTGCTGCCACGAAAGCAGACACATACTCAACCCCACCGGCACCGAAGCCGTAGGAATGAAGCCCCGCGCCAAGTACGAAGTTCACTCCGTACCACGCCATGATCACCAAAGAGAAAGTGATAACCGCTGTCACTACCATTCCGAAATGCTTCAACATGCCCGCATAGCGTGCATGCAACACCGCCAGATAACCCAGCAACGCGATCAAAGCCCAAGTTTCTTTTGGATCCCAGCCCCAGAAGCGGCCCCAAGAGTAATCGGCCCAGATACCACCAAGGATGATCCCCGGAGCCAGGAACGCGACACCAATCTGCATAGCACGATAAATACTGGTGGTGATGGCTTTGATCTGCGCCTGGTGTTTATCTTCACCACGCAAATAATAGAACAAGCCCAGATCACCCAACCCGAACGCCAGGAAGAAGGCCGCATAACTGATAGTGATTGTCATCACGTGAATCGTCAGCCAGTAGTTGCTGCGCAAAACCGGCTCAAGCGGTTGCAAGGAAGGATCCAAAACCGCTGGAGCAAAGTCCGCGATCACCAGACCGAAGGCCGCCACCAAAGTCCCCGCCACCAGAATCAATCTGTATTTGTAAATGATTTCCAGAATCGCCGCAAACAACACCGTTCCCCAGGCAACCCAGACAACCGTTTCATACATATTGGATACCGGTGCGCGATCCATGATGTACATGCGCAAACCAAATCCATAAGTGTTCAGTGCAAAACCGATCCCCAACAGCACCCACGCTGTCGTCATCAAAGACTCTTTACTTAAAGCCCACACCAACAACAACACGATGAACGCCAGGAAATAGAACACATACGCCCAACGGAAAGGATGGAAGGAATTATAGTGAACTTCCGCCGTGATCTTGCCGCCCAGACTGTACAACGCCGGATTTTCTGTTTGCGCTGCCGCCTCAAACGCCGCAACCGCTTCATCCAGAGCTTTGCCGGAAACTGAAGAATCCCCTTTTTCCGCGATCACACCCAGATAAGTCACAAAGGCCTTGGTCACATCCAGGAACTTAGCCTGAAGATGTTCAGGCAAATCCGCCACGGCAAGCCACGTGTCGCCTTCTTTCGGAGGAGCGACCTTCATCATGCGGCCGGCGGCGATTTCCTGAAATACAAAGAACTGATTTTCCAGGCGCTGCAAAGCCTGGAAATAAGGATCCAGCTTTTCCTTGGTTTCACGCTTGGCCTGAAGCTCCTGACGAAGCAGGGTGAATCTTTCGTTGGCAAACAGCTCTTCACCGTTAAAATAGCGCTGATCTTTCGGAAGATTCATCGCCTGCAAAACCTGATGGTTGCGCACTTCAAAGATTTTTTTGCCTTCCCACGCCTGCGGAGACAGCATCCACGTCAAAACGATTTCGGTGGCATTGCGGCCTTCGAATTTGGTTTTGCCATAGACAATTTCCAGCATTTCTTTGGCGAAGCTGTCGTAAGGCTTGATACGACCGCCGTCCTGAACCGGCATTGATTTCAGCAGATCACCGGGCTTGGCCACAGCTCCGCAAGTCACCAACAATGAAGCAATGATGAGGAATATTTTTTTCATGATTCTTTCTTCCCAGTCCCCGCCTTACGGGCGAGTTTGAAATCGAGATGTTTAAACCACATTAAAAGCACGATACCCAAAGACAAAACCAAAGACCCCAGGTACTTCAGGAAGCGGCCTGGATCATGGTTGATAGAGAAGATCGAAGCCACCGGGTGGCCGTCTTCTTCCTGGAAGCTGGCCTGATAGATGGTCAAGCCTTTGTATTTCAAAGGCTCGTTCATCGAAATCAGATATTCGCCAAAGTCCGGAACTTCCACCAGACTTTCATAGGCCGCCGCACGCATGGTTCCCTGATAGCGGGCCACTTCGAATTTCTTCAGCTTCAAATTGAAACCCAAATCAATACGACGGTTGCCGTACGTCAACAGGTACACAGAATTCGTGGTGAACAGCTTCACCATGTCATTCAGAAGAACCCAGTTTTCCTTGCCGTCAAAGATGATTTTCACCGCAGAAGTGGTCAGCGGCGTGGGACGGCTGGAATCCTGCAGATCCCAGTCTTCACGGGCGGCCTGCATGAAACGCAGCACGCGGAAGTTCAGGGCCATTTTAAAGCCCGGATCAAACACGTCGCCTTCTTTCACAAAACCTTTTTTCAAAGGCTTGTCAGAGTCTTTCTGGAAGACCACGTATTTCAAACCGTCTTTTTCCGGAGTCAGGAAGATTTCATTGGCGCCACGAGGTTTTTCTGGAGCCGGCCCCATAAAGATTTGCGCCGGGCCGAAATTATGACTGACCAGATTGCCCGGTTTTTTCTGAACCAGCCATTCGATCACATTCACGTTGTCATTCTGAAGCTGGAAACGCAGGCCCGCGCCGGATTTGCCGACTTCGCCTTCGATCACCTTCTTGGATGGAACAACGTATTTTTTATAATCAACAATTCTGATTTCACCTTCATACGCCGGAATGATGAAAGGCTTTTCAACAGTGGGCGGATTCTTAAAGAAGTCCACTTCCTGTTCCAGAGTTTTCGTGTAGCGGTCCCCGTCAAACGACGTGTACACAACAATGTCGGTTTCAGCCGTTTGCACGAAGTTGTTGGATTCACCAATCCCCACACGCATGGAACCATCCAGACCCCACTTCCAAGTCAGAAGCGAACCCGCCAGCAAAATGATAATCCCGATGTGTGCTGAAACGAAGGCGGCATGGCGTTTTTTCCACGGCCAGCGATCGGCCATCACGGCCGTCAAGTTGATCACCAAAAGGCCCATGATCCCGTACATGTACCACGTGTCGTAAACCGTTTTTTTAGCGGCATAAGCATCGTAGCGGGCTTCAACAAATGTCCCCACTGCGGTGATCACGGCCAGGGATACGATGATGAAAACCGCGAGCTTCAACGATGCCAAAGGCTTATTGATTTTTTTGAACAGGGATTTTTGGGGCGCAGAGGATTTATCCAAAGCCGATCCTTATTGAGAGCTTATTGATTTTGGTATAGCTATCAATAGTTTAGATCGGCTTTTAAGACCATGCTTTTTGGCTTTACGACGCCCTACATTATATGCAGCAAATTGTTGCGGACATAACTGACGGCCGACAGAAGCTTCTCCTGAACTTTCTTCGCTTCTTCCGGCTTCAATTTTTTGGTCTTTTCATCCATGTACAACGAACGATTCAGCTCCACCTGCAGTGTATGCTGCTCGCGTTTTGGATCGCCATACTGCTCTGTGACGCGTCCGCCAAAATACGGCCAGTTGTAACCGACCTTGAATCCGGCAGAGGCATAGGCCGCAATCACCAGATCTTTAAAGCGGGGATCACAGCTTTTGCCTTTGCTGTCGCTGACAACGATATCGGCTCTCAATTCGCCTGGGTCGCGATGTTCACTGGTCCCCAAAGAAGGCATGCTGTGCGCATCAATGTGATAAGTTTTCTTAAAACCTTTTTCGTGCAAGTCCGCATACAGCTTGCGAACGCCGGCATGGAAGGGCTCGTAAACCAGTTTCACCAGTTCGTTGTGCGCCTCCACGGACATTGGTTCTTTCATCAGCTGATGTTTGTAAGTCGTGATCACCCAGTGAAAGCCACGGTTGTGCATGCCTGCCGGGTTGCTGTTGCCGATAACGGAAGTTGCGTCCACGTCTTCAGGCACCCGATTCAAATCGGCCGCATAGCGGTGCCACTCGGTTTTCACATAGGGAATATGCAGCTTGTGCAAAGTCGGTTCATACAGAAAGTCGACAAAGCGATCCACGTCGCACATCAAAACTTCCTCGGGCAAAGACTTCAGCCAAGGCGTTTGATCAGGAACGTTTTCGCCGGAATGGGGGATCGTCACTATCAAAGGAATCTCATTTGCGCTTGTCATATATAAACTCTCACTTCTTGACCTGATAGACCTTAACCGTGACACTAAATACAAGAAGGGTCAAATCTATGACGAATGCTCCCAAAGCCAAAATTTATACGCGCACCGGCGACAAAGGCAGCACACGCCTTGTGGACGGCTCCTGTGTTGAGAAATTCAATCCACGCGTCGAGGCTTATGGCACCGTTGACGAACTGAACAGCTATCTGGGCGTGGTGCGTTCGACTTTGGCCCCCTTCCCTGAGATGTCAGAACTCAGTAATTCTCTGGAAAAAGTGCAAAACGAGCTTTTCAACATCGGAAGCCTGCTGGCGACTGAAAAAGATGAGGTCTTCAAACTTTTGCCGCCCATTACGGAAGAACAAATCCGCTATCTGGAACTGCAGATTGACGAACTGACCACAACCCTGCCCGAGCTGCGCAATTTTATCCTGCCAGCCGGTCACCCGACATCAGCACACCTGCATGTGGCGCGCACCCTGTGCCGTCGCAGCGAGCGTCGTTCCGCCGAAATTGCCGTGAAAGACGAACGCTATTCCATGACTTTGCAGTATCTGAACCGACTGAGCGACTATCTGTTCGTGGCAGCCCGCTGGGCCAACATGAAACACGGGGTTGCTGACGTTCTTTGGAAGAAAACCTAGGAAAAACTTAATGAGATTAGAGATCGCAAAACCTGAGGACTCCAAAGCCCTTGTTGAGTTTTACAAAAGCTTCCCGTTGAACGGCCCGGTTGAAATCCGCATTGATCGCGAAAAGGATTTTTTCGCGCCCTATTCCGTGCAATCCGATCAACACCTGACTTACCAGCTTAAAACCGATGAAAACAAAATCGAGGGCATGGCCAGCTTCGTGGTGCGCGATGTGTGGCTGGATGGGAAAGTTTCCACGGTCGCCTTTGGCCGGGATTTGCGTATTTCCTCCAACCGTCGTGCGATTTTAGAATGGTCTCAGCACTTTTTGCCGGTGATGAACGAGGTGTCTCACACTCTGGGGAACAAGTACCTGTTTTCGGTGATGAGCATGGCGGATGTGCAGGCACTGAATGCCTTTGTGCGTCCCCGCTCGATGAAGCGTCCTTTGCCGAACTATCATCTGTTCCGACGCTTTAACATGGTGTCGGTGCATGGCCGTTTGCCGTGGGCTTCCAATCCCCTGCCGCATCTTCGCCTGCGCCGCGGAAGCGCACAGAACGTGGATGCTTTGATTTACTATATCACACAAAAATCCCGTCAGCGCGATCTGGCCACAACGTGGGATGAAACCAGCTTTATGGAAAAACTCGAGCGCTGGAAGGGTTTGAAGCTGGAAGATTTCATCATCGCTTTTGACAAGAATGAAAACATCGTGGGCTGCGTGGCCCCGTGGTCTGCCGGAGGCATGCAGGAATTTATTCCGATGCAGTATTCTTTGCGCGGGCACAACTTCCGCCAGTTCCTGAAATTCGGAAAAATGCTGGGATGGACCCGCACTTTGACGAAGCCCTATTCCCGTCTGAAAATCGAAGCGGGATTGAATTTTAAATATTTGAATTTCCTGTTTGCCGACAACGGCGACATTTTTGAAAGCCTGCTTTGGAAGGCCTTTGATGACGCCAAGGAAAATGAATTCCTGGTGTACACACAAACACGCTCTGAATTTATCTATCGCCGTCCCCGCAACTGGATTTCCGCAAAGATGCCGTTCGGGGTTTACCTGCTGATTCCCCCGGATTCAGAGGTGCCTTCGTTCATGCATCCGAACAACGAAAAACCCGCTGAAATCGAGCCCTTCTTTGCCCTGTAAACGGTAACTATTTTGGGCACTTTCGACAGTGCTTAGGGGCTTAAATCAACCCTGCTTTATCCCAAGCAGGCGCTGGTTTTGCTTCATTTTCCGGTATGGGAAACTCTCAAGTGCGCCATCTCAAAATGAAACAGTTCTCTAAAGCCCTGGTTGCCGGGGTTTTGAGCCTTTCTTTGACCGCTCAAGCCAGCGACCTGGGGCCGGATGTGAACAACATCTCTTCCGCCAACAAGATCGCTTTAACCCTGATCAGCAAGCTTCCCAATTCGGGCGTAAAAGACGGCCTGGAACGCTATTACAACATTCTTTCCCTGAAATCCTATTCCTATGACAACGAAGTGGCCAACGCCAACACCGGCGTGGCTTTGTTCTTTGAACAGCAGTTCGAACAAAATGCCTGCTTTGCGGAAAAAGCCTATTTGTTCTATCGCGATTTAAAACTAAGCACAAAACAGCGCCAAACCGCTGAAGGTGATAAATCCCGTCATGCGCGGCCCTCTTTGGGGGACGTGGCAGGGAAAAACCGCAAGGACCTAAAACCCGGCTGGCTGTATGAAAAAGCTCTGAAGTACGCCAACGGAAATCCCAACGTGGCGATGAGTCTGATTGGCCTTTGCGGACATGATGATAAAAACCAGGGTGAATTCACCAATCAGGATGTTGAAATCAAACTGACCAGCACGGGTATATCTTCCGACGAGCTTTATTCCCCGACGGATGGGAACTCTGAAATCAACACGGTCTGTCCTTCCCAATTCGCAGATTTCTATGTGGCTGGTGGACTTTCCAAAGCATCGGACATCAGTGATGATTTGAAAAAGAAAGTTCTGAGCATTCAGTACCCGGGCAAAAAAGACGTTCAAATTGCCTCTAAAAACTATCATGTGATGGGCGCGGCTTTCATGACCTGCCAAATGATCGAGGCCGGCTTAAGCCCCCTTTTGGCCATTCAGGTTGAATCCATGGCGGCCCACCTTTATCGCGGTATTCGCCTTTGTCAGCAGATTGAAACCCCGGCCCATTTGTTCTGGAGCCTGCAAAGAACCAAAGAGGTCGCCTTGCGTGGCATGGGTCGCACCTTTGAACAAACCGTCATTGAAACCACGCTGAAACGTGGCCGCGAAAAGCAATGCGGCTATGACAAGGTGGCCAAAGATCCTTTCTGTAACTTCTTAAAGACTGTCGGTGCACCGTTTGATCTGTCCGTGCCGCGCATTGAAGAACGCGCACGCAAGATGTTGGAAAAGTACATGGATAACATGGTTGCCAGCGGCATCTATTCTTCCTGGCATGTGAGCGGCGAAGTGGCCGGCATCAGTCTGCCTTGTTCGCGCGATCAGCTGTGGGGCCCGCACCCGTTCCTGCAGTGGTTGATTGCCAAAACGGAAGTGAGCTTAAACATCTGTGGCAACGGTTTGACGATGGAATCCTGCCGTAAAGCGGTGCGCACGGTGAAGTCCTGGGAAACTGATTTTGACTGGACGGTTTCACAACATGCGGCCGGTGCGCGCTTTGCCGCCAAGGTCTGCAAACCTTACCCCAAGGGTAAGAGCTCATTTGACGGCATGTGTGGAAATTAACTTCTAGCCGGCTTTCTTGAGACCCGTCAGGGTCTCAAGATTGTTGATGGTGGCTGTAAGTCCTTCGGTGGAATGATTCAAACTTCCCGCCGCCTCAGAAATAGTTTCTGAAGAAGATGCATTGGTTTGCGTGACCTGATCCAGCTGATTCATCGCCTGGGAAATCTGCGACACCCCGGTGCTTTGCTCCTGGCTGGCGGTTGCGATTTCGTTATTCAGACTGGCCACTTTATTCACGGAAGCCACAATTTTATTAAGAACCTCGTGGCTGCTTTTTGCAACTGCCTGCCCTCGCTCCACTTGATTTGCGCTTTCAGAAATCAATCCGGAAATTTCCTTTGCCGAAGTGGCACTGCGCAAAGCCAGAGCGCGAACTGCTTCCGCAACCACCGCAAAGCCTTTTCCCTGCTCGCCCGCACGGGCTGCTTCAACCGCCGCATTCAGCGCCAGCAAATTCGTCTGAAACGCGATATCATCAATCACATTTACAATCTCTTCGATCTTTCTTGAAGAGCTGGCAATCTCGTTCATTGACTGCATCAGGGAAGCGATCTCTTGCGCGCCTTCTTCGGCAGTGGTTTTGGAAACCTGCGACACGTCAGAAGCCATCTTCGCGTTGTCCGCATTCAGTTTGATCATGCTGGTCAGCTCTTCCAAAGACGCCACGGTTTCTTCCAGGGAAGCTGCAGATTCTGTAGAAGCCGCGGACAACGCAGAACTTGAGCCGGTCAGATCAGTGACCAGACGACGAATCTGCGCATAAGCGGCCGACAAAGATTCAGTTTGCAGACGAATGCCCTCTTTCAGCGAGAAAGACGACATAAACATCGTCACTGACAAGGCGATAATCATCACCGCGACACAGCCCAGGGCAAGCTTTGCGTACCACAAAGCCTTTTCAACAGCCCCACGCACCCGTGCCTGCAACACGGCTTCGAATTTATCGATGGGTTCACCAATGGTATTCACGAACTTGTGATAGGATTCATCATGCATCAGTTGGCGCGCCAAGGTCAGATCAGGCTCTTTTCGCACAGTGAATTGGCCGGAGCTGTCAGCATACAGTCCTTTGACTGCGTTCATTGCCGCTGTTTCAGTTTTCACCAGATCATTGGAACGCTTTTCGGCTTCCGCCAGCAAAGCAAACTCTTCTGCGGTGAATCCCGCTTCCTGCATCAGGACTTTCGCGGACACTTTTCTGCCATCCGCACGCGCTTCATCACCGTTTCGAACGGCAATAATTTTTAAATATTCCTCTTCAAACTTTTTATCCGCGGTCACCACGTAAGTGCGGGCATTGCGGGTCAACGCCGCAGAATCATCGCGCAGCTGCTGCGCCAGTTGGATGGATTCAAACTTCGATTCGTGGGCCCGATTCAACTCAGACTCATAGTGAAACGCTGTGCCGATACAAACATACAGCGCCAACACCAAACCGACTGACAATAAATTAAAAAGACGAACTTTCGCGAACACGTTCATAGCGACCCTCACATAATTGTGGAGGGCTTTTCGGTATTTTCTATGGGCTCTTAAGGGTGTAACTTTTGTTTATTTAGATAAGTCCAGCCGAGGAAACCATCGTTTCAGAAACGTGCGGCCAGAACCAGTCCAATTGCGGATCGGACGCAATCACATCCTTGATCAAAACCTTCACATCACTGCGGGTTGAGATTTCACGGCGCAACCACATTTCGATTTCATCGTAGCCCGGACCGATAATGGTGATTTCGATGGAACTCAGGAAATGCAACAAATGCAGATCCTTGGTCGCCACCGGACGGCCTTCCAACTTTCCATGGATGAAGTTCATAACTTCTGCTTTAATTTCAGCAAAGTTACGATGATTGATACGACGAAGGATCAAATCGGCGCGGTGATCACGATTGATCCAGCGCTGATGCAGTCCCCGTTGCACTAAATTGATCAGGTAGTTTCTCAATACAGAAGGGACCAGACGAAAATCTTCGTCCGGCAATGCCATCACCTGCATCAAATCTACGTATCGTGCCTGTTCCTGGCCTCGACGTAGAGAGGTGAGCACCTCCGGGATCCGCAATAAGGATTCGCGAATACCCAAGAGATCGATTCCTGCTCCATCCGTGAAGTAGAGAATTCTCATATCCCTATCATGACCTATCTTTACGAAATGTGTGCAGAAAAATACAAGACCCAGACCAGGGTCCAGTATGTATTTTTTAGTGCAGTCACCAAGCCTTTTTGATAGGCTAACCAGAGGCCCAAGGACTAGGAGCTGTCAGCAGTAATGCTGGTTAATTACAAAGGATTGTATAACCGTGACTTCACGCAACTCGAAGAATCAAAGACCACCACTTGAAAAGTGGTATCCCTATATTCTCTTTGCATTTATTGGTTACTGCGTGGCCGATCTGGGCATTCTCGCCTATCGCGATAAGATGCTTCCGCAATCTGCTCCCCCGTCCCATCCGAAATCCAGTCAGTTTGAAGCCGGCGTCAGCCGTGGTGCTTACAACTCTATCACCAGTCGTAACATCTTTGCTTCCAGCGGTGTGATTCCGGATGCGCTGGTGGACAAATCCAAAGGCGCAGAAGCCCAACGCGAAGCAGATCCGGTTCCGTCGCAATTGCCTTTGAATCTGATCGGAACTTTGGTGCATTCCAACCCTGAAAAATCCCTGGCCGCCATTGAAATTCGCGGCAAGCAAGGTGTGGTTTCTTACAGCCCCGGCAAACAGATCGAAGGCATGGCTGAAATCATGAAAGTGGAACGCCAAAAGGTGGTATTCCGCAATCTGAATTCAAACCGTCTTGAATACATCGAAATGAAAAAAGAAGGCGGCAAAGTCGCTTTCGGCGCTGGCAAATCAACAGGTGATTCCGGCAAAGAAGTCCAAAAAGTCAGCGACAACAACTTCGTGATCAAACGTGCAGACCTATTGAAATACACCAACGATCTGTCCAGCATTCTGATGCAAGCCCGTGCGGTTCCAAATCGTGAGCCCGGCACCGGCAACATCAACGGTTTCCGCATTTTGGACATGCAACCAGGCAGCATTTACGAACAACTTGGCATCCAAAGAATGGACGTCATTAAGTCTGTCGACGGCACCCCTGTCGACAGCCCTGCAAAAGCCATGGAACTTTACAACACCCTGAAGAACTCACCAAAAGTGACTCTTCAAGTGGAACGTAACGGTAAAAACGAAACCATGACGTACAACATCCAGTAGACTTAAAAGGATTTTAAGACAACTCCTCAGGAGGAGAAGCAACATGAAAAAGAACGTCAGCATAGGACTTGCTTCATTGATGACGGCCCAACTTGTGGGCCCGGCAGCAAAGGCTCAGTTTGAGGACTTCCCGCCTCCACCACCGCCACCGGATTTCGGCGAAATGGGTGGTGGCGACTCCGCTCCTTCTGATTTTGGCGGCGGCAATTCCGGCGGTCCATCCGGGATGGCTCCACGCGGTGGTTCTGAGGCGGCAACCGGTTCCTCTCCTTTGACCAAGGCGGAAAAAGACAAGTTTGCCAAAGCTCCGATTGAAGACATCAATAACAAAAACTTCCCGGAAACCATCGAATCTTTCGATTTCCCGAATGTCGAGATTTCTGACATCATTCGCGCGATCAGCGAATTGACCGGCAAGAACTTCATCATCGATCCGGGCGTTCGTGGCAAAATCACGATCATCGCCCCAACCAAGATCACCGTTTCTGAAGCTTACAAAGCGTTCTTATCCGCTTTGGCAATCAATGGTTTCACCGTGGTTCCTTCCGGAAGCTTCCTGAAAGTCAAATCCGCAAGAAATGCCCAGCGTGATAACATCGAAACGTTCTCCGGCGCTTACTACCCTAACGCCGATCAGATGATCACACGTATCATCCACTTGAAGCACATCTCAGCTTCTCAAGTGAACCGTGACCTGCGCATCCTGCCGTCCAAAGACGGTGAAATGAACATCTACGAGCCAACAAACTCCATCATCATCTCGGATTACGGTTCCAATATCGACCGCGTGATGAAAATCATCAGCCAGCTGGATGTTCCAGGATTTGAAGAACAACTTGAAGTGATCCCGGTTAAGTACGCTAAATCCAAAGATCTTGCGGACCTCGTTGATAAAATCGTCAATAAAGGCAATAAAACTCAAGGTTCTGCTCCCGGCACCTTCACTGCCGGCGTTCCAAGATTCTCCCGTTCTGCGGGTGCGACATCCCAGCAGGGCGCAAGCTTCTTTATGGCGATTCCGGATGACCGTACCAACTCTATCATCGTAGTGGGTAACAAATCCGGTATCGTGCGTATTAAAAAGCTGATTTCTCAGTTGGACTTCAAAATCCGCGCTGAAGAATCCGGTGGCGTTTACGTTTACAACGTTCGCCACGGTGATGCTGAAAAGATCGCTCAAACACTTCAGGGTGTGACCAAGGATGCCGCTCCAAAACCGGCAACTGGTGGCAGTCTGCTGTCCCCGCTGGGTTCTCAAGGGATGCAAGCTCCTCAGGAAATCTTCGGTGGCGATGTTAAAATCACAGCTGATAAAACCACCAACAGCCTGATCGTGACTGCAAGCAAGCAGGATTACGATGTGGTTCTGAATATCCTTTCCAAAATCGATACACCTCGTGACCAGGTGTTTGTTGAAGCCATCATCATGGAAATGTCTGTGAATGACGGTAATTCCTGGGGTATTGGTTACTACCAGTACGGCGACAGTGGTTACGGCAAGGTCGGCTTCAACGGTCTTTCCAATATCAATGACTTCCTGTCCCCGACAGGTGGTTCTGGTGCGGTGATCGGTTTCGGTCAGGGTAAAACGGTGGAAGTGACGGATCCGGTTTCCAAAACGACTTTGAAGATTCCTAGTCTTTTGGGTTTCATCAACTTCCTGAAAACCGCGAAAAAAGCCAACATCCTGTCCACTCCTCAGTTGATGACTTTGGACAATCAAGAGGGTGAATTGGAAGTGGGCGACAAAGTCGTTGTCGGTGAAAACGTGCAAAACGTTGGAACCAGCGGCACGACGGTAAGAACTCCGCAGTTTGAAGACGCGACGATCAAACTTGCGATCAAACCATTCATCAGCCCGGCTTCGAATCAGATCCGCATGGAAATCAAGCAACAGGTGGCCCAGCTTTCAACAGCTTCCACACCGAAAGCGTTCCAGGATTCCACACAGCCTTTGGCAAAACGTTCCCTGAAAACTGTGATCAACGTGAATAACGGCGACACGGTGGTTCTGGGTGGTTTGATGAAAGAACAAGACCAGGAGTCCGTCACGAAAGTGCCTCTGCTGGGCGATATTCCAATTATTGGATGGCTGTTCAAGTCCCGCACGATCGTAAAAGACAAAACGAACATGGTTGTGTTCCTGACTCCGAAAATCGTGCGTAACAACATCGAAGCCAATGCCATTGTGACTAAGAAGCTTGATGAACGCGTTGATTTCGTAAAAGCTCAGGGCGGCGTGGATCCATACGGCGCCAAACTGGATGAAATCCGCCGCAAAGCAGAAGCTCCGTCTGATGCGGATGTTCCTGCAACTGCTGAACCTATTATTGAGGAGTAATTCTGATGGCCTCCGTGGATGTTTCAACGATACTTGCCAAATCGACCTCTTTAACACAGGACCAAATCCGTTCTGTGTTAAACAACCCTTCGGTGGTGAGACCCGTCACCGTCGGCGAGGCTTTGGCTGCGAAGGAATTTTCCACGGCGGATGAAGTGGTCTCCGATCTGTGCAAAGAACTGGGCCTGGATTTTATCCGGGACATCCCCGTCAGCGAGATCGCAGTCGACTTGATCCGGGACCTTCCTATCAACTACGCAAAACAGCACAACGTCCTTCCCTACAAGGAAGACGCGGACCTGCTGGTGGTACTGACCAGTAATCCGGTGAACCTCAAAGCCCTGGATGACATGAAGGTGCTGTTCGGAAAGCGCGTGCGCCCTCTGATCACCACCTCCAGCCGTGTTCAGGATGCGATCAATAAAGTTTACGAAAAAAGCACCGCGAATCTTTCGGGTCTGGATGAAATCGCCGAAGAAGATTACGACCTGGATGATCCTATCGTGGATTTGCTTGAGGCCGGCGAAGATGACGCTCCGGTGATCAAGATGGTGAACAGCCTTCTATTCCGTGCGGTGAAAGAAAAAGCGTCTGATATCCACATCGAGCCTTATGAAAAAGACATGGCCGTGCGCTTCCGTACGGACGGTATTTTGTTCGACGTGTTCAAACCACCTAAAAAGCTTCAAAACGCCATCACGTCCCGTATCAAAGTTATGGCCAATCTGAACATCGCCGAAAAGCGTTTGCCCCAGGACGGTCGTATTCCTTTGAAAGTCGGTGGTAAAGATATCGATATTCGTCTGTCTTGCGTCCCTACCACGTTCGGTGAGCGTCTGGTTATGCGTATTCAAGACAGGTCTTCTGTGGTGCGCGAACTGGCGGCTTTGGGCTTCTCTCAGGATAATCTGTCCAAAATGGAAGAGGACATCCTGACCAGATCCTACGGGATCTTCCTGGTTACGGGTCCGACGGGTTCTGGTAAGTCCACCACTTTGTATGGTGCCCTTTCCAAGCTGAATCAGCCTGACGTGAATATCCTGACAGTTGAAGATCCGGTGGAGCAACGTATCCACGGTATCGGTCAGGTGCAAGTGAACTCAAAGATCGGCCTGACTTTCGCAGCCGGCCTTCGTTCCTTCCTTCGTCAAGACCCTGACATCATCATGGTCGGTGAGATTCGTGACTTGGAAACAGCCGAACTGGCGATCCAGGCCTCTTTGACGGGTCACTTGGTTCTATCCACACTGCATACGAATGACTCCGCCGGGGCCTTCCCCCGTCTGATCGACTTCGGGGTTGAGCCGTTCCTGATTGCAACTTCCATCACGGGTGTTATCGCCCAGCGTTTGGTGCGTGTTCTTTGCCCGCACTGTAAAGCCCCGCATGAAGCCACGGATTTCGAAATTCAGCTGCTGGGTATCACTCGCGAAGAAGCCAACAAGGCCAATATCTGCAAAGCAATGGGTTGCAACCACTGCTCGCAGAAAGGTTATTCCGGTCGTACCAATATTGGAGAGTTGATGATCGTAACGGATGACATCCGCTCATTGATCATGCAGCGTAAAGACGGTAATACAATTAAAAGACAAGCAGTTGCCAACGGAATGAGGACCTTCCGTGACCACGGGATTCAAAAAGTCCTTGCGGGTATCACGACAATTGAAGAACTGACCTCCAATACGCAACTGGATATTTAAGCCGGCTTGCCGGGCAGAGCCGAAGCCCCGGCAGGGCGTAGGCTGAAGCAGCTTCGGCTGCTTCAATAAAAACAAAGGCGGCCTCGCCGCCACAATTGAAGAGTCATTAACCAAGGTAACCACGATGCCTATTTTTGAGTACAAAGGCCTGTCGAAAGACGGAAGAAACGTTAAAGGGACCATCGACGCTGAGAACCAGCGTGCGGCCCGCACCAAGCTCAAAAAAGACAATATCTTTGTCATCGACATCAAAGACAAAAAGAAGGTCGATCCAAAAAAGAAATCCGGTCCCCGCGCCACAAAAACTGTTGGCGTCAAAGACCTTTCTTTGATGACCCGTCAGCTGGCGACTTTGATCAAAGCCAACATTCCCTTGGTCGACGCGCTGACAGCCGTTTCTGAACAGGTTGAAAACCCGACGCTGGCAGAAGCTTTGGCCGACTGTAAGAACATGGTCAACGAAGGTTCAACTTTGCATAAAGCGATGTTGAAGTACCCGAACGTTTTCACCACGATCTATGTGTCAATGGTGGAAGCCGGTGAAATGTCAGGAAGCTTGGATGTCATCTTGATGCGTCTGGCGGAATTCACCGAGGCGCAGGCCGATTTGCGCGCTAAAGTCAGCAGTGCCATGACTTATCCGGTGATCATGCTGGTTGTGACGTTTGGTTTGATGGGCTTCTTGTTCATCTTCCTGATTCCGAAAATGGTGACCGTGTTTGAGTCTGCTCCGCAATTGCAGCTTCCGTGGTACACGGTGGCTTTGATTGATGCGTCCCAGTTCGCGGTGAATTACTGGTACTTGATTTTGGGAAGCATGCTGATTGTGTATCTGCTTTTCCGTAACTGGAGAAACACTCCGGCTGGTAAAAACCAGTGGGATGCGATTTCTTTGAAATTACCGCTGATCGGCCCGACGGTTCGCATGGTGGCAGTGTCCCGCTTCACCCGTACTTTGGCAACCCTGCTTAACGGTGGCGTGCCGATGCTGGCTGCGATGGATATTGTCAGAAACGTTGTCGACAATCACGTTCTGGCTAAAGCGATCGATGAAGCCCGCAGCAATATTTCTGAGGGTGAATCTATTGCCGGTCCTTTGAAAAAATCCGGCCAGTTCCCGCCTATCGTGATTCACATGGTGAACATCGGTGAAAAAACCGGCGAGCTGGAAAATATGTTAAGCCAGGTTTCTGACGCCTATGACTTCCAGGTAAAAACCAAATTGGAAGGTCTGACCAGCATCATGGGTCCAATCGTTATCGTTATCATGGGTGCCGCGATCGGTATGATCGTTATGGCCGTCATGGTCCCAATGTTCGAAATGGCGAACGTTGCGGGGTAATCTGGCATTCTGATTGCAAACACCCCTTCCACAACGAAGGGGTCCTTTCATGCTCAACTACACCGTATCTTTTTCTAATTTATCAGACATCAGAATGGGTTCTCCCTATAATATCGGGTCAGCAAATCTAACAGGGCCCTATGTCCCTGACCTGCCCGACAGAGGCTTCCAGGATATCGGACTCGTTTCTAAGAACGGACAGCACTGCTATTTGGTGAAATGGGATTTCGAATCCAACAACCCCGGCTTCCGAATTTGGCATATTGACGGGGTTCGGAAAGAAGTCATCTATTCAGAACGTTATTCAGGCATCTGCGAAGGGCTTAAAGAGATCTATGAGGGGTTAGAAATCAAAATCACCCAATACACCCCTAACACAAAAGAATTCGCGAATCGGAGCGATTATTTTATCGCTGAGTAGAAACAAAAAAGGAGCCCTTGAGGCTCCTTTTTTTTATTCGGAGAATTGCAGATCGTAGGTGGAGCATTGCGAGACGGGGTAAGTCCCTTTTTTTATCCCCTCGATCAAGTGGCGGGCTTCACGCCCCACGGATGAAACATATTTTGGTCCGCGGCACATCACCGCGCTGGACGGACGATAGACCGGCGCTGACGGAGTTGTGTCGTCCACGTATTTCTGCAGTTCTGCGATCTCGGCTTCGCCCCAGAAAGTGACTGCCGTCTTTTCGATCATCACGCCATTGCAGCAATGACTTTTCAGCCCCTGCAACAGATTCACCGGCCCCCAGGTTTTCAATTCCTGCGCCGTCACCGAGGCATTATCAGGCTTGCGCACGGGCGCTGGCTCCGGCCCCTTCCAAACAGACCCACAGCCCGCAAAAACAAATCCTGCCAACAACATCAAGAATGCATTTTTCATTAGCGAGCTCCTTTTTTCAGCTGCTTTGCAGAGGCTTGCACCATCTCAGAAATGTGTCTTAATTCGCCCGCTGCCGTAAAGGTTTCCCGATCCTGCTTATCCATCGCCACCACCTGCAATTGGTCACCCAATGCAGCCAGGCGCAGTTGCAGACTTCCCAGCATGAAGTCACGCTCGTCAGGTTTCATCTTGGCGATCTCGGGTTTGTTTTTAGCATCTTTCAGGTATTCAACCAGAGCAAGCCCCGTTTCGCGCAGATTCTTGCGGGCTTCAGCCCCCAACGCATCCCCTTTGAACAAGGCTTCCTGCACGCAGTTTTCAGCTGCATCCATCCCCTTGAACGTTTCACGAACCTGATCCGGCACATTCTGGTTGTTCTTCAAATAGTTTTCCATGGAATCACAACGGTAAAATGCCACGGCCTGCCCGCATTTAGAGCTTTTGGCATTGATGACATTTTGACGGCATTCCTGCTTGTTGGGGACTTCATAGGTTTTATAAACCTTATCCAGAGTTTGAAGCGCATAAGGGGCCATGCTGCTAAAACCATTTTTTGAATAGGCGATCTTTTCGTCGATATAAATGAAACCATGATATTCGTTGGTCTTACCCACGCCGGCGATCTGACGAATGGCTCCCACATCCCCTGGCTCTTTCTTTTCACCGTCTTTTAGCGCACGGCAAAGAGGCGGACGCATATAGAAATTCATTTCTTCCGGAGTCGAATAACGCATGGAAGGCAAAATATTACTCATCACCAGGGACAAGTTCCAACAGTTCGGACCGTCCACTTCAGGCGTGGCCCCATGATATTTGACCACATGTTCAGGCACACAATCCGTGATATCGAAATTACATGACTCGCCCGGCTGATCCATCACAGAACCAGGGTCACAAGTTTTGCCGGTTTTGGCATTCCTACTCCACTTCGCCAAAGAGGAATAAATACTTTTCCCCTCTTCACAAGCCCCCGACAAAACAAGCCGATCTGATTTCTTAGAAATCTCAAACGCCTGCGCCTGCATCAAAAACAAGAACACGACACCAAATATACTTCTCATCCCAAACTTATCGGCAGCTTCCTTACTCAAAACAAGACAGACAAACGTCCAACCAAAAACCTAAAGTAACCCATAAACTCCCCATCCCAAACTATCCCCATACCTTCACAACCCAGCAAAGGCAGTCCCGACTATTGTCCCATAAAGTCCTCTTGTGATTCGATTAACGAGTCCGGAGAGTTCGCTGTGGGAACCCTGCGCGCCGAGTTCCGCAGACGAGCCTACAAAACGACTCGAAACAAAACGGACACACACGAGCGAGGACTGTCCGAGGCGAGAAGGGTTCCCACAGCGAATTCTCCGGGCGTCGCATAACCGCAGCCAACAGAGCGAAGAATTATTATGTGACATTAGTCCGGCTGCCGCTCTGTCCTTTGATTTTGGGCTAGGTTTTGCTATCCTCAATGTCTGTAAAAAGGAGTAAGTATGTCTCTTCTCAAAAACCGCAAGGGTATGACTCTGATTGAAATCATGATCGTCCTTGCCATCATCGGTGGTATCGCAGCTCTTCTTCTTCCTAACATCACGGGACAATTGGATAAATCCAAAGCCAAAGAGGCTAAGATCCAACTGACACAAATCGTGAACGCCCTTTCCATGTACTACACGGATTGCGGTAAATATCCTCAGACTTTGGAAGGCCTGACAACTGCTGATCCAAACTGCTCCAACTGGGGTCCTCAGCCTTACTACACCAAGAAACTTCAGGATCCATTCGGTCACGATCTGGTTTACGAACTGGAAGGTGGCGAATACTCTTTGAAATCTTTGGGTAAAGACGGCCGCGAAGGTGGTTCTGGCTTTGACAAAGACATCACGCTGGATGATCTGAACTAATTCAGATGCTTGGCAATAAGCGGGGTTTCACTCTCATTGAGATCATGATCGTGCTGGCCATTATGGCCGCCTTGATCACAGTGGGAGCCCCCCGACTTCTCAAAAAAGACGGCAACATCAAGACCGTCGCCCGCAACTTCATCGTTCTTTCCAAAGAAATCCGCAACAAAGCCCGTTTGACCAACTCCACTTACCGCCTGGCCATCAGCATGGAACCGGGAGAGGAAAAGTATTGGCTGGAACGCGCCAGTGGCCCCCAAGCTGTGGATCCTGAAGCCGCGGAAAAAGAAAAAGACCGGGATGAAGAGGATGCTCCTCCTCCACTGTTTCAGATGGACAAGTCCCTGCTGAAAAAAGAAAAAGAGCTTCCCGAGGGCCTGCGTTTTGCCTCGGTTGAAACTGTGAATATGAAATCCCCTATGACTTCCGGGGTGGCCTACATCCATTTCTTCCCAGAGGGCTTTGTGGAAGCCTCTGCTGTGCAGATCACGAATGGAAATAATTTAACTTGGACTCTTGTTTTTAATCCTTTAACGGGTCAAGCTGATATCATTGAGAAAGCTTCTTCGTTAAAGGAAGTCCAGCGGTGAAAAAAAACGGATTCACATTGATTGAAACCATCATGGCGATGGTGATCCTGTCCTCGGGAATTATGCTTTTGGCGAATTCCTGGAGCGGTTCTTTCATGCGTGTCCGCAAGACCCAGCTTTCCACCGAAGTCACAGCTTTGCTTGAAAGAAAAATGGTCGAAGTCGAAATGGAGTACGCCGGAAAACCTCTGGACTCCATCCCCGAAGAAACCGAAGACGACTTTGGCTCTGAGTACCCGCAATACACCTGGAAAATGACCTCCAAAGAATTTGAAGTTCCGGATATTTCAGCGACCCTGACCGCTCAGGCTGGGGGTGCGGATGAAATGGCTTTGACCGTGATGAAGACACTGACAGAGCACCTTTCCAAGTCGGTGAAAGAAGTCAAAGTTACAGTCATTTACAAAGGGGCGAAAAAACCGCTGGAGTTTTCCGCCACCCAGTACTTTGTCGATTATGACAAGGAACTGCCACTGCCTTCGATGCCGGGGATGTGATGATGAAACACAACCGCGGCTTTACCATGATTGAGCTCATGATCACGATCACCATCCTGGGGACACTCACGATGCTGACGGCGCAGGCCATTCAACAGGCCGTGAAGGCCAAGGTCAAACTGCAGGATCAGATCGATGATGTGTCCCGTATGCGCGACGGTTTGCGCCTGCTGGAAAGAGACATCAATCTGGCTTACCACTATCGCGACGTTGAAAAAGAGCTGGAACAGCTGATCAAGAAAAAGAATACAAACAACAATGGCAATCCCGGCGGCGGCACCATCCCTAATGGCGGATTCCCTGGCGGCAACCCCGGCCCGATCACCAATGAAACACAAGACCCGGCAGAACAACGCGAAGTTCCCCGTCGTGATCCTGAGACCCACTTCGTGGGTAACAACGAGTCCATCAATTTCGTGACCATGAACAATGCCCGCACCGTCAGAAACACCAAACAGGCAGACTTTATCGAAGTCGGCTATACCCTGCGCGACTGTAAATCACTGCGCGAAGGTGGCGGCAGTTCCAAATGCCTGTGGCGCCGAAGCTCCCCTTATGTGGACTTGGATGTCACCAAAGGTGGCGACGAAGTGGCTTTGCTTGAAAACGTCAGCGAATTCAAACTGCGCTATATGGGTAAAGGCAAACAAGATTGGGCCAATGACTGGCGCACGGATGCTCAAGGCGATGCAGCGACCAAAGGCAAATTCCCTCAAGCAGTTGAGATCTCTTTGACCGTGGAAAAGAAAACCGCCGGGAAAAGCAAAAAGTATTCAATGCAACTTATCGTCCCTATTCACTTCCCGAACAATCCAGAGGAGGGTGCAAATGCTCAAGGCAATCAAAGCTCTTGGCCGCGAACTCAAGCGCCCAATCAATAATGCCCGAGGCATCGCGCTGATGATCGCGATTGCCTGTATCATGCTGATGATGTGGATTGCGATGGAAGTGTCCTATGATTCCAACGTCGAATATCTGGTGAATTCACAGGGCTTAAACCGCGTGAAAGCATATTATGCCGCTAAATCCGGCATGCAGCTGAGCTTGCTGCGTATCAAGATCTATCAACAGGCCCAGAGCAAATTGGGCGACAAGCTGGGTGACACCAAGATGCTGGATCAAATCTGGCAGTTCCCGTTTGCGTGGCCACTGCCGATCCCGGATGAATTAAGCGCGATCGACAAAGATGCCTTCAAAAAGGCCGTCGCCGATTCCACGATGGACACAAGCTACATTGTGACGATCGAGGATGAAGGATCCAAGATCGACCTGAATGACTTGGCCTCCCCGTCAAAGTCGTTGCAGGAACTGACGAAAAAACAGCTGGTCACCATCTTTGCGCAAAAAATTAAAGAAGACGAAAACTTCCAGCGTGAATACAGCAACGTCCGATTTGACGAACTGGTGAACAACATCGCCGACTGGATGAGCCCGAAGTCCGCTTCGTTAAACGGCGGCGACAAACGCGCCAATTATGCTGAACTGAACCAGGCTTCGCAAAGCGATTACTATCCTCCGAACCGTCCGTTCAGATCTATCGCGGAACTGCACATGGTTCCAGGCATGAACGATGACTTCTATGACCTGCTGGCCCCGCGAGTGACCATTTATGGAATGAAAGGGATCAACCCGAACATCGCCACCCGCGAAGTTCTAAAATCCCTGGACCCGGCCATGACCGACGAAGTGGTCACCGAGATCATCAAACGCCGCGGATCTGAAGAAGAAGGTGGACAGTTCAAATGTGACCAAGGCGGCGGCAGCAGCGATTTCTGGCAATTCGTTCAAGGCAAAGGCATCCGCACGGAAGGAAATCCTGAAGACGTTCCGCTGATCTGCGACAGCGTGATGAACTTTAAAATCCGCAGCACCGGTGAATTCGCCGGCGCCACCCGCGAAATTGTTGCGGTGGTGATGGACTTGCAAAAAACCGCAAGCAAAGTGAAAAAATACGTCGACAAAGACAAAAAGGCTGCAGCCGGTGGCGACCAAAGCAGCGGCAATCCCGACCCCGCCGCCGGAGGCAACCCAAGCGGTAATCCCGGCGGAGGTAACGCCGGCAACAACGCCACACAAATCCCCAAAGGCCCGCCAAGAGTTGTCTATTGGAATGAAAGATAGAAAAATAAAAAACCCCGGCGATGAACCGGGGTTTTTGTTTTTTAAATCTAATCTTTTCTAACTAGTAGCCATAATCAGCGCAACTGCCACGAATCGTTTGTTTGGCAGATTCAACCGCTTCACGCACTTGCGCCACCTCGGCTGCTTTGCTCGGGCAACTAGCCTCTAACAAGTTCGCATAGAACTCATAAAGCTTCGCCGTAGCTTTCGCGTTGTCGCAAACTCCCACACCCTCATTGATCGTCGCAGAATGTTTGTCCATCTCAAGGCCCAAAGCATAGTCATCACAAGCCACTTTCGGAGCTTTGTACTTGCCGATACCATAGCCGCCAGCAGAAGAAGAATTATTCCCACCATTCATCGGTGGCTGCGCCGGATTGGCTGGACGATTTGGATTAGGGTTCGGATCAAATGCCGGAGGACGATCCCCACCCCCACGAGTGTCCGCAACCGGAGGCATAAAATCAGAAACCGGCGCCATCCCTTCAGGATTTTTCCCACCTAAAGCTTTTGCAGCCATCAGCTCTTTGCAAGGTTTGATGGTAGCGCAAGGCTTTAATGCTTCAACATGCGTAGGAGTCAGCGCCGGATCAATCTTATAGAGGAACGAAGTTTTGGATCCATTGAGGTCAGAGTCCCACTGGAAGTAACTGCCGATAACTCTCTTACCTTGATGATAACGCAACAAATAGGCTGATTTTCCAATAATGGCATTATTCCCGTCTCTTGTTGGGCACCTTACGTATCCATACCCTTCTGCCAAACCATTTTCACACTTCCCACTCCACGTCACCTGCGATCCATAGACAAGCAAACTAGGTTGCTGAAGTTTACACCCATCAGAAGTCAGAATTTGCTCATAAGGAGGATTCGCAGCCACGAAAGATTCAATCCGCGCACATTGCTGCATATTGCTCTTTCTGTCTTTGCAATCATGAGCTCCAAGTGTGCTATGGTAGAAATCCATCTGTCCGGTCATATACCAGTAGCTCCCTGGCACAACCCATCCGCGCTGCATCTGAACAGCAAAGGCTTTATATGAAACTCCATTGGCTTGCTGAACTGATACCCAGCCAATCCCTTCAGCAAAACCTCCAGGACAAGTTCCACTCCAAGAATGTTTATTTTTAGGGTTGATATACAAATCTGACAAATTCAAACTGCACCCGTCGGCAGTTTTAATGGTATGGCCTTTTGAATACTCTGAAACAGGGGTGGCTTTTTTCTTCTTCCCAAACAAAGCATGTGAATTAAACGACACAAGACAGACCAGCACAAAGACGCCAAAAAAACGCATGAAAACCTCAAAAGATTGAATTTGATCCGCGCTTCTACCACTAAATACGTTTCTGTATGATTACATCGAAGAAACCAGCAAAATTTCCAAGGCCCGTCCAATATTTCGACAACCCTACATCTCTAGCAGCTAACGCAATCCGCCCTCGCTACGAGGGCGAAGCGCGTCACCCAATAACCACCCACACCTCGACCAAAATCCAGCATCCCCATCCCCACCGCGCCTTCCCCAAAGGGGAACAGCCTACATCCCCCGCACCAAGATGCAGGTCTTCTGTGCAAGAAGCCTTGGTGTATAGCCCTAAGTTCGCGGCCTTCGGTGGCGCATGGATGCGCGAACCACAGCGAAGCTGTGGCACCGACCGAGCCCGGACGGCGTGCCGCTAACTTAGGGCTATACACCAAGGCGATCCTCGCATAGACTTAGACCAAAGCCAGTTCATGGAGGAATTGCTTTGAAATCTCTCGGCATTGACATCGGATCCAGCAGCATCAAGGTTGTTGAAGTGCAGTCCACTTCAAAGGGCTTTCAAGTAACTCAGTTCATGGAGCATCCACTCGGAATTTCTCCAGGCGCTGATCAGGAGCTTGAAATCCTTGAGTATTTGCGTGACCTCTCCAGTCTTTATGACCCGTCACAAACTCGGTTCAACTTTGCATTGCCACAAAATCGCGTGGCGATTCGAAACAAATTCTTCCCGTTCAATGACCGCATCAAGATCTCCAAATCTCTGGCCTTTGAACTTGAAGAAGATCTGCCATTTTCATCTGACAATGCCATCTTTGACGCTAAAATCATCCGCACGGTAGGTTCCGGCGCGGAAGTTCTGGCGTGTGCGGCTCCAAAAATCCACGTGCAGAATCTAATTCAGCGTGCGCAGGATTCCAACATGGATCCGTTCATCATTTCTTCCGAGGGCACTTCCTTTGCGAACGTGTTCGAACGCTGGAATGAAGCCCCACCCGCTTTGACAGCTCCGGCTTTGGGACTGGAAGAAGAAGTCAGACCCGTTCGTCAGGTCACTATCACTTTGAACATCGGCCACAGCCGCACTTTGGTGTGTGCCTTTGAAGGCAGCTCTTTGATTCAGGTGGGGTCTATTCTTTGGGGCGGTAAAAATATCGCTGACGCCATTGCGAAGAAATACGAAATTCCGTACATCGAAGCGATCAAAGAACTTCAGACCAAAGCATTCATCCTGACCAATAAACAGGGTGCCACTTTCGATCAGGTGACTTTCTCAGACACAATTGCCAAGTGCGTGCGCGAAATGGCGCGGGATCTGCAACTGGCGATTCTGGAAATGAAAAGTGAATTCAATGCCCAGATCAACAGCATCCACCTGACCGGCGGTGTATCTCAGATTCAGAATCTGGGCCCATTCCTGACGCAAGTTCTGGAAGTTCCGGTCAACCGCGTTTCTGTTCTGGATCAGATCCCGAATGTGAACTTCGAACGCTCGGCTTACCATGGCGCAATTTGTGGCGTGGCTTTGGGACTGGCGATTGAAGGCTTCAAAAAACCAAGAAATCCACCTTTGAACTTCCTGCGCGGTGAATTCGCCAAAGAAAATCACCAGATGAAAATGTTCTGGGAAAAATGGGGCTCGACAATCAAAGTGGCCACAGCGGCTTTGGTGGTTCTGTTTGTGTACTCTTCTTTGCGTGAAAGCTTTGCTTTAAGCCTTGCGGACCGCACTCAGGAAGTGCTGAAGTCCCAAGCCAAGACAGTCGCAGGTCTGAAAGGCCGTGCGGCTTCTGAAAACGGCATTCGCAAGTACATCCGTGACAACAAAAAACGCGCCGCTGATCTTAAGACTCTGGCGAGCGTTGCCAATATGAACTCCGCCCTGGACATCGCCAAAAAGATCAACGATGCGGCTCCGCCGAAGTCCTCGATCACTTTGGACATCCAGCAAATGGCGATTCAGGATGCTCAGGTGACTTTGCAAGGGTATGTGAACTCTCCGCGTGAAATGAGTCTTCTGCAGCAGGCACTGACCAACGTTTCCACGGATGGTCAGGTGAAAAGTGGCCAAAGCACGCTGGGCGCTCTGCCCGGCCGCACCGCTTTTTCATTCAGCTTCAATGTCGATCGCAATGTTGAGAAGGTGACAAGATGAGCAGTTTTGACGATTTAAAAGAAAAACTTGTCAGCGACGCCCGTGTGACCTGGGAACGTATCCAGGAAAGTGGTGCTTACAATCAGCTGCGCGACCGCTACGAAAACATGACTCCGGCCATGCAAAAGCTCACTTTGGTGGGTGGCGTGGCGCTGGTTTCTTTGATCATCCTGTCCATTCCTTATGGCAAATACACTCAGTCCACTGAATACGTCGGCGAATTTGAAAGCAAACGCATGACCATTCGTGAATTGCTGAAGGTCAGCCGTGAATCTTCGGATGTTCCGCAGATTCCCCAGGCGCCAAGCATGGACATGATTCGCAACAACATCGACAATCAGATCAAGGCGGCGAATCTTTTGCCGGAACAGATCAAAGGCACCGAGATTCAGGACAACAATTCCAATCTGGTTCCTAAAAATCTGACAGAAGGTCTTTTGCAGGTCAGCCTTGCAAAACTAAACATCCGTCAGGTGCTGGATCTGGGCTATCAGTTCCAGAGCATCAACCCGAGTGTGAAAATGAAAGACATGGTGATGACCGCCAACCGCGAGGACAACCGCTATTTTGACGTGGTTTACAAGATGGTGGCTTTGGCCGTCCCTGCCGCCCCGGCACCGGAAGCTCCCGAGCCTCCTTCGCGCGGCAACCGCTTCAAACGTAACAACAACAACGACAGCGGAGACGAATAATGGAACAACTTCGTCAGTTGCTGAAATTGATCCGCGAAAGCAAAGGCAAAATCTTTGTCATGGTGGTTTCCGCCCTGGTCTTTGTTTTTCTGCTGTTCCCGTTTGACGACCTGAGTGATTTGATTTCTTCCCAGGTGTCCCGTCTTTCCAATAATTCTGTTTACGTGCAGTTTGAAAAACTAAAAATGAGCCTGTTCCCGCAACCGGGCGTGAAGATGGATCAAGTCTATATTGAATCCATCAGAACTCCGGCGATTTCAGCGACGGAGCTGGTGATCACTCCGTCGGTTCGTGGCCTGATTCAGCAAAAACCTTACGGCCATGTGTCTGCAAAGGGTTTGTTGAAAGGTGACGTCGACGTTCAAGTGGGTAAAGGCAGCAAAACCGAAAACGGTGCTGAACGCCACAAGATCGAAGTCAGCGCGAAAAAGATTTCCCTGCATGATCTGCGCGAAATGGCGAACTTGCCTGTTCTGCTAAAAGGTCAGCTGAATCTGGAGTCCACGGCTTTGGCCGATCTGACTTTCCAGGAACAGCCCGACATTGAAATGAATCTTTCCATCAATCAGTTCGAGCTTCCGCCTTCCAACGTGAACACCCCGATGGGCCCATTGACGTTGCCGGATCTGAAATTGAGCACGGTGGAACTGAAAGGCCGTCTGGCCGCCGGACAGTTCGTGATTGAAACCGGAACCATTGGTAAACCGGGCGATGAACTTTACGGTACTATTAAAGGCAAGATCGGCCTGACGATTGTGAATCGTGGAAACTCTTTCGGTCATCAGATTGGTGCTTATAATATCGAAGTGGATCTTAAAACCAAACGCAGCTTCCAAGAGCGTGCGGCTTTGTTCCTGACGTTCATTGACGGTTATAAAACACCGACCTCCGAAGGCTCCCAGTACAAATTCAAGGTTTCCGCCAGCAATCCTATGATGCCGCCAAGCATCGGCGCCGTGCGTTAATCCGATTATTAGATCCCCCACCAGCCCCGCTTAAATTAACTTGATGCGGGGCTCTGCCTAAATATTGCTCACCCTATTCACAATACAATCCTGAAGCTAAGTCCTTATTGACTTAGCTCCCGTTCTGACAAAAAACGAACTGGTTAATTAATATTTGGAGGGAATATGTCCGGAGTAAATAAAGTTATCCTTGTAGGCCGTTTGGGCGCTGATCCTGAAGTTAAGGCAATCGGCAGTGGCAGCACTGTTGCGCGTTTGAATCTGGCTACAAGTGAGTCATGGGTAAAAGACGGTCAACGCCAAGAGCGCACTGAATGGCACCGTATCACTGTATGGGGCAAATTGGCTGAGATCTGCGGCAAACACCTTTCCAAAGGCCGTCAGGTTTACGTAGAAGGCAAATTGCAAACTCGTCAGTGGGAAGACCAACAAGGTCAAAAACGCTACACGACTGAAATCGTGGCTTCCACAGTTCAATTCCTGGGCGCAGCTGGTGGCGAAAAATCCTCTGGCAACTCTATGGGTAACGACGATTTCAACTTCCAGGATTTCGGTCCGGAGCCTAGCTTCAACTCTAACGACGAAATTCCATTCTAAGGGATGAAAACGGCCCGCCTGCTGCGTTGAATGAGCTTCGTCCTCATCCAGCGTAGCTTAGGCTACGCCTCCTTGCGGGCGAAACTCATCCGCCTTGCATTCAGACCATTTTGATCCCTTAGTGATTTTTGGGATTAGCCTAAAGCCCTGAAGTAATTCGGGGCTTTTTTTTTGCCTTTTAAGTTCTTATAATTAAAGGGCTATGAAAAGTTTCATACTTTCCTCCCTTTTTGTGGTTTTACTCAGCGGTTGTACAATCTACCGTTCGGAGGGTCGTAAGCAGTTTGAATCCGAAGCTCCGGGCAAAGTGGCTGCCGCTTCTTTCCAGCTGATCAGTTGTAAAAAAGAAGGAAAACTTGAGACCTGGTTCAACGAGGAATTCCCTTCTCACACCTACGAACTTGTCCTTTCAGAAAACGATCTGGAGATCTGGCGCACTCACCGCGGTGAAGTGGTCGAAGTCAAAGCTTTGCAAAAAAGCGAAAAGTCGACTCAGTCCTGCATCTATCAGTTCGCCAGCGAGACCGTCTGGACCTTGTACAAAGATCAATTCATCCGTGAACTTGAAAACAACCTGATGACACTGGAATAGAAGAGGTCCCCGAGTGAATTTCAAAAACCAGCTGTGCGCTTTGAGTCTTCTGCTTTGTTTTTCCTCCACAGGCCTTGCCGCATCGGTTTCTGCAGTCAAAGGGCAAAAAGTTCTGATCAATCTGGATGGCGATGCCACCGAGGTGGGTGAAGAATTCTATCTGATCAACCCGTCCACACAAAAACGTTCGGCCATCATTCGCATCAAACAAGTCAAAGGCAGCAAAGCTCTGGGTGAAATCGTGCGTGGTAAAGCCGCTGATGGCTTTACTTTGCAGGCCAAAGCGCCCTCCGCCATGTCCGCTGACGCCCCGGCTGAGACAGGCGAAGAGTCCACCCCCAAGCAAAGCAATGCTACCGGCTATTTGCGCGTCCTGAAGGACTCCTGGGGCGTTTTGGGCGGCTATATGATGAACACCATGGATGCCGACATCACTTATCGCGACAGCTTCGGCATCAGCCAGAAAGCTTCTGCCAGCATGTCCGGCACCGGCTTTGGCTTCGGCGGGTTCTATGACTATGCCCTGAACAACAGCCTGGTGGGCCGCGGCTACGCAGCGATGGAACAATTCAACGTCACGGGCAGCTCAAGCGAAGCAGCTTGTAACAGCAGCACCACGTGTGATGCGAAAATCAACTATCTGTCCCTGTATGGTCTTTTGAAATGGTATCCGATTCAGAACAAATACCGTGTGTGGCTGGGTGGCGGCATGGGCTATCTGCTGGCGCTTTCCAAGTCCTCCACGGCGCTGAACGAATCAGAAATCTCCACCAATCAGGTCTTCACTTTCGGTGGAGGTTTGGACTGGCAGATGGATCGCAAAAACTACATCCCCGTCAGCATCGAATACAATATGTTCCCGGCTTCAGACACTGTGAAAGCCAGCATGATTGTGATCAAAGCCGGCTGGGCTTGGAATCTGTAGTCGAACTTGCAGTCGAATTTGTAAAAATACACCTTAATACGGACACTTAAGCTCCCTTTTTCAGGGCGCTTTTATCAATAGATTCTCATTAGATTTCATAAGTTGCTTTCTGCCCTCTTTGATTTTAGAAACCACGCCAGTTCATAAAACCTCAATTAAGGAGAAAACATGAAAAAATTCGTACTGGCACTTATGATGGTTCTTCCATTCTCTGCACAAGCTAACCAAGATCTGGTTCTTGATGGCGAAAGATGGTTGGCAAAATTCACAGCTTACGTTTGTGACGACGGCAACACTCAAACGGCGACTCCGGTTGATATCTCTTCCCGCAACATCATCTTCACAACTGCTTCTGCAGACTACTCTTTGGACAACATCCTTCTTAAGGCAACTTACACTGAAGGTGACTCCACTTGTAACTACAGCACTTTGATGTTGGCAGACAACGCATTGTGGACTGTAGCTTTGACTGATTCCAAAGCTTACGCAACTTCCGGCACTTCTGACTGCTCTGCTGGTAAAGCTTACCTTGATCAATTGCTGGCTAAAAACGACTACAAATACCTTCACGGTCGCGTAGCTGTTTACGTTCCAGTTTCTGACGCTCAAGACCTGTGCGATTCCGACAAAGTTGGTATCCACATCCAAGTTACTGGCCGCGTAAAGTAATTTTACCGTCCCATTGATTGGTAAATTTGAAAAACTCCCATACCTAAACGGATGGGAGTTTTTTTATTTCTAAGCCCCCCTCACAAAGACCCTCCAATATTTTCTCAATACGCTTCCATTGAGTCACAGAACTTGCCCCCTCTGGCGCCCCATATTAAAACCAACCGACCCTAAATGACTCTTATTCGCAGGAAGTTTTGTGAACGGACGGTTTTTTAAATTTCTCTATAAAATCCACATATATGTGGGCATTTTTGTCGCCGTCCACCTGTTCGTTTTGATCCTGACCGGGACCATCCTGATCCTGAAGGACGAAATCGAAGGCAACGCTGGCCACGGCGAAGAACACCACGCAGAAGTCGTTCCGGCGATGGATGCGCACCTGGAAAAAATCCTGCTGAAATACCCAGGCGACCGCCCACAGTCCTTCAACGTTGAAGAGGCCGATCACGACGTCGCACAACTGCGCATGGGTAACAACGGTTCAAAACTTTTCCGCGAATCCCACCGCGTGTATTTCAACGTGCACACAGGCGAAGAGGTTGCTGCACCGAAAAAATCTGATGGCGTGATGGACTTCATCCTGCGTCTGCATCGTGAGTTTCTGCTGGGTTCCAACGGCAAGCTGTATGTCGGTTTGATCGGTGTGCTGTATGCCTTCACTTTGATTTCCGGATTCTTCATCTATGGAAACTTTGCGCGCAAAACAAACTTCGGGGAAGTCCGTCGCGGCTCCACCCGCGCGACCATGGGTGACTTGCACCGCTTTATCGGCATGACCGCTTTTGCCTGGAGCTTGATGATCGGCGTGACCGGATCTTTCCTGGGCTTTTCTTCCACGCTGATCAAGGTCTTCCAGTACAGCGAACTGCAAAAGCTGAATGTTCAGTACCCGACAGCTCCGCAGGCTCCACTGGCGTCGTTGGACAAGGTGATCGCGTCTGCGCAAAAAGCTCTGCCGGAATCGACTTTTGATTTTATGGTGTTCCCCGACACGCAATTTTCACCTCCGGGTCACTTCATGGTGCTGATGCATGGAAACACTCCGATGACCGAGCGCCTGGTGGAGTTGGTCATTATCGATGGCGTCACGGGTGAGCTGACCGAAGTGCGTGAGCTTCCGTGGTATCTGAAAGTCGCCATGCTGTCAGAACCTTTGCATTTCGGAAATTACGGCGGCTTGTTCCTGAAAATTTTGTGGGTGATCCTGTCCGTGGCCTCTTTGGTGATGCCGGTGTCAGGCATTTACATCTGGTGGAACCGTCGCCGCAAAAAAGCACCCGCCGCTTCTGCCAAAGCCACTTCGGTGCAGCCTTGGAAAGGTGCCTTGTTTAAAAGAATCTACACCGTACCGGTGATCCTGTCCGTGTTTTCAACCGCGGCTGTTATCGGCAGCTTCCTGGTTCAAGGGGCACTGAACACAATTTTTGTTGCTGCTCTTGTTGTCCCGGTGTCCATCGTCGTTTACTTCCTGATCTCGTGGTTGAAAAAGGGAGCTCAATGAAGAAGCTGAGCGCCCTGGGACATTTAAACACCACCACTTTCAGTGCCATCCAGATGATGACGTTCACCCTGATTCCGTTCATCGCGGAAAAAGGGGCTTTGAGCATTTCATCTGTGGTCTTGAGTTTCAGTGTGGGCAGTTTTTTGTTCCTGTGGTCCAGCCCCTTCTGGGCATCCCGCAGTGATTCCTGGGGCCGCATGAAGGTCTTGTCCGTCGGCATGCTGGGACTGTTTCTTTCCACCGCTATTCTGACCGTTGTGCTGATGTCACCGGGTGCTCACTGGGTGAATGAGCTTGCCGTATGGGGCAGCCGCCTGCTTTACGGCCTGACGGCCGCTGCGATCGTGCCGGTGTCCCAGGCTTTGCAGATTGATCAGCACCCGGAACAAACTCCTTTGAAATCCATGTTGTCCAATTCCATGAGCCTGAATGTCGGCCGCGCCTTGGGACCGCTGTATCTGCTTTTGGGTGGTGGATCTAACATGCTTCTGGTTTTGCAAAGCACGACGGCGTGGGCGTTGGTAGTATTGGGCTTAAATCTATTTGGCATCACTCAATCAGAAGCTCCGAAGACCACAAAAACCGAGCGCATTTCTTTAAGTGAATGGAAGTCCGCCCTGCGCCATATCTCTGACATCTTTTCGTTGGCGATCTTGTTCACAAGCTTCGTTGGCATTTTGAATTTCTCGTTGGCTTCGATCTTGAAAAAATCTTTCGACCTGACTTCGGTGGATTCCAGCGTCCTGATGGCAAAATTGCTTTTGGTCAGTGCGATCCTGGCCGTCATCACTCAAGCCCTGGGTAAAGTGCTTTTCAAAAATCCATGGCAAGGCGCCATGATCGTGGGGGTTGCCACCTTGTTGGGGGCAAGCCTGATTCTGGGTCATCTGGGTGACTGGTCCCAGCTGTGGATCGCAATTGTTCTGTTGTCTGTGGGGCTGTCCCTGATTCCACCGTGCTATATGGCTTTGATGGCCACACGCGGACCTGAGATGCAGTTTGGCCGTCGTGCCGGGCTTGCAGCGGCTGCCAACACTTTGGGTTACACCTTGGGTGGTGGTTTGGCAGCTTTGACTTTTAAAATGGATCTTTTCGGCATTGAAAGTGTGATGACCGCGTTGGTTGTGGTCATGGCTCTGAACATTGCCCTTCTTTACAGACGTCGCGAGGCGGTCTATGCATAATTTTAACGAACTGGCTTTGAAACACACGGTGTCTTGCTTTATGAATTCCCTGTTCAGGGAGTATCAGAATTTTTCATTTGAAGCAGGAACAACCCCGGAAAAGACGGACGTCATTTCTGTGGATCTTAAAAACGGCTTTGAGATTCTGATTCCGCTGAACAAAAAATCCCTGCTGGGTCGCCACGAATATGTGGGCACATTCTATCTGCGTCAGGGTTCCGAACTGAAATCGGTTGATTTCAACCACGCCGTGAACGAGCTTTTGACTTTCTTGTGCAAACACTGGGAACTGGAACTTTCCAAAAAAGACCTGTTCATGGGACGCCTGGAAAACAGCCTGCACAATATGGAGCTTTCCCTGAAAGCCCGTGAAAAAGATATTGAGCACATCTATTCCGGCAAGGTCAGTTTCATCGAAGCCGAACAGGGCCTGATGATTGGTCACAACTTCCACCCGTATCCAAAAATGCGCGAAGGTTTTGATGATCGTGATTTCGGGATTTACTCACCAGAAATGGGCGGTCACTTCCCGCTGCACTGGTTCTTTGTAAAACCCGAAGTCCTGCACGTGCAAACGGCCGAAACTTTTGCCTCCAAGAACTGGACAACTCGTTTGTTCCAAGCCGAAGGTTCCGAAACTGTACCAGAAGGCTTTATCCCCTTCCCGGTACATCCCTGGCAGCGTCAGCATCTTCTAAAGCACCCGGCAATTCAGTCGTACGCTGAACAAGGACTGATTGTGGATGGCGGCGCGGTTTCCAATGAAAGCTGGCACCCGACGTCTTCTTTGCGCTCTATCTACGGAGCACACAGCCCGTACATGCTGAAGTTTTCTTTGACCGTGCGACTGACCAATTCCATCCGTCACCTGACGGACGTGGAAGTCGTGCGCGGCCTGCAGGTCTACGATGTGATGTCGACCCCCGTCGGAAAGAAATTCCTGAACGACAACCCCCAATTTGAAGTGATCTTTGAACCGGCCTTCGCTGCTTTAAAAACCGCTGACGGCAAAGTCATCAACGAAAGCATCGTGGTCTGCCGTGAAAATCCATTCCAACAAGAGATTCCCGGCGAAGAAAACATCGTGGTTTCCACCCTGGCCCAGGACAATCCGCTGGGTGGCGACACCCTGATCTGGAAGCAGGTGCAGAACCTTGCCAAGTCCAGTGGTAAAAACCTGAAAGACGCCAGCCGCGAGTGGTTTAAACACTATATGCAGGTGGCGCTTCAGCCGTTTATCACGGCACAAAGCCAATACGGTATTTTGCTGGGCGCGCATCAGCAGAATATGATCCTGCGTATCTCAAATAATCTGCCAGTCAAAGCTTACTTCCGCGATTGTCAGGGTACGGGCTACAGTGAACACGGCTACAGTCTTTATCACAAAGACGTGGCAAGCCTGACCCGTGAAAACGGCAACATCCTGGACAACAAGGGCAATATTCTTTTTGCTTACTATCTGTTGGTGAATTCAACCTGGAATATTCTGGCGGCCCTTTCACACCCTGAAGGAGCCAGCGAAGCACAGTTGACTGCCGACATGAATGATTTCATCAAAGGTCTGTACAAACCAAATCTGCCGGACACAAGTTTCCTGGATTATGTGACCAAAGATGCGCGCATCTGGCAAAAAGGTAATTTCATTTGCAGTCTGCAAAGCTTGAATGAAAACACTGTGGCGAACCCGTTAGCTATTTATAATTTGATCGACAACCCTATTTCTTTCTCTGGAGCCCTGTCATGAACATCCAATTCTCCACTTATGCCTGCGCCACTGGTCAGGCTTTTAACGTACAAATCGAAGGCACAACAGGCCTTCTGAAAACGGACAAAGTTCAAGTTCCTTTCAAAGTTTCTGTCGACGGCGACAAAGCCACCCTGACTGCCGAAACGGCTTCGGCTGTGGAATCTTTGGCGATTCTGGAAGCGCTCTTTAACAAAAACACTTCTTTGCAGTCAGCGACTGTGACCAACTCCAACCCGGAACTGCAAACCCTGGTGGGTGCGACGGCGTCTCCGTTTGCAGTTTCCCGTGATGATTTCTTCCAACTGCGCCCTATCTGGGTTCACAGCGGATTGACAGCGTTGACTCCGGAAAAATGGACCGTCACCAAAGAAGTAGCTCACCCGGTTCGTCCAGCTATTTCAGAAGGTCAGATTCTTTACCGCCGCACACTGGCTGACGGCAAAGTTTTGACTTTCCGAGTGGCGCATATCGAAAAAGATCTGGATATTTTCCACGAATGGCACAATCAGCCGCGCGTTTTGAAATTCTGGGAGCTGGACAAACCCAAAGAAGAACTGCGTGATTACCTTGCAAAGGGTCTGAAAGACGGCCACCAGTTCCCGACGATTCTGGAATTCGACGGCGCACCTGTAGGTTACTTTGAAATGTACTGGACCAAAGAAGACCGCCTGGGTCCTTACTATGATTCTGAAGCCTTTGACCGTGGTTTCCACTTCCTGATTGGCGATGTCAGCGTGCTGGGATTTGCCAACACCGATGCCATCTTGAAATCCGTCTGCCATTACCTGTTCCTGGAAGAGCCTCGCACACGCAAAATCATGGCCGAACCACGTTCAGACAACGTCAATGTTCTGAAGTATCTGGAAACATTTACGGCGTGGAAGAAACTCAAAGAATTCGACTTCCCTCACAAACGGGCGGCCTTGCTGGAATGCCGTCGTGAAGCTTTCTTCGGGGGACGTTACCTATGAGTTCTTTGGCCGACTGGAAAGACATCAATCTGCAGATGATCGCAAAAGGTCTGCAGGAACTCACCTATGAACAGGTGATCAACCCCGTGGCCACAACCACGCGGGATGAGTCCGTCGTCGGCCCTTATGAACTGACCTTGGCTAATCAGACCGTTTACAAATTCAGCGCTTGGCGCGGTCTTTGGACGGATCTGAAAGTCGATTCCACATCCATCACCCGCAATGGTGTTGCCGCAGAAAGTGCGGGACAGTTCTTTATCGACTGCCAGCAAGAAACCGGCATGGATGACATCATCCTGGCGAACTTTCTGGAAGAAATGCACAACACCCTTTACGCAGACTTGCGTGTGCTGGAGCTGAACCGTCAGGTGTCTTCAGACGACATGACCGCATTCAGTGGCGAAAAAGTTCAGACCTTGTTGAAAGGTCACCCTAAGATATTACTGAATAAAGGCCGCATCGGCTGGAGTGCCGCAGATCAGGATCTGTATGGCCCGGAAAACGCCAAACCCGTTCAGTTTTACTGGGTGGCGGTTCGCAAAAACCAAACCCTGGAAGGACTGGATGCCCCTCTTTCCTGGGACGCGATTTTGAACGAATGTCTTTCGGACAAAACAGCTTTTGAAAAGCAGCTGGCTGCTAAAAATGTCTCAAAGTCTGAGTACCACTTTGTCCCGGTTCATCCGTGGCAGTGGGAACGCTATATCAAAATTCAATACGGAACGGATCTGGCCTGTGGCCACATTCACTTCCTGGGGGCCTTTGGGGATCAGTACCTGCCACAGATCAGTCTGCGCACGTTCAGCAACATCACCCGCCCCGGCAAGCTTGATATCAAGCTGCCGATCACGATTCTGAACACGTCCGCCATTCGCGGAATCCCGGGCAAGTACATGAAGCAAGGCCCGGCATTAAGCACCGCTCTGACCGAGCTTTGCCAAAAAGACAGCATCCTAGCAGGTGTGACCGTGCTTGAAGAAAAAGCCGGCCTGTCCGTCGGTCATGGCTTGTATAGCCAGATTCAGCAGGCCCCTTACCGCTACAACGAGCTGTTGGGAGCATTGTGGCGCCAAAGTCCGGACTTCCACCTTGCTGAGGGCGAAACCGCGATTATCGCGGGCAGTCTGTTTCATCGCGATGCCAAGGGGCAGTCCCTATTGGGGGCTTACGCCAAGGCCTCAGGATTGGATATTGGCCAGTGGCTTTCCCAGTACTTTGAAAAGGTCTTTATCCCGCTTTACCACCTGCAGGCCCGCTATGGGATCGGCCTGGTGGCCCATGGACAGAACGTGGTCATCCGTCTGAAAAACTCCACACCCGTTGGAGTCTTCCTGAAAGATTTTCAGGGGGATCTGCGCCTGAGTGATGACTCCAGCTCTCTTTCCGGCTTCGATCTGACCCGTTTACCGAGACATTATCTGATTCATGATCTTTTGACTGGTCATTTAGTAACGGTGTTACGTTTTATCTCTGAAACTTTGCAAGAATGCGATACATATCCCGAGATTGAATTCTATGCCGTTTTGGGTAGGACCTTAGAGTCTTATCTGGCTAAAAATCCGGAGATCAGAGCTTTGAACTATTTTGGCAAAATCGACCTTCTTCAGGACACTTTCCACCGCGTATTGGTGAACAAAGTCCGCTTCAAAATCGGCTATGCGGATTCTGCCGAGCGCCCATTGCCAATTCTGGGTGAAGATCTGAAAAATCCAGTGGCTTTGGCTCTGAAAAAGGGGCGCGTATGAACGAAAACAAACACTATGATCTGATCGGTATCGGCATTGGTTTGTTCAACCTGAGTCTGGCCGCTTTGCTAAGCAAAACCCCGAATGTGAAATTCCGCTTCTTTGATCGCAAGCACCGCTTTGACTGGCACTCTGAAATTATGTTCGCGGATTCTGAGATGCAGACGTCCTACATGAAGGATCTGGTGACGGCTGCGGATCCCACGAACCCATTCAGCTTCATGAACTTCCTGGTTCAAAAGGGTTTGTTCTATGCGTTCCTGAACACAGGACGCCAGACGATCACCCGTCGTGAATTTGAAATGTACTGCCAGTGGGTCAGCCAGAATATGCCTGATCACCTGAGCTTTGACAGCGACATCGAGTCCGTCACCTATGACGGCAGCAAGTTCGTACTGACTATCAACGGTGAAACATTCACGGCCACGAACATCTGTATCGGTACGGGCCTTGTCCCGCACCTGCCAGAGTTTGCACAAGATCTGGAAGGCCCGGATGTCTTCCACGCCAAATCCAGCTATCTGAAACTGCTTGATGCCACCAACAAAGATGTTGTTGTCGTGGGTGGTGGTCAAACCGGCCTTGAAATCTTCCGCAACTGCCTTCAGGGGAAATGGGGCAACCCAAGAAGCCTGAAACTGATTGCCAGCCGTCCGAATCTGGAGCCGCTGGATAACTCCCCGTTCGTGAATGAATACTTCACACCGTCTTACGTGAAGGAATTCCTGCAACTGGGTCAGGATCAGAAAGATCCTATCGTGAAATATCAAAAACTGGCCAGCGACGGGAACACTCCAGAGTATCTGGAAACTTTGTACCGAGAGCTTTACCAGCTAAAACATGTCTGGGGCGACAAACGCGAAATCGAGATTCTGCCGTTCCGTCGTGTGACTGAAATGGCGAAAATCGGTGATCGTTATAAACTGCACATCCAAAATGGCTTCAACGGACAATCTGAAACGGCTGCGGCTGACGCTGTGGTTCTAAGCACGGGCTTCCGTGTGAACATCCCGGCTTTGATTGATCCTCTGCGCCCGATGATTAATTTTGATCAGGATGGCCGCTTCCAGATGAATCAGGACTTCCAGGTTTCCTGGCAGGGCTCTGCGCAGAACAAAATCTTTGCCCTGAACTTCAGCCGTCATGGTCACGGAATTTCCGAACCGCAGACCAGTCTGATGGCCTGGAGATCCGCGCGCATCATCAATAATCTGACACAAAAAAGCATCTTCCCTATCGAGAAGGCTGTTCCCAATTTTATTACCTACATCTAGAGAGAAACAATGAAACGCATCATCACACTTCTGACCGTTTTTCCGCTGATTCTGAACGCCCAGACTCCGTCCGCTGAAGCAACTTCCCAGGAGGTTTCTTCCCAGCCTGAAGAGTCCTCGACTCTTGAAGCCGTACAAGTACAAGGGACGAAAGAAAACAAATCCTATCAGGAAAGCACCGAGAGCATCTCCGTTGTTCCCAGCCGCGAACTGGACTCTCCGATTCAGTCCGATTCCATCCAGGCCCTGAATGCGGTTCCCAATGTTTCCATCAACAAAAACGACGACAGCTTCAGCATCCGTGGTGTGAACAACACCGGCGTGACGGGCTTCCAAAAGGACAATCTGTCTTCTATCCTGGTGGATGATGTTTTCCAGACCGACCTTGCGATCAAGGCTGGCAGCTTTGATCTGTGGGATTCCCAGCAGGCGGAAGTTTACCGCGGTCCTCAGTCCACCACTCAGGGTGTGAACTCTTTGGCCGGCAGTATTTTGCTTTTCCATAACAAACCTGCGGATCAGACCGAAGGCGCAGCAAAACTTGGCTATGGCAGCTTCAACCGCATCGAAGCGGGTGTGATGACCAACAACGTATGGCTGGATGGAAAACTTCTAAGCCGCGTGTCTGTGAACCACGAGCAGGATGATGGTTTCATCAAGAACATCAAAACTGACAACAACAAATGGGGCAAAAAATCCAAAGACCACCTGGGTCTGGACCTGACCTACAAAATCAACGAAACTGACTATGTTCGCTGGAACACCAAAATCATCCAGAATGAAACCGGTGGAAACTATGTTCAAAGTGCCAACCCGTTTGACTATGAAGTTAACGAGGACGTGGACTTTGAAAGCAAAACCGGCAATCAGCAAACAAGCCTGCGCTATTTCGTCAAATTGAACGACAACTGGACGAATGAAGTTATCGGCGCTTACTCCCAGGCGAAAAACGATGAAACCAGCGATGCGGACGGCACTGCCAACCCAACCGCAGGCGTTCGCACGGAAGAGCACAACGACCGCTTTGTCAGCGTTGAGAACCTTTTGAAATTCCAGAACGAAAAAGTGAAAAATGTCCTGGGCTTCCATGCGCATGACTATTATCTGAAAGACGATGCCCGTTTCGACATCCTGTACCCGCTTTCAGCAACAGTTTACACGCCGATTGCATCAAGCCAGGTGACTGACAAGTACCGCACGGTGTTTGCTTTGTTTGATTCTTACCTGTGGAAATTCGCTGAAAACCAGTCCATCAATCTGGGCTTGCGTTATGAGTTCGTAAAAAACAAATACGGAGCTGACGTCAGTGCCACCCGCAAACAGAACCTGGGTGCCGGCACCAATGCGGTGGTTGACGCTTATCTGGACAGCGTGACTGGCAGCTATGAAGACGAGGACAACAACTCGATCCTTCTTCCGAAAGTGGCTTACATGCTGACTCAAGATCAGCACAGCTACGGGATTTCTTACACCGAGGGCTACCGCACAGGTGGTTTGTCCATCAACCGTAAGCGTGTTCGTGTTGACACCTACGATCCGGAAAAAACCGGCAACTACGAATTGTCTTACAAATATGCCGCTTCCAACTGGAACTTCAGCTCGGCGGCGTTCTATACCGACTGGAAAGACCAGCAGGTCATGGTTCAGTTGTCGAACGACCCGTTTGACACTCAAGTGGTCAATGCTGCCAGCTCGGAACTGTATGGTGCCGAAGCCGAGATCAACTGGAAACCAGCGTCCCGTCATGAATTCAATTTTGGTGCAGGTTACGTAAAAACCCGCTTCAAAGATTTTGTGAATGGCACCAAGAACTATACCGACAATGAATTCCCGTTTGCGCCAAACTGGACAGGCCGTCTTTCTTACGGCTACCAGATCAGCCAGGACTGGAATGCCGCAGGTATCTTCAGATACTTGAGTAAATCTTACGGCAATGCGGAAAATACCATGGACTCGCCTGAACAGTTCTATCTGGATCTGCTGGGTCAGTATTCTTTGGCTGCATGGAGCATGAATGTGGATCTGTACGTGCGCAACGTGCTTGATACCCGCTATGTGATCTATGACCGCACAAGCTCTATTGGCGGTCAGTCTGTCAGCTACAACCAGGTCAACTCACCTCGTGAACTGGGCCTGCGTCTGAATTATTTCTGGTAATTACGGTCTCACCGGAAGCCAGACGACAAACCGGGTTTGTTTGGCTTCTTCATCAAGATAGAATTTTCCATCATGGGATCGCACGATCCCTTCAGAAATGCTAAGTCCCAGCCCCACGCCCTTGCCGACTTCTTTGGTCGTAAAGAACGGCTCCATGATCTTTTCACGCAAGAAGGCCGGAACACCCGGACCGGAATCAGAAACTGAAATCTCGACCCCGTCGCGGACGGCTTTGGCTTCCACCACCACTTTGCGGGTGCCGACAGACTGGACCGCGTCTGCCGCATTATTCAAAAGATTCAAAAGCACCTGGGAAATCTGATAAGGCCGCACGAACACTTTCAGGTTCGGCTCCAGCCGCGCTATCAGATCCACCCCTTCATGGCGGAACTTGTCCGAACAAAATGCCAGAGTGTCATCAATGATCGCATCCACAGTCACCCATTCCATGTCCCCGTGATCTGATTCACGAGCGTAATAGCGCAGGCCTTTGACAATCTTGGCAATACGCTGAGTGGTGCTTTCAACCACCTCCACCCGTTTTTGCACTTCAAGATCCGCGGCAAGCCCCCGAGCCCCCAGCAAGCGACGTAACACACCCACGTGACCGTTAATGATAGTCAAAGGGTTGTTGATCTCGTGTGCGATCCCAGCGGCCATTTCACCCAGGGAAGCCAGGCGCGCGCTGGCGATGATCTTGTCTTCTTGTTCTTTGATCTGCTTTTCACGCTGGCGTTTTTGCGTGACGTCTTCCACCACCGCCAGATAGCCCGTGGTGTGCCCGTTTTCATTGATGACTTTTCCGATAAACAGCTGTCCCAGGAAGCGGCTGCCCGAACGATGCACATACACCCACTCGGAAGCGGCGTTGAATCCGGCTTCAAACATGGCGTCAATAAATTCGACTCCCAGTCCGACCGGACGATTCAAGACCCCTTCCAGTTTCAAGCGCATGAGTTCCACATCCTGACGGTCATGGAAAATAAAGGGATGCTCTTTGCCGGCAAGTTCTTCGGCTTTCCAGCCGGTCATTTCTTCCGCGGAACGGTTCATTTCCCGCACAATCCCGTTTTCATCAAACGAGATCATCATCAATGGTGTGGCATCCATTGCCGCGGATTTCCAGTCCACCATGGCGCGAGCCCGGCGGCGAAGTTCTTCCGCCCGGCCAAAGAAACTTAGCGCCAGTCCCAGCAGCACAAACAATCCCACTGCAAAGACCAAAACCACCGAAGGCACCGCAGACGTATTGCTGCGGATAACCCCGCTGGATGGAGTGAAAGCGATCTCCCAGTCCACACCCATATTGCTATAACGAATGCGGGTCACCCAGTCGCGGGACAAAACAGGGTCCCACTCGGTACTTCGATAGATCTCCTGCCCTTCTTCATACAGGGCCACATGATAGCCCTCGATGCGCGCAAAGCGATCCAGAAACGCACGAATATCAATTCCGGCGCTCAGCATTCCAATAAAGGCCGAATTTTTATAAACCGGCACCAGCATGGCAAAACCGCGGCCACCGGATTTCATCTCGATCACACGGGAAATACGCGATTCATGGGTCTGACGTGCCAAATCCAGACTGCGGCGGACCTCTTCTGAACGACCCATCATCGTGTTGCGAATATCGCGGCTGAACTTATCCATGGGATACAACCAGCGCAGCATCAGGTTCTGATCAGCCCAGGCAATACGGCGGATGCCTTTGAATTCTTCATAGTAAAACTGGGCATCCATGGACCATACGTGCTCGTCACGATAGGCCCCAACAGCCATGCGACGGGCCATCTGTTGCAAGGCTTTTTCCAGCGGAATGAAAGTCCCGTCAAGTTTGGCGCGGAAGCTTTCTGCGCGGGATTGCGTGACACTGCGATTGCGCTCAATATCTTTCAAAAGCAAAAGCTGCCAGATCCCGACAGCGATCAGAACACCAATCATCACTACATACATTGGCACTACGGCCGACTGCGCGTTGTCTTCTTCTTTGATCGCACGCCCCAGGCGCACAATTTTCGCCCCAGCCAGCAGCATGAAACTCAGTGATGTGTGAATCGCCATGCGGGAATGAGTTCCCCAGCCATATTCAGAACTGAAATTCAGGAAGTACCCGAAAAAGCCCAGGATCGCAAAACCCAGCACCAACGAACTTCCCGTGATGCGCACCATGCGATGAGCATAGGATTTTCCGGACACCAGCCCCATCACACCCATTAACAGCATGCACACCGAAGTACTGACCGACATGCGGCCCGGCGAACTGACCCCCAGGTTATAAAATGGCTGCACCAGGACCTGATCTATTCCCAGATCAACACCGGTCAAAAACTGCGTCAGGTTCACCGCTGCCAGAGCCACCGCAAAGATCGAGGCATAAATGGAAATGCTTTTAAAACGGCTGTCAGAGAAAAGAATGGAGATCGCCAATGCCGCAAGCCCCAGCGCAGTGTTGATCACCATCGGGGCAAAGTCAGAGCGAATTTGAATGATTGCCGGGTCCCGCAGAATCCATCCGAAAATCACGATGGAAGCGATACCCAGCACTGCCAGAGCCATCAGGAAATGAAGATTCTTCCTGATGTTAGTGAATAACACGGGTGACCCCAATGATCCCCTTGATCTTCTGGATTTCAAAGACCGCCTGATTCAACTGGCTGGCGTTCTGAACGCTGACCTCGAAGTTACACACGGCTTTTTTATCCTTGGTCGTACGGATTTGGGCGGACTGAATGTTGATCCCCTGCTGAGCAAAGGCCTCAGACATCAGCTTCAGTAATCCTGGCACGTCCTGAGAAATAATCTTCAGGCGCACGATGCGCTCCTGACCTTCTCCGGCTTGTTTCACGTTCCAGGCCACATCGACTTTGCGCAACTGATCGAATTCAAAAGCCTTGCGACAGTCACTGCGATGAATGGAAATACCCCGGCCACGGCTGATAAAGCCCACGATCGGATCCCCTGGAATCGGATGGCAGCACTTCGCATAGTGCACCAGCACGTCATCCATACCATCAACGCTGATAAGGGAATTGGTCTTGCGCGTTTTTTGAGTCGCGGCACGCATGACTCTTTCCATAAAGGTGGAGTCTTCGGTTTTGGCCGCTTCCTTGGCGATATTTTCCGGGGAAAGTCTTTCCACCAGAATGCGCGTTTCAAGTTTTCCGTAACCCACGGTCACGTACAACTCATCCAAATCCGCCAGGCCGTGGTCCTTCAGATAAGTCTCAAAGGCCGGGCCTTTCAGGTACTTCACTGCAGCCATGCCGAACTTGCGGAATTCTTTTTCCACCAGCTCTTTACCCAGCATGATCGCACGACGGCGCTGTTCTTCTTTAACGAAGGCGCGGATTTTGGATTTGGCTTTATTGGTAACAACAAACTTCAACCAGTCCTTGGAAGGCACCTGGGTTTTGGAAGTGACAACTTCCACCGTGTCCCCGTTTTGCAGCTGATATTTCAGCGGCACCATTTTGCCGTTCACGCGGGCGCCGACAATGCGGTTCCCCAATTCCGTGTGCACAGCAAAGGCGAAGTCCACCGGAGTGGCGCCTTCCGGGAATTCACGCACGTCTCCGGTCGGAGTGAAAACGTAAATTTCAGTTTCGAACAAATCCGTTTTTACTGTATCCAGGAACTCGTCTGGATTACGCACGTTCTGATGCCATGACACCAGATCACGCAGCCAGTTGGCCTGTTGCAGATCGCTGTCATCAACCATCTTGCCGCGCTCTTTGTACTTCCAGTGAGCGGCGATACCTTTTTCCGCAACCAGATGCATTTCGCTGGTACGGATTTGAATCTCGATACGCTCCCCACCGGGGCCCATTACAGTGGTGTGCAGGGACTGATAGTTATTGGCCTTGGGCATGGCGATGAAGTCTTTAAAACGACCCGGGATCGGCTTCCACAACGAGTGGACCAAACCCAGTGCCGCATAACATTCCGCCACGGATTCAACCAGCACGCGGAACGCCAGAACATCGTAAACCTGATCGTAGTCGATGTTACGGGATTGCATTTTTCTGTAGATGGACCACAAGTGCTTCGAACGTCCATACACTTCATAGCGGAAACCGGCTTTGTTAAGCTCTTTACCGATAAGCACTTTTACTTCATCGATATAGCGGTTCTGCTCTGATTCAGTCTTTTTGATCTGTTGGACAAGTTCATAGTACATGTCCGGGCGATAGTAACGGAAGCAAAGGTCTTCCAGTTCAATCTTCAGCGCGCTGATACCCATGCGCCCTGCCAGCGGACAATAAATTTCCAAAGTCTCAAGAGCGATGCGCTCTTGTTTTTCAAAGGGCATGAAATTCAGCGTACGCATGTTATGCAGGCGATCGGCAAGCTTCACCAGAACGACACGCACATCTTTACCCATGGCCACGATCATCTTGCGGATGTTTTCACCCTGCTTTTCGTGGCTGTTTTTAAATTTCATCTGACCGATCTTGGTCACCCCGTCCACAAGGTGCGCGATCACATCACCGAACTCGGTGCGGATGTCTTCCAACGTCGCGGCCGTGTCTTCAACGGTGTCATGCAAAAGACCCGTGGCAATGGTGTCCAGATCCAGGTGGAAGTCCGCCAGGATAGCGGCAACAGAAAGAGGATGAGAAATGTAAGGCTCACCGCTTCGGCGGATTTGTCCTTCGTGCATTTTCTCTGAGAATGAATAGGCCTTCTCAATAATTTTGAGATCCGCATTCGGATAATAGATTCGAATGCGTGCCAGCAGATCGTCGACTGTTTTGACCGGCTTGTTGGTTAAGCCATCCTCTTTCAGGAAATTAAACATATTCCCTATAGCTTACCTGACCCCAGAGGGGTGTCCAACGAAGATTTACAGGCGTCCAGAAAACGCATAAAGGGAGACTTTCGCCTCCCTTTATTGGGTTCACATGCAAGCGGCTTTCGCCTTTTAATGTGATTACTTGTTCAGATCTTTTTCGATCTGACGGATAGCCTCGTTGGCATCCAGGCTTTCCTGGTAACCCACGTTGCCCATCGCAACTTCACGAAGAGAGCTTACGATGTATTTGTTGCTACGAGTGGAAACAGTCGCTTCTGCACCTTTCAGAAGTTGCTTCGCACGTTTTGCAACCATCAAAACAAGGGCAAATCTGTTAGGTACTTTTTCCAAGCAATCTTCAACGGTTACACGAGCCATTACGCCTCCAGCAAATAGATCAGGCCAAATTACAGCTAAGCTAGCAAATCTTCAACGATTTTCTTAAATTCCCCATAGGATTTATCAAACACGTCGTTGACGATCTGATAATCGAACTTGGAAGCCTCAAGGATCTCCTTTTCGGCATTAGCCATACGAACTTCAATGTCCGCAGGGACCTTGCCATCGCGCTTTTCAATGCGACGACGCAGCTCGTCAATACTCGGAGGATGGATAAAGACGGTTTTAGCGTCCGGGAACTTGGATTTAAAGGTCGCCACGCCCTGGATGTCGATGTCCATAATGGCAGTTTTACCCTGATTCCAGGCTGTTTCCAGGGACGAATATGAGGTTCCATAGAAATTGGTGTGAACCTTCGCCCACTCCACAAAGAAGCCCTCTTTGATCTTTTGTTCAAAATCCGCGTGATCAATGAAGTTGTACTGCAGACCCGCCGTCTCGCCCTGACGGATAGAGCGCGTTGTGAAAGTGACGATATCCACCAATCGGGAATCCTCCCGGGTGATCCTTTCGACAAAGCTGCTTTTTCCTGCGCCACTTGGAGCGGCGACGATAATCATGCGCGTTTTCATAATTACTGAACGTTTTGAACCTGTTCTCTAAGTCTTTCAATAAGGGTTTTTGCTTCTACCACAGCCGCAGTGATCTTGGCTACCTGAGACTTTGAACCGATGGTATTCACCTCACGCAGCAATTCCTGAGTATAGAAATCCAGTTTTTTACCCTCAGCAGTCACCGACCCCACCAGCTGGCGGTAGTTCTTGATGTGTTCCGCGAGACGGCTCAGCTCTTCGTTGATATCGGCTTTTTCCAGCTGAATCACGATTTCCTGAGACAAACGGGCCGAATCAATTTCATTGCCCTTAAGGCGCGCACGAACCTTCTGCTCGTAGCGCTCCTGAAGTTGCGCATTGGCTTCGCCACGCAACTCACTGATAATCTTCACTTGTTTCTCTAAAGACACCAACAGCTTTTGCAGATCCTTTTGCAGGGATTTGCCTTCGCGGGCGCGTTCCTTGTCACAATTGGAACAGGCTTCCGTGAATGCCTTTTTCAGAATCTTGTCTTCGCCGCTGAACAACTCATAGGTCTCTTCAACTTTGATGATCTCAGGCAGTCTTGCCACAACCTCAAGGTGCACATTAAAGGGCACGCCCAACTCTTTGGAAAGATGCTTGTAAGCGCTCATGTATTTCTTGGCCAAAGCATCATTCACCGTCATCTGGGCTTTGCTGGCCGTGTTCTTCACTCGGCGGGAAACAAAAACATCCACGGTGCCACGATGAAGGGTGCCACTCAGGAATTTCTTCAACTCCCCTTCATAAGAAACAAATTCACGCGGCAGGTGAAAACGTGGCTCCAGGAAACGTCCGTTCACGGAACGGATGCTCACTTCCACAGTGACGTCTTTAGTCTGAACTCTTGCGGTGCCGTAGCCAGTCATGCTTTTCATAAGTACCTCTATTCTCGGCTTTCCACCGAATCAGGGTCAAGGTTTGAGAAATTTCTCGACCACGCTTCGTGCCTCAGTAAAACCCGAGGCTCCGTCGAACCACTGAATGTCCTTATCCCGCTGAAACCAGGTTCTCTGTCTTTTGGCGAGCTGATGAGTGTTTGTCGTGATCTGTTCCTGCAGCTGCGGAAGACTCATCTCTCCACGCAGGTATTCGAGTGTCTCTTTATAGCCCACACTGCTCATTGGCGCCCAGGAAGCCAGACCTTCATCGAGAAGCCCCTGCACCTCTGCCACCAAACCCGCAGCGAGCATCTTTTCCACGCGCTGCCCGATCCGGGCACGCAGCACTTCGCGATCCCAATTCGGACCGATCTTCAACAACGGAAACGGGAATGGTTTTCGCTGGGATTCAAATTCAGCCTGAATCTGCGTGACACTTTTTCCCTGACTGCGAATCAATTCAATCGCCCGCCCGATACGATAACGATCTGCCAGATGAATCCTGGCGCCATATTCTGGATCGGCCTTCATCATTTCGGCATGCAGGCGGATGGCGCCCTCTTCGGTTGCAAGCTCAGACTCCACTTGGGCCTGAATTTCTGCCGGAACCGGGATCACCGGATACATACCCTTTTCAATGGCCATGAAATAGAATCCGGTACCACCCACCACAAACACGGGCTTTTCCACCGGAATGGTTTCAAGTATATCGTAAAAATCGCGGCAGTAAGTTCCGGCCGTCATTTCCGCCGGCGGATTTACGTAATCCAGCAGATAGTGCGGCACCAGAGCCTGTTCTTCTTTGCTGGGCTTTGCCGAACCGATATCAAGTTTCTTATACAGCTGAACCGAATCACAGTTGACGATGACGCCGTTATTGTCTTGAGCAAGCCTCAAAGCCCACTCGGATTTACCGGTGGCCGTGGCGCCGACTACAAAAATCACATGCCTCTTCGTCATTAAACAATTCGTCCGAAATCTTTTTCCAGTTTGTAGTACGGATATTCGACACTGACCGGACGACCGTGAGGACAGAAGCTTGATAGCGGGAACATATCCATATCACGCAAAAGACTGCGCATCTGATCCGGGCTGAGCGACTGCCCCGCACGAACCACAGAATGGCACGCCATCGTGGCACAGATGTCACCCACCGTTCTTTCCAAAGAATAACTGCCACCCTGATCCACGATCTCGGTGGCCATTTTATCCAGAACGCCGCTAAGGCTGGATTCTTTGATCATCAACGGGGCCGCTTTCACGCCGACAGTGCCCGGCCCCAAAGCTTCAATGAAAACGCCCAGGCGTTCCATCTCTTTGGCCATGGTCAAAAGACCTTCCACTTTTTCCGGAGACATATCAATCGCCAATGGGAACAGGAAGTCTTGAATATCAACCTTCCCCCCCTTCCAGGCCGTCATCAGCTTTTCAAACACCACGCGTTCATGAGCGGCGTGCTGATCCACGAACACCAGCTTGTCGCGGGCCTGAGTCACGATGTAAGTCAAATTCGCCTGCCCCAGAACTTCCAGAGAAGACCAGTAACCCAGCGGCGCTTCTTCAGATTTGGGCGCAAAACCTTCACGCTGAGCTGCAGATTCAGCCAGCGCCTGATAAGTGCTCTGCGGTTGCTGCACTGATGAGACCGGAAAACTGGACGCCGGGAAACTGAATTCTTTTTTCTGGAACTGCGTTACTTCCAAAGAATTGTCCTGGAAACGCAGATTCTGCTGGGGCATGGGTTGCGATGCAAAGTTTGGCAACCCGTCGGTGGATTTGAATTCTTCAGCAGAATTCTGCACCAGCGGCATGGTCACATTCTGAGTTGGCACATCCGAGCGCTTGATCCATGGCGCTTGTTCCAGCGTGCCACGCAAAGCTGCTGCCACCGCACGGAACGCCAGTGACGGATCCTGGAATTTCACCTGGGATTTTGTCGGATGAATATTCACATCCACACAGTCTGGATCCACTTCCACCCACACCGCAGCGATCGGATATTCTCCGTGCATCAAAAGACTGCGGTAAGCCTCGTTCACGGCCGCCTGCAGACTGCGATCCTGAACCCAGCGGTTTTGCGCAAACAACCAGATGTTCTTGGAGGTTTTGGCGACGTTATGAGGATCTGCAAACACGGCGTAAGCCTTCACGTTTTCGCGGGACGCTTCACCTTCGAACAGAGGTTTGATTTCAAGAATTTGTTCAACACGGTCCTTGCGGGATTTGCACGCCGGCCAGAAGGCCACAAGCTTGCCGTTTTCCTGAATGCGGAATTCAACGTCAAAGTGTGACAACGCCATGGCTTTCAAAGTGGTTTTGATCGCCGAGTTTTCTGCCGAATCTGATTTCAGGAATTTCAAACGCGCGGGAGTGTTGTCGAAAAGATTTTCAATCAGGATGGTCGTACCCTGCGAGCCGCCGACTTTGTCGATCTCTTTTCTTTTTCCGTACTCGCTGATCAGCTGATGGGCCTGTTCGTCCCCGGCACGACGCGAAGTCAGCGTCAGTTTGCTGACCGACGCGATACTGGCCAAAGCCTCGCCGCGGAAGCCGAAGGTGCGCAGGCTCCACAAGTCATCGGTTTTTGAAATTTTGCTGGTCGCGAATCGTTCCAAAGATTTTGGCAGATCTTCCGGGGACATCCCCTTGCCATTGTCGATCACCTTTACGATGCGGCCACCGTCATAGAATTCGACATGCACCCGGGTTGCGCCGGCATCGATGCTGTTTTCCACAAGTTCTTTGACTAGATGAGCAGGACGCTCCACCACCTCGCCAGCGGCGATTTGGTCAACAACTTCAGGGGATAAAATCTGGATCGACATAGGGGGAATTTGCATGAGCTCCCCCCTCAAGTCAAAGGACTATTGTGGGCGCAGACACTCGCCCCAAGCCTGACATTTCAGCAGTTTAGAGCGCAGTTGTTTGACCTCAGTCAGGGTCAGCTGGATCTCTTGATCGAAGCCCTTTTTAAGACCTCCAAACTGAGAAATAGCGCGGAATTTGAACGGCCCCTGAAAGTCCTCCACACGGAAGTTCAGGCCCGTGTCCGCCTGAAACTGAATGCGACGGGCGTGTTTGGTCAAATTCCATGTAAAACGGTCGCGCTGCGCTTTCAGCTTGTCCATGGCCTGCTGCAGATTCTTCCAGCACTTCACCTCGGCCACCAGAACGACTTTATGCGTGGATTTTTCAAATACCACGACATCAAGCTCGCCCAAAGTGTCATCACCCAGGCTGTATTCCACGCCCGTGGTCACTTCATAGGCATCACCAAATTCTTTAGTAACATCAAGGCGGGCAATTTCTTCGCACACAGTGCCATCAGGTTCGAAATTCGCGCCCGAGTTTTTCAAGGCTTCGAAGTAAGGCTCAATGTCCCCACCCGCAAAAGAAACAGAACTGAAAAGAATGACAAAAAACAATGCAGACAAAATACGCACGAAGAGCCCCCTCTAAGAAGCGCCTTCATAACACCACGCTTCCACAAAAGCTACCTCTTAGGCACCCTCCACAGGAGGGCCCACCTAAGTTTTTCCGAAGCTGTGCGTCAGAAGTCCCAGCCCAGATTCAGGCCGAAAGCGAAGTATTTGGTTCGTTCCCAGTAGTATTTTGCGTTGGTTCTAAGCGACATACTGCCCAGGCGGGCCCCGATTCCCAGGTCGATCACCGCACCCAAAGTCATGTCATCCGCCGAATAACTGAGTGTCGAGCCATCGCTGGGCACATCGATATTGAAGTGCGAGTACTTAAACATCGGACCGAAACCATAGTAGTAAATAAAATTTTTGCCCTGAGGGATCACTGTCTGAAAAGTGAAGTCCGTCATGAAGATAAAACCGTCAGCAGCTTTTTTGGTGTAGTCCTCGTAGTACGAAGGCGCACCGAAATGGAATAAAATATTGGCGTCGGTGTAGATCTCGCCACTGAAAAGTGTGTTGAAGCCGTTAAACTTCACACCATAGAACAACAGGCTGTCGGTGCGCTCTTCACCCAAAGTGTCTTCGGTGAAATTCGTCATTTGCAGAACCGGGCCGCGATAGCGGCTGGCGAAGAACGGTCGTTTCTTTTTTTCTTTTTCCGGCTCGCTCAGTTTGGTCTGTTCTGGCTTGGGAATTTTAATAATCCCCGGCTTGATATCCGTATCAGAAATCCACCCAAGATGACCGGGTTTCAGACGGATTTTATAGAACGGACCTTTTTTGTTTGTGGAGATATTAAAAACAGAGCCGATTTTCAAAGTGGTGATCACCGGCGCATCAAAGTCGGCGTCCTGATACACCAGGGCGCCATCCAGAATCACCGTCGCCTGCTGGGCCTGCGCCCACAAGTTGACAGGAAAAAGAAAGAACATCAAGAGCAGCAGGGCTGCCCTATTTAAAGCGCATAAGCCAGACACGATAGAAAGCCTCAAGTACAATTTTCAGAGACATTTTACTTTGGCCCACACGACGGTCTTCAAAGACAATCGGAGACTCCGCCCCTTTGAAACCCTTTTTCAATGCTTTGTATTTCAATTCAATCTGGAAGCTGTAACCGTTGGATTCAACCGTGGAAAGATCAATCCCATGCAGAACCTCTTTTTTCCAGGCGTTGAAACCACCTGTCCAGTCATTCAACGGGAAGCCCAGAATCATGCGGGAATAGATGCCGCCACCGCGGGAAATGATCTTGCGGATCAAACCCCAGTTCACCGTGCGGCCACCATCCACATAGCGGGAACCCACGGCAAAATCATTGGCTTCCATCGTCTTGATCAAAGGCCCCAGATCCTCGGGACGGTGAGAAAAATCTGCATCCATTTCGATAATGCCTTCAAAACCATGATCCATGGCCCAGCGGAAGCCCGCGATATAAGCCTTGCCCAAACCCTGTTTGCCAGGACGGGAAAGAATATGAAGTTGCGGCATGCTTTTTTGCATTTCACGAACAATGGCACCTGTGCCATCCGGAGAGTTGTCATCAACAACCAGAATTTCGACGCCCAGGTTCTGCGCCAATACAGCAGGCACAATCGCCTGAATGTTTTCTTTTTCGTTGTAGGTAGGAATTACGACCAGATTTTTCATGGCTCTAAGCTGTCACAAAGAGCCCCGACTTGCAATCTTTAGATCAAATTGAACGCGATACCAAGCGACCTTTACCCTTATCCTGAAGGGCCTTCGCTTTGTCTGCGGGAATTGCGGGCAAATTCAGAGGTTTTGCCAGCAGATATTTAGGATCCTGACGGCGAATATCCAGCTGCTCTTTCACTTTGTTTGCAGCTTGCTCCGGCGCCTTCAGATAAAGAACAGGATCAAACCCGCACACACGGCAGACCACGGACAGTCTCCAGCGGATTTTCACGAAGACTTCGGAAATTGCCAGACACACCACAAAGGCCACCATCACACGCGGATCATACTGCTGCCACAACGCGAACATAATCACCACAGATGCCAAGGCACTGCCCAGAATATTCATCAGTGAAATATTCTTGCGACGATAAATACGGCGGGGGCTTTTACAGAAGGCACAATAGCAGTTATGACGAGTCTTAAAGAACGACAACATACAATCAGTTTGCCAAAGACAAGGTCCAGAACGAAAGATCAATTTTTGAAAAATGACAAAGCCTTGATAGAATGGGGTATGCAAATCATTAAAACAATTCAGTTCGCTTTGATCGCCGCTTCCCTCTTTACCGCTCCCACCTTGGTCCAGGCCGCTGCCGGCAATTCCGAGTACGAAGAGGTCAGCTATGAGGACCTGCTCAATGAATTGAGCGCCAAAAAGCAAAAAGTGACCCAAAGCTCCACGAGTTCTTTTGATGACGTTCGCCTGCACGCGGGTATTGGCTATGCCAATTCGTTCACCAATATCTCCGCCAACAATCAGAACTTCAACCGTCACACCAACGGCATTCAGTTGTCTCTGGGGATGGATCTGTTTTCTCCGAACTGGTACTCTGAAGGTGTCTTTAAGAACTATGGTGTATCCTCTTCCGGCAGCGAAGAATTCACTTTGCGCGAACTGGATCTGAAAATCGGTTACACCAACCGCCTGGAAAGCATCTGGTCTTATTCCATCAGCTCGGGTCTTTCCAACCGCTTCCTGCGCTTCAGCGACTCGTCCAAAGGTATTAGTGTTAATGAAACAACACCGTCCCTGATTGTTTCCACAGGCTTTATGGCTCAAGTGCACAAGCACCTGTCTTTGGGGGCTGAAGTCAGCGCTCACACCGCCATGGTGAACCGTACATCTGACAAAAACTCTTTTGACTTCGCGTTCCGCCTGAACACATCCCTGTAAATCATTCCCGAACCTTGCCCGCATGCCTAAGAACTGTTAACTCTAGGCATGCCCTTTTTCCTGCTGTTGCTGACACTTTTGATCTCTGTTTCTGCCAAGGCGGCCACCACATCCCTGTGTGGCATTCGCATTGAAGGCAGCGAAGAGATCAAGTTCACCGACACCGAAAAAGACTGGCTGTGCGGCACTGCCAAGAATGACGCCTGGAAAAGCATCCCCGACAATCAGCGCATTTTTTTCCTGAAAAGCTTTTTGCAAAGCCGTGCCTATCATCAGGCTCAATTCACTTACGAAAAGGATTTGCTTTTAGTACAGACCGGGCCCAAGTCCCACGTGCAAAAGTTTAATGTGTTGCACGCCCCGCCTGTCTGGGACTGGAAAAAACGCCGGTACATTTTAAATCGCCCGTTCACCCCGAACACTTTGGATGAGATCAACAAGTGGGCTCTGCGCCGTCTGCAGGAACACGGTTATGTGTGCCCTCAGGTTGAATCCCGCGGAATCATCGACGAAGAAACCTTCCTGCTGGATGTAAATGCCGGAAGCCCGGCCGTCTTTGGCACCTATCCAACTGTGGGTGAAGAGGATCTGGATCCAGCCATCCTTGAACGCTTTTCCGCATTTCTTCCGGGCGAGCCTTTTGACATTCGCCTGCTGGAACTAAGCTCCACCCGAGTGCTGAATGAAGATTTGTTTCTTAGCACCTATTACGACATCGCCTGCCAGAAAGACGGAAGCTATTCCATCGTGCGCCGTATGATTCCGGCCAAGCCCCGCCTGCTCAGCTTCGGTGTCGGCTTTGATTCTGAGGGCGGTGCTTTGATCAAATCGACGTTCAAACAAGCGCGCCTGACACCCGCAGCGGATTCATTGGAAACTTCGCTTTACGCCTCGTTCATCGAGCAGTACATCACCTTCAACCACTATCACTATTTTCTGGATGATCTCAGTTCGCGCACTCACTTGATCAGCGGAGCAAAAATTCGCCACGAATCAGAAAGCACCTATGAGGCCATGACTTACGAACTGGGCACGGGGGTTTCGTTCGGGAAGGAATGGTCCACGGCGACCAGCAGCCTGCAGTTGGGTCCGTACCTGACTCGCACGGATGTCATCCGGGGCCCGGGTCCTTATCGCATTGACTCTTTGTATCTGGGCACCGAAGTCAGCCTGACCAGCCACATGTATGAATACTATCTGGCCGATCCCCAGAAGGGCTGGACGGTCACGTTTAATTCCGCCTCACAAGTCGAAGGCGCTGTTGCCAATGAAGATTTGCACCGTCTGACTTTGCGCCACCAGGTGCTTTGGAATTTGCAGGGCTGGGATCCGCCGTTTCTGATTTTGGGCTGGCGCGGTTCCATCGGGGCTTTCATTCTGCCGGACGGTTTTACTGAAAGCAGTCAGATCCCGATCAACTGGCGCTTCTTCATGGGAGGCGATGCTGACTTGCGCGGGTTTGCCCGTAAGCAGTTGCCTCAGGATGGACAGGGTTATCTGACCTACATCTATCAGGGCCTTGAACTGCGTGCCGGAGATGTTCTGCCCTACAATCTTCAGCCGTTGATCTTTTTTGACGTCGCCAAAGGTGGCGAGTCTTCGATGAAGCTCAACTCGGCACTTTATTATTCTCCGGGTGCGGGACTGCGCTGGGGTTCCCCTATTGGATCCATGCGTGCGACTCTGGGCCGGGGCTTTGTCATTGATCCTGTTCCGAACGATGTTGATCCGGGATATCAGTTCTTCTTCAGTTTCGGAAGGGAGTTCTAATGGCGTTGCTTAAGAAGTCCCTGAAGATTTTTGTTCTGTCCCTTCTGCTGATTTTAGTTCTGCTGACGGGTGCCTTGGCCTATGTGTGGATGAAACCGGAAGTGGTCATCAACGAAAAAAACGTGCGCTGGGCTTTGCAGTATGCTCCTGAGAATCTGAAAATTTCCTGGGATCAGCTGCGGTTTGAATTTGAAAGTCCGGACTGGACTCACAAACGCATTCAGGTGTCGGCGAAAAATCTGTGCGTGTCCTATACTCCGCTGTTACATACCTGTGCACCCGCAATTTCTGTGGACGTGGCGATGGCGGTTACAAACTGGCGACCGCAGCTGGAACAGCTGCGGGAAGTCACAATGGACGTGTCCGAGCTGACCCTGAACCTGCCCGCTAAAGAAGAAGCTCCGGAAGAACCCAAGTCCGTGCTGCCAAATTTGAAACTGCCCGCGTTCGCCGAGCTGATGCCGCAGCAGCTGGATTTTAATTTGATTGGGTCTTTGCGTCTGTCAGTTAAAAATGTCCGGGTGAACTTCGCGGAAGGGGCCCCGCTGCGGGCACAAGCAGATTTGACCCGTCTGCCTAGCGATCAGGCCACAGAATTGAATTTCAATCTGTCGGCCCAGGCAGAACAAGAAGGCACTTTTGCCGCCAAGATGCAGTCCAATATTCTTTTGGATTTGCAAAAGCTTTCAGTGAACGGAAAAGCCCAGGTCACGCTGCCATCCATGAGCATCGAAACACCCCTATCCGCAAACTGGGGCCGCGATCTTCGCGCCCAGGCAAAGCCATTGATCCGTTCTGGGAAGATCAAACTGAACCCCGCGGTGAACCTGCACTGGTCGGATAAAGAACTGAACGTCACCCTGGGCGATATTCAGCTAAAAAATATCTGGCGAAAAACTTCGCTGCGCCTGCAGAACTGCGCTGTGAATGCGACTCTGGATTCTGAAAAAGGTTATCCGGCCAAAGCGGGTCTGAAATGCGGACTGATTGTCACTCCGGACAAGAACCGCGCGGGAATCAAAAATGTTGATACCCTTCTGACCGCCACGCTGGCCGCCCACACCCAAGGCAAGGGTGCAGCCGAACGATTAAGAATTGATGGTCAGGCGGAACTGAGCGGCGCCAACACGTTCCTGCAGGCCCAAGCCAAGTTGAATGGCGAAGTCGAAATCAAACTGCAAAAGCCGCTGGAAATCACCGCAGCCAAAGCCGGGGCCGAAGTTCACTTGCGCATCCCGAACTTTGTGGTTTGGAAAGATCTTTTCGAATCCACACCGTTTGCAGTGCCAGCCCCCTTGCACGTGCTGACCGGCGACGTCGAGCTTGATTTGCAGGCGCAGCTATCAGATCTGGAATCACCGCTGACGGCGGATGCCACTGCGCAGACTCGTTTAAGCTCCAAGAATCAAAAGCTGTTTGTAAAGGCCACGGCAGATCTGGAAACCCTGGGGAAGATTCTAAAACCCCAGGGCTTGAAGGTTCATGCCGATGTCGTTTTGCAAGACGTGCACCTGCAAGCCCCTCCTTTGCGCTTGGCTGTCCCGCCACAAGTTCTGCCGGACAAACGCTTCGTCATGCGCAAGGACCTGGATATTATTGAGGAAGAAAACCCCGCCCCAACCACCAAACTGCCCTTTGAATTGCAGTGGTCTGTGAATGTCAAAACTGAAAAGCCCGTGCTGATTTCATCAAACCTGCTGCAAAACCCGGTGCCGATTGCTTTGGATATGCAAGTGCAAAGTGATCGCAAGCCCCAAGGCAAGGTCATGGTGCAAAGCTTTCCTTTTGAATTCTTCCGTAAAAAGGCCACAGTTAATAATGTGGATTTGATCTTCCACCCGGACACAGTCGCCCCGGAACTGTCGGGCAAGATCTCGTATTCCAATCCAGAAGTGAACATCCGTATATTGTTGCTGGGAAACACTCAGCGCCCGATCGTGAATCTGGAAAGCGACCCGCAGCTGACTCAGCAGCAGATTCTTTCCGTGCTGCTCTTCGACAAGTCCTTGGATGAGCTGAACGAGGACGAGGTCAACTCCACTTCCAACATGAGCCGGGCCGTATCTGATGGCGCGCTGGGATTGTTCTCGCTGTTGTTCCTGTCTTCGACTCCGATTCAGTCCATCAGCTATGACCCCAACAGCCAGTCCTACACCGCCCGCATGCGTCTGGATGACAACACCACCTTCAGCATGCAGTCGAACATGACCGAGCAGCGCCAGTTCACTTTGCGCCGCCGTTTGGGTGGCAACTGGTCCGTTCGCACAGAACTAAGTCAGGAAGACGACCGCTCTGATGTGGTTCAAACTTTGCTGGAATGGATGCGCCGGTTCTAGAAGCCTTGATTTTTCTGCGGAAGAATTTCTATAATCAAGTGTGGACGTTATTGTATTTACTCTTTCCTTGGCGGTTTTCTTTCTGGGGTTGGCTTTGATGACCAACCGGGCACGCCGTCGTAAAGACGTGGCCTTTGAACTGAAACCCAATTGCCTTTTGACCCGCTTTCCGATGCTGTTTGTGACCGGGCCCCGCTCGATGTTTTACTTCAGCACTTACTGGAACCTTTATACTCCCTATCTTGCTGAACACGGTTATGAGGTTTTCACCTTGCATCTTCCTTGGAGCAAAACCCGTCTGCGCCGGGAAAGGTTTGAATATTTCCTTAATCAGCAGGAATCCCAAAACCGTAAGTTTCATCTGGTGGTGGACACCCCGACATTCCTGGAGCTTCAGGATATCTTGCGCAAAAAATCGCCGTCGGTTGTCAGTATCACCCGGATTTGTGACAGCGATCTGGAAGCCGGCCCGGCGGATCTGCGCGCCTTTCCTTTGCCTGTGGGCGAAATTGAAATGGTGGACACCCCTAAAGGCAGTCTGTTTTTACATCTCGGATATCGTCTGCACAAACAATGGGTCCGTCGCAAGGATCTGAACAGTTTAAGTTCTTTGGGAGCTTTGCCTGACACCGCTCTTGAAAACTCGGGTCTGCTGTTGGAGCGTGCCCAAACTTTGGCAGAAATGGATCTTCGGCAGTCCTAAATACACCTTGCCAGACCTAAAGCGTGGTGGTGAGATAATACTATGAGCGACTATCGTGACGTCACCCCGAACAAGCAGCAGCCCTCTTTTGAAATGACCAAAGAGGTCGTCCGCTACATCATCAACTACCTTCGCCACCCGGTTGAAAAAATCAAAACTCTTCCCGACTGGAATTGGCCGTTGTTGATCATGACTTTGGTGGCTTTGGCGATCATCTCCGGAGTTTTGACCGGCCTCGTCCCGCCAAACTTCTTCCGCATCATGGGTGGCATCATCGTGTCCCCGATCGTGGCGGCAGTGACGACTTTCATCGGTTCTTTGTTCATTTACTATTACTTCCAGGTCTTTGAAAAACGCACCTGTTCCCTGCGCAAGATCTTCACGCTGGTATTGTTTGCAAATATCCCGTTCTTTATTTTCCAAGTGGGTTCTGAACTGCTGCCACCGATCACCCTGGTGGGCTTTGCCTTCACCGCACTGCTGATGGCCGTGGGTCTGACTGAAAACTTCCAGATGGAAAAACGCCGCGCTCTGCGACTTGTGACCATCCTGTTTGCCATCGTCTTCATCATCTGGCTGTGGAATCGAATCGACATCTCCCGTCTTGAACGCTTGGGGTAGATACGACGGGCCTGTCTTGGCTCCGGCAGTCTGCTGCCCGCAACTCCGCGACACGCCGTCCGGGCTCTGCCGTGGCCCGCGCTGCGCGCGGGTGCGCGCCATCCGGGCGCCCACGGAGGTCGCTTCCGTTTCCGGCATCAGACTGCCGAAACCAAAACAGCCCCTCTTTCTCGGATTCAACTTATTAACAGGCTTCTTTTAACACAAAAAAAGAGCACCCACCGGGTGCTCTTTTGCTTTAAATCTTTGATATTCTTTCCCCAACTACCACCCAACAAAGCGACCGTTCAAAAAGGCCCAGATGCGAGGCGGAGGGTGTTTCGCGCAACGAAGGCGTGCTCCTAGCACGTCGGAGTGAAGCGAAAGGCCCGACAACGAAGTCAGATGGGCCTTTTTCAACGGTCGCGCTTAAGCGCGGCCTGTTGAGCCGAAACCACCGGCACCCCGTTCGGTGTCGCTTAGTTCATTTACCAGTTCAAATTGGGCTTGAAATACTGGTGCCAACACCAGCTGTGCACAACGCTCTTGATCGTTGATGGTCACGGCTTCGTTGCCAAGGTTGATCACGATGATTTTTACTTCGCCGCGATAGTCGGCATCGATAGTCCCCGGAGTGTTCAATACAGTCAGGCCGCTTTTTGCTGCCCAGCCGCTGCGGGGGCGCGCCTGGATTTCGTAACCCAGTGGGATTTCGAAGCTCAGGCCGGTTGGGATCATCGCACGCTCTCCGGGATTCAAAATCACCGGACCTGCAAGCTGGGCACGCACATCAAAACCACTGGCGCCCAAAGACTGATACTGAGGCAGATCGCCATGGAAGTTTTCAAGTTTTTTGATTTTTACAGCCAGTTTTTGCATATGATGCCCTTCCCGAAATTACAGTTTTAGATCTTGCCACCAGTCCTGAAGCTTGGTCACTTCAGGGCCCAGCAGAACGCCGGCGGCTTTGTCCAGATCAAGGACGTTGCGAATATACTCATTCACTGAATCCACTGTCACTGCTTTGATTTCGTCAATGACGGACTCTACCGCGCGATAACGGCCAAAGACCATTTCGTTCACAGCCAGTGAGGTCATGCGGTTTTCAATGTCGTCAGAACCCAGCAGGATGCTGCCGATGACTTGAGTTTTGCACATCTCAACATCCGCCTTGGTCACACCTGCTTTGCGGATCTTGGCGAATTCTTTCGAAATCAGATCTCCCACCTTACGCGCGTTTTTCGCCTCGGTGCCGGCATAAATTGTCAGCATGCCGGAATCAATGTTGGTGTTCAGACTGGAGTGAATGGAATAAACCAAGCCTCTTTTTTCACGCACACTTTGATACAGCTTCGAGGTCATCCCCCCGCCCAGCAAAGTATTGGTGACCACCGCCTCAAAGCGGTGTTTATCCTGGAAGCTGGCTGTCGGAAGACCCAACAGCATATGAACCTGCTCCGCCTGTTTTTCAACGACGTGACGACGGTTCAACCAGCGTGGCACACGACGGGTGTTTTTCAGTTCGCTTTTCTTTTTTGCGCCCAGGCGTTTTTGAATCCCGGCCATCAGGTCATCATGATCAATGCACCCAGAGGCGCTGACGATGATGTTTTTGCCGGTGTAGGTTTTCTTATAATAGTTCATCACTTGAGTCTGTCTCATGCGCGCCACCGATACCGGCGTGCCCAGAATAGGACGACCCAATGGATGTGCGCCATAGACCTGTTCGTAGAACACGTCATAGACCATGTCTTCATGGCTGTCTTCGGACATGGCGATTTCCTGAAGGATCACACCTTTTTCAAGGTCGAATTCCTTCTGGGTCAGCTTCATGTTCGAAACCAGGTCCGCCAGAACGTCCAGGGCTTTTTCCCAGTGATCCTTCAGAACCAGAGCATGATAACAAGTGTACTCGCGGGTGGTATAAGCATTCAGTTCACCGCCCAGAGCTTCCAGAGATTTGGCAATTTGATAGGCCGAACGGGTTTTGGTGCCCTTGAACACAAGATGCTCAAGCAAGTGAGAAATTCCGGCCACGTCAGGAGTTTCATCCCTTGTGCCCGTCAAAACCCAAATACCCATAGAAACGGCACGGGACCCTGGATGGAGTTCACTCACCACCCGGATCCCGTTAGAAAGTTCAGATTTTTTGAACTTTGTATTCATCTATTACTGAAGCAAAGCCTTGCGGGAAAGTTTGACGCGACCAGAACGGTCAACTTCAAGAACTTTCACATCAATGATTTCACCCTCTTTTAGTACGTCAGAAACTGCGCGTACACGTTCGTTGGAGATTTCAGAGATATGCAGAAGACCTTGTGTGTTCGGAAGGATTTCAACGAAAGCACCGAATTCAGCGATTTTCACGATGCGGCCTTTGTAGGTCTTGCCCACTTCAGCTTCAGCGATGATGTCGTTGATCATTGCAATTGCTTTCTTGGTTGCTTCCGGATCAGCAGACGCGATGTTGATAGTACCGTCGTCCTGGATCTCGATCTTAACGCCAGTAGCTTCAGTGATACCACGAATCACTTTACCACCGGAGCCGATCACTTCACGGATCTTGTCTGGCTTGATTTTGATGGTTTCGATACGAGGTGCAAATTCAGAGATTTGACCACGAGGAACCTTCATCACTTTTTCCATTTCGTTCAGGATGTGAGCACGGCCTTCTTTAGCTTGCGCCAAAGCCTGTTCCATCACCTCGAAGGATACGGAGTCAATTTTGATATCCATCTGCAAAGCAGTGATACCAGCAGGAGAACCCGCCACTTTGAAGTCCATGTCACCCAGGTGATCTTCGTCGCCCAGGATGTCAGTAAGAACTGCAACGCGGTCGCCTTCTTTGATCAGACCCATTGCCACACCGGCAACGTTGCCTTTCAAAGGAACACCCGCATCAAGCAAAGCCATGATACCGGAACAAACTGTACCCATGGAAGAGGAACCGTTGGATTCCAAAACTTCAGACACGATACGGATTGTGTAAGGGAACTTTTCGAAGTCCGGAAGAACCGCTTTGATCGCGCGTTCAGCCAGGTTACCGTGACCGATCTCACGACGGCTGGTACCGGACATACGACCCACTTCACCTACAGAGTATGGAGGGAAGTTGTAGTGAAGCATGAACTTGCGTTTCTGAAGACCCAACAATGAATCAACCATTTGTTCGTCATCAGCCGTACCCAAAGTCACAGTGCCCAGAACTTGAGTTTCACCACGAGTGAACAAGCCGGAACCGTGAGCGCGAGGCAGGATACCCACTTCGTTCGCGATAGGACGTACAGTTTTCACGTCACGACCGTCGATACGAACAGCGCGATCCAGAATCATGGAACGAGCTTCCTGGTATTTAAGATCTTCAACGATGGCATTCAGTTCTTTTTTACGAAGTTTCAAAAGATCTTTGTCAACGATGTCTGAAAGCAAAGCTTTTTCAGCTTCTGCCGCCGCTTCGTTGGCAGCTGCATAACGGTCTTGCTTTTCCTTGATGGAAAGAGCCGCTGCAATTTTGGATCTCAACAGGCCTTCAGCTTTACCTTTGAAGTCTGCATCGATGGATGGAGCAGTGAAAGCGCGTTTCGCCACAGAACCGGCTTTTTCACGCAACTCATCCTGTGCGTTCAATAGAGGAATCAAAGACTGGTGACCGAATTTCAATGCTGCCAAAGCGTCTGCTTCAGAGATGAATTTCGTTTCACCTTCAACCATCAACAAACCATTGCGAGTACCCGCAACGATCATGTCCATGTCAGATTTTTCCATCTGCTGTGGAGTTGGGTTGGCAACGAACTGACCGTCAACGCGTGCGATCTGCACAGCTGCTGTCGGGCCGTTGAACGGAATGTCAGAGCAATGCAAAGCTGCAGAAGCACCCACACTTGCCAGGATTTCCAATGGGAATGCGCCGTCCGCAGACAACACAGTTGCCACGATTTGTGTTTCGTGACGGTAGCCTTCAGGGAAAGAAGGACGAATCGGACGATCGATAAGACGAGCGATCAGAACCGCATCGTTTGTTGGTTTCGCTTCACGTTTGAAGTAACCACCTGGGATTTTGCCTGTTGCATAGAACTTCTCGATGTATTCAACAGTCAAAGGGAAGAAATCAAGTTCAGAGGCTTTTTTTGAGGAAGTTGCAGTAACAAGAACCATGTTGTTACCGGAGCTTACCAAAGCGGCGCCATCCGCTTGTTTCGCCAAACGGCCTGTTTCGATGGTAATCTGTTTTCCGCCCACCGATGTTGTGACAGTCGTTTTCATTAAATCTCCTTGAAGTTATCACAGAGCCTTATGCTCTGCTGCTGTGGCTTGAAACGACGAAGGGGCTCTGCGCCCCTTCATTGCATTTAGTATCTTTTGATTACTTACGGATATCCAAAGCCTTGATAAGGTCTTGGTATTTTTTAACATCTTTGCGATGCAGGTAATCCAAAAGTTTTCTTCTTTTGTTAACCATAGTCACCAAACCGCGACGGCCGTGGTGGTCTTTTTTGTGTTTCGCAAAGTGAGTTGTCAAATCGTTGATTTTCGCTGTCAAAAGAGCGACTTGAACTTCAGAGGAACCAGTGTCCAGGTCAGAAGTTTTGAATTTTTTTACGATCTGAGATGTTTGATCTTTAGTGACTGCCATTAGCGTCTCCTTAAATTTTTCGGGTCGCCCCGAAGTGTTTCCAGGTTGCCCCGGAATGGTTTTAGTTATCACATCCCCCTCGGGCGTCATGGCTGTCGCTCCAGAGAGATTTTTTGTGAAGTTATGGTTTAAACCCAAGCCCCATACGGGTCAAGAGTATTTAAATACCCTGCGTAGAACGAACCCCCGGCCCGGCTCCAGACCAATAACGGCCAAAAGCTCGCCCCCCTCTTGGGCCAGAACCTGTATATACTGGTCCACATCGGGGTTGAAGGCTGAAATAAGCTGGGATCTCAGGTCATGGCTGATCTGGCCATTGCCCAGAAGGACCTTATCCTGACCTTTGATTCGAATACGTTTCACCTGAGGCAAAGCCAGCTCCATGGGAACAAAAGCAGGGCCTAAAGAGCCGCCTTTGACCGAAGCTTCGATCTGCTCCAGGGTCTGAGCCTGGTCAATTTTATAGGGTGAGGACCATGTCCGGCGCAGGCCGCTCATCGCTGCCCCACAACCCAAGGCCTTACCCAGCAGGTCGATCCAGGTGCGGATATAGCTGCCCTTGCTGCATTTGATATCAAATTCAGCCCAATCAGCGCCGATTTCCACCGGCTCGACATCCCAGAACTTCATGACCTTTTTGGGAATGGCCACTTCCTGATCGCCCCGGGCGTATTCGTAAAGTTTTTTACCTTGCACCTTGATTGCCGAGTAAATAGGCACTTCGACTTCCATTTCGCCCTGAAGCTTAAGAGCCTCGGACAAAATCAGTTCGCGGGTCAAATGACCGGTGGGAAGAGTTTCCAGGGTTTCACCCGTTGTATCCAGAGTGTCAGTGCGAATCCCGAACTGCGCACGCAGGCGGTAGCCCTTGTCACCTTCCAGGATGTATTGGCTGAGCTTTGTGCCCTCGTTCACCAGGCAGGCCATCAAGCCTGAAGCCATCGGATCCAGAGTGCCGGAATGCCCGACTCCACGCGTGGAAAGAATACGGCGCAAACGCGCCACAACGTCATGGCTGGAGATCCCTGAAGGTTTATCCACCAGCAGCAGACCATTGAATTGATTTTTATTCGTCATCGGATTCGTCGGAACCTTCGCCAGGATTGTTGGCTTTGCGCTCAAGCTCCAGCTCATGAAGGATTTTTTCAACCTTCAACACCTGCTCGGTGGCGTGATCCAGATAGAAAGTCAGTTTCGGGCAATAGCGCATTTTCAGCTCTTTACCGATATAGTTCTGAATTTCAAAGGCACGATCCTGAAGAAGATCCAGCGCTTCATCCTGCTGTTTTTCATCTCCAAGAACACTGACATAAACTTTTGCCGCGCGAAGATCCGCCGGCATTTTCACAGAGGCCACCGTCACCAGACCTGGCAACGGCGTTTTAAAACCACGAATCAGAAACTGAGCAATGGTCGCTTGAATTTCACGCTCGACGCGGGCAACACGGCGCCCATCACCCATATTCTTCATTAGTTAGCTCCGCCCTCTAGCTCGCGAGCCACTTCTTTTTTAACGAAGGCTTCCATCTGGTCGCCCACTTTAACGTCGTTGTAGTTCTCGATACCGATACCGCACTCATAGCCGGAAGCCACTTCTTTGGCGTCGTCTTTGAAGCGTTTAAGGGAGGCAATTTTGCCTTCGTATACAATTTTATTTTCACGCAGCAAACGGATGCTCGCGTTACGCTGAACTTTACCATCGATAACGAAGCAACCTGCAATCGTACCAACTTTAGGAACAGTGAACACGTTACGCACTTCTGCACGACCCAGAACTTCTTCGATGATATCCGGAGACAACAGACCGCCCATGGCCGCTTTCATCTGGTCGATCAGTTCGTACACGATAGAATACGTACGAACATCCACGCCCATCTGTTTTGCTTTCGCCTGTGCGCCCAGGTCCGGACGTACGTTGAAGCCCAGAACGATACCTTTTGCCGTGTTGGCAAGAACGATATCACCCTCGTTGATACCACCCACTGCAGAGTGGATGACACGAGCTTTAACTTCCGGAGTGGAAAGTTTCGCAAGCATTCCGTTGATCGCTTCCAAAGAACCATGCACATCGGCTTTCAACACGATCGCAAGCTCTTTCACGTCACCGGCTTTAACTTTCGCAAACACCTCATCCAGAGACAATTTAGCCGCCGGAGTCGCTGCTGCTTTTTCAGCCTGCTCTTTTCTCAATTCAGAAACCTTGGTCGCCGTGACTTCGTCTTTCACGATGTCGAACTTGTCACCGGCAGCCGGAACCGCCTCAAGACCCAGCACCTCAACAGGGATACCAGGACCCGCAGACTGAACGCGCTCACCACGGTCATTGGTCAATGAACGAACACGGCCCTTCATGACGCCAGCAACGATGTACTGACCCACTTCAACCGTACCGTCTTTAACCAGCAAAGTAGCCACAGGGCCTTTGCCTTTTTCCATTTTCGCTTCGATGACCAGACCGGTACCGGAACGTTTTGGATTTGCTTTCAATTCGGCCACTTCCGCAACCAATTTGATCTGCTCCAGCAATTCAGTGATACCCGTTTTCTTCAATGCAGAAACTTCGCAGAAGATCGTGGATCCACCCCACTCCTCAGGAACGATTTCAAGCTCAGTCAACTGTTGCTTGATACGCTCTGGGTTGGCGCCTGGTTTATCAATTTTATTCACAGCCACGATGATAGGTACGCCCGCTGCTTTAGCGTGGTTAATCGCCTCTTGAGTCTGAGGCATCATACCGTCATCCGCCGCCACCACGATGATCGCGATGTCAGTGGCATTGGCACCACGAGCACGCATTGCCGTGAAGGCTTCGTGGCCCGGAGTATCCAGGAATGTGATCAGGCTGCCGTCCTCGATTTTCACGCTGTATGCACCAATGTGCTGCGTGATACCGCCGGCCTCCCCTTTAGCCACGTCCGCATTGCGAATCGCATCCAAAAGGGATGTTTTACCGTGATCGACGTGACCCATAACAGTCACTACCGGAGGACGGATCACTGGAGCTGCTTCCAGATCACCAAATGCTGTTTGTTCAGCAACTTCGTCCGCCGTTTTAAATACGTTTTGTGCTTCCCAACCGAACTCTGGAACGATCAACGCGATCGTGTCGAAATCCAGATCCATGTTCATGTTGGCCATCACACCCTGTTTCATCAGCTCACGAACCAATTGAGGAGCCTTCAGACCCATTTCCATGGCAAGGTCGCTCAATTTCATAGTGTTATTCACCTTCACCACACGTTTGTGCGCGGAAGGAGTCGTGATCTGAGTTTTCATGGCGTCACGATCCAACAGGCCTTTTTTCTTTTTAGGCTGGAAGACCATTTCACGTTTACGGAACTCAACTGCATTGAAGCTGACAACAACTTCTTCTTTTTCACCCGCACCACGACCGGCAGCCGCTGGGCCTGCAGCCGGAGCCGGAGGACCAAAGGTGCGTTTGCGCTTGTCGAAGTCACGACCGCCACGGTCTGCACCTGCGTCCGCGATTGGTTCAGGCGGCTGGTTGGCTGCCACGAAACCAGTACGGATATTGCGCGTTGGCGCGCCACCCGCAGGACGGTTGAAGCCGCCCGGACGCTGACCGGTGAAGCTCGCACTGGCACCGCGCTGTTCGCCGCCTGCACGTGGAGTGAATCCACCTGCAGGGCGTTCGCCTTGAGGGCGCTGCGGAGCCTGGGATTGAACGCGGGAAAGATCCATGCGTCCGATGATATTTCTTTTAGGAGCGGAAGCCGGTGTTGCCGAGCTGGATACACCACTCGTGCCCACAACAACTTCCTTCTTGCGTGCCTGAGGAGCCGGAGCTTCAGGAGCTGGTGCCACCGGAGCGGCAGGAGCTTCTTTGGCAACCACTGGTTCTGGTTTTTCAACCGGAGCCGGTGCTGCTTCCTCTTTCACAGCTGCTTTAACAGGAGCTTTTTCTTCAACAGGGGCTGCTTCCACTTCCGGAGTTTCTTCAACTTCATCAGCTTCCGCTTTTACAGCCGGCTTTTTCACCACGACACGTGTGGTTTTAGGAGCCGCTGCCGCCTCTTCAACTTCGCCTTCAGGCTTCGCCACAACTTTGGCTTTTGGAGCCTCAGCAGGCACTTCGTCTTTTTTACGACGAATCACAGGAGTTTTTGCCGCCGCAGAAGCATCAGCCTCAGGAGCCGGAGCTGCCGCCGCAGCCGCCTTTTTCGGCGCCGCTTTGCGAGCCGCTGTCTTTTTTGGTTTCGCCTCGTCGCCGGCTTTTTCGCCGCCGCTGAGTTTAATTTTAATCTGCTCCAGAACATCGGGATCCAGCTCTGCCATGTGGCTCTTCACCGGCAAATGCCACTCGCGGATCTTGTCCATGAGCGCCAGCGGGGTCATCCCGATCTCTTTTGCAAATTCAAAAACCTTTGGATTACTCACTCAGTCTCCCTGCTTAGACCCCGGAACTTTCCGGGGCAGCCTGCCTCACCCTGAGCTCTGCCAGGGCGGCGTTGTTGTTCTCTATCCAAATAACTAAATACTATTCTTCTTCAGCTTCGAGTTTTTTCAACTCTTGTTTCAACAGAAGATCAGCCTGCTCTTTAGCAGACACGTTGGAACCTTTGTCCTTGGCAACTGAAGGAGCGGTTGGAACCGGAACACCTTCAGATTCGTACTTCGCCATCAGGGCTTTGGCTTCGTTGGAAAGCTTTTCCGCCTTGTCTGGATCGTCGTAACCAGGAATTGTCATCAACTCATCAACAGCCGCCGTCGCCACCGCCTGGAATGAACCGAAGCCGGACTGGAATATGTTCTGAGCCATGGTTTCACTCATGCCCGGGATCAACATCAAATTGAAGATGGATTCCGCAGTACGGGAAGCCGCTGAAGATTCAGAAATGATATCCAGTTTCCAAGTCGTCAGTTTCGCTGCCAGACGCACGTTTTGACCACGTTTACCGATAGCCAAAGACAATTGAGAGTCCGGAACAACGATTTCCATTTCGCGGTTGGCATCATCAAGGAACACGCGGGAGATTTCCGCAGGCGCCAAAGCGTTGCACGCGAAACGAGTGATATCCTCGTCCCAAGGAACGATGTCGATTTTCTCGCCACGAAGTTCCTGAACGATATTCTGAACACGGGAACCCTTCATACCCACGCAAGCCCCTACCGGGTCCACGGAGTTGTCTTTGGAACGAACCGCGATTTTCGCGCGCTGTCCTGGTTCACGAGCGGCAGCCATGATCTCGACAACACCGTCGTAGATCTCTGGAACTTCCATTTCGAAAAGTTTCATCAAATAACGTTCATCAGCGCGGGACATGATGATCTGAGGACCACGTGTCGTCTGACGAACTTCAGAAAGGTAACCCTGAATGCGATCGCCTGGCTTGTATTGTTCGCCCGGGATCTGCTCACGAGGCGGAATGTAAGCCTCAGTGCGGCCCAAATCGACAACGATCGCGCCTTTTTCAACACGACGCGCGATACCGGAAGCAATTTCGCCTTTACGCTCTTCAAATTCATTGAAGATGATGTTGCGTTCAGCATCACGCACTTTCTGCATGATGATTTGTTTTGCCGTCTGAGCAGCAATACGACCCAGGTCAGTCGCTTCCATTTTGATACCAATGGAATCATCCAATTGAACGTTTGGATCCAGCTTTTGCGCTTCGTCCAGAGGAATTTCAACTTCTTCATCGATGTACTTTTCACGAAGGACAACCTCTTTGAACTCAAACAGTTCAACTTCGCCAGTGTCTTCGTTGTAAGCAGCTTCGATCTCGCGGTAAGTACCGTATTTTTTACGTGCAGCTACCAGCATACCCTGAGTGATTGCATCGATAACAACCTGTTTGTCGATACCCTTGTCTTTTCCGACTTGATCAATCACCTTGGAAAGATCTGAAAACACATTTTCAGCCATGATTTTCCTCTCTCGTTACTTTTTCTGACCTTTAGTATATTCAAAAACCAATTTTGCCCTGTCGATCATCGCGTACGGGATTTTGATCTCCACGTCCTTCACAACAAAGCGAACACCCTGCTCGTCGGCGGATTCAAGAACCTCTTCGACGGTTTTGGCGCTCTTCCACTTTTTGTCTTCCACACCCATGGACTCCAGCGACTTGGTGGTTTTGATGTAAACCTTTTTGCCAATCGCCTTTTTGAAGTGCCATGGTTTTTTAAGATGGCGGTCCAGACCCGGAGTGGAAACTTCCAGATTGTACTCGCCACCAGGAATCATCTCTTCATCTGCATCCAGGACTTCGCTCAAGCCGCGGGACACGTTGGTGCAATCTTCAATGCTGATCGCCCCTTCTTCTTCTCTGTCGATGAAAAGACGAAGCGTGCGCCCCTTGCCCAAACCAACGAATTCGATATCATAAAGAACACAGCCCTGCGCGGCCGCTACGTCGTTGGCGATCTTTTCTACTTTTGCCATCCAAGATGGAGACTCTGACATTTCGTTCAATCCTAAAAATAAAATAAGCTCAAACAAGCCCCTAAGAACCTGTCTCAGCTACCTCGTCGCACATTTTGGGTCGACATATGGGAACTGCCCGGGCGGGGCCGGTACAAAAAAAAATGGGCCTGCGGGGCCCATTGAACGGATCCAAATTAACAATAAAATCGAAGAAGTGCAAGGGTTTATCTGAGCTGAGCCCTTGGGGGTCGGACAGGTCAGGATAGTGAGTACAAAATGGCCGTGGCCCCGTCCTTATAGTACCGGGGACGTCGACGAACTTCCGTAAACCCGAGTTTTTCATAGAGTTTTTGCGCCGAAACATTCTCTTCATGAACTTCCAACCACAACGCCCGACCTTGACCCTTTGCGGCGATCATATGCTTCAACAGGTGCTCCATCAGCCCGCGACGGCGAAACTGAGGATGGGTTGCCACCAAAGAGATCTCCCAAACATCGGGGGTCTCGCGGTAAAGAACAAAACCCGTAAGAACCTCACCTTCAAATACACCGATGGCTTCAGCCGTGGCCAGCTCGGCACCCAGAAGATCCTGAGGCCAGTAAAAAGACGGCATCAACCCCTGCTCGGCATGAATCGCCTCGACCAGGGCACGCATCGCGGGCTTTTGAGGCCCTTTCAGAACTTCCACATGCATAATTATTCCGCCACGAAATTTCGGACTTTGTATTTGCGCTGAATGACTTCAAACCAGGAACGGATGCGCTCTTCCAGCTGCTGCTGGGCCAAAAACGCCTTGATGTTGTCACGGAAATCCTCAAACGGAGAACTTCCGAACTTGGCGCGGTTTTTCTCGTAATAGGCCTGAGCTTCCTGATCAGTGATGATCCCGGTCATGGAGTTGGTTTTGAACTTCAGGAAGCTTTTAGCAATCAGCTTGCGCGTGGTGAAACGGCGCACTTCCGCGGAAGTGGGCTCAATTCCCGCCCAATAAGCACGACCCGCCACCGCTTTTTCAACTTTGACCACCGCCGCATCAACTTCCGCATCAGGAACACTGGCGACATTGAAGTTTTCCGCTTCCAAAGCCACAACCTGCTCCAGCAACACCTGAGTCACGGCCCCGGAAAACTCGGGCTGCCCCGGGCGCACTTCCGGCAATGTGTTTTTGGGCAATTTAGAACTGGGCTCAAGAACCTGCCCAATCACCAAAGAAATCTGCACTTCACGACTGGTGACCACATAGTCAGACACCTGCCCCACCGTCTCCGTCACCAGAGTCGCCGCCTGAGCGTTCAATGCAAACAAAAGAATTAAAGAAAGAAAGCGCATAGAAAGACTATGCCGAAGAAAATGTCAGGAGTCCACAGACGAAGCACCCCTCCGAAAAAACACAACCCCCGCTTTTTAGGGCGGGGGCTGATAACCACTTGAGGAATTTAACTTCTTACTTTTCTAATTAGATTAGAAATTTACGCGTCCGACAATAGACATTACGTAATACTGCAGTTTTTCGATCGGAGTCCCGTACTGAGGTCCAGACATCCAGGTATTTTCCGCGTTTACACGGCTGGAAAGATTCCACATGTAACGGAAGTCCACACCCAAAGAGTACTTCGGAGAGAACTCAAGGTCCGCACCCACGATAGTACCGATATCCACCGCGTGAGAGTTCGCAGTCGTGTCGTTGTAGTAACCGTAGTTGTCGTTAGACCAGCTGAAAGATCTGTAAGAGTAAGACACCAAACCACCAATGACTGGCTTGATGATACCGCTGAACAACTGAACTTTCGCAGCCAACTGACCAGAGTACTGGTTCACGTCGATGTTGTTCGGAATCCAGGTGCTCGCGTTATTGTACGGATAGTTATTGTAACCGTTATAACCGTAACCACCAGAATAGTAACCTTGACCTTCAACTGTGTAGTTGGAGTAAAGGAAAGAACCCTCGATCACGAAGTTGTCATATTTGTTACCGAAAGCCACACCCAAAGAGTAGTTGCCTTTTACGTTCTTAACATCTGGATAGTCACCCACCCCGACGATACCAGCAACATACTTGGTTTCGATTGGAGCCAAAGCTGTGTCTTCTTCCACTTTCATGGCAGCAGCCAGTTCCTCACGAATGATGTCGCGGGTGTTTTCTTTCGGTTCTTCAACCTGCTGAACCTGAACAGGCTGTGCGTACACAGGCTGTTGAACAGCTTGAGGTTGTTGTTGCTGCTGTTCGTTCATCTGGTTGAACTTGTCACCAAATAGAACGTTAGCGCGTTTTTTCTCATCTTCCATACGGGAAGATTCAAGTTTTTCAACAATGCGTTGCTCAGTCTGCATCTCAGCGTCCTGACGAGCACGACGGATTTGTTCCGCGCGGCTTTCAGTCAGCGGAGAAGCCTCAATAATAGTTGTAGGCTGCTTCTGGATTTGTTGCTGTTGCAACTGAGCTGTGGAAGTCGGTGTCGCCTGATTCAAAATATAAATAGGCTGACCGCTTACCGGCGCGGTGTTGGCAATTCCAGCCTGGGCAGCTGGAGCAGCAGGTGCTGTTTGGCTTGAATACATTTGATCAAGCTCAGCATCAACATCGCTTTCAATACTTTGAGCAAGAGCAAACGTCGGTGCGATGCTCAAGGCTGCAAGTATATAAAAATACTTCTTCATAGGATCTCCTCGTGGTTCTGGTTATATAAAAAACCTTTTATCACTGGTCGCATAAAGCAAGCCTGATGCCAACGGCGCCAAAATGCGTCGCCAGCGTCTAAGTTATTGATATCCCCGGTGTCTCGGGAACACCCCCAAAAACCGCCAAATCCGGCTGTGACGAGAATTGTGACAACTTCCAGTACGCTTTCTGAAATTCTTGCAAACCAGGGTCATTGTGCCCCCGACTATGGATAAATTTGGTAAAACTTCGGATCGAACAAGTCCGGCGATGCCGGAGTGTAGACATTATATAAGGAGATTTCCGGATGTCCCCTGCTCTATTCCTTCGTTCCTCTGCAGTTCTTCTGTCTCTTTCTCTTATTAGTGCCTGTGGCGGATCTGGCGGCGGCAGTGAACTAAAAGCAGAACCTTCGAACTGTGAAGTATCCGGTCAGTCTTTCGGTATCGTGAATGGCCAGACCCTGGCGTCCGGGAATGAACTTAGCAAATCAACTGTCATGGTCATTCATAGAAACTATAAAGAGGAAGTCAGCATTTGCACCGGGACTCTGGTGGCAAAGAATAAAGTTTTGACAGCAGCTCACTGTATTTCCTCCTTTGGCGGCCAGACGGTTATTGCCTTCTCTAACAGTGTAAGCTGTGCGGCTTCTGCGCCGAAAAGAACGGTTCGTGCGGTGACGGACACGGCGGTACCTGATGCTTATTCCTATTGGAACAAAACAGACTTCAACAATGCATCAACGGATCTGGCTGTCTTGAAATTCACGGGCAGCATTCCTGAGGGTTATGAAGTTCGCTCCTTGCCGACAAAATCCTATAATATAGCCAACGTCGACCGCCTGGTTATGACGGGCTATGGTACCACCGCTGAAAAAGGTGAAGATTCCGGCACCCTGCGCTTCACCACCTCCCCTTCATCCAATGTTCTGGGCACCAGCTTCTATCTGGCGTTGGTTGGTAAAACGGTTTCTGTTCCAAAAACCATCATCGTTGACCAGGCCAATACCGGCGTTTGCACCGGTGATTCCGGCGGTCCGCTTTACAATCAAGTGGGTTCAGACCTGACCCTGGTGGGAATCACCTCCATGGGTGTCGACAACCGCGCCACCGACGAAAAGAAAGTCCGCGTCTGCCACGGCGTCGCCCTGTTCACAGACGTCCGCGAACACCTGGATTGGATCAACGAAAAAATCCGATCTCTGTAATCGGCTCTGCCGAGGAGGCAGAAGTGCCTCGGCACTTCTGCTGGACTTAGCTCAAATATTAAGCAAAAAGGGGCTATTTGAGCCCCTTTTTCATTTTTTATTTAAAAAGAACTTGTCAGTTCCGGGCAAATTCAATACAAAAGACGTCTCACTGCGGGTGTGGTGAAATGGTAGACACAGAAGATTCAAAATCTTCCGCGAAAGCATGGGGGTTCAAGTCCCTCCACCCGCACCAATCTTTCCCCTTTAAATTCTTCGGACACATCCTCGCTCTTGCTTTTTGATTCTGGCTTCGCACTGGCGTTTTGCTTCGCTGTGGAACTTGAATTTAAAGGGGAAAGATTGGGTTGCTGGGGCTCTCGGTTTGCGGGGACGTGGTCCCCGCTTTGATTGAACGATTTTCTGATTATTACCTTGAAACAGAACAATTCTTCATCGGAGGGGTGCCCAGAATCTGGGTTAGATCCTGTCCTTCTTTAAATCGGATCTTCATGATGTAAATTGAGTTGAAGGCGGCGTTGAAGATTTCCTGGGCCTTTACCACACTGTCTTGCGCTGACAGGATGGCGCGATCTGAGAGCACGTGGTTGGCGGAAAACTCGTTCACCGACTGATATCTTCTGATGCGTCCCACTTCGGATTCCAGAATATTGTTCGCCATCGTCAGCTCTTCATTCTGTCCATAGTTGGCATTCTGAAATTCGCCGTTCTGATCCAGACGGAACAATTCGATATTTTCAATATCCTTGGCATACATCACATCCACATCAAGTCCCACGCGGACATCACTTAAAATCTGCATGTTCGAATTTCTGACTGGCAGATACCCACACTGCGTACTCAATGAAACCGCACTGACAGCGCGTGATGGCACGTAAATCGAAAATGGTGCGACCGCAGGAAGGTTGTCGCAGTTGTAGCGGTCCAGACACTCTTCTGCTCGCGAGCGGATCTCGCTGATCCTGGTTTCAAGAGCTGCGGCCTTGGGTTCAAAGTACACCGTGTAAAGCGCTCTGCTGACCCGGGCTTGCATGCCTTTGACTTCGGTCAGCAGTTCTTCGTGCTCAAAAATCCAGTCAGCCAGCACTTTCAACTGCTGCCATTTTTTCTGTCTTGGACGAATGTTTTCTGCCCCCTCGAAAATATCCAGGGGCTTTACCACATAGGCAAACACCGGGGAATTCTCGATGGTAAAGCTTCGGAAGTATTTCTCTGCGGCATTTTTAATGCTTTGCAGATCATCCACCGCGATTTCACTGGCAAAAACACCCAGCGCATCCGCCCCTTGCCCGCCGACCGAAACCACCTTCACTTCAACCGAACCAATCTTGTCCAGCTTGCGGATGAATTCTTTGTACTGAACATTCAGATCCCCGCCGAAATTCAGTTTGGGAACTTTCAGTTTGTTCTTCAGATCCAGAATCTGTTCTTTAATGTCTTCAGTGCGGGAGTTCTTCACGTGAATCAGCACCACCACCTTGGATCGGTGAATCTCTTCAGAAACAAAGTGCGTTCCGCATCTTCTTAAGACTTCCTGCCATTTGCCGTTATCCAGCAAAGTCTGATACTCGGGCTTCAGGGATTCTTCTGTCAGGCCTTTGCGACCATAGGAAAATTCCGCCGTCAGCGCAAAATTCAGACTGTTCTTGCTTTCCAGAAACTTATGAATCACCCGGTAGGAATTCTGACTGTCAAAATTCACGGCCTTGATTGTGCCCGCCGCATTCAGCTGAACATCAAAATTCATTTTTCTTTCCAGCTCACTGGAAGTCTCAATCATACTAAGATCAAACGAGGTAGAAACCGGCGTATTGCCATCCAGCCATTCACGATCCGTGCTTTTAACACAGTTTGCTTTGGCTCTGTCGGGGTGATCCATATCCACCCCGGCGCCCAGCCTCAAAGAACCATTTTCACTGTAACTGATTGTCTGCGCGAACGACTGCATCGATACCAACAACACCACAAAAATAATTTTTTTCATAAATTTTGTCCTGTCCTTTACGGAAGTTTCATTCTGAGGATTTTCAGGTTCTTTTCTGTTCCCAGCTCTGGCAGCTTGTCGAAATAGTCCTCAGGAACCGATTTCACAAATTTGAATTTCGGATCCAGAATTTTGACGCCAGCCAAACCGTCCTGCCCCAGGCGCCCTTGTGGACCTGCCAGTCCCGGCTTGCCATCAAGACCTCTCTTGCCATGGCGACCGTTATCACCTTCACAAGGGGGAATCTGACAACTTGAGGTCACCAACGCCGTACCTGAAGCGCCGCCCTTACCGCCATCGCCCCCTTTGCCACCGACACCACCTTCGCCACCCATGCCTGGCTGACCTCCGGGGCCTCCGCGGTTGTCGAACTCATCTCCGGTCAGTTCCAGCGTGTTGAAGATTTCAGCCACATACAAAGCGATCTTACCGCCGTTGCCTCCTCGGCCCCCGTCACCACCCGCGCCACCATTGCCACCATTGCCGCCGTGTCCCCCATCACCACCGTCACCGCCATCGCCCGAGCGATTCCAAATAGCGTATTTCTGATTCCCACCGCGACCGCCATCGCCACCGACGCCACCGTTACCACCTTGTTGGCCTCGGCCGCCTTTACCGCCAGTTCCGCCTTCACCCCCAACAGCGCGGATGCGAAAGCCAATGGTTCCTTCGATCCGGTTGATTTTCAAAACGATATCAGAAGCATGAACACCCGAATCACCCGGAGCACCATTGTTACCATCACGGCCATCCATCCCGTTGTAACCATGCTGACCTCGGCCTCCGTCTTCTGGAGAATCCGTCAGGCTGCCGCCACTGCCATTGCCCCCTCGGGCACCGGCAGAACCATCATTGGCAAGCACCAGCACGGCCGGGGCAAATTCCCCCTGCTGCCCTTTTGCTCCGCGAATGCTTTCCACATTCATAAAGCCGTCGATCGAATCGGCAACAATCTGCAAATTGGATTGAGTCAGAATTCTTCCGCCGTTTCTGAATTCAATTCGCTTGCAGATCAAATCAACATTCAAAGGCGCCTGGCGCAGGTCCTCATTCTTGCGAGTGAATTCCACGTCACCGTTGATCACGAGCGTTTCATCCTGACCGCAAAGAAATTTTTGCTCTTCCAGCAGCACGCGGGTTCTTTCGGAAGGGTCCCCCAGAATCCGGGCCCATGCAGGATCCGCAAAAGTCACTACCGCCGCCAAAGGTATCAAATTTTTAAAAACATTTTTCATAGTCATTTTCCCTGTTAAAATTGAAAGCTCTCAATCGAGACATCGTTTGAAATATAAATCTCTGCCTTGGTAACAAGCCCCTCGCGGCCTTCAACACCGGGACGGCCCTCTTGACCATCTTTGCCATCCTGACCTTGCATTCCCGCACTGCCAACAAGGCCCGAGCTGCCACCGTGACTGAAGACCGAACCGTCTCCACCATCACCGCCGTCACCGGCAAGGCCACCACGGCCACCTTTGCCTGCAAGGCCTTTGGCTCCGCCCGGTCCGCCCTTACCACCAGCAACCAGCACATTGATGTTGTCGTTTACTTTCACCATGTCCATAAAGCGCGGCTTCACCACGACAACCACCAGACCGCCGTCACCGCCTTTGCCTCCATCTCCACCAAAGCCCCCGTTACCACCGTTGCCTCCGGCACCGCCCGCGCCACCGTGACCACCACGACTGGCTTTGCGATCCCACTTTGCTCCGCCGCCACGGCCGCCTTTACCACCATTGCCACCTTGTCCGGCGTCCTGAGCATTCAGACCTTTCAGTCCCTTTAATCCCACACCACCACTGGCAACAATTTCCACCCCACTGCACAGGTCCACACTTTCAAATTGCATGAAAAGTTTATGGGCATTCAGTCCCGCAACCCCGGGAGCCCCGTTGTCACCGTTGCGACCATTCGCCCCGGCTCCGCCGGATGCCCCTGCGCCACCATCAGAGCTGGGCGTGGATTTTGGAATTCCCCATTTTATTTTTCCACCGGCATCCCGGCCATTGCCCCCGGCGCCACCATGACTGCCATTGGCGGCAGAAACACCGGCACAAGTCATCAAAGTGCATCTTTTAAATGGCTCCACTTGATCAGGATTGTTTTTTAGTTCTGTGAGGGAAACAATCCGGTTTGCGTGATCTATTTCCGCTGAAAGATTCAGCGCCGCCACATCCAGCATTTGCACGCGCGAGGATTTCATCACCTCGGCCACAACAAGACGCGCATTTTGAGCATAGAAAATCAGGGCGTTATTTCGAACCGTCAGTTTGCCGATTTCCGCCAGGTACTGAGACGGGTTTTCAGGCAGCACCAAAAGTGTGTCTTCCTTAATCAGAAGATCCTCGCCCTGAAGACCGGCCCACAGAGGCTTTGCAGCCTTGGCACGCTCTTGAAGGAACGGCAGTTGTTCAGCCAAGGTTTCGGCTGTCCACTTCGATTGGTACCGGTCATTCAGACACAAGGGCGCTGAGTAGGCTTGCACCTGAGTCAGAACCAACAACCCGAAGATCAATTTGGAAAACTTCATAAAAACTCCTCATACGATTCATTTCGCATGAGAAGCTTTTTACAGAATTCAGAAAAAATCCGCGAAGTCCGGTTGGTTAAAACGGATGGGTTTCAGTTTACTTTTGGTAAAGTCAGTATTCGTACCAGTCTATATTAAGGCAATAGCCGACTTCAGGACTTCCCTCGCGCGATAAGTTGATGATTTCCTTGATGTTTGCACGCAGATAGTCCCGGATCTTCTGGGCCCCCTCGGCGGACAAGGACATGGGGCTTGTATAGTGAACATGGGGGTCTTTGTAAAAATCCATCTTGGAAATGGCTCGCTGTCGCCAGTTCTGGTGGTGCCTTAGAATCATCGGATGGGTGGAATCCAGGTGCGTAAAACCCTGCTTATAAAAAAGCTGCCCGTTCTTTCTTTCACACAGGCCCACTTCGATCAAAAACTGAATGGCCGTGTCCACCTTTTCCAAAGGCACGCCCAGCTTTTCAGCGATGGTTTTCAATTCTTTTCCCACCGGGGTCGGCAGCAGATTACGGACTCCGGTATATAACCACGAAGAATAGTACGTGGCCTTGTCCACATCACTCAGAACCACATCTTTGGGAACCCGGGCACTGATGGATTTGGCTTCTGCCTGCAGCACCTGGATCTTGCCTTTGATACGCGACTGAAGCTTGACCGAGCCTGCCCGTCCCAGCTCGATCATCAGCATAAAAACATCCGTTTCTTTGTCGCCAAAACCAAAGAACGCCGCAGCTTCCAACCCCTGTTCGGAAGAAAGATTCTTTTCACCTTTCAGGATCTGCGAAAACAGCGAGGTGCTGATTCGCATGGCTTCAACAAGTCTTCCGCGGTACTTCTTGTCCGTGCGCTCCTGTGATTGCAGAACATCTTTAAAGAAAAGCCTGTAGTCGTCGTAGTTATAAATATCCAGCATGCTGCCAGTTTACTAACGGTAAACAGAGCCCGACCTGTTTTTCGGCTTTTCAGCCAAAAATCAAGACCTTGCTCCTGTCTCATCTTGAGATTTCGGGACCTTTGGTGAGGCACGGTGATTGCTCCTCAATCCGGCAGGAGTCGAATATGACCGTGCAAGCATCACGAAACAAATTCTATTTGCGCCTTATGTCCTGGCTTCTGTGCGGCTTCATGACGTTTATCGTCGCCTGTCAACCCAGTGATCACACCAGCACCGGCCCTACTGAAACCAGTGGCGGCGGCGGAAACACCGGCGATGGCGGAGGCGGCACCGGATTTAACTCCAAAATGTACGAACAGTACATCACCAAACTTGAAACCCTGGACATCTGGAAAACAGAAATCAGCAAGGTTCTGGAAAGAACCACATCACTCAATCCGGCTCTGCTGAATGTACTGCAAAAGAAAACCTGGATTTTTGTGCCCCAGAAATTAAATCGCATCGACGCCGAAAAAATGGGGATGGAATTCCGAGCCAAGGACTATGAACAGTATGCCTTTCAAACTCAAGGTGAAGTCTGGATCGACTCTTCCGCCTTCAACACCCTGTCCCCTGAAACCCAAGCCTATCTGATTTTCCATGAGACCATCATGGACTTGTACGTGTTATCCAAAGTGCGTAAAATTGCGGATAAAAATCCGGAAGAATTCGTGGCTTTTAAAACAGTCTTCTGCTCACGCATAAAAGATCACTACTTTGACCGTGATCTGTGTCGCGAGTCGTTCACCGTCAAACCCAAATCTTTGTACTCGGTCCTGACTGCCACCGACTATCCCGTCATCCGAGAAGCGACTCACCTTCTAATGGATGCATCGTCAAAGAAAACCTCGGACGAGATTTTCGTACATCTGATCGGTCTTGGCTTTGACGAAAGAATCATGGGTTCCGCGCTGCGAATGGACATGGCGGAAGACAATGGCGCCAAAGATTTGAAAGATCTTATCTTCTGGATCGAAGACAAGAATATCAAAGAAACCTGCGTCAACAAAGATCTGGAAAACAAATCCGAGAAGGAACAGAAATGCTCACTTCATTTAAGCGCCGACAAAAAGTCAGTTGTGATCCGAAACGGTGAGGCTTCGTTCATTTTTCAGCTTCCTGTCTCGGAAAGCGGCCTGGGATTTAAAACCAGGAACATCGTTACCAACGAATCTTCAGTCCGGTATTCCTATTGGGCCCCACAACCCGAAGATGAATATGGCATGTCGGCCTTGGTTCCCCAGGAAATTCTGATCTCCTATTCTAAGACAGGACAGCCAGCCTCAGTAAAGTTTGAAGTGAACAATGGTTTTGCAGCGGGGAGAATCTGGATATTCTCGAACATATTCTCTTTGGAACCTGGGTCAGGTTTTAACTTTGGCAAGGATGAATAATCTCCATAATTCCCTAATGTACTGATGCAAGCGCTGCCAGGGTTCTATGGAATGAATCCAGTGATTTCGCATCGCACTTTCTTTCGATCCGCCCTTGCAGTTTATCAAAGTAAGAAATCACTTCCACCGCAGTCCGTGCCCCCTTCGGGGTTAAATCCAGCACATATCCTCTGGCATCTGAATCGTGGATGGACCTTTTCAGCAATTTCTTTTTTTCAAGCGCACGAATGCTATGGCTGACATTTGCTTTGGGAATGCCAAAGGCTTCCTTCAGCTGGGTTGGGCGCGCAGCCTTGTCGTTTTCAAAGAAAATCGCCACCAGAATCAGGGCGTCCATCATTCCAAGCTCATGGCCGGCAAGGCCCTCGCTGACCTTCTGAAAAATGGCATTGCCAGCAACAACAATCTGAAAGCTCGGGTTCTGATTCAGGAACTTTTCTATCTTCATGGATCGAATATATTGTTTCATATTAAACTATTCAATATGAAACAATAGCCTTGAAACCTTATTTGCTGTTCTTTTCACCAGGAGAAAGTGGCATCTTTGTTTCATGACCAAACTTCACAGCATGGCCCTGTTGCCGCAGATATCATCAAAGCTCTTTACAAACCCAACAACCGCAGCAATCACCTCGACCGTGGCAGGATCTGTCCTGCTGGCGCTCATAGCACAAATAAATATCCATCTCCCATTCACCCCGGTGCCGATCACTGGTCAGACTTTTGGAGTTGCACTGCTGTCACTGCTGTGGGGACGAAAGCTTGCGACGGCCAGCATGGCTCTTTACCTAGTTGAAGGTGCCGCGGGACTTCCCGTATTTGCCCAAGGTAAGGCTTTCTTAACCATGGGCCCTACCGTTGGGTATCTACTGGGAATGCTTCTGGCCACGTGGTTCGTGGGTGGCATGGCGGACCGGGGCTACACAAAGACATTTAAAGGCGCGCTAGCCTCGGCGTATCTGGGATCGCTCCTGGTTTTTACTGTCGGAGCACTCGGTCTGTCATTCTTCGTTCCCTTCAACCAGCTCCTGGCACTTGGCGTATTGCCTTTTCTACCCGGAGACCTTTTGAAGAACACCCTGGCGGCGGCAACGGCCTCTGCCTTGTCCCGCCGAGGTACAAGTGATTAAGGTGCTGACAACCGGCCTGTTCTGGGGCGCCACCGCCTTGAGTGCCCCGAAGATCGCTTTCTTCGAAGCCCGCGATGCTCAGGGAAATCTGGTCACGATGGAAAAAGGCGGACGCTATCTACATGTCGCCATTTCCGTCGGAGACAAGTGGCTGCATGCACATCCCTATTGGGGTGTACAACTGGTGAACTTACTCAGTGACATTGGCGATCCTGCCTTGATAGTCACCCAAGAAGCAGCACCCGACTTGACCGAAAAAGACATCAAACAATATCTCCATCAAAAATACGACACATCCTATTCCTGGGCAGCCAAAGATAAAACATATTGTTCAAAGTTGTTAGCACAGATTCTGAATCTGCCGCCGACACCCATGCGATTTTCTGGCAGCATCTGGAAAAATCGGAATTCAACTGCCCCGACAGAACTGGGCATATCCCCTGACGACATTTATCGTGAACTAAAATGGCGTGGCTATCGTCCCTGGTCCAACCGCTGTGAAAAGCTGTTTGTTCCTTAGAAATAACACAGACTGATGGCAAAACCATGTAAAGCCACAGTGAAGTCATTCATATTTGGTCAATTTTTGATCAAACTAACGTGGGATTAACCGAATCAAGTTATTCTGAAAGCGCATGACGCTTTTTGAATGGTTTCGGAATAAAGGCGCACGGTACTTTCTTTCAGAGTCCGAAAAGACTTTGCTGGATCGATTTGAAATCAGCGAACAGCGCACACGCACGATACTGGATTCGACTTACAATGCCTTTATCGGGATGAACAGCGAGGGTTTGATCACCGACTGGAATCTTCAGGCAGAAAAAACCTTTGGATGGAAACGCTCTGAAGTTTTGGGAAAAGAACTTTCCGAAATCGTCATCCCCCACAAATACCGTGAAGCTCACAAAAAAGGACTGGCGCACTATCTGAACACCGGCGAAGGCCCCGTTCTGAACAAACGCATGGAAATCACCGCCCTTCACCGTGAAGGCCACGAAATCCCGGTTGAGATGACCATCTTCCCGTTCGAGCATAAAGGAAAACACCTGTTTGGTTCTTTCCTGCATGATATCTCGGAACGTAAAGCTACTGAATCCAAGGTCCGCAACTTATATCAGGAAATGGAACAAAGAGTGCAAGAACGCACTCAAGAGCTGGCCCTGGCAAACAAACAACTGAAAGAGGACGCCAACATCCGCCAGCGCCTGTACGAACAGGCCCAAACGGCCAATCGGCTCAAAGACGAATTCCTGGCCACGGTTTCACATGAACTGCGCACCCCTTTAAATGTGATTCTGGGACACAGTGATATTCTGAAAGATCCCGCCACTTCCACTGAAGAAGCGCAAGCCTCTATCAACGCCATTCACCGCAACGCCCAGATTCAAGTGCAGATCATCAGCGATCTGCTGGATGTTTCTCGCATCATTTCCGGCAAACTGCAGCTGCATGTGAAACCCATTGATGTCGAGTCTGTGGTGGAGGCTGCCTATGAAAGTGTGCAGATCGCCGCCAAATCCAAAAATATCAAAGTCCGCGTCGAGGGAACTGAACGCGTCAAAGCCGTCGGTGGAGATCCTGAAAGATTGCAGCAAGTTTTATGGAATCTGCTTTCCAACGCCATCAAATTCACCCCGAAAGGGGGCAACATCACGGTCAAACTTTCCAATGTGGAATCACGCGTACAGATTGATGTGATTGACAACGGCAAAGGGATTGATCCGGATTTTCTTCCCTATGTGTTTGAACGCTTCCGCCAGGAAGACGCCACCACCACGCGCCGCTATGGCGGCCTGGGGCTGGGGCTGGCGATCGTTCGTCATATCGTCGAAGGCCATGGCGGCACGGTGGCTGCGACAAGTGCCGGTCCTAATCAAGGGGCCAAATTCACAGTGTCTTTACCCGTGCTTGCAGCACAACTGCACGAGGGTTTCACAACCAGTCACTTTGGTTACGAAAACTTTGTCGAGACCAACCCTGAACATCCAAAAACTCTGGATGAAGTCCGCATCATGATTGTTGATGACGACGCCGACACCCGAAATTTATTAAGCGTGGTTTTGAAAAAATCAGGCGCCAATGTCGTCACCGCCGACTCGGCCCAAAAGGCGTTTGATCTCTATCAGGTGTTCAATCCCCAGATTCTACTCAGCGACATCAGCATGCCGGATATTGACGGCTACAGTTTGCTTAAAATGATTCGCACTTTACCCAACACCGAAAACCTGTGGGCCGTGGCACTGACCGCCCATGCACGACCCGAAGAACATGAACGCGCCCTGGCTGCCGGATTCCATGTGCACATCGCAAAGCCGGTGCAAACTTCTGAACTGATCAACACTATTTCGGATCTGCTCACCGCTGGTGACAAGAACAACCCCCTAATCGATCGCACATTGTAATGTTCATTTTCGTCCGCACTTTTTCACATCCATGGGGATTAATACTTCATTGTAATTATTCAATTCATCTCTTTTGACTTAGAGTTTCTGCTTCATTTTTGCAAAGAGGTAGAAATTCATGAGCGTAAAAATTCCGACAACTCCGATCCCCTGCCAAAACTTTGTCAGCGGAAAGTTTCTAAAAGGTTCCGGCCCTGCGATGGATGTCGTCAGTCCTTATAATGGACACATCATCGGCGGCCTTCATGCCTCCACCGCAAAAGACATTGATCAGGCCGTCAGGGAAGCTCACGAAGCGCAAAAATCCTGGGCGGACGTACCGTTGAAAGAACGCACTAAAATCATGTTCAATTTCCGCCAGATTCTGATGCGAGATCTGGATGAAATCGCTCACCTGAAAAGTTCTGAATCCGGAAAAACCTTCGCTGAAGGCAAAGCCGGTCTTATGAAAGGCATCGAGGTTCTCGAATTTGCCCTGTCCCTGCAAAACATGGATCTGGGTGGAAAGATGGAAGTCTCTCGCGGAGTCAGTTGCGAATTCCGTCGTGAACCGTTGGGCGTCATCGCCAATATCACTCCGTTCAATTTCCCGGCAATGGTTCCGATGTGGACCATCCCTATTGCTCTGACTTTGGGGAATGCCTATATCTGGAAGCCTTCTGAAAAAACCCCCCTGACGTCTATGAAAATCGCTGCCGCCCTTCAGGAAGCCGGATTGCCGGATGGTTTGTTCCAGGTGCTTCACGGCGGCAAAGACACAGTGGATGCAATCATTGATCACCCGCAAGTCAAGGCGGTGGGCTTTGTCGGGTCCACAAAAGTGGCACAGCATGTTTATCAGCGTGGCACAGCCCTGAGAAAACGAGTGCTGGCCCTGGGTGGCGCTAAAAACCACATCGTGCTTTTGCCGGATGCAAATCCTGATCTGACCGGACCTGGCATCAGTGACTCGTTCACCGGATGCGCGGGTCAGCGCTGCATGGCCGCCGCTGTGGTTCTGGCCGTGGGTGACGTGGATCATCACATTCAAAAAATCATTCAGCGCGCACAATCCCTGGTTCTGGGAAAAGACATGGGGGCGATCATCACCAAATCCCAGGTGCAATTCCTAAAAGACGCCATCACCCGCGCCGAAAAAGAAGGCGCGAAGATCCTGCTGGATGGCCGAAACACTCCGGCTCCGGCGGGTTTGGATCAGGGGCACTGGATGGGTCCGACGATCATGGACAATGTCGCTCCCAACAGCGAAGCCGCGACCTTGGAATATTTCGGTCCGGTTCTTAGCATCATCCGCTGCCGCGACATCACTCATGCGATGCAAATTGAAAACAGCAATCCTTATGGCAATGCCTGCTCGGTGTTCACCTCCAGCGGCAGCCTGGCTGAAAAAGTCATTCGCCAGGCCTCCACAGGCATGGTGGGTGTGAATGTCGGGGTTCCCGTACCGCGTGAACCGTTCTCTTTCGGCGGCGTCAATGCCTCCAAGTTCGGCCATGGCGATATCACGGGCACGCAGTCCCTGGATTTCTGGTCCAACACCAAAAAAGTAACCATGAAATGGGAAAAACAAGACGACAACAACTGGATGTCTTAAAAAAGGATTTATAAGATGAAAAGAGCAGCCCACGTTATTCTGACCTCTCATTCCAGCCAGGTGTTCAAGGACAGCCTGCCAATTCACTGGGGAGTCAAAAACCCCATGCACCGCGGTCCCGTCATTGGTTCATTGACCGACGTGAAACAACGAAATGCCATCGGGACTCACAGCGGTTCCTATGCTGTTTACCGTGCGCTTTCCATTGCGCAAGGGTCTTATTCAACCACGCACAAACCTGATCTGCACAACACCGACAGTCCGGTGCGCATGGGGCCTTTCCCGTCCTGGTCCGACCCGGACAAAATCGTGTCCATTGATCCCTGGGGACTGGATATTCCAATTCACTTCAAAGATCTTTACGAAGCTGGGTATGACATCCGCCCGACTATTGCGGTGACTCAAGCCCATTTGCAGATTCCCGAAATCCATCAGGCCATTGATGCCGGACGCTTGAAAGTGGATGGCAAAATCGTTTTGGAAAACAAAGACATCAAGGTCACCAAGGTCGCTCTGGAGCCTGTCTGGTACCTGCCAGGAATCGCCAAGCGCCTGAATGTTGACGAAGGCGACTTGCGCAAGATCCTGTTCCAGGAAACCGGAGGCATGTTCCCGGAACTGGTGACCCGTCCGGATCTTAAGGTCATGCTGCCACCTATTGGCAGCACGACTGTTTATATCTTCGGAAACCCGCAGGATCTGTCGAATGAAAAAATCGAACTGACCTGCCGGGTGCATGATGAATGCAATGGCTCGGATGTGTTTGGTTCAGATATCTGCACCTGCCGACCTTACCTGATTTACGGCATTGAAGATGCCGCCAGAACCGCCCAGCGCGGCGGCGTGGGGTTGATCGCTTACTATCGTAAAGAAGGCCGCGCCCTGGGCGAAGTCACCAAGTTCCTGGTTTACAATGCCCGGAAACGTCAGGTTGGTGGTGATTCAGCGTCCACTTACTTCCACCGCACCGAATGTGTGGCCGGGGTTGAAGACGCCAGATTCCAGGAACTGATGCCGGATATTTTGCATTTCTTTGGCATCACCAAAATCCACAACCTGCATTCCATGAGCAACATGAAATACAACGCCATCGTGAAAAGCGGCATTGAAGTCGTCAACCGCATTTCCATCCCGGCTGAACTGATTCCGGCCGATGCGCAAGTAGAAATCGAAGCCAAGAAAGCCGCGGGTTATTTCAATCCGGGCGAAACCAAAACGACCAAGGAACTTGAAACAGTTCTGGGGAGACCCATCGATGAATAACTCTCACACATATTCGGCCCAGGATCTGGATTTTCTGCTGTCCCCTTTGGCCATCCGTCAAAGTGCAGAAAAGATTTTAGAACTGACCAAATCAGGTCAGACGCATTTCCACTATCACGATGATCAGTTTGAACCCGTTGTGGACTATGTGATTGAAGTGATCCGCCAAAATTACCCCGCCCTGGAAATCCCTTTCCATTCACGCTGGGGGCACTTCCGTGCTGGTGGCATTGATCGCGTGAAAATCCTGCAAGAGCAGATTCAAAACTTTGACGCCCTTGAAAAAGCCCGCATCAAGCTGGATCTGGTGATCACTTCGGTGTTGCTGGATGCCGGCGCCGGAAACGTCTGGTCTTTCCATGAACAGAGCACGCAAAAAGACTTTGCCCGCTCGGAAGGACTGGGGGTTGCGAGCTTCTATCTTTTCATGGAAGGCGCCCTTTCTGACAACGCAGACAAACCCCTGCAAGCCACGGCCAAGGGTCTGCAGAACCTGACAGCGCAAAAGATTTCAGAAGTGTTCCAGGTCAGTCCCCAGAATCCTTTGGTGGGTGTTGAGGGTCGACTGTCCCTGTTGCGAAACTTGGGTAAAACCATCACTGACAAAAAAGACCTGTTCCCCGGTGGCCGTCCCGGCAGTCTGGTGGACTATCTGCATTTGCGCTATGGAAAGAAATTGACCGGACCTCAGCTGCTGCGTGCGGTGCTGGATGGACTGGGTGAAATCTGGCCCGGCCGTGTGAAGGTGGCGGGCGTGAATCTGGGGGATATCTGGAACTATTCCAAAGTTCCCGGAGGCCTTGCCGCCTTCCACAAACTGTCCCAGTGGATGACCTATTCTTTGATTGAACCGCTATTGGAGGCCGGCTTTGAAATCACCGAGGTCGAAAAACTGACCGGACTTGCTGAATATCGCAATGGCGGTCTGCTGCTGGATCGCGGTCTGATTTCACTGAAAGATCCCGGCATGGCAGAACAAAGCCATCGTCCGGATTCAGAGCTGATCATTGAGTGGCGTGGCCTGACGGTGTCTTTGCTGGATCGTATCGGTCAGCAGGTTCAGACCAAACTGAACAAGTCCCCGTCTGAATTCCCGCTGGCAAAAGTTCTGGAAGGTGGCACCTGGTGGGCCGGTCGCAAGGCCGCGAAAGCTTTGCGTGCGGACAGTTCGCCTCCGCTGAAAATTGAAAGCGACGGCACTGTTTTCTAAGGTTTATTTTTTAAGGAGTATTTTGTGAGTTCAAAAGTCAAAGTCATCGACCATCCCCTGCTTCGTCACAAGCTGGGTTACCTGCGCGATAAAAACACCTATTCCCAGGACTTCCGCGAGATCGTCAAAGAAATCTCGAAAGTTCTGGTTTACGAGGCCATGCGCGACTGGCAGCACCTGGAAAAGATCGCCATTGAAACCCCAATCGCCAAAACCGAAGCTCAGCGCATTGTGCGCGCGCCGGTGGTGGTTTCCATCATGCGTGCTGGAAATGGCATGCTGGATGGCGCCCTTTCCATGCTACCATTTGCAAGCACCGGATTTATCGGTATCTATCGCGACAAATTCATCCACAACACGGTGGAATACTATTTCAAGATGCCTCAGGACATCAAAGGCAAGGACGTGCTGTTGTGTGATCCTTTGATCGCCACCGCCGACACCATGATTGCCGCAATTGACCGTCTTAAGAACTATGGCGTCGGTCAAATCAAAGTTATCAGCATTCTGACCAGCCAAACGGGCTTGGACAAAGTTCATCACTATCATCCGGATGTTGAAGTCTATACGGTCAACATTGAAACCGAGATGAATGAAATGGGTTATCTGGTGCCGGGCCTGGGTGATGCCGGGGACCGTCTGTTCCAAACCAAGTAGGTGTTATGAGTCGTCCCCACATTATCGGAATCGCTGGCGGCAGCGGCTCTGGCAAAACATACTTCGCCAAAGAACTGCAAAAGATGCTGGGTTCTGAAAACTGCAGCATTCTTTATCAGGACAATTACTACATCGACCAGTCCGCTCATTTTGATGGTGATGGGGGCTCGGTGAACTTCGATCACCCGCACGCTCTGGACTTTGCCTTGCTGGCGCGGGGCCTTCAGACCCTTAAAATGGGCCAGCCCCTGCACGTGCCGATTTATGATTTTGTCACCCACTCGCGTAAACGCGAAACCCTACTGGAAAGCCCCAAAAAGGTCATCATCGTCGATGGGATCTTGATCCTGCACTCGCTCGAAGTCCGAGCCGAGCTGGACGAGGCCGTCTTTTTTGACACCCCCGAAGACCTGCGCTTTCAACGCCGTCTGCACCGCGATGTGCATGAACGCGGGCGCACCCCGGAAGGCGTCAAAAGGCAGTTCGAACTTCAGGTCAGACCCATGCATGACGAGTTCGTAGAACCCTCTAAAAGGCATGCCCAAACCATTGTGACGGACTCAGGGGACTATCACGCGGTACTTTCACAGATTTCGCACCGTTTGCAAAACACCCTGCCCGCACGGTAATCGCGGGCCCGTCATTCATTGAGCTTTCACTTATGACGATGACGGCATTTTGAGATGGACCAAGGGTGCGGACAGGTGTAGACAATTCGCCATGGCACACTCTTCATCATTTACGTCCTTCGCCCGCCTTTTTGCTTACACCAAGAAACACCGTCGTGACTTCTATTTAGGAAGTCTATTCTCGTTTCTAAATAAAACCTTCGACATCGCGCCGGAAATTCTGATCGGTATCGCGATTGACGTCGTCGCCAATCAGGAAAAATCCTTTCTGGCAAAATGGGGCGTGGAAGACCCGGGACATCAGCTGATTTTGCTGTCTGTTCTGACTTTGCTGATCTGGATGTGTGAATCCCTGTTTGAATATCTGCTGCTTTTAAAATGGCGCGGACTTGCCCAGTCGTTGCAACATGAATTCCGCACCGAAGCCTATGATCACCTGCAAAGACTGGACATGTCCTTCTTTGAAGATCGCAGCACCGGCGGCCTGGTTTCCATCCTGAATGATGACATCAATCAATTGGAACGCTTCCTTAACGGCGGCATGAACAGTCTGATTCAAGTCTTCACGTCCGTAGTACTGATTGGCGCTGTGTTCTTTGTCCTGGCTCCAAGTATCGCTATTTTTGCCTTCCTGCCGATTCCGGTGATCTTGTGGGGTGCCTTCTATTTCCAAAAACGCGCGGCGCCCTTGTATTTGGATGTGCGTGAAAAAGCCGGTCAGATCGGATCTCGTCTGGCGAACAATATTTCGGGCATGGCGACCATTCGCAGTTTCACGTCCGAGTTGCTGGAATCCAAAAAAGTTGCCAATGACAGTATGACTTATCTTCAGTCCAACAAAGAGGCGATCAAAGTCTCTTCGGCCTTCAATCCTTTGATTCGTATGGCCGTGTTGATGGGCTTTATCGCCACCTTCGTTATGGGCGGACAAATGGCCCTGCGCGGAGATTTGAACGTCGGATTCTATGGCGTGCTGGTCTTCCTGACCCAGCGTCTGTTGTGGCCATTGACGGGCCTGGCTGACACGGTGGATTTGTTTGAACGTGCCATGGCTTCTGCCGACCGCGTTTTGGATCTGATCAAAACGCCAGTGAATCTGGAATCCACCAAAGCTGTTCGGGAGTTTGATCATGCCCAAGGCATTGAATTCTCTGATCTTGATTTTGCATACAGCAATGGCGTGCCGGTATTGAATAACGTCAATATCCAGGTGCCAGCAGGAAAAACCGTGGCGATTGTCGGCCCTACGGGTTCTGGTAAATCCACTGTCACAAAACTGCTTTTGGGGTTCTATAAACCGTCGGCAGGAAAAATTCTGTTCGGTGGTCAGAACACTGCCGACTGTGATCCAAAAGATCTGCGTTCCCAGATCGGTCTGGTCAGTCAGGACGTGTTCCTGTTCCACGGAAGCATTTATGACAATATCGCCTATGGCAGCCCGGGTGCCACTCGTGAAGCTGTTCTGGATGCCGCACGCAAAGCCCATGCAATGGAATTTATCGAAAAACTTCCGGAAGGACTGGACACGGTGATTGGTGAACGCGGGCAGAAACTGTCCGGCGGCCAGCGCCAGCGCATTTCAATTGCCCGGGTGATTTTGAAAAACCCGCCGGTTTTGATTTTGGATGAAGCCACTTCCGCAGTGGACAATGAAACCGAAGCGGTGATTCAGGCCTCTTTGGCCGAAGCCACCAAAGGTCGCACGACCATCGTGATTGCGCACCGCCTGTCCACCGTCACTCAGGCGGACAACATCTATGTTGTCGCCCAGGGTGGCGTAGTGGAAAGCGGCACACATCAAGAGCTTCTGCAAAGCCGCAAGATGTACTTCCAGCTTTGGAATGCCCCACTTTAAGTGCAACCTCGAATCAGGAACAGAATCAGCAGAATGGGAACTGGGATACCGACCAACCAAAGGAAGATCCAACCCAGCTTACCGCGCTGATTCTGTATCGGTTTTTTAAAGTCAGAGTTCATGACGCACCTCCGGAGCTGGCCATAATCTGTCCCGCAAATCCGGTCCGGTGACGGCCGGGCCCAGATCTTTCGGGATTTCCATGGATACCACTTCTTTTAAAGGTCCACTGAACATGCTTCGCATGCGTCCCAGAAACTGCGGCGCTGCAATCAGCACAACTTCATCAAAAGAGTTCGCGTGACGGGCCTCTTCCAGATAATCAGAAACCCTTTTTGCAAACATCTGAGACACACGGTCCGTCGGTGACTGGGCTTTTTCTTTGGTGCCCCCATGCCCTGCCACACCCGGAGAAAATCCCGGCTTATCCGCATTGATGTCCTGAGATTTCAGACGTCCGCGGGGATTTTCAAGCTTTTGGACGAACTTCACATCCCCTTTGTGTCCTTTACCGTCGCTTTCAAAAACTTTTGCTTCAACTCGATTGACGACTACAATCCATGTTTTCATGACTGTCCTCTTTTCTTGGAAGTTGAGGATTCTTCTTTCACTATAAGGCTGGCACCTGTGTGTCACAAGCTGACCCATCACACTGGACTGTCACAAGACACTTTGAGTTCACTCTCAAAAGCGCAGATTATAGAGAGATTCCCTTCTTCGTCCCAGGAGTTCCCATGCTTGAAAAACTCACCCACGATGATTTATTGATGCTGACCTCTGTGAATGAGGGTCCGTGTATTTCGATTTACATCCCCGGCATGCCTGATAAGACTCTGCTTTTAGAATACGAAACCCTGGTGCGACGAGCGGCTCATCTGCTTTCTTTGGACGCCAAAAATGGCGAGAAAAAAGCCCTGCTGGATTCCCTGTATACTTTCAATCCCGCCGAGCATCTGCAACGCTCCGATTTTGGTATGGCTATCTTTGTGAACAAACATTGGCGGGGTTTCTATATGGCCGCTCACACCGTCCCGTCCAAAGTGGTGGTGGCTGAAAGTTTCCACCTGAAACCTTTGCTTGAAGACCTGCAGGGTGAAAGCAGCTATCACATTCTGACTCTGACTCCGCTGGAGGCCGTACTGACTCATTGTGATGGCGGCAGCGGCACTGAAATTCATAATTTTCTTTTCCATCAGGGGCAGCACAGCAACAGCATTCACTGGAAACATCTGGATGAAACCGAAACCTCGCAGATCCCCCACCTGAAAAGCCATATGCGCGGCCGGGGCCTTGACGACAATCAGTGCAAGAAAAAATCAGGCGTAAAGCTGTTCTTGCGTTGGATCGAAGCCAAAATCAGCAAGGAGCCGGGTTACAAACAGGTGCCCTTGTTTGTGTTTGCCAGCGAAAATCTGTTTCACACCTACAAAGAGGTCACCCTGCACCCCACTGCCGTGTTCTTTAAGTTGGATCCGTCCAAAACCGCGCCACGCATGGAATCCCTGATTCACCAGGCCCAGGTTCACGTCAAAAAGGAACTGGCGCAACAGCGCAATCTGTCCGCGTATGAACTGGAAAAAATGAATCATCAGAAAAAAGTCATCGACGATCTGGTGAAGATCAGCCGCGCCGCCATCAACGGGAATGTGCGCACGCTGTTTTTACAGAACAACAGCGAGATCTGGGGTGAACTGCACCGCAAAAGCGGTCAGATCACCTTCCACGAAAAACAAATCAATGCCAAGGATGACGACATTCTGGATGACATCGCCTGTGAAGTGATCCGCCACGGGGGCGAAGTCGTGGTGCTGTCCAAAGAGGACATGCCCAGCCCGTCGCCTGCGGCGGCTATTTTAAACTCTTAAAGATCAGGCCCTGGCCCAATGAGGCCTGGGCTGTTTCGACCTTTTCGATCTTCAGTGCTTTCATATAACCCAGCACCAGTGCCAGATTTGAAATATCAGAAATGCGGTATTCGCTTTCAATTTCAGAATCTTTCAGCTGGGATCTTTTTTTCAAAGCTTCTTCCAAAGCACTTTGGGTGAATTCAAATCCCCCCGCCTGCACCTGTTTTTGCACGGACATGGAAATCACACCACCCACACCGACCCAGCGAGCAGTGGGTGCTTTGGCTTTGAAATAAGCAGGCACATTCAGATAGGCATGATTTTTTGCCAGCTGCAAGGCGGCCTCGCGCTGCCGGGCGAATGGATTCGGCGAAGATTCTTTTTTGGGATCTTTAAACTGCAGCACTTGCAGAATCTGATTCTTGAAAGTCACCGACGCCAGATTTCCTTCAAAGATGTGCACTTTGCCTTTTTCCCGGGAATACATCTGCATCGAGCCCCCGCCGATATCCCACACGATCAGATTGCTGGTGTCGGTGATTCTCCGCTGCGCCAAAGCTGACCAGTAACCCAGTTCAGCCTCCTGTTCCTGACTGATGACTTCCACCGGGATTTCAAGTTTTTTGGAAATACCCCTGGCGACGGCCTGTCCATTTTTCGCCACTCGGAATACCGAGGTCGCCACCGCATTGATGCGTTTGACGTTGTAGGTTTTCACTTTCTGCAGCAGCAGTTCAATCCGTGGTGTGTATTCCTGAATGGTGGCTGCGGGTATTTCTTTGGTCGGGGATTTTTCAAGAGCTTCATTGAATGCCAGTGGCAAACGGTCCTCGAAAAGCACCTTCACGATTTTCTTTTCACAGGTGTCGACTGTCGCCACATAGGCTTTGGTGGTGCCAGAGCCCAGATCCAGGGCAGCGCGGTTTTCATGACAGGGATTCGCATACGCGATTGCAGAAAAAACAGAAACAAGTACGAAGGTTTTAATCATGCCGTCATGCTAACGCAAAGACCGGGTGCGGGGCAAGTTTCCAGTCCAGCGGGGACTATTTGCCTCTGAAAGTCGGTGTACTGCCAGCTCTTTGAAGCTGAGTATGGCACCAATGCTGCTACCGTCTTACTTTGAGTTGCATTGCTCGTACTATTAACCATGAGACAAAGGAGAAATGCCATGGAAGCTACTACAGGCGAATTCAGAAAGAAAATGGGCGACATCAAAGAAAACGTGGCTCAGGAGCTTGAAAAAAGCGCATGGAGCGATCGCTATCATGCCGTTGAATCCAGAGTGAAAGAAGGTGTGGAGGCTTCTGAGGACCTTGTGAAGGCCCATCCTTTCTATGCCATCCTCGGAGCCGCCGCAGTAGGCTTTGTGGCCGGAGCCCTGATCAACCGCAAACACTAAAATCGGAAAGGCCCCGCAAGGGGCCTTTTTGTTCACCCAGGAGAATGCTATGAAGTGGTTAGGATTTATACTTCCTTTCATCATGAACTTTGGCAAAGGCAGCCATAAGCCCCGTCGCAGCCTGAAAGACAGCGCACTGGAAATTTACGATGCCATCACCATCCGCAGCCGCACGGCAGTTTTTCTGTCCATGACCGGCCTGGGTGCCATCGCCTTTGTCTGTGGCGGTGTTTTCATGTTTATCACCGAAGCCACCGGTCAATACGACCGCACAGGCGCAATCTTCTGGAACTCCACCTTAATCACAAGCCTGTGTCTGACGGCCATTGCTGTCGGCGGTTTAAGCTATGTTTACTTCTTTGCCTGGCCGGGAGTGCGTGCCGCAGATCGACGCCGTGACGCTGCGGAAGCTGAATTCAAGCGCCAGCAGGAACTGCACGCAGGATCTTTGGAATCGGCCTTGTCGGCCCTGGTCATGGATTTTGTCCGGGAGCGTGAACTGCGTCGCGCCCAGCGCGGCACCAGCAGCCCATCACCAACACCCGAAGCCAGCACCGAAGGCGAACTGCACCGTGCCCGAGCCGAAGCCGAGCGCCCGTCAGCAAATCTTCACTGAAGAGGCGCGTGGGTTTTACGGTACAGCGTCTTACGGTCTATTCCCAAATCGCGGGAGCTTTTTTCACGGGCTCCCCGATTCGTTTTAAGAACAAACTCAATATAGGCTTTGCTGAGTTCTTCTAAAGAAAGAAAGCGGCCTTGAGCCTGATAAAGCTTTTCAAAAATCTGATCCAGACTGCATTCACGGACCTGCAAATCATCCTGCAGCACTTTCAATGGAATCAAACCGGCAGGGCTTAACACCACGGCGCGCTCGATGGTGTTTTCCAGTTCTCGCACATTTCCCATCCAAGGACGAGTCAGCAGAAACTCTTCCACATCGCGACCCCATTTTTTTTCGGGCATCTGATAACGTCGTGTGAATTTATCCAGGAAATAATGCGCCAGGGGTAAAATGTCCTCGCTGCGCTCCCGCAGTGGCGGAATCTTGATCGACACCACTTTCAGACGAAAGTAAAGATCCTCGCGAAAGCGCTTGTCCTGCACGTCGCCTTCAAGATCGTTATGAGTCGCGGCCACAATTCGCAGATTCAAAGGCCGGTAATGATTTTCCCCGACCCGTTTGACCTTCTTTTCCTGCAGCACTCGCAAAAGCTTGGCCTGCAGGTGCAGATCCAGATCGCCGATCTCGTCCAAAAATAACGTCCCGCCATCGGCCTCTTCAAAAAGGCCCTGACGGGCATTCATCGCGCCGGTGAAAGCGCCACGGGCATAACCAAAAAGTTCAGACTCTAACAAAGGTTCTGGAATGGCCGAGCAGTTGATGGGCACAAAGGTTTTGCGCTGCCTGGCACTTTGATCGTGGATAAGCCGGGCGATGACTTCTTTGCCCGTGCCACTTTCCCCCGTGATCAGCACATTGGCGGAACTGGCAGCCACCAGACGGGCCAGATCCAGCACTTCCAGAAACCGGGGGCTTTTGGCAATGATGCGTGAATCGGCCGTCACAAAGCACCTCGCTGGTGCTGCTGTGGTTCATGCCATTCACACCAGTTTTGCTCTGGCACGATGCGCCCCTCTTCGATGAATTCCAAAACCTCCACCATCGCTTTGCCGACGCCGGCCGCCGACGCGGGGTTTTGCCCGGTCACCAGACGGCCGCTTTTCACCACGTGCCCGGCAAACTTCGGCGAAGACGTATGATGCGCGCCCCGTTCCTGCAAACGTGTCTGCAGTAAAAACGGCACGGACTTTTCCATACCGACGAATTCTTCTTCTTCATTGGTGAAACTGGAAACCTCGTGGCCTTTCACCAGATACTGGCCATCTGAAAGACGCACATTCACCAGGGCCGCCGGGCCATGGCAAACAGCTCCGACCACGCCATTGTTTTCATAGATTTCAGAAGTCAGTTTTTGCAATTGCAGATTTTCGGGAAAATCAAACATCGTCCCGTGCCCGCCGGCAAAAAAGATCGCGCAATAATCGCGACCTGAAACCTGCCAGGGTTTAACTGTGCCTTCCACCTTGGATAAAAACTCTTCATCATTCATCCACGTGGCATTCAGGGGATCGTCCATTTTCACTCCGTCCAGGGGCACTTTTCCCCCCAGTGGACTGATCATGTCGACGTCATATCCTGCACGCACAAATTCATCGTAAGGATGGGTGATTTCAGAAAGATAAGCGCCCGTGTGATGGCCGGTATCGCCAAGCTGCTCGGTACTGGTCAGAACAAAAAGCACTTTGTGGCTTTTCATGGCCGTTCCTCCTTCGCAATAAACCTATCTTCTCAAAGGGGGCTTGCGAACTCAAAGCTATGCCGGCACAAGTGCAAATCAACAGTCATTCGCCGAAAAAGGCCTTTAACACTTCCACGGGTTGCAAACCCATCAGAATCTCGCCATCATCCCGGACCAGTGTGGGAACCGAGCCGGTGCCCAGATGCTGCCACTCTCTTTGCCAGCGATCCGCCTCGGATTCAGCGGCACTGTCGACCCTCAAAGAATCAAACTGAAACTGATGAGCCACAGTTTTAATAAAAGCCTCATCGGAGATGTCTTCCCCATTCACCCAGAATTCCCGGGCCAGAGTATGCCTGAACACCAAACCCAGCAGCGGTTCATGACGGGACGCTGCGATCGAATACTGAATGGCTTTCAAAGTGTTGGGTTTTCCAATGGGAAAAGCGATGTCGATTTCGGGCATGAGGTCCTTCACCATCACCACTTCGCGCTCAATACTTTGCGCAAACCCCAGATTCGCCAGTTGCATGGGCACCGGCATCTGTGGCGCGTGTTGCACCCCCCGCCACTCGACAGATGGCGCCAAACGCAGTCCCACCAGGCGCTCTTCAAGGGCATAACAAAACGGACAATTAAAATCGCTGTACAGAATCGCCTTGTGTTTCATTCCGGGCCTCCTGCCTCAGTCTAGACGAGTTCATCCCGAAATCGCCAGCCTGTTTTTTGTCGATTTGAGCGCAATACAGTGGTAAACATGGCCGCTAAGAACACATCAACACTAAGGATCCTCGTGGAGCTACTGTACAAAGATGAATACTTTATTGCCGTGAACAAGCCCTCAGGCTTTCACGTGCATCCCCACGAGAATGTCCAGCACCGTGTTTCCCGCGATAAAATCTGTCTTTACCATGCCCGCCGCATGATGAAACAGCACGTGTATCCGGTGCATCGCCTGGATGCCGGCACCAGTGGCGTGCTGCTGTTTGCACTTTCTTCGGAATCCGCCAGCAAACTGTGCCGCCTGTTCACCGAACGCGCGACCCATAAAACCTATCAGGCTGTGGTGCGCGGTTACGTGAAAGAAGAAGGTGAAGTGGAGCTGCCGTTGGAACTGGATTCCACCGGCGACCTGGTGGACGCTCGGACCAGCTTCAAACGCCTGGCGACCGTGGAATTCCCGGTGGCTGTCGGTAAAAAGTTCCCCACCGCCCGCTATTCGTGGGTGGAGGTCATCCCCCATACCGGCCGCTACCACCAGATCCGCCGACATTTCAACCGTATCTCCCATCCCTTGCTGGGGGACGCCGTTCACGGGGATTCCCACCACAACCGTTTCTTCAGAAACCACTTGGATATCGAGGGTTTGTGCCTAAAAGCCCTGCGCATGGAGTTCACTCACCCCTGGAGTGGCGAAAAAGTCTCTATCGAGGCCCCGCACTGCGAGAAATGGAAGAAAATTCAACTTCTGTTTGATCCTGGGCTCCCGCCCGAAAGCAAACTGAAATCCCTTTGACGTTACCCTGGGACGGGCGTAAATACAGACCCCGTTTTCAGAGGTAAATCATGTCCAAAGCGCAAGCGCTTAACAAGTTGTTGATCGTAGTCGGTCTGCTGTTCATTTTGCTCGTTTCCATGCAGTCCCACGGCCAGACTTTGCATCACAAACTGAATGTCGAGCTTTATCCGGGCCTGAAGATGATCAAGGCACAGGACACTCTGACTTTTCCCAAGGAATCTCCCCGTAAAGTCAGCTTTCTGCTGCACAAGGGTCTGCAAGTCTCTGTGACCAGCAGTGACGATTCTGTCGTATTACTTCACCCGGCAACCCAAAAAGAACCCTATGCTGAATACGGCCTGACATTGGGAAACATCGACAGCAAAGTCACTTTGCAGTACTTCGGTGTGATCTTTGATCCGGTTCTGAACGACAGCAGCAACGGTCTGATTGCTCCGGAAGGTGCCACCCTGTTTGGCAGCACTTACTGGTATCCGTTCTTCCTGGACACGCAGAAAAGTTTTGACGTCACTGTACAGACCCCCGGCGACTGGATGTCTTTGGTGCAGGGTCAGATCGCCAGCACCGTGGTGGAAGGTTCGATTCGCACGTCCCGCTTTGTCGAAATTTATCCCCAGGAAGAAATCTATCTGGTGGCAGGTCCCTTCAAAAACTATCAGGTTGATACTCCGTCCGGAAAAAAGGTGCAGGTTCTGCTGCGCAAAGAAGATCCGGCGCTCGCGCAGAGTTTTTTGAGTCTGGTTCCGGAATACATCAAGCACTATTCGCAGATTATTGCGCCTTACCCGTATTCATCTTTCAGCGTGGTTGAGAACTTCTGGGAAACCGGCTATGGCATGCCAAGCTTCACGCTCTTGGGGCCCACGGTTTTGCGTCTGCCATTTATCCTGAATTCTTCACTGCCGCACGAAGTTCTGCACAACTGGTGGGGCAACAGCGTTTATGTGGACTATGAAAAAGGCAACTGGTGTGAAGGTCTTACGACTTACATGGCGGATTACTGGCAGCAGGAAAAAGCCGGCAGCGAGCGCACCTACCGCATGAACACCTTGTTGAACTATATGGACTTTGTTGCGAGCAACCCGGAAAAAGATTTCCCGCTTCGTCAGTTCCGCGGACGTCACAATTCCAGCTCTCAGGCCGTGGGGTATGGCAAGTCCATGATGCTGTTCCATATGCTGGAATTCCGTTTTGGCAAAGAGGCTTTTCATAAGTCCCTGCAGGACTTCTATACTCGCAATCTGTTTAAGAAAGCATCTTTCACCGACATTCAAAACAGTTTCGAATCCGTCACCAGCCAGAATCTGCAAACATTCTTCAGCCAGTGGCTGGACCGCAAAGGCGCGCCAGAAATTGAACTGGGTGATGTGCGCATCATGAAATGGCACGACGGATCCACCAGCACCACCTATGTGCTCAGCCAAAAGCAGGCGGATCTTTATGATCTGAACATCCCGGTGATCTGGACGCTGGAATCCGGCGCAGAGATTCGCCAGCTGGCCCGTCTTTCCGACAAAACCCAGTTCTATTCTTTGACGTCTCCGTCCCGCCCGGTGAAGGTTTCAGTTGATCCGGACTTCCGTCTTTTCCGTCGTCTCTACACGGAAGAGCGCCCGGCGACTTTGTCCAGCGTCTTGGGGTCTGCTGAGATTCACTATTACTTTGACCCGGCCGACGCCTCGGCAAAGCAGTTTGTTGAGGTGTGGTCCCAGAAAACAGAAGGCAATGATGTCCTTCACTATAGCGGTGAGCCCTTGGATGTCCCGGCTAAAGGATCCATGGTCTTTGTGGGTGATCAGCAGAACTTTGTGAAATTCATGAAAACCCAGCTGGCTGAACAGAACCTGCAGATCACGGCTGATACCATTTCCATTGAAGGTCAGAAGTACAATCTGAGCGAAGTCAGTACAGTTCTGGTGGCGCGCCTTAAAAACCATCCACAACAAACCGTGGTGTGGGTGCGGTGGAGCGCTGACAACAACCCTGCCGAGTGGGCGTCACGCCTGACCCACTATGGAACTTTCGGTGTGTTGGTATTTAAAGGCCGCCCGGTAATTCAGAAATCCACTTGGCCGGTTCTGGCAAGTCCCCTGCAACGCGCCCTTTAATCATTTTCGGCCATCTTTCAGCTGCCGCGCTTTCGGCAGCTGCCAAGGCTCCGGCAGACTCACCTGCCGGGAACCCGGCAGCCCCGCCTCCACGTCGTATTATAGTTGATTTGAAGGTCGTTTCACCCCGGCACGGTCGATGCTTTATTCATAAGTCATAACACACACCGAATAACGGGGAACTTTATGAAAGCATTTCTCAAGCATCTGAATCTGAACATGATCGCCACTGTCCTGTTCATTCCTTTGTTCAGCCATGCGGATCTCAAATTACTTAATAACACTTCAGATATCGCCCAGTATATGGTTCGGAAAGGCGACCAGATCATTGCACGCGTGCCCGGCATCGCTCCCGGAGCGGCGATGAGAATTCCTACCAGCAGCACCTATGAAGTCGTGGCCTCCGCCGTTATTGACGGCAACACATACACATCAGCGCCAATGTCGGTCTCTGGTCCGACGGGGTTCCTTGCCCAGGTGGTACAGGTGCAGGCTCAAGGAGTATATGAATTCAATGTTGTTGAAATGCCCAGTTCAAAACCAAACACCCTGAGCTTCCAGAAAACCGGTCTGAATCCGGTGACATTCACTATCAGCAAAGATGGAAGCCCACTTCAGTCAGTTGTTTTGAATAACAGTTTTGAAGAACAAGAACTGGCCATAGACGAGACATACTACATCTATGCAGTCATTAATGGCGTGACGACAGATACCGTAGTAACGACAAATCCGAATGCCACCATCACTGCGATAGAGGATCATTCGGATTTGGAGATGGGATACTATGCTTTAGAGGTTTCTAGTAGCCTTCGTCAGGCTCCCCGTTATAACGGCACTTGGCGTCCGTGTGGACCTTCTGGGTGCCGGCCCTAAGATCATCCGTCGTGATGGTGCTGGCCTTGCGATCCACCGTCACCACGTAAAGGTCATTGGCGTAATCCTTCACCTCTCCGTTTTTCCAGCGCGGAGAAAGGAAACCTTCATTATTGGAAGCCGACAGAAGAATCGCCATGTCGGCTTCAATCACCAACACATCTTCCGTCTTGTTCTTGTCAGCATCAAAACCTTTGCAGGTGATCGTTCCATCAGCCATCGCCGAAGAAGCCATAACCGACATCAAAGAAAACAAGATCCACTTTTTCATAAAGCCTCCAAAGGTTTATACCACCCACCCCTTATTGCAAGCCCCTTGCCCGGGTAAAGCGGTTTATAGTTCATTTAAAGCCCCCACCCCTGTTAAAAAGGCTGAGAGGGTGACAAATTAGAGCGACGACCCCCGCGTATCCGAATCAGGTAATAGACCAAGGCCACATTCCCTAACGTGATAAGAATCCGAATCCATGTGGGATGCTGAATCAGCTTGTACATTTCAACGGGAATATAAAGGCTGCCCGAAACGATAGCCAGCCATTCCGCCCAGGGCTTGGCAAGCCACAACCCCACGGCCTCCAACAGCCTTAACGTCGCATATAGCAAAGCCACCACCGCCATCATCCGAACGCTGGAGTCACTGACCTGTTCAAGCATCCGTCGAAACACGCCGGCCAGCGCACCATGATCCAATCCCAGATGATGAACAATTTGCTGACTGAGATTTTGCACGTCGGTTCCCAACAAATGAAAAAGTTCAAAGCCCACCAGCAAAACGAAAACTCCCTTCGTTCCCTCGAACAATGCTATGGCCTTCAGTCCCTGATTCTGAAACACGGATCCTCCGAAAAACAGGACCATTATGCCCCGGTTTTGTCTCACTTTGATACAGCGACTGCGAAGACACAGATAAAGCTCTGGTAATCCCGGGAAATGTTATGTCTTTGTCAGGTTTTTCCGATAAATTCAGAATGAAAAAGACTGAAAACTTTGGAACGCTGCTTGGTGTTTTGCTTCTTTCTTTCACTTTGATTTCCTGCCAGACTCCGGCACAAAGAAATCCCAGCTCTGTCGAGGTCCCACCGGATGTGGCCCCGTACGTGCAAAAGCTTTACAGCGACAACCTGCAGGCCGAACTGAACAAGGAACAGCTGCTGATTCTGAAAAGACGGCAGACCACTCCACATCCACACAAAAAAGATTCCTTCCCTCAGGAAACCCGGGAAGAACGCGCCTACAAAGAAATGAGCGCCCGTCAGGAACGTCAGCTGCAAATCGTGAATCAAAGCTCTGCCCTGACTCAGCAACGCATCAATGCACTTCGCGCGGACACTCCGGTTTCAGTTCTAACAAGCAACAATGAATCCTGGCGCACCCAAGAGCAGCGCCTTGAGATGAATTCCGCTGCGGAATTTGCTCTTCGTAACGGCCAGATTCAGCGCATTTTCAAATTCGACCGCATGCATGCAAAAGACTATGAGGTGCAGATCAAGAACTATCTGATCAGCACTGATGATCCCAATGAACAGCGCAAGAACGAACACTTCGAGGCGACCGTGACTTGTGATGGTCCCTTCCGCATCAAAAAGACCTTCTCGGACAAAAAATTTGTGGCCAACCAAAAAGCCACCTTCCGGATGTACGACAGCAAGTACAATGGCGACAACCTGCGCCTGCTCCCGGCAAGTTCTGTCACAACATGCGAACTGAAAGCCGGCCCGACAGGTGTCCCAGCCCAGTTCGGCGTTCGCTTTGTTGAACCAGCAAATCCATATCTCGATCTGCACAATCTGGTTGAAGGCTGCCTGATGCCTCGCACGGACAATCTGACTGGCATCGAAAAATTCTTCATGACTGACAAATACGCCTCGATGACCTGCCCTCAGGCGGTTCCGGCGGTGGTGAATTTGCCCGAAGCTGTGGACTCGCTGAAATCCAAAGCTGAAGCTCTGCTGGGTCAGCCGCTTCCGTCTCACTTCATGGATCTGCACGATCCTTATGCTCCGTTGGATTTTTCCAAGGCTCCGTACCTTGATAGTATCTATGTGTCGTACCTGGTATTCCGTGCGGACTACTATGGAACCTTCATGGCGCGTCTGCTGGATTTCCACGCCAAACGCGGCACCAAAGTAAAAATCCTGGTGGCCGGAGTGATCACTTTGGATAAAGACGAAGTTCTGCTGCGCAAGCTGGAAGCTCAGAATCCGAACATCCAGCTGCAGGAACTGAAATACAAAGTTCCATCCGGCGGCAGCCTCAGCGACCGTTTCGATCGCCTGCACCGTTCAATGCACGTGAAGCTGTTTTTGACGCTGTCAAAGAAAGAGCCCAAAAACAACGTGGCCTTCATCGGGGGACGTAACATTCACGATGGCTTCATCTTTAAAAAAGCTTACGACTATCCCCGCCCGGAAATGGTCAACTATGTGAAGGGCGATGAAAGCTTCGTGCACTGGCGTGATTTTGAATTCAAAGTTCACGACAGGGATTTTACCGAAAAAGTGGCGGCGCACTTCCTGACCTTGTGGGATCGTGATTATAAAACGATGCAATTCCGCAGCATCAACGTCAACGTGCCGATGGCAGCGCAAACCAGCCCATCCTACTTCAACAACCGCGAACCGCTGGTGCGTCACTTTATGTCGGTTCCTTACAAGGACGACGAACGTCTGATTCAGTTCTATGTGGAAATGCTCGACAGTGCGAAAAAGAAAATCATGATCTCCACGCCGTACTTCCGCCCGCCGACCCCTATCGTAGAAGCACTGGAACGAGCCGCGGCCCGTGGGGTTCAGGTCACCGTGATCACCCGTCTGGACTTGAAGGGCGACACTGTCGACTGGATCCTGAGCGAATCGAGCAAACCGGCAGTGAACCGCCTGTTCCACCAGCTTGCCATCTATGAGTACACTGAACCGAAGGTGATTCTGCATTCAAAAATTGTTTTGATTGATGACGTGTATTCATTCCTGGGGTCGGTCAATTTGAACAAGCGCAGCTTCATCCACGACATGGAAAACGGGGCAATGATTTACGGCGCAGCCTATAACCGCGAAATGACGGATATCTACAATCAGTATAAAAAAGATTCCCGACTGATCGACGACCGCCTGAAAAGGAACTACTTTAAAGCCATGATTCTTGGTGTGTTCGACACAGAATTCTAAGGTCAGGATTAAGTTACTGTCATAAAGAAAAAGAAGCTGGAGGGGTGCGAATCCCCTCTGCTACAACCTAAGGTCTCAAATAAATCAGGAGGCCTTACCATGTGGAAGCTGACCCTTTCCTTTGCCATCGTTTTTTCCGCACTGAGCGCGAATGCTTCGTTTGTCACAATCACTCAGTGTGATTCTGCATCCAGCACTCACACCCTGAAGATCGTTCAGGATGGTGATGATGCCGAAGTCACGCTGGGGGACAAAAAGCCTCACAAATACGATGACCTGGTCAGCAAAGCTCCGGGCAACAAAAAGTACAAACTGACAGGGCAAATGACGAACACGTTCCGGGTTGCAGACATCAGCCTGCCTGAACTGCGTGACACTCAGAAGGTCACGGATCTGGTGGCTTCGTTGATGTTCCAGCGCCCAGAGTTCGACGGCGAATACGACATGGTCTATTCTTATGCCAGCGACCTGGTTCACAATCTGAACTGCCGCTAGGTCTAAAAAAAAAGCCCGCATCACCGCGGGCTTTTTCAATTCTGAATGTCAGATCACTCTAGTGAGTGGTGTCCAGCATTTTAACCACTTCTTCAATGTGCTCTGTTTCCATACGCACCATTGAGCGGATCAGTTCTTCCAACGCAACGTCATCACCACAGTGTTTCAGTACGCCTTTGTACTTCGCCAAAGCAGCTTGTTCGAACTCTAGGCTTTCTTTCAAAATGTCCAAAACCTTGTGAGTTTTAGTTTCCGGAACCGCCGACACACGCAAAGTTGGGTGACCGCCCAAAGCTGTCACTTTTTCGCCCATCAGGGACGCGTGCTGGTAACCTTCGTTAGCCTGCTCATGGAACCATTTAACGATTGGAATGCGGTTCGGACCTTTCACCATCAATGCATAGTGCAAGTAACGAACAACGCCAGAGATCTCCATCTCGATAATTTCATTCAAAAGATCTACTACTTTTTTGTTTTCTTTAGTCATAAGACCTCCACCCCCCGAATGATTGCAGAATCGGGCAGCCAAAGCAACAAATGAAAACGTATTGAGAATAATCAAACTTGATAATCGTTTTCGATTTCAGTTAGACAGGACCTTTGACGACGGTTTCTCGAATGAAAAGAGGGAAGCTTTCGCTTCCCTCTCGTTTGACACTGTATAGCCAGAAAAAACAACCAGGCACCTTTTATTCGTCGTCCAACTCGTCGTCGCCGACTACGCCTAGATTATATTTTTCAATGCGATATCGCATTGATCTGAAAGAGATATGAAGCAGCTTTGCAGCTCTTTTCTTCACACCGCCGGCAGAATGGATGGCTTTGATCAAAAGCTCTTTTTCGATCTGACCCATCACCTTGTCCAAATCAACGCCATCGTCACCGATTTCGATTTCATTGGAGGAAGCCATCTTGCGACCGGAAGAAGTGTTCACCATTGGTGGCAAAGATTCTGGAAGAATCGTTGCGCCGCCTTCCAAAGCCACAGTGCGCTCGATCATATTTTCAAGCTCACGCACGTTCCCTGGATAGTCGTACTTTTTCAGGATTTCCATTGCATCAGCACTGATCGCGCCGATGTTTTTGTTCAGACGCTCATTGTACTTTTTCAGGAAATGATTCGCTAACAGCGGGATATCATCACGACGCTCACGAAGGCCCGGCGTTTTGATATTGATAACATTCAGACGATAGAACAAATCCTGACGGAAGCCGCCCTTTTGAACCATGTCTTCCAGGTTGCGGTTGGTAGCGGCGATGATACGCACATCCACCTTCATGTCTTCCGTCGCACCCACGCGGCGGATCACACGCTCTTGAATCGCACGAAGAAGTTTTACCTGAATCGTCAGTGGCAATTCACCGACCTCATCCAAGAACAAGGTACCGCCGTCAGCCACTTCAAAAAGACCCGCTTTATCAGCCACCGCACCGGTGAAAGAGCCTTTTTTGTGACCGAACATTTCTGATTCCATCAGATTTTCAGGGATGGCACCGCAGTTCACCGTTACGAACGGACGGTCTTTCAACGGACCGTTATAGTGAATGGCTTTGGCAACAACCTCTTTACCTGTACCGGATTCCCCTGTGATCAGAACGTTGGTTGGCGTCTGGGAGACACGCTTCACCATATCGTAGATCGCATGCATAGCCTGGGAATTCCCCACCATGTTCTGGAAGGAGTATTCTTTTACCAGTTCCTTTTTCAAGGATCTGTTTTCCACTTCCAAATTGCGGGAACGAAGTGCGTTCTGGATGTTCAGACGAACTTCATCAATTTTGAATGGTTTTGTCAGATAGTCATACGCACCCATCTTCATCGCTTCCACCGCAGTTTCGGTTGTACCGAATGCTGTGATCAGCATGAAGACAGTGTCTGGATAGGATTCTTTGACGTGCTTCAGAAGCTCGATCCCCGTCACATGGGGCATCTGCAAGTCTGAGATGATCATATCAAATGTTTTCTTCGCAAGAAGGTCTTTCGCCTTTTGGCCGTCTTCAGCCAAAGTGATTTCATACCCTTCTTTTTTCAGCATGATCTCTAAAAACTCGCGTATTGATTCTTCGTCATCGACAACAAGAATTCTCGACTTCATTTATGTGCTCCCACGTCCTTGTGTTAAAAACTATTCTCTCAGTGTGCTCTGGGGAAAGTCAAAATAAACTCAGTACCTACGCCCACTTCACTTTCCACGAACACCTGCGCCCCGTGACCCTCTAAAATCTTATGAGTCACAGCTAGACCAAGGCCTGTGCCCTTGGGTTTGGTCGTATGGAAAGGTTCAAACATCTTCTTGCGAGTTGCCTCACTCATGCCACAGCCGGCATCGCGAATGCGCACGCGCACCTCTTTGTCAGTGACCAGAGCTTTCACCGCAATCTGCGGTTTCTGAGAATCATTCATAGCCTGATAGGAATTGATGATGATGTTCAGGAAAGCCTGCTTCAACTTGTCCCGGCGACCCAGGATTTGCAGACCTGGTTCAAACTCACGCACCTGTTCAGTGTCGGCACGGACCTGGGCATTGAGTTTCATCGAATCCAGAACTTCTGTCAGCAACGCGGAAAGGTCCACGGCATCTGTCGGTGGAACTTCCGGGCGTGCGTAATCCAGGAATTCAGTGATCAGGTTGTTCAAACGGTCGATTTCACGCAAAACGATTTTCATCAGCTTGCGGTCATCGTCATTGTTCACCGTCTGACTTAAAAGCTCGATACTGCCACTGATACCCGCCAATGGATTGCGGATTTCATGGGCAATCCCCGCCGCCAAACCACCCACGGCTGCGAGCTTTTCATTCTGTCTGGCAGCATATTCAAGCTGGCGAATCTTTGTCAGATCATCAAAAAGCCCGATGGACAAATGCGCTTTCAATTCGGGACTATAGATCTTTGACAAAGTCATACCCAGAATCTTCGCATTGGCATCGTTCCTGGGCGTGTACTTCACATCGCCCTTGAACAGCCCTTCAGATCGGCGCGTTTCCGGGAACAGCTCATACCAGTTCAAAGTGGACAGATCAGAATAACCCAGAATTTCGGCCGCAGAAGAGTTGGCTTTCACCACCTCTCCGGATTCAGTAAAGGACACCATCCCCGTCGGAATATTTTCGACCAGCACTTCATTCAATTCCTGAGCAGAACGAAGACTTGCACCCGTTTCGGAAAGCTCTTTCCCGACGGATTGCAACTGCTCACTCAGGTATCCAGACAGCCCCGCGACCGAGAAAAACGCGATGTTATTCAAAGCCAGCAGGAAGAAGAAGTTCAACGCCTTCATTTCCGGCGAGAACAGCGCTGCCACCGTAAAGAAGATGCTCGTGAACAGGGCCAGCGTCACCGCCCCCACACCACGACAGGCAATTCCCGCCAGCAGGATATTCACCAGGTGCAGGAACAAGAACAGGGACTGATTGATCCCGGAATAATAAATCAAAAAAGAAATCAGCAGGGAATCAACAACGAAGCCCGCGAACAAAAGCCACGGTTTCTGCAGCAGCCGGTCCCACATCGAGAACCACAACACATGGGCGCCAAAGGCCACACTCAGGATCGCGTAAAACGGACCCAGAATCTGCCAGTTGATGAAACCTTCCTGAAACACACTGGAAACCGCACTGATCAGCAAAATCAACGCAAAAAGGCTGACGCGGGTAAATTCCACCGTCAGCCCCTGATTTTTACTGTTCTGCAAAGCAAAACTTAAACGCATCTATTGAACCACATCCGCCATGTTGAAGATCGGAAGATACATCGCCACAACCAGAACCGCGATGATACCACCCAGAACAACCATCAATAGTGGCTCCAGCAAAGAGGTCATCGCTTTAACTGCTGTTTCAACTTCATCTTCATAGAAGTCTGCAATTTTACCCAACATGATATCCATCGTACCGGATTGTTCCCCGATAGAGATCATCTGAACCACCATCTCAGGGAAAGCTTTTTCCTTCGCCAACGGAGAAGCAAAAGTACGACCCGCAGTCACTGACTCTTTGCAACGAAGCAAAGACTGCTCAATCACCACGTTACCCGCGGTCTTTGCAGAAATCTCAATCGCTTCAATCAGGCCCACACCCGAAGAAAGCAGCGTCGACAATGTACGTGTCAAACGCGCGATCGCGGATTTTTGCACCACTTCACCGAACACCGGTGCTTTCATGATGAAACGGTCAAAGGCGTCTTTACCGCCATCTGTTTTCAGCCACTGCATCAGGGCCATCGGCCCGATCACCATCGCACCCAGGTAAAGATACCAGTTGTTGATCATCGAGTTACTGAGGTTCACCACCATCAACGTCAGCATTGGTGGCTCTTTACCGGATCCGGCGAAGAACTCCATGAACTTCGGAATAATGAAAACCAGAATACCGGCGATGACAATCATCGCCACGCAGATGATGACCATCGGATAAACCAGGGCCCCTTTTACCTGGGCTTTGATTTTCTCGGATTTTTCCATATAGCTCGCAAGACGCTGCAGGATCCCGTCAAGGATACCGGCTTCTTCGCCCGCCTGGATCATATTCACATACAATTTATCAAATACGTTTGGAACCTGCGCCATGGAATCGGCCAGACGACGACCGCCCTCGATCGAGGTTTTTACCTGGGCAGAAGCTTCCTTCAAAAGACCCGGGCGCAAACCTTCTGAAAGGATTTTCAAAGAATCCACCACCGGGATACCGGCGTTGATCAAAGTTGCAAACTGACGGGTGAAAATCTGCAGGTCTTTACCCTTTACGGTCGGAGCAAACAAACTCGGAGTTTTCCCCGCAGAAGCACGTGAAGCACCAAAGGCCACCACTCGAACCGGCAAAAGCTGCTGGGCACGCAGACGGATGATGGCCTCCTGCTGGGAAGCCGCTTCGATCTCGCCCTGAACCATTTGGCCAGAGGCATTCTTGGCCTGATACTGGAATTTTGCCATCTTAGATACCTACCTTCTTAAGAAGCTGATCAAGGTTGTCCGGGTCGCGGGACACTTCAAACGCGGTTTTCAAATCCACACGACGACGGATCAGATGCTGCAACAAAGACTGATTCAAAGTCAGGATGCCGGAATTTTCCGGAGCCTGAGTCAAAAGATTTTCCAAAGACTTCAGATCCTGATCTTCAATCAGACCACGCACCTGAGGTTTCATCAAAAGCACCTCATGGGCGAAAACCTTTTCGCCGCTCAGGCCCGCCACCGGATACTGACCGGAAGCCATCGTCAGCACTTCCGCCAGACGAGGCGCCCCGTGTTCACCAAAGCGATCACCCAATGTGGACAGCGCACGACGAAGGGCATTCGTCACAGAGGGCGCTTTCATGGAATAAATCACAAACACACCCTGCTCGGCCAAAGAAAGGGCTTCAAGCAAAGAATCTTCGTCATGGAAGCCGTCATAGACCACCATGTCCACACCCGCCATCAGACTTTCTTTTTCTTCCGGGCGCGCAAATTCACCCGTGTGATACAAATAACAGGATTTGGATTCACGCACCTGCGGGAACGCCTTGCGCGAGAACACCACACCCAGGAACGATTTTTCATCAGAGATTTTCTGCAGAATTCTGTGCAGTGCCCACACCTGCCCGGCTTCACCCGGACCGGACAACAGCACCAAGCCCTTCATGCGCAGACACGCTTCCAGCAAAGAAGGCGGCAGTGCCACCTCCTGCTTTCCACCGTCAAGATCCATGTCCAAAACAGCTTTCATGGTGCTGTCCTGCTGGAAGAAGGAAAAACCAATGCGCAATGTATCCAGCGCCGCTTCCCCCTGAACCACACCCGTGGTTTCAAGCACCGCTTTTTGCTGGGTGCTGAGCAGGCTTTGCTGCAAAAGATTCCACTCCGTCATCAACGCAGGTGACGTGCGCAGACTTGTCCAGCCCGAGGCCAGACGAGCACGCGGCTCACTGCCGACAACAAACAAAAATTCTTCCGCTTTTTTGGCTTTGGCCTGCAAAAGGAGCTCGGTCAGACTCATTAGGTGTCCTTCACTGATGCGTTGAGCACTTCTTCAATAGTTGTTACGCCACGTTTTAACTTTAACAGCGCACTTCGGCGCAGGGTTCTCATCCCCTGTTCACGGGCCAGGAAGCGAAGCTGACCGGTCGAGGCACCTTTCAAGATGGCCTCTTTCATTTTCTCGGTCATTGCCAGCAATTCGTAAATCGCCAGACGGCCTTTGATGCCGGTGTTGTTGCAATTGGCGCAACCTTTTCCACGCATCAGTTTGTAGTCTCCGATTTCAGCCTGAGGCACGCCCAGGTTCATCAGGGTCTGTGCTGGCACTTCCACCGGCGCTTTGCAGGATTCGCAGACTTTACCGACCAGACGCTGAGCCACGATCAGATTTACCGTCGAAGTGATAATATACGGAGCCACACCCATTTCGGTCAGACGAATGACCGTTCCCGGTGCATCGTTGGTGTGCAGGGTGCTTACGACCAAGTGACCCGTGGAGGCCGCTTTAAAGGCGATCTCGGCAGTTTCAAGGTCACGAATCTCCCCCACCATCACGACATCCGGATCCTGACGCAGGAAGGATTTCAAAGCGCTGGAAAAATTCAGGTCGATATCCGGATTCATCTGAACCTGATTGATACCTTCCAGGTTGAACTCCACTGGATCTTCCGCGGTGGAGATATTCACATCCGGCTGATTCAGTTCCGCCAAGGCGGAATAAATCGTTGTCGTTTTACCCGAACCCGTCGGGCCCGTGATCAGAACCATCCCTTGCGGCAGATTGATGGTGGATTTAAAGATTTTCAAATCGTCCTCTTCAAAACCCAGCTTGGTCATGTCCAGCTGCAAATTCGATTTATCCAAAAGACGCAAAACAACTTTTTCACCCCAAAGAGTCGGCAGAACGCTGACACGGAAATCCATCTCTTTGGCTTTGGTTCGCACTTTCAAACGACCATCCTGCGGACGGCGTTTTTCAGCGATATCCAGCTTGGACATAATTTTAATACGAGATGCAATCGCTGCCGCCGTCCCTGCCGGAGGCGCGGTCGCCTCCACCAGGTTACCGTCGATACGGAAACGCACACGGTATTTTTTCTCGTAAGGTTCAAAGTGGATATCAGACACTTTCTTACGAATCGCATCGGCCAGGATCGAGTTCACGAACTTGATGATCGGCGCGTCTTCCGACCCGCCATCCTGATCGATGACTTCCGTCGCTGGACCGGCACTGAGGATAAAGTCATCCTCATCACCCACGCCCATGGTGTTCAAAGACTTGGTGCTGATACTGCCGCCATAGTATTTTTCAATACCGGACATGATGGCACTTTCCGTCCCCACTACCGCCTGGATGCGGCAACGAGTGATGAAACGCAAATCTTCTTTGACTATAATATTAGAGGGATCCGCAAACGCTACAACCAGGGTGTTCCCGGCTTTCTGCAGAGGGATCAATGTGTTTTTCTCGCACACATCTTTGGGAATCATTGCAATGACGGTTGCATCGATTTCAAACGTGTTGACCTCGACCCCCGGAACCGCGAAGTGTTTTTCAACAGCGCGAAGGATCTGATTGTCTTTTAAGTACCCGAGTTGAATGATGGAATTCGTCAGCCGCTGCCCGGTTTTTTTCTGCTCTTCCATGGCCAATGCCAATTGATCAGGCTTGAGCAAACCTTGCTTAACTAGAATTTCCCCGATTTTGAGTGAAGACATTAGGACTCCCCTGGACTAACTTTACTCCAGGGTGCCATTTTTTGTAACTAGACCGAGGATGAGTTTTGTTTCAAAAAGCGGGTCCAGCTTTCGCGAATATCCTCGTGACTTAAATTATGCTCCGGACGCAGACGTTCCAACCACAGACGAGTCAGTGCTTCCGCAACCAGCACCGGATGCAGCACGCGCAGTTCAGCCTTTTCGGCTTCTTCCAGCAAAAGATTTTGCAGCGACAACAAGTTGAGGTCCAGGGCGTAACCAGTGCCCTTCATATAATTGAAATAAGACAGATCCGTCAGCAGCGCCTGCTGCCCTGACAAATCCACCGTGTTCACCACGATACCGGCACTCACCGCCTGCATCGTCAGTTCATCAATGGGCAGAATATGAAAATGGATCCCCAGATGGGACCGCATCAAGGCCTGCTGGTGCTCTTCCAGCCCGGCTGATTCCCCGACCAGATAAATATCCGAAATCCCCATCAATGCCAGAACCGAGGCCACGACACGAGCTTCCTCACTGTGACCGATCACAAAGGCCGGTGCGCGAATATCCAGATCCCGGGCTTCCGCCACCAAAACCATGCGCAAAGCCTCGTGCAGCAACACGCGAGGATACCAGGAGCCATCTTCCGGAAAGAAAGTATCCAGAACCTGCACCGCACGCACTTGCGTGGGCAGCACTTTCATTTGCGGCAGAATTTCAGCAGACAAGGCGGACGCCACTTTAACAGCGGCCGCACCCTGAAAAACCTCGCGGGAAAATTCAGTCACTGTTTCAAATTGCCAGTCCCAGCCTTTTTCACCAGCAAGGGCCTGCATAAAACGCATGAACTGTCCGGGCGTGCCATCAGCACGGATCTCACGAATGAGGATGCTCATCAAAATACTTTCTGGCTTCAGCCATGTCGTTTTGAATCTGATTTTTCAGCTCTTCAATCCCCGAGAACTTCTTTTCGTCGCGCAGGAATTTCAGCAGATACACTTCAACCTCGATGCCATAAAGCTGGGCATCAAAATCAAACAGATGAGTTTCAATTTTCACCGGGCCCCTGCCACTTTCCTGGAAGGTCGGATTCACACCGATATTGGTGATTGAAGGATGCAGATGCGCCCCGATTTTAGTCAGCGTGCAGTACACGCCCTGACGCGGAATAAACTCGACATCCGGATGAACATTGGCCGTCGGTACACCAATCGTGCGCCCACGCTGAAAGCCTTTTTCCACGTGACCACGCAAATAGTAAGTGCGCGCCAAAAGATCGTTGGCCTTCTGCACTTCGCCGTTTTTCAGGTTTTCACGAATGCGCGTGGACGACACCACCGAGCCTTCGAACTGGAATGGAGGAATAATGATCAGACGAATGCCTTTTTCGGCGCAGTACTTTTCCAGAAATGGAATATTTCCGGCGCGGTCAGCACCAAAGTTGAAATCATGCCCCACCACCAGGGTTTTGGGATTAAGCTGCTTCAGCACATAATTGTCCAAAAACTCCTGCGGGGTGACCTTGGCAAAATCCCGGGTGAACTCCTCGATAATGACGTTTTCAATCCCGCGTTTTTCAAACTGTTCCTGCTGGTCTTTCAGGTCAAAAAGGCGATAGGTGGCCCTTTCAGGGTGAAGAACCTTCACGGGGTGAGGATGGAAAGTATACACAACCGACGGGACCCCGAAATACTGAGCCTCACGCACGACATTCTCTATGAGCTGCTGGTGGCCCAGATGGACCCCGTCAAAATTCCCTATAGTGACGACAGAAGCCGCCAAGGGAGCGCTCAGATGTTTGGCACCTTGATAAACCTGCATATTTTTCAATATACCTGTTTCTACGCCTCCCGGTAAGAGCTTTTAATCGTTGAATTTTTCAATAAATTTGCTATGTTGCGACGCGTGCAAAAGGGCCTCATTCCTCATCTCTTATACCGACTCGAAGTCCTGCTTCGTTTCTTCTCCCGTCGCCGGGGTTTTTGGCTGCGTTGCCTTTTGTGCTGGCTTATCGGTTGCCTGGCTTTATCCAACGATGAAATCACGTCTTACGACCAGCGCTTCCAACTCCGCGGAGACCAAAAGACCTCCCCGCAGATCGTTCTGATCACCATCAAACAATCCGATTTTGCGATGATCTATGATGCCCGGACAAACTTCCTCGACAACATGAGCGAAGTCACCGACATCACCGACAGCTTCTTCTGGAACAAACCCCTGTGGTCTGAACTGCTGTTGCGTATCCTGCGCCAGAATCCACAATCTGTCGGTGTGACCCTGTACTTTGGCGACAACGTCGGCACCGTTCGCATGACTCCGGAAGATCAGCGCATCTTCCTGGATCCACGGATCGTGTGGGCCTCGACCACCAATTCCCTGGAACGCATCCTGACCCCGGTCTTTACCAACCGCGACCACAACAATCTGGGCAGCAATGAATTGCGCCGAGACGAAGACGGAGTGGTCCGTCGCGTGTTCCCGCAACGTGCCGAGATGCCTCACCTGGTGGAAAAAATCACGGGTAAGAAGTTCCCGACCCAACTGGCGGGACTGGCGATCAACTATCGCGGCTCGGCCCGCGTGTTTAAACAATACTCTTTAAGCGAAATCATTTATGACGAGCTTCCCGCCAATGCCTTCACCGACAAGATCATCCTGATCGGTGCAGAGACTTCTTCCGCGCCCGTTTATATGACCCCGATGGGGACTTTGTCGCGCACGGAAATTCTGGCTCATATCACCGACACCGTTTTGGGTGACAAGTGGATCAAACGTTTAAGCTTTGTCTGGTATGCCGCCGGGTTCTTTGTACTGATGCTGATGGCGGTCTTTGTAATCACCACCTATCCGCAGTCCGTGGCGCTGTTCTTTATTCTTTGGATCGGGACGTTGCTGGCGGCGTTGTCAGCCTGGGTCTTTGACACATTCTATTTCTGGTCCCCGGCGTTTTCGCCTTTCGTGTTGCTGGGAACAAGCTGGATCATCTTCATCGGTTATCAGGCCACCAAGATTGAACGCCAGAACTTCCACCTGCAACAAGAGCAGGAATATCTGGCGCAGCTGGAGCAATTGAAAAACAACTTCGTCAGTCTGATTTCCCATGACCTGAAAACCCCGATTGCGAAGATTCAGGCCATCGTCGACCGCCTGATGACCCAGCATGCGCAGGAAACTGAATTGGGACAGGATCTAAAATCCCTGCGCCTGTTCAGTGATGAACTGAATCGTTATATCCAGTCCATCCTGAAGGTTCTGCGTGTCGAGTCCCGTGACTTCAAAATCAACAAAGAGGTCGCCGACATCAACGAGATCATCGAAGAGGCCCTGCAGCACCTGCGCCCACTGGCCCGGGAACGAGGCATCCAGATTCACACGGCTCTGGAACCAATGTTCTCTGTCGAGTTTGACACCACCCTTTTGAAAGAGGTTGTGATCAATCTGATTGAAAATGCGATCAAGTACACGCCCGCAGGCGGTCAGATCGAAGTGATCTCGCACGAATCCGAAGAGTTCGTGCATGTCCTGGTCAAGGACACCGGAGAAGGGATCAAGCCCGAGGACATGGAAAAGGTCTGGGGCAAATTCACGCGCGGTTCCGATCAGGATCTGCGCACCAAGGGAACCGGCCTTGGGCTTTATCTGGTTAAATATTTTATTGAACTCCATGGCGGCAAAGTGACGATGGAAAGTAAAGTGGGCCTTGGGACCACTGTTGCCTTCACCCTGCCGCTGGATGCTGAAGAAGACGAGGTGTTAGTATGATCAATAAGCTCCACACACTGATTGTTGATGACGAGGCCGAACTGCGCCGTTCGGTGATTTCGATCCTGAAATCCACCATGCCCGAAATTGAATTCACCATCGAAGAGGCCGCTACAGGCAAAGAGGCCCTGGACAAGGTGAAACTTCAGCAGTGGGATCTGGTTCTGATGGACGTGAAGATGCCGGAAATGAACGGCCTTGAAGCGTTGACCGCAATCAAGGAACACGATCCTCGCACCTTCGTCGTTTTGATGACGGCACACTCAAACCTTCATGACGCCGTTGTGGCGATCAAAGAAGGCGCTTACGACTATGTTGAAAAACCAGTTCAACCACAGCAACTGGCCGAAATCGTGCGTAAAAGCCTTGAGGCGCGCGATCTGATTTCATCTTTGGCGATGTCCAATCCCGTGTTCGACGACGATATTGAATCCGAGATCGTGGGTGGCTCTTCCAAAATGAAAGAGGTCTTCAACCTGATCTACCGTCTGTGCAAAGTCGACACGACGGTTCTGGTGCGTGGTGAAAACGGAACCGGCAAAGAACTGGTCGCCCGCGCGATTCACTTCAACTCCCCTAGAAAATCCGGAGCCTTTGTTGCCATCAACTGCGGGGCGATCCCTGAAAGCCTGATGGAAAGTGAATTGTTCGGCCACGAAAAAGGGGCCTTCACTGGTGCTGTGGAACGTAAAATCGGCAAATTCCAGCTGGCCAACAACGGAACTTTGTTCCTGGATGAAATCGGCGAGCTTCGCCCCGACATGCAGGTAAAACTATTGCGTGTTCTGCAAGAGCGCAAGTTCACCCCGGTGGGCAGCAACCGTGAAGTCAAAACCACAACCCGTATTATTGCCGCCACCAACCGCAACCTGGAAAAGATGATGGAAGAAGGCGAATTCCGCGAGGACTTGTTCTATCGCCTGAACGTGATGCCAATCTTCCTGCCGCCTTTGCGTGAGCGTTCTGACGACATCGAGGCGCTGGCTGGCAACTTTATTAAAAAATTCTCGAAACAACACGGCCGTCAGATCACCGCGATCACTCCGGAAGCTTTGGACATGCTGAAATCATATCGCTGGCCGGGAAACATCCGGGAGCTTGAAAACATCATCGAGCGCTCTTTCATCGTGGAAAACAGCCACCAGATCACGGTGGACTCACTGCCGGATTCCATTAAGCTTGCGCCGAAAGACGGAGCTGACAAAACTGCGAGTGTTGGTTATTCCGGCCCGCTGGACTTTGACGCCTTCAAAGAAGAGATGGAAAAGGAATTTATCGTCAGTGCTTTGAAAGCCAACAACGGTCGTATCAATCAGACCGTGGCCCAGGCGAATATTCCGAAGAACACCCTGCTGCGCAAGATCCGCAAGTACGGTATCAATGTGAAAGAATACACTAACGAAGAATAAACCCGGCCGTACGAAGGACTTCCTCGGCGGGAATGTCCTTCATACACACATGGGTTTTAATCGGACAGACCTTGTGGCCATGCTTGCCGCAAGGTCGACAGCGCAGGTCCTCTTTCTGGACGACAAAAGACTGTGCTGACCACGGGCGATAGCCAAATTCCAAAATCGTTGGACCAAACACCGCAATCAACGGTGTTTCACACACCGCTGCCAAATGCGTGGAAGCACTGTCGTTTCCGACCAGCAAAGCTGCGCGTGCAATCAACTGGGCCGACTCGATGATCTTGGTTTTACCAGCCAAGGACACCGAACCCGGAATACCCGCTGCCACTCGTTCTGACAGGGTTTCTTCGCCGGGGCCACCCATCACATAGACTTCATAGCCTTGTTCTTTGAGCGCCTTGCCAACGCCGATAAAGCCCTCTTCCGTCCAGCGTTTGGTTGCCCACACGCTGCCTGGGAAGATTAAAACGGCATTACCGTCTTCAAACCCCTGAAGGTTGAATTTGGATTTTAACTGATGAAACAACTCAGAATGCGCCAGCACTTTTTCACGCTGACTCATGGACGCCCATTCCGGCGGCGCTGGCAAATGACCGTGATCGGCCGGCAAATAAGGTTTCGCGCGGCTGACATAGTCTTCGATGTTCTTTTTCAATTCAGGATCAAACGGCGCCAAAAGGCTGAGCTGTCTCATCGCATCCGGCAGACGCACGTCGCGTTTTACACGGGTTTGGAATGCCAGAAAGTTCCAGGCGTTTTTATAAGAGATTTTATGAGCGGCCTTAATCTGCGCGCAAAACAAAACCGTGCGCATGGATTCATGCGGAGAAATCAAATGATCAACAGTTTCAGATCGCAGGGATTCGATAATACGGGCATAGGTGTCTTTCCTGCCCTTTTCGATTTCATAGACGTGATCAACGATACCGGCTTTGACGAAGAAGTCGCCCAGCCCTTTACGGCAAACCAATCCCAACTTGTGGTCAGGCCACAACGCCCGGCATTTTTTAAGGAGCGGGATTGAGAGCAGTAGATCGCCCAGAAAGGCGGTTTGCACAACAAGATTCAAGGGCATCGATAACTTCCTCTAACGAGACCTGATCGTAGCACATAATGGCTTTTTCACAAGTCCTCTTCCAGCACGGGCTGCAGGGGCTTTTTGTCAAAAGCTTAAATCCCCTGTCATAGATGTCGATCTCATGAGCACAGGTCGGACCAAACCAGGCCACCACTTGTTTTTTCTGCGAAATCGCCATGTGCATTCCCAGACTGTCCCCGGTCACAATCACGTCACAGGCCGCAACGCTGATCAAACCATCACGAAGCCCGGATTCAGTTTCCGAAGAAATCACGGAATAACCCTGCTGAATCAGACCATTGCGAATGGTGTCTTCAGGCCCACCCAGCAGCACGATTTCCGCATACGGAAATTTTGCCTGAATGCGTTCGATCAGCAGACGATGATAATCCACCGTCAGTTTTTTATAGGGAATCACCGGACTGCAACCGGTGTTAAGACCGATCACCAGCGACTTGCCGTTTTCAGCCAGCCACGCGTCTTTGCGACGACGAGCTTCCCGGTCTTCGCTTTCAGTCAGCGGCAGCCAATAGTCGTCGCGCTGATATTCACCCAGCTCCAATGCTTCAATCATCAACTGTGTTTCAGGCTTTTGGTTGACGAAGAATTTCTTATGATTGTCCAAGCCCAGTTCCCACAGTTCCTGAGCAGCGTCCGTCGCCGGCACAATCGCTCCGTTGGATCCCTGAACAGTGAAACCATAGATCTGATCGACTTGAGTGCGCTTCACCACCCCACAGGCCTTCAGGGACTTATCAATGACAAAGCCCACTTCAAATTCCAAAGTGGACAGCTGCAACAGGTCCGCCTCGCTGGTGGTCAGAACACGGTCAATGGCAGGATGATTTTTTAAAAGATGATGTGCGGGCGCATCCGTCACCCAGGTGATCATGGATCCCGGGTATTTTCGTTTGATGGCTTTCAGCAAACTGGTGCTGCGAACCACGGCGCCCAATGCACCCAGATGAACAATCAACACAGAACTCGTCGGCACGTCTTTTTGCGCGCAGGCAGCGTCACACGCCGAATTTTTGGAGCAGGGTTTGTAACCGGAAAACTGTCTGCAGTTGATCATAGCCATCCTTTTATTCTATGTCAGTTGCCCACGGATGGCGCAGATCCAGAGCGGGATTTCAGGACCTTTGTATTGTTGAAAGCAAGCCGAAATATTCCGATAAGCCCTCGAATGAGAATCGAGAAAGAACCCCTGCAACTTCCTGCCCTGCAAATGCAGCCTTCCGCTGACGGCGGCAGCTTCATGGTTCTTTCCTCCCGCAAAAGCTATCGTCTGAATCCCCTGCAATACTCGTATATGGACGTGCTTAAAAACGGCGGTTCGATCGAAGGACTGGTGCAGTTCTTTCTGGGACAGGGATGGCTGGTCAGCTTCCGTGAACTTTCAGCCTTGCTGGAGTTTTTGATTCAACAAGGCCTTTTGCAGAATCCCAATATTCAGGCTTACTTCAATCGTGCGCAACAAACCATGCAAGAACAAGGACACTTGAGCGGACAAGGCCAGCAAGCCGCCTCGCTAAACCCATCGCAGCTGCCCTTCTTCCGTTCTTTGGATCCGGCACTGGCGAAGCATCTGATGCAAAGTTCTGAACGCTTTCAGGTGCCTGCCAACATCAAAGTCATTCAATCCGGCAAGAACGACCGTGATCTTTTCATTCTGTTAAAAGGTCAGGCCGGCATTTACCGTGTTTTGGGAAATCAGCAACGCCAAATGGTGGCAACCCTCAATTCCGGCGCACTGTTTGGCGAAAGTGGGTTTTTGCTGAATCAACCGCGCACCGCTGACGTCATCACCCTGGCCCCCAGTGAAATCCTGAGGGTTCGTCATTTGCCCGAGTTCGATCAACTGATCAAAAGCGACAAGGCCCAAAGCCTGCAACAGCGCTTCTGGATCTTACAAGCCCTGCAGTCTTCCAACGTGTTTAAGAATTTACCCGGTGATTGTCTGGACAGTTTGATCTTTTCGGGCCGCCTGGTGAAAGCCCCAGCCCATCAAAGACTGTTCGCTGAAGGCCAACCCGCCAACACCTGCTACATCGTAGTCCAAGGAAGCGTTGTAATCAGTCAACAAGGCCGCAACATCAACGTCATGGCCCAAGGGGCCTGCTTCGGCGAAATCTCGCTGCTAATGAGCGGCGGTCAAAGAACGGCGACGGCGACCACCCAACAAGAAACCATTCTGCTGGAAATCCAGCAAAACAACTTCTATCAAGTTCTGTCTCAAAATTTATTCTTGGCCAAAGAAATCGAAACTCTCGCCGCCCAAAGACTCGAAGCCGACCGCAAAAGATAGTTCAGCTTAAGGGCCGCTATTTTCAGCGACCCGGTTTGATTTCAACGACTTCGGAAACCAGAGTGCCGATTTTAATTTTGGATTCAATACGCAGGATGAACTTGCGATCATCGTCAGACAACCAAATGAAGTTGTCGCCGATTGGATTCAATTTGCCTTTAAGAGTGATTTTGGGCTGAACCACAATGGCTTTCATCGGACCCAGCTTGGTGTTCAGGACTTCACGGCGAAGGGCTTTACCAGAAAACACCAGGTTCTCATTGTCGTTCCCGACGCGGAAGGAATACTCTTTGCCCGTTTCCCATTTGAAGTTTCGCATATAGTAAATCGCGCTGTACACGTTTTGCGTGTAAGGCAGGATTTCCCAGTTCTGCTTTTTTTCTTCTTCGCCGTGATCCTTGGTCACCTTCTTTTCCCAGAAGGTCGCCGTATTTTTCTCGACGTCAAAGAGCATCTTGGCTTCACGCAACTGACCTGATTCTTTCACGTGCAACTGGAACACGCGAGGAACAAGATCTTCATAATCCACGAAGGTCTCGACACGGTCTTCAACACTATAGAAAGAGCTGAACAGGGAGCTGGTACGGATTTCAACCGCGAAAGTATAGGACTTGCGGTTGTTGACCATGGCAAAAGGCTCCACCTTCATGCGAAGCTCCCCGGCAGAGACTTTGAAGTAATGCACGTCATGCACCACTTCCTCACCCACGCGGAACGGGTCATTCACCGGACGACGTCCGTTAAATCCTTCGGAATCTTCGATATCTGGCTGACGGGTTGCGGGTTCTGCCGCAGCGGCTTCTGTTTTGGCCGCAGACTTCGTGGTCTTTGCCGGAGCTTTGGCCGCCGGAGCGGCTGCTGTTTTAGCAGAGGATTTTACCGCAGCTTTATCAGCGGTTTTTGTGGAGGTTTTCTCAGTCGGTTTTGCGGAAGTTTTGCCTGTGGATTTGGCACCCGTCTTGGTGGCTGATTTGTCAGATTTTCCGACAGCTTCAGGTTTCGTCGCTGTCTGCTCTGCCGCACTCGTTTCAGCCGCACCTTCCGATGCGGTCTCTGCTTGCGGCTTTACAATCGTCACGGCTCCTTCGAACTCCTCGTTTTTTTTCATCTGATCGGCCTTCTCGTACTTCAAAAATGAAGTTGAACAAGAAACCAAAAACAATGAAACGAAAGCAGCAAGAAGCAGTTTATTCACCGGAAGTCCTTCCAACGTCGATGCACCCACATCCATTGTTCGGGGTGCTTTCTGACGATCTCTTCCAACTTGTCACAATAACTTTGCGTCAGGTTCAGAGTCGTCTGGTCTTTATCATCAGTCACACATGAAGCCGTGTCCATCGCTGACTCGACAACGACATGAAGTTTTTTATCTTTCCCCTCGTAGGTATAGATCGGAAGCACAGGTGCTTTGGTTTTCTGCACAAACAGAGCTAGACCATAGGCTGTGCCTGTCTTTTTCCCAAAGAAAGACGTCTCAATCCCGAAGGGGCGACCCATGAACTGATCCAGAACAAACACCACGGCCGAGTTCTTTTTCAAGGCCTTTAAAATTTCAAAAGCGTTACTGGGCGCGTGCGCATCGATGTACTGAACACCCTTCGCACCACGAATGGAAAACCACAGATCATCAAACCATTTCGTTTTGAATCTTTTCGTGATCAGATTCACGCTCTGCCCGTTCAGCACAATCGTGTTGCAGGCCAAATCCCCGTTCCCCAGATGCAATGTCAGAAAGAACATGCCCTTACCGGCAGCACGGGCGTTTTCAACGTGTTCCCAGCCGTGAAACACCACGTTTTTGGCGATCCACTCAGGCGTTACCGACGGAATGAAAAAGAATTCAGCAAAGTTGTATCCCAACTGGTAAACAGATTCGCGCCCGACAGCTTTTCTTTGTTTGTCGGTCCATTCCGGGAAGGCCAGCTTCAGATTATCCAGCACGATTTTTTTGCGAAAACCAAAGACATCAAACCACAAAAATCCCACCCAGGATCCGGATTTGCGCAACCAACGGCGCGGCACCAGGGAACTGAAAAAGACCATCAGATTAACGAAGAACTTGAGTAATAATCTCATGAAGGCGTCCCTTCTTTCCTGCTTCAACCACTTCCAAAGCAGTGCTCCACAGGATGGAGGAGTCGTTGAACAAATGACGAAGCTTTACGGCATCTTTGCCGGTGGTCACCAGCATATCCGCCCCTGAAAGCTCGAAGGCCTCAGTGATGTTCTTCACATCCTGAGCCGTGTATTGATGATGATCGCGATAGTGCAGGCTTTGCTTTGAGACCTCACCGATTTCGCCCATCATTTTTTCAAAGACATCGGGTCTGGCAATAGCAGAAACCAGGAACAGTTTTTTACCCTGAATTTCGCTGCGACTTAGAACTTGTCCGGTTTTGACATTCTGGCATTGCTGAATTTCGTAACCGAAATAAAGGACTTCCTTGTCTTTGGGAAGCTTGGCTTCCAGAGCTTTCAAAGAATCCTCTGTCGCCAGATTGCATTTGGACAGAATCAAAACATCAGCACGCTGTATCCCCGCCCACGATTCACGGGCGCGACCTTCCGGCAGAACTTCATAGTTCGACAGGCTTTCGGTCGCATCCAGAATAACGATATTCAAATCACGATGCAGGCGGCGGTGCTGGAATCCATCATCCACAATCAGAACATCGTATTTATGAACTTCAGTGGAATAGCGGGCTGTGCGCCATTTGCTCGGGCCCACGTACACTTTCACCTGGGGATTGGCCTGAGCCAGTAACACCGGCTCGTCACCAAAATAGCGCGCGGCAAACGGATGATCCACATCCACCAGACAAGGCGAATCGGCATCCGCGCGGTAAGAGCGACTGATCACCGCCACTTTTTTGCCATCAGCCACCAGGGCCTTCAGGCAATAATCCGTGATTGGTGTCTTGCCCGTCCCGCCCACTGTCAGATTTCCGATACTGATCACCGGCACCGGCGCCTGATAGATGCCGATAACACCGCGGTCGAAGAGGCTGTTTTTCACCCCCACGACCTGATCATACAAGAATGACAATGGACGAAGATAAGCTCTCATTATACGAAGTACTCTTCCAGGGCTTTCACCACACGCTGGGTGGCCCCTTTGTCGCCAAGATACTGACGAACCTGACCCAGGTCAGAAACAACCGAGTCATGGTACTTTTTATCAAGAACGTAGCGTTCCAGCTCTGCCGCCAAATTTTCGGCAGTAACTTCGCTTTGGAACAATTCCGGCACCGCTTCTTTGTTCAGAATCAGATTCACCAGACCAAAATATTTGGTCCCGCGAACAAAGAGCTTCGCAAATACACCGGTCAACCACTTCATTTTGTACATGATGACCATTGGTTTTTTCAGCAGGCCCACCTGCAGGGTCGCCGTTCCTGAGGCCACCAGCATCATGTCCACCAGATGAATCATTCTGAATGGCTCATCCTTCAACAACATATAAGGCAGTCGGAAGTTTTCCAGACGGTCCTGCATATATTCTTTGGTGAACGTCGGCGCGGTCAGAATCAAAACTTTCAGATTTGGGAACTTCTTGGAAAGAATACGAGCCGCATCCAGCTGAATGTCCAAATGCTGTTTAACTTCCAGACGACGACTGCCCGGCATCAGACCCAGCACGATTTCGTTGTCACGGATGCCGCACTGGTTGCGATGAGTTTTGCGGTAAGCCAGATCATCAATCAGACGCTCGTCCAATTCATCCAAAAGAGGATGCCCTACGAATTCCACCGGTACGCCGTGCTCTTCATAGAAAGGCACTTCAAACGGGAATAGAACGAATACTTTTTTGCAGTATTTCTTGATGGTCTTCACACGGCCTTTGCGCCATGCCCACACCTGCGGAGAAATATAGTAAACAACCGGAATACCCAATGCGTGCAGCTTTTTCGCCAGCATCAGGTTGAACTCCGGATAGTCCATCACAATGGCCACCTTTGGACGGCGTTTTTCAGCTTCCGCCACCAGGTTGTCAAAAACACTTTTCAGATGGGAATAAGCACTGATGATTTCGGCTGCGCCCACAACGGCCATCTCTTCAGATTTGCCAAGGCGCTCAAAGCCGATGTCTTCCATATCCTGGCTGCCCACTCCGAAAGCATGAACCTTGCGGCCCTGGGCTTTCCAGGCTTCCAGAATTCTTTGGGCATAGGTCACACTGGAGGCTTCCGCCGCCACAATCAGAACCTGATCCATCAGCCCTCAATCATTCTCTGCACGTCTTCGATGGCTTTCAGGGCCTTCAACCCGTCAAGACCTGTGACGACAGGTTGTTTGTCATTTAATACACAGTCGATGAAAGCGTCGGTTTCCCTCTGCAGGGCATCGGCCTTTTCAACAGACCATTTGCTGGCGGAAATAAACTCGTCACCGCCTGCGCCGGGAACCACTTTTTCAATTTCCAAAGTGCCCGTCTGAGCAAACAGCGTACAATCATCCTGCAGCACACGAATGGATCGTTGTGCCACCGGTGAAACGCGGCTGACATTGATCACCACGTGCACACCGTTTTTCATTTTGAAAGAGGCCGACGCTGTATCCAGATGTTTGGAGATCAGCTTGGTCCCGGAAGCCACCATGGATTCAATCTCAGAACCTGTCAGCCAGAACAAAAGATCCATATCGTGGATCATCAGATCGTGCAAAACGCTGACATCGGAACCGCGCTTGTTATAAGGCGCCATGCGGTTCAATTCGATAAATTTAGGATTTTTAAGATGCTTTTGCAGATCATTGATCGCGGGGTTGAATCTTTCGATATGCCCCACGGCCACTTTCAGGTTCTTTTTAGCAGCCAGCGCCAGCAGCTCTTCAGCTTGCGGCACGGTCGCTGCGATCGGCTTTTCCACGTTGACGTGAATGCCATTTTCCAGAAACATTTTTGCCAGTTCAAAGTGGCTCATCGTGCTGGCAGCAATCGTCACCAGATCCACTTCACCGATAAGATCCTGCGGCTTGTGGAAGCTTTTCACCCCCAGCTGAGCTGCAATTTTATCGGCTTGTGCCGGGAAGTGATCACACACCCCGACCAGCTCCACGTTCGGATTGTTTTTGTATTTCTGGGCGTGGAAGTTGCCAAGGTATCCAACCCCGACAACCGCGCCACGAAGTTTCTTACTCATCGTCCTGCCATCCTTTAGGGCTTCTGTCCACGGCGATACCGCGTTTGGAAGAGCGAATGAAGTTCACGAAGTACTCGATATTCGGGCTCATCGTGCATTCGTTCAGAATGCGTTCGATGCCTTCTTCCACAGTGTGAGAACCCATGATGATGATACGGATGGCTTTGTGCACGTTTGCGATTTCCTCACGCGGGAAGCCTTTGCGCGCCAGACCGATTTTGTTGGTCGCGCGGATTGTCGCGTAAGTGCCTTGAGCACGGCAGAACGGCAGGATGTCCTTGTTCACGATGGAAGAACCGGCCACGAAAGCACCGCGACCCACTTTAGTGAACTGATTGAAGGCGCAAACGCCCCCGATAGTCACACCGTCTTCGACTTCACAATGCCCACCCAAGTGGGAGTTGTTGGCAATGGTCACATTATTGCCGACTTTGCAGTCATGCCCGATGTGCGTGTAAGCCATGAAGTAACCGTTGTTGCCGATTTCTGTTTTACCGTCACCTTTGCTGGTCGCAAGGTTGGCGGTGGAGAATTCACGGAATGTGTTGTTGTTACCGATAATCAATTTGGTTGGTTCACCTTTGTAGGAAAGGTCCTGAGGAGCCCCTCCGATTACAGCACCGGGACAGAAATGATTGTTTTCGCCGATTTCGATGATGCCGTGACGGGAACCCAGTGTCACATGACCTTCGACGAATGTGCCTTTGCCAATAAAGCCTTTGCCTTGAATCAAACAGTAAGGGCCGATTTCAACGTCGTCGGCGATATGCACGTCTGGAGAGATAACACTGCTTGGATGAATTTTATAATTTGCCATGAACTTCTATTCCTAAACTAGAAAAGGGCCTTTGCAGGCCCTTTCGTTTTCTTATCAACTACTTTTCTTTTTCGAAGGCCGCGATTACTTCAGTTGTCAGGTCCGCATCCGCTGTTGCGTAAAGAACCATTTGAGAGTTCTCCAGCACCAGAGTGTAACCTTTGTCTTTCGCAAGTTTCGCGATCACTTTCTTCATTTTCTCAAGAATCGGAGCAGTCAGCTCACGTTCTTTTTTCTGAATCTCGATCTGGCTTTTGCCCACCACATCACGATACTTCAGCATTTCTTCCTGGAATTCAGCTTGTTTTTTACCAAGCGCTTCTTCAGAAAGAACAGACTTTTTCTTTTCCAGGTCTTCACCCATTTTTTTCAAGTCTGCTTCTTTTTTCTCTAGTTCTTTTTTCTTTTTGTTGAACTCTGTTTCAAGTTCAGTTTTTGCCTTCTTACCAGCAGAAGTGGATTGAATAGCTTTTTGCATATCAACAAATCCAACTTTTGCTTCCGCTTGTGCCAAAGATGCCGTCAGTAGCATGCTCAACACGATCAACATTCTTTTCATTCCAAATCCTCCTTAAAAGGTTTTAAAAAATTTAGTACTGGTTCAGCTACGCGGGCAAAGCCCGCTGCGCTCTCCCGGCACAGCCGAGCAAAGCCCGCTGCGCTCTCCCCGGCCGGGGCCGGCTTAGAAGCTAGGCCCGATGGAGAATTCGAAGACGGTGGCGTCTTGGTATGCTGGGTTGCGGTTCAGTGGGAAGCCCCATTCGAAGCGCAGGACACCAATTGGTGAGTACCAGCGAATACCGAAGCCGACGTCCGCGAAGAAGTTGTTGTCTGAAAGGACATCATCCGCGGCACCGATATCGAAGAATCCAGCACCCATGATGCCAGCTTCTTTAACCAAAGGGAACTGTAATTCCGTCTGGTACATGGCCTGCTGAACGCCCCCGTAGAAACGCCAAGCCTTCTCGCGAGCTTCCGCTTCGGACTTACCTTCAGCGATCAGATCGTCATAAATCATTTCAGAGAACTTCATTTTACCCACGCGGTAAGATCTATAACCACGCAAAGAGTACGGTCCACCCAGAAGGTACAGTTCAGAGAACGGAACTTCCTGACCATCCAAGCCGTCGATACGGGAATATTGGATGTTATTTCGCCACACCACATCCCAGAACAGGTTCTTGTAGTATCTGAAGTTGGCATTTCCGCGAGTATACTTCAGATCTCCACCCAGACCGGCATATTCATAAGACGCGCTGGAATAGATACCTTTGGTCGGCATCTGACGGTCATTACGCGTGTCATATTCAACAGTTCCAGTCATGGAGCTGGTCACACCAGAAGCAGATTCCAATGGGAACAGATCCGGATCCGTGATCAGCTTGCCATCACTGTCGTATTTTTTAGACAGTTTGGTGTCGTCATATTTGTATTTCAGGAAGCCGCGCGTGTACTCAGCCAACGGGTGCCCCAAACGAATCGCACCACCTGTGTGATTTTCGTCATAGTCCACACGTCCAGTGTTCGCACTTTGATAAAGATCCGCCCCCAAAGACCACAGCGTGTCTCGGAAGTACGGCTCTGTGAAGGACAAGCTGTAGTAACTGCCCGTGTTGCTCAAATTCAGGGACGCGCCCAGATTCTGACCTTTACCCAGGAAGTTCGCCTGACTGATAGAACCCTGCAAAGTGAAACCTTGAGAAGTACCGTAACCCGCACCCAACTGGATCTGACCGGTGTTACGCTCTTTCACAGAAATATCGACATTCATCACTTCCGTGCGTTCCGGATCAATGGAGGTCTTGAAGTTCACTTCCTCAAAGAAGCCCAGACGCTGGATGTTTTCCAGGGACTGACGACGGCGAGTTTCGTTGTACAGCTCCCCTTCATGAACTTTCAATTCACGACGGATGACCTTGTCACGGGTCTTGGAGTTTCCAACCATATTGATTTTACCGAAGTAAACCTTGTTGCCCTTGTCGAATTCAAACACCAGATCCACACGACGTTCTTTGTCGTTGAAACGAGTGCGCGGAATAACGTTGGCGTAGGCATAACCAAGATCCCCGTACTTCGCCGTGAGCTCACTGATGTCTTTTTGCAACACATCGTAAGCAAAGACACCATTGTCATCGATCTTGATCACTTCACGCAGCTCAGACTTCGGGAACAAAAGATCGCCGGCGAAATCCACGTCGCCGACGTTGTACTGCTCACCCTCTTCAATTCGGATGGTGATATAGATGTTCTTTTTATCCGGCGTCACCGTCACTTGAGGACGATCGACCTTGGCCTGAACATAACCCTGATTCCAGTAAAGGAAGCGAAGGATCTGAACGTCACGTTCAAACATCTCTTGCTTGTACTGGCCGGAACCACTGATGCCAGAGAAGAAGCCACCCTCTTGAGTCAGCATTTTGCTTTTCAGAGAGCTGTCACCCATATGGTTGTTACCAAGGAAGGTGATCTTTTTAACTTTTACTTTATCATTTTCACGGATCTTAAAGACCAGACGGACAGTTTCGTCTTTGGTGACCTCTTGAACTTCAGAATCGATCTTGGCCAGGAAGAAGCCTTTGTCTTCATAAAGCTTCTGAATTTTCTCGACCGCTTCTTTAACTTTGGCCATATTCAAAAGCTGATATGGCTTGATACCGGTGGCATCGGCAATATCTTCAGACTTTACTTCACTGTTGCCTTCGTAAGTGATTTCAACCACAGAAGGTTTTTCCAAAACAGTGTACGTCAGCGTGACATCTTTGCCTGTGGTCTTACGATCCACCTGAATGTCGTTGAAGAATCCCAAGTTGAACAACGCCTGAACATCTTCACGGATATGCTGGGTGCTGTACTGCTCTCCAACTTTGGTGACGATCTTTGCCAGGATGGCGTCTTTTTCAATTTTGCGATTTCCGGCAACTTCGATGTTTTTAACGATCAAACCGGAAGAAGATTCCAAAGATTCCGCAGCCACCACAGGCGCCTTGGCCCGGGAGTTTTTCTTTTTGGCAGGCTGAGCTACCACCGTCGCGGACATGAATGTGATTAACAGTGCACAAAGAAGCTTACTCAAAGTTCCCATTCCCCGTTATTTTTTAAAAATCTATAAGATTTTTAAGTACTTACAATTTAGACAAGGAATCGTAACTTAAGACCAAGGTCCTGTCAAAGCCACCCACCAGACAACACCACTTTTTTAGCCGCAAAGCACAAGTAAATCAGCCCTTTAAGTGGTCCAATTACCGTCTTTCATTCGATAGACTTTCGGGAATCGAGTCGCGAAGGTCAGATCGTGGGTCACGATGACAAGCGCCAACTTCATTTCTTCCTTCAGACGGAAGAACAGCTCTTGGATCTTTCCACTGGTGTGGGAATCCAAATTCCCCGTCGGTTCATCTGCGAACAGAATCTTTGGATGGCGCACCAAGGCACGAGCAATGGCTACGCGCTGCAACTCGCCGCCGGAAAGCTGGTTCGGGTGATGGTCACGACGGTCCGCCAGACCCATGAAGTCCAAAAGGTGCAGAGCTTTTTCTTTGGCCACCTTCAAAGATTCCCCGCCCACCCGGCAAGGGATCATGACGTTTTCCAGAGCATTGAATTCACTTAACAGATGGTGGAACTGGAATACAAAGCCCATTTCAGAATTGCGGAAGCGGGACAATTCATCATCACTCATCGCCAGCAGGTCCCGGCCTTCACAGAAAAGCTCGCCCTTGCTGGGACGATCCAGCGTCCCCATGATTTGCAACAAGGTGGATTTGCCGGCTCCAGAGGCACCCAGAATCGCAAAAGCTTCGCCTTCACGGATGTCCAGACTGACTCCACGAAGAATCTCAAGCTCCCCCACCCCTTGGGAATAGGATTTGTGAATATCCACGGCACGCAAAAGAATGTTTTCGCTATTCACTTCTTAGTCCCTCCACTGGCTCCAGCTTCGCACCGCGACGGGCCGGTGCGATCGTGGCAATCAAACAGATCACGAGTGTTGCAATACAGATGGCCACGCCATCAATAAATCGAATCTGCAACTCAATATTTTCCAGACGATAAACTTCGCCGGAAATCAGACTTAAACGCCCCTGCATGAATTCAAACAGATAGGCGATCCCAATCCCCAAAACAAAGCCCAGCACCAAGCCGACCAGACCCATGAACAATCCCTGACAGACAAAGATCTTCATAATGTCTTTTTGCGACAGACCCACGGTTTTAAGAATGGCAATGTCCTTGAAACGACGAACGACATTCACAAACAAGGTCGCCGACACATTGAAGGCCGCCACAATAGTGATCACCAAAACCACAAAGAAAATACCCGGGCGCTCGACATTGATGGCTTCAAAAAGGTTTTCATTGGCATCGCGCCAGTCGCGCACCCAATAAGGGGATCCCAAAACCGCACTCAAATTAAAGGCCGCATCGCGGGCATGATCGACATCCTGAAATTTCAGCAACAAACCCGAATAACGATCCCCGATATCCGCCAGATCCTGGGTCGCTTTCAGATCAGACAGAATAAAACGTTCATTCCAGTCATGCTTTCCCAAGTCCAAAATGCCTTGCACTTTGAAAGCACCCACCCGGCGCTGGAACTTTGACGGATCCACAGAGTCCGCCACCGGCACAACCACACGGAAGGTATCCCCGACAGACAGATTCATTTTTTTGGCAAGATTTTTACCCACCAGCGCCAAGGGCACATCGCTGGCAACATTCAGGTCATCGGTCCCGCTGACAATACGGCGTTTGAAATTCAAAACCTCATTGACCCGTTGCGTGTCCACACCTTGAATCAGCACACCCGAGATCTGACCTTTGTTGGCCAAAACCGCTTCAATAAAGACAAAGCGACTGGTGTTCACCAGCGTCGGTTCGGCTTTACGAATACGTTCTTCCAGCTCTTTCCAGTCATCCGGGAAGCGCGAGCGTTTCACCACTTGGGCATGGCCGGAAACTTCGGCCATGGCCGTTTTCAGAGTGTTTTCAAAACCACTCATCACCGCCATCGAGGCCACCAGCGCTGCCACCCCCAAAACCAGTCCCAGCAAGGCCAAAGGAGCCGAACCGCCAAACATGGTTTTGCGCGAGAAAAGCAGTCGCCAGGAAAGCCAGGGCAATGACGACTTCACGAAGGCTGACTTTCTGCCGTCAAAGTGGATTTCAAGTAGGACATGATAAATCCATCCAGATCCCCGTCCATCACATCATCGACCTGATTGGTCTCAAAGTCAGTGCGGTGGTCTTTGACCATCTGATAAGGGTGCATCACGTAAGAGCGAATCTGCGAACCCCATTCATTGGCTTTTTTCTGGGAATTCATCGCGTCTTTTTCCGCGTTGCGCTTTTCGATTTCCATTTCATAAAGGCGCGCCTTCAACATCTTCAGGGCTTTTTCACGGTTCTGAATCTGAGATCTTTCCACCTGACAGGTTACGATAACCCCGGATGGAATGTGCGTCATACGAACCGCCGAATCCGTTCTATTGACGTGCTGACCACCGGCGCCACTCGCGCGGAAGGTGTCGACTTTCAAATCGTCAGGACGAACTTCGATGTTGATGTCATCATCCACTTCCGCCCATGCAAATACTGACGCAAACGATGTGTGGCGGCGGGCATTGGAATCAAACGGAGAAATACGCACCAGACGATGCACTCCGGATTCCGCCTTCAGATATCCATAGGCATAAGGGCCTTCAATCAATAGTGTGCAGGATTTAATCCCGGCACCCTCGCCCTCGGTCATCTCGATGATTTGAACTTTGAAGCCGTGCTTGTCAGCATAACGCGTGTACATACGCAGCAACATGGAAGCCCAGTCACAGGACTCGGTTCCACCCGCCCCCGAGTTGATGGACAGATACGAACTGTTGCTGTCCAACTCGCCGTTCAGAACTCGTTTTAGTTCAAGTTCTTCACCCAGCTTTTCCAGTGCCGCAATTTCGCCTTTAACTTCGACGAAGCTGCCTTCATCCTGGGCTTCTTCTGCCATTTCCAGCAGAACTTTGGCGTCACTCAAACGACCTGCAAACGCGTCGAATTCACCCACGGCTTTTTCAAGCAGGGCTTTTTCTTTATTCAGCTTTTGCATTTCAGCAGGTTTTTCCCAGAGCGCGGGGTTTTCAGCCTGAATGGAGATCTCTTCCAGGCGTTTTTTCTTGCGATCTAAGTCAAAGATACCCCCGAAGCTCCTTAGAGAAGGCTTCGAGAGACACGATTTTACTTTTAATTTCAGAGGCTTCAGTAACGATAGACATAGGCCCAGTGTAATCACAGGGCCCTGTCTGTCAAGAAAAACGCCTCCGAGAGAAGGGAGGGGAAAATCTCTCGGAGGCGGAAGTATGGGAGAAACACACATCTGCCTAATACAAAGGCGATGCCAACCGGGTCTCTTCTGACTATTTGCGAAATGAAGGCGGGAAAACCCCAAAACCAGGGTCCGCACAATGGAATCGTTCAAACTTTAGACAAAACCACGGACGCAGAAGGTCCTTTTTGGTCCTTCCGAGGTGATTTCAAATCTCTTGTCGTTTTTAGAGGGAAAAGAGGCCTTATTTGGCAGAAACTTTTTTCAAAAGGACTTCGAAAGCCGCATCCTGAATGCCGAACATTTCAAGAGCATCCTCTTCACTGGTTTCATGATCATAACCCAACAGGTGCAGCACCCCATGCAGCAGCATGTAACCCAGTTCCTGCTGATAAGTGAGCCCATGGTCTTTGGATTGACGCTTTAAAACCTCGGGGCACAAAACAAGCTCCCCTAATGAGCCCGGATCCATCGAGTCAAAGCTCAACACATCCGTGGCGTAGTTCTTACTGCGAAACTCCATATTGATTTTCTGGGCGGGCTTTTTATCCAAAAACACCAGCGTCAGTTCGCGACGGGCCTGATCGGCCTTCAGCACTTTTTTGCGCTTCAATTCAGCCACCACAAGCTCCATCCAGGTTTGGATGAACTTGCGAGGAGCTGCGTGTTTGGATTCATTGACGATTAAAACTTCCATGATCAGCCCTGCGATGTCGTACTGTGACCCACGTCACCCAAACCACCCCCGGCACTGCGAGGATAATCAATACGCTGGTGATAGATGCCCAGAAGGATGCGGATGAAAGCCGCTTCCACCTTGGAGATGTCTTTCAGGGTCAGATTACATTCATCCAACTGCCCGTCAGAAAACTTTCTTTGCGTGATGTTTTTAACGATGTTCTGCAAACGCGCCGGAGTCGGTTCATCCAAAGAACGAGCCGCCGCCTCGATACTGTCGGCAAGCATACACAAAGCCGCTTCGCGGAACTGCGGTTTTGGACCTGGATAACGGAAGTCCTCTTCACCAATTTCCGGACCGTCTTCTTTTTTCAGATCCAGAGCTTTGTTATAGAAGTAAGAAATCAGCGTCGTTCCATGGTGCTGCAAAACCCCGTCAATGATCGGCTTGCCCAGTTTATAAGCCATCCCCATCTCGACGCCGTCTTTTACGTGGGCGATCAAAAGGGTTTTGCTCATGAACGGAGAAATATGATCATGCGGGTTGTGGCCCGGCTTCTGATTTTCGATAAAGTAATTGGCGTGCTCCATTTTACCGATGTCGTGGTAATAGCACATGACTTTACCCAACAACGGATTGGCACCGATTTCTTCCGCGGCTGCTTCCACCATCGAACCCACCATCATGGAATGGTGATATGTTCCCGGGGCTTTCACGATCATTTCTTTCAACAGCGGATGATTCAGGTTGCTCAGTTCAAGCAATTTCACATCCGTGGTGTAGCTGAAGATGGATTCAAGCAGCGGAACAAACATCATCGCCACCAGGGCCGAGAAAATACCACCCAGGAAGCCCGCCGGGATTGAAAGCAGAATCTCTTTCACTCCGCCCTCTTGGTCGAACTTGGTCATGGTCAGGATAAACGCAATCATCGCCGCATTCACCAGCCCCGTGCGCACACCCGCATAGTAAACGTCGTTACGGGTTTTGCAGTTGTAAACCCCGCGCGCCGCCGCGATACCGCCCACCAGAGACACGAACATAAAGGCAAAGTTATAATCCACCATGATACCCAGGCAGACCGAAAGGAAGGCCGTGAACAGCCATACGATTTCACCGTAAGTGATCAAGAGCCCCACCAGCATTGGCCCCGCCGCCACCGGAGCCGCATACAGGAAAATCGCCGGAGGCAGGAAGTGGCCCAGCTTTGAGGCAAAGGCCGCGTCCGTGATGAACATGTAGATCTTGGTGAAGAAGATGATGCCAAAAGCGATCAGCATCATGACGGAAACGTCTTTGAATTCGATTTTGACTTTATTGATGGTAAAACGCTTCAGGTAAGAGAAGAACACCAGAATCGCCACCGACAGCATCAGCGCCATGGAAAGCGACATGATGTCTTTGCGTTTATCCGCACGGATATTTTCAATCTGCTTGATCACCGCCATCTGGAACGGCTGAACCACCGACCCTTGGGCGATGATGTTCTGATTCTTTTTGATGGTGATCGTTACCGGAATCACCGCATCACGTGCGGACTGGCGGCGACTGGCCGTTTCCTGCTTGTTCAGGGTCATGTTGGGCACAACCAAAGAGCGGGCGAAATAAAGGATATTGGCCTGATCAGATTCAGAGAAACGATTCAGGTCTTTTTTCAGTTCCAGCTCGAAGTTTTCCGGGGACTGAAGATCCAGGATTTCTTCCCGCGGGATCGGGAATTCCTTACCCAGATTGTTCTTGTGCACCACCCGGCCCAGAACTGCGGCCTGGCTGGCTGGAATAAAGCGGTCAGGTGCTTCAGCCACTTTGCGGTCATACCAGTTTTCAAGGTTGCGAATGACGATGGCTTCAATGCGCGGATTGAATCTGAGATCAATCAGCCATTCGAACATAAAGTCCGAAACGCCCACTCCCAGCTCTTTTTCAAACTGCTTTTTGTACTGGAAGAAATCCTTCACTGCCACCCGGTACTGTGCCGGCGCCGTTGGCCATTTGGTTTCGCGGTAATAAGCACGCATGCTGCGGAAGGAATGAATCAGGTTCACCGACACGCGCTCAAAGACGCTGGTGTCATAGTCGTAAACGATCGGCACCGTGTATTCCGCCTTCAGGCGTTTTTCCTCGGTGGTGACCTCGTCAGTCATTTCAAAGCCCATGGGGGAAGTGACATCATACTTGGCCACATCACCCACAGTGAAGTTGTACGGAATATCGAACTGATAGAAGATTGTGTAAGAAAGCAGAACGCAATACAGGAAGATCAAAGCAGCACGACGAATGAAGAACTTTTCTTCCATGAGCTGCACAATACGACCCAGGAATGTTTTCTCCAAACCGATGGAATCCACCCAGTCCAAAAACTTCAGACTGTGATCCTCATAGTTGACCCGCTTGGCTGGGCTTTCGCCCTTTTTTGGATTTTTTCCTCGTTGCATATCTAGTTTTTCTACCGTAACCCATATTGCGAAAATTGTCGAAATCACTATGCATTTGTGTTAGCAATAAAGAGATTCCATCAGAAAGTCGAGGAGTCCCCATGCCGCACGTTCCATCCAACCTACGTCATATTGAGTCCTTAGTCGAGATCGTTGCTTCCTTGCGCGGCCCTGGGGGTTGCCCTTGGGATAAAGAGCAGACTCACGAATCTTTGACTCAATACGCAATCGAAGAGACCCACGAGCTGGTGGAAGCCCTGGAACTGCCCGCTTCTGATGCCACGAAAGATCTGAAAATGAAGGAAGAGCTGGGTGATGTCCTCTTCCAAGTGGTTCTGCACGCTCAGCTTGCCGCCGAACGTGGAGCTTTTACTCTGGAAGATGTGATTGCTGGAATCAGTGAAAAACTGGTGCGCCGTCACCCGCATGTCTTCGCCGACACCCAGGTTGCCGACACTGCCGAGGTCATTCGCAACTGGGAGGAAATCAAAAAACAAGAGAAGGCTTCTTCTGCCGCACCGTCGCCATACGCCTTGAATGTGCCCCCACTGCCGGCTTTGCAGAAAGCCTACAAAATCGGCAAACGCACTGAAAAATTGAAATTCGACTGGGAAGACATGGACGGCGTCCTTGCCAAAGTGGAAGAAGAATATCAGGAACTGCGTGAAGCTTTGGATGAAGGCGTTGATGCCGAGATCGAACACGAACTGGGTGACGCCCTGTTTTCACTCGCGCAACTGGGACGTCACGTGCAGATGGAACCCGAGCAGGTTTTGCGCAAAGCGAATCAACGTTTTGAAAATCGCTTCAACACCATGGTGGAACTTGTTGCGAAAGACCAAAAAGATTTTTCTGCAATGAACCTGGAACAAAAAGAAGAGTACTGGCAAAAAGCCAAATTACTTTTGAAGAAGAAATAACCCGCCAGATCTTCCATCGAAGGTCCTCTTTCTTTTTAGCCTCGTAATAAAAGAGGATCTTGGTTGTGGCGAGAAGTTCGACAGTTCCGAGTATCTTCTAATTTCGACGCGCACTTAGCTGGGAAAACACGACGGAAAGCCTGACAAACTGGCTATAGGTTTGACACAAGAAAATATTTTGAAAATTGATTGATTTCACAACACCCTGTTATTTCACACACTTAGCGTGTCTCAAAACTGGACCAATTAAAAATTAAAAAACGAATTCATGCAGTTACCTGAAATTTCAGTTTTGGGTTGTTTTAAACGAAACTGAATCCATCAAGAAGCATGGTGGGGCTCAGGAGGGCATAACCGTATGAAAAAAACAGTCGCTAGCAAAGCACTAATGATGGCTTCAGCAGTGGCATTGGTAGCTGGTTGCAGCAAGGGGACTGGTTCTTACTCCCTCTTGAATGATGCAGAAGACTACAAGCAACAGGCAGTCTTCATTCCAAAGCAGATCGACATCCTTTGGGTGATCGATAACTCTGGCTCCATGAAGACATCTCAGGACAATCTGGCGGCGAACTTCCAGTCCTTCATCTCGCGCTTCCAACAGTACAACTATGATTTCCACATGGCCGTAACGACAACTGAAGCTTGGGAAAAACAATTCAATTCCGGCAGTGATAAAGCCCGTATCAAGGATGGTGCGGTTCTACAAAACAGTCCAAAAATTGAAACTCACTCTGGCGTGTTCATTATGGATAAGAACACTCCAAACCTGGGTGATGTATTCTCTACCAATGCCAAGCAGGGAACGCTGGGTAACGGTGATGAACGCGCGTTCTCAAGCTTCAAGGAAGCTTTGCTTGAGCCGCAAAATGCCGGATTCCGCCGCAGCGAGGCTTTCCTGGCAGTGATCATCGTCAGTGACGAAGAGGACTTCTCTTCTTCCACTGCAGCGTTCAACGAAAGCTACGGCAACGCCAACCTTCACACAGTTCAAAGCTATGTGGACTTCCTGGATGGATATGTTGGCAGTCGTAACTATTCCGTCAGCACCATCACGGTTCCTGACGACAACTGCAAAACCACTCTGTCTACAGACGGTTTTGCGCGCAAGATCTCCACCCGCCTGCCGGAACTGGCAACTTTGACTGCGGGTGTGAAGGGGTCTTTGTGCTCTAACTTTGGTTCAACTCTGGAGCTCATCTCTGATTCCATCATCCAGCTTTCCAGTGTCTTTAAACTGAATCGTGAACCACAAGAGGACACGATCGTGATCACGGTAAACGGAGTTTCCGTGCCTAACGACGCAGTCAACGGATGGACTTACGATGCATCCAACCTGACCATCACCTTCCACGGAAGTTCGGTGCCGGCAGCGGATGCTAATATCGCGATCGACTTCTATCCTAAGTCGATTAAACTGTAAAAGGATGTTGTATGGGTGGGGTACAGACAGCAACTAATCAGCAGCAGTGGTATATTCTGCGTGGGGAAATGAAATATGGTCCCTACGAGTACAGATCACTGATCACGATGATCCAAAATGGCGAGCTCTACGATTACAACTTCGTATGGGCTTCGCACCTGGAAAATTGGACTTTACTGGGCGATCTTCAGGAATTTTCCAAAGACCGCCTGTGCAGACTGATTGAAACCAAGGATCATATCGCAGGCTCATTCAAAGACAGAAAATGTCCACGCGTGGATCTGGAAACACCAGTCTATGCGCACAATGATCACAACTTTTTTGACGGCCACACTTTGAGTGTGAGTGAAAACGGGGCGCTGGTTCTTTTGAACGATCCCCTGCTTCTGCCCGGTCAGAAAATCATGCTCAATTTTAGACCTTCTGAGGTGAACCCTCAGACATTCAACGTGCTTTGTGAGATTATTCGCAAGAATTACTCCAAGCAAAGACTCAACGTAAAATCCGGTTTGCATTACGCTGTTCGTTTCCTCTCGGTGCAAGAACTCGGTATGGCTCAATTAACAAAATGGACACGCGGTGGCGTTTCCAAGGAGGAAACAAATGATGGCATTCTTAAAGTTCATGAATGATTCCGGCTTCGTCGGTTGGTGCATCCTTGTGGTGGGTATCGGTTCTCTGGTACTTGTCGCAGAACGCGCAAAAGCTCTTTACAAAGAATACGGAATGAATGTCGAAGAGTTCATGGGCAAAGTTCAGAACCTGGTTCTGGCGAAAAAGCTCGATGAAGCCCTGCTTCTTTGTGCGCAACTTGAGAAAAAGCCATTGGCCTCTGCCTTCAAAACGATCCTTGAAAAAGCGGACCGTGATGATGACACGATCTTCCAGGCTCACGATATCGCATTGAGCGAAAACGTGCCTTTGTACACCAAACGTCTGCACTATCTGTCAATGCTTGCCAACGTGGCAACATTGCTGGGTCTGTTGGGTACGATCCACGGTCTGATCCTGTCGTTCCAGGCGGTTGCGACAGCCGATCCGGCACAGAAACAAGCCTTGCTGGCACACGGTATCTCCGTGTCCATGTATACAACGGCTTTGGGTCTGGCAGTGGCGATTCCGGCGATGGTGTTCTTCTCTTTCCTGACTGCCCGTCAAAACCAATTGATCGAGGAAATGTCAGAGAAGTGCTCCAAGCTGACTGAGCTTCTGACCAGCGCTCATATCCCGAACCTGACCCGCCAGAACGTGTTCCCTGATCACGTTGCTGCACCAAGTGTGACGCCTCCGTCCCCAGGCCAGAAGGTCTCCTAACGGAGGCCTTTTTCCCGGAGCGGTGGACCTTACATAACTAAGGATGGGACGATTTTATGAGACGCGCACGCAAGATCAAAATTGATCATAACAGTGAGTTCGAGCTGGATTTGGCTCCCCTGCTTGCCGTGATGGTAAAGCTGGTACCGGTACTGCTGGTTTCCTCTGCCTTCATTCAGGTGATGGTGATCGAATCCGAACTGCCGCAGGTGGTAAGTGAAGCCATCCAGCGCCAGGATGAACAAAAAACTCCGACCAATGTGGCGATGGAAGTCGATGCCAAAGACGGCATTCGCATCATCATCACTGAAAAAGGCCAGCAGAAAGTGGAAACCGTTCCTTTGAAAGACGGCGCCTATGACCTGCGCACCCTGCACATGAAACTGGTGGAAGTTAAAAAAGCACACCCTGAAGTATTCAAAATGGAATTAAGCCCTGACGGCAAGGTTCCTTACGACACCATCGTGAAAATCATGGACGAGGCCCGCCAGGCCCGTGACTCCAACACCAAGTTCCCCGTTTTCGATACCAAACAGGGTAAAAACGTGGAAACGAACTACATGTTCCCAGAGATCATCTTTGCGAACACCATGGAGGGCTAACACATGTCACGTCGTCGCAGATACGAGCCAAAGACCAAGAAAAACTCCACGTTCGGCCTGAATATCACTTCCATGACAGATATGTTCACCATCATGCTGGTGTTCCTGCTGCAGAGCTATTCAACTTCTGATGTGCAGATCATCCCGGAAAACAACCTGCGTCTGCCAACGTCCGCGTCTATGACCAACGCCACAGAGTCCATCAAACTGTCACTCAGTGGGGACGCTTTGAAAATTGACCAGACCAAGATTGCAGACGTCAAGAATGCCGACTTCCTGCCTCAGGATCTGGAAGACAAGGACTCCAATTTCATCAAGCCTCTGTTCCAGGAGCTGGATAAAATTGCCAAGTCCGAAACCGAGAAGGACAAAGCCCACGTGAAAGAGGGCCGTATCCTTCTGCAGGCAGACAAGGATCTGCCGTACGCGACGCTGAGAAAAGTGATGTACACCGCTTCGATGGCGGGGTTCCCTCAGCTGAAGCTTGTCACCATGGTTGGAGAATAAGTTTATGATTCGCACAATAGTTCTGCTTCTAGCATTTCATCTGTTCTCACATTACTGTTTTGCTGCCGACAAAAACACCAAAGGGCTTCTTCCAGAAGTCAGCATGACCCAAGGCAGTGAAAGCGATAACGAGAAAAAGGCCTTCAGCAGCGAGATCATGATCACTCGCTCTGAAAACAGAGCTATTGAGTCCCTGCAGGTTATCATCAAAAAAAACAAAGGTGCCAAGAACGAAGCTGATCTGTGGTACCGCCTGGCGGAGCTGTACATGAGACGCTCCAAGTCCGGCCGCTTCTTTGACCTTCATCAGGACACTCCCCTGATGAAGCTTTCGCCGTTCCCGGTGCCGAACGAACGCGGTTCTGAGGCCATCAAACGCGCGATCAAAATTTACACCAAACTTGAAATGGACTTCCCGCGTTTCAAACAAATGGATGCGGTGCTGTTCAATAACGCCTTCGCCAATCAGCAGATTGCGCAGTACAAGGTGTCGGAACTTCTTTATAACAAACTGCTTTCTCAATTCCCAAAATCCCCGCTGATTGCTGACGGTACGCTGGCGATCGGTGAACTGCTTTATGATCAGGGTAAATTCGCCCAGGCGCTGGAACACTTCCTGCGCGTTGAAAAATTCCCGAACAGCCGTGTTTATTCCTACGGCATGTACAAAGCCGCGTGGGCTTACTACAACATGCGCGATTCTGAAAACGGCATCAAAAAACTGGTTCAGGTTGTAAAAACCAACCCAGCCCTGCAGGACGGCGAAGTTCCAACCAATCGCCACAACCTGCGCCGTGAGGCCATGCGTGACCTGACGGTGTTCATTGGTGACTCTTATCCTGCCAACAAGCTTTATTCTTTCTTTGAAGACATCGCCACCGAAGAAGAACTGGGTCAGTCCATGATCGACCTGGCAAAACTTTACGAATCCCACAGCCGCCAGAAAGAGATGAACATCTTCCTGGAAGAATACATCGACAAGCGCTCGATGGGTCCGGACGTGGTGCGCTCTCACCTGTTCTTGGTGGAGGCCAACGAAACTTTGAAAAAACGTGACAAGGTCATCAACCATCTGCAATACGCTTCTGACCTTTGCAAAAGGGATTCGGCCTGGAGAGGCATGCAGAAAGCCGACGTGCTGGAAACTTCCTGCGTGGAAGGTTTCCGTCACACCAGCCTGGATATGGCTAAAAAATGGTGGGAGATCTGGCTTAAGAACAAACAAAACATGGAATTCTCGGACCTGACCCAGCAGTTGTTCAAACTGATCCTGGAAAACGAGGACCCAACCAAGCCGGACCTGAAAACGCGCTTTGCTTACGCGGAACTGCTGTTCCAGCTGCAAAAGTATGACGAAGCCAGCGTTCAGTACAAAATGGTCGGCGACAAATCCGCTGAACCGGTCATGAAACATGATGCGAACTATGCCGCTTTGTATGCCAAAGAAAAGAGCATCGAAAAGAAAAAAGATCCGCTTAAAGAAGCTGAACGCAAAGAGCTTGCGTCCAACTATCTGGCAAAGCACCCGACTGGCAAATTTGCGACTTTGATCAAATTCAAAATCGGTCACATCGCTTACGAAGAAGCCAACTATCCAGAGGCTGAAAAGTGGCTGATGCCGTTGACATCCCTGAAAGGGGCTGAAAACGCAGAAACCAAGAAAAAATCAGAGGACCTGATCCTGGACATGATGAACCTGCGCAAAGACTATGCGGGCATCAAGGACTTCTCCAAAAAAGTCATGGCTTCCAGCTCTGATGAGGGCCGCAAGAAGAACATGAACAAACTGATGGAAGAAGCGCACTTCACAGAGATTCAGGAATTCGCAAAAACAGGCGACAAGAACCAGGCTTCCGAAAAGCTGATGTCCTTCGCCAAAGAACACGAAGGCTCGAAACTGGCGCAGGATGCTTTGTGGCAGGCGTTGAGCCTGCAATACAGCGAAGGCCGCATCTATGATGCTGCTGAAGCTTCCATGAAGTTCGTACAGAAGAATCCCGACGACAAAAGAAACCTGGACGCTTTGAAAGAAGCTGCCAAGGCTTACGCTGATGTCGGTCAGATCTCCAAATCCGCAGAGACTCTTCTGAAGATCGCGGACATGGACAAGAAAAACCGCAACACTCACCTGGAGCTGGCGGCGGACATCTATCTTCTGGAAAAGAAAAACAAGGAAGCCCGCGCCGCTTACATGGGTATCCTGAACGGGGCTGACAACAAAACCCTGCAGCGTATCTATGGCAAGCTGATGGATTCCTACAAAGCCGAACCACGCTCTGGCGAACTGGAAAAAATCCAGAACCAGATCCTGGCAAAGGGGCTTGAGCCGTACACGACTCAGATCATGATCGATCGTGCAAAAGCTTTGCTTGATTCCGGCAAAACAACTGCGGCATTTGATCTGGCGATGAAAGCCAACGGTCGTGACGTGGCTCCGGAAATCCGTGCAGAAGCCCGCCTGATTCAGGCTCGCATTCTTGAAAAGGAACTGGTTTCCCAGAGCGTGAAAGCCCGCGAGGAAAAATTCGCGATGGTGCTTTCCATGAAGACTGAAAAACTGGACAAGGCCCACACGGCTTACTACACCACGCTGAAAATGTCCAAAGACCCGTTCCAGCAGCTGGAAGCCATGCGCGGTATTGACCGTTGTTATGACAACTTCATTTCAAGTCTGACAAACATGCCTCTGCCAGCGTCTTTGACTCCTGCGGATCAGGAAGCTCTGCGTGGCGAGATCGCCAAGCTGACAGCTCCGATCCAGGACAAGAAGAATGAAAACGAAGCCAAACTGAAAGTTCTGGCAGCAGCAAAAGGTCAGGCCGCAACGAACGAGCGCAGTTTCGCATCCTTCCGTGTGGATCAGACAGTTCCGCCAGTGGCTCACTACCCTGCTCCGGAAAAGATGACGGCTTACCTGCCGGCTTCTTCTGATATGACCATCGGCAAGGTGTCCCGTTTTGAGACCCGCACTCCGAAAACCTGCAACAGAAGCGCAATTCTGACCGGCCAGCTGGCGAACGTAAACGCGCTCGAAGTTGCAGGAAATTGTTACTATTCTAGACAGTACGAGATGGTGGAAAAACTGGGTCTGGAGCTTGCGAAACAAAAAGACACGCGCGCCCTGGGGCTGTTCTATGCCAGCGTCGGTGCTGATGCCCGCGGTTATAACGACAAAGCGCTGTGGATGATTGAAGCTGCGTTGAAAAACCAGCCGGAAGCCGCACCTTACGTTTACCAGAAAGCCCGTCTGCTTTACAAAGAAGACGGCATGAATTCCGCGATGCCGTTTTTCGATAAAGTTTTAGACATGCAAATGTCTTCGACGGAAATGAAAACTTTCGCTGGAGTGAAGGCATTCTCAGAGGGAGATTTTACGAAGGCAATTGAAAATTTGTCTGCAATCTCTAAAGATCAATTGTATACTTTGAACGTGGGCACTCTGATGAGTGAAGCTTACGCCCAGAAGGGTGAAGTCGACAAAGCACTGAGTGTGGTGAAAGACCTGCTTGGCAGCAAGAAAGACAACACTGATTTCCTTCTGCAGCAGGCTCACTTGTTTGAGACCTACAAACAGAGTCCAACGCTTGCGCTGGATTCTTATGAAAGAGCATTTAAAGCCAGTCAGCAATTGGAAATGCGCGACTGGTTGGGTAAGAAAATACAGTATTTGAAAAATCAAAACAAAGTCGGTCAGCACGTAATCTCGGGAGACTTGTAGTTATGGAGGGTACAAGTGAAATCTATCATCACAGCGATGGTTGCTTTCATTCTCTTGGGAGCATCGACTGGCTTTGCCAAACAAAGAACAGTCCGTAAAGTCCAGGAAGTCAATTTCGGTGACATGAACCTTAAGGGAACGATTCGGAACCCTGACGGCGCCTATCTTGTGCAGAAAAGAGGCATCAAGTTTATGCCTCTTTACGATGTGCAAAAAGATATGGATGGCCGCATCCGTGAATCAGCTCTCTACTTGAATAATTAATTCATGAGGTAACACATGCTCACGTTGATTGTACGTCAATCCCTGAAAAACGGGACGGCGAAAACTTGGAAGTTAAGATCCAACAACACAACACACACCTTCGGGTCCTCCCGTCTGGCCGATGTTATCTCCATCGCACCGGATTCCAAGGGCATCCAGGGTCTTTTTGAATACCGTGACGGTGCATGGTGGTATGTCGATATGGACATGAACACCAGTGCCTCTGCCAAGGGTTCTCCGGCTTTGCGCCTGGACGAGGAAAAATCCCTGACAATCGGCGATTGCACGCTGCAGTTCACTCCGGTGGTGAAAGAGGCGGATTTGTATCTGCGTCTGGAAAAAGCCGGTAAAGAACAACGTGAAGCCGGCAAGCAGTTCCAGCTTTACATCGTGAAGCAGAACGATCAGGTTCTTGAAACCAAGATCCTGCCAATGAATAAAAAATTCAAACCTTCCATGGCACTGACTCCAACAGTGGTGTCTTGTGTTCCTTCCCAGGAATGGCACAAACAAATGGTTGGCGACCTTGAAGTGAAACAAAGAACCGTTTCTTTGGAAGACGCGGCCCGCATGGCCCGCCTTTCCACAGACCAGCTGATGGATGAAGACTCCAAAAAAGGTGTGTTCATCGTTCTGGGTGCGGCTTTGTTCCTGGTGACTGTGGGCTTGTTCGCCCCGAAATCCCAGGAGCTTGAGGTGGTTGCGGCTCCGCCAAAAGCGGCGCAGAAAATCATCGTAAAGACTGAAATCAAGCCCAAACGCAAAAAAGCGGAGTCCGCCCCTGCCCAACAGGTGGTTGTGAAAGAACAAGCTCCGGCAGCCAATCAGAAAACGGCAGAGATGCCTACTGGTGGCAGCAAAGTTTCAAAAATGATGAAGTCCCTTTCCGGTGGACGCATTTCCCAGCTTCTGGGGAAGGTTTCCGCACAGGCGGCTCGCAGTGGCAACGTGGTGATCGCTACGGGTGTTAAAGCGGGTTCCGGCGCTTCCGGTCGTGCCTTGGCTGCGGTTGGCAGCATGGAACGCTCCGGTCGTGACTGGGGCAACGAGGGTGCAGGTTCCGGTGGCGGTGTTGGTACCGTCGGCCGTGGCGGTGGCGGCAGCGCTTCCGGCATGGGGGGGCTGGCAGCTGGCGGCACTGGTTCCGGTGGCGTGGGTCTGATCGAAGAGGAAGGTGAAATCACCGGCGGTCTGGACCGCGAAATCATCGCTCAGTACATCAAATCCAAACTGGGTCAGATTCTGTATTGCTATGAAAGACAACTGAGTGCCAAACCGGATCTGTTCGGTAAGGTCGCTGTGAAATTCACGATCGGTCCATCCGGTCAGGTTGAACAGCAGCTTATTGGCGACACAACACTTAAGAACGCAACCGTTGAGGGATGTATATTGAATAGGGTTGCCGCGTGGAAGTTTCCTGCTCCACAGGGGGGAACGCGCGTGCTAGTGACTTATCCATTCTTATTCAAAAGTACAAACTAAGGCGGGGGTTATATCATGTTGAAGAAGACAATTGTAATGTTCATCCTGACGGCATCTCAGGCATTTGCACAGCAAGCGGCAGACAGCAAAGCTGATCAACGCGGCAGCGACAAGCTGGACATCAAAAAGCTGGAGCAGAAATACTGGGCAGCCAAAGACGACGACTTCAGTGTCGTTCAGAACAGACGTTACGTGAAAGCGGAGCGTTTCTATCTGACCGGTGCGGCGGGTATTCCATTCAATGATCCTTACAGCACAGGAACTATCGCGGGCGGAAGCCTGGGGTATTTCTTCAATGAACGCTGGGGTCTTGAGAGTACCTACAACTCAGCAAGCCTGAAGGACAACGATGCGGTAAAACAATTCGTTGACACCTATGGCGTGATTCCAGATCACAACGTGTTCAAATCGTCCTATTTCCTTTCCGGTATCTGGGTTCCTTTCTATGCGAAAATGAGCGTGGTTGATAAAGCCATCATCTATTTCGACATGGGTATCTCGTTCGGTGTGGGGTCACTGAACTATGAAATCACCCAGGCTGAAGGAAACGTATCCAAAGACACCATGGCCTACAAACTGGGCGTGTTCCAGCAGATCTTCTTCTCTGAGCACTTTGCGATCAGAGCGGATTTGGTCAACACCTGGTCCACTCAGGAAAAGATGAAGTACTATGCTCCCGGCACTAACGTGGGCGGTACTGTTGTGGGCGGTCAGCGTGATCTGGGCAGTGAAACGATCAACGATACATCACTGATGATTGGTATCACGTACTGGCATTAATTTTCTCCAGGGTGGGGGGATTTATGAACAAGTCATTAAGCATTTTGATTACTATTCCATTTCTTTGCGGCACGGCTCTGGCTGAGCCCGCACTGAAAGTTAAAAAAGGCGGCCGCCCGGCGGCTGCCAGCCTGAAGGTCAAATCCAGTCTGGTCCCGACTTTTGATGTCTATCAAAAGAAAGTCGTGAAAGGCAAAGTGGAGGTCTTTAAGGTTAAAAACATTCCTTTGCTGGATGTCGGCGAAGAGCGCGAACTTGAGGCCTCAGACATGAGCCCGCTGCGCCTCCCCGCTTCCCGCGAAGTCACTTTGAAAGACACTCGTCGCCGTGAATCTCCAGTGGCAATTGATTTTGTCCTGAAGCCTTACACCGACGTGGTCAATCCAGCCAAATCCCTGACATCAGCTGATGCCTTTAACAAGATTCCGGATGTAAAAATTCTGAATCCGGTGGCAGATCCGGTGACCAAGGATCCTCTGGTGCAACTGGCGAAACTTGAAGATATGCAGCCGAACGACTACAAACTGCTGCAGGCTTTGATCTTCCTGGAAATCCAGAAAAACTATGAACTGGCGATGGGTTTGTTCTCGGAACTGATCGAGGATCCGGAACATCGCATCGAGTCCCTGTACCACTATGCCATGACTGCCAAGGGCCTGGGTCTGAACTCAGAATTCCGTCAGTACATGATTCAGGTGGCGCAAGAAACCAAAGCCAAAGAATGGCAGCAAAAAGCCACGGAAGCTCTGGTTCAGAACATCAATACTCTGGAAACCACGGACATCGCGTTCATCGATCCTTTGGTGATCAAGTATGAAATGGACATCACTAAAAATGATGACTATCAGATCACCCGTGCAAAGTATTATTCTGACAAAGGCCAACTGGGTCTGATGGAAGACGCTTTGATCTTTATCGGCGAAAAGTCCCCGCGTTATCCCGAGGCTCTGCTGCTGAATGCCCTGTTCAACTATCGCCAGGGCAAAGTTGAGGAAGCGACCATCTATCTGGAAAAGCTGATGGCGGCAACGGATGCTGACAAGACATCCCAGCTGCGTTCTGTGGGTGCTTTGACTCTGGCGCGCATGCAGTTCCAGAAAAGCCAATATAAAGAAGCCTTCCAGTCTTACCTGAAAGTCGACAAATCCAATCCTCTGTGGCTGCAGGCCATGGTGGAAAGTGCGTGGACCCAGATCCTGGGTGAGGACTATGAAGGTGCTGCCGGCAACATGTTCTCGCTGCACACGGATTTCTTCAAAAACGCGTTTTCTCCGGAATCCTATGTGGTTCGTACGGTGGGCTACCTGAACCTGTGCCAATACGGTGACGGTGTGCAGGTGCTGAATGAAATGAAAAAGAAATACGCTCCTTGGAAGCAGAAACTGGCTGCTTACAGCACTTCGCACAAGGACACATCTGCGTACTATGAAACTGTCAAAGGCTGGTTGAAAAACTCGGACCTGAAGGAAGTTGACGGTCTGCCTCGTTCCTTCATCGTGGAACTGGCGCGCCACCCTGCTTACATGAGTGTGCAAAAGCAGATCAACGCCTATGAAGACGAAATCGTGAAATTCAACCGCATCGCACTGACGCTGGTAAAAAAAGAGCGCGAGCTGATTGCGAAACAAAACGAAGCCAACAAAGAACTGGCTGACGCTAAAAAAGGACTGAAAGGCGACAGCCCTTCTGCATCCACAGTGGCGGCAGTGCAAAAGGCCGAGCAGAAACTGCTCAGCTATCGCATCCAGTTCCACATTGCCAAGAAAGCCCGCACTTCCATCAAGAATCTGCGTGCAACCGGCATGGCCCGTATTGAAAAAGAAAAAACTGTGCTGCGTGCCCAGGCTTCCCAGGCTTTGAAAGGCCGCTTTGACGAGATGCTGGCAGGTCTGGACAAGGTTCTGGATCAGAACGATGTTCTGCAGTACGAGCTGTATTCTGGCGCCGGTGAACACATCCGCTATCAAATGGCTGGTGGAGAGATCAACGAAAAAGAGCGTCCAGAGCTGAAAGTTCAGAAGGAAAAATCCCTGAACTGGAAGTTTAAAGGTGAAATCTGGGAGGACGAAGTGGGTCACTATCGTTCTTCTTTGAAAAATGTTTGTGCCCAAGAAGGTCAGGACGGCAGTGTGGCCGGCTTGTCTGAACAATAAGGAAAGGATTTTCAAGATGAAATTCGCTAAAGCAATGACGACTTTGTCCCTAGGTGTTTTGATGAGTCTTGGCACAACCGCAATGGCGCAGAACTCCGCCAAAGAGGGCCTTGAGAAAATCAAAGGCAATCTGAACAATTCAAAAACCAACCTTCAGGAATACGAAAAGAACCTGAAAACCGTGGATGGAAATCTGTCAGAAGTGGCCAAAGCCAAATCCCAGGTGGAAAACCAGCAGAAGCAGGTTCTGCAGCAGGCTGAAGAAAACAATCAGGCCATGGGCCGCATCGGTGGTCAGGAAAAAGAAATTCAGGGTCTGATCAACGATGAAAAAAACAAAATGGCGCAGGAAACCCAGAAGATCGCCGAACTGGAAGCCATGATTGCCAAAATCAAGGAAAACCAGAAAAAGCGTGAGCTGAACATCAACGACTATCAGTTGCAGATGTCCCAGTTGACGGAAGAAAAGAAAATCTGGAATTCCCGCGCTGCAAATCTGAAAGAGCAAAACGAACAGGTGAACCAGAAACTTCGCGGCCTGGCCAGCGAAGAAAACGAATGGAAAGCCAAACAGCGCGGCTACCAGGGCGAAGTCAAACGCTGGAGCAAAGAAGTTGAAAGACAGCAGAAGATCAGCGACAGCTACAACTCTTTGGCTGAAGTGAAATAGTCAGATCCGAATAAATTCAAGAACCACCCAGGGACTTCTTCCGCCCGCGGAAGAGTCCCTTTTTTTATGCCTGACGTTCATCCACTTTCGTTGCAAAGGTAATGAAAAACTGGACTCCACCCCGGAATTAAGAAGTCCGAAAAATTCTCGGTCAATATTTCTTTAGCATACTAAATAAAAAATTGAGGAGTAAAAATGAACGCCACCGGTATCGGATCCTGGTTCAGAGGGATCAAAGGAAAACTACTTATCGCTGCAGCCCTGCCCGTCATTGGTTTCGGAATTGTCTATACGATTTCAAATCAGGGCATGAAAGGTTTTGAAGCCTATCTGGAAAATTCCCACAAGAACATCATCCCGAATCTGCAGGCCCTTGCAGAAATGCGCCAGGCTCGCAATAAGTACGGCTATCAGGTCTTCGCAGCGATGAGTGTGAAGACCGCTGAAAAACGCAACGAGCGCCTTGCCATCGCCAAAGAAGCGGTGAAAGAGTTCACGGCCGCGTTGGATAACTATGCCTCCACCCCGTTCACTCCGGAAATGGAAAAAGCTTTTGAACCAGCCAAACAAAACCGTGCAGAATATGAAAAGCTTCTGAATCTGGTGATTGAAGAAATTGGCACAGGCACTCCGGAAGGTTTTGCCATGGCTGAATCCCAACTTGACGGCCGTCTTTGGGAAATCGGCACCATCATGCACAAGATGAGTTCTGAATCCATGAAGTACTACAACAACCTGGCGGCTGAAGATGACAAAGCCGCTGAAGAAGCTTCCATCCGCATCAACAACCTGACACTGTTTGTGACGGTGGCTTCCACCCTTTCCATTCTGGCAATCCTGCTGTGGATCGCCGCCCGCATTTCAAATTCAGTCAGCTCTATCGCCTCCCGTCTTTCCACGGCAGGAGGTCAAGTGGCCTCGGCGGTTGAACAGCTGAATGAAGCCGGCAATTCTTTGTCCCAGTCTTCCACTGAAGCTGCCGCATCACTGGAAGAAACCGTGGCCGCTTTGGAAGAGATGAGCTCTATGGTGCAGATGAATTCTGACAATGCGAAACAGGCCGCGGCCCTTTCAGCAAGCTCGCGTGATTCCGCCGAACAGGGTGAAAAAGAAATCCAGTCTTTGATTCATTCCATGACTGAAATTTCCCAGTCCTCCAAAAAGATCGAAGAAATCATTTCCGTCATCGATGATATCGCCTTCCAGACAAACCTGCTGGCCCTGAATGCCGCGGTGGAAGCCGCCCGTGCCGGTGAACAAGGCAAAGGGTTTGCAGTAGTTGCAGAAGCAGTTCGCGCGCTGGCGCAAAGAAGTGCGGCCTCTGCCAAAGATATTTCCTCGTTGATCAAGGATTCCGTATCGCAGATCGACAGCGGCAGCGAGATCGCTGACAAGTCCGGTGCGGTTTTGACCAATATTGTGAATTCGATCAAAAAAGTTTCTGATCTGAACAATGAAATCGCCGCCGCAAGTTCTGAACAGACCACGGGCATTCAGCAGATCAGCAAGGCGATGAACCAACTGGACCAGGCAGCCCAAAGCAATGCCGCTTCCGCGGAAGAAATCGCGGCGACCAGCGGTGAAATCAACGGCCTGGCAGCAACCAATCAGAATCTGACGTTGGAACTGAACACCATCATCCTGGGTGGCGGCAGCGTGTTGGCTGAAGCCCCTGCTGAAACGACGGCAAAGGCGACAAAAAAAGCCGCGGCCTTCAACAAACCGATGGCCAAGAAGAACAATGTCATCCCGATGAAGGCCACTCCGGCCCGCAAAGAATCCAAAGACATGATCCCATTTGATGACGATGACCGTGCAAAGGTCGGAACAACAGACGGATTCTAGTCTCGCAAACACATCAAGATTTGTTAACAAGACCCCACGACCTCCGTGGGGTTTCTTATTTTTTCTCCCCCGTTATTCGTATTTTTAATTCTGGACTACTAAGCACTCTTTTAAATTCCGAATAATTATCTGTTAAGAAACCATTAAAGACTTTTACGGAGACTCTACCTATGTCGGAATTTAAATTATCCAGCTGGTTCAAAGGAATTAAGGGCAAACTGCTCGTGGCAGCATTTATGCCTGTGGTCGGCTTTGCGATCCTGGGATCCATCGCCATCAACGGAATCACGAATGTCGTGCAGCTATTGGATGTAGCCAATGAACAAGTCATCCCCACTTTCGAAATGGTCGGTGACATGCGTGCCGCCCGGAATAAATTCCTGTATGGTTCCTGGGCCGCGATGGAGCATCTGGACGAGCCGGAAAAACTTGCTTCCTATCTGAAAGCCGCCAGCGAAGGCGTTGATGAGTTCCGCAAAGCGCAGGAAGTGTACGATCCAATTCCAAGAACGCCGGAAGAAGACAAGTCATATCAAACCGTCAAACCTCTTTTTGCGGAATACTATGCAACGATGGACAAAGTTCTGGCTTTGATCGGTTCAGCTGACCCCGCAAAAGCCAAAGAGGCCGAACTTCTTCTGGACGGACGATTTGTGGAAATCGGCAAAAAGGTGCGTGACTGGAATATCGCTGTCACGGACATCTATTCGCAAATGGCAAAAGATGGCGTCAAGCAGGCCAGCTCCACTGAAGCTTACGTTAAAAATCTGATTTACTTGGTGTCTGCGGCCACCGGCATTTCCGTTTTTGCGGTCCTTCTGTGGATTGCAGCCAAGATTGCTTCTTCCGTAGGATCGGTCGCAGATCGTCTTACAACCGCCGGCGGCCAAGTGGCATCCGCAGTTGAACAGCTGAACGAAGCAGGCAACTCTTTGTCTCAGTCTTCTACTGAAGCAGCCGCTTCCCTGGAAGAAACTGTGGCAGCCCTGGAGGAAATGACTTCCATGGTTCAGATGAACTCGGACAACGCCAAACAAGCAGCCGCTTTGTCTGCAAGCTCGCGTGATTCCGCTGAACAGGGTGAAAAAGAAATTCAACACCTGATCACCTCCATGACTTCGATTTCCCAGTCTTCCAAAAAGATCGAAGAGATCATTCATGTGATCGATGATATCGCCTTCCAGACCAATTTGCTGGCGCTGAATGCCGCGGTTGAGGCCGCCCGTGCCGGTGAGCAAGGTAAAGGCTTTGCGGTGGTGGCGGAAGCTGTCAGAACTTTGGCACAAAGAAGTGCGGCGTCCGCCAAGGACATCTCTTCCCTGATCAAAGATTCCGTGGCTCAGATCGAAGAAGGCAGCGCGACAGCGGACAAGTCCGGTGCTGTTCTGACGAACATTGTAAACTCGATCAAAAAAGTTTCTGACCTGAACAACGAAATCGCCGCGGCAAGCTCTGAGCAGACCACCGGCATCCAGCAAATCGGTAAAGCCATGAACCAGCTGGATCAGGCCGCACAAAGCAACGCCGCATCCGCTGAAGAGATTGCCGCAACCAGTGGCGAGATCAACAATCTGGCAACGACTTCCTTAAATCTGACCGTGGAACTGAACGAGGTTGTTGTCGGCACGAGCGAAGTGGCCAAGGCCACTTCAAATCCAGAGGCAACTACGAAGTCCAAGCCGAAAACCAAACCGGCTTTGAACAAAAAATCCAATGTTATTCCGATGAAGGCCGTGGCTCCGAAAAAGTCCGCTTCCCAGGATGTGATTCCATTTGATGACGATGAAAGAGCTAAGGTGGGGACGACCGACGGATTCTAGAAATCTGCTCGCAACCCAAAACGTAAGCCAGACCGAAATAGGCGACAACCGCCAGCAGGATCGTGATAAAGAGGGCCAGAATCTGCAGCCCTCTTCCTGTTTGGGCCATCAGCAGTTCGTAAGCCTGCAGCGATATCACCATCCCCGCCCCGGCCAGAACAAACTTCAATGCCGGACGAAACAGCACAGACATCCTGATTCCCGGGGAATACTTTTTCAAAAGTCCCATCAGCAGCACCGCATTTATTAATGCCGCCGCCACACCTGAAATCATCAGCCCTTCAAGCCCCCACTGTCGCATCAGCACCGGAGCCAGCGCCACATGCACCGCCAATGAAACCAAAGCCAGCACCATGGGAACTTTCGTGTTTTTGACGGAATAATAAAGCGGCATCAAAACGCGACTGCAGGACACCAGCAACAAACTGACAGCATAGATACGCAAGATCGCCGCCGTCATCTGCACGTCCTGCGCGGTGAACTTGCCCCGCAGGAAAAGAACCTCAATGATCGGTTCCGCCAGGATATAAAGCCCCAGTGCCGCTGGCCACGCCAGGAACAGATTCATCAGGAAGCTTTCTTCGGCCGTTTCCTGGAATTTTTCTTTCAGTCCCCGACTGGCGAAATCACTTAAACTAGGCAAAAGCGCCGCCCCGATGCTGACGGAAATCAATGACAACGGAAGCTCCAGCAATCGGTCCGCCCAATAGATATAAGAAATCGACCCTTCCGGAAGGGAGCTTGCAAAGTACAGATTCACCAGTGTTGAAAACTGCAAAAGCCCCATACCGATCAACCCCGGCAGCATTCCCCGCACCACGGTTTTTACTTCCGGGGTCCACATCATCGTCTGCAATCGCGGCAGATAGTTTCGCTGTTTTAAAGCCACCGCCAACAGCAGCGCCTGCAACAGCCCCCCGATCAGCACGCCCCACGCCAAACCATCCCCATGCACGGGAAACCACTGCGGCGGCATAAAGGTGAAGACCAGCATAGACACATTTAAAAGCGCTGGCGCCACAGCGGGCAGCCCGAAACTGCCCAGGGCGTTCAAAATCCCCATATAGAAGGCATAAGTGCAGACGAAGAAGACAAACCCAAACATGATCCGCCCCATACGCAGGGTTAGTTCCCACTTGGCGGCATCCAGAGCGTACTCTGAAGAAAGAATCAGACGAAAAAGCGGCTCGACATAGACAATACCCAGCAGGGTCAAAACCCCTAAAACCACCAAAAGCAGCGAATAAAAGGCATTTGCCAGGTTTCGGGCCCGCTGACCGGTGGGATCTTCCGATTGAGTTTGCATGAAAACGGGAATAAAACTCACAGCCAGGGAGCCTTCCCCGAACAGGCGGCGGAACAGATTAGGGATACGGAAAGCCGCGGTCCACGCGTCAGTGACCGCCCGGTCGAACAAAGCCCCCAGGGCAATATCCCGGAAAAGGCCCAAGATGCGGCTCGTTAACGTCCCGGAGGCCATTAAAAAGGCGCTTTTGAGGACCTTTTTGCGATCTTCTTTTAATCCACTTGCTTCGTGAGACACCCTATGTTAATCCCTTTGGTTCGTCTATAAAAGTTACTGTGGAGGTTATCCCTTGGCAAATCATAAGTCTGCAGCAAAAAGAGCTCGTCAGTCTATCCGTAAAACTGCTGTTAACAATGCTCGTAAAAGCACTGTAAAAACCGCTGAGAAAAAACTTGTTAAAGCTATCGAAGCGAAAGATCTGAAAGCTCTTCCTGAATTGTTGAAGAACTTCTCTTCTCAAGTAATGAAAGCTGCAAAAACTGGCGTTATCAAGAAAGAAACTGCATCCCGCAAGATCAGCCGTCTTTCTACTCGCGCTTCTGCAACGAAGTAATTGGGTTTAATTCAACTCTGATTGGGTTCGCGCTGATACAAAGGCGCGAATTTGTCGTTTTGTAGAAAACGCGATCTGATTGAAGCTCAATCCGTGGGTGACTTTATGGTCACCCTCTTTTTTTTGCGTCGAACGAACCACGCCGCGAAGGAAGACAAAGTCCCCACCCGGCACCTGGAAACTGACCACCACCTCGTGGCCCTCGGTCAGAACGTAATCGGTGACAATGGACATACCACCCTCGCCGATTTCTCCGGATTCACAGACAAAGTAAGTCCCATCGCACAGGATACCGATCTTGCGTTTCATCGCACGACGCGGATACTGGCGGCGGAAATAACCTTTATCTTCAAATGCAGAGTTGGCTTTGTTCATCACAAAGCTTATCGGTCTATTCAGCTATCAACTTGAAATTGTCTGCACTCCAGCTTCGCTGGAGTAGTTCACATGGCGTATTGAGTGCCGCAGGTCTTTAAAACCAGGTTTTCCAGCCAGATGTGACTGGACAATGGTGAGGACTTCAAAGCCTTGTCTGTCTCAGACAGAACCACCAGGGTTTGTTCCAGCTTTTTAGCAGTCCAAAGTCGGGCTTGATCCAGATAGCTTTCCAGGAAATAAGGCGGCACCTGAGCGAAATGCGCAAGCTTCGCTCCATGCAGGCCTTCTTCCATTCCCCGCTTCAAAGTCAGCAGGATACGCACGTGGCGGGCCACCAAAGACACGATCCCGATCTCGTTCTGCCCCTGATCCAGCAAGTGAACCAAAAGCTCCAGCGCCTTTACACGGTCGTTTTCGCCGATGGCCTTGGTAAAATCAAAAACGTTTTCTTCCTTGGAGCGAGACACAGCCTGAGCCACGTCTGCCACTTCAATACGGCGCTCGCCCACGAATTCGCCCAGCTTCTTAAGCTCCCCTTCGATTTCCGTCAGGTGATGCCCCACCAGCTTATGCAAAAGCAGGATGGCATCGTTACTGATCGTCAAACCCAGGGACTGGGCGATGTAGTTGATCCAGGAAGGAATCTGATTTTCGTAAGGCTTTTTGAATTCAACACAGTCGGCTTTGTCGAGCAAAAGACGGATCTGTTTTTTACGCTTGTCCACGCGGGACGCCAGAATCACAAAAACGGTGCTGTCCACCGGGGATTCAAACAGGGCCTCAAGCTCGGCCCATTCCTTGTCGGTAAGTTCCTGAGCTTCTTTCAAGATCACCAGACGACGCTGAGCCATCATCGGCAAAGTTTCAACGGCATCACGCACGGACACCACATCGGCATCAGAGGCATAGAACAGGCTGTAATTGAAATCCACCGCCCCTTCAGTCAGGACAGAGTACTTGAAACGCTCAACGGATTGGTTCAACAGGTAAGGCTCTTCACCGAAAAGGAAATACAATGGCGCAGTCTGACCTTTTTCAAGATCGCGATAAAATTTCTGCGCATCGATGAGTGCCACGAGTTGAATATCCTTCTAGAAGTTTTCAGTGATACGATCATGGGCCTCGGACATAATGTCATAAGCCATGAGGTCAATGTTCTGCCTTCGCGCAGAAAGATTGTAAAGCGGATTTATAGAGTTAACACCGGCCAGCGTTACCTGAGGTGCTGCGTATGTTCTTTCTCCACTGAAGGACCCACTCCACAGCTCTGTTCCATCTGCCTGACGCACGACTTTCACCGTCACATTCAGCAAGATACGATACTCTGACGCAACAACAGTTCCATTGGGCAAATAAGGCGCGGAAGAGTCCCCGGCCACACGTTTTGCACCAGGAAGATACTGAACAGAATCAATCTGCCCGATCACTGCCACTTCCGACAAAGAATTGTCCACAATTCGGGCAACTCGCGAGCGCTGGAATTCCTGAATCAGTGTGTTTGTGAACGCCACTTCGATCCCGGTTTCCTGTGTTTTATTTTTGAAAATCGGCACAGAAATCTGCTTGTAGCCGCCCGGAATACTGCGCGTGCCACTGCCCAGACGATAAGCACATCCCGAAAGGAATAGCGACAGAATCAGAGTGATGCGAAAAGCTTTAAATATTGCGTCCACGGCCCCAGTTGAGTATAAATTTAGCAGGAAGTCATCACAGAAATGGTGACTGCGCGACGCAATCAAGGAAGAAATATGGCAACTCAAGACGATTACAGTTTGCTGGCTCCGGGACCCGTCAATATTCATCCTGAGGTGCGCAAAGCGCTGGCACTGCCGATGATTCACCATCGCACTCCGGAATTCGATAAAATCCTTAAGAAAGTTCTGGCTCAGATCAAAACTGTTTTTCAAACCGAACAAGATGTCTATCTTTTGACCTCCACCGGATCTGGCGGGATGGAAGCTTTACTGGTCAACACCTTGTCACCCGGCGACAAAGTTATTGCCATTGTTTCAGGCAAATTTGGCGAGCGCTGGGCCGACATGGCTGCGCATTTTGGCGCCACAGTTCTGACCATCAACGTCCCTTGGGGCGAAGCCGTCAAAGTTTCTGAAGTGGAAGAACTGCTGCAGAAAAATCCTGACACCCGCGCCGTGCTTTGCCAGGCGTGCGAAACCAGCACGGCCGTCGCCCACCCGATTGAAGCTTTGGGTAAAATCATTCAAAAGTACCCCGACACTTTGTTCCTGGTGGATGCCATCACCGCACTGGGTGCTTACCCGCTGCCGATGGACGCCTGGGGCATTGACGGGATCGTCGCGGGATCGCAAAAAGCCTTTATGCTGCCGACAGGTTTGTCGCTGCTTTCGTTTTCGGAAAAGGCGTGGAGATTCATCCCCGATGCCAAATCACCAAGATATTATTTTGACATCCGCAAAGAACAAAATGCCAACGCTGCCGGTGAAACCTTCTATTCTTCCAACGTCGCTTTGATCCGTGCTTTGGATGTGGTGTTGTCCATGATTTCCCAGCAGGGCTTGGAAAAACTTTTCCACGATATTCATCGCCGCGCAGATTTCACCCGCATCTTTGGTCTGAAACTGGGTTTCACTTTATATGCACAGTCCCCCAGCAACTCGGTGACTGCTTTGTTAGTGCCACCACAGATGGACGGACAAAAAATCCGCCTGCATCTGGAGGAAGTTCACAACATCACCATCATGGGCGGACAGGATCAGGCCAAAGGCAGAATCATCCGCGTGGGTCACATGGGCTACATCCAGGACCACGAACTGATTCGCCTGGTGGAATGCCTGGGACACACCCTGCGCCACTTTGATTCGGACTTTATGTCGTTGGAACATATTTCCAATATCACTACCGAGGCAAAAAACTGGCTGGAGCAAAATCCGTGAAGAAAAAAATCCTGATCACCGACCGCTTCGCGCAAGACAGCTTCCTGTACTTGCAGCAGCACAGCCAATTTGAAGTTGTTCGCAGCGACAACCCCCAGCACCTGCCACTGGAACATCTGGTCAGTGCCAACGCCCTGATCATTCGCAGCCGCACTAAAATTGACGAAGAACTTTTGAAAAAGGCCCGCCAACTGCAGCTGATTGTGACTTGCACCAGCGGCTTTGATCACATTGATCTGGAAGCCACGCAAAAATGGGGCGTGACTGTCATGCACACACCGACGGCGAACATTGAATCGGCCGCTCAGTTAACCTGGGGCTTGGTTTTGTCGTGCGTGAACAACATTCAGGCCGCGCACAAAATGGTGAAGGCTGGTGAATGGAACCGCGATCAAATCACCGGCATTGAACTGGCCGGCAGAAACTATGGCATTGTGGGCCTGGGACGCATTGGATCCCGCGTGGCCGAACTGGCGCAAGCCTTCGGGATGAATGTTGTCGCTTACGACCCTTATCAGGAAGACGAGGTCTTTGAACGTCTGCACATTCCCCGCCTCAGCTACGAAGAGGTTTTAAAAACCGCCGATGTCATCAGCTTCCACGTGCCAAAAACACTTGAAACCGAGCACATGCTGAACCGCTCGCAGTTTGAATACATCCACCGCGGGATTGTTCTGATCAACACATCCCGAGGATCGGTCATCAACGAAAACGATCTGTGCGAAGCCCTGGAAAAAGGCTGGCTGCGCTCGGTGGGTTTGGACGTTTACGAAAAAGAGCCCTTGAACAGAAACTCTAATTTGCTGAAATACCCGAACCTGGTTTTGACTCCGCACATTGGAGCCAATACAGAGGACGCGTTCTTTAAAGCCTCCCAGATTGCAGCTAATAAGCTTATGGCCTTTTTTGTGGACGGATCGACGTCTGACACCCTCCCGCCAAGGGCCCCTTGGTATGGGGCGGCTCCATTTAAGGGCGAATAAACTTGCCTGATATCCCCTCTTTGAGAGACAGTTCTAGGGTCTGTTTTAAGAGGTACGTATTATGTCAGGCGTTGTTGTTGTCGGTGCTCAATGGGGCGATGAAGGTAAAGGTAAACTGATCGATGTGTTCGCTGAAAAAGCGGACATGGTTGTGAGATATCAGGGCGGAGCCAATGCTGGCCACACCCTGGTAGTGAACGGACAAAAAACCGTTCTGCATCTTGTTCCCAGCGGCATCCTGCGCCCGGAAACAACATGTGTGATCGCCTCCGGCGTCGTGATCGATGTTTTCTCAATCCGCGATGAAATCAAAAAGCTGAAAGACACAGGCTTTTTACAAAACCCAAAACAACTTTTAATCTCGGATACGGCGACTTTGATTTTGCCATATCATAAAGCTCTGGACGCTGCTCGCGAAGCCGCGTTAAGCGATGGCAAGATCGGCACCACCGGCAAAGGCATCGGCCCGGCTTACGAAGACCGCGCTTCCCGCCGCGCGATTTTGTTCGGTGATCTTTTCGACAAAGACAATCTGAAAAAGAAATTGGAACTGGCACTGACTGAAAAGAACTTCATGCTGGAGAACTACTACAAAGGCCCAACGTTCAAAGCCGATGATCTGATCAAGGATCTTCTGGCCGTGGCTGAAGAACTGGCTCCGTACCGCACGAAGGACACTTCGCTGTTTATCAGCAAAAGTTTGAAGTCCGGAAAAAGAGTTCTGTTCGAAGGCGCGCAAGGCACGATGCTGGATATTCTGCACGGAACATATCCGTTTGTGACAAGCTCTTCCACTCTGGCCTCCAACGCGTGCGCCAGTGCCGGTATCGGCCCTGCCAGCGTTCAGAAAGTCATCGGCGTGTTCAAAGCCTACACCACTCGCGTGGGCAGCGGTCCATTCCCGACTGAACTGAATGATGAAATCGGCAAAAAGATCCAAACCGACGGTCACGAGTTTGGTTCCACCACGGGCAGAAGCCGTCGTTGTGGTTGGTTGGACTTGGTTGCCTTGAAATACGCAATCCGTGTGAATGGTATTACGAATCTGGCGATGATGAAATTAGACGTACTGACGGGCCACGATCGCATCGGCGTGTGCACAGCGTACAAACTAAACGGCGAAATCATCACCGATCTGCCAACGTCACCGTATGAACTGGAAAAAGTGGAACCCGTGATCGAATGGATCCCTGGTTGGACTCAAGATTTGACGAAAGTAAAAACACTTTCGGATCTTCCGCGCCCAACAACGAACTACATTGACTATCTGGGCTCACAATTGGGCACACCGATTGACGTAATTTCCGTCGGACCGGGCCGAGAACAGACACTGTGGGTCAAGCCTTTGTTCAACAATTAAGCAGAGTTAGCAGTTTTTAGGGGGCCTTTGCTCAGAGCTTGAGCAAAGGCCTTTTTTTTATCAAAAAATCGCAAAAATATTTAAAAAACTGCAAGAAAGTGTATTGACTTTGGACCCCTCTTACTACAAATTAGCACTTCCTCAAACGGACAGTGGTTCGCTAGCTCAGCTGGTAGAGCACTTCACTTTTAATGAAGGGGTCGATGGTTCGAATCCATCGCGAGCCACCATTTTTAGTTCGTTTGTTTTCTCTAAACGTTCCCATCGTCTAGGGGCCTAGGACACCTCCCTTTCACGGAGGATACAGGGGTTCAAATCCCCTTGGGAACGCCAATTTGTTTTATCGACTAACCCAGAGTCTAAAAGCTCTGGGTTTTGTTTTTTCTGAACCTCTTCTTCAATCATCTTTTCCTTTATATTACTGAGAGTTAGGAACGGACGCCGTGGTTCTAACAAAAGCTCTTTCTCGTTCAATTTTGGGTTCGAATAGAGCTTTTTCAGTATTTGCAGTCGCTCTTCCTCACTTCCTTGTTTCCAAAGTGATTTCAGATTGATAGCGAGTTCGAATACACGTTGGGCTGTTATCTTCCAAGAATCGTCTTGAGACAGCTTTATTTCTTCTAACAGCTTCTCGTTCTTTGCTATTTCATCTTGGAATCTTTGAGACTGCCTTTTGTATTCCTGGGAGTCCAAACCTCCAGCCAGGTAAAGATCCATTAGCTTGTCTTTCTTTTCATGCAGCTCTGCAATTGATACCTGCACCCTACGGGCTTCAACCTCTACATTCTTCCTAGCGGCTAGGTCATACTCATTCAATGCCAAAGATACTCTCTCTGCCATTTCCGGAGTCATAGAAAGCCCACCAAGGGCAGACTCAAACTGCTCCCACAAATGCCCCTCAGTGACGTACTTTAAGCTTTTATGGAGCTTTCTGGAGTTAGCACAGCGATAGTATTCAAAACGACGAACTGTGCCCTTCTTTTTGTTTTTCTTTTCCTTTGGGTCATAGACAATCTGAAGACCACACTCCGGATGGGAGCAACGAAGCCAGCCACCTGAAAACAATGCTTGCAGATGCTTGGTGCGATTGTATGTACCCTTAAGACCAAAGCTTGCCTTCACCAACTGAAGTGTCTGCCTGTCGATGATAAGATCATGATTGCCCTTGTATTCAATCCCTTGCCAGTCGAATGAGCCCCAATAAAATTTGTTTTTAAGCCGCTCCTCCACTCCATGAACAGAATAGCTATAGCGCTTCGAGGGAGGAACTAAGTTTTCACTTAAGATTCGATCTCTAATTTGCTCAATCGTCATGCCTTGAGAGCGGAGTTCAAACTCTCGGCGCACCCAACGTAGATTTCCTTCATTCGTATCTGGAACAACAACAGTCCCTCGTTTCATCTCTTTTCCGCAAGCGCTTTTTATCTTTTGATGAATGTATCCCAATGGGGGACGATTCCCAGGAAAGCAGCCTGTTTCTGCTTTGAATCTCATGGCATCATTCACTTTTTCACTCAAGACACGGCTGTAGTTCTTATTTTGAACAGCATAGAAGTCTCTCATTAAAAAATCAGAAGCAGGACTTTTTGAATGAAGAACCTTCCGGTCATTCACATAGTGAATACAGATTTTTCCTTCCTTAACCAGCCTTTCATTGTTCTCATTGTCTGTAAGATTACGAGCCTCGCGATCGTTCATATAGAAAAGAACATTGTAAATATCATTTCTTAGTGCCGTCTGAATAGCATCAGCATATTTCTTTCGAAGATCCGATCTTTTCGCGGATTCAACAATCCTTCTTGTGTCGACCAACTCAAGGTCAAACTCCCCACAATATTCTACAACTTTCTCTTCTTGAACTTGATGAGAGTTATTGCCTTCTTGCCTTTTGCTAGATACACGCAGTAGTGCGATGGCTTTTCTATTTCTTATTTTTTTTGGTAACATTTAATACCCCAAACATAATTTTAACTCGATGGCTTCAGAAAGAGAAGATCTTAGCCATCTTGAGACTCATGCGGTCTTTTTCTTTTACTGATCTCTACCAGAAGTTTGAAGAGCGTGACAACTTCGATAAACTCATCATCAGAACAGGAGTCCGAACAACTCAGACCTTTCTTTAATGACTCTACTAATTTTGTCATGCCCTACCTACAAATCGGTCATCTTATCATTGTAAGAAAAAGCTCTTGTGACTCCGGACGATATAGACGACAAAGAATTGTTTAAATATTTACTACGGTCTTTTGCGTAGCTCGGAGGAGGACAAATTGTCCAAATACGCTCCTTCCCTCTGACAAATTCAATAAAATACTGTGAACTCTGAAGGTTTGCTTTTATTTCTACCAGCTTCTTTCCCATTGCATGAGGACTCGAAGGCAAATACCTTGGCTCTATTCCCGCAGACTCTGCACAACTTCTTATTCCACTAAGCAAATCACTTGCAGAACCTCTAAAACCAGAGCTTCCTGCTTTGAGAAAAATATAGTCCAGCACTGTTGCAATAGGTGATGCATCCAAGGACTCTTCATTCAGCCTCTGATTATTTTTCTCTAGGGCATCCTCGAAATCACTTCTGCAATATCCAAGAGCAAGAGCAATCGCACACCCCCATTTTCCATAGTCAGCCATTCGAGTGTTAAAAGATCCTTCAATTGTGGGCAGGAGCGCCATGGCCTTTGATAGCGCATCAAAACACCCACCAAGAATCTGTGCTCGGTCAGTTTCAAAATCTGCAAAAAGAGTTTTTTCATCCTTGCGCAGATGTCTTTCAATCCTTTCTAACTGGAATAAGAGGCATCTGTCTAAAAGATCAGCGCGTTGAGCAGGGACTGTGATTCCGTTAGCAACAACAACACGTAAGAATCGCTCGGCCATCATTGAGTCGTCTGTGTAGAGACGTCTTTTAATAAAAGACGCCCCAGTTACTACCTTACAGATGTAGTCGGAAAACTTTCTTGTAAAATCCGGAACATTATCCAAGCAAACAACCCATCTTTGACTGGCCGCAATCTGAAAGTCATTCTCCGAGGCTGAGTGGATATCAGTCACCGTATTTGGATCAACAATAGCTGTAAAGACTTTCATCGCTGTAGTCTTCGCAGCGCCTTGAGATCCAAAGAAGTTCCCAAATGGATGAGGAATATCCGCAACAAATGACGAAACCAAATACGTCAAGAATAGCAGCCTATCCGACTTGTCCTTAATATTCAGATATTCAAACACTTTGTGAATATCTCCACCAGGAACAGGCTCCGGCAAAGGCTTCATTCCGGAAGATCTCTTAAAAATAGGCCTGTCAATACTAGTTATATTCCAGCCATCAGCAGAAATAGAATAAATATTGCTAATGCCATCAACAAGAATTTCGCCGCCAGCTCCAGTCGCGACTCTAACAGATAAATTAACTTCATTGTCAGACAGATCACAAAGGGCATCAATAGTGCCAATGATCGAATCCAAGGCGTTGTCGTTCAGGATTCGACTTCTTTCATTCTCACCGTCAATTAGATATGCTTTTTGCCTTAAATACCGACGCAACTCTATTGAGCGAGTGGGGTAAACATCCAACGCACTACCACGGGCGATGGATACAATTCCTTCGCCACTCGAGTTTCTCCAAAGTCCGTGAAACGCAAAACCAGATACGTTAATACTATTTACTAATGCCACGTTCAAATCCCTTGATGTTGATGTAATTGTCATTGTTGGCATACAGTTCAAATTCCATGTTCTGAATTTCAGTCTCAAAACTTCTACCATTGATCCAGCCATCTGCATCGCAAAGGTATTTCTCCAAAATGGGACGTGTTATCAGGAAGAAGCCTTTGCTATCGATTGGGCAATAGGCTGTTTTTGTTGTCTCAATCCCATCCTCACTGCGAAGATGGAGTACTAAGATAATGGCTCTTGAACTAAGGAATTTAAGTCCAACGATTTTCGCATTACATTTCATTGCGAATCCCCTCTTGCGACTGAGTAGTATTTTGACCCTCATCGAAAGAAGCAGGGAAGGCTGCTATCTTTAGATATGACCTTGCACCATTTGGATAAGTCGAAGTCATTACCTTGATTTTTAGAGGCCTCCCAATAAGATCTTCTGTTGCAATTTCACGACCTTGGTAGTCTGGCTTGACAGCTAAAACAAAGTTCTTAAAGAATCCGGCAGCTTTTCCTTCCAAAGGAAGAGTTACTGGAATGACCTTATCTTTATAAGGACCTTCTGTGATTTTACTCTCAACTTTGACAGCCGTAGTGCCAGACTTAGTTGTAATCGGAGTTGCAGAAACAATGGCGGCTGTATAAATGCCCGCAGGTACTTGCTCTATTGAATTATTGTAGTTTGGTTTTAGAATGTCCAAGATGGACCTCACCTTCTCCCTTTTCAAGGGTTTGTGCGGTTGATTCCGCTTAAGTGAGATCCTTATGTCATACCTTAAAAAAGCACTCTAAGGGGGCCGAAAGTCGCATATATTCGATTTGAGACTACTTTTTTCGAGGGTTAAGGTACACCTCAATGTTATCCTTCGAAAAATATATTAACGGCTTAAACTTAGGATATTGGAGGTCATGATCATACTCCATATCTAAGTTGAATCGCCAGTTCAAGATGTCAGCAATGACTTCATGTTTTAATCTAAATTTTTCCTGTTCAACATTTGCCAATATTCTTGAATGCATCTCCTGTGACTTTTTGTCCTTACTAAAAAAATCATTTAGTTGATCTGCCAAGGTAAGTTTAGAAGACTTTGTATTTAGAGACGACACTTTAAATGAATTAATGATCTCGTTTTTCATTTTCTCATTAATGTATGCAGAATTCTTAATGCTTCTTCTGAACGTACTATCAGGCGCTTGAAGATTTCTTAATAAGTACCAAAAAATATTTTTTATACCATTGAGCTCCTTTGGAGGCTTAACATCACCGGCGTTGTTGAATAGTCTTGGGTCTCCATTTTTATTGGCGACATAATTAACAAGCCTACGATTTGTATATTCGCCAAACATTTCTCCAAAGTAAGGGCTTCTGAAAACTTGAAGTGCATTAACAATGTCATAAATTAGCTGTCTAGATTGTAGATCCTTCTCAAGACAATCACAGATTATTTGTAGATTTATATTTTCAAGCATCTTCTGAAAAAGACAAAGAAGCCCTCTATGAAAGTCAGGAATTAGATCCAGACATTTTCCTTCTTTCTTTGCATCCTGTTCCTCTTTTTCAAGGGTCTTTCCAAACTTGATATATTCGGAGAATGCTCTGCTATTGTAGAGGGTATTAAACTTATCTAGTATAGTTTCCTCGGCATGGGACTTATTCTTAAGACCAAATGGCAGAGCCAACGGCAAATTAATGTTCTCATTCATAACTTATTCCCTTTTTTATTTTGATTCACGCAGGCAAAATTTTAAAAAAGGTGGAAAAGAATAAAAAAACTAACAAGCAAGCTATTCTTTATGCGAGATGTTCGACAGAACTACAGCAGCCAGAAGTGCAGCTTGAAGCTCTAAGGGACTACGCCCACCATGTAGAACTCAATAACACAGTGGAGATCGTGGATCAAGGCTACAGCGGCGGAACGGATATTCGCCCTGGCCTTGCTGAACTCCAAAAACTTGTACGTCGTAACGTCGTAAGTGTCGTATGCGTCGTTCGACTCGATAGGATGTTCCGCTCTCTCAAGCACCTATTGGATATGATGATTCTTTTCGATGACCATAACGTCAAGTTCATCAGTATTGAAGACAATATAGATTTTTCAACGGCGATCGGTAAATTGCAATTCCAGTTACTTGCCTCATTTGCTGAGTTTGAACGAGCCCTCATTAGAGAACGGACTATCGCTGGTCTTGCCTATGCCAAGTCCCAAGGAAAAACTTTAGGACGACCACCGCTTAAGTTAGATCAAGAAATATTAAGATTAAGAGAACAGGGTATGTCCTATCGGAAAATCGAAGAGCAGTTAGGCTGTTCCAATACAGTCATAAAACGTGTCTTGAAGGGCGCAGCTAAATCGTTTTCCGAAAAACACACCTCAGAGGGTAATGACAACAAGTGATTACGAAGGGTTACGGCTTCTGGATTTTTGTCATTTTCGAGAGAACGAAATCGGCCGATTAAAATTCGTTACAGAGGAGAATGATTGAAGATACGAGATCTTGAAATTGTCTTTAAAAATGCCAACAAGATTCTCAGCCAGATTAGGAAAGAACATATTACACTCAAAGCTTCCCCCATCATTAGTGTTGGATACGGACAGATAAGAGAAGGCATGACCACTGAGTCTATTATTCATGAAGCCGCTTCAACACTAGTTCCCTCAAGAGCCAGACAAGAATGCATCTATCTTTCAATATTGCTACGCGAAGCTCGCAGATATTGCGCTCAAATAGATTCAAGTGAACTTAGAAAGATTGCTGAATCAGCCCATGAAGCACTAATAAGAAGCGCTGACTTACTAGAGATCTCGGAAGAGTCGCACGTTTACCTACTTCTGGATGATTTGGACTACGATCTCATCACCACTCTTAAACAGAACCCTCTACTTAAACAATCTCCATCCAGCAAATCATCTATTCGCCTATCTATTGGGAAAGTTAAAGATCTCAAATCTGAAAGAAAGGATGAATACACATGAATATGTGCAGACGAAGCACGTTGTTGCACGCATTGTACACACTATTAAGCAACTATCTAAAGCAAATTCTGTTATTTGACGAAGGATAATAGCGTGAAACAAATAAAGAATATTTTCGGAAATACATTGAAGACGCTTTTAAGCCAAAAGAGCCTAACAGCAAAAGATCTTTCCAGAGATCTCAACATTCCATACCGAACTGTACAGGAGTGGCTAGGCGCCGGTGGGCGAATTCCTCGGGAAGCTGAGACAATCAAGTCACTATCGAACTATTTTGGCATTAGCACACATTACTTGTTGTTCGGAGAGCAGGATCCACGAGAGGAATTTATAAGCCTCATCGACAAGACCGAGGTTCATACCGGTCTATACGAAATCACTATTAAGAAAGTTAAGACAAAATCAGGGAAGTGAGAGTTTATTATGTCAAATACACTAAAAACCATCTTATTAGCGTTGTTTTTAACCGCATCTACAGCAAATGCTGAGAGCCCAAACCAGTCCCTAAGAGTCATCTCAGATTCGCAGGGAGGACTTATTAATTTTGAAACATCTCTGAAGTCCTTTGTTAAGCTCTTTTCAAATGGTAAAACTTCATGGACTGCCGTGGGCAGCGATAGTTGGATCTTAACCAATGAATCCGTGGATCAAATGACGGACAACGTGACGGTCTCCAAGTTTCTGTTTAAGAAAAAGACGGTAAAGAAAGAAGACATCTTGGATATTCAGAGAGTTGTTATTGATGGGAAGGATATTCCACAAATTCTGTTTCCCAATATTCTCTATCCTCTAAAAGAAGGCCTTAAGAGCAAGGGACTGATGGATATGAAGAAATCAAAAGGTAAATAGGCACTTCAATCAAGGCCAGGAGGATTCTATGAAAAATGCTATTCTGATACTTTCTTTGTTCATTTTGGCTACTGGGTGCTCCTCAAAAGAGAAGCGAACTAAATTTTCAGATAAGTCCATGAGGATCATGATTGATAGTGCTTCTATTTCAGCAAAAGAATATGCGAAACTCCAAACAGCTCTAGTGGCAAATGGATCTTTCATTGTTCTTGATAGATCAAAAGGATTGAAGGCAATCAAAGAAGAACAAGATATGCTTCACCGGAAGTCTATTGATCGCTTTGAAGATCGAGAAAAGTTTGCACTTTATGGCAAACTGTATGGAGCAGGTGCCGTCGTAGTGGCCAATGTTCAATGCCGAGATATTTCTTATTGGACTGGAATGGGACACGAGTGCCAGCAATCCATTAACTTGATGGACACTTCCACAGGGGAAGTTATTACCGCTGTAGAGAATACTGTAAAAACAGACTGGGGCACTGTCGCCTCCTGGGATGAGGCCGTAACAAAACTAGTTGATGCCTACTACCCAAAGGACTTCAAGTCTGAGCCTATTACTGCACGGCTAATGGAGTACAAAGCAGAATCTCAAGAAGAAGCCCTAAGACAGAGAGAACAGGCTGTCCAAAACGGCATTACTCAGTCAGAAGAATAAAGTAGGTATATAAATTCTTAAATAAGAGGGCCATATAGCACCGCTACCCCGCATTGGAAAACGCTGGCTTGCTATTTATCCTTCGTTAATTGGGAAATCACCTTTAGAAGCCTAGCCGCCTTGGTGTCATCGGTAATCAATGGCAAGACTCCTAACAGCATCAACGCTGATGCATTCGTCACCTTTGCCCTGAGCGACCTACCCGCTCTGTAGCTATTCATTGCCTTGTTTGCTTCAACATCTATCTTCTTTCGGGACGGAATGGACATAACACCTCCAAGAAGGAAAACTCTTTAACTGCTATTAGAGTAAACTCCAGATCCGCCTCAGGAGCTGCGCGGTGACTGCCCCCGCCGGTTGGCCGCGGCGACCTGTACTTATTGTGCCACGAGCTTATTACAGCGTCGTTTCTTTGTGAAAAGCCTCCTTTCCTCCGGAACCCCAAACCAGGCTGAATAATTGTTCACGACTCGACGCTTTCTACCTTTTTTTCTTAGAATTAGCGGTGTTTGCTTTTGGGGAAGGCGCAAGTTTTCCGTCAACGCGTAGCCTATCAGACGTAAAATTAGGCAAGGTTCAGTTACCTAATAAGGACTGACAAAGGCTCTTGAAGAAGTCTTAAACCCACTGGGAGTCTTCAACGCTATTTCTTTTAGGTGTCAGGTAGTCATTGGGGACGGGTGCGGATGCATTCATAGGTGACACAGTTGGGCTTCAGTAGCATCAGGACGATCAAGACTGAAGGGGGATTTACTCTCAAGCCGACTTAAAAGGGATTTTGAATATAGAGGATCACTCTTCGCCTTCAGATAACGACTGAATACTTTGGTGGATGGGTAACGGCAGCCACTATTAACTGGCGAGTTCTACTGATGGAATTACTTATTGTTGTTCCATGAGTAGCGCTGGCCAGAGGGTTAAATTTGAAGATTCGCGCTAGTAATCAATATTCCTAGAGTGCGCGGCTCTCTTCTTAGGGTAGGGGGATTGCCGTTATTGTATCTAATCGTAGTCCCCTAGTTTGGCTAAGTTTCAATCGCCGCAGAAAGTTTCCCCAAAAGCGTCTTTACTGACCTCCTGAACTCCTCGTCATCAATAAGAGCCTTTCTCACCGAGTTTTCATAGTCTAAACGCGTTTGAAATTTTAGAGTCTTTGCAATTTCAGTAAGAATCGGAGTCTCCCTAACAGGATATCTTTTAATAATGCCATCTGAGTCTGATGCTTGAATATAGGAATTAAAAATATCTATCTCCTTGTCCAGCTCTGACTTTAAATTAATCGTTAAAGAAAAATCCTTCCCATCCATTATATCCTTCCACGAGGGTAGCTGAATTTTCTCTTTAACTTTTCTTTCCGACAATCGAGCGCATAGACGTTCTCTATGTTTTGGAGCAATCTCAATTATCGACTTCTCAACCGCCGCAAGAAGATCTCCCGCACTTCCACCATGAAGATTTGCAACACTATTGGAAATATACTTCACGACATGTTCACAATAATACAAAGACTCTACGGAATAATAAGGCAACGCATAAATACCATTGTCCTCGAGCGATTTGAGATCTGCTTCTTGCCTGTCATCTGAATCAACAAGTCCATATGGCCTTACCCAATTTAGTGACGCCGTAGCCGATATACCTTTAACCGCTTGCTCGACAGCGACACAATTTCCTTGGGGAACTACCGATACCTCAGGGAACAGTATTCTGTAAATGTGCTGATCTAAGCTATCCTGACTACCTTCAACAAATAAAATGACTCTCCGAGCACCTAAAATGTCTTGCTTGACATGATAGTCAATGCTTTCGCCACCTAGAATCAAGTCGGTATCCCAGCCCGTAATTGTAGTACTATTCCATTTACAATTCCTAACAACCAATACACTAGCGTCTGGATTATCCAATGGTAAACCCAAATCATGGGTAGCAATCATAAATGCACAATCACGTCGATATTGAAACAGTTCGGTGAGCAGAGGGGAAATGATCGACCGATGTAAATGCCTTTCCGGTTCATCAATTATGAACAACGTGTTCGGCTCTGCTGTTAAAACATCAGATGCAATTAGGATTGCATTTCTTTCGCCGTCCGATAGTTGAGCGATGCTATATTCGGGACCACCATTTTTTGTAGCGAATATTTTTTCATCATTCTGTACAGATATCTTAATTGGAATATTTGAAATAGTAAGTAATTGGTTTAACAACTCAATTGGCGTCTTATTTTTACTTATCTTTTTCGCTTCATCTATATTGGTTCTAAGCGCAGTTAGAGCTTTTCTGGCCAGCACATTCTCGGCATTAATAAGATTAAATATAGTGACTTGAGAGCGCTGCGCATGAAAATCGTCTTTCCAGCGGGAATTTATATTCGTATCAACATTCCTAATATTGATGTCATACTGACTTTTGGTTGCAGGAGTAAAATCCAATGAGTTCGAATTAAACCATGTTTGCCGATGTGCGGAAATCCTTTTAGAAAACTTGCTATTTTGTGCAAAAAATTGAGTCATCAATCCTGACTTCCCAGCGCCATTTGCTCCGAGAACAAATATCATCTCTCCAGAATTTAAATAAATTTCCTTCGCCTCTCCAGTCATCGAATTGTATTTGAAGGCAAATTTTCTAGGCTCTTCCTGTACAGTCATTACTTTCTCCCATTCATTTTTGCGCGAATCACAGGATAAACAAAATTTATTCTATTTTCATTATATTTATAAAAATATTAGAACGAAGCTAAATAGCTACTCGCCACATCATGAAATGGAACGACATGACTGAGACAATTCCAGAGCCATTCATCACCTAGCCTATCAGAAAAATGCTTCGACAATACATCGATTGGTGTCTCTTATTCCCCATGAGCTAGTAAATTGATAAGTATACTTCATACCACCACTTACCTTCTTTTCCGAGACGATCGCAGCATCAACATGCACACACCTAATTTCTACGTATTTTGGCTCGGGTTTCAGGGTAAAAGAGTATTCAGAAATATTCGCTTCAAAAGAAGAAAATTGAATTTGGCCAGGCTTAAAGGTTTGAAACAACAAACCTCTACTTGGCTTATCATCTGTAGAAATATCAATGATAGCGAAAGGCCTCAAATTTCTCTCAACGTTCTCTACACGTTTCAAAATTTCCCACCCCTGAAACTTTACTGTTGTAGGTTTAAAAACATAAATGCCGATCAAAAGCCAACCTACCGTCAATAGCCCAACTGTGGGTCCATCAACACGATACTTAGGTACAAACAAAAGAAACACAAACAACCCAAGCGTAAGTAATCCGGCTAGCAAAAAATAGCTCCACAGTTCCAAAAAACCTCCTTTAAAACCATATGGGCACCTTGAGATAGATATGTCAAAAATCTGAACATTTCTATAGCTTCTTCTTGCGCCCGATTTCACTGGGTTGCTTTTTGTCTATCAAATGAGCGACGACCGTGCTGCATCGCGGTATTTTAAAGCGCAGACTTAACTGCAAAAAACCTTAATTCAACAAGAATCGCCCAACAATGCAGTTCTAAGACCCGGCACCAGCGAACGCCAATTTGTAATTAAAAATAAAAAACCCGAATCGAAAGATTCGGGTTTTTTATTTTTACTCACAGCTTAGTTTTCAAGGGGCTTAGAACTTAGAGCGCCGGCGCAAAAACAATCCTACAAAGCTCGCAGCACGCGGCGACGCCGGCACAGGGGTTCCTCGCCCTAGCAGGATGCTAGCGCGAGGGTGCGCGAAAGCGCAGGGCAACGCCCCGAGGAGCGTGATGCGACGAGCCCCACCCCCCGCCGCAAACCCAGAACCCAAGCGAGTTTCAAGCAACGCGAGAAACAAGCCAGTCAAAACCGGGAACAGAATGATGAAACACAAAACCCTCTCCATAGTCCACCCCAACGGCACCCGCATCGCCAACGGCGAAAAAACCATCGAAGTCCGCCGCTGGCTTCCCCCTACCGACCTCACCGGTGACCTGCTCATCGTAGAAAACAAAAACTTCCTCTTCAAAGAAGGCGAAACCGACATCGGCATCCCAGTCGCAATCGTAAAAATCAAATCCGTTCGCCCCTTCGAAGAAAAAGACATCCCCGCCGCCTGCGCAACCCGATGGGAACCCGGCTACTATTCCTGGGAACTCACCGAAGTAAGAAAACTAAACTCCACCCAACAAGTCCTCGCCGCAAGAGGCATCTACGAACTGGAAATAGACCTTTAACCAAAAACCAATTCCACAAGTTCCCCAACCCGCGCCAGTGGGACCACGAATTCAATATAAGAATCCGGTCTCACCAATACCGCCTGCCCCGCATACACAGAATCAGAAGCATCAACGACAACAAGCTGAACATACCTCGGCAGCTCAAATTCCAGCTGCGCATCCCCAAAGACAAACAAAGTAAACTTCGTATAATCCAGCAAAGAATAAAGCCGAACTGTCCCCGCCCCGCTGTTCACCTCAAAATCAAACAGTCGCGATCCCACCAAACCTTCGCCCGCATAACGAATCCCCATCCCGGTAATATTCCCCGCGCGCTTCTGCACAATCCGAACGTAATCTTCGGCATGCGTCCCCTTCGCAGAATATTTGGTTGAACGAACAAGTTCTCCTGAAGACTCAATGACACTTAAAGCTACGGGTTTCCGTTCAGATTCATAACTTTGCAAAAGGCCATCCGAAGCCCCGTGATGCAAAGTCATATGCATTTTCCAAATAAGATTGAAAGCATCCGCCAGGCCCGTGTTCAGTCCCTGTCCGCCGTTGACCGAATGAATGTGGCTGGCATCACCCGCCAAAAACACCCGATCCTGCACTGAGAACTTTTCCGCCACAGACTCTTTCACCGAAAACTGGGAAAACCACACGACCTCTTTAAACCCCAAAACATGGGGTTTGATCGCGCGATTGATTTTCGCAACAGCTTCTTCCAGGGTGAAATCACTGACGTCCATACGAACATAGAAACGATCAATATTTCCTTCCCGGGGAATCCACGCCACGTCCGAGGTTTCCGCCTGAAAGACGATGATTTCAGGCACTTTTGGAAAGTCCGTTTCAACGACCCCATCAATAACCGCCCAAATAATCTGCGGCCTCACGATTTCAAACGGCACCTGCATTTTTTCACGGACAAAAGACCGCGAACCATCAGCTCCAACAACATAACGGGACTGAATCACCTGACCGTCCGCCAAAGTGGTCAGACACCCGTTTTCAATAATCTCAATATTCGCAATCGCGGTCGAACGACGAACCGCAGCGCCTTGTTCGGCAAGCCGCCCGTCCAATAGCTGTTCCACATAAGACTGCCCCAGCATCAGAAAATGTTTGTGCAGGCACCCTTCCAGCTCGTCCCACCACGAAGACTGGCGCGAAATAAACTTTCCATCCGCCCACACGGAACTGGTGTTGCAGGACTTTCCCAAAGGGTAAACTTCGTCAAATAACTTACCTACTTCCAGCAGCTGCAAAGTTCGGGCGTTCAGGGCATCGGCGCGCCCTACCTGCAATGGTGCCGCGGATTTATCGACGATCACGGTGCTGATCCCGCAAAGATTCGCAAGATAGGCACACATCAGCCCCACGGGCCCCGCCCCGACAACAACAAGATCCACCACTTGAGGCGTCATTTGTAAGACTCCAGACCGGGGTTGTTAAAGGGCGGACTGCTTTGCACCTGCACACGCTGCAGATGACGTGGCGATTTTGAAGTAAAACCTTCCCGTCCATGCAGCAAAGAGAAATTATCCGTAATCACCACATCCCCGTCCTGCCATTCGTGCGCATAGAAATTTTCGGGCGAGTAAAGGGCGTCTTGCAACCCCTGATGGAATTCCTTCATTTTTCCGCCCGCGACACCAGCGAACTCCAGATCCGGAGGATTAACAAATTCTTTACCTTCACAAGGAGGCTCATTGTAACGAATTACAGAAAAATCTCGTTGCGGGTGCTTCGTGATAATCGGCGACACGGTCTTACTGTTGTAAAACTCCATCTTTCTTTGATAGATCCCTGTGACTTTGCTCCAAAGATCTTTCAGCTGGGGCGTCGCATTTTTAAGGGCCAGCACGGTATTTGAAAAAGTGGTTCGCCCGCCATGCCCCGGCAGTGGTGCTTTTACACAATGAAAGATCTGATATTCCGGAACCTGAGGACGATACATTCCGTCCCAATGCATCGGAACATAGCGGTGATCAAATATATGATCCTGAGGATTGTCCTGCTCGATCAGCTCCAGCACTTTTCCAAAAGGCCAGATGCTGATTTCGCCCCAAAGCTCACAATACTTAGCAAAATCCGCAGAATCCCTGAAGGTGGAAAATCCTCTTAGCACCACGATTTGTTCCTGCAGGAAAAAGTCGTGCAAGGACTTCAAATCCAGATCCCTGACACTGGTGCCTTGAACCAAGGGTTCAACAATAACGCCAAAGGGCTTCATATAAGTTGCTTTAAAATTCACAGGACACCTCCCATTTTGTAGTGGCTGGGGCGTCCGTCCGATGAATAAATCAACTCGGCCCCCAGTGCTTCGGCTTCAGAACGTTTCAGCAGAACGGGGCCGTTCTTGGTTTCAACAGCCACTCCATGCCATGGTGTCATCCAACTTTCATTTCCAACCAGGCGGATACCCAGCTTCGCAGCCCCGCAGGTTTGTGGGTGAATGGACAGCCTGACGGCTTCAGGAAAGCGCTCGGCGATCAGATCGCTCCAGGCGTTGCTTCGGCGAATGACTTCATAGGACTTCAAACGGGATTCTTTCTGAATCGCAGAACGGCTTTTGGTCTGCCCCGAGTGCAAAGAATCCTCGAACAGAAAGCGCGTGATTCCGCAATACATACGATGGGCATCTTGTTCGTCGGCGGTCGCCTGATCCCCGGCACCATTGCGAACTTTGTGCTTTAAGAAATCCAAGGAACTGCCATAGCGCTTCATCAGCTCATCACGCATTTGATTGAAGCTAAGCTCGCCATAAAAATCATCCAGATTGAAGGTCTCAATATCTGCAAGGGATAGTTTGTCCTTAAGCACCGAAAGTTCGGACTGGTAAGCCGTCACGTTGCTTTCTTTCATACCCACCAGGTCGCTGAAAACCCTTCCATCAGAGCACAGGATGATTTTAATCCCCGGAGAGTAGTACTTTTTAATCCTCTGACCCAGGCGGCCCAGGAATTCCAGCGCCAGCTGTTCTGCATAGTCTGGCAAAGGCCCCAGAACCTTTTCCGGATTCGGAGATTTACCGGGAAAAGCCGGAAGTACAAAGGTGACAGGCATATTGTTGCGAACGGCCGAAATGATCTTGGGCAGGTGAACAGAGGCGCAAGCCTGGCATTCGGAATTGTCGCACCGGTCATGAGCCCCCGGGACACGGCGATAGTTCATGACCTCGGCCAACATTCTTCGGGCCGTTTCCATGGCTGTGTCGGCAGCGGGGGACCTTTTTAGATCAAAACTTTCAAGGGAATGACTCTGTATTGAAATTAGTTCAAGGGCTGCAGGCTTCATAAACTCGGTTTCCTCCTAAAGCGGAAACTAGCGAATTTCTAGAAATAAATAAAATGACCCTTTTAGTTCATTGTGATAAAAACTATTTATGTCTTTAATGATGGATGACATAAAATACTTTGTAACTGTCTGCGAAACCCTGAATGTCACCCGGGCTTCGGAAATCATTGGCATTTCCCAGCCGGCCCTGAGCTATTCCATCAAACGACTGGAAACTGAACTGGGCGGAAATCTGCTGATCCGGCTTAAAAACGGCATTCAGCTGACCAAGCTGGGGGAAGAATTCAAACAGCGCTCTCGCCGTTTGCTTTATGAATGGGAGCAGGCCCAGAATCTGGCAAATCCTGATTCGGGTCTTATTCAGGGAAGTTATACCATTGCGGTTCACCCCTCGGTCGCGCTTTATACCCTAGCGGCGTTCATGCCGACTTTGCAGTCCGATTTTGCGGGCCTTGATTTCAATTTTATTCATGGTCTTTCCAGGGAAATGACTGAAAAGGTCATCAGTTGGGAAGCGGATTTCGGCATTGTCGTGAATCCCATCAAGCACCCGGATCTTGTTATTCACAAGCTGTGCACAGATGAGGTCACGATCTTCCACACCAAAAACGCCCAGGACAAATTGATTTATGATCAGAACCTGGCCCAGTCCCAATACATTCTGAAAAAGATCAGCAAAAGGACCAGCTTCAATGGCGTGCTAAGTTCAGGCAACCTTGAGGTCGTGGCGAAACTGACGTCTTTGGGGTTTGGGTACGGTCTTTTGCCGACAAGAGTCGCCGCCCAATACAAGCAGCTTGAAAAATTAAAAGAAGCCCCGGTGTTCAAAGACGAAATCTGTCTGGTGTACCGTCCCGAAAAGCACAACAACACCGTCAGCAAAAGAATCATTCAGACGATCAAGTCATCGAATTTTTAAGCCTGAGGATTTTAACTAAAGAAACCCTTTATGCAGCTCCATCAGGCTGATGTGAATGATCGCCAGCGCCATCCCCGCCTGCATCACGCCCAAAACGACGCCAAAGACCTGCATGGCCACGACACCCGTCTTACCCAAGAATATTTTCTTATAGATCATCGCCAGTAAATTCAAAATCATCACCGCAATCAGGACACCGAAAATCAAGAGCGTTCGCTGGTGATCCTGACTTACCGCCAGCAGCACAATCAACGTTGCCAGTCCATGGGCGCTGACCACCATTTTCATAGCCACTCCCAACGGCGTGACCGGTACGGGATCCTGGGCTTGTTCAGACTTGGGTTCTGCTTTTTGCTTTCCCACCAGGACAATGGAAAAAGCCACATAGGCAAAGATCAATCCGGCCGTCAGCTCTAAAACGGCACGGGGGATCTGCCAGTTTTCCATCAGAACTCGGCCTGATAGCCCCAGCACTATTAAAATCGGTATCACCAGTAAGGTGGTTTTCGTAGCCAGCGAAACCACCTGCGGCTGGGACATGTCCTTGGTCGCTTTGGCAAAGGGCTGGATCACCTGAAAAGGCCCCAGCATGATAAAGAAAACAGTGAAGAGCTGACTTGCCCCTAAAACATAAGTGCCTTCCATATTACTTACCCCACAATCATCCATAATACAGACACAATACCAATTAGTATCAAAGCCAGCGTGAAGGCGCGCACCGACCGATGCGCCGGCAAATAGTGATGCGCATCGATTTGCTTGGCCGTGTGCGAATAACGATACAGCGACCATATCAGCATGGCGCTGCCCAGAATCACCATTCCCAGACCCGTATTTTTGGCGTCATCCAAAAAAGGACGCCCCCCGTGCCGGGAGATCGCTTTGTTTTCCATCAAAAACCAGCTGAATCGGTTCATGGTGATTCCCAAGCTGACCAAAGAAATTCCAGTGCGCATGTAAGCTAAATGTGTGCGCTCATTCGCCAAATGACTGCGTACTGCCGACAGATCACTGCGACCTTCCGACAACTCGGTTCTATGCTCGGACAGGTCAGTTCTGTGTTCGGATAATTCTGTTCGATGCTCAGAAAGTCCGGTGCGATGTTCCGACAGATCGGTTCTATGTTCTGAAAGATTTGTTCTTTCCTGCGACATCTCATTTGATGAACGTTCAGGCTCCATCGCCCAACTCCTTTCTGGAGGCGGCCTCCAGATCTCTTTCCAGGAAATAACTTAAGAAAGTCCGGATCAACGCAATAGCGGCGAGCATGCCGATCGCATCCCACGACGGCGAAACAATGGTTGATACGATGTCTGCCGCCAGCATGAATTCCAGCCCCAGAACAATCCACCGCGCAAACCCCAGCCAGATGTCCTTTCTGATGCCCAGACCTCTTTGACCAAAAATGGAAAACTTGGCCAGCCTGAAAAGACCTTCCAATGCGCCCACGGCAATCAACAAAGCCGCAAAGAACTCAAGACAAATTGAAATGACTTCAGTCCATTGCCGGACGGCTTCTTCCATGAAAGTCTCCTTTAACTTCGTTCTCCTCGAACAACACAGCGAAAGCCCAGATGAGATGTCGAAGTGTCCACGGGTTGAGCCATGCGGGCCGAGGGCCGATAGCGTTTGCAATAATTGGGGGCACACAGGTGCGATCCCCCTTTCATCACCTTACGGGGGATCTTTAAAGCCTGACGAGGATCAAAGCTGTCTGCCTCGGCCCCTCCGCGGGGATTTTTCGGAATGCAGCAGGCTTTCAGTTTTTCATCGGGATGCCGCGGGCTGTACCAATCCACCGTCCATTCCCAGACATTGCCGATCATATCAAACAATCCGTAGTCATTCGGCGGAAAGGCTGTGACCGGGGAAGTCCCCTCGAAACCATCGCCGCTGTGATTCTGCCAGGGAAATTCCCCTTGCCAGATGTTGGCCTGATGACGGCCTTCGGGTTCAAGCTCTTCACCCCACGCAAACTCGCGCCCCTCATGCCCCCCGCGCGCTGCAAATTCCCATTCAGCTTCGGTCGGCAGCTTTTTGCCGATCCACTTGGCATAGGCTTGAACATCCTGCCACGATACGTGCACCACCGGATGATCCATCCGGCTTTCAATAGAACTGCCAGGGCCTTGCGGAGAGCGCCAGTTCGCCCCGGGAATAAATTGCCACCATAAATACGGATTTCGCAGATCCACAGGTGAAGCTGGCTTAACAAACACCACCGACGCGGGATCTTTCATGGATTCAGAAGCGCCCGGATACAGGTTTAGATCGGGTTCTTTTTCACAAAATGTACGATAGCCCGTGGCCTGAACAAAGGCCAAAAAATCCCGGTTGGTCACGGGATGGCGGTCCATCCAGAAACCATCGACTTTCACCCGGTGGGCCGGTGCTTCTTCTGCATAATGATTATCGGAGCCCATGGTGAACATACCACCGGGGATCCAGATCATATCAGGAAAAGGGGCCGAGGGCCCCTTTTCCTGCTCAGGTCTAATGAGTACTTCTGCGTTGCTCACCTTCATCCTGTCTGCCTTTTACAGGCGGCATGCCCTGCCCCGCTTCGCGATGGGACTCGGGGGATTCTTTGATGTTTTTTCCTGTGGAATCCTGATGGGCATAGCCAGCGGCGTTGCTCATTTTTTCCATGATCTGATCAATGGTGAAGCTGGCCGCCTTTTGACGAGGCGGATACTCGGCAAAAGTTTCCAGGAATTTTGCGACAATGGCCTGAGCTGCCATAATGATATAGGCTTTGCTCATGTACCAATCCCAATAGGTATTGGAGGTCACGTCGGCCCGTTCAAATGGATCCGTTCGCAAATTAAAGAGCTTCGGCACACGAAGCGGTGTGAACGGTTCCGCCCACACACCCAATGTCCCGGCCTTTCGCTGTTCCATAAACACCATCTTCCAGTTCTGGAAGCGAAGGGCGACAACATCTCCGTCATCACTGAAGTAGATAAATCCTTTGCGGGGACTTTCTTTTTCTTCGCCGATTAAATATGGAACCAGGTTATATCCGTCTATGTGCACACGGTATTTGTTTTCTCCGGCCTGATGACCGCGCAGCAGTTTATTGACGATATCGGGTTCTCCGGCGGCAGCCAGGAATGTCGGCAACCAATCGTGATGCTGTACAATTTCATTTGAAACTGTACCTTCCTTCACCCGCCCCGGCCAGCGAAGCAACAAAGGAATGCGGAAAGCCCCTTCCCAATTCGTGTTTTTCTCGCTGCGGAAAGGAGTCATCGCCCCGTCCGGCCATGTGTTCATATGAGGTCCGTTATCAGTCGTATACAACACGATCGTGTCCTCGGTGATGCCCAAATCATCAAGGTGATCCAGCATCTGTCCGACGTTCTTGTCATGATCAATCATAGTGTCATGATATTCAGACTGCGCAGGCCCGGCCTGCCCGCGGCTTTCAGGTTTGGTGTGCGTGCGCAGATGCATGTGCGTCGTGTTCAGCCATACAAACCACGGATTTCCGTCAGAATTTTGTCGGGAAATAAAGTCTTTGGCAGCATCAACAAAATCATCGTCACAGGTTTCCATGCGCTTCCGAGTCAGCGCGCCGGTGTCTTCGATGGTTTGCTTGCCCACGCGGCCCCAACGTTCATGCACGGTTGAATCATCTTTATCCGTTGCCTTACAGCGCAAAACTCCGCGCGGCAGGAAGCGGGAACGGAAAGCCTCCGATTTTGGATAATCAGGATCTTCCGGGTCCTCTTCGGCATTCAGGTGATAAAGGTTGCCATAGAATTCGTCAAACCCATGCACGGTTGGAAGATATTCATTGCGATCGCCGAAATGGTTTTTACCAAACTGTCCAGTCGCGTACCCCAGTGGCTTCAACAAAGCCGCAATAGTAGGGTCCTCACTTTTGATTCCCACTTGCGCCCCGGGCAGACCCACCTTGGACAGCCCCGTGCGGAACACACTTTGTCCCGTCATAAAGGCGGCGCGTCCCGCGGTGCAACTTTGCTCGCCATAGGAATCCGTGAACATCATTCCTTCTTTGGCAATACGATCAATGTTCGGGGTATGATACCCCATCATTCCCCGACTGTAGCAGCTTAAGTTCGAGATACCGATATCATCACCCATGATGACGAGGATATTGGGCTTCCTGCCCTTGCCGTCGCCACTTTCTTTTCTTTGAGATTTTTGAGATTCCTGGGACTTAACCATAATGGAACTCCTTTTCCATGTGTTAGTGAGTCAGCTAAAAATCCTTCGCAATTGATTTCTGTGACGGAAAGACCTGCTTCCAGTCATTCTTGATACTTAAGACTTTGAATCCGAATTTTTTGGCTGCCGCAAGTGAAGCATTGTCCTTTTCGCTATAAGCAGCTTCGCGCGCCTCATCATCATGATTGATCATGATCTGAAAATTCGGCAAAGCCGATTCCCGGGAAAAACGCAAATGGGCAATGTCCCCGCCATTGCGCTCGTTGCCGACAGAAAAAATAGGGCGTTTGCCGATGTGGCGTAAAATTCCGATGGGCTTGTTTTCCTTGTCGTTGACAAGTGCCAGTGCCGATGTTCTGACCGCGACAAGTCGTCCGTTTCTTTCCTCCAGTTTGTCGACAAAGTAGGAACCGATGATATTCTGCGAGGGCACGCCATAAATCGTGGTGGCGACTTCCCTCATGAAAGAAATCTCTCCGCCCGAACTGATAAACAGCGTGAATTCATTGGCGCGAAGATATGCCAGAAGCTCCAGCATGGGCTGATACACGGCCTGCGTGTAAGGCACCTGCAGTTTTGGATGAAGCGCGGTCTTGAAAAATTCGCGCACCTCGCGCGAAAATTCCTCTTCGCTCATACCTGCGTGGGTCAGGGAGAATATCTCCAGAATCTGCTTCTGAGTCAGCTGCGTGACCGGAACCCCTTTTAAAAGACTGACATAAGGTTCCTGCTTTTTAAGGGCGGGATTTTTTTTCAACGCCTCTTGCAGCCGGTTTTTGGTGAACTCCACTTCGATAGTTGAAACTTCCGACCACAGCGTGCCATCGTTATCGAAGGTGGCAATGCGTTCCTCCGGCGGGACAAAACGGGAGCCCTGCTTCTGGGTGACTTCAGAAACAAAGTCGATGATTGATTTTTTAAGTTTACCGTCCTGCCAGGATGGCAGTGGGTCCGTGCCCGCGGCATGAACGGACAATGAAACCAAGGCGAATGCCAAGAAGACAAGCTGTGACAGCCAAGCCATTACTCCTCCATGTTTAGTTTTTCCTGCCTCTGAAGAATAGAAAGTCCCCTCGGGTTTCGAGAACTAAATAAAGTGATCAATGTTGAGAATCTGATATGTAAAGTCCTGTTGTGACGTATGGCACTCGACCTAAAATCAGACACTCTGCTGGCCAAACAGCCCGTCTGCTCCCAAAAAGCCCAAAATGTTTCATATTTTCGAGAACTAAACCTCAGAAAGGACTGGGCTTTTTCCAGTAAAAATCACTTAACATTTCAACCAAATCTGCCGAAAAGAACCTTAAGATGTTTCACGCCAGCACGTACCTAAAATACATCTCAACGGCTTTCCTCGTACTCTTGCTTACAAGTTGTATGGATGCTTCGTTGTCCCCTCTGCTCAGCGAAAATCAAGTTCTTCGAAAAATCATCGTTGAAGCTGCCGGCAAAACCATCAACCTGGATGAAGGCATTGGCCATCAGATCACACTGGCGGTGGAAACCCCGTCTGTTCCCGGTATCACCCTGAAACCTGAAGACCTGCAATGGAGTCTGAACGACGAAGACGGCGACTTTGAAGCTTCCGCAGGCACCCTGATTGTGCAACCAGGCCTGACCTCGATCAGCTTTATCATCAAACCTTTGCGCGACGGCGAAATCGAAGCCGATGAAACTTTCCAACTGCGCTTTTCCGGTGAAAAATTCGAAAACCTTGATAGCAGCGTGATCACTTTTGTCGTAAAAGACAAAACCACCCGCGCGAAAATTGCCTCGGCTGCAAGTCTGGATTTCGGTCCGCAGTTGAAAGACACCGTCATTGAAAGGTCCGTGACCTTCACAAATTCTGGCGATGCGGCAGCGCAGGGGTTTGCACCGGCAGCTTTGTCTGCTCCTTTTGGGTTTAAGGGCGGCGCTTTCCCGGGTTCCGGTGGCACGTGTTCAAGCACCCTGAACGGACACGCAACCTGTACCGTGGTGGTGACTTACAGTCCAACTGAAGTGAACACTCATTCCCAGACTTTGACTTGGAACTATACCAATCCCGATCTGGCAGACAGTGATTCCTTAAGCATTACAGGTCTTGGGGTTGAGGTCGCTGCCGTGCTGGGCGGTCGCCCTGCAAATCCAAGCAACGTGGATGATCTGGATATCACCGTATCAGGTACCAACGTGACTCACTATCGTTACAAAGTCGGCCCGCAATCCAGCACTGATTGTACGGTGGCTGCCGGCTATTCTGCTGAAACCGCAATCAACACTAAAATCGAAGACAGCCTGACCGCCCTTGCGAATCAGAATTTGAAAATCTGCGCGATCGGTAAAGACTCTAATAACTTCTGGCAGCCGGTGACGTCGGCTACAAGCTATGTCTGGAACTATGACACCCTTCGCCCCGCAGTGGTGATCAGCCAGAAAACCGGTCAGATCGATCCGACCAACGCTTTGCCAGTGCGTTTTTCGTTGGTGTTTAGTGAACCCATTGCAGAATCCACTTTGACGGATTCAGATGTGAACTTCACGGGCTCAGCCCTGGTCAGTGGCCACACTCTGACTAAAATCGACAGCACTCACTATGACCTGACCGTATCAGCAGTAGATAACAACGGCGTGATCCAGCCGGTGATCAATGCGGATAAGTTCTCTGACCTTGCGGGCAATCTGAACACTTTATCCACCGCCACAGACAATCAGGTTACTTATGATACGATGGCTCCGGCCCTGCCGACTTCATTGACCTGGCAGCAATCCTCCCCGACCAAAACAAGCCCTGTGACCGCTCAGTGGAGTCTTTCCGCATCCACCGACATCGCCGAACAAAAGATCCAGTATTATAAGGACGCGAGCTGTCTTTTGCTGGATGGGTCTGCGGTGGCTCTTACGACCTCTGCAACTTCGCGCAGCTTCGTGGGCGCCGATGGTGAAACATACAGTTACAACATCACGGTGATCGACACCTCTGGCAACGTTTCGGTTTCAGCGTGTTCAACGGCCCTGCTGATGGATCGCACAGCGCCAACGTTGCTGTCCTTCAGCCCCGTCACCAGCGTTCGTTCCAGCTTGCCGGCCTCTGTGACAGTGACCTTTAACGAAGACATGCTGGCTTCTTCGATGGAGTCTTTAAGCAACTGGGGCATCGCTTGCTCTGGCAGCGGCGTGGTTTCTTTGGCGGGTGTTTCTGCTGCTTCCGCAACCTCGGCCGTTGTGAATTTGACCGTATCTACAGCTCCGGCAAATGCCGAGGTCTGCACCTTGACGGCGAAAGCAACCCTGACCGACGTTGCTGGAAATGCTCTGGCCGCGGCCGGAACAGTTTCTTACACTCTAGATCTTCCAGGCACCGTGCTTTCAGTGACTTCGTCATTGGCAAACGGCAGCTATAAAGCAGGCCAGGTTGTTCCGGTATCCGTGCAGTTCACCGAAGCTGTGACTGTGGCTGGTGGAAATCCTGAATTATTGATTGAAACCGGATCCACTGATCAAGTGGCGACCTATGTCAGTGGCAGTGGCAGCGGCACCAACACGTTGGTCTTTAACTACACCGTTCAAGCGGGCGACAATTCTTCTGATCTTGATTATGAGTCCATCAATGCGTTGAATTTAAATGGCAGCACCCTGAAAGACAGCTTCGGCAACGATATGATTCTGACTCTGCCCGCTCCGGGAACGACGGGATCCTTGGCTGCGAATAAAAATATCGTTATCGATACGCTTGCTCCTGACGCCTTTGTTATCGGCGGCGTGACTGGTGGAACTGATTCCACTCAGGATGAATGGCTGACCAACGGATCCACGGCCACGGCTCATTGGGCGGCGGCCACGGGCAGCACCCAGTATCTGGTGGAAATTCGCAATAGCGATGCCTCGGCCTCCGTCTGCGCGCAACAAACGGTGGCGACGACGTCCCACACCTTCACCGGATGCACGCTGGCAAATGGCACTCAGTACACGGTCCGCGTTTCTGCCCGTGATGCTGTCGGCAACTTTACAAATGCCACTAACAACGACTTTATCTTTAATGTGAACACGTCCGCGGTGATTGCAACCGTCACTGGTCAGCCGTCTGGTAAAACCAATCAAACGACTTTGAATATTGATGTTGCGGGCGCAGATGTTCAGACCTATCGCTATAAAGTCGGAACGTCTGCTTCCACGAATTGTGCGGTCGCGACGGGCTATTCTGCCGACGTGCCAGTGGCAACCAATATCACTGATTCTGTCAGTGGTTTGGGTAACACAGATATCAAGGTCTGCGTGATCGGTAAGAACTCTGCCGCTGTAGAGCAGGCTTTGACATCAGCAACAAGTGTCACTTGGACTCAGGATCTTGTGGCGCCGACCTTGACCATCAACCAAAAATCCGGTCAGGCCGATCCAACCAACACCCTGCCACTGGAATTCACGATCGTAGCCAGCGAGGCCGTTAACAATTTTGCCGTCGCCGACATTACTCAGTCCGGATCTGCCACTGGTATTACGTGGTCTTTGACGACCTCGGACAATATCACCTGGTCTTTGAAAGCAACGGCGATCACGGGTCCGGGCACTCTGATTCCATCCATCACCGCCAATAAACTGACGGATGTGGCGGGCAATAACAACACTGCCAGCACCAGCACCGACAATCAGATCACCTATGAAACTACAAAACCGTCCCTGACGATCAATCAGGCCGCTGGTCAAACCGACCCGACAAATGCATTGCCAATTGAATTCACCGTGGTCTTTACGGAAGCCATCAATCCAAGCACCTTTGTTGCCGCCGACATCACCCAAGGTGGTACGGCATCCGGTATCACCTGGAGTCTGACAACAGCCGACAATATCACTTGGACCCTGGAAGCCACCGCGGTGACCACTGCAGGTACATTGATCCCGTCCATCACAGCCGGTAAAGTCAGTGACCCTGCCGGAAACACGAACAACGCTTCATCCACCACCGATGCCACAGTGACCTACGATATCACGGCCCCGGTGAATGCGGCTTCCCTGGCTTGGCAGCAGACAACACCGACCAATACCACATCCCTTGTGGCTCAGTGGACGAAATCAACCAGTACGGATCTGGCTTCACAAAAAGTGCGCTTCTATACGGGCACTGCTTGTAACACTTATACCGGCACTGAAAACGCTGCGACCAGTGCTGCCACCACTTCCAACTTTACCGGAGCGAACGGCACGACTTACACCTATCAGGTTATTTCCACCGACACGGCCGGAAATTCGATCACGTCGGCTTGTTCCAGTGCCTTGGTTGTTGATACGACCGTTCCTACGGTGACGAATGTGACTTCCAATAAAACCAATGGTTCCTATACTGTGGGTGAAGTGATCGACGTGCGTGTGACCTTCAGTGAAAACGTGACTGTCACGGGCACCCCGCTGATTGCTTTGAATACGACCCCCGCCCGCTCGGCTTCCTATGCCTCGGGTTCTGGCACCACGGTTTTGGTATTTAACTATACGGTTGTAGCCACAGACACCGCGGCGGACCTGAACTATGCTGCCACGAATTCGTTGACGATCAGTTCAGCCACCATCCGCGATGCGGCGGCAAACAATGCGACCCTGACTTTGCCTGGCACTGCCGCGGCGGGATCATTGGGCACGAACAAAAATATCGTTATTGATACGACGGCTCCAAGTATCACGGCCTTCACCGTGACCAATGCGACACCGACGAACAGCACGACCTTCAATATCACTTCCACGGTCAGTGGTTCACCGACAACTTATTGTATTATGGAAAACAACACCACCGTGGCGTCCTGTACCTGGACGGCGGGGGCCACCTTGCCGACAACATTCACAGTCACAACGGTGAATGAGGCAAAAACCCTGTATGCCTGGGTGAAAGATACTGCGGGCAACGTCAGTGCGATGGCAAGTTCTGCTTCCATCACCTTTGACAATACACCTCCGACGGCCACCCTTTCCGGGCAGCCTACGGGCTCAAGTTCAAAATATCTTCTGAATATTGACGTTAATGGCAGTGGTGTCGTTGCATATAAATACAAACTGGGTGTTGCAGGTTCCACGGATTGTACGGTGGCTTCGGGCTATTCTTCTTCTGAGGTTGTTCACACCACCAATATCACCGACAATATCGCGGGCGTTGCCAATGGCAGTATCAAAGTGTGCGTGGTGGGTAAAGATGCTGCGGGCAATTGGCAGACTTATGCCGCTGCGACGACGGCGACGTGGACGAAGAATTCTCCGGCGATTCAGTTTACGAACACCACGTCCTCTGTTTCAGAGTACAACGACCCTACCCACACCGTGGCGGTCAGCATTCCAACGGCAGTGGATATCGCCGTCAGCGTCAGCTATGCTTATACCAATGGTTCGGCTCCAACCGCAACTATGGGCAATGACTATACCGCGGTGAATGGCACGGCGACCATTGCTGCGGGCAGTACTTCAGTGAATATTTCAATTCCGATTCTGGACAACAGCACGGAAGAAAATGATGAAACATTTAAGATTACGTTGAGCGGTCCAGTGGGCGGTTCTTTGGGGGCCAATACCGTTCACACTGTGACGATCACTGATGACGAAGCTCCACCGCTGGTGACCATTCAGGATGTTTATGTTGTGGAAGGTGCAGCCACCAGCTTGATGGCAACCCTGTCGCATCCAACAGACAAAGGTGCTGTGGCAATCAACTGGACTCGTGACACTTGCGCGGGTGTAGATTGTGCGACTTCGGGGACTGATTATACGATGGCTGTGACTTCCGGTACAGCTTCGGTTCCGTCGGGATCGACGTCCATCACCTTTGGAAGTCTGACCACCATCAACAATGCGGCGGACGAGCTGTATAAACGCATTCCAATTAAAATCACTGGCATCACCGGTGGTACATCTTATATCTCCAATGCAGATATTTATATCAACGACAACGACAGTCCCGCAGGTAAAGACGCCACCGATGTTGTGATCGGTGACAATCATACCTGCGCCGTTACAAGCAATGGAAATGTCTATTGCTGGGGCCACAACGGCGCGGGTGCACTGGGACAAGGAAATTACTACCCAAGTTCCTCACCCCTTCAGGTTTCCCTGCCGGCCCCAGCTGTGTCCATTGCCTCTCACTATAACAACGTTTGTGCGGCGCTAAACACCGGCGCTCTGTACTGCTGGGGTCAGGGCAATCACGGCACCTATCCTGGTGGCGGATTCACCGGGACAAACTCTCTATCCACTCGTTTGTTGCCTACTTTGGTCACGGGAATGAGTTCCGGTGTCACCCAGGTCAGCGTGGGCTGGGGCAATTCATGCGCCATCCAAAATGGCGCGGTTTATTGCTGGGGTATAAAAGAAGGCGGCATTCTTGGTGATCCTGCAACGGCCTCAGCGACGATGGTGCCGGTGGCAATACCAAGTCTGAACACCGGCGTCACAAAAATCGTAAATGGTCAGTTCCATGCCTGTGCGATCAAGGCAGGCGCCCTTTACTGCTGGGGTCAAAACTCCAACGGTGAAGTGGGTGTCGGTTCTATTGCTGTGGTTAGTACTCCAACTGCCATTGCCGGACTGGGAACAGTTACTGATGTTTGGGCGGGTTATTATGGCACTTGCGCCAAAAACAGTTCCAATCAGGTTTATTGCTGGGGTAACAACTCAGACAATCAACTGGTCAGTAATACCACTGCCGACGTCACCTCACCGCTGCTCATGGCGGAACTGGCCGGATCCACCGATATTTACTATGGCATTCAGTTCTGTGCTGCTATCGCGGGCGATCTACACTGCAGAGGCAGAAACTACTTTGGTGAAGCCGGCATCAACCAGCCGACCGGAACTTCTGTCATACCTTTGACGCCTGTTGTAGGTGGTGCTGGCGGAGTCACCGCGGTCGCGGGCTCCACGGGTGCGCACACTTGCTTCGTGCGCAGCGGACAGGTTTATTGCACAGGCTTCTCTGGTTTCGGTCAGCATGGCGACACCCAGACTTTGCAGTCCAATGCTCATGTTCTCAGTCCAAAATTCAGCGGCGCAAGCTCCATTTCCCTTTTCACAGAGCATGCATGCGGGATCTTCAGTGGTGCCGTCAAGTGTCTGGGGGACAGCTACTATAACAAAACTGGAAATCTGCTAACCGACCGTATTTATCAAGCGCCAACTCAGGTAAAAAATCTGACTTCCGGTGCCACTAAAATTGTGACCACCAGCGTAGGTTCCTGCGCCATCGTTTCCGGCGGTGTTCAATGTTGGGGACGCAACTATATCCGTGCTTCTGGATCCACATCTGGAAATCCCAATGTACCAGCCGGCTTGTCTTCCGGGGTCACTGAACTCGCGATGAGCATGGGAAGCACCGTCTGCGCCGTCGCTGGTGGAAAACTTTACTGCTGGGGCCAAGTGGATATAATTCCTTACTTTGATCTTGCCGCGGACTTCTATTACGCGCCCGTAGAGATCACCTCTGCGGGGACGAACAACGTATCTGTCACCATGGGTCGCCATCATGGCTGCGTTCTAAAGGCTGACAAAACTGTTTGGTGTACGGGATACAACTCTCAAGGACAGCTGGGCATGGGCGACAATACGGACCGACCTGGTCTGCATCAAGTTGCCGGTTTGACGAATGTTGATGAACTGCAGGCTTCCAGTTACGGAACCTGCGCCCGTATTGGCACAACCTCCATAAAATGCTGGGGGCAAACTACCGGAAATGGAACAACGACCAGCGCTAAAACTCCGATTGATATTGGAAGCTTCACCAACGTAACAAGACTGGTCAGCGGTTATACAAACCACTGTGCCATTAACAATGGAGCCGCCTATTGCTGGGGCTTCAACCGCTATGACCAACACGGCCTGAACGACTATCAGACAAATGAATATCACTATTCACCCACCGCACTTACCAGTCTCAACGCTTTTGGAACGGTCACTGACCTGGAAGTTCGAGGCTCTTATGGGATCTGCGGTAAAGTGGGAACCAACTGGTACTGCTCTGGTATCGACACCAATAGCGAGCTTGGAACGAACAGAAAGCCATTCCGCCTGGCGCCGGTGTCCATGGGCCCATTCCCGAATTAGTCTCAGCTAAACGACCTTGCGCATCAATAAACACCTTCTTGCTTAAGCCCTTTCTCCCCCATAAAACAGGGGGATTAAGAGGTGACTGTATGAAGGTTCTTTTGGCTCTGATGACGTGTGTTTTGATGCTCCCCGGATTTGCGATGGCGCAGGTTCTGGACAACGCCCAAAGCCCCCCGCACAACTGGAAAAGCATTGAAAATGAGTTTGTAAAAGTCATCTATCCGGAAGAGTTCCGCCCTAAAGCAATCTATGTGGCAAATCTGATTCAGCACTATTCTTCGGTGGTGGGTTTAAGCTATGGCATCACCAAACCCAAGAAAATCACCCTGATCATCCGAAACGAAGTGGCCCTTCCCAATGGCTTTGTGGCCCGTGCCCCGCGCCGCACTGAATGGTTTAATGCCGGTGCCTACAGCCCCATCGTGGGTTCTTTGGAATGGCTGCAGATCCTGTCCATCCATGAATACCGCCACGTGCAACAAATGGATGATTTCAACAAAAACACCGTTCGCTATTTTGATTACCTTTTCGGGGACCTGGGCCTGAATCTGGCCGACGCCCTTTCGAAAAAACCGTGGATGGCAGAAGGGGATGCGGTTTACGCTGAAACCAAATACACGGATGCCGGCCGCGGCCGTTCACCGCGTTTCCTGACTCGCCTGAAGGGTATTTTGCTGGGCGGAGAAACTCCGACTTACGATCAATTCGTGAACGGCACTTACCGCGACGTCCTGGTGAACCAGTACGTTTATGGTTATGTGCTGATTTCCCGCGCCTATCAAAAATATGGTGATGATTTCTGGGAAAAGCTGACCGACAAGATCACTCATGGGCCTCACCCGTTCCGTCTGGAATCTGCGTTCAAAGAACTGACCGGCACAGAGTTTAAAACTTTCTACTATGAAACTTTCAGCGAACTGCGTGAAACGTGGAAAAAAGATGCCTTCCCTGATTTGCCAAAAACAGACTATGCGGTGACTTTCAATCCGAAGGTGACTGGCAAGAATCTGTATTTTGTTAAATTTGACATGAACACCATCCCGGCGATCTACAAGGCCACAGCGGAAGGCGATAAAAAAATCACCGATGTTCCGTATTCAGAGGACCTGAGTCGTATTGATTTCTCTGCAAACCACGCAGTTTACACGGACTATGTGCCTCATCCCCGTTACGGCTATCAAGGGGCGGCAAGTCTGGTACTGGTGGATTTGGATAATGGATCCCAGTCTTACATCACCGGACCTCAGCGTTTGTACAATCCGAAATTCAGCCTGAATGGCAAAACCATTCTGGCAGCGGAATACACAGACAAAATGGTCTGGAATATCAATGAAATCAGTTTGGAAGGAAAAACCCTTCGCACCCTGTCGCTGCAAGGCCTGGATCTGCTGGAAGCTGTGGCCATCAATCAGGATGAAATCATTGCGATTGCTTCCAACAACACCGGGCACAAGTCCCTGATTCAGGCGCGCTTTGGTTCTGCCGAATACAAAGTGCTGCTGCCGTTTTCACGCAACAACATGTTTGGACTTCAAAGCGACGGAAAAGCCGCCTTGTTTGAAGCCCAATACAAGGGTGCCAACGAAATCATTCACCTGAATTTGGCCAACACGCAGTTCACCCAGTGCACGCACAGCAGAATTTCATCTTACGCACCGACCTTTGATGGCGAAAGCTTCCTGTATTCTGAAGAAACGCCTTATGGTGCAAGAACTCAAAAAGCGCCTTTGAATTCCTGCAAAGTGCTTCCTGCCACCGATCTTGTCGACTTTAACTATCTGGGTGAAAACCCAAGCGATAATTACAACAAGTTCCCGCAAGTGTCTTTGAATGATCAGCAGTCATTCTACACTGCCAATGCCGACAAGTACTCTGAAACCGACTATGGCATGTTTGACACCCGTGGGTTCACACCGCATTCCTGGAGCTTCTTTGGCGGCCGCGGGATGTCTTTGACGCTGATGACGGACAACTATCTGCATGATTTTGGTTCGATGATCACCATCGGATCTGATGGCGAGGAAAACACTCCGTTTACTTCCGTAAAAATCGACTTTAAGCGCTACTGGCCGGTGTTCAGCATCCTGGGTGACATCCGCAATCGTGCCGCGGATGTCAACGGCAACACGCAGGAACTGACCTGGCGTGAAGGCTCTTACGGTTTGGGTGTGGCCCTGCCCTATGCATTTAAAAACAAAACCTACAGCGGTTACCTGCAGTTGGATTATTCCGCAAAGATCCTGAAAACCGAAAGCTATCGCCTGGACAAAGTGTCCGTGCCAGGTTCACAAGCCTCGACCTACGTGGATCAGCAAGTGGGCGTGTTGTTTGCCTATACCAAACAGGCGCAAGCGCGTGCCTTGCTGCCGCCGTTGGGTATGGACATTCAGGCGTTCTATGAAGATGCCAGTGGCGTGTCTGACGAGGAAGCTCCGGGGTCTTATCGCACCTACGGTCAGCTCCGTTTCTATCTGCCAGGCTTTATGGAAAACAACGGCATTCGCCTGACTGGAAACGGTCAGGAAAACCGTGAAGGAACCGGCAACTATATCTTCCCGACACCCGCGTTCAATCCCGTGGGATACATCTATTCCCGCGGTTTTGACTATGTTCCGGCGGATAGATTTGTGAAAGGCAGTTTTGAATATCTGTTCCCGCTGTCTTACCCCGATTACAACCTGGGCGCATGGATCTATTTCAAACGCGTGTATGGAAATCTGTACTTGGATCACACCAAAGTTATGCTGTCTTCCGTGGATGCGAACCTGAACAGTTACGGGGCCGAGCTGATTGCGCAGACCGTGGTCTTCCGTTTGCTGCCGATCGATTTCGGACTTCGTTACATTCAGAAGGTCGACCCGGCTGAAGGCGAAGGGGAATTCTTCCTTGGAACAAATTTGACATTCTTCTAATAAAAAAGGCCGGGTTTCCCCGGCCTTTTGTTTTTTCAGAATCTATTTCCCGACCGTGCCGGGAATCCCGTCAAACATGATTCCCACTGTGAAGTAGGAACCTGAAAGATCCAGCGAATCCACGCTGCTGCTGACTGTACCGGAACGTTTCAGATCTTCGATTTTGTTGTGTTCGATTCCACCTTCGAATACGAAATAAAAACGCTTGTAACCCAAAGCCAAAGAAATCCCGGCGGCCGCGTAAGGTGAAGCGTACCAGTTGTCACCCACACTTTTGGAGTAATCGCCGTTTTGTGCAGCAGACTTCATGGTGACTTTGGTATTCGTTCCGCCCACCCCGGCAAATCCGTCAATACGATAGATGTCGGTACGAACAAATGGCACGCGCGCCATCAGCAGGAATGCATCCTGATCAAGTTTGGCAGTGTAATCGGTGTTGGGATCTGCCGGATTTTCTTCACTGTCTGCCAGTTTTTTGGCATACCGTGCCCCGACATCCAAATACTTCATAACTGGATACGTAATCTCCACTCCCAACTGAGTGACACCTTCAATTTTTTTCATATTCTGGGTAACAAGATTGTCGTTAAGAGGCCCGGGAGCTACCGGAGTCATCCCGGCAAAGAGCCTTGCCTGAACCGGAATTTCCACTGCCGATGCAGTGGCAGTCAGGATTAAAGAAAACAATCCAACGACAACGGGGAACTTCATCATAATCACCTCATGAAGTTCCATAGTAAGTATGACGAAGCAATTTGCTCAAGTCGAGGACGATGGATCCCATCCATTTCTCGACCGCAAACCGAAGGTTGTTTTCAGGACTTTTATGGTTTCAACGAAGGGTAAATATTTATCAGGCTGATCACGCCGTTGACTATGATCTGCAAGCCAACGCAGAACGTGAGAAAACCCACCAGTTTATTACAAACCTGCATCGCCTGGGGACTGAGTCTTGCAAGTAGCGTCGGCGCCGAATAGTAGCAAACAAAAACCAGCGCACACATCAGCACACTGGCCACCAGAACGGCCACGACCTGAAACAAATGAATCTCGGCATCGGGATGATAACTGTTGGCACTTAATGCCAGCAAAACCGAGATCGTCCCCCCACCCATGGTCGTAGGAAAAGCCAGTGGATAGAACAAATGTCTCATTAACGAAGACTGAGCCGGATCAGAAGGCTTCACAGCTTTTTCAGGGTCGCTTTCTTCATCAGACTTCGACAGAATTTGCAGGGCCATCCGGGCGATAATAAATCCCCCCGCCAGCTGCACCACCGCCGTCGAAATTCCAAACAAACGGAAGAAGTAAACCCCAAAGATCGCAACAACAAAACAAAGGCCCAGACAAAAGGTCGCAATGGACAAAGCGGCCTTGCGGCGAACCTCTGCGGAATGCCCCATAAAAAAGGGCCCGACTACCAACGAACTGCCAACGGGATTCACCGGCGGAAAAAGCGCCAGAAAAGACAAAGCCACCAAATGAAAGAACGAATGAACCGACAACGTTTCCACAGATAAATCCTATTTAATCCATTCACGCTACTTTAAGAAGAGCCCCAGAGCCAACCAGATTCTGCACGCATTTCGCGGTCAGTGCTGGAATCTGCGCGTCTACAAATAGTCCCCAAATCCCCACAATATGCTTGCTCTAAGCCCTCCGAAGCACTAGAAAAAATGCCGAAACTGGTGGCATTTTTCCCGGCACGGATCTTGGAATATTCCCCACTGGAATTCCAAAACCCGTTTTTCGGTGTCGCTATGGCACTGAAATGCAACTTGAGAGCAAAGGGCGCTAAATGAGAACGTTTAAACCGAAGACAACACCAAGAATTTTTTCATCCCTGCTGATTTCAGCTTTGTTGTTCACGGCCTGCAGCCCGTCGGCTCAAGCTCCGAAAGGTCAGATCTTCAATTCAGATTTCCTGGAAGGCCTTTACAGCAACCGCCCGACTGTTGAAGATCCGTATATCTTTATCGTCAAACTTTCCAATCCGGCTTTGCTGGAAACAGCGCAAAGAAAAGACGGCAAACTGGTTATCGACAAAAAACTTCTTGCCGCGATTCAGGCGGAACAGGAAGCCACTGTTGAAGAACTTAAAAAGATCTCTGCTGATATCAAAGTTCTTATTCGCTACAAACTGGTGCTGAATGGTTTTGCGGTTTGGGCACCTGCGAACGTCTATGAAAAGATCAAGGCCGTTCCAAACATCACTCTTTCTGAAAAAGCGGGTTCTTTCGCCCGCCCTTCTGAAGATGAAATCAACCTGAAAGGCCTGGTTGGCAAAAACACGTCCGTGAAATTCATCGGTTCTGAAGCCGCTTATGCCCAGAACATCCGTGGTCAGGGCATGCGTGTGGGCGTGATCGACACAGGTGTCGACTACACTCATAAAATGCTGGGTGGCGAAGGCACAGAAGAGGCCTACAAAGCTGTCAATCCAAACGAAACTCACCCGTCTTTCCCGAACAAAAAGGTTGTGGGCGGTATCGACATCGTGGGTTCTGAGTACAACTCCGGCGCACCAAATCCAGTGAAGCGCATTCCGGTTCCGGATGCGAACCCTTTGGACGAAGCAACTCACGGCACCCACGTGGCCGGCACTGTGGCTGGTGTGGGTGACGGCGTGAACACGTATGATGGTGTCGCTCCGGATGCGGATCTTTATGCGATCAAAGTTTTCGGCGCTAAAGGATCCACCAGTGATGAAGTTGTGATCGCGGCCCTGGAATATGCGGCAGATCCAACGGGTGACCTGACTTTCCAGAAACAACTGGATGTTGTGAATCTTTCTTTGGGCAGCGGTTACGGCAATCCTCACATCATGTACAATCACGCAATCAAAAATCTGGTGCGCGGGGGAACTGTTGTTGTGGCGGCCGCGGGTAACAGTGGTGATTTGCCATACATCGTGGGTGCCCCGTCTGTTTCTGATGACGCTATTTCCGTGGCTAACAGCATCGACAACATGAACCAAAACGTGCTTTTCCCAGCGGCAGAATTTGCAGTTAACGGCGAAGCCCTGGTTGTTGAAGCCATTGAAGGCGCCATCACCAAACAATTGGCTGAAGTGACTGATTTGAAAGGCGAGCTGGTTTATATCGGTACAGCAGCCAAACCTTTGGATGAAGCGACCAAAGCTCGTCTGCAGGGTAAAATCGCCTTCATCGACCGTGGTGAAGTGAACTTCTCCGTGAAAATTCAAGTGGCTCAGGAAAATGGCGCTATCGGCGTTGTTGTTGCCAACAATGCTGAAGGTGCACCGATCGTTATGGGTGGTGACGGGAAATTTGACATCCCAGCCATCATGATTGACCTGACATCTGCAAAACGTATCAAGGCGGCATTGGCGCAAGGCCCGGTTGAAGCCAACCTTAAAACCACGGCTCAGATTGAAAAACCGTGGATGGCAGACACCATCTCCCCGTCTTCTTCCCGTGGTCCCCGTTCTGAAGACGGTATCATCAAGCCTGAGATCTCTGCTCCGGGCACCAACATCATCTCTGCGGCTCGCGGTGCTGGTGACAAAGGTGCGACGATGACTGGAACCAGCATGGCCAGCCCGCACATCGCAGGGGTGATGGCGTTGCTGAAACAAAAATACAGCACACTAAGCCCGGCCGAGCTGAAATCAGTACTGCTGGCACACGGAAAAGTGATCCACGCGGCGGACAAAAAGGTTTACTCCGTCAGCCGTCAGGGTGCTGGACGTGTCCAGGTGGCAGAATCTTTGAATGCCAAAATCGTGACGGTTCCGTCTGTGATTTCTTTTGGTATTACCGACGTTGAAAAACAAAAGACCCTGGCTAAAGAAATCGTTGTTAAAAACATCAGCGACGAGACTGTGACTTTGACAGCTCAGTGGACTGGCTCTGAGGCTTTGCAAATCACGGCAGCAACTGTAACCTTGGCGGCCGGCGAATCCAAAACTGTTCTGGTTAAGGGCAAAATCAACGGCTCTTTGATGCAAAACTCTACCGACGAGCTGGATGGATTCCTGACCTTCAAGGCTCAGGACAAAACTTTGGCGCAACTGCCGGCTTTGGCGGTGACTCGCAAGATTTCTAAAATCTCGGCGTCCCCTGTTGTGGTTCATTCTTCTTCCAAAGCAGACAGCGCCGGCAGTCTGGCGGAAATCGTTCTGAAAAATGACAGCGTAAATCCGGGTGAAGCTTACCTGTTCAACCTTTTGGGTGCTGACGGTCGCAAGAAATCTCCGAAACAGGACCTGGTTCACAACCGCAACTGTGACCTTCAGTCTGCAGGTTACCGTGTGATTGAGTCCGACAAAGGCCGCGTACTTCAAGTGGCTTTGAAGCTTTATGAAGGCATGACCACCTGGCAGCGTTGCGAAGTGAACGTGCAAATTGATTCCAACGGTGACGGCTTGGCAGATCAGGAGCTGGCAGGCTTGCCGGCGTCCGACCTGCCGGGCATGACTGGCGATGACTTTGTCAGCCTGCTATTGGATGGCAACCAGGCCCGTGAAATGCGTCGTCAGTATGAAACAGACTTTGCCACTGATCCGAGCAAAGCCAAAGAAGACTACAGTGGTGCGGTTTTGGATATTCGCGGAATGGGTGTGTTCGATAACTCCACCCTGGCGATCATCGAGGCTGATATCTCGTTGCTGTCCTTTGCAGAAACTGGGGAAATCAGCCTGAAGGTTTCTACAACCCACGGTGACAACGGCGCGATTGAATATGACGACTATCTGGGCGAGCACAGCTCTCAGTGGGAAAAGGTTTCTGTGAACACCAATGCTCAAGCCTACACCCAGATCCCTGAAGTGATCGAACTGGATGCTCAATCCAGCACAACCGTGAACCTGATCAAAGGTTACGGCGCTGGTGACCTGATCCTTTACGCGCCTCAGAATCGCTCGGTTCGTGACGTTCTGCTTGAGGACAACCAGTCCCAGCTGATTCCAGCCACGTTCAGCGACGAAAATTAATTTTAGTTTGAAATTTTCGTCAACATCCATAAACTTTACAGGGGGACCTCAAGTCCCCCTTTTTCTTTTCAAGGATGGTGGCTATGAAACAACTTCTGGTATTGGCAGCTTTGGCACTTCTTTCCTCTTGCGCGATGAAGGGGCAAAGCATTCGTGATGTTCCCACTATCAATTCACAAAATATTCAAGCGCCCCTGCGTGACCTTCCGAAAAAGGAAGTGACCATCAGCGTGGTGGATGCCCGCAAAGAAGAAGTTAAAGCCCAAAGCGATGAACTGCGTTCCGAAGTGCGCCGGGCCGTTGCCGAAGCTCTGGAACGTCAGGGTGTGGCGGTGAAAACTCCGGGCGCTAACTCAATGCTGCTGACGATTGAAGATTACCAAACCGGCCAGTTCAAAGAAGGCTGCGTGAAGGTGTCCGGCATTCTGACAATTCCAAATAAAGCCAAAGTCAAAGCCGAAGCTTCCAGTTGCTTTGAAACCAAACACCCGTTTGGATTCAAAATGGGCACTGACATCACCAAGGCCTATGAAGAGGCCCTGAATCTGCTGTTTAAAAACCTGGATTCGGCCTTGTCCGAACTTTACACGCGCTAGAAAGGTCTTACCCTGTGCAGTTGATTATTGCCCTGCTACTGATCTTTATCCCGCTGGCGGCTTATTACTATTGGCTGCTGTTTCGTAAAGACAGTGGCCAACCCACTCAGTATCTGGGACAAAACTGGGAAGTCACAGCACAGGCATTTTCTGAAAAAAACGGCGCCTCCGGTTATTATCTGCACTTCATCATGGACTTTCCCCACCACAACGTTCACCTGGATTTCCATCGCGAGTCCTCGTGGACTGAAATGCTGAAGGGACTTTCCGTTGCCCGCGAATGCCAGACTGGTGATCGCACTTTCGATGATCTGGTTTATATCAACACCGACAGCCGCACGATTCACAATCTGTTGAAATCCGAGCACACCATTCGCGCTGTGATTCAGGAACTTTTGACCGACGAAGCAATTAAAAAGATCCAGATTAAAAACGGAAAGATTTCTGTGCATTTGAAAACCTATCGCACAGATTTGTCTTTCAAGCGATCCTTCATGAAAAAGATGAAGACCGAGGATCTGGCGCTGTTTCTTCAGGATTTCACCACAGTTTCGGGAAGCCTGCTAAAACTGAAAAATCTGCTTCTGGATAAATGGGGAACGGACCCTATCAATTGGGATCAAATCGGTTTTCGCCGGGGCCTGAAGCTGACTCTGATGGGCCTGGCCCTGACGCTGACAGGAGTGATGTTTTATTCCCATGCCTACTTCAGTGGAAGTCTGGGCTTAATTCACGAAGGAATGCCCTTCTTTGCCTGGGGATTAATACCGTCACTGGCTCTGTTCTTTGCCCTGATGACCGGAGGACTGGTCAGCATGAAGGGTTCGGCCTGGGCGCCGCACTTTTTATTCCCATTCTTATTTTTGATGATTATTGCCGCTCCGGCCTGGTCTTATTCCACATTTAAGTTTCTGAACTATACAAAATCCCAGCCTGAGCAGATCTTGTCCATGGACATTCATTCCAACAGGATTGAAGTGCGCAAATCCAAACGTTCACGCCGTCAGGTGTGCCATGTGGTCAGTCCCGATCCGATTGAATCACACCGCGCCGAAGGAAATGACCTGGCCCCTTCGGTTTGCGAAATAATTGATCAAATCCGAAATCGCGGCGAAAAGCCTCAACTCCAGTATGACATGCACAAGGGCCGCTTTGGATTTCATTGGTACACCGAAAGAAAACTGGTGAATAACCGGTAATTCACAAATCCCAACCATTCCCTGACAATCTCCTGACAACATTCGCGGAACATTTTGGCTATAGTCCCGGTTCTGAAAACATAGGAGATAGAATGAAAGCACTTATCTTTGCCTTGGCACTGGGCGTTTCCGCAACAGCTCAAGCTCACAACTGCGTTTCTGCTGATGGTTTGATCATCCCGAACGGTAAAACTGTTCGTATGTACTACAGCGCTGAACCGACAAAACAAATCGGCCCTAACTACACTTGCAACAGCACTGCCCGCACACGCACTTGCATCGATGGCGCGCTTTCCACTTCTGTGATCAAATGCAGCGAATATGATTCTGGTGGCTGTGTTGACTGGTGGATGGACCGCTTGGAAGATTCCGACTTCAGCTTTGCTCAGTGTAACGATTAATTTCAAAAACAAAAAAGCCAGGGTCCTCCTGGCTTTTTTTATTCCAGCATTTTCTTTAGCTGGTCTTTTTCATCATCCCCCGCAATCAGCCATTCCGGTGGTACATGCTCGGTCACATAGTCCCAGGACTGCTGACACATCTTTTTAGCCAAGGGCTTTGCATGCAGATCTTTGAGCAGATTCAGATGCCGCAGCAGAATCGTGCGTGTGGGTTTGTAAAAACCTTCATTGTCCTTGCCAGCGTTGGTGATCTCGTCTGAGGCTTCAACTCGGGCAATAATGTCTTTAAAATACTTCTCCAAACTCATATCCGTATTGGAACATGAAAAATCTCTGATTTAAAGAATCATCAAATTCATTTTTTACCAGACCTCCGTCGGCATTTTCAAACCCATCGTCCTGAATTTTTATGTTTCAGTGTGAAAGTTAACATACTTCGGAAGCCTTCTTGTATTTTGAAAGTACAGCTTTGTCTTACACCGGTGACATGATTTTGAACCCATAACAGTTTACCCGGCACCGTTCGCACGTTCTTCAGCAGGAGCCCCCGACACTTTGGAGGTCTTTTGACGAACCCTAAGCATCTTACGAAAGCTGTTTCTTTCGCTGCTATTGCTATTGCATTTTTGATGGCGGCTGGTTGTTCCCCTTCCTCTACTTCCCTGAAAGATCTGGCCAGCACCATTGAAGATGGCAACGGCAGCGCGGGCACACCGGATACGGGCGAACAAACCCCCACTGAACCCGCCAACCCATCTGAACCATCCGTGCCGTCTGTCCCTGACAACAGCTACAAAATAGAAGCCCTGTCCTGGGAAACATCCACAAATCCAGAGCGCAGACAGTGGTCTGAATACCTGCACAAGATCATCCTGGATGACTGGAACACCCTTCTGGGTGGCGCAGATGACATGAGCAAATTCTGCCCCCGCTACAGCTCTTTGGACAACGATCAGCGGGCCAATGTGTGGGCCGCGTTGTTCTCGGCCATGTCGAAATATGAAAGCGCTTACAGCCCCACATCACGCATGCATGAAACAACCATGGGGACTGATCCTGTGACCGGCAATCCGGTTTATTCTGAAGGTCTGTTGCAACTGTCCTATCAGGATGTGCAGTGGGCTCGCTGGTGTGAGTTTGACTGGAGCAAAGACAAAAACCTGGCCGCGAAAGATCCCAAGAAAACCATTCTGGATCCGTACAAGAACCTTTACTGCGGAGTCGGCATCATGGCCAAACAGATCAAAAACAAAGGTCTGATCACGGTGGGTTCCGGCGCGTACTGGGCTGTGCTAAAAAGCGGTGGCAAATATCAGAAGATCACCGAGATCTCTGGCATGGTTAAAAAATTATCCTTCTGTAAGTAACAAGACGGTCGGGCGTCGCTCTGATTTCCCTCGGGGGGCGCCCGGTCCGCACCGTATTTTTGTTTTCTAAAACATTTCCTTTAAAAACTTGGCCTTTCAAATCTTCTGCGCCGATCCTATAAACCACCACATGCGTGGGAGGAATCATGCAGGAGCCAATGGATCAGTCTGAAAAACACATCCATGAACTGTGCCGAATCTGGGAACTGGACGAGATGCAAAGGGCATCCAAACGCCATCAGCGCGAAACCGTCCCGTATCCTTCACAGATGAACAGCTCAAGGGATAACTTTGAGGACTTCTATCTGCACCCGCACTCACCCCCCGCCCCAACTGAAAGGAGCTCTTATGCTTAGAGCCGCGATAGCTTTCTTTATTCTAGCGATTGTAGCCTACATCTTCGGTGCCAGCGGCGTAGCGGGGTTGTCGGTGGAGATCGGACGAATCTTACTGTTCGTCTTCCTGGCTTTGGCCATTATCAGCTTTGTCATCAATCTGGTCAGTGGTCGAAAGCCCTGACGGAATAATAAAAAAGGCGCTGTCACCAGCGCCTTTTTTATTTTAGTGAATCCATCCAATCAAAATCGCACCCAGCGTGCAGGACGCCACCACGATCCACAACCCCACCCCTTGCAGGAACGGTTTGATGCCGACGCTTTTCAGGGTTTCCTTCGTCAGGTTGGCACCGATCAGGAACAACGTCACTACCAAAGCGCGTTTCGCCACGGTTTCAACCACGTGGCCCACCGGGCGCAGTTCAGGAATCCAGGTCACCAGGGCGGCTGCGATCAAAAAGCCCAGAATGAACCAGGGCTTTTTCGCCTTGCCGGCACCACCTTCCACTTTTTGACCGCGGAAATAGAACAAACCAATCAAGAACGTCACCGGAACAATCCACAACGCGCGTGCCAGTTTTACCGTGGTTCCCACTTGCAAAGACTCTGGCCCATATTGCAATGTTGAACCCACCACAGAGCTGGTGTCGTGAATTGCCAAGGCACTCCAAAGACCAAACTGGGTCTGCGTCAGATTCAGCAAATGACCAATCCAAGGAAAGATCACCAATGCACAGGCATTCAGCATGAACACCGTACCCAATGCCACGGATACTTCATGAGACTTGGCGCGAATTGTAGGAGCCACCGCCGCAATCGCACTGCCCCCACAGATCGCGGTGCCCACCGTGATCAATGTAGAAGTATCACGTTCGATCTTAAGCATGCGCCCGATCACCATCCCCAAAAGCAAAGTGAAAGAGATCCCCACCACAGTGTAGCCGATGCCCTGAAAACCCACTCGACCCACGACCATCAAATCCATCCCGGCCCCCAGACCGATCACAGAAAGACTTAACAGATGATGAGTATAGCTGCGGGTTTTATCGACATAAGGATTACCCAAAAAAACAGCCAGCAAGACGCCCAGAACCAAGGCCGCTGCGGAAGAGACAAAGGGGAAAAAGCACAAAAGTGCCGCTATCGGAAACGCAATTTTTGCTATTTTTGTTTTGTTCATAGATCCACTATGCGTGGCGGGAATCCTTCTGTCACCTAACAATCGTAAAAATGCATTTTGTCGGAGCACTAGGCGAAGGACGATTAAACATCTTATGCTTTCCTCGAACAAAGGAGGTTGCAATGCAACGCAAAGGTTCAGCTCACTGGCAGGGAAATCTTCAACATGGTAGCGGCGAACTGTCCACAGAAAGCGGCGCCCTTAAGAATCTTCCCTATTCCTTTTCGGATCGTTTTGAAAATGGCATGGGGACCAACCCCGAAGAACTGATTGGCGCAGCTCACGCCGGCTGCTTTTCCATGGCCCTTTCTGGAGCCCTCGCCAAAAAAGGATTCAATGCGGAATCGCTGGATGTCTCTGCGACAGTGAGCCTGGAAAAGTCCGGCGAAGGATTTTCCATCACGTCTTCCAAGCTGAAGCTGCGTGCGCTGGTGCCGGGCATTGATCGCAAACTCTTTGAAACCATTGCTCAGGATGCCAAGGCCAACTGTCCGGTTTCAAAGGTGCTCAAGGCAGAAATTTCTTTAGAAATCGACTTCCACGAGCTTCGCTCCCCTTCTGCATCCGCACACTAGTCTGCTAAACACCCCCGGAGATCCCGGGGGTTTCTTTTTTAGGGATGATGATTGCGCTCGTGCTGATTAAAGATTTCATGGATCTTTTTTTCGTCAAACTGGCCGATAGCTTCCTCAACCAAAAGACTTTCCCGATCCCGTCCCAGAGTTAACACCGCCGCCACCTTCTGATCTTCATAATAGGCCACGGCAAAGTCCCGGCTACCGAGATCACCCATCACATCCATTCGATCAAAGCGATCCGAATGCCCGACATATCCCAGACTCAGATCATAGTGTTGTGTCCAGAAGAACGGCACATCCTGAAACTTCACCCGATCGCCCATCATGTTTAGGGCCGCCGTTTGACCCTGGCGTTCAGCGACCTCCCAGTGTTCCACCCGGATCGAGCGCTGACTGTGGGGATCGGGCCACCTTGCGATATCACCGGCAGCAAAGATTCCAGGCACACTGGTTTCAAGGTACTCATTCACCAGCACACCATTTTCAACCCAGCACCCAGCCTGCTCGGCCAGCTGGGTGTTGGGCCGAATCCCCGTTCCAACAATCACGAAGTCACAGTCCACACTTTGGCCATCATCCAGCAGCACACTGCGCTGGCGAATTTCCTTTATCGTGTGCCCCAGATGGAAGATTACGCCGTGTTCTTCGTGCAGTTTGTGCAGCACACTTCCGACGTGAACACCGACGACCTTTAACAGGGGCATTTCCTCTGGCGCCACCACGTGCACTTCCAGATTACGCTGGCGCAGAGCTGCGGCGACTTCAAGACCGATAAAACCGGCACCCACAATCACCACTTTTTGCGCCCACGAGGTGCGACCGATGATGCGCTGACAATCCTGCAAAGTGCGCAGATAGAACACATGATCTTGCTTAATACCTGGAATCGGTGGATGAATCGGCTCCCCACCCGTTGCCAAGAGCAGCCGGTCATAGCGCAAAGTCTTTCCATTTGAAAGAAACACACTGCGCCGGTGCGCATCGATCTTTTCCGCCTTCGTTGAAAGTTCAAAATGAATTTTGTGGGTCTGATAAAATTCCTCTGTTTCCAAAGGCACCCAGTCTTCAGGCACATTCCCGGCCAGATAGTCCTTGGACAGATTCGGACGATCATACGGCAAAGACTTGTCTTCGCTGATGATAGTGATGGATCCGATAAAGCCCTGCTTGCGCAGCATGATCGCGGCTGCGGTCCCCGAAGCGCCCGAACCCACAATGACATATCGCTGAGATTCACTCCATTCGCGCGGGCGCACGGTGCTTTCTTTTTTTCCAGTGACGAACACCTTACCGCCTCGCATTTCCACATTGTAGGCCGAAACGGGATTCAAAGCCGGCGCCTTCAGCGCTTCGCCGGTGCGCAGGTCAAAACAGGCATGGTGCCAGGGACAGTGTACAGTTTCTCCAACCACCAAACCTTCAGCAAGAGGCCCCCCATAGTGGGAACAGGTTGCACCAATGGCAAAGTACTCTTCATCGTGGCGAACCAGGATCACTGGATCTTCACCCACATAACCCAGCAGACTTTTATCTTCGCGCAGCTCGTTTAAGTCCACGCCTCTGCTTAGATTCGGTCCGCTCAACTCTGCACTTCTTCCCATAAGACAGCTCCTTTGAATGCGGATATCATAGTAATTTTCCGCTTCAGGCTGGAGCAGGACCTCGACGAAAATGCTAAAAAGCAACACAGTTGCAATGTAAATAGAATTAAATGTTTTTTTTCGTGTTTCAAGGTGAGACAGAACCACCAAAAAACACCCTTCCCATCTTCAAACAACGCCCAATAAGTCCGATAATAAAGTGTTGTATCCGTGGCCAGGAGGCTTGAGTTGAAACAGTGGGTGAAAAAACTAGTTGATCAGTTTGACATGGACTGGGGCTCGAACAATGGTGGCACTGAAAAGCCCAAGGAAGTTCCAGCCATGAGCGAAGAGCGCGCGACACTGCTCTTCATTCTCGACGTTATGAACAAGCACCTTTTTGAAATTCAAAACCACTCGGTGCGCAAAGTGCGCAACAAGCTGGATAATTTCTCAAAATCACTGGTGAAGCAGGATCATGCGGACACCGAGCGTGTGCTGTTTGAAATCCGTCAGTTTATTTCCAGCTATCGCATTGATGAATACAGCTATGTACAAAACACCTTTGATGATTTTAAACGCATCATCTGGGAATTTGCCGACCACCTAAGCGAAGAGGTCGACGCCGAAGCTTCGGCCAGCGGTGACATCAACCAGAGTCTGGAACAGCTGCGTGAAGCGGTCGAGTCCAACTCTATTGAAGAGCTGCGTGCCAAGTCGCGCGAATTCATCAATTTCTATCTGAAGCATCAAAGCACTCATAACGAACGCCGCTCCAAACGCATGGAGGCGATCAAAAAGAACCTGACCACGGTCAAAAAACAGCTTATGGAGGCCAACACCACCATGAGAAAAGACCACCTGACCGGGGCTCACAACCGCAGAAGCTATGACGAGCAAATCCGCCGTTATCTGCAGTTGCATGAAATCGACAAAGACCCGATGACGTTGATCATTATGGATATCGACTTCTTTAAAAAGATCAACGATTCCTACGGCCATGACATTGGTGACTTTGTCCTGCAGGAATGCGTGCGTCTGATCCAGGAAAGCTTCTCGCGCGAAGAGGACTTCATTGCCCGCCTGGGTGGTGAGGAATTCGCGGTGATCCTGCCGGGTTGTGATGCCCAGGCCGCCGTTCGCATGGCGGAGGAAGCCATGAACCGCATCCGCAAAGAGGTCTTTGTTCACGAAAAGTTTGAAATCCGCTTCACCGTTTCCCTGGGCATTGCCGAAGTGCTGCCGGGCGAAAAGGCCGATGCTTTGTACAAGCGCGCGGATGAGGCCTTGTATGAATCCAAGCAAACCGGACGCAACAAATACACTGTATCCAAGGGTTCTCAGATCAAACGTGTGGCCTAAGGGGCTGTCCAACTTTTAGACAGTCGTCAATAGAACTGTGGTGACCAGAAAAGCCTGAACAATTGTTCGGGCTTTTTTTATGTTCAGATTTTTCTGAACACTCGCAGCGAATTTCCAGTTCAGATTCAATCAACACACTCCCCGTGTTGGCTTCATGCTTGCTTTAGCACTTCAGCATGAAAGCAATTCTGTTTTTAATCACTACAGTTCTGGGGGCCTCGATGAATTCATACTCTCAAGAGAATTCAGAAAAGGATATTGTCGTGGCGATCATCGACACCGGCGTGGATGTAAACCATCCTCTGCTTCGCAATAACCTGTGGGTGAACCCCCGCGAAAAAGACAATATGAAAGATGATGATGGCAATGGATATGCCGATGACCTCCATGGATGGAATTTTGTTTCCAATAACAATGACCTGACCGACAACCACGGCCACGGCACCCACGTGGCGGGTATCATCCAGCAGCGCACCCGTTCGTCGCGCGTGAAGTTCATGATTTTGAAATATTATGATCCGTCGATTCCGGCAAACGACAACCTTATGAACACTGTAAAGGCCATTCGTTATGCCATAAAGATGAAAGCGGATATTATCAACTATTCCGGCGGTGGCGACGAAAGAAGCCCCATGGAAGAGGCAGCCATTCGCGACGCCCAGGAACAGGGCATTCTATTTGTCGCTGCCGCCGGCAATGAAGGACGCAATACCGACCTGGTGGGCTACTATCCTGCGGGATACAAGCTGAACAACATTATTTCCGTGGCCGCCATGGATTCGCAAAAACGCCTGCTGGCCTCCAGCAACTTCGGCACGGGATCGGTGGATATCGCGGCTCCGGGAAAGAATGTGTTTTCAGCCCTTCCTGGAGGCAAGTATGGCTATATGAGCGGCACATCCCAGGCGACAGCGTGGGTCAGTGGCCTTGCCGCCTCGTTGATGCTGAACCGCCCCTGGGAAGCCCTGAATCCGGAAGGCGTTAAAAAAGCCCTGGTGAAAAGTGGTGTCAAAGATCGCCAGCTATCCAGGAAAATCCGTTCTCAGACTCGCATTTCAAACCTGCAGGCGGAATTGAATCTGGAATAGTTGCTAGCGATCACAAAAGGACGCTACAATAAACCCATGTTGAAACCTGCATTGATTCTGCTTCTGCCCCTGATGATCACCGCCTGCTCTGAACGTCTTCAAGCCCGCGAGGTCGCGACCATCAAAGCCTCCTGTGAACATGATGAAAAGACCTTCCGCTGTGTGGAGGTTCTGAAGAACTATGACGGCGACACCCTGACCGTGAATATTCCCAACGTCCCGGCCCTGATCGGAAAAAAGATCAGCGTCCGCGTCTTTGGCATCGACACACCCGAAGTGAAAACGAAAAATAAATGCGAAAAGGAAGCCGGGCGCATTGCCCGTAACCTTGTGACCAGCACCCTGAAAAATGCCAAAAACGTTGAGCTGCACAATGTTCAGCGCGACAAGTATTTCCGCATTCTGGCAGACGTGATGGTTGACGGCAGATCCCTGGCAGACATCCTGCTAAAGAACAATCTTGCTTACGCCTATGACGGTGGTACTAAAAGTCATCCAGACTGGTGCAAGTCTTTGCGGCAGCCGGCCAACAACTAGTTAGTGCTTGTTCGCACACCCCCGCCCTCGTCATTGCGGGGGCTTGGTGCTTTGGCCAGAATAAATCCATGGCACATGAATCTCAAACACAGCGAATTTCTGACTGGCACCGATCCACATTCGGCGGACATATCACCAGCAACGCCCGCGACATTGACACGCGTGACTTCACGCCGTCAGCCAAAGACTCGGATGTGCATTTTCAGGTCGACGGATTGAAGGTGCTCTTGAATGAACTTGCCGGAAAGGGCATTCAAATCGAGGATCAGGTGATAGAAAATGACTTTGGATCTTTTGCCTGGATTCAGGATCCCCAGGGCCAGCGGGTCGAATTGTGGGAACCCGCCCCTTGGCAGAACAATCTGATCAATCTGCCCGAGCCGGACTGAAATCACTTCAGATACTTATCATTGATCCTTTTGACTCCGCCTTCTTTTTTAAACTGTACCAGAGTTTTATTGAATCGCTCTGCCATCTGCTGATGGCTTTTGCCCGCCGCTTTTGAAAAGACCACATAGGACGGGTTTTCCGAAACAACATAAACCTGTTCAAACACGTCCTTGTACCCCATCCTCTTGACCAGAAACCAGAAGGCTTCTTCAGATGCGATGACCACATCAACACGCTTCACATCTGAGGCGCTGAGCTTTTTCACCAGCATCTCTTGAGTGGTGCTGTGATCCAGGCGCAGCTTTTTCTTGAAGGCATCAAAGACCGGCCCATAGGAATAACGGTCATTCACCCCGACCGTCAGTTTTTTGAAGTCCTCAAGGCCGGTGACCTTCACCTTGCGCTTTTTCAGAGCGAAAGCCATGTTGCGGGTGTATGTGACCGGCTCTTCGGTGAAGTAATAAACTTTTTTGCGTTCGTCGGTCATGAATGGCGGAAACAAGGCATCGACTTTGCCGGTTTCAGTCATCACTTCGGCCCGGGGCCAGGGGTAAGTTTCAAACACCGGTTCGACATTCATGCGTTTGCAGATTTCACGGATAATTTCGATGTAGGTGCCTTTGAGCTCCGTTCCTTCGCGATAAACCTTCGGCGGAATATCATCATAGGTGGCAAAGACAATTTTTTCTGCCCGGGCCGACATGGCAAACCACCACACCCCCAGCAATACCAAAAAGCGGGACATACTCATAAACCTACACGTACAAAAAGAGTTGGGACTCAGCATGTATTTGGATTGCCAAATGATCAACTGTTTTTGCCCTCCAACCCGGTGATATCAGGGACAAACCCAAGACAAATACAGACCATAATTCAGTGTCTAAAAAGCGGTGAATCCTGTCGTTTTTACTCTAAAGGGGTGATTTAAAGGGCATCCCCTGCACCGTGGCGCTTTACAGCTGGCAGGAGGCTTGCTTTGGCAATCGGGGTTGAATCCCTTTACACCGGAGTGATTGTGAAGTTGTTAGTAACCCGTCTTTTGTTGACGCTGGGCCTGCTGTGCTCATTCTTTTTGGAAATGGCCCTGGCCAAACAAGTGGACCTGCGCCCACTGCAAACCGAGGTCAAAGATCAAAAACGCCGCGACACTTGTGCGTATTTTGCCGTGTCGGCATTGATTGAATCCACCATCAAAGGCTTCACCGGCCAGGACTATGACATTTCGGAAGAGTACGAAATCTATCGCCACAAGGTGCAGTCCCCGTGGCGTCCTGAGGTGGAGTTCGGTAACACCTATCAATTGCTTTTGAATTTTTCCAACGGCAACAACCTGTATCTGGAAAAAGACCTGCCTTATCAGGAAAGCAGCCTGGATTTCACCAAGCCCTTCACTCCCGAGCAAACCAGCTTCTTTGATCTGCGCCAGCAACAAGTCACCCGTGTCGACTATCGCAGTATTCGCACCAAAATCATCACCCAGATGTGGGTGCGCAAACCCTGGTCAGAACTTTTCATCCAGGAACTGGATGCCAAGCGCCCGGTGGTTGTGACTTTGAAGGTATCCCTGTCCCACATCAACGACCAAAAAGGCACTTTCACGTTCAGCCCGCAAATCAATGCTGACTGTGACAGCGGTAAAATCAACTGCGGCGGCCACGCTGTTTTGATTGTTGGATATGACGACGAACAAAAAGTGTTTATGTTTAAAAACTCGTGGGGTCCAAAATGGGGCAACCAGGGATATGGCTTTGTGACCTTCGATCACGTTGATGGTTATTCAGATCAACCACTGACAGCGTATTTTGACAAACTCACCGGTCCCATGGTGAGAGTCACCGAACCCTAGCTTAAAATTCAAGCCATGAGTGCATTTCAGGAAAAACACTGGCATCACATGTTCAGCAACAAGGCCCGGGTTCTTTACCCGAGCTCGGATCCTGCGCATGACTATCTTCATATTATGCGTGTCGTACACACTGCCAAGCAGTTGTGTCAGGCCGAACACGCCCGCTGGGAAGTCGTGATGCCCGCAGCGTTCTTTCATGATTATATCAACGTTCCCAAAAATGACCCGCGCAGGCCGTACGCTTCAAAGCTTTCCGGAGAAGCGGCGATTGAATATCTGAAGTCGGTGCAATACCCGGAAGAATACTTCAATGACATCCGCCACGCCATCGAGGCACACAGCTATAGCGCCGCCATTAAGCCCGAAACCCTGGAAGCGCGCATCGTTCAGGATGCTGACCGTCTGGACAGCCTGGGGGCCATTGGCATCGCTCGCTGCTTTGCCGTGACGACCCAGCTCAGCCGCCCCTTCTATGCCGAAGAAGACCCGTGGGCTGAAGGCCGCGAACTGGATGACAAAAGTTATGGGATTGATCATTTCTTTTTGAAACTGTTCAAACTGGTGGATCACCTGAACACACCCACCGCAAAAAAAGAAGGCGAACATCGTGTCGCCTTCATCAGAACATATCTGGATCAGATCAAAAGGGAAATCTAGCGGCCGTTGTCTTCACCAAACATCGGCGCTGGTGTTTCCACAATACCGGCTTCGGTGACGAATTCACGCATCAGAATTGCCAAAGACGCGGTTTTTTCCGGTGGCATATTCTGAAGGGTTTCAATCATGTGTTCTTGAATGGTGCGGGGGATTTCGCTGAGTTTTTCCAGACCGGAGGGAGTGAGCGATACAACCACTTTACGGGAGTCTTCTTTCGAGATAGTGCGGGATACAAGGCCTTGCTCTTCGAGCTTCTTGACCACCACAGAAACGGAGCTTTGATGGGTGGTGGTCCTCAATGCCAGGTCATTGATGGAAAGCCCTGGTTCTTCTTTGAGTTTCTTCATCACAAAAATCTGTGCGGCACTCAAACCTAGATCTTTCTCGAACTGACTGGAAGACACGCGAAGGGCTTTGAAGATATGGCGGATATAGTCCATGACTTCACCCACCTCGGACCTGTACTCGGAATAAGTATTACTCATGAAATCAATTAAGTACTATTCGTAGAGATCGTGCAAACGATTTTTATATGTATTGCCATACATGACATTTTGCAAAGCCACACAGAAACTACGACGAAGAGATCTCAATGAACTCCGGCAAGCCTAGAGCTGCGGCTCCATTTGCGTTCGCAAAATCAATTCTGTACGAGCGAAGAGCGATGCGATTGGCAGAAAGCTCCACAGTTGATCCATAAAGTGTGTCGCCCACAATCGGAAACCCATGGCGACTTAAATCAAAACGCAATTGGTGCGAACGTCCAGTAACAGGATTCAAATCCCAGACCTGATATTCACCCTGCATGCCCCGGAAAGCCGCGACAGTAAGGCATTCCTTGCCTTGAGGGCTTTCATACGCCCGACGCTTTCCACGCAGCAAACGACAGCGCCACTCAAATGTGTTCCCCACTTGCGGGCTGAGTTTCAGTTTTTCATTCGGAACGTTGGCGGGAATGTGCGCGTAGCTCTGACCGGTGGTCAAAGCGCGATAAGTTTTTTTTACGGTCTTGTGTTCAAACCACGCATTGGCGTTGCGATGGGCGTCTGCGGTCTTGGCATAAACCACCAGGCCTGACACTTCGAAATCCAGTCGGTTCACCGGATAAATCTGAATCCCCTTTTCCTTCTGCAACGCTGTTCCCAGGCACAGACGGGCATCATCTTCTTCAAAGCGGCTGGGTGTGGAAAGCACACCTGCCGGTTTGTCACAGATGATAAAGTGAGTATTCTCAAATACGATCTGAATCATTTTTTACTAAGGCCTACGAGGAAGATCTCTTTGGAAATCTTGCGGGTGGAGTCCGGCTTCACCGCTTCAACTTTGGCGAAGGTCTTTTTCATTTCATCACGAAGTTTGCCGAAGTCATCACTGTGGAAGAGCTTGCACACGAAATGCCCGTCTTTTTTCAGGAAGCGACGAGCGACGTCCAAAGCCAGCTCACAAAGTTCCATGGACCTGGCCTGATCGGTCATGCGAATGCCCGTGGTCTTTGGTGCCATGTCTGACATCACGATATCAAAGGGAGGTACGAAACCATGTTCTTTGAAGATGTCTTCCAAATTCAAATCGCGAAGATCGGCTTGGATGAAAACAGCGTTCTTCAATTTCACGGTCACGGGGCTCAGGTCCACACCCAGGACACGGCCTCTTTCGCCTGCCATCTTGGAAGCATACTGTGACCAGGATCCCGGAGAAGCCCCCAGATCAAGTACCACCTGACCGGGCTTGAACATTTTGAATTTCTGGTCGATCTCTTCAAGTTTGAAGACGGAACGAGCCGCAAAGTTTTCCTGCTTTGCTTTTCTGAAGTAATGATCGCGAGGATTGTAAGTCATATCGGAGGGTTATCCAGCGAACCCCCGTCAAAGTCCACCCCTTTTTGGGGCCTCGGTAAAAAGGATTAAGCTTCGCGAGGCTCTTTCACCATGGCCAGCAGAATGCCCCCAGAAACGAATAGGATCAACAATCCGACCATGCCCCAGCGGGAGCTGCCGCTAAGCATGGCGCCAGCTGCCACCACCAGAGGGCCCAAAATAGAGGCAAAGCGGCCGACCAGGTTGAACAACCCAAAGTACTCGCCACTGGCCTCTTTCGGGATCATACGACCAAACATGGAACGGCTGAGCGATTGCACCCCACCCTGCACCAGACCTATCACGGTCGCCAGCAGATAGAAATGCGTCGCCGTCTTCATCTGGGTGGCGGCAATCACGGTCACACCGTACACCACGATGCAAACCAAAATAGGCATCTTCGCGCCCCAGCGCTTGGTCAAAGTCCCAAAGAAATACGCACAAGGGAAGCCGATAAACTGCGTGATCAAAAGGGCTGCAATCAAATCCTTGGATTCAAAACCGATCGAGATTCCATAATCCACAGCCATGGTCATCACGGTGTAAACTCCGTCGATATACAACCAATAAGCCACCATGAACATAAACAGATTGCGCTCTCTCATCAGGGCTTTCAGGGTCGCCTTTAACGTGCGCAGGCTTTCCATCGTCAATGCTCCGATACCCTTCACGGATCTTTCACCTGCAGGCTCTGGCACGTTCTTCATCAACGGCAAAGAAAACGCCAGCCACCATACAGACACAATCATGAACGACAGCTTGGTCGCCACGGTCGCATCCGGGATACCAAAACTTAGAGGATAAAGCGCCATCAGCACATTCAGCAGCAGCAGCACCCCGCCCCCCAAATAACCCAGCGAGTATCCGAGTGAGGATGCAAAGTCCATGTACTTGTGTTCAGCCACGTAAGGCAAAAGCGAATCATAAAAGACGCTGGCTGCATTGAAAGCCGCCAGAGTGATACCATAGGCCCACAGCGCACTGACCCAGTCCCCTTGCGGAATGAACCCCATCCACGCGCATCCCACAACACCAATCAAAGTGAAGAGCATGCAGAAAAGCTTTTTATAACCCTTCATATCCGCGATCACCCCCAGAGTGGGGCTTAGCAGTGCAATGGCCAGACTTGAAACGGAAATAGTGACACCCAAACGGGCTGTGGAAACAACGGCGTCCGTACCGACGCTCCAGTATTGTTTCAAGAAGACCGGAAAAAAAGCGGCCATAACAGTTGTCGCGTAACCACTGTTGGCCCAGTCATAAAAGGCCCAGCTAAGGATTTTCTTTTTCTGATTTGGATTCATGCTTCCCCCGCGCTTCAAAGAAAACACGGAACGCGGAAGAACGGAAGAAGAAAATCAGCGCCAGCAAAGTCATAACAAACATCAGGCTGGAAAGCGCATTCAGCTTGGGGCTGACCCCCAGTTTCATTGCCGTGTAAAGCTTGACGGGCAGCGTGTCCTGCCCCACTCCATTCACAAAATACGTGATCAGGAAGTCATCAAAGGACAACAGAAAACTTAAAGCCCCGCCGCCGATGATCGACGGCACCAGCAACGGAAACACCACCGAACGATAGGTCTGCCACTCGGTGGCCCCGAGATCGCGGGCGGCATCTTCAAGGCTGCGATCCATTGTCGCAAGCCGTGCCCCGACCGTCATCATCACATAGGAAATACTGAAACTGACATGGGCAATCACCACCGTTGTCAGCCCCAGCTCAAACTGCAAAATAAAGAACAACGACAACAATGAAAGCGCAAAAACGATTTCAGGAAATACCAGCGAAACCACCGACAATCCTTCGACTGCCCAGCGCCAGCCCCCCGCTGAACGGTGCAACCCCACCGCGGCACTGGTGCCAATCACCGTTGAAAGCAGACTTGCCGTCACACCGACCAGCACGCTGTTCTGCAAGGCATCCATCAAGGCCTGATCATTGACGACTTCGCTAAACCAGCGCAGTGTCCAGCTCCAGGATTCAGGCGTCTTTTCAATCAACGCCCCCAGAATCATGACCAGAATCGGCGTGTGCAGCAAAAGCAGCGTCACCCACAAAACGATTTTCGCCAGTCTGGGCGCCTGAGGACGGCTTCGCTCAATCGCGGGCACGGCGCGCCTCCCACATTCTGAACACCAATGCCAGCACCAGCAACAGCACCATCATCAGGACCGACAACGCCGCCCCGAAAGGCCAATCGCGGGCTTTCAAAAATTGCTCGGTGATCAGATTTCCATAAAGCATATTCTTGGCGCCACCCAAAAGATCCGGGATCACGTATTCACCCAATGAAGGAATGAACACCAGCAAAGATCCCGCCCAAAGGGCTTTTTTCAGATTCGGCAAAATCACCGTGAAAAGAATTTTCCAGACATCGGCCCCAAGATCCTGAGCCGCCTCCACCAATGAAAAATCAAACTTTTCAAAAGCGCCGTACAAAGGCAGCACCATGAACGGCAAATAAGTCGTGACCATCCCGTAAAGCACCAGCCACTTGTTCTGAGTCAGTGCAAACGCATCAAAGGGAATTCCCAGCAATGTCAGCCCGGCCTGCAACGGGCCGTCGGCTCCGACAAAAAGACGGATGGCATAAATGCGAATCACCAGATTGGTCAAAAACGGCAGGACGATGGCCATGACATAAAGCTGGCGCAAACGTGTGGAAGAAGTCGCCATGGACCAGGAAACCATCACTCCCAAAACCAGACAAATCCCGGTCGTGATCAGGGCCAGCTTGAAGCTTTCAGCAAAAATCCCCAGATAGGTCGGTGAAAAAGCACGCACATAGTTCGCTATGGTCCACGACCACTCAATACCACCGTAAGTTCCACGGGTGGCGAAACTCACAATGCCGACGATGATCAGCGGCAGCAGCACAAAGACCACAAGCCACAACCCCGCCGGCAGAAGGAACAAATCTCTTAATTTCACTTTTCACGCTCGCCAAAAACCATGGCACGGCGAACGTAGGCTTCGATGCTCATGCCCAGACGGATCTGATCCGGTGGCACGTTGATTTTACCTTTGATAAGACTGCCATCACCCAGACGAATGGTGGCCAGATCCTCACTGACCTCCACCAGTTCCCCGCGCAACAAGCTGGTGGATTCCACGAACTGAGAGGCAAAGATGGTTTCAGGATTTTCGTAAATCTCGCGCGGTGAACTGACTTGTTCCAAAACCCCACGGCTCATGATGCCGATACGGTCGGACAGCGCCAAAGCTTCTTCCTGATCGTGGGTCACACAGATGAAGGTCAAACCCAGCTTTTGTTGCAAAGCGCGCAGTTCCTTTTGCATGTGTTCACGCATGCGGTAATCCAGCGCCGACAAAGGTTCATCCAGCAAAAGCACGCGGGGTTCATTCACCAAAGCTCGGGCCACGGCCACGCGCTGGGACTGCCCGCCGGACAACGTTTCAGGCTTGCGGTCACGGAATTCACCCATGTCCACCAAGGCCAGCACTTCAGCCACCTTGGCCTCGATCTGATCTTTACCCAAACCTTTCAGGCGCAGACCATAGGCGATGTTTTCCCCCACCGTCATGTGCGGGAAAAGAGCATAGCGCTGAAAGACCATGTTAAAGGGACGTTTTTGAGCGGGAAGATGATCCACGCGCTGACCATCCAGCAGAATCTGCCCGGAAGTGGCGCCTTCAAGACCGGCAATGATACGAAGAAGTGTTGTCTTTCCACATCCACTTGGACCCAACAGAGAAAAGAACTCCCCTTCCCCAATGGAAAGGTTGATTCCCTTCAGGGCCGTTTGACTGGAAAAACTCTTGCCGATATTCAGAAGTTCCAACATGCTTCTAACAATAAGAAGGAAATAAAAAAATGTCGAGAATATTGATGGCCGGCCTGGCTCTTTGTGGGTTGCTGGCGGGATGTACAAAAAAGTCTGCTGAAGTTTCTGAAGCCAAAGAAGTCAACCTGTCCATCTGGGGCAACTATCTTTCCCCGGAACTGCAGGCTCAGTTCGAGAAAGAAACCGGCATCAAGATCAATATCTCCAACTATTCCTCGAATGAAGAACTGCTGGCAAAAGTTCAGATGGGCTCTTCCGGCATCGACGTGGCCGTGCCTTCCGACTATATGGTTGAAGTCATGTCCAAAATGAATCTGCTGGAAACACTGAAGCAAGATCAGATTTCAAACAAAACCCTGATTGATCCTCAGTTCCTGAAACAGAACTACGATCCCGAGAACAAGTTTTCGTTACCGTACATCTGGACAACTGCGGGTATCGCCGTGAACCGCGATCTTTACAAAGGCCCGATCAAAAGCTGGAAAGATCTTCTGGAAAACCCACAGCTGAAAGGCAAATTCGCCCTTTTGGATGACGTGCGCGAAACCCTGGGCGCCGCCCTGAAAATGAACGGCTTCAGCGTGAACAGCACCAACCCGGAAGAAATCAAAAAAGCCAAAGACACACTGCTGAAGGCAAAAAAGAACGTAAAAATGTTCGCCTCTGACACCATCGACATCCTGAACAACAAGGAAGTCGCTGCCGCCCAGACCTATTCCTCGGACGCCCTTCAAGCCGCAGACAAGTCCCCAGGCAAAATCGAATACATCATCCCTACCGAAGGCGGAACCTTCGCCATCGACAACCTGGTCATCATCAAAGGCGCCAAACACCCCGAAGCCGCCCACAAGCTGATCAACTTCCTGCTAAGTGAACAGGCAGAAATCAACCGAGTAAAAACAATCTTGGGCGGTCCTGTCCTGAAAAACACCAAAGCATCCCTGCCAAAAGAAATGCAAAACAACAGCGCACTGTTCCCGGATGAAGCGACTCTAAAAAAACTAGAACGAATCCAGGACCAAGGCGAGAAAAACAAGCTCTTCGAAGACTCTTGGACAGAAATTAAAACTCACTGATTGTGGGTTCGTCAGTTGCCGGGTGGCGCGGGGTTTGGCTGGGGTCTTGAGGGATCCCGCCTCCACGGTACGCCATCCGGACTCAGTTGCCGCTCGTCCCCTTCGGGGCCGAGTTCGCGCCATCCGGGCGCCGGCAAAGACCGCTGCGGCGGGCTCCCTCAAGTCCCCATCCAAATTGTTCCATTCGGAAATATCTAACAATCAGTGGATTCTTAACTGCGCAGGCACGCGATGTTCGGTGCCAAGTACGGCAGAACTTCGAAGCGCATTGTTTTTGAGCGCAGGTAAACGACGATATGCCTTTGAACCGATTTCTTTGTGATGAGATGTTCGGAAGTAGTTTCTGAATTGATTGGGACAACGCAAATTTGCTGGTGAGCTTGGACAGTGCCAGCGCGAAGGGGGCTTTGTCGGCGCCCGGACGGCGTCCCCCGCAGCGCTGGGACTGGCCAAGTTCGCAAGCAAATCCCCGCGCTAAGACGGACAAGGCAATTCAGGAACTACTTCCGAACAGCTTCCTCAGCGATGACTTCGACCTGTTCGATGGCCGCATCGTTGTGGACTCTTGAGTCTTCGCTGCGAAGTTCGGAGTACAAACAAGCGACTCCGATGACGGTCAGAATCAAGCCCGTGCCTATGTATAAGGTCACGCTTCTTCTGCTTTGGTTAAAGAGGAAGTAACAAAGGCCGATCAAGATCAGGATCGGGCCTAACACTGCTGTTGAGGCAAGCACCTGCCTGAGCGCAAATGCGCCAAGCTCCGTATTCATAACCACCACCTACGTTCAATTATTTTGGTTATTTCGTATAACTTTTCGGCAGGACTTTGATAGAGCTAAAGGGGGTTGCAGTAAATTCCCCACCTGGGGGATAAATCGTAATACTGACGGCTCAAAGTGAAATTTGTGACAGCCAGACATCCGGTTTCGAGACAATTGTGAGGTGATTTAAGCCTTCCACCCTACGAATGTTCGCTCCGGCCTCAGTAAAGAGATCCACATGGCGCTGCGGGATGATGAGTTCATCCTGATCGGCCACCACGACTTGCACCGGCGGCTGCATCTTCTGAAGTTCCGCCATGATATTTTCCGACGGCGCCACTGCCGCCAGATAAGCCGCACTGTAAGTCAGCTTTTCCTGACCACTGATGAATTCCGCAGGCATGTTGACTTTAAAGCCACCAGTGCTGTCTGGCGAAATCCATCCGCCGAAGTTCTCACGGAAAACATTCAAACTTGGCGGCAGATACGGCGAGATCGCCAGGAATTTGGCGAACTGCTTGCGGATGTCAGACACCGCCACACGCAATACGAAGCCGCCACCCAACGAGTGCCCGACCAGTCCTATGCGCGAAACCGCGCGAGTCATTTTAATGTGAATGACAAGCTCTTCAAGATCGATTTCAAATTGATGCTGCGATTGGGGATCTTCCGCATTCAAGCTGGCACCGTGACCGCGCAGGTCCGGGGTCACAACGGTTCCAAGGCCAGCTTGAGCCATGGCGGAAGCCAGCACACACATGTACCGGCTGTCGCTGCCCACCCCATGATACAGAACAATCAAATTGTCCGACCATGCGGGGTAAACACGATAAGACAGAACATCCCCCTGGCGAGTGCGAAAAGTTTCAAGCGGGGACAGTTTTCCCAGCGGGATTTTGAAACTTTTCAGATCCAGGATTTTGCCAGTCATTAAGCCATCTGCTCTTGCTGTTTTTTGTGGTGATAGTATTCGTAGTCGCCGTCATAGATGCGAATCTGATTCTTGTCGACTTCAAACACTCGGGTGGTCACTTCGCGCAGGAAGTGACGATCATGCGATACGATCATCACTGTGCCCGGGAATTTCTTGATCGCATCAAGAAGCAATTCACGGGATTTGATGTCCAAGTGATTCGTCGGCTCATCCAGAATAAGCAAATTCACCGGCTGCGCCAGAATGCAGGCCAGAACCACACGGGACTTTTCACCACCCGACAGGATCGAGATCTTTTTCTCGGCTTCTTCACCCGAGAATTTGAAAGCACCCAGCAGGCTTCGCACCGTGCCCATACCGGCATTCGGAATGCGAGAGTGAACTTCATCAACAATTGTCATTTTCGGATCAAGAACATCCAAAGAATTCTGAGAGAAGTACCCCAGACTGATAGAAGCACCCAAAGTCATTTTTCCTTCGGTGGCTTCAGCGTGACCCGCGATGATTTTAAGCAATGTGGATTTACCCGCACCGTTCACACCTACAACCGCAATACGGTCCTGACGTTTCACCAGCGCATTGGCACCAGAAAAGACAAGCTTTTCCTTGCCGTCATCACGTGTCCAGATTTTGGAAAGACCTTCCAGCTTCACAACCTCGTCCCCGCCACGCGCAGGCACCGGCCATTCAAATTTAATTTCGTTTTCCTCTTCCGGAATTTCAATACGATCAATTTTTTCAAGTTTCTTCACACGCGACTGAACTTGTGCGGCGTGGGAAGCACGGGCTGCAAAGCGGGCAATAAATTCTTCTTCTTTCGCCAGCATGTCTTCCTGGCGTTTCGCTGCGGCGATCAGCTGTTCTTTGCGGATGTCCCGCTCTTTTTCGTAGAAGTCATAGTTGCCACCGTAAACCGTGATGGTTTTATTGGCGATCTCGACGATCTTGCCAACCAGGCGGTTCATGAAGTCACGATCGTGACTTGTCATCAGGATCGCGCCCTTGAAGTTCACCAGCCACTCTTCCAGCCAGACGATGGATTCCACGTCCAAGTGATTCGTCGGCTCATCCATCAGCAAAACTTCTGGGTTCAATGCCAGGATCTTTGCCAAAGCAATACGCATTTTCCAACCGCCCGAGAAGCTTTCGCTGGGGCGATGATAATCATCCGGACCGATACCAAGACCGGTCAGGATTTCCGCAGCGCGGGATTCAAGGTCATAACCACCCAGGCGTTCGAATTCGCCCTGCAGTTCACCGTAGACCTCCAGAATCTTCATCATTTCATCCGGATCCAAATCCGGGTCCGCAAGCTTGGCTTCACATTCCTGCATGCGCACTTGCATGTCGCCGATGTTGCCCACCGCAGATTTGACTTCTTCGATAGCGGACTTCCCCTTCATCTCTTCGATGTTCTGGGAGAAGTAACCGATCACAGTGCGATCCGATTTGGAAATAGTGCCGCCGTCGATGCCCTCTTCGCCCATAATGATGCGGAAGATGGTGGTTTTACCGGCGCCGTTGGGGCCGACCAGACCGATTTTCTCTCCGGCATTGATCTGGAAAGATCCGTTGCGATAGAGGACTTTGTTACCCTGCTGCTTGGTGATATTTGATAAATGAATCATAGGTCCTTCGTATAACTTTTTTTGCTTCTGAAGGCTTCAAAAATTTCGGGAAAATCTGCCTTCTTTTTTAGCACCACTCAGAGTCTACACAAAAAATCACAAATTCGGGAATTTTCTGGTCCAAATCCCTAAGAGATATCAAGGACTTCGCCAAATATAGACCCGCCTCACATGGTCCCGACGTTGCTCTGGTAAGGCTGCGGGGGTTACACATGATCGCAACAAAGAACCACACAGCAGTTAAAAACAATACAATCGGTGCCGCCTTGATTTCACTCGTTGTTCTGTTCACAGGTTGTGCAAATTCCAGTCAATTTCCAGTCACCAGTCTGGATGATTCAAACCAAAGTGCAGGGGTCACTGATCCCGGCAGCACCGATCCGGGTGATGATACAGACACCGGTGTGACACCCACACCAACGCCGACCCCAGAGCCTGAACCAGAGCCCGGCTACAAGATGCAGGCCCTGGCTTGGGAAAGCACCAAATACCCCGAGCGCACCGAATGGTCCAAATTTCTGCAAGAGCTTATCCTGAACGAATGGAGCAGCCTGCTTCCCGGTGCTGATGACATCACCACGTTCTGCCCGAAATACAACACTCTGGACAACAACCAGCGAGCCAATGCCTGGGCTCAGCTTTTTGTCGCCATCGCAAAATATGAGAGCGCCTACAGTCCCGTGTCGCGCATGCAGGAAACCACCATGGGATCGGACCCGGTTACCGGCAAGGCGGTGTATTCCGAGGGGCTTTTGCAGCTTTCCTATCAAGACGTACAATGGGCGCGCTATTGCAAATTCGACTGGCAAAAGGATAAAAACCTGGCTGCCACCGATCCAAAGAAAACCATTTTGGATCCCTATATCAACCTGCACTGCGGAGTCGGCATCATGGCCGGCCAAATCAAAAGTAAAGGTCGTATTGTCGTAAGTTCAGGGGTGTATTGGGCGGTGATCAAATCCGGCGGAAAGTACCAACAAATCAACAACATCGCGGCTATCGTCAAGACCCTTCCCTTGTGCAAATAGTTCATTATTCTCGGAAATTCGGAAATATTAAAAATATATAAAGCTTTTCGCGCCAAGATCGACTATCTTGGCGCATCTTTTTGAAGTGGGCTTGGATCTGCCGCAAGCAGTGCGGTATCAATGCACATATGGTGTTTTTTATTTGAGACCACTTCCTATTACCTGAAAGGTCTCTAATGACTCCGTTAACAACCGTAGATAATTTTGAAAACTTTGGACTGAGTGCACCCGTAATGGCTGCGATGGCAGACATGGGCTTCACCACTCCAACTCCGATCCAGCGTCAGGCTTTGCCGATTCTGCTGGCTGGTGCCAATGACTTTATCGGTCTGGCATCCACTGGTACGGGTAAAACCGCTGCCTTCGGTATCCCGCTGATTGAAAACATCGACAGCACCACCAAAGACACTCAGGCTCTTGTCCTGAGCCCAACGCGTGAGCTGGCTCTGCAAGTAGCAGAACAGCTGACTTTGCTGGGTAAGAAAAAAGGCGTTCGCGTAGTAACCATCTACGGTGGCGCTTCTTACCGCACACAGATCGACGGTGTTAAACGTGGCGCGCACATTGTTGTGGCGACTCCGGGCCGTCTGGTTGATTTCCTTGAACAGAAAATGATCAAACTTCAGAGCGTTAAAACTGTCGTTCTGGATGAAGCTGACGAAATGCTTTCCATGGGTTTCAAAGAAGCTCTGGAAACAATTCTTTCTGCAACTCAGCCGGAAGATTCTGACTCTGTACGTGCGGCTTGCCGTACGTGGTTGTTCTCTGCAACCATGTCTTCTGAAGTTCGTCGTTTGACTTCCACTTACCTTGAAAACCCTGAAACTGTATCTGTGAACAAAGTGGGCGGCACTGCTGACACTATCGAGCAGATCTACTACACAGTTAAAAACTCCTACAAAACAGAAGTGATTGCACGTCTGTTGCAAACGGCTCCGGAATTCTATGGCATCATTTTCTGCCAGACGAAAATGGAAGTGGCAGAGCTTGCTGACATTCTGACCCAGCGTGGATTCCCGGCGGATTCTCTGCACGGTGACAAGTCCCAGCAGGAACGTGAAGCGACTTTGAAGAAATTCAAACAGCGTCAGGTGAAAGTGATCGTGGCAACAGACGTTGCTGCCCGCGGTCTGGACATCAAGGATCTGACTCACGTTGTGAATCACTCTTTGCCTTGGGATTCTGAATCTTACGTTCACCGTATCGGCCGTACCGGTCGTAATGGTCAAAAAGGAACTGCAATCACTTTGGTGAATCCAGAGCAACTGACTCTTCTTCGCCGTGTGATGCAAAACACGAAAGCCGTTTTGACCAAAGGTGTTGTTCCTTCTGCTGATGAAGTGGCTGGTCTGAAAATCAAAGACGTTATGGATAAAGTCAGCACAATGGACGCTGAATCCGTGCCATTGCAACTGGCGATGGACCTGATCCAGGATCTGATCCAGGCTGAAGACATCAACTTCAAAGAGCTTTCCAAAGAAGAGCTTCTGGGTCGCTTTATCGCGGCTTACTTCCCGAACGTGTTCGTGAAGAAAGATCTGATGCTGGACTACATGGGCGACCGCGTTCCTCGTGAATTGTTGCCACGTGATCCAAACGACAACCGCTTCTCTCGCGGCCGTGGTGGTGATCGTCGTGATGACCGTGATGATTCCCGTGCCCGCCGTCCATTCGGTGGCGGCCGTGGCGCCAGCGCCCCTGCCCGTGGCTTCCGTTCTGAAGGTGCTCGCGCTGAGTTCAACGGAGGCGAAGTGCGCGCAGAAAGAACCGAAAGACCGGTTTTCCGTGACCGCCCGGAAAGAACTGAACGTCCTGAGCGCAGCGAACGTGCTGAACGCGCAGAGCGTTCCGAGCGTTCTTACCGTGCTTCCGGCAACAGCGACTCTCGTCCGCCTCGCGCTGAACGCAGTGAGCGTTCTGAGCGCCCTCAGCGTTCCGAGACAGACCGTCCAGAGCGTCGTGGTGACCACCCAGGCATCAAACGCTTCCGTGGTCCTAAACGTCAGTTCCGCGACTAATAACATCATTGTCTCGTTCTGAGACAGCGCAGTTTTGTCACGACAGTGTGATATTTCTGAACAAGAGCAGACTCTAAGAGTCTGCTCTTTTCGTTTTGAGACTCCGGCATCATGCTTGCTTTGCAATGTTTCGGAGACATTATGAGACAATTCTTAACGGCACTAATCATATTTAGTCTGGGACTGCCGGCCTTTGCGGAGACCCGCAAGACATTGCGATCCGACGGAGCCCGGGGCGTCTGCCTTGGCTGTGAAGACCGTGGCGACAAATCCGTGGATCAGATCCGCGCCCTTCGTTCCGCCGTGGGCGGCGATCAATCCTATAAAGACATCTACAAATACAACTACAACAAACAGAAAGACCGCAAGGTTGCCGAGGCCTGCAGCAACATGGTCACCAATGCGGGATATGGCCGCTGGGGTCAGCATATTCTGAACATCCTGAATGAACGCGAGTATCCGAACTTGTTTGACGGCACCCCTGACCTGGTCAGCCTGTGCCCGGCCTTCCCTCAATTGGGTCCGGAGGAAAAGAAAGTGATCTTTGTCGCCATCATGAATGTCATGGTTCTGGGTGAAAGCACGTGCGGAGTGGGCTCTCACACCGCGAAGGGTCCCAATGGAACCGCCGTGGGTATATTGCAGCTTCATCGCGGCGCGGAAGCCTCTTACGAAAGTGAAGGTCGACACGGTCATGGCCCTGAAATCGGCTGTAAAAATGGCGACGGCGAAAAACCGGAAAGTTCTTTGAAATGCGGCCTGCACTTGCTTGATATGCAGTTTGCCGGCAAAGGCGAATTGTTCAGCAGATCATCCCACTGGGAGGTTCTGCGACCTCAAGGCCGCAAACAGAAATACAAGTGGACCAAAAAAATTGTCAGTGAACTATCAATTTGCAAATAACAAAATCTTACGCCACTGATGCTGAAGTTCCGGATCCTGCATCAACTGGCTGTAGGAACGATCTGAAAACAGCACCCCTACAAACTTTCGCACCGGCAGACTGACCGTGCTGGCCGACCGCGCATCAAAGTGGTGATAAAGTATCTCGTGCACAACCAGCGCTGCCTGTTGATCCGTCGACATGATATTCCACAATGGGCGGTGGATAAAAATCTGATTCTTTTTCCGCACAGCCAGTTGAACCAGCTTCGCCGGATCCACGTCCGGAAGTTTTTCAAGATCCGTCGTCATCTGAAGTTCATTTCGGGTGAATTCCCAGCGTAAATCATTCAAAGACAACACCAGCAGCAAATGCAGTTCCGGGGAAAATCGCTCCAGGTCCGCCAGCTTCCGCGCAATCAACTGTACCGGAAAGTCCTTGGGAAGATTCACGCGCAAGTCCCAATAAGTTTTTTCAGAATAAGAACCGCCAAAGAAGGGCTGATCAACGGACGCTTCATAAAGATCCAGCAGCACCACTCCCCGATCTGTCAGCACACCCTTGCCGCCATTGCTTTCGCGATAGGCATGAGCGGAAAAACTCAACAGCGTCAAAGAAATGGCAAGTACCAGCAGGGCTTTCACTATTCCTCCTTGTTCAGCGGATATAACGACAGGCTCAACTGAAACACCTGATCCTTGGTTTCGCTTTCGGACAGAAAAAGACCCAGCTTGCGCCGGAATGCTTTGATCATTTGTTTGGCTTCGTGCAATTTGCGCGAATCTGTTGCCACCAGAATCGAAGACTGATCACGATGCCCCAGTGACAGGTCCTGCAAGGCCTGTACAGAACGCAACAACACCGCCTTCTGAAAACGGCGGTGCGCTTCGGACGCCGCCACATCACTTAAAATATCCGTGGTGAATCCTTCCGAAGTGTCGATCCAGGCGCCGTCGTTTTCGATTCGCAACAAGCCAACAGCCTGCAGACGATCCACACATTCCTGCGCCTGAGCCGCTGGGATTCCCATCACCAAAGCCACCCACTGCACATCCGGCTGAAAGGTCTTCAGTTTCAGCAATTCCAAAATGTGATAGTGCTGGGGATCTGATATGATTTTGAAGGTCTCCAGAGGAATTTTTTGAAGCTTCACCATGTTGTTTTTCGCCCGGCGGGTGTGGCGTCGGTATTTCTGCAATTCGGCTTTTTTAAAACTTTCAATGGCCTGATCGCTCAATTGGATCTTGCGGCCAATGGCTTCGACCAGTTCAGGGTGGATGGGGCGTTTGCCGTGCAGAATTTTTGACAGGCGGGAGTCATCAATCCCGATATAACGAGCGTAAGCCCGCTGGGAAAAATGACGGTCACCGGCGCGTTTTTCTTTGTAGTGATCTTTCAGGACATCGACAAAGTTTTTGGTGTTCATGCCAAGATCAGATCAGGCGCTGATCGGCAAGGCAATCACAGTGCGGGTGCGCAACCTTAAGTGTTTGCAACCCGCGAAACAGAAAATCAGTCTTTCGGACCACCATGAATCATATCTGAAACCAGTCCCTTGTCCTGACGGTTTTCCGCGATGACCAAACCCAGAATATGCCCAACAACAAATGCAGTAAAGAACCACATCATCAGTTCATGGACTTCTTTAACCGGATTCAGAGCTTCTTTGCTGATACCCAGCTCGGTTTTAAAGTACATCACCACACCAGACACCACCATAAAAACGGTGACCAGATAAAACAGCGCATAACCCGTCTTAACAATCGTATAGTGAAGTGCATTGGCCTTCTGCCCTGCCGGGACTTTACGCAGATTCCAGGCGCTTTGCGCCGCATGCGTGGCCGGGCATTTTTTAACCGCAAAAATCCCCACCAACACCCGCATCAGCATCAGCCCCCCCAAAGTGAATCCCAGCACATAGTGCCAGTCCCACATAGGCGTGCGAATGCCAATGGCGATATCCTTGGCCAGATCCGGCGTGATGGCGGCGCCCGCCTCCTGCATTTTACTTTCGATTAAAGCGGCGTTCGTGCGCCAGCTAAGAAAGGATTTGCGCAAAAATGCGGTCCCCAAAAGCCCCAGAATCACCAGAGCATTGAACCAGTGCCAAAGACGCAAACTTAATGGCTGATACTTTTTGAAGCTGTAGTTATTCATGAGCTCACACTAGCACGTCAGCCTGCGCGGCTGAAGGACAAAAGCGCGGTCTTCAAATCCTCAGCAACTTCCAACCCCCGGATGACTCCCATGCGCACCAGGCGTTCGCGCAGGTTTTCACGCAACGAACACAACCTGATTTCGGCAGGCTTCAGGCGGATCTCCCTTTGCACCTGCGCCAGCCACGGGATGGCGTCGGCACTGATGGACTCGACATCCTGAAAGTACAGCACGACACAACTGACTTCGCGTTTGGCCAGCAGCTCCTGACGGCAAGCCTCCAGGGCTGGCAACACCGGGGTGTTGATCTCGCCAGAGAAGCTCACCACCAGCATTTTATTTTTCTGGTTAAAACTATACTGAAACGACTTCTGATCTTCCAACGTACAACTCCTAGAAATCGGCTTCTTTATTTTCCCTATGGTAGCACATGGGTCCGAACATTAAACTTTTCCAAAATTTCCATATCAACTTGAGCCGAGAAACCCGAGATCCTGTCGGGGCAGCGTGCCAACCATAAACAAATCACCCCAAATCCGAGGCTACTTCGTACTCCATACAACACTCCGTTTGACAAGGATTGCGCCTGGAAATACATCTTTCAGGGTTCATTTCGGAGGGATTCATGAAAATATTTGCAGCACTTTTGCTGGCAGTTTTTGTTACATCTTCAACGGCCTTTGCCGCACCCAAAACCACGGCTCAAAACAACACCGTTGTTAAAGTTAATCCCGACACCCTTCGCCGCATGTTCCTGGATCGCAATGTGGGAATCGCGATCTCCCTGAACAACGTTCACCAGGCCAAAGAGCGCGTGAATGTGGCGCGTGGGAACCTGCTGCCTTCCGTGAATCTGGGGGGCGCTATTTCCAGCGGGCCTTCATTTGCATTGAACACGGTTTCTTTCCTGTTGCCTTTCCTGATGCCTTCCAACTGGATGGACCTGAAAGAAAATACCTACCTGCTGAAAGCACAGGGCATGTCTCACTACATCGCTCAGCTGAACGGCTATTCTTCCGCTTACTCCATCTACGTGACGATTCTGGGTGATATCGAACTGCGTGGCATCCTGGCTCTGCAATATGAAAATCTGAAAGCCATCGAAGAACAACTGCGCCTGCCCGCTCAGCTGGGCATGATCCGCGAAGAAGAATACCTGCAAGCTCAAGCTCAAACCCAGATGGCTCTGGTTCAGTTGTCTCAAGTGGACGAACTGGTTCTTCAGGAAAAAGCGGCGATCCGCGAATTGCTGGGCCTGTCCCTGACAACCGAAATCGTTTTTGAAGACGCGGCGGTTGCGGTTTCCCCGGTTGAAAACTGGTCCCCGCAGTCTTTGCTGACTCAAGTGCACGAAAAATCCCCGGAAAGCCGCCAGATGGCTGCCATGATTACCTCTGCTCAATACAACAAATGGAGCAAGGCTTTCAGCTTCCTGGGTGGCCATTCCCTGGGCGCATCCCGCATGAATGGATCCATGGGCGGTCTTGAGCACTCGGGTTCTGTGAACTTTGGTTTTGCTTACTTCCCCAACTTGAAAATCAGCAACTTGAACATCGAACAGCTGAAATTGCGCAAGCAAGAGCTGCAATTTGAACAAGCCAACCTGATTGAAGTGACTTTGGGTTCTTTGATGGAAGCCCAAAAGCAGTACAATGCCGCAGCTTTGGCCCACGCCAATCTGGTGAAAGTTTATGATGCAGAAGTTCTGCGCTATAAACTGGGCATGACCGACTTGTTGCACGTGCTTGAGGCTTCCAACGGCCTGACAAGCTCTGTGACAAACAAAATCAAAGCCCAGACGGCTTTGAACACTTTGCGTATCAGCCTTCACCGTATCATGATTTCTGAACAGTTTGCGAAAGTGGAAGACTGTGAAATCGAACGCCGTGGTTCTGGCGGCATCAAAGGCAAATTGGGCCGCGTATTCAACCCTGAAAAATATCAGGTGACCCTGGATGAGGTCTGCGGCAACTAGCGCAGATACTGGACATCAAAGTGGCCGTTAGAGGTTTCTTCCGGCCACACCAGAAGGCGATCCCCGCGATGCAGATCATCGCCCCGCTCAGATTCCCTGATCACCAATTCCTGCCCCACGCGCAGTGAGCATCTATCCAGTGTTTTCATAAGCCCTCCCAAAAAGTTCCTGTGGACTCTTGGACCCTAGTGTAACCCACAAAAATCCAAGAATCCCTTCACGGTCTCATTTTGACTATTGAACACCGGTGGAAGCAGAACGCTCCGGACGGCCTTTGCCCGGACCGCCACCACGGCCAAACTTAGGCGGTGCTTCGAAGCCCTTTTCTTTCAGGCAGGCATCAATCTTGGCGCGGGTCTCATCATCGGGGGCCTGAGGTCTTTGGCCGGGTTCAGGCTGTTCAATGCCCAGCTCTTCGTGACAGGCACGGAATGCCTCGCGCAGGGCTTCGTGGGACTTTTCCTGTGCCCACGTGGTGTGTGCGGAAGTGGTAGCCACCAACATCAGAGTCGCGATCAATTGTTTTTGCAGAGTTTTAAACATAAGGACCTCCTCGTCCTTTTCAAGAATAGAAAAGGACTATGGAGGCAGAATGGAACCATCCCGGAACAGGACGCTCTAGCGGACTTTTAACGGGTTTCGCAAACAATTCCCGGCTCTTGCGTGGTGCCGGTCAGATTGTAGTAATTGCGGGAATCCAGATCATTGATGAAAAGATCGCCGGTGTAACGCCCCATGAATGCGCCGTTTTTCAAAACCGGGCTGACACGGATGTGCACCATGCCGGCAGCGCCACCACGCAGATTCACATCATCCATGGATGTTGCTGGAACAAGCATAACATCAGAACGCGTGTAAGTCTGACCCGTGATTTTGTCATGAAGCTTCAATACCGCACCCAGATTATAGCTGCCGATGACAGGCTTCAGCGGATCAATGGCACGGTTGAAGATGACTTCAATCACAGCTTCGGCACGCATTGGCTCGTAACCCGGTACGCAGACAAGTTTAGAAACGGCAGCCCCTGCATTCAGGGACAAGGAAAGAATAAAAGCAGAAATCAAAAGTGTTTTCATGAGGGGACTTCTACCCGAAGCCCCTCACCGTTTGCAAGTGTCATAAAAGCCAGTCTTACTTGGCTTTCAATTAAGCTAGTTTTTAGCGTGCAAAGCCACTTTATTGCCTTCAGTGTCCTCGAAGGTCGCAATAAACCCGTACTGGCCGATGCTCTTTTTATCGGTCAGGGTTTTACCACCCTTGTCTTTGATCTTTTTCAGGCAGTCTTCGATGCTGTTCACACTGAAATAAAGCAAACAGCCGTCATGGGAAGGCTTGTAATCGGCCCCCTGCACCAGAGCCCCCGTGGCCCCCGGCTCTTTTTCCTTCATCGGAAACATCGCCATCTTTACTGGACCCATTTCACTTAACGTGAACGAGACATCAAAAGACTGTTCATAGAATTTCATGGCGCGCCCCATGTCTTTGACGGGAATTTCAAACCAACCGCAGATATGCATAAGAACTCCTTTGTGACGACGGAGTCCATTGTAAAGGCAGATGCTTAAAAAAATAATGCCCACGTGTAAAACACATGGGCACAGAGGATCTGGAGAAAAACGAATTGTTCTTTTTTGAATAGAATCAGAGTCACTCAAAAGCACACTCTATTTTTTTCATCTAAGAAACAACTATATTGTTTGAGCTCCTTTTAGTGAGGGATCAATTCAATTGATCCTATTCACGGTCCTCTTTGGACTCTTTGATGCTTCGGTTATTTCTAACTTTCATTCATCCAGAGTTCATACACTCATAGTACTCCTTCAAAAAAATAAGAAAACCGCAAACCCGCTCCCTTACTGCATCTTAAGCCCCAGCAGGACTTTACAAGTTCACTTTCGTTTGTTCACTGAACGAAGGAATTGAGAAATCCGAATCCATTCCAGATTCGCCCACGCACAAGGTCCTAAAAATTATGTCGCGGTAACAATTTTTCCGACGAACACCTCGTGTCAGCTAGCATCTGTCGAAGAACACACAGCATCTTTCACGGAGGATCGATGAATCTAATCTCTAAAAAATCCCTGGTATTGGCCGCTTTCCTTTCCATGACCGCCTGCGCAGGCCAAGACTACAGCTCCGCCGAAGTCCTTCCGGACGACACCGAGATGGAGCAGACAATTCCTGATACAGACACAGTTGATAAATCCACAGCCGAAGAAACTGAAACGGCAACAAACGAAGACACCACCACGGTGACTGAAAGCGAAGCGATTCTAAAAAACTATGATCATCTGGATCCAAAAAGACTGATCAATTCCAAAGCATTGGCAGAAGCCGTTGTTTACTTCGAGAAAAACCAATCCCGTATCAAAAACAAAAAGTACATGTCCCTGATCGATTTCGGCAAACGTTCAACTCAAGCCCGCTTCTTTATCATTAATATGTCCACGGGTGAAGTGACCGCGATCCATACAGCTCACGGCAAAGGATCTGATGCCAACCACGACGGCTACGCTGACAAATTCAGTAACAAGTCCGGCTCCAATGCCAGCTCTTTGGGTTACTACCTGGCGGCAGAAACTTACACTGGCAAACATGGTTTGTCTTTGAAGTTGGATGGTCTTTCCAGCACGAATTCCAAAGCCCGCGCTCGCGCCGTGGTGATTCACGGAGCAAGCTATGTGAAAGAATCAAGTGTGATTCAAGGTCGCAGCTGGGGCTGCCCGGCCGTGGCCAACCATCTGCGTGACAAAGTCATTGGCATGCTTAAAGGTGGAAGTTTGATTTACGCCTTTGCCAAGTAATTATTTGATAACAGGTTTTGTATCCGGCGGAGTTTTAATCTCTCCACAGGCGATCCGGTCTCCGGCTTCGCCTGCGGGCTGGGATTTATAATCATCCGCCTTAGCATGAATCACGATCGAGGTCCCTTCTTTGGAGATCACCGAATGTTTTCCTTCACGTACGGTGAGCATCGGGTTAACAACATCCACTGAGGCCGTTCCGTCATCTTTCACCACAATATTATTGAAATCCCCGGCATGCGGCCCGCCTTTGCTTTTATGGCCGTGCTTCTTTTTGTCCGGATTAAAGTGGGCACCGGCTGATTTGAAATCAGGAGCCGTGCAGAGGCCCTTTTCATGAATGTGAAAGGCTTTTTCCCCGGGCGGAAGGTTTTTTAGCTCCATCTGAATGCGCATCCCGTTGGTTACATCCGTCAGTGTCGCATTCCCCACCTGCTCGCCCTTGGCGTTGCGGATGATGATAGCCACCGGGTCTTGCTGTGCATACACAGAACTGGCCCCCACAAGGGTTAGTACCAGTGCTTTACTAAGGGCTTTAAACATAAAATTCCTCCCGCGAAAATATCAAATTAAGTTAAGGCGGTTTTGAGGAATCTCCAAAATAGAATACCTTGTAATTTACCAGATTTGACCTAGGCTTAGTTATACATCTATTCGAGGGAAAATTATGAAATGGATTTTGGCTGTTCTTGTCGCCGCACTTGCCGGATGCACCACCCCACCCAAGAAAGAATCCCCGCCACCGACAACTGTCGTTCCGGATGTAGCCGCTCCTTCAAGTATCGACTACGTCGCTTTGCAGACTTTTCTGGGGCTGGATCGCGCACCGGAAGAGCTGGGCTTCACGGAAAGAGCTTTCAACACCTGTGATGCTGGTTATGGCTATTCTCGCTCGCAAAATTGTCGCCAGGAAGTCTTTGTGGTGCTGCATTTTCGTCTGCAGTGCCGGGATTCTGAAGGCACCATCTCGACAATCCTGACAGAATCGGACGTAACACCGATTGCTGGCAAGACTGTGAAATGGAGTTTAAAAGGCATGACCGGAACGACCATCACCGATGGTCTGGGTTATGGACAGATTCGCACGGTGTCTCCAAGATCCCAGCGCCGCGAGCGCGCCCGACTGGCGGTGGGTTCGGAGTTCCTGTACATGCGAGCCAACGAGATCACAAAAATCATCACACCACGTCCGTGGTGCAATCCTTAATTGCAATCCACCTCTTGAATGTCGAGGGTCACATTTTTGGCAAAAGCACGACCCTTGCCTTCACCAATGATAGTCGCTGACAAGTTTCCACGCAGGATATCAGATCCGCCACAGGCGGTTTCAAGCAAGACGTCTTTCTGCCCCACATACTGGGTTGTTTTTTCAGCCTTTTCCGCCGACACGATTTCCAGGCTCTGTTTCGCGCCCTGACTGCCGGCTTTGAAGATTTCCACTTCCGCTTTTACGCGGGTTTGTTGAGGATAGGCACGCAGGCTGATCAACTGCTGACTGTCTCGCACGACAATCTTTTTTCCAGCCGGGGCCTTCAATGTCAGTGCAAATGTGCAACTGCCACGGGCGATCTTGCTGGTTTCTTCTTTCTTGACGTAAAGTCCGTTGGGAATGCGCACACGGCCTTCGGTTTCGCTCAGTTCATAGCGCCCCGGAGTCCATTCACAGGCGTTGCCCGCAGTTTCGACAAATCCCGCTGCCGCAGCCGAAGCGGCCAAAGACATAAAGGTGAATGAAGCTGCCAACAAAGTGTGTGTGATCATAATTCCCCCCCGGAAATTTCACTGGGGCCCGTTTGCCACCAGAGGACTTCTTAACGGAAGTCATGAGAGAATCATTTCAAGAAGAGTGCCAGAAATTTTGGCTCCAGATTTAGAGCGCGGACTTACCTGAAAAACATTGAACCCAGTGAAGCATGCCTTGTGAATTAGCAGCGATCCCCACACCCATGGTGCGAAAGTTAGAACTTAAGATGTTATTACGATGCCCCGTGGAGCTCATCCATCCCGCCATCACTTGAGCGGCGGTTGAATACCCGGCCGCGATATTTTCTCCCCAATAACTTCCCGACAGAGCAAACCGTGCAAAACGCTGCGAGGTGCTTTCTGTCGGACTGTCATGGGCGAAGAAGTTTCGCGCCACCATATCATCGGCATGGGCCTGGGCTTCCGCCACACAGGCTGGCAGGGCCGCCAGCGCATTCAGACCGCGGCTGGTGCGTTCTTGGTTGACCGCCACAAGGACTTCGCAGGCCATGTCCACCATGGTTCCACATTCGGAGCCGTTGCTTTCTCCAGAGGATTCCTGTTCGCTGGAATCACCCCCGGCCGGCAGCCCACCGCCCGCACCGCCGCCCCCACAGGCCGCCAGCGCCAGAGCAAACAAGAACAAAAATGAGACACGAATACCCAGTGTGGTCATGCCGTTCCTCCTGCAGGTTTTAAAGCAAAGACAGCGCCAATAAATCAAAACTGCTGAGGTGACTGAAATCGGGAACTTAGAGTGGAGGGGGAATTTGTGAATTCAGGGGAAAGTGTAAGCTGACTGAAGCGTCGACAGAAAAGACCGGATTCAGAAATAAAAAAAGGGCGGAAATTTCTTTCCGCCCTTTTCACTAAGATTAAAATCTTAAATTAGAAACGACCACCACGGTTGCCGCCGCCGAAGCCGCCACCACGGTTACCGCCGCCGCCACCGCCGCGACCGCCACCGAAGCCACCACGGTTCTCACGAGGAGCCATTGGTTTAGCTTCAGATACGTTCATCGCGCGACCCATCAACTCAACGCCGTTCAATTTAGCGATTGCAGTTGCTGCTTCGTCGTCAGTAGACATTTCAACGAAAGCGAAACCTTTAGAACGACCAGTTTCACGATCGATCACGATGCGTGCAGATTCAACATTTCCGAATTCAGCGAAAGTGTCAGCCAAAGACTGATCATCCAAAGAATAAGAAAGATTTCCAACGTAGATTTTTTTACCCATATAAACCTCCTAAGATTTGCTTTTGGGAAGCTCTTAAGAGGTCTTGGGCCCTATGCCCGAAAACTCTCCAGAGACTAAATTCTTGCTAGAGAATTTCTAGCGAATTTCTCGGAAAAGGGGAAGCAATTAAAATGAGAATAACCTAAATGAGCATTATTTCGTTGAAAGCTGCGAACACTCAGGCAATGGCGGCAGCGCGCAAAAACAAACAAAATATTGTGAAATCAATAACTTAAGTGGCAAAGATGGGTTTGGGCTGTAAAAACCCACCCTGTAAGAGGTCTAGACCTATCAGGGGGCCCGGAAGCCCCGTGGCGGCCGTTTAGCGGTCATCCACCAGGCGGATGCCGTCATCATGGACCGTGATCAGGCGCTTTTTATACAGCCCGCCCAGAGCAATTTTGTACTTCTTTTTGCTGACTCCGAACAGGTCATAGATGGCTTCCGGATCTGTTTTGTCGGTGATCGGCAGGAAGCCGCCTTTGGATTTCAACAACTCCATAATGCGTTCGCCGATATCAGCCGTGGCTTTGTGACCGGCTTCGTTCAGACGCAAATCGATTTTGCCATCGTCACGCACCTGCTTGATAAAACCTTTCAGACGCTGGCCGTATTCCAGCTGCTGAAATACTTCATTCGCATACAGCATGCCCCAGTGACGACCATTGATGATGGCCTTGTATCCCAAATCCGTTTTGGCTGCGATCAGCAGATCCACACTTTGACCGGCTTCGTAATTTCCGGATTCTTTGTCGATAAAACGATCCAGTCGCATGGAAGAAGAAATTCTGTCAGTGTTATCCAGATACAGATACAGATACACCAGCACGTTCTGACCAATCTTCAGATCACGGGTTTGTTCGCTGAATGGCAGGAACAAATCCTTCGGCAGGCCCCAGTCCAAAAAAGCGCCGACACGCTCAATGGATTTCACTTTCAGCAAACCGAAAGTTCCCACCATCGCAAACGGAATTTCCGTCATGGCCACCAGACGGTCTTCAGAGTCAAAGCAGACAAAAACTTCCAATTCGTCACCGACTTCACATTTTTCGGGTTGATAGCGCGCCGGCAACAGGATTTCCCCGTCACTTCCACCATCCAGAAAGACCCCGTATTCCATTGTTTTGACGACTTTAAGTTTATTGATTTGACCGATTTGAACCATGGCGCAGTGATGCCACAAAACTGCAGGAGGGGATACCTAAATCTGGGGCGGGTCATTTTTTCGTATTTCCATTCAGGACTCGACATTAAATGCCCTGCCTGCTACCTAAATATTTTTCATTTTCCCGAGGTGCCTGTGTCGCAAAATCAATTCTCATCTCTTCCCCTGTCCCCCGAACTGCTGGCTGTTGTTCAGGAACTGGGTTTTGAGACACTGACACCCATCCAGCAGGAAAGCATCCCGCTGCTTCTGGCGGGCAAGGACCTGATCGGTCAGGCCAAAACCGGCAGTGGAAAAACCGCGGCGTTCTCACTTCCGATCCTGAACAAAATCCAGATCGACCTGCCAGAACTGCAAGCCCTGATTCTGTGCCCGACCCGCGAGCTGGCAAGTCAGGTTGTCACCGAAATCCGCAAACTGGGCCGTCGTCTGCCGGGCTTGAAAGTTCTGGCGATGACCGGAGGCCAATCCGGCCGTGAACAAGCGGACGCTTTGGAAAACGGTGTGCAGATTGTCGTCGGCACTCCAGGCCGTCTGGCCGACTTTGTCGGCCGCAGCCGCATTGATCTTTCTGCGGTGAAAACCGTGGTCCTGGATGAAGCTGACAAAATGCTGGATATGGGTTTTGCCGATGAAATCAAAACCGTGATGCGCGACCTGCCAGGATCACGCCAGACCGTCTTGTTTTCTGCGACCTTCCCGGAATCTATCGAACATCTTTCCCGCAAGTACCAGCGCCACGCCCAACAGGTGATCATCGAGGATGAAGAGCAAAACCTGATCGAACAACTGGTTTACGACAGCGAAGACGATGACAAAACCAATGTGCTGATGCGCATTTTGCAACAGCATCCGTCCGATTCCACCATCATCTTCTGCAACACCAAAAATGCCGTGGCGGAAATCGCAGAACGCCTGAATGACCTGGGAGCTGCCAGCGGCTGCCTGCATGGAGACATGGAACAGCGTGAACGTGATCGCGTGATGGCGATGTTCCGCAACGGATCCCACCGTATACTGGTTGCCACCGACGTGGCAGCGCGCGGTCTTGATATCGACAATCTGGAACTGGTTATTAACTTTGACCTGCCTCTGTCCCCGGAAATCTATGTTCACCGTATCGGTCGTACCGGCCGAGCTGGCAAAACCGGCGTGGCAGTCACGATTGCTCACCCTAAAGACACGCTGAAACTGGGCCAGTTTGAAGAACTGACCGGTGGCAAATTCGCCCGTCCGTCCCTGGGTTTTAAAAATCAGTATGGTTTGAACAAAACCCTGAAAGAAGCTCCGATGAAAACCATCTCGATCTCGGGAGGCCGCAAGGACAAGCTGCGTCCCGGCGACATTCTGGGGGCCCTGACCGGAGCTGCCGGTGGTTTGACTTCTGCGGATGTGGGTAAAATCGAAATTCAGGACAAGATTTCTTTCGTGGCGGTGTCTGCGAAAGTTGCGGACGGCGCCATGCAAAAGCTGCGTGACGGTCGCATCAAAGGTCAAAAGTTCCAGGTTAAATTTGTAAAGTAACTATTCGCGCGAACGGAACAACGACAGATTGCCGCCGTCAAATTCCTGACCCGGCAACCAGCCTTCGCGTTCGGCGATTTCTTTCAGCCACAGTCGCGCGTTGCCCTTGGTGACCACGACAATTCTTTGACGGCGCGAAACTTCCACCAATTGACTCAAGACATGCTGATAGGTGTCCTTGCTGAAGGGGTCAAACATGTAATAGACCTCGGCATCAGGAATGCGGAAGGTTTTCTCGGACAGATCCTGCGTGAAAAAGTGCACGTGATCCTGCAAACCGAATTTGGCCGTGGATTCGTTGGAAATATCCACGCGGTGTTTGACGTACTCGTATCCGATAAAATCAATATCCGGCCTTAACACGCCTACAACCAGACCGACCCGTCCATAACCAGATCCCAGATCAATAAAACGTGTTCCTTGTGATGCCCGCACTTCCCGCAAAGCCGTCAGCAAAGTTGAATAGGAAGACTGCACACCCAGGCCCGCGCCTTCATACAGTCTTTCGGTGCCGTTCACGTCCGTCTTCATTCCCACATCGGCGTTATAGTTCAAACCAAAGATCTGATCCAGGCCATCGAAGGTGCGATACAGAGAAAGCGCCAGGGACCGCGCCTGCGTATTTCCCTGCAATGAAAGTGCGTTTTCATGAGCAAAGACATTTTCCATCAACTGCAGGGATCTGGCCACAAAGCGGTTTTGATGTTCTTGGTTTCCTGACTGAACGTGGGACAACAACAGACGCTCCAGCTCTTCGCAAAGCTCGGCCGTTCGGCGCAGTTCCTTTTCATTCATGTTTTGCAGAGTGTCCTGCAGATAGTTCAAAGACAAAAGATTGGAGGCAAAGGTCTGTTCTGTGAAGCGATGATAGTTCTCGGAACTGGTGGCCGGATCCTTTTTCAGATTCCACTGCTCCCCTTGCAGAAAGGTCAAAGCGGATCCCAGAAAGGTGACGTCAATAAAAGCCTCGGCCACTTCTTCCGGATTCAGGCTGGCAAACTGCTGCCGAAAATCCTGCAAGAAAGGCCCGCGCAATTCTTTTTTATAAGAGACCAATCCCTTGATAACGAACTCGCGAAGCAGGCTTTGATTTATATTCATATATAAAGCTTAGCATGGGTTCGTGGAAATAAACGGAATTAATGAAAATAACGCCCGACCTCCGCTGTTTCCAAAAAGAATTTGACCTGGGCGGACTCCTCAATCATAACGCTGACCTGACGCTAGGGGTGTTGGTGAATTCACCGACTGAGAATAACCCTTTGAACCTGATAGAGATAATGCTCGCGCAGGGAAGCAAGAATAGAAAGAACCGGCCCATCCCCAAAAGGCCCCTTTCTATCCTGCCGACCTGCCAAAGGAAGGCCATGAAAAAGCACGTATCAATCCTCACTGCCATGACAGCTCTGCTGACCAGCCAGGGTCTGCACGCACAAAACGCACCGACCGAGATCAACACCATCACTGTTCAGGATGATCAGGTTCAGGAACCTCTGGAGGCTTTTGGTTTCCCCGATGTTCCCGCACAAAATCTGCCGCTTTCTTCCTCCCAAATCAGTGACAAGACTTTGCGTGAAAACCGCATTCACCGTCTGTCTGATATCACTCTCATTGAAGCGTCCGTCACCGACAGCTACAACGCTTCGGGATACTGGGACTATCTGTCCATTCGCGGGTTTACCCTGGACAATCGCGCAAACTTCCTGCGTGAAGGCCTGCCGATCAATGCGCAAACATCCATTCCTTTGGAAAACAAAGAGCGTCTTGAGGTGCTGAAAGGACTGAATGGCCTGCAGACCGGCGCAAGCTCCCCCGGAGGCATGGTCAATTATGTCGTCAAACGCCCGACTGCGCGTCGCCAACTGCTGCTTGAAACCGAAGTTGGAAGCTATGGGGACTGGCTGATCGCCGCCGATGCCGCTGGCCCGGTCAAAGGCTCTGAACAGTTCGGTTATCGCCTGAATGTGGCCCATGAAAACTTAAGCCCCGCACTGGAAGACAGCAAAGGTGAACGAAGTGTCCTGGCTTTGGCCAACAGCTGGCGCATTTCCGAAGGTCAATTATTTGAGTCAGACATCGAATGGTCCAAAAAATCCCAGCCGACCCAAGCGGCGTTCAGTCTTTTGGGCAATGATCTGCCATCTGCATCTGATCCGCGCTTGAACCTGAACAATCAAAGCTGGTCCCAGCCGGTGGTTTTCACCGGTCTGACCGGCAGCTTGAAGTACACTCACCGATTTAACCAGAATCTGATCTGGCATACTGCCGCGGGCGCACAAGAACTGCACACCGACGACCGTCTGGCATACCCGTTTGGCTGCTCGGCTGAAAACAATTATGACCGCTATTGTTCTGACGGCACTTTCGACATGTACGACTTCCGAAGTGAAAACGAACGCCGCAGCACTCAGGCCGTCAAGACCTCCCTGCAAATCAAAGCGGAAACAGGGTCTGTTTCCCACGACATCAATATCGGATATCTGGGACATGTATCCCGTGAACGCTATGACAAACAGGCTTACAACCCAGTGGGTGTGGGCAATGTGCAGGGCACGGCGAAGCTTCCGGCAGATCCTGCCCTGACAGATGAAAATACCAACAGAGATTCTGAAGTGAACGAACTGTTTGCCTTTGATTCCGCCAAATTTGGGCCTTGGGGTGCGTGGCTGGGGCTTCGCTTCAGTGATGTTCATCGCAGCAGTGTTCGCACCGATGCGTCCCGAGCCACTGATTATCGCGAAAACTTTGTGCTGCCGTGGATGGCCCTTTCTTACCAATTCCCGACTTGGATGACCTATGTCAGCTATGGTGAAGGTGTTGAAACCTATGTCACCCCGAACCGCAGTGGCTACACAAACCCCGGACAATTTGTGCCGGACGTGATCAGCAAACAAATCGAAGTCGGTGTGCGCGGTGGTGAAGCTGTAACTTGGAATCTTGCGGCCTTCCAAATTGAACGACCTCAGGTGGAGGATCAAAGACCGGACTATAAAATTGACGGCCTCAGCCGCCATCAGGGCGTTGAGGCAGAACTGGGTGGTGAAGCAGGACGTCTGCAATGGACAGCATCAGCAATGTGGCTGAAGGCCCGTCGCCTGGACAGCACTTTGAATGCCGCCGTCAATGACCAGCGTCCAACGAATCTGCCTGAGCATACTTTCCGTGCCCATGTGAATTATCTGATCCCGGGCCTTCAGGGCTTGTCAGTGAATTCGCGCATTTCCTATGAAGGTGAGCGTGCGGTGACTGCGGATAATTCCATGATGCTGTCAGCATGGACCCGTTGGGATGCGGGAGCTTCTTATGAATTTGGGAAGAAAGATGAAAAAACCGTCGTGCGCCTGGCTGTTGAAAATCTGACGGACGGAAAATACTGGAAGGAATCCCCGACTCAGTATGGGCACATCTATCTGTACCCAGGGGAAGTCCGCAGCGTCTTTTTGACACTGCAGACGAATCTTTAGGACGGATTACTGACGCTCGCTCGTAAAGACGGGGGCGTCAGCACCCATCGCCGCAGCTTCTTCAAGAATGAAAGTCTTGAACATAGTGGCGTTCGTGTATTCACCGAAATGACGGCAGTCTGGTGCAAGATCGTGCGGCCCGCGAGTAATCCCGACAACAACAAGTCCTTTGGAAGTTTCCAAATAAGCCGGGCCACCGGAATCACCAGAACAAGCACCTTTGGCATTGTTCTGATCGGTCACCAGAATCGATTCCCACAATTTAGCCAATGGCACACGCACAAAGTTCAGACCTGTTGCTGGAATCGGATTTTCAATTTCATGCAGCAATCCATAACCGGCAAGCAACAGGGTCTCGCCCGCTTTCAGCTCGACGGACTCATCCAGAATGGGAACCGGAACGGCGTTTTCCGGAGCCTCCAACAATAACTTGATCAAACCCACGTCGTTACGACCTGTCACCGGGAAACCGTTGTCATCATAGACCAGGTGATAGTCCTTGTGAGTTTCGTATTCTGCCACTCGCAAAAGTTTTGTTTCATCAACCGTTGTCGGAAGGACCTCACCCATATGAACGAAGATCTCTGCGCCCTGAAGATCCACCAGACAGTGAGCCGCAGTCAAAACCAGATTCTTTGAAATCAATGTGCCCGTGCAGATGGAGTAAGGTTTTCCCTGATAGTTATAAATCAAAGACACCGTGGAAGCCGTCACTGGATTCGCGGCATCGGCCTTTTCGCCACCAATAATGGAGGTCTCTTGACCGTTCATTTCAACATTATTGGTTTCTTCATTCTTCGTACAAGCAACAAGGGACAAAAGCAGCAAGGATGACAGCAACAGCTTTGAATTCAACACAGGGACTCCCCTTACAACGGCATCAATCGCCGCTGGGGAATCTATCAAAGAGTTATGAAAACTCCTAGGAATTGATCCGTGTCAAATTCCTGGACAGTATTAATTTCAGTTAATGTTTACAGGAACAATTGAGAGCAGCGCTGAACGAACTTATCAGACGAACTGACGCGTGTTTTACGGAACATTTCAAACATGTCTTTGAAGTAGCTATTATAAAAAGGATCAAACAATCCACCCCGTTTGGTGTTGTATTCCCAAGAGCTTGGGCCGATCTTGGCCGGACGAGTAACGTACATGCGAAGTTTTTTGTCAGTCGAATATCCCGTGAAGCGCGAGAACCATTCTTCCAGAAGCATCGGCTTGCCAGTGAATGTGTCTACAGCATACCAGCCATTTTTATCCTTCGCACGAACCACAGTCGTCACATGGAACTGCCAGTCCACCCCGTTTTTCATCGGGCCCACGATAAAGACTTTTTTTATCGCTTGCGAATCTACGCCATGGCGAAGCAGTTCCAAATGTGCATACAGGGCCCGCCCGAAGCAGAAACCACGAATGCCATCGGGATCATACTTGGAATGCCCACGATTGCCGGTGATGTCATTTTGATTGGTCATCTGCACAATCCTCAAAGCCTGCTCGTACGTGACACCCTCGGCGCGGCCATTGGTTGTGGGCTTGAAGTTGCGGATTTCTTCCATCAACTGACGATTGGATTCATCGATGTTGTCACCGCGGCGGATTTCAGAATCCCGCAGGTCATACAGATTGGCGCGATAATCAATTTGATCCCAGGAATGCTGGGCAAAGGCCGGAAAAGACAGCACCGTCAGAAGTGCCATCAACACCGTCGGAAGATTAAAATGTCCTGCCACGTTCAACTTGCTCATGGGCCTCACCTGGGTTTTGCGAGGATTTAAGCAAATTGTTTGCCCCGCAAAACAGGCGCCAGCTCGGATATAGGAATTCTGACAAGGCCCCGCCTGCCCAAGACCTGACGTAGAGCCTATTTTTGGCTTGAGTGAGGAACGACCGGGGATTTCAAAGCCGGATTATGGATGATCGCAAAGTCGACAATGTCCGGCCCCTGAAGTTCGATTTGCTCTGCCCTGCCATACGGCCGCAGGAACAGGTGCCCGTCGTCATTCAACTGACCATGAATCTTTAAACCTTGCAGATACTTGACCGAACGTCCCGGGATCTTAAAGTCCACCGCCTCGGTCGTGTATGTCGTGCGGGAATTGTATTCATCCAGCTCTTCATAGAAAGACTTGGCCACGCGAAGTTCGCCTGTGCGAGTCAGCAGGAACAAGTCCTCATACAACACTCCGCCGGTTCCCTGCTGCCAGCCCCGGGAATCCTGCAGTCCTTCCGGTTTTTTAAACCAGTCAGACGAGAAAGTATCATGGGCCAAAAGCCACGCACCCCCGTCAGCCCCCAGAAACACACTGTCCCCGTACTGCGCCAGGAAGTAGCTTTCAAACGCCGGATAATTCGTCATGTCTTTGGCGGGAATCATATCCACCAATTCAAATTTCATCTTGCCTGCTAAAAGTTTTGAAACTTTGTAAATACCACCGTCCGTTTTAAACGTATGCCGGGTGCGATTGATTTCGCCTGGAATCGTGATTCGAGCGGCATCCCACACCGGCATATCCGCGATCAGCTCGGGGTTGTAGTCCTTGAAACCTTCGCGGATCGACCAGCTATAGACATGCGCTTTATCTGAAAACAGAATCAAACCGCTATTGCGCGGACTAAATCCAAGACGCTGAATTTTTTCACCGGCTGAGCGCAGTTTCATTTCAATCGGTTTGAAAGATTTTGCGGTGGCATCAACCACATACACTTGCCCCTGACGCCCCAGGGCCAGCAAAACGTCGGTTTTTTGCGAGACTTCCACCGGCAGTTCGTTAAAGCGGCTGGCCAGTACGGTCAGTGCCGAAGACATCATGAATTCTTTGTCAGCCGGGCTCAGGCCTTTGCCGTACATCGCAAGACCGGCTTGCAACAGAACTTCGTAAGAGCAAGCACCGGCATCTTTTTCAGTCGTGCCAAACCGGGCATCACAGCCCCCGGTTGAAAACGGAATGTCCCCACCCCGACACTGCACATGTCGTGGAGAATAGCTGACAGAATGCCGGGCCTCATGAATCAGAGTCGAAATGGCTTCGAGCGGTTCAGAGCCAAAGAAGTATCCGCCCAGATAGATGGACTGCTCCGAAGACATGTTATAGGCAATGGAGCCTGTTTGATTCAGATCCAAATTCAACCTGCGCGAATTCTTGGCGACATACCCAAGCAAATCCCCCAGGTCGTGCTGAAAACTGGGCAGCCAGTCTGCCGGGGCTTCGATGCGCAATTGATCCATCAACAAAAGAATCTTTCCCAGTTTCGCCCGATAGGAATCATCACAGGCCTCGGAGCCTTCTGGAATCACCAAAGACACCTTGCGCGCCATCTCGTGGTATTTTTCCTCGGATGGACAAGCCAGGTTTTCAATAACATTCACACTGGGCACGGATTCAGATGAAAGATCCAGACTGAATTCTGAAGCTTCCGGCATCCAGCGACCGAAAACAAAGCCCGCCACTATCACCAAACCAAATAGTCCCCAAGAAAGCCACTTAGCGTTTTTCACGCAGAACCTCCTCGACAATTTCAGCTTCGGATTTGATCGACAGGGCCACCACGCGGGTGTCCAGACGGCGGTAATACGCTTCTTTTTCTGACGGAGTCAGAGCCGACTTCAGATTTCGAAACACCTGACGTTTGACGATCCAGTTTTCTTGCGGATTTTCCAGAACCTGGCGATAGAAAGTGCGAAGCTCCGGTGCCATCACCGAGCTGGGTGCCCGACGCAGGGGGGCCTGCTGACCCAGGGCCTTTAGTATTCCCAGACGCTCCACCATCACGGCGCGGTGATGCTTTTCGACCCGAGGATATGGTTTGGCGAAAAGACCGCTGATTTTTTGCAAATCCTGTGGGTTCAGATTTTGAAGCACCTTTTTATCAAACAGCGCGCTGAACAGGGCTCCGCCCTTCAGAGTTTCCACCGCGCGGGGCTGCCATTGGGTTGGGGTTGCCATTTTCACAGGCTGTGGGGTTGAAGCTGCTACCGTCACCGGTGTCTTTGCGGCAGTTGCCTTCACCCCGGCTTGCGGGATTTCGGTACGGGCTGGTGGCAGCACGGACCGGCTTTTTTTACCTGCCCAGAAAAAGGCAGCAAACAACAACGTGGCAACAGGGAGGTAAACCCAGTAAGGACTTTTCTTCATTGGTGTTTTATCGGAATTTCGGTCCGGTAATATCACGGGCGAAGGTCCTAAAAGCCTGTTCTATTTTAAGACAGTGTCGGTACATTTTACCTGCACCGGGGGCCTTTATCTCTGAAGTTGCAAATCACTGAATTCACAGGCAGATTACCGACCCATGAACACACTTTCTGACCATATCGACAATGCCTTTGATTTAAGCTATTTGAACTTTCCAAAATGCCCGCCGACGGACATCAAAACCATCGGCATTTTAGGTGGCGGCACCGCCGGATATCTCGCAGCCCTGGCGCTTAAAAAGTATCACCCCGAAGTTGAAGTCACCGTTATTGAGTCCAGCAAAATTCCAGTCATCGGCGTCGGCGAATCCACCACCACCGAGATCGTGCCGTTCCTGCACCGCGGCCTTGAGATCGACCCGGCGGATTTCTTCCGTGAAGTCCAGCCGACGTTGAAGTTCGGTATTCGTTTTGACTGGGGCTGCCCGGGTGATTACAAATTCAATTTCAGCTTCTTTGCCGGACACCAGTACGAGTCCTACTACTATGAAAACGACATCAAGAATTCCAACTGGCCATCGGTGTTGATGAATGAAAATAAAATTCCGATCATTCGCAACAAAAACGGAACTTTGACTTCATTCCTGGCAAGCATTCCGTTTTCCTACCACATCGACAACAAGAACCTGATCCGCTTCCTGAACAAGGAGGTCAAAAGCCGCGGCATTGACATTCTGGATGCCGAAGTTCACGAAGTGAAACTGGATGACCGTGGGTATGTGGCATCTTTGGAATCAAAGGAAGGTCACAGTCTTTCCTATGATCTGTACATCGACTGCTCTGGCTTCCGCTCCAAGATTCTGGGTCAGGCGCTAAAAACGGAATTCACACCGTTCACAGACACTTTGGTCACGGACCGCGCACTGACCTTTGATCTGCCCAACAAAGATGTCGTGGATTGCTACACATCTGTGATTACCATGAACAATGGCTGGTGCTGGAAGATCCCGATGCGCACTGAAGACCACTATGGTTATGTGTTCTCGTCCAAGTTCTGTGACGAGGAAACTGCTTTGGCTGAAGCCCGCGCCCGCTTCGGTCATTTTGAAAAATACAAAATGGTTGAATTCCGTTCGGGTCGTCATACTCAAGCCTGGGTGAAAAACGTGTTTTCTTTGGGGAACTCTTACGGGTTTATTGAGCCTTTGGAATCCACTGCCATTCAGACGGCTGTTCACAGCATCAATGTTTTGTGCCGTTTGATGCCTAAAACCCTGGACGATCAGATTTCCATCTCGGGTATCAACAATGAAATCGCGGTGACGTGGGACACTTTCCGCTGGTTTGTGGGCATGCACTATAAGTTCAACAAGAAACTGGACACTCCGTTCTGGAAGCACTGCCGTGAAAAGACCAACATCGGACACGCACAAACCATCATGGACCTGTTCAATCAAAGACCACCTCTAAGCGCAGGGAACTTTGGATCCAACTCTCAGTTCACGGCGACAGAGGCACTGGTCTTTAACAGCTACAGTTATGACACTTTAATTTTCGGACAAAAAGAAGTTCACAAACCTCTGGCCGCACCGGAAATGAGCAAGGAAGAATACTTCGGCAAACTGAAGTCCTATCAAGAATTGACCAGCCGTTCCCTGTCACTGTTTGAATTGTTCAAAGGGGATCATCTGTTTGAAGATGAGATCCTGGAGCAGCTCTTCAATGACACTGACACCTGGATCATGGAAGCCGACGTCTAAGTCGGCTTCGGCAGAACTCCCCGTCCCATCAAGGTTCTTTTTAATTTTTCCTGATACAAATCCCTCAGGGCCCCACCGACTTCGGGGCCTTCCGCCACCATAAAAGCCTGCGCAATCGCCTGCAATGTCGCCATACCTTCTTCGGTCGTTTCCGCCCGCAAGTGGTGCTGGGATTTATTGGGCGCACTGATCATCACTCGCGGAATCCCGGCAATTTCAGGATGGCGGGTGTTGACCTTGCTGGCCTGGCGCCAGTTCCCATCCGGCACAATCAATTGCAAAGGACGCGGGTCTTCGGCCATAAATTCGGCATTCAGTTCGCGCGCATCTTCCGCGGGGAAAAACAAAACCGTGCGGTATTCAGGCACCAGCAAATCAGAAAGGTCCAAAGCCTCCTGACTGTCTCCGCGCACACGCATCTCGCTGTTAAGCAAAGACTTGATCGCCAGACGACCGGTGTTAGTGGTGCGCTTTAGTTCTTTGGCGTGAATCACCAGACACAAACGGGTGCGGGATTCCAGTTGAGGTATCAAACTGCAAAGGCACAAATCCCGGTGCAGGAAACATTCAGGGCAAGGGTCTTTGGTTTTGCGTTTTCGTTGCTGGATCATCACCTCACCCTGCCCGCAAAGGCCGCCGTGATCAACAAATTGACACACTCATGGGGCAAAAAAACCCTGAGCCGGGCTCTAATTCCAACTGGAAGGACTCTGCCGGTGGCATGGCCTTGGCATTTCCCATTCATGATGAATTTTAAGGCTTCACCCAAAGGATGAAACATGAAATTGCCCGTAATGCTGCCAACCCTGTTCACCCTGCTAATGACCTGCACCGCAATGGCGGCAGAAACACGCCTGCAACCCAGTGCCGAGGGTCACTTGATTCAGGGGCAAGCTCCGGTTTCAACCGAAATTTCAGCCATGGCCTTTTATTCCCCGGCGTTCACCTTCAATAAAAAGCTGGATGCTTCTGTTTGTAAATTTGCTGAAGACCGCATGAGCCCGGCCGGACACGATCGCACACTGGTCATCAAGGCCCAGCGCCAGGAAGACGGCCGCTATGCTGTGAAAGTTCCGACGAAAGGTCAGCGTGGCGCATGCCCGTATGTATTAACTTCGGTCTATCTGGATTTGAATGACGCCAAAGTCAGTCAGAACCTAAGCCTGTCCACGGAAAAAGAAATCCAGCAAACCCGCGACGCTTTGTCTGACGTCACAGAACTGGATCCGGTGACTCCGCTTGAAAAAATCGGTACTATCTATTGTGAATTCGAATCCGAGTTTGAGATTGGCCTTTGCCATGTCGCCGACGGCCTGCCAGAGATGAGCTACCAAATCTCTGACACTGCCACCAGCTATACTCTGGATGTGAAGGACGAATCTCAGCGTCCTCCCCGCGAATTCTAGATTTTTTTGAGGGCCTCGTGCAGGTCCTCAATAATGTCATTCACGTTTTCAAGACCGATACTAAGACGGATGGCGCGCGGGTCAATACCGCTGTCGCCCCGTTTGTCATCCGGGATCGCCGAGTGGGTCATAAACCCAGGTACCTCAATCAAAGTCTTTGTCAGCCCCAAGCTGACGGCCAACGTGATCGAATAAGAATTTTTGGCGATATCGTCGACAAACTTCTGACACTTTTTCATGTCACCTTTAAGCTGGAAGGAAATCATCGTGCCCGGAGCAAACTTTCCTTCTGGTGATTTCAGGTATTTTTTCGCCAGTTTATGTTGAGCATGACTTTTCAGGCCCGGATAAGTGACGCTGGCCACTTTCGGATGAGCTTCCAGGAATTTTGCCACAGCCGTTGCTGAAGCCTGTTGCTGTTCAAAGCGAATCGCTTGAGTGGAAATACCGTACACCAGAATGTGCCAAGCTGAATAAGGGTGGATGATCGCGCCAAAATCCTTGCGGGCCACGCGCAGAATACTTTCATGCGATCTTGGGGCAATCACCGCCCCGCCCATTTCAGTACCGAAACCAGAAATATTTTTGGTCAGACTCTGAATCACAAAGTCCACGTTCCATTCCACCGGACGAAGTGCCCACGGTGTCGCGAAAGTGTTGTCCACGACGGTGTAGATCTGATTGTCTTTACCGCGTTTTTTGTTGGCCGCTTTCACCAGCGCCGTGATCTTTTCCAGATCGGCGATTTCCAGGATAGGATTCGATACGGACTCAAAGTACACCACGCGTGTGGCCGGGTCCGTCAGCTGCAGTGCCAGATTTTTAAAGTCATTCACGTCCATCAGATGCGTGGAAATATTCAAACGCGGCAGCCAGTTCGTCAAAAGACTGTAAGTGCAACCGTACAAAGTTTTATGGGCAATGACTTTTTGGCCGGAAGAAAGCAATGACATCAGGGTGGAAGCGATCGCTCCCATACCGCTGCCGAAGGTCACTGCGCACTCGCCTTTTTCCAGAAGTGCCAATTGGTCTTCCAGCATTTTTGTTGTTGGTTCTTCCAGACGGTCATAGATCCAGATCGGCTTTTCTTCGCCTTTCTGGGCACCGAAAGTACTAAAACCTTCTGCGCCCCTTTGCAGGGATTCCAGACGGAAAGTCGTCGACGCCGTCATCGGCGGAATCAAATGGTGAGAGAACTCCCATGATTTTGAAAGGAACTCTCCGTGTATGGCTTGAGTTCTTGGTGACTTGGATTTGGCCGCTTTTTTCTTGGTCATTGGATCCCCACAAATTGTATGGGGATCACTAGAGCACAGGTTCTAATTGAAGGAAAGCTCTAGTCTTAAGACCACGACGCGGCGGTAAATGGGACGTCTGTTCCCAGACAATCCACGCCAATGCGCTTCATTTTCTGGAACGTGGCTTCGTCATTGGCATTCCACGCCGTGACCGTGAATCCCGCTGCATGGCATTCAGCCACCAACTGCTGATCAATCCAGTTCACACTGAGCGATATTCCCTGCGCCCCGGCACTTTCCATTATTTGCACCGGATTCAGCGGCAAACCAAACAGCAAACATGTGGTCTTGATCGCCGAATGGTCACGGAATTCACGCAGCCACCGATGATTGAAAGAAATGACGGTCAATCGTTCTGACGGGAAATTATTTTTCAAAATTTCAGCCAGAACCTTAAAGTTCCCCGACGATTTCACCTCGATCTGCAACTCGGTCTGAGCACTTTTGAAAAGTTCCAAAACCTGTTCCAAGCGCGGCAACGGGTCGCCCTCTTTGGTGCGAACATTGGAAAGCTCGCCCCATGTGCAGGCATCCACCCGGCCCGTGCTGGTGGTGGTGCGATCCAAAGTGTCGTCGTGATGAACCACCCACACCCCGTCCTGGGATTCGTGAATGTCGAATTCCACGGCGGCTACGCCGGATTGCAAAGCAAACTCAAAAGAACGCAAAGTGTTTTCTGGTGCCCGGTCCCGAGCCCCGCGATGTCCCATCATTTTCATAGCGCCATTGAAGCAAAAAAACCGCTTTCGGGGCAATCTTTTCTCGCTTTCACTGGGGAAAACCCCTATGCTACGCCCCATGGCACAACCCTCTAAACTGTACCGGTTTCGGATTGATCTTTCCGATATCGACCGCGGCATTTATGAACAGCTTGATTTCCGTCTGGCGATGCATCCGTCCGAGTCCATGCCCTATATGCTAACGCGTGCGCTGGCTTATGCCTGCAATTATTCAGAAGCCCTGGAGTTTTCAGCACAGGGTTTGGGCGATCCTGAGTCCGCGGCCCTGAGCCACAGCGATGCCACCAGCGGCCGAACACTTTTGTGGATTGAAATCGGAAATCCCAGTCCGAAAAAACTGCACAAAGCTTCAAAGGCCTCGCAAGCCGTGAAAATCTACACTTACAAAGATGCCACCCAGATTTTGCGCGACTGCGAAAAAGAAAATGTGCACCAGCCCGAAAAGATTGAAATCTATCAGCTGAATGACAAATTTCTGACGGCCCTGGGCGAAGAAAGTTCACGCGAGTTTCGTTTCAGCCTGATGGTGCAGGAGGGGGCCCTGACCGTCACCCGCGGTGAAGAAATTCTGAATACGGAATTCAAAAGGTATTATCTGAAAGACCCGGCATGAGCAGTGAAAGCCCCTTGAAAATCATCTATCAGGATGAAAACTTTTTTGCGATCGACAAACCGTCTGGATTCTTCGTGCACCCGCCCGAACTGTCCCCTTATCCCGTTCCCAAAGAACGTATTTGTCTGTGGCATCTGCGCAAGATGTTCCGAAAAGATGTCTTTCCGGTGCACCGTCTGGACGCGCCGACCAGCGGGATTGTTCTGTTTGCCATGAGCCGCCAGGACGCGCGCGAGCTGAATTTTCTTTTTGCTGAACGCCGCATGCACAAAACCTATCATGCCGTGGTTCGCGGTTTTGTGCCTGAATCCGGCAGCATTGATTTGCCTCTGGAAGTCGACGAAGGACAAAGCATTGTCGAAGCCCAAACGGTGTTCCACAGTCTGGCGCAGGTGGAACTTCCCTATGCGGTAGGTAAAAAATATCCGACTTCACGCTACTCTCTGGTGCAGGCTCATCCTGTCACTGGCCGCTGGCATCAGATTCGACGTCATTTTGACCGCATTGCGCACCCTCTGCTGGGGGACATCGAACACGGTGATTCGCACCACAATCGCTTCTTCAGAGACACTTTAGACATCAAAGGACTGTGTTTAAAGGCGACCAAGATCGAAATGGACAGTCCGTGGAACGGAAACAGAGTCGTCATCGAAGCTCCGCCCTGCGAGAAATGGGATCAAATTCACAAGCTGTTCTCTTGGCAACCGCCAACATGAAGCCGATGCAATTTGCCTAAAAAACCTCGCCCTTGTAATATCACAGTCAAATGGCGAACAAAACGGATCTTCCATCCCTCACTTCGAACAATTCGAATTACGAATCCCTGGATTTGGCTGTTCGCAAGATTGATCTTATCTATCGCCAGAACATCAATGGCGTGATCGTCATTTTCGCCAATGCCGCGGCCTTTTTGTATATCTCCTGGAACAATGTCTCCCATGCGTTTTCAATCACCTGGGTGTCTGTGCTGTTCACTTCGGTGCTGATCCGCCTGTCGATGCTGTATCGCTGGAACCGGGTGAAACCCACGTTGCGCCATGTGGATGAAACCCATTTCTGGCATCGCACCATGTGCGGACTGCTGCTGGTGTCGGGTCTTTGCTGGGCGGCTGTGGGATTGGTTGCGCCCTACGGATCCACCACTCAGCAAATTCTGACAGCCCTGCTGGTGTGCTCCATGTCAGCTGGAGCCATGATCACTTATGTGTCATCCCGCGTGGCAATGATGTGTGTTGTGGCGCCCGCGATGCTGGGCTGGGGAATTGGCTACGTGACTTCAGGACAGCAGCACCATCTGCTGGTGGGCATGCTGGTGATGGTCTACTGCGGGCTGATGATTGTCATGGGTAAAAACCTGAATCAGGCGATCATCAAGCTTCTGACTCTGGATACGAAGCTGCAAAAAAATGAAGAGCATCTGCGCATGTCCATGGCGTCTTCCGATGCTTTGACCTGGGACTGGGACATGGTCACCGACAGCTTGCACTGCGAAGGCAACGCGGCTTTGTTCCCGCAGGGTACCGAACAGCTGAAGACCCTGCTGAAAGAAAACCGCAGTACCACCCTGGAGCTGGATACGGAAGCCATCCTGACCGACAGGTTTGGTTCTGCCCGTCACGTGGCCCTGAAAGGCCGCTTCTATCGCAACTCGGACAATGTGCCTTATCGCGCCACCGGGATCGCCTGGGACATCACCACCAAACGCAACGAAGAACTTTTGCGCCGTGAACGTGACCTGCACGAAGCTGCCAACAACGCCAAATCCGTTTTGCTTGCCAATGCCAGCCACGAAATTCGCACTCCACTGGCTGCGATCCTGGGGTTTGCTGACACCCTGTTGCGCAACCCTCATCTGGATGATCAAAGCCGCCGGGATGTGCAGTCCATTCACCGTCAGGGAAATTTCATGGCCTCGCTGGTTAATGATCTGCTGGATCTTTCCAAGATCGAAACCAATCGTTTGTATATTCAAAAAGCCCCGATGAATCCGGCGCGTGAACTGGAGGACTCTTTGAGTGTCATTCGTTCGGCGCTGGAGGATCAAAAACATGACATCCAGATTTACTATGAATCCCAGATCCCCGAGATCATCGATTCTGATTCTGTCCGCTTTCGGCAGGTGCTGATCAATCTTTTGTCCAACGCCGTGAAGTTCACCCATCAAGGCACCATCACGGTGCGCGTGGCTTTTTATTCCGACACGAACAACACCGGACATCTTACGATCTGTGTGACTGATACCGGAATGGGGATGGACGAAGCCACACAAAACAATCTGTTCCAGCCCTTTGTGCGTGGTGAAAGCGCGGAAGTTCAACGGGTGCAGGGCTCGGGGTTGGGACTGGCGCTTTCTGAACGTCTCGCGCGCATGATGAACGGACGTTTGCGACTGGTCACTTCCGCGCCGGGTAAAGGCAGCACCTTTGAACTGTCCCTGAATGTGGGACCAGTTCACGACTTGAAACTGGTGGCGCCTTCGAAACAAAAAGTTCAGACTTTAGACCGCGTGAAAATCGCCAAAGAAACCGGATTCCTGAAAGACCGTCGTGTGCTGGTGGTGGATGATTCAGAAGACCTGCGTCTGCTGATGAACCGCTATCTGCAAAAGCAGGGTGCCGATGTCGACACCGCGGAAAACGGCGAAGAGGCCGTCAACAAAGCCATGGCCCGCCCGTTTGATGTGATCCTGATGGATATTAAAATGCCTGTGATGGACGGGTATAAGGCCACCACCCATCTGCGCAACAAGGGCTACAAGCGACCGATTGTGGCTTTGACTGCCCAAGCAAGCGTTGAAGGACAGAAAAAGTCCATGGAGTATGGCTTTGACGGATACTTAAGCAAGCCCGTTGATATGAATCTCTTGAATGATATTCTGACCCGAGTGCAGGGACCGCTGAACTAAAGCTCGGCCTCAGGCGACTTCGGCTTTGGAAAATCCAGACTTAACACCCGCTTCAATTCTGTCCGATCCAAAGGTTTTTGCAAATAGCCGTCAAACCCCGCAGCCAGGCATTTTTCGCGATCGCCCTTCATCGCATGGGCAGTCAACGCGACGATAGGTCCCCGATAACCTTGTGTGCGCAGTTTTTTCAGCGCCTGGAATCCGTCCATCTCGGGCATTTGAATGTCCATCAGAATCAGACTGTAGGGTTTGTCCAGGGCCTTGCGCACGGCTTCGGCACCATTTTCTGCGGTCTCGATACGGTTTTCCGGAACTCCGGCGCGAACAATGAATCGTCTGAACAGCTCGCGATTGTCCACGGCATCGTCCACCACCAAAATGCCTTCAACCTGTTTGGCCGACACGACCACCGCGTCTTCGCTCTTTTTGCGATGATCTGTCCCCTGAATTCCAGTCACTTCCCTGCCTAAAATTGAAATTAGGAAACTGCTGCCGATCCCGGCGGAGCTGGTGTTTAAAATCACGTCCCCGCCCAACAGCCGTGCAAGCTTGCGAGAAAGAAACAGGCCAAGGCCCGTTCCACCAAAGCGGCGCGTGGTCGAGCTGTCCGCTTGGGAAAAAGGCTGAAACAGGTTGTTGCGTTGTTCGGCTGAAATCCCAATTCCCGTATCAGTAACCAGAAACTCGATGCGCTGACGCCCGTCACGACGTTTGCCATTGCGTGAGCGAGCTTCCATCTCGACGTATCCCGTATCCGTGAACTTGATGGCGTTACCGATCACATTGATCAGGATCTGACGAAGTCTTGTGGGATCAGACTTGATCTTTTTCGGCAAATCCCCCAAACGAAGCCTTAATTCGATGCCCTTTTCTTCGGCGCGCCCGCGCAGCAGGTGTATCACATCCCGCAAAAGATCCGGCAGATCAAAAACGATGCTTTCAATCTGAATCCGTTCAGACTCCACTTTCGAAATATCCAAAATCTCGTCCACGATGTGCAGCAGTTGCTGTCCGTTGCGCAACACTGTTTCGACGGCCTCTTTCTGTTCTTCCCGCAGGCTTTCATCCTCTTTCAAAATCTCGGCAAAACCCAGCATGGCCCCCAACGGAGTGCGAATTTCGTGACTGACGTTGGCTAAAAATGCGGTCTTGGCGCGACTGGCTTCCTGGGCCCGGTAATAAAGCCGCGAGTTTTCAATCAATACCGCCAGACGACGACCGATTTCCTCGGCCATGCTTTGATCTATCGCGGAAAAGTGCCTTGTGGCGGAAGTCGAAATCAGACTGATGGCCCCCAGAGGCTTTTCATCGCGCAGTAAAATCGGAACGGTCATAAAGGCTTCGGCGTGAATGGGCCGTTCAGTCATGGCTGCCTCAGGGCCGAATGCAGCTTTCAAAAACTGATCCAGATTCACATCATTGATAATTTCAGTTTTGCGGGAGCGCATGACCTCGGCGGCCCCATACGGAGCATCCCAGCGCATGGGGAAGCGCTCCCGCCAGCGCTGAATGAACTCGGTATCTTCCCGCTCTTTAGCGGCGACCTGAGTGTGGGAAATCTCTGTACCCTCTTCATCCATCAAATCCACAATGCAGATATCCGCCAGTGTCGGAATGGATTTTTCGGTGAAAGCCTTTAGAATATTTTCCAGATCAAAAGACTGCGTCATCGCAAAGGTCAGGTCTGACAAAAAGCCCATCTGCTGGGCGCGCTGTTCAGCAGCACTGCGTGCGATCTGCTCTTTGACCAGAACGGCCCGCTGTTCTTCCGCCATCTTCAGTTCGGTGATGTCTTCAGAAACCCCCAGCAAATACTGGGCACGGCCTTCCTTGTCAAAAACTGGAATTTTGCGGGTGTGCAAATAGCGCACACCGCGTGTGGTGTTGATTTCCTCTTCAGGAATATCCACGACGCGGGATTCTTTCAAAACATCGCGGTCCTTGGAGGTGAAAAAGTCCGCCTGTTCCTTCGAGAAAAAATCATAGTCATTTTTTCCAATCAACTGCGCCCGTGGAATACCAATCAGATCTTCACCCGCTTTGTTGAACCGGACAAAACGCAGATCCTGGGCATCTTTAACAAAAACCATCGTGGGCATATTTTCAAATATCGCCGCCAGAAATGATTCTGATTCAACCAGTTGCCGGGTGCGTTCGGCTACGCGTTCCTCCAATTGAGCTTTGGCCTCTTCAAGCTTTCGTTCGCTGTCTTTTTGCTGGGTGACGTCCTGAACCAGAGTGATCACGGTTCCGTCTTCAAACATTGTCAGGCCCAGCCGCACCGGTACCAGATGACCATCTTTGTGAATGTATTCTTTTTCAAATACCGGCACAGATCCCGTGGTTCTTAAAAGCTCGGCCACGTGCTGGCTTTGCGCTAGATACTTGGGATGAGTCAGTGTTTTCCAGTTCAATTTTCCGGCTTTCAGATCGTCGCGACCATAACCGACCATTTCCAAAAAATAGTCGTTTGCATCCAGAATCTGGCCATTCATATCAGTCGAAAGGATACCCACCATTTTGGATTCAAAAATGGTCTTGTAACGACGCCACAGCTGATTGTTCATTTCCTGTTCTGCTGGCATGAAAGCTCCCCCCACCATGGTAAAAGAGCTTCCTGAAACCGTCATCGCCCCCCGGAAAGGCTGTCAACAATCACTATTTATCCAAATAGGACCGCAAATTTTGAGAGTAAAGATTTTTTGATTCTGGCGCAGCAAAGCGCAAAGCCTGCTTGGCGCTCTTCCGCGCCTCTGAAATCTGCCCCAAAGCAGCTTGAGCCATCGTTAAGTTATACCAAACCACAGCCGACTCTGGCTGCAAAGAGGTGGCTTTCTGCAAGTTGCGGATCGCCTGCGAATATTGCTTTCGAGAAAAATGAATATTCCCCAGCCCCACATAGGCCGCCAGACTTTGCGGCCAGCGCGCAAGAATACTTTGATAGGCCTTTTCAGCTTCCAAGTTTTTTCCCAAAGACTCTAAGGCTGCGGCGGCCGTCACGTGCGCTCGCTCTGATGCTGTGACCGACAACTGCCCCGGAGGCAGCACCACCAGCCCCCAATAGTCCCCCAGCTTCCACGAGCGTTCAAACTTGCGGATATCCCAGCGCTTTCCAGATTCAGGACCTGAGTGCATAATCACTTCTTCGCTGGCGGGATCAAACCCATAGACAAGGGCATAGTGCCACTGCGGAAGCCAGCTGAGCGCCAGGTTTTCAAAAACAATCACCGGGTGCCCGCCGCGCACTTCGCGCAACAGGTTCTGAACACCCGTGACCGGCACAGCCACCATCCCCTGGCGTCGAGCCGCACTGATCATGTCAGTTTGCAGACTGCCCTTCATGCCAGGAGTATAGACCTGCGAAGTCACTGTCGCCAGCGAGACGCTGTTACCCGCCCACTGCAAAGCCATCGTCAATGTGGCCGGACCACAGTGTCCTTCACTTTGTTCAATGAACGGCACGCCGGAAATTTCTGTTTTCTGCGGAATCACTGAAGACAGATTCAACGAATCCACCTGCGGAGTTGTGCTGGCACACCCCGCAGTGATTAAAGCTATTCCAGTTATTTGCCAGATAAAATTCATCTTAGATTCGCTTAATCAGGAAGATGATCAGAACCACAATAAGAATGGTCACCAGAATGTCGCCCCCGGCTTTGGCTTCCTGGACCTGTTTTGACAGGTCATTCAGCTCGGCCACCGAAAGGCTGGCCAGTCGTTCAGAAGCTTCTGCCGGTGAAAGTCCGCGCTGAATCAGGGCTGCCTGCACATCATCACGGCTTAAAAAATCCTGTACCTGGGCCGTGGCCTCTTCCCGATTCAGCTCTTCAATAAGCGTCGTGGTGGGAATCATGCGGTTAACTTCAGCAAAAGCCACTGCGGGTGCCTGAGAAATGAATGCCGCCATGGAAAGCGCACAAACTGATTTAAAAGGTTTAGAAAACAACATAGAGCAACCTCCTTGTTCAGTACTATTATACTAAATCCCCCATCAAAGAGCGGCAAAGATCCACGCAGTAATTTGTGAAGTGGCATTAAGTGCTTTTCAGAGGGGAATCGTCAAATATTTCGACAAAAAATGGAAATCAGTATCTCTGTCAGAGACGTGCTATTCTTTAGTCCATGATCAAGGAACTATGGCATTCATTCCCACGTTTACTGGAACAAAAAATCAATGCCCTTCTGGAAGAGGCCGAGCCAACTCCTGCCAAAGCCTTTCAACTTTATAAAACCTGTCAGAATGAAGGCCTGTGGAACGAGTCCTTTGAAAAGTTCTCGGACCATCTGGAAAGTTTCTTTGCGATGGCTCGCAGCGAACGCCGCAAATCTCACATGGATCAACTGCTGGATCGCCCGATGAGCATGGCCGTCTATGAGGGTTTTCATCTGAATTTCCGCAGTGGCCTGGTCAACAGCCATTCGGTCACAAACATTGTAAGCTGGGCCCACAATCTGATGCGCTTGGGGCATAAAACCGACAGCGCCGTGATTTCAATGGATGTCTTAAGCAAAACCATGCACTCCATCACACACCCTTCTTATTTTGAAAAAGCCGAAAACATTGATTTTGAAGATTTCTGCGCGGCCTGGAAAAAAACCGTATTCGGCCTGTTTGGAAAAAAACATGATGCTGAATTCACTGCCATCGTCAATGAACTGCGCTGGTTGAACACTCAGCTTAAAAACGAAGAACAGACGATCAAAAAAAACGGCTTTGTCCCGACCATCTATCTAACCCAGACCGAGATTGACTGGACGGAAGCCGTCGAAAAAGCCGTGACCCTGAACCGCGAGATCCCAAAGTATCCGCTGTCACGGGGGCCGGAAAAACAAAGGCTGATAGATCTGGTCAGAACTATCAGCCTTTATAAAATCGTGCAAACCAGCCAGCATCCCGAATTTTCAGAGCAGCGCGAAAAAATCCGCGCCACCATTCTGGATCGTTGTGCCCGCCTGTTGCGGGAATGTGCCCGTTAAAGACCCGCCGGGGAAATGCGGTAAACCGCATCCCCGGTGATCTGATTGTCGGTGGTCGCCACCACGCAGGCAAAGACCACTTCATTCTTTTCATTGATGTCGACATCACCGGCAAAGCCCGGGAAGTCTTTTCTTTGCAGAATCTGCCCCGGCCCCAGATCTGTCGGGATGCTGTCGCCTTCACCGATCAGGCGTTTGATGCCGTCCTTTGATACTACGTAAATTCCACGCAGGCCCTTTTCATTCTTTGCCCGGAACGCCACCACACCGTTGGAATTCACTTTCGGCGAAAACAGCTCAAGTTCAGAAATTCCGTTCTGTCCTTCATGGACCAGGGTTGTGAGGTTGCCGTTTTCCCAAAGAATCAGCGACTTGATGTTGCTCTGGTCATGCCCCACGAAAGCCACCAGGCCGTTTTGTGCCATGGTCACTCCGTTGCCAAATCCGGTGAACGGAGAAGTCACATCACCTTTATTGTCCTGAGCCACGATGATCTTGTCATACCCTTGAGGTGTTGGCTTCACCAGCAGGATCTGATCAGATTGTTCATTGCTGATTTCACCGCGCTCACCCACACGAACTTTGAAGGCCCAGTGTTTTTGATCATTCACGGCTGGTTTGAATAAATACGCTGAAGGTGTGCCAAAGTTTTTCTGACCTTCCATTGCGATGGTTTTCAGGCCGCCGTTGACTTCATAGAAGCCACGGTCAAACTCCGTCCCCATGCCGCGGAACACAGAGGTCCCGTCATTCAACGTCTGCACATAGGCCATGTAGACCATTTTATTGGCAGGACCAGAAAGTTTTTCGACAGTTGTTCCAGATTTTGTATCGAACACATACAATCCGTCACTCATCACTTCCGTGTAAGAGCTGTAAGTGATTTCGCCGCGATCATTCACGGTGGGATCTGAGACGTAACGATCTTCCGGCGCCACAAAAACGATCTGCCATTTGCTGTGATTCTTGGCTTTGAACCACACCGCCTGATTCGGGGTTCCGTCCACGGCCATCAGCTTTAAGGTCACATCACCGTGATTGTTGATGGAAGGCGACGTGTTGCTCAGGTAAGTCAAAGGCGGCAGATTGTAGGCATTGCGATAGTGCGCGCGCACCTGCATTTCCGGCGCTTGATAGGACGGCAAAGCCCAGGAAGAACTTGCCAGAAAGAACAAAGACAATCCCAGTGTTTTCATAGAAACTCCATTTTCCATGAAAATCATATGTCGAAAAACTGCTACAAAGCAAAGATGTTCCAGTCCTTCAGGTTGTATTTCTTAAGAATTTTTTCCAACTTTCCTGACGCGCGGTGAGTATCGAACCATTGATTCAGTATCAGCGGCAGCCCGCCGTACTCAGGATCTTTAGGATGCCCCACCAGAACAAGGGCATTATAACCAGCCAAAGACGTCGGTTGAATTTCAAAACTGAGCAGTTGGCGGCGCAACATATTGTAGCGAAGAACATTATAGTCCCCCAAAGCAAGATCCACGCGTCTTTCGGCGATCAATTTGGTCATGCGGTCGCCGATCTCGCCACCTGATATCTTTAGTGAACGGTTGAAATCAGATGGCGGCAGCTGCATGGGGTTTTCATGGGCCAGTTGAGCAAAGACGATGCGTTTGTCCGCTAAAGAATCAGAATCCACCAATTGCAGTTTTACTCCCGGAGTGAACAACGCCCCCGCAAGACTCATCCCCAGTTTGGGGCCCACGATACGCACATCCGGAGTATAACGAACCTTGGAAATAGGACTGATCACAAAGTGAACCTGCTGGTTCTGCAAAGCCGACAACAGTTTCTCACTGGGCAGCTTGACGATCTCGAATTTAAGATTGTTTGCTTTGGCGGCGCTTTCAAGAATGTCGTACAGATACCCCGACCACCCCGCGGGCCCCATTTCACATAAATAAGGACACGACGGTGTCAGCCCCACTTTGATAACGGCCCCGCGTTTGAGTTTGCCTGGCTTGGCCTCTTTGATATGAAGATCACGTAAGGACTGGAAGCGAACTTTTTCAGTCGGACGCCCCATCCAGCCCGGATAGTTTTTCAGGGTTTCCAAAGTGACCGGGAATGTGGGAATGAATTTCACCGGCTCAACTTTACCGTTTTGGAAAAATTGAATCATCGTGCGCGCAGTTTCGCGCCCCAGCTCACCACAGAACTGAGCTGAATCAATCACCGTCATTTTTTTGTTCTTGATGTTTTCAATAGAGGCAGGATCCCCGTCGACCGTGGCATGAATCAGTTTCTTGCGCCCGTCATCCCACAAAGTTTTGACGATGATCAATCCCCCACCGTCATTATTGGTGAAGATCACATCCACACTGCCCCGCTTGAATTTTTTCATGTATTCCTGAGCGGCCTTCAACCCGCCCACAGGCTCTACCGCTTCGAAGTGCCCCAGCACCGTGAACTTGCGGTCCCGACTGCGAAGAGCATCAAAGAAACCGTCCATGCGTTCTACGGTTGCAGACACCCGGAAGTATTCAAAGGGCACGATTCTTAAAACTTTATCCGGAGGAAACTGACTGTCGATATAAAGACCGTTGTCCCAGCCCGCCTGATAATTGTCGCTGCTGATGTACGATGTCATCTTCGCATTAATGATGTATTGGTCATAGACAAAGACCGGAATATTTTTACTGTTGGCATCCTGCACACCGCGGCTAAGGATGGTGATATCTGCGGGCTGAATGACGATAGCATCGGGAGCCGACTTCACCGCCAGATCCAGCTGTTCGATTTGCTTAAGCAGCCCCTCGCGACCTTCGCCGGCCACGTAGGGTGTCAATTTAATTTTGTTTTCTTCATTAGCCTTATTGTACGCAGTGACTTCTTCTTCAAATCCTTCGCGCATGGCCACTTGGCCCGGAATCTTCATGCTCCAATAGAGAACTGCCACGTTGTATGTGCGGGCCTGACTGACCCCGGCAGTCAGAATAAGAAATACGAAAAAGGAAAGAGCTAGTTTGTTCACAGATTGATTCTATAAATGCAGAATCAAATCCACCAGCTCTCACCTCTGGGACGTCTTGATGATTTCGCAAACTTAATCGGGAACACTGCTGATACTCAGTGTGTTTTCATCAAAACATGAATAAACTCACATCGTATAGAAGAACTCTTCTTTGATGATTTTGCCGTCCTTCACCGTGTACAGGGCGACTTCTTCCATTTGAATGCGCTTGTTGGACTTTTTTTCCGTGGCGTCCATTTTATAGTGAACGGCAAAACGATCTCCGAAGGGGAAAGGACCTTCCACTTCGATGCCATGCATTTCCATTTGTTCGTCAAAGTCCTTGTTCTTTCTGCGAATCGCCTCCAGGCCGCGCATTTTTGCAGGCATGCCTGGCATATCCATCGCCTCATGACTTTCAATATCGGGCGAATAGAGCTCATCGATGGCCTGCATGTTGTCGCCCTTCTTACAAAGCTCAACCAACTTCTTTCCAACATTCATTGTTGCGTTTGTTTCCATAGTTCCTCCTACGTAATTAGTGCGATCTATGATCCTCCTGCTCCCAAACTAAACAAATATGTATCTAAACATCGTTCCTTTTTCCTAGCCCATGGAACATTTCACTTGCCAACTGTATCAGTCATCGACACTCTTTATGTCTAGCAACACTGATCGCCGCTATCGGCGCAGCTTTGATTGACCTGTTTTTTGAACGTTGACTTGTATAGGGTGAATTAAAGAATGAACACGAAGCCTAAAAAGAATCGATCCATCTGCAAAAAAGAAGGCGATGAAAAGACAAACGGGATGACTACATCCGTGACACCGGTACTGACTGGTTCCGTCGCGGCTGTGTTCAAATAGTGGTCAATCTGCTTTTCCATCATTGATGTTTCCAGCGTAGAATCAGGCAATTACCCACGTCTTGTCTAGGGACTGGGGACTGTCTAATTTATTGCTCCCGTAGTCCCGCTATATTCCCCGAAGCACTCGGCACACCCTTGCAATAGGACTTTCCTGGGGAGAGGGGGATGCATGCGTAAACGCTATATCGTGCTGATCGTCGCAGCTTTCATTGTGGCAATAATACTGACTCGTCCAAAATGGAATGTGGAATCTGACTTAAGAGGTTCTGCTTCAGGCAGCTCCCCTGCCATCGAACATGCGCCTTTGCGCGAGGGCGATGAAAAGGCCAACGGCTTTGACACTTCCATGGAGGCCCATGAAAGTGTCCCACATTTAGACGTGGAATATGACTCTAAAAAATGGTCTTCGTGGCTTAAAGCCTCCGAAGACTTCGAGTTATAATGGAGACTCGTCAGTAATTGCTCTTGTTTAAGTAATCACGAGCACTAATCGGCGTTCGCGAATCAAGAAAGCTTCATGTTAGCCCGATCTCATCAACATGAAGCCATCAACTATATGCCTATTGTTCGTTACTGTCTTCGCGGGCTCAAAGTCCTGGGGTGCTCCGGATTCTTTCACTTATCAGGGACGCATCCTGAAGGTGGATGGAACTGCTTTGGAATACAACAATGTCAGCTTTGCCTTTTCAATCACAAATCAGTCCGGCAACTGCACATTCTATCAGGAACAACGCAATGGCATTAACATGCAGGGCTCTGGCGGTGTCTTCGACGTGCCGATTGGAACAGGAACCCGCAGCTTCCCGACGGGGCCCACCGCAAGCATTCAGGATACTTTCAAAAACTCAGTGGCTCTACCCTGCTTGGCCGGGGGCACGTACACTCCAGCTGAAAATGAAACACGCATTTTAAAAGTCCAATTCCATGACGGGTCCGGTTGGAAAGCCATCACTCCACCTTCCGAAATCCGCTCTGTGCCTTTTGCTTCTTTTTCTTATTCATCAGCCCGCCTTGGCGACAGTCTGCCGACTGACTTTGTTTTAAAAGACAACCTGGCATCTTGCACCGTGGGGCAGTATTTGACTTACAATGGGACGAGCTTTGCGTGTCAAAATGATGCCGGCGGTGCTGGCACCATCAGTGACATCAATGTGTCGGCTCCCCTAGTTAAGGGTGGCACGGCTTCCATCCCGGCCTTGAGCATCACGGTGGGCACCGGTGCTGGCAGTGTCGCTGCCGGAAATGATGCGCGCTTTGGCGATGCCACAAAAATCCAAAGCGTGGCGGTGGACGCGACAGCGCCAACAGCCAATCAAGTCCTTAAATACAATGGCACCAGTTCCTGGGTGCCAAGTTCATTGGCCATCACGGATGTTGCGGGCCTTTCAACCCAGCTCACAAACAAAGTCGATACAACCATGTTCCCGACCAGTTGTACCGCGGGACAATCCCTGGTGTTCGTCACCCCGGCCAACAAGTTTGATTGCTATAATATCCAGATCACAGAAAGCCAGATCACCGGCACTATCGCAGGCGCCAAGATCAATGGCAACATCACCGGAAATGCGGCGGGCTTCACCGGCGCGATGGTCGGTGATGTCAGCGGCACTCAAGGTGCCACCGTGGTGGATAAAATCAAAGGTGTCGAAGTCGATGCAACTGCGCCAACGGCGGGCGAGGTCCTGAAATTCGTTGGTGGCAAATGGACTCCTGCCGCAGACACCAGCAACTCTGGCACTATCACCAACGTCATCGCTGGCACCGGCCTGACCGGTGGTGGCACCTCGGGTGCTGTCACCCTGAATGTCGATGGATCTGCTGTGACCAATCTCAATCCTGCAAATCTTTCGGCTGCGGTTCCTGTCAACAAAGGTGGAACGGGCCAAACCACGGCAACCGCGGGATTCAACGCCTTAAGTCCTTTAACCACCAAGGGTGATATCATTGCCCGGGATGCCACAGGCTCCACCCGCTTGGGTGTCGGCAGCAATGGACAGATTCTGGCAGCAGACAACGCCGAAGCTACAGGATTAAAATGGATCACTCCCAATGCGGGCACGGTGACGACTGTTTCGGCTTCAGCCCCACTGGCTGTTGCAACTGCGTCTACAACTCCGGCGATTTCGATCACTAACGGAACTGTAAATGGTCAGACCTTGCGCTGGAATGCCGGGGCTTGGACCGCGAACAAACTTGTTTATACTGACTTACTGAATGTGAACTCGCTCAGCCCATGGCCTTCCAGCAGTTGTACGGCGGGCCAGGCGGTAGTGTGGATTTCCGGATCTGATTCGTTTGCTTGTTCCAGCATCACGATTTCGGGCAGCAACTTTGCCGCGCAGTCTGCCAATACTTTCCTGGCGGGCCCGACAACCGGCTCAGCAACTCCGACATTCAGAACGATCGCTTCTTCGGATCTTCCGATCACAGGTGCCACAGGTCTTTACTCCAATGGTGGCAACAATTTTGGTGTGGCCGCGTCCATCGGCACCAACGACAATCAAAGTCTGACATTAAAAGCCAACAACACAGCAGCAATGACCCTCCTTCCCGACGGTAACGTCGGTATCGGCGCAACAAATCCCGGGGTGAAGCTTGAAGTGGCATCAACCAGCCCGACAGGTTTTGATGTCAGAACCACCGGCAGCACCAACAACTCGATTTCAACAGGTCCGATTCGTATTTTTGCCACCGCCAGTGGCGGCACTGCTGATACTGGGTTCGGAGCTGTTCAGCAGTTCCACTTAACCAACGATGCGGGAGTTTCAACATTAGCCGCTGATGCCGGCGCTGTCTGGAGTTCCGCGACCGCAGGTAACGAGCGCGGAGCTTATATCATTCGCACGGGAATTGGCGGCACACTTACCGAAAAAATGAGAATCGATTATAGCGGTGCGATCGGTATCGGGACCACAAATCCGAAAGCCACTATGGACATCAACGGCTCGATTCGTATCGCCGCAGGTTCCTGTGATGCCGCAAGTGCAGGTACAATCCAATATCACTCCGCCACAGGCAAGGCTCAGGTTTGCGTCGGAGGCAGTTGGGTTTCTGTGGGAAGCGGACTTCCGGTTCCGGCAAATTCACAAATGGTTTTCCAATCTTGCCCTACTGGTTGGACAGAGCAAATCGGAGCAGGCCCCACTGGTCCCACTATTCAGGCCCCCGCAGGCAGTGGCAGCGCAAAGCTTTGTCAAAGCCCGACGACACCGGCTTTGATTCCCGCCAATTCAATTATTCCAATGATGGCCTGCCCTGCTTCGTGGACGAGTTTGGGGTTTGTTACAGGCGGAGGCATAGCGCTGGGCGGCCTGACCGTCACAATGGTCGCCTGCCAGGCACCAGCCTATGACGTGGGCTTCCCCGAAGGCGTGGCCTTTGTTTCAGGATCTGGCTCCTGCCCTGGAAACTGGAAACCGCTTGGAAATGTGTCACCAGGTTCGCAATGTAATGGCGCAACTTGCGTCGTATGCGAAAGCAGTAGTGACGCTCCGTCCATCCCACGCTTGGTTTATGGTGGATCCGCAGGGCCTACCGTGGGCGGGACCAATGTCTTTATCCGCGGAGGAACTGGCGGTAGCACCAGTGGAGCCGGCGGAAATATTCTGATGTACGGCGGAGTTCCTACAGACGGCAATGGCGGAACCATTTCAATTTCGGCCACCAATGGTGCCAGCCCAGCAACAGCGAGAACTGGCGGTAACGTTGCGGTTTCATCGGGATCGGGAGCTCAAGGTGGAAATGCGGGTTCGATCAGCATGACTGCGGGCAACGCCACTGGCGCAGGAGTAGCTGGTCCGATTCTGCTTCAAACTGGAAATAACGCCGGCACTTACGCCCACATCGGTATGCAGGCCGCCGGTGGTAGCGTCGGCATTGGAACCACCACTCCAGACAGCAAACTTGTCGTGGATTTGGGTAGCTCACCTCGAGACGGAGAACACTCTGTACTTAAAATGAAAGTCGTCGGAGACTTCAGCGCCATCGGTGGTGGCAATGGATCATCCCAAGCACAGATCGGCTTTGTGGGGGCTGAAGACATTGGGGGCCTCGGAACCGGGGCCGCGATGTACTTCAAACATTCAACTGCCGCAGATTTAAGCGCAATCGGCGCCCCGTCAGGTGGACACTTCATCTTCAAAGGAACAACATCGCCAAAAGATATTGTCTTCAGAGATGGAAATGTCGGCCTCGGGATCACGAATCCGGGATATACTCTGCACGTAGTTGGCACAGCAGGTCTATCCACGGGCACGGCATGGACGAATGCTTCAGATGTTCGTCTTAAAGACATTCATGGCGACTATGAATATGGCCTGAATGAAGTTCTAAAGCTGCACACGGTTCGTTACAGCTATAAAAAAGACAATCCACTGGGTCTGGGTTCTGACTTTGAAAAAACGGGCTTCATCGCCCAGGAAGTAAAAAAGGTCATTCCAGATGCCGTGAAACAGCGTAAAGACGGCTATCTTGAGCTGAACGTCGACCCGATTCATTGGGCGGTGGTGAATGCGATCAAGGATCTGTACCGTCTGTGGTTTGATGACACTCTAAAAACAAAGACCCTGCTGGAAAAACAGAGCCGAGAGCTGGCTTCGGTGAAAGCTGAAAATGCCGACTTAAAAAAACGTTTGGAACGTATTGAAAGCCGGCTTGAAAAACTGGGGCACTAGAACTATTTCGGCACGACATTGGTGAGGCTCTCGGCCTCACCTTGCGTGATCAGAATGTCATCTTCCAGACGAACCCCGCCAAAGGATTTCCACTTTTCGGCCTCGGACCACTGGATGTGGTCCTTGTATTTTTCGCGGATCTCTTTGTCTTCGATAAACGCGCGGGCGAAATAACAACCTGGTTCCACCGTGATCAGATAGTTTTCCTTTAACTCCAGATCCACACGCAGACGAGCGCCATAATAGCGTTGTGGATTTACGTTTTCCGGATTGCCAGTGTCACGCACTTTCAAACCCACCAAGTGCCCCACGCCGTGCGGATAAAACACGGAAATCGCGCCCGATTCCAAAGCCGCATCCACGGAGCTTTTCCAGATCCCCCACTGCTGCAAACCTTCCGCGATCACACGCGCAGATTTCATATGCACATCACGCCACTGGATGCCCGTACGGCACATGGCCACCGAAGCCTTGTAAGCTTCGTGAACCAGATCATAGACGTCTTTTTGCTGCTCTGTGAATTTGCCATCCACCGCGTACACGCGGGTGATATCAACGCAATAATCTTCAACGTCAGCGCCCGCATCGACCAGAACCAATTCGCCTGCCTCGACTTTCTTTTTGCTGGGAACTGCATGCAGGATCGCCGCATTTTCACCACTACCAACGATCGACCCATAAGGCATCTTGTCAGCACCTGCCATCAATACGGCGTTTTCATAATGCAGCTGCAGTTCGCGTTCGGTGATTCCCGGTCTTAGGGCATTTTGCAAAGCCTGATAGCCCTTATTGGCCATCACAGCAATCTGGCGAATCAGCTGAACTTCCTGAGCATCCTTGCAGCGGCGGACCTGATCCAGTTTGATGGAAAGTTCAAAGGTCTCAGCTGTAAAAGTTTTTTCAGAAGTTTGGCCCAAATGAAACACGCGCTTGTAAGCCCCGCCCTGCAGTTTCTTTTGCAGATCCACCAGTGTGTGTTCGCATTCAAAATTTCCTTCCGCACCCTCCCAGACGATGTCCACGGGGCTGAGCGGACGTTGATGCTCAATCCATCCCTCTGAAACAGAATAAGCCATGACACCTTCGTCACGACGATGTCCGGTCAGCCAGAAATAGGAAGGATGAGGCAGGAAATCATAAGTCTGATCCAAACCGCCTGGCTTCTGTACCGCTTCACCACTGTGAACCAGAACCAGATCCTGCGGGCCCAGCAGGCTTTTCCACGCTTCAGCCACTTTACCCTGACGGGTTTTATATACATTTTCAGCAAACAACATAGCGACCACCTATAAAACAAAGGCAGCCCGGGGGCTGCCTTCATCGTTTGAATTTTCAATTTCTTAGTGACTGGATGCCAGCTCAACAACCCGGTTGAACACCAGCGCCCCTGGCTTGGAATCCTTGCTGTCCAGGCAGAAGTAACCCACACGTTCAAACTGGTAGCGGTTTTCAAGTTTTGCATCCTGCAAACCTTTTTCCAGTTTCGCGTTCTTGATCACTTTCAAAGAGTTTGCATTCAGGTTCACTTTAAAGTCCTGACCATCTGGCACATTTTCCGGATCTGCCACTTTGAACAGACGCTCGTACACACGCACTTCCGCATCCACACAATCCGTTGCAGAAACCCAGTGAACGATACCTTTCACTTTGCGACCATCCGCTGTCGGCTTGCCACCCAAAGTTACTGGATCGTACTCACAACGCAGTTCAACCACTTTGCCGGAGTTATCTTTGATGACTTCCTTGCATTTGATCACATAAGCATTACGCAGACGAACTTCCTTGCCCGGAGACAAACGGAAGTAATCATCCGGCGGATTTTCCATGAAGTCCGCCGCATCAATGTACACTTCTTTGGTGAACGGCAAAGAGCGGTTCCCCAGTTCCGTGTTTTTCGGATGCACAGAAGTTTCAATCAGCTCTTTGTGACCCTCCGGCAGATTTTCGATCACAACTTTGATCGGATCCAAAACCGCCATCGCACGATGAGCTGTTTCATCCAGGTGCTCACGCACACAGCTTTCCAGAATGTCGTATTCGATGATGCTTTCAGATTTCGCCACACCGATGCGTTTTGCAAAACGACGGATGGATTCCGGAGTGTAACCACGACGGCGAACACCGGAAATAGTCGGCATGCGCGGATCATCCCAGCCAGAAACCAGTTTTTCTCTGACCAATTGCAAAAGTTTGCGCTTGCTCATCACCAGATAGGTCATGTTCATGCGCGCGAACTCATACTGATGAGGCTCTGCAGGAACCGGCACGTTCTGAACACACCAGTCATAGAACGGACGATGATCCTGGAATTCCAAAGTACAGATGGAATGAGTGATGTGCTCCATCGCATCAGACAATGGATGAGCATAGTCGTACATCGGATAGATGCACCACTTGTCACCCGTGCGGTGGTGATGCGCCTTACGGATACGGTACAACAACGGGTCACGCATGTTCATATTCGGAGACTGCATGTCGATTTTCGCACGCAGAATGTGCTGACCTTCCTCGAATTCACCGGCACGCATGCGACGGAACAAATCCAGGTTTTCTTCGACAGAACGACTGCGATGAGGAGAATCCTTGCCCGGAGTTGTGAAATCGCCACGGTTCTTGCGCACTTCTTCTTCACTCTGGGAATCAACATACGCCTTACCGTCTTTGATCAGCTGCTCAGCCCACTGATAAATCTGTTCAAAGTAATCAGACGCGTAGTAAAGATGAACACCCCAGTCATAGCCCAGCCACTTGACGTCTTCCTGGATGGATTCAACGTATTCGGTTTCTTCAGTTTCTGGATTGGTGTCGTCAAAACGCAGATGACAGCGACCCTGATATTCCTGAGCCAGACCAAAATTCAAACAGATCGACTTGGCGTGACCCAAGTGCAGGTATCCGTTCGGTTCTGGCGGGAAGCGTGTAACCACTTCGCCTTTGACTTTGCCAGTCTCAAGGTCTTTTTCGATGATTTGCTTCAGGAAATTGGGTGCGTCTACAGGTGTTTTATTGGGCTTGCTCATAGTGTACCAGTACACTCCTCGCCCTGATTTCTGTCAAGTCTGGGAGGGTCTTAACTGGCTCTGAAAAAGCCCGAAAGACCCCCTGCTGCTATGCGCAAGTTAGCGCTTCTTTTGTCCCATGGATTTCGCGTATCCGGACTTACCTTTGGCATCTTTAAAACGAGTTGTGGAACCAACCCGCGGTTTGCCCAAATGATCGGTCTTTTTCTCTAATGACGGAGGCTTATTGCCTTCCAAAGCCGCAATCAGACGACCATCACGTTCCGTGACCAGATTCACCACCAACCCCGGACGACCAGCCCGTGCAGTACGACCGGCCCGGTGCAGATAGTTTTCCATCTCTTTCGGCAGATGATAGTTGATCACACGGGCGACATTGGACACATCCAAACCCCGCCCCGCCAGATCGGTGGCCACAAGCAGACTGACCTGACCGTCACGGAACTTCTTCAGATTTGTGCGACGCTCATTTTTGTCCATTTCCCCGCGATAGACCACGCAAGCATGACCCTTGTCCGTCAATTCCTTGGCGATCTTGTCACATTGTTCACGGGTGTTGGCAAAAACGATGGTGCCCCCGTCCACTTTCTGCGCCAGAACTTTTTCAAACAACGGCCAGCGTTTGCCGTCTTCCACTGTCAGATTTTTGGTTTTCAAAGTGGACACCACTTTACCGCTGTTCTTGCTGCGAATGACTTCGGCTTTCGCGAACAAATCATTCATCAGCTTTTCCACAGTTTTTGAAACTGTCGCGGAAAACAGCGCCAGATTCACGTCCTCGGGGCAGCAGTCCACAATACGATTGGTGTCAGGCAGGAATCCCTGATCCAGCATTTGATCGGCTTCATCAAAAACCAGGAAACGCACATCCCGCAAACTGATCAGATCCTTGTTCAGCATCTGCACCAAACGACCCGGCGTTGCCAGCAGAACTTCAAAAGCTCCGGAGGTGTTGCGACGGGCCTGTTCCAGACTCATACCACCCAAGGCCGGACGAACACGCAGTCGTGTATCATGGGTCATGGATTTAAACACTTTTGCTACCTGCTCGCCCAATTCGCGGGAAGGCACCATGACCACAGCACGAGGTGCGTTTTCCTCTTTCACCGGGTCGCCGGCGTCTTCCAAAGATTTTAGATAATTCAAAATCGGCAACACGTACGCCAAAGTTTTACCACTGCCCGTTTCAGAAACTCCGACCACCGCCTGATGACTCATGATCAACGGAATGGCCTGCTTTTGAATGTCCGTGGGTTTGGAAATTTTCAGGGTCTTTAGGGTTTTCAAAAGAGAAGGTAGCAGCTCAAAATCAGCAAAGGTATTCATGGGAACTCCGGGATAAATCGACGGCCCAATATAGCTTAATTCCCCCGAAAAGGACACCAGAATGGCGGAACTCACCCTGCCGGGCCTTCGGCAGCCACCGACTCTCCGGCAAGCGGGCCTGCCGAAATTCCGGCAAAGACCGGCTCAGCTCGAAATAAATGCCCCTAGGGCTCCGCTTTCCCTCGGCACGGCTGATGCTTTTACATTCAGGCATAACAATCAAACTGGAGTGAACAATGAAAAAATCCACCCTTCTGACCCTGATGATCCTGATGTCCAACACCGCGGCAATGGCGAATGTTCTTCACGTCACCACCGGCAAGGACTCGGTCCCGGGATCTTTGCGATCCGTGATTTCTGAAGCCCAATCCGGCGACACCATCGAAATCGATGAAAATGTGACGCTGCTGACTTTGGATGACGACGAAATCGTTATTCATAAAAGTCTGAGCCTGCAAGGGACGAACAAAGTGTCCCGCCCCGTTGTGGATGCTCAAAACAAAAGCCGCATCTTCATGATCCACGGATCCAACTTGAACGTGAATATTTCAAATATCAACTTCACTCACGGATTTTCCACCAAAGCCACCCTGACAGACTACCCTGCTGGCGGAGCCATCAATATTCTAAGTGAGGGTTCCAGAATCGGCATCACCAATGCAGACTTCTATGAAAATAAATCCTCGACTCACGGTGGAGCTATTGAAGCCACAGGACCTGCAGCTCCTCGCTATAGCGTGCTGACTCTGAATCATGTCACCTTCCACAACAACACTGCCGCTGGTTCTGGCACGGCCCTATTCCAGTGGGGCACCTCTGTAAAAGCCACTGATACCGTATTCGAACACAATAGCGGTGACGGCGCTGCTATTTGGAGCGCCACTGGATGCCTGGATCTGAATCGTGTTTCAGTCAATGACAACGAGGGTGTACTTCAGGGAAGTATTCACTCTTCATCATTCATGAAACTGGTCGACGTGCAGGTGGACCGCAATCGTTCTGAAGAAAATCACGGCGCTGTCGTGGGTGGATTCATCCTGAAACTGCAGAACAGCCAGCTTCAAGGCCTAACATCACCCTTTTCATTGACCAGCAACGGAAACAACCTCATCGGCGAATTCACACCCAGCCAGAACCGCCCCCTGTCTTCTGTGGTTTTTCACACTACTGACAAAGTGGGGAACACTGAAGACACTTCCAGCCTTAATATCAACGTGCCTCGCCTGCCCACCTACGGTCCATGTGTATGGGAGATGATGAAATAAACGCACTGCTGCCGGACTTCACAGCTAACAAATTGTTATTTACCCTAGGATTTTAGTTTCAACCAAGGAGCACTCTATGAAATTCAATTTTAAACCGGGTCCGCGCAACAGCATCACGGACATTGACTCGATCCGTGTCGGTCAGGCCGAAGATTCCAAAGTCTGGACCGGGGTCTCTGTGATGCTGCTGGACAATGGCGCCGTCGCCGGAGTGGATGTTCGCGGGGGTGCTCCTGGCACTCGCGACACCGATGCTTTGAGTCCCAGCTGCCTGGTCGATCGCATCGATGCGATCGTCTTAAGTGGTGGCTCGGTGTTTGGACTGGGGGCCTCGTCCGCGGTGACGGACATTCTGGCTTCACGGGGAATTGGTTTTCCGATTGGTCCTGCGCGCGCACCGATTGTTCCCAGCGCGGTTTTGTTTGACCTTCTGAATGGTGGCGATAAAAACTGGGGTGACAAATCCCCTTACTGGGAACTGGGGCGCACGGCCTTGAACAATGCCTCTTTGGATTTCAAACTGGGAAATGCCGGAGCCGGTTTTGGCGCCAAGGCAGGCCCCTTGAAAGGCGGACTGGGCACGGCGTCCTCAATTTCTGGAGACGGCTTGCAGATCGGCGCTTTAGTTGCGGTCAACTGCGTGGGCAGTCCGATCATGCCCGGGCAATCCGCTTTCTGGGCATGGCCATTTGAACAAAACAATGAAATGGGTGGACAACCGATCCCGACTTCCGCGATTGATTTCAATTCTGCCCAGGAAGCCTGGACAGGATCACCTCTGGACAGCTTGATCCCTAGAGCCGGAGAAAACACCACCATCGGCGTTGTTGCGACGAACGCCCGCCTGACAAAAGCCGAAGCTCAGCGCATTGCGATCATGGCCCAGGATGGCTATGCAAGATCCATTCGCCCGGTGCACACGCCGTTTGATGGCGACACGGTGTTTGCCGTGGCTACAGGAGCCTGGGGGCAGGATATCGAAAACCGTGCAGATCTCGTGAATCGTATTGGTTTAGTCGCAGCCGACGTTCTGGCTCGCGCGGTGGCACGCGGGGTCTATGAGGCCTCGGCCCTGGGCGCCCTGCCCGCCTATAAGGAAGTTCACGGAAAATATTTGAAGAAGAAATAAAAAAAAGGCCCGTCACGACGACGGGCCTTTTTCATTCTGCAATCTAGCGATAGATACGGAACAAAGTACCGCTTTCAGAAAGAATGACGAGATATTTCATCATGATCTCTGAAGGATAGTTGGCAGCATCGTTGTATTTTGCCTGATACTCTACGATCAGCTCATAACGCTGATCGCTGGTCATGGTTTTCACCTCACGCACCAGCGCCTGCTCTGCCACGGCATAAGCCGAAGCGCTCATGTCCTGATGAGTTCCTTTCAGGAAATTATCCGGCTTGCTGGTTGTAACCAGTTTATAGTACTTGTGGCCTTCGGCATCCGCGTTACGGAAGCTCAGGCTTTTTGCCGCCAGCTCTTTGCGGTACTGAGTTGGAATCAGCTTGCCGACACCAAGAACAAACACCTCATACAGTCTTCTTGCGCGGCTGTCAGGTTTGTTGCCTTCCAGACGCTTCTGGAAGTCCGTTGCAATTCGGATCAGGCCGTCACTGCCAATGTTGTAGCAGGACTGATCGCTTTGCAAAGCCAGCAGGAATGAATTGAATGTTTCCATCGCCATGTTCTTGTAAGCCACATCAGCAGGACTTTCTGCACGGGCTGTATTGTGGCGTTCCGCGAAGAAGTTCAGCAGTGTCACGGTGTACTCAGTGGAAGCAAACGCTGTTTTGTCCGCTTTCAGAACCGAGATGAATTCGCTCACATAACGGTTGAACTCTTTCGTGGCGTATTTTTCCTGGATGGAGCCTGGCGCACTGACTTCCGCACGACCGGCCCAGACCTGCACCACTTCCAGATGCTCTTTCAAAGTCGCATCAATGTTCTTTTTGCAGGCCACTTCGTCAACACGCAGATTCAATTTTGGAATCTCGCTGTTGGAAACAGCATTGATATCCAGACCCGCTTTGCCGCCCATGGCTTCGGCCTGCACCTCGATAACAGAGATCGGTGCCGGATTGTTCAAAAGCTCTGATGCCAGCGGCTGATCCGTGCTGGCAATAATAACATTGTTATACGCCTTCACCGGGATGCGATCCCCTTTGTCGGTCACCAAAGTCACCGCAATGATTTTTACTTTTCCGGCGCTTGGCTTCGCCTTCAAACTTGTCAGCGGCAGAGCTTTTACCAGATCAAGTCTGTATAAACTGCCACCCGTCTGACGGGTTACATCCCCAATGCGGCCTATGCCTTCAAACGGAGGTTTGTTCTGAGTTTCATTAAACAGATCCGCACCGCTGGTGTATGCCGGGAACTGGACTTCCGCATGCGCAACGGCCGCAAACTGCAGCGCCAGAACCGAAGCAACTATTCGTTGTGACCAATAACGTTCCATTGAGATTCCTTTCTCTCGTGGTTTTGAATTATGACTTTAGCCCGAATTGAGATTCTGAATCGAGGAACGCGAAATCACGACTAATAAAAAAGACAGCTGCTTAAATGCATGTGACGCAAACACACTTCACGGCGAGTGACAGTGTGTTGCGAGTTGGAAATTAAAAGACACATTAATGCTTGGCGGATCCGCCTTCGAGATACTTCTGAAGCTTGTCAAAAGATTGGGACCAGCCCTGAATGCAGTCGGCCTGCAGCTCGTTGGGGACACCTTCCTGAGAAAGTTTAAATCCGCTGCGTTCATCACCCTCGGAATAAAATTCGAAAGTAATATAACCTTTCTCAGGCCACTGTCCGGGCATGTTGGCTTCTTTGGCGGAAATCGGCTGACCTTTTTCATTGGCAAATTGATCAGTCATGACGATGCGTTCGTTTTTTACGACCTCTTCAATCTGCCCGGCCATTCCGCTGCCGCCCTGTTCGTACCCTTTCATGTTGATAAAGTATTTTCCCCCATTGCGGAATTCCCAATCAACATGATCCGTGTAAATACCATCCGGCCACCACCATTCTTTCAACGCCTGGGGGCTGCTAAACGCAGCAAACAGTTTTTCCAGGGACACATTATATTGGCGATCAATCACCAGCAGTTTCGAGTGCGCGGTTGAACCTTTGTGTTTGGCAGATTGTTGGCTGCCGCCTTTGGAAAGTTCCATGCTGACTCCTTCGTTAAAGTGATCTTCACGAATCAGTCTATAGAAGTGAAAGGCGGAATTAAGAAGTTTTACGCATCTTGTGTTAAAAGTAGGGCCTTATTCACAAGGTCCAGTGTATTTTTCATCGATAATATGTTGGGAATAGTTGTCGCGGAACCACGTTTGAATCTGAACGGCTTCACTTTCAAGCTGATCACCATCTCCGCCGGCGTCCTTACCCAGATCTTTCACTTGAACAAAGTGAGTCAGTTCATGCACCAAGGAATCCACCGGCGTACGAGGGGCACTGTAGTATTTCATATTGGTCATCAGATAAACAGTATTCATTGGGGCATCAAAGACGTTCAGGAACACATCCGGCCGAAAGCCCCACCATTTATCCATCGCATCCTGAAACTCGATCAGCGGCGTCTGACTTTCAATGCGCAAGCGTGGAGAAGGCGCCACATCAGTGACTCCCATTTTCTTTCGCACAATTTTTAACAAGCATTCTTTTTCAGACTGCAGGTTGTCGGCATTCCAGTGGATGACGGTTCCCTGCTCAGAAGACTCTTGCGCCTGTACTGCTCCGGTGAGTGCCACTAGGAAACAAAATGCCACAACTGATTTCATAGCCACCTCTTCTGCTGTTTTAAGCAAGGTTGCAGCCAACGAAAGTGCGGCATATTCGAATATAGAACGGTTTGAATGATTGATCCGGGTGAAACGACATTCTGCGCCCGCCCTTGAGCAACACCTGGACAATCCCGGGCTGTCTCAGGCTGAGATCACAGATTCACAGTCCCGCCCACTCCAGTGCCTTCTGTGCCTCGGTGAAAGTGCGCATATAAACAATCCTGCCCTCGCGGACAATGAAACCATCCATGACCTTTCCATCGACCCAGTCTTCCCGGTTTTTCAGACGCACATGAACGGTCACTGATACCAAAACCTTGTCCCCGGCAACCCTCACCTGCTCCGGCTCACACGTCCCTTCAGCCCACGTGTTACGGGCTTCGGTGAAGTGCTTCATCATGGCGTCAATGCCGCTATAGGTTCCAGACATGGGAAAACCCTCGGGTTCAATTCGCTGAACCTCGGAATCAAAGTAAGGACGAAGTGCGGGGATGTCGTCGCGATTAAGTGCCGCATAGACTTCACGGACAATTTCTTCATTCGTCATTTTTTCTTTTCCTTCTTGTTTTTGGGGAAAAGCGACAGGTATTTGCCATAACCTTTGGCTTGCATCTCTTCCAGGGGAATAAACTTTAAAGCAGCAGAATTGATGCAATAGCGTTTGCCGCCTTTGTCTTTGGGGCCGTCGTCAAACAAATGCCCCAGGTGCGAATCGGCTTTCTTGGAACGCAGTTCGGTGCGCTCCACTGACATTTCATAATCGGGCTTGGTCACCAGCGAACTGTCATCGATAGGTTTGGTGAAGCTGGGCCAGCCGGTGCCGGAATCGTATTTGTCGGTTGAACTGAACAGGGGCTCGCCGCTGACGATATCGACATAGATGCCTTCTCTTTTGTTGTTCCAATAGGCATTGTCAAAAGGCTTTTCGGTGGCGGACTGCTGTGTGCATTGGTACTGCATCGGTGTCAGGGATTTCTTAAGTTCGGCATCGGAAGGTTTGGTGTATTCCTTGTCCTTGGCAAAGGACACGCTGACCAGAAGAAGCATCAAAACCGACATCAAATATTTCATACGGAACCTCCCCGAACCCTAACTGAAAACATAATGATCCCGCCATTTCCCTGTTCCATCAAGTCCTGCGTTAACGCGGCGTAGTTTCACAATGCCATTTCTGGCAACATTTGGTTGCGGTCATTTGCCATTTGCTTCTCAATCCCACGGATTCTGCTGGCACATATTGACTTCAATTCGCCAAACCTTTAGTCCCTGCGCATGATTAAATATTTTATCACTCTGTCTATCGTGTTTTCCGCTGTTCCAGCCGTGTCATGCCCACAACTTTCTGGCAATTTTGACTGCACCGCCGAAACCGGTCCGGTGAACTCTTTCACCATTTCAACGACCACAGAAAAAGGCCAGGTTGTCTATTACATTAACGGGACGAAACTGATCGCCAACGGGATTCCTGAAACCCGCCGCCGAGGCGACGCGTTCCCGACAACTTACACCACCAGCTGCGAAGGACAGACCCTGCGTGCGCGCATTCAGACTCAAGTTTCATCTTCGATCTGTCCTTCATTGCCACTGTCCATTGATTCCATCTCGCTGTTCACCCCGGTGGGCAATCAAATCGAAATGGATGATATCACAATCGCTCTTTGCCCCGACAAAGCTCCAATGAACGTTCGTCATAAATTTATCTGCACTAAAAAATAGGGACTAAAAAATGAACTGCCAAAAACACAACATCTGGATCGCAGCCGTTGCCCTGTCTTTGTTCGCTTCTGCCGCGAACGCCGCCACTTATATGATGTCTTTCAAAGAATCCAAAGCAGCCCAGGAATTCAAAGCTCTGATTAAAAATCAAAAGTCTTTGAACATTCATCTGGAAGAAGAACTGCCAGAAGTTAAAATTCTGATCGTTGATGCCACAAGCCACAATCAGCTTTCAAATCTTGTGAAGGCCCAAGATATCAACTTCATTGAAAAACAGACGACCTTTGCCCCGCCTCGCGTGCAGATCGTGCCGACGCCTTCTTCAGGCTTTGTGCGCATGACTGCTATGAACGCCTTGTTGCCGGCATCCCAAGGCTTGAAAATGATTCAAGCACCGCAAGTGTGGCCTATGACCCGCGGAGCCGGGGCTCGCGTCATGATCATTGATTCCGGTATCGACCAAAAGCACCCGGCATTCGCAGGCCGTATCGAAAAAGTCAAAAACTTCACTGATGATGCCAACGGAGATGTTCTGGACGTAACAGACTATGACGGACACGGCACGCACGTGGCTGGCATTGTTGCCGCACGAGCATCGGTGGAAGCCGTGGGTGTGGCTCCAGAAGCAAAAATCCTGGTGGCCAAAGTCTGCGGAAAAAAAGGCTGTAAAACTGATTCCGTTGCCAGAGCCTTGAACTGGGCCCTGAATGAAAAAGTCGATGTCGTGAACATGTCCCTTGGCGGCGGTGGCAGTGTCACTGAAAGTTTCATGATCAAACAACTGGATGGCGCACAGATGCCTGTGGTTGCGGCGATGGGAAATCACGGTCAGGAAGTCACTCCAATGCCTGCGGGCTACCCTGGGGTGACAGGCGTTGGTGCGGTTGATTTCACCGGCCAGCGTGCGGCGTTTTCTAATTGGTCCCATGCATTGGACGTCATGGCGCCGGGCGTAGGCATCCGTTCCGCGGTTCCTCTGGGGATGGGTCGCAATGCCTTTGCTGGTTTTGAATCCGCAGGCGGCACATTCAAAAATCTGCCTTCTGTGACCTTTATCGGCGTGCCAACGGCATCCCTGCACGAATCTGCCGTTTATGCAGAATTCGGCAGCATTGATGAATTGGCGAAAGTAAATGCCACTGGGAAAATTCTTGTCGTGAAACGTGGCAATCTGCCGCTGCTTGAAAAAATCAAAAATGCAAAGTCTGCGGGCGCGGCAGCTTTGATCATTTGCAATAATGAGTCAGCCCTGGCCAGTGGTTCCTTGACGGAAGACCCTAACGACATTCAAGTTCCGGTCATCATGGTTGAAAAAACCGCCGGTGAAGATTTGATCACACAACTTGCAAACAACCCGGATCTGACTGTGCAGTTTGAAGTTCAGGCGGCAGACTATGCCGAATTCAGCGGCACATCCATGGCATCCCCATATGTGGCGGGCGTTGTGGCTTTGATGAGATCCGTGGTCCCAGGCATCACTTCCTGGAAAATTCGCCAGATCATGGAAGGCACAGCGACTCCAATTAAAACAGAGATCCCGAATCAGACCGGTAAAGGTCTGATTAATGCCAAGGCTTCTGTTGATGGCGCCTATGCCGTACGCAACAAGTACAGAAAACCTAAGTAACCCTCATTAAGATTCGTAGCCAAAGTCAGTTTTGTGTTTTGGCTGCGCTTTTCCCTTTCCAGTCTTTTCTAACAGGTTCATACTAGAGCGCATTCCCCTAAGGTGGCGCTCGTCATGAACACAAATTCTTTCAAATCCTGGCTTCCCACTGTCAGCATCAGTCTGGCCAGTTTCATCTTCGTCACCAGCGAGTTTATTCCCGTCGGTTTGCTTCCAGAAATTTCCGCAGGTCTTGGTAAAAGCGAGGCCTTCACGGGCCTATTGATGACCATCTATGCCTGGATTGTTGCGACCATGTCACTGCCTATGACAGTCGTCAGTTCTCACTGGGATCGACGTCGCCTGATGTTGATTCTGCTGAGCACGTTTGTCGTCGCGAACCTGGCTTCGGGTCTTGCGGCAAGCTTCGGAATGCTGCTGATATGCCGGATCATCGTGGCCTTCGCCCATGCCGTCTTTTGGTCCATCGCGATTCCGTTGGCAATTCGCCTGGGGCCGGCAGGCGGCCGAGCCAAGGCCCTGTCGATCATTGCGATGGGAGCTTCGCTGGGAAATATCCTGGGGATCCCTTTTGGTACGTTCCTGGGGCAAAGCTTTGGCTGGCGCATGGCTTTTTCAGTGATCGCCCTGGTGGCTTTTGTCATTTACATTATTTTGTATCGCATGCTTCCGCCGCTGCCGAGTCAAAGCGTGACCACGTTCAGAAATGTACCGTCTTTGTTTAAACGAAAATCTTTGGTGCTGGTTTATCTGATGACCGCCCTGACCGTCACCGGCCACTTCACCGCCTTCACTTACATCAAACCCTTCCTGCTGGCCGTTGGTGGCATTTCAACAGATTTTGTCGTGGTTCTACTTTTAGTTTTTGGGGCTTCGGGAATTTTTGGCAGCATCCTGGGCAGCAAGATCATTTACAAACATCCCAAGCAGTCGCTGTGGATCGCGTTGGCGGTCGTGTTTGTCAGCCTGCTGCTGATGGCCTTGGCCGTGCATTCGCAGGTCTGGCTGATGGCGCTGGCCTTTATCTGGGGCACAGCTTTAACCATTCTGTGTCTGATCTTCCAGTCTTCCGTGCTGAAAGAGGCCCCTGACGTGCAGGATGTGGCGATGTCGCTGTATTCGGGGATTTTCAATATCGGCATTGGTGGCGGGGCTCTGCTGGGCAGCATTTCGTCCACCAACCATATTGGCTCTGTGGGCTATGTCGGTGCGATCTTTGTTCTGGTATCGCTACTGTTGTCTGCGAAATTTCAAATTACCGAACTTAAGCACACTGAAGGCGCTGTCGGACACTGATCGGCAGCTTTCCGTAAAAAAAGCCCCGATTGCCGGGGCCTGCGAGCTTGAGCTATTAAACGTAAGAACCCAGTTCTTTGCTCATGAAACGCTTGCGCATTTTGATTGTGCTTTTTGTCTCCAAAACGCCAAGTCTGCGCGAAATAAGCTCTTTGCTGGAAACTTTCTTCGTCAAAACTTCTGTGGAAGCAAACAGCTCCACACCGCTTTCAAGAGTTTCATAAAGCTCAAATACATCACAAGCCTTCAGGTACTCAGTGCGTACGGCCTGACCTTCGAAGTTTGTGTAAGTGTACTGGCTGTATTCTTTTGCGTCTTTTTCAGCGGCTTTCACTGCTGCATTCGGATTTGCCGCCTGGAACAATACAACGCGCTCTTCAAGCAGTTCCGCGAAGGCTTGTTTGCCTTTGGCGCTGGATTTACCCACAGCACGAGTTACATAAAGGGTCTTAACGGCGAACCATTTTTTATTTTTCATTGTCTCTTCCTATGGGTTATTTCATCTGTAATCAGTTGACCACAGCCCTACTATAATGACCAGAACAATTGGCAGTCAATACACTCTCACCTGACCTTCGTGTCCTCTTTAAGGAAGGTCCACATGCATTCATTTTCCTGGGCTCATAAAAAAGAAATGGCAAAAGTCGGTGCCGGCGAAATGACCGTGCATGAGATTTCATTCGCAAGCCCGTGCGTCTGCTATTCAGAAAAATAAAATTTCCCCCCGCTGGGGGACAACTCAAAAAAGAGCAGACCTCGTTTTTTAAAGATTTCCACGTTATCCACGGTAAAACCGCCAATTGTTACCAAGATGTATTTAAGGGTCGTTCATAGTATTCCGAAATATACATCATGATAACACTGGTACGTGTCTCACTCTGGAACGTCATGCTTTTGCTGACCACGCTCTGTTTAACGGGCTGCACGCTGGATCTGCAGCTCGTCCCTACCGGCATTGATGTATCTTCAGAATCCCCATCACCTTCAACACCACCCGCTCCAACAGGTCCGACACTGACCATCAGCGCACCATCTGTGCCCTATGGTTCTGTCGCCACAAGTTTTGTTTATACAGTCACCTATAACGACGCCACCACAGTCGATTTAAAAGACACCGACATCACACTGGGTGGGCCCGACACGGCTGGCTGCACCATCGCAGTGACGAATGGCACGACCATGACTCCGACCGTAACCATCAATGATTGCGCAGGAGACGGTCTTTTAAATATTTCCATCGCGGCTGACACAGCCGAAGACGCCGACGGCCTGCTGGCTCCGGCATATGGGCCTTCTGCAAACACCTCGATCCAAAACTCCTTTATCTTCACCGTCGACACCACGAAAGGCAATGGAACCGACACGTTTGAATTGCCCCTGACCGGCTGGGCTGGCCATGACTTCACCGTATATTGGGGTGACGGCGATTGGCAGGACATTGAATCCGCGACCTGGAATCCTGGCATGGGAGCCATCATTCACAGCTATCCAGGTCCTGATGTCTATGAAATCAAAATCAAAGGAGCCATGCCCTACTTCCGCTTTGGTGGCGGTGGCGACCGCTTGAAAATTCTGGATGTCAAACAATGGGGAACCAATCAGTGGGGCACTGCCCAGATGATGTTCGCCGGCTGCGAGAACCTGCAGGTTTCAGCAATCGATCGTCCTGACCTGAGCAACGTCACGGATATGAGAGGCATGTTCATGGGCGCGAAGGCTTTCAACAGCCCGGTGGATCATTGGATCACCTCCAATGTTCAGGACATGAGCAACATCTTTATGGGAGCCGAAGCCTTTAATCAGCCGGTCGGCGGCTGGGATACTGCAAATGCCACAACAATGGCCAGCATGTTCAGCGACGCCAAAGCGTTCAATCAGGACATCAGCGAATGGGATACTTTCAAAGTCACAGACATGAGCTTTATGTTCATGGGGGCCCTGGTCTTCGATCAACCGTTGGTCAGAAATGGAAACTACTGGAATACATCAAAAGTCACCGACATGTCTTCGATGTTCCAGAATGCAGACGCCTTTAACCATGACATTTCAAATTGGATCTTTGCAACACCGGGTCTGTTGTCGATGGAACAGATGTTCTTTAGCGCTGATTCGTTTGTTCAGGATATCAGTGGTTGGGTGCTGCCAAAGGGGGTCGACCCCACTCTGTTCGACCATCAATCCAATCCGGCATGGGATGCCAGCAAAAAGCCGACTTTCCCGTAGCTTAAACGCAGCTTTAATCCTGTACCGGGGTTAACGACCTGGCCAGCTCTAGGATCATACCAAATTGCTTTTGAACGTTGATATAAATGCCCTCATCGGTGCAGCGTTCAGTATCAGCCGTAGCGGGTTCCCCCGAGCTACGGGTGGTTTTCGAGGCAATCCCCACCACATAGGTCTGCCCTTTGATTCGGGCAAATGCAGGGCCACCAGAATCCCCCTGGCAAAAACCTTTGCCTTGGGTCTGCTGGACACGGAAACGGTTTTCATTTTTTGAGAAGGCTGACACCCTCAACTGAACCGACCGCAGGGTGTTAGCACCATCGCCCTTGATATCAGACCAGACGCCATTGGTGCGCCCATAACCGGCCGCAAGAACAGAGCGCAAGTCCCCCACCGAGTGATCCATCAGGGGCGTGATAATGATGTCCTGGGGCAGCTGTTTCTTTAACTTCAAAATCCCAAAATCAAAATCCTGATTTCCGGCTTTGTACTGTTCAGGCAAAACGAACGTTTCTTCTGCATAGGCCAGATGCTCTCCGGCTTTGGTTTTAAATTCGACCGTGCGTAAATACCCATCTGGAGTCATCAGACAATGGCCCGCCGTCAAAATCAGCTGTCTGCTCAGTGGAATTCCCGTGCATTGAAACACGTCATTGATTTCGACCTTCTGGCCGTTAATAATCTCAACACGGGTGTTGTAGTAGGTCCGCACGCTGACAACCATCTGCGACAGATCACTTTGAACCGGAACCGTCGCCCCACCGATAATCCCTTGCCCTTGTGCCGAATCCACGGCTGTCCCTTGAAGGCTTTCCGGGCTTTCCTGGCAGTTGATCAATAGAAGTGAAAGAAGCACTAACAGTCTTTTCATAAGGCTTTAAACACCCTTGCCAGTCTTATGCCTACGCCACAGAACCTTAGAAGAACTATAAGCCGCCTGGAGCTGACCCCGGCTGTCCAGCGACTGAGCGAGGCACCAGAAGTGTCACTGCCTGACAGCCTGATATGAAGATATTTCTCAAATAGTATCCAAATCACATTCAGTTTCTTTCCGGCGCTGGCAAAGTTCTTGTAGTACCCGTTGCCACGAGGTGACTGGAAATGGATACACAACCTGTTCGCTTATTTCTTGCGATCACATCCCTGATTTTGGCAGGCGGGCTTTCGACGGCGAAGGCTCAAAGTCCTCCCTATTTTTCAGCGGTGCCCACACAGGGTCCCGGTGCGATTGATTATCTAACCGCTGTCGACAGCCTTAGTGCGGCTTCCATCCGCGAAGCTCTGTTGTCTGTGTGGCAGCATGGACTGAATCCCTCGGTCTATTGGAGCAGCGATCTTGAGCAGTCCTTCCTGCGCGGAACTCTGGATGCTGACTTCGACCGACGTCAGATTCTGGCCGTCTATGTGAAGGCTCTGCGCGATGTTTATGCCGGCTCGGTCAATCCGACGGGCTTGGCTTCAGATATCAAAGTCAAAAAGAAGGACCTCCTGACGGCCGAACAAGTTCGCCTTGTCGTCCTGAGCAGCCAAAGCAACGCAAGACAGGCCCTTGATAAAATGGCCCCGCAGTTTTCCGTTTATCAGTCCCTAAAAATGGCAATGCAAAAGCTGTATCCATTAAAGGACACCGGATTGTGGGAAACAATCACCCCGGCCAAAAAGCCTTTGTCCCTGGGTAAAAAAGATCCGGTCATCATCAAGCTGAAGGAACGTCTGAGTCAGCTGGGCTATCGCATCGACAGCATGAATGACACTTTTGATCAGGACATGTTAATTGCGATCAACGACATTCAAATGAACCTTAAAATGAAACCGGATGGAGTGATTTCACCCGGCGGTCGCACCTGGAAGTTCTTCAGCGTGTCTTTGTTAGATCGACTCAGTCAGTTGCAGGCGGACATGGAACAACTGCGCTGGTTCCCACAGAATCTTGAAGACCGTCATATTTTCGTGAATACGGCATTTTCACACTTCATGATGACGGACAAAAAGAACAATGTCTCGATGAGCTTTAAAGCGATCAATGGCACCGCGGAACGAAAAACTCCGACACTGCGGGATCGTATCACATTTCTGGTGATGAACCCGACATGGACCATTCCGCCCACGGTATTCCTGAACGATAAGGTTGAAATCCTGAAGAAGCTCGACACAAAAGGCATTCGCAAGTATTTCACAGACAACAGATTTGAAGTGTACACCGCTGATTTCAGCAGAACCATTGACCCCACCAGCATTAACTGGAAGTCGATTAAGTCTTCGAGCGTGAATTTTTACATCAGACAGAAGCCGAGCTATAACAATGCATTGGGTGTTGTAAAGTTCATGATGACAAATCCCTATGCGATCTATCTGCACGACACGAACCAGCGCGATTTGTTCGGCGAAGCCCAGCGCCTGCGCAGCTCAGGATGCGTGCGTTTGGAAAAACCGCTGGATCTGGCCGAATACCTTCTTGCCGGAACGCAATGGTCCCGACCGCAGATTGAAAACTTCGTGGTTAAAGAAGGCCAATTGGTCGATCAGGAAACCCGTGTGGATCTGAAAGAACCCATGCCGGTTTATTTAGTACCTGTAACTTCCCAAATGAACTCGGATGGTGTTATCCGTTTTGTGGAAGACGTTTATGGACATAATCAGTTAATTTTATCTCAAGTAAAAGGATTAGGACGGTAATTATGGCGAAGTATCTTTTAATCGTAGTTCTATTCACTGCTTTCAACGTTGTGACCTCACAGGCGAACGCCACGGTCAGCGCCGGCGCGTCTTCACAACTATACGTGACCGGCGTGGTTGAACACGTCGAAGCCATTGAAAACGAAGCCATGGTTAAGCTAGTGGGTCTGCCAAAGCTTCTGATCATCAAGAATTTAATGAGCTTTCCTGAATCGAAACTGCACTTGTTGACAGAGTCTCAGGAAGGTCGCGTGCCGTTGAAACTTAAAATCAACGGCAACAACCAGATTCTGGATGTTATCAATCAATGATGAAGACCATTTATTTCACTGCGGCTAGTTTGGATGGGTATATTGCTGACCCCAACGACTCTTTGGAATGGTTGTTTAAAAATGGCCCCACGGATATCAGCTTCATAGATACCTTTGTAAACACCGTGGGTGCCCTCGCCATGGGTACATCGACCTACAAGTGGATGCAACAGCATGCTGAAGAATGGCCGTATAAAGTCCCCTGCTTTGTCTTCACCCATCAGAACCTTAAACCTTACGCCGGCGCTGACATTCGCTTTGTTCAGGGCGACGTTGCCAGCCATCATCAGGAAATGCAGAGATTAGCTCAGGGAAAAAACATCTGGATTGTGGGCGGTGGTGATCTGGCCGGGCAATTTTACGACCAGGGTCTATTGAACGAGATGCACATTCAAACGGTGGCCGTCTTTTTAAATCAGGGCAAAAAGCTTTTCGCCCGTCAAACCGACACCGCTTTTAAAATCAAAGAAATTCGTCAGCATGGTGAGACCTGTCTGGAAGTGATTTATACGGTCCTTTAAACGCGTTTTATAATCACCACACCGAAAAATTAAAATACATGCTTTTCGGAAAATCCTGACTTTGCACTTCGCCGTGTCCCAGGACGGCCCTGATAATTTCGCAGCGTTCAGGTTCTTTGGAAAAATTGCAGATCTTCAGTTCATTTTCAAATTGCTGCAAGTCCACCAGGGTCTCTTTATCCGGCTGATAGGCCCAGGATTCAAACATGGGTGCGCCCTCAATGGTGCCGATCTGTTTTTCAGCGCGGTGGCAAGAACTGCAGTTTGTACCGTTCCCAAAGCGCACACCGCTGTAGGGCTTGCTTTTGGAAATCGATTGCATGATGGGAAACTCAATCTCAGCCTTCACCGATGTCGTTGCCGTCGTCTGATAGCTCAACTCCAGATAGTCGCGACCCCGTCCTTCGGAAACCACCGACATATAAAGCTTTTCGTTCAGGATAAAGACGCGCGGACTGCGATTGCCTGCCGCCGGTTGCGCGCTCATTTGACTGTTGGTCAAAGTAATGTTCAAGGGTCGCTCCAGGCTTTCCAAAAAACAACTGAGCGTGACGGGCTTTGGCAGTGAATTTATCAGAACGACAACGTCTTCAATGGTGGAAGGCCTTGCCGACACCCCTGCAGGAGCCAAACAGGTGACCGAGGCTTGCGCCAAAGCATTCCCCACATCCGACACCCCCTGCGCATGAAAACTTGCCGCCGGAGAGCACCCGACATTCCACCCGGTCAAAATCAACAGCGAAAGAACAAAGGCACCATGAGTCTTGGTTATGTTCATGGCTGATATAATAGCAACCCATGGAATATCGCACATAGGTGGAGATTTCAGTTTTTTATTAATACGTATTCAGTTCAGCAACAAAAGACTTCCCGCTTGAAAAACCATGTCAAGATGAGACACTGGTTCCTTCACCACGTCACTTGGGAGAACGCTCCATGCACCGCGACCGCATTGCCGAAAAGTACCGAAATAGAATCATATCTGCGGAACAAGCTGCTGAACTTATCAAGGATGGAATGGTCGTGGGCGCCAGCGGATTCACCAAAGCAGGCGATGCCAAAGCCACATTGAAAGCTCTGGTTGAAAAAGCAAAAAAGAATCCCCTGAAAATAAATTTAATGACCGGAGCATCACTGGGCCACAATCTGGACGGTTTGCTGGCCGAGGCCGATGTGATCGCCCGACGCATGCCCTTTCAAGCCGATCCCCTGCTGCGCAAAAAAATTAATACCGGCGACGTGATGTTCACCGATCCTCATCTGGGGGAAACTGCCGAACTGCTGGCTTATGGCTTTTTACCGTCAGTGGACATTGCTGTTATTGAGGTGGCTGCTATTTATGAGGACGGTTCCATCCTGCCAACGACTTCGGTTGGCAACAATCTGACCTATGCCCGGCACGCCAAGTCCGTGATTTTGGAAGTTAACACGACCATCCCACTTGAGATTCGCGGCTTCCACGATATCTTTGCCACGGGTCTGTCGCCACACCGCCAGATCATTCCAGTGACAGAACCCAGCTCTCGTATCGGGACTGAAACAATGGATATTGATCCGGCGAAAATCGCGGGCATTGTTATCTCTGACATCAAAGACAGCCCGGTGGATCTCAGTGCTGTCGACGTCAAAACCCAGGCAATCTCTGATCACCTGATGGATTTCTTTAATCAGGAAGTAAAAAAAGGCCGCTTGTCCATGAATCTTCCACCGCTGCAGACAGGCATTGGGAATATTGCCAATGCCGTCTTTAGCGGCTTCAAGAAAGGAAATTTTGAAAATCTGCAGATGTATTCCGAAGTTTTGCAGGACAGCACCTTTGAACTGATTGATTCCGGCAAAATGAAATTCGCTTCAGCCTGTTCTTTCGCCGTGACTGAAGGCTGCTATGAAAAATTCTTTGCGAATCTGGATCAATATCGTGGCAAAGTCTTGCTGCGCCCGGAAAAAATCAGCAATTCACCCGAGGTCATTCGCCGTCTGGGCGTCATCGCCATCAATACAGCCATCGAGTTTGACCTTTATGGAAACGTCAACAGCACCCACATCGGTGGCAACAAACTGATGAACGGGATTGGTGGATCCGGAGACTTCGCCCGAAATTCATATCTAAGTATTTTCGTGACTCAGTCTGCCTCCAAGAATAACAACATTTCCCACGTTGTTCCCATGGTGACTCACGTCGACAGCAACGAACACGACGTGGACATCCTGGTCACCGACCAGGGACTGGCGGATTTGCGCGGTCTGGCGCCACGAGAGCGTGCTTTACGTGTGATTGAAAGTTGCGTTCACCCCGAATATCGCGACCAGCTTAAAGCTTACTATAAAGAAGCCCTGGCTCGCGGGGGGCATACACCTCATGTGATTGAGCGGGCCTTTGCATGGCACCAAAGCTTTAATGAGCGTGGAACAATGAAGCTGTCTTGAAACGCCTGAAATGATCCGGCGAATTACTTTCCTGTGGACACGATGTAATAGATGCCGCACAAAGTGATTAGTACCGGCAAAATAAACGTCAAGCCAAGCACCCAAAGGGTTTTGCGACGTACTTCTTTTTCTGCCATCTCTGTATCGTGGGGCGTTTCCATATCGGTCCTTTACTAGACGGGTCTAATTGGGAAGGATTCTAGCGACACCATTACCAGAAGACAAATAAAAAGCCCCCGTTGAAGTCTGTTCAAAGCATACAAAATGTTGCTGTCACTCGGCAGGAGCTTAAAGTTCCGCTCGTGTTTTCTTAGCGGGCGCAATAAATAGTTCGTCAGTGACTTACCAACAGTAAAGGATCGGACGATGAAACAGTTTCTTTCTTCAATTGCGATGATTTCGATGATTTCAATGACCACTTTGACGGCCTATGCTGAGGAAGGCCGTCAGGTCTCCGTTGGCAGCGTGTTTACTAATTTATCCACCGAGTGCGTTGAAATCAGTGCGGCAACAGAGCAGTCCCCGATTGATTTCTATGATGCTGAATGCAAGGGTTTTGGCGGGTATCAACTAAACATCGCTGGCGGCGACCTTCGCTATCATCCGGAATTGGCTTACGGTGGTCAGCAGATTGCACTGAATAACCCGTACTCGTTCCATGACCTGGCTTCACCTAAAGTGGAATGGATGTACCGTAAAACGAATTCTTTGGAAGACGGCAGCGGATCGTTGCAGTGGATTGGCTTTATCTATCGCCTGTCTGAAGCCACGGAAGATGGAACGTCAGATGTGGAAGTCGTGTATGCGGTTCGCTTGGATGGGGCGGATACCTGCTCGATCGGCACTGCCAGTACAGAAGAACAAGCACGGGCGCTTGTTCTTAGTTCAAAGGCTCGCTGCAAATAGCCTGACTATTGTTTTTTAATATCGTGAATGCAAAAGGCCGGAAGCTTATCAATGGGTCTATTCTGATAATCGACGGCCCCTAGCTCTTTCAGTTCTTTGAGGGTTGTTTCTCTGACGACTCCGTCGCCGCCACGAATTCTAAGTACCAGGTGAGTATCAACGTTCGCTGGATTCTCTTTGTCGATTTTGATTTTTTTCTTGTTATCCCAAGCGACGATAGCCGTATCAACAGAGCCATCTTGCTTCTTAATCTGCACCATCATGCTGTCCAATTGCGGTTTACCGAAAGCTGCAACTTGAATGACCTCTTCAAGGTCCGCCAGTTTCAAGTTCAAGCCAAGTTGTTTACCCAAAGTGTGACAAAAGGAACCGGCGTCAGCGCGTTTACTGAATTTAATTTTTGAAACAGCGACAGAGTAATCACCTACACTGACATCCTGAGCGAATGGCAGCAGGTTCGCATGAGCATGGAAGGCAGAGAAGTTCAAAATTAAGACAGTTGCCAACAAGACTTTTTTCATAAGGCACCTCTGGCCATTTACATTGCCAAGGTCATTCCAGCCCCAGGTGGGATAAACTTGATTCCACGCCGTCAGAACTGTCGAAGGCGCCAAAAACGCCAACCAAATCTGTTATGTCTTAATTTGAAATACGCAGCCTTGTTGCAAATTGAGACGAGCTTGGGAACTTCCAGACACCCTTTTTTTATTCACCATTAATCATGGTGCTGCCATATTTCTTAAACAGCAGTTCAAGCTTCCCTGAAGACTTTAGCTTTGTGATCGCATTGTCCAGGTCCTTTTTAGTGACTCGTCCCAAGCGACTGGTTGAACATATGATCGGATAGTCTTTAAGAAAAATAGTCTGCCGATTTTTTGTGATGTCCGGGTTTTTCAAGCGAAAATAATCCAGAAAGATCTGATCGGTGACGACGTATTGAATTCTTCCATGAAGAAGCTTTTTTAAATTGGCTTCCTCGCTGACGTTGTCCTCGCGATTTATCTTTCCGGTGGAAAAATAAGGATCCAGAGTTGGGTAGACATATTGAAGCATAGTTCCCAGAGTTTTTCCCTTGAGGCCTTCGACCGTCTTGGGCATGGGGGCCTGACCAATGACTATCTCCCGTTTTATAAAAAGCGTTTTTGAAAAATCCATTTTGTCCTGACTACTGTCCCACAAGGGGGACGTGTAGCAGAGGATATCCATTTGCCCTTTTAACAAGTATCCAAGCAGACGATAGCGGGTGACGACGCTAAACTGAGCTTTACGACCCAGGATTTCAGCGAGGGCGTTGGTATAGTCCACAATGAGACCCTCTTTTTTATCGCCCTTTTCAATCAGCAAAGGTGGGGCCAATCCGGCAGGAATGGAGGCTCGAATGATCATTTTATCTTCAGCCTGAGCGCATAGGCTGATGGTTAACACGAAGAAGATAAGAAGAAGCGACTTCACTCGCCGCTTTTGCCCCGGAAGATCGAATGAAATTCCAATAACTGGCATATAGGTAGGCATTCGATCCGTGATAAATCCCATATAGCAGATAGTGTTGTCGACATGTGCCTTAGATGCAAGCAATCGCTTGCGAGTAAGATTTTGTGATGGTTTTGGCAGATTTTAGGCATAAAAAAACCGAAGACTCAGCTTCGGTGATTTTGGCCATTTTTAGGAAAAAATGGCGGGGTGGACGGGACTCGAACCCGCGGCCTTCCGCGTGACAGGCGGACGTTATAACCAACTTAACTACCACCCCAGTGGCGTTTCGGAGAATCATTTATAGCCAAGTCGGACACCCCTGACAACATTATTTTTAAAAAAACTTAATATCATGGCGTCCTATGCCCTCTTTTTGAGCAAATAAAGCCCTAGCCGGACGGTTTTGAAGGGTATACTGTCTTTGCACCATCAAGGAGACCCCAAAATGAAGAAACTTTTGGCTGCGACCGCCCTGCTACTGTGCCAAACCGCCCTGGCGGAAACAATCACTTACGAAGTGGAAGGCATGCACTGCACCTCCTGCGCCCGCTCCATCAAGGCTCAGGTATGCAAAATGGATGGCCTGGAAAAGTGCGATGTTACTGTCGGTAAAGTGATTGTCTCACCTAAAGCCGGTTCAACGATTTCTCAAGATCAGATTCAAGCGGCGATTTCAAAAGCCGGTGAATACAAGATCATCAACTCTTCAAAGTCCAAGTAAGATTGTGGAATCATCGGATCCCCTGTTCAGGGGGTTCGATTAAAAAAAATTGACCATCGAGCGCGATGACCTGACCGCACTTCTTTGGCATAATGATCCCATGATTAACACAGTTTCCGCATCCTCTAAGGGTCGCCTGCTTATTATCGATGACGAATTTGAACTGCTTGAAGTCCTGGCGGCCATCCTTGAAGACAGCACCTCTGAAATCCACCGCGCCAACAACGGGATTGAAGGCATTGATCTGCTGAAAACCCAGCAATTTGACGCCGTCCTTTCTGACGAAAAGATGCCAAAAAAATCAGGCTTGGAAGTTTTAAAGTGGATGCGTGAAAACGGCCTGCAGATCCCGTTCATCATTCACACTGGTTATGGCCAGAAGGACATGGTGCTGGAAGCTCAAAGATTGGGCGTGTATGCCTTTATTGACAAGCCGTGGGATGAAAACTCGCTGATTTCCACCGTGGAACGCGCCCTAAAAACTGGGATGGAGCAAAAGAAGGCCTAAAGGTCTTGTCTCCCCCTTCCAAATCCATCATCATAGAGAGCATCCGGGCGCACGGCGCCCTAGAATAGGAACTCTCATGAACAAGCTCTTTTGGATCGACATGGAGATGACCGGTCTTGATGTCGAGAAGGAAGTGATCATCGAAGTGGCGGCCATCGTCACGGATCTGAACTTCAAAGAACTGGAAACATTTGAAACCGTAGTGAAACAGCCCCAGAAGTATCTGGACAGCATGGACGCCTGGAACACGGAACATCACAGAAAATCCGGCCTGACCGCTAAGGTGCCTAACGGAATGGACGCTGATCAGGTTGAAGCCAAGCTTGTGGACATGGTTAAAAAGCATTTCCCGGATCCCAAGGACAAACCTGTTCTTGCGGGGAATTCAATCATGCAAGACCGTCTTTTCATCAACAAGTACATGCCGGAATTTGCCGGAAGACTTCACTATCGCATGGTGGATGTGTCTTCATGGAAAGTGATCATCAATAACAAATTCAAATACGTTTATCAGAAGGCTAACAAACACCGCGCCCTGGAAGACATCCGCGAAAGCATCCAGGAACTGCGCCACTATACCGATAAAATGCACTTCACCAAGTAGCGCATTCATGCGTCCACTGCAGATCTTACGGCAGCGGACGCATGCTCATTTCTTTTGACTCGAAAATCAAAGGCCCCTACTTTCATGAGCAGGAGCTGAATGATGCGCAAAAGTCTGCTGTTTTTGCTATGTCTGTTTCTTCCTCTGGCCGGCCTGGGTGGTAACACCCCAAATGCCGAGATGGTTTACATTTACCATCCGCCAGAGTCCGAAATAGATCGTCGTTACGCCTACCACTGGGATCTTCTGAAGGCGGCGTTGGAAATCACCAAAGATAAATATGGGCCTTACGTTCTAAAGCCCAGCGTGCGCATGACGGAAGACCGTCAGATGCGCGAGCTTTTGTCGAACTCGCAAAAACTGACCGTGATGATTCGTGAAACCTCGATCAAACGCGAACGCCAGTTAGAAACTGTTCGCATCCCCATCGATAAAAGTCTGATTTCTTATCGCGTTCTGCTGATCAATAAAAAAGACAAGGCCGTCTTTGACAAAATCACCACCCTGGATCAGCTGAAAAAAATCCCCATGCGCCAGGGCGAAGGCTGGGGCGACAATGCCATTCTGGAAAGCGCGGGCTTTCGCGTGCTGGAAGAGGTTTATTACGACCGTATCTTTGAAAACCTTGTGTTCAGCGCGCACACCACAGCTTTCCCCCGCGGCGTGACGGAAGTGCTGGAAGAATTCAACGCGCGCAAAGAGCGCCTGCCCCAGCTGATGATTGAAGAAAACATTTTGCTGTACTATCCCCTGCCGACCTATTTCTGGTTCCCACAAACGGACGAGGGCAAAAAACTTGCACGCCGAACTAAAGACGGCCTGGAAAAACTGATCGAATCAGGTGATTTTGACCGGATGTTTAACAAGGCCTATGGCAAAGTCATCGCGGATCTGAACCTTAAGAACAGAAAACTGTTCAGAATTGATAATCCGCTGTTGCCAACAACGGTTCCCTTCGACAATAAGAAGCTGTGGTTTGATCCGACCAAATAGATTCGGATCAGACGGAAAGGCTGCTTTATGCCGCAGAAAAAAACCGCTGAAAACGAATCGGCTTTCAAAAACTGGATTAACGAGGCGCTCGTACGCCGCATAGCTGAGCACCTGCAATATCACCACGCTGATTTTGACAGCAAAAGTTTTCAAAAGCTTGCCCGCGAGCTTTCCGCACTTGAGATGAAACCCCGCGTGCAGCTGATCCGCGGTCGCTTGCAATCACACCTTCCAAAAGACTACACCAAGGCTTTAAACATTCTGCTGAAAGCTGTCAGCAAACCCAAACCCGGCGTTGAACCTCTGTCCGGTTTTGACCTGTGGGCGTTCACTGAATTTGTGCAAGTGTATGGACTGGAACATTTTGATGAATCCATGAAGGGCCTGCACGCACTGACACAAAAATTCACTGCTGAATGGGCCGTGCGTCCGTTCCTGATCCACCGTCAGGAAGAAACTCTGAAACAACTGATGGCTTGGACTCAGGACGAAAGCCACCACGTGCGCCGTTGGGTTTCGGAAGGTTCGCGTCCCCGCCTGCCGTGGGGCGAGCTGCTGCGTGAATTCATCAAAGACCCGGCACCGACTTTGAAGCTTTTGGAAGAGCTTAAATACGACGAAGAACTTTACGTACGCAAGTCCGTTGCCAATCACCTGAATGACATCACCAAAACCCATCCGGATGTGGTGATCAAAACCCTGAAGCGCTGGCAGAAGGAAGCTCCGAAAGAACATAAAGCCAAGATCGACTGGATCACCCGTCACGCCTTAAGAACTCAGGTGAAGGCTGGCAATCCTGAAGCTTTGAAGCTTTTGGGATATCACACTGAGGCCACGGTGAAGCTGCATGATCTGGCATTAAAACCTAAAACCGTCAAAACCGGCGGTCATCTTGAAATGTCCTTTGGCCTTTCAAGCCCCAAGGACGCCACGGTTGTGGTGGACTATGCGATTCATTATAAAAAGGCCAATGGCACGAATTCAGCCAAAGTTTTTAAGCTTGCCAACAAAGAGCTGAAAGCAAAAGAGCGGATGGAATTCACCAAAAAGCATTCCTTCCGCCCGGTGACAACACGAGTGCTTTATCCGGGCTCTCATGTCGTAGAAATTTTCGTAAATGGAAAGAGCCTGAGAAAGGCCACTTTCCTTTTGAAGGACTAAAGGTCTTTCTTCATTTGCTCCAGGGACTTTAGAACTTCCTTGAAGCGATCCTCTTTCACTTGTGGATGAGCCAAAGCGATTTCGATGGTCTTTTTGGCTTCATCCTTTTGTTTCAGTTCCTTCTGGATCTCGGCCAAAGTTTTCAAGTTATGAAGACGAAGGTCTTCGCCCAGCTCTACGGCAAGTTGGGCCTGTGGCAGGGCTTTGTCATAGGCCTTGTTGCGCACATAGTAGCTGGCAAGCTTCATGTGCGGCACATAGCTGTCAGGATTTTCCTTTTCAAGCTTCAGCAACCACGACTCTTCAATTTCAGGAAGTCCCGCCTGACGGAAGTAAAACAGGGTCGCCATCACTTCGCCCGGACGCTTTTCTGAAAGCTTCAAAGAACGCACTTCATCCTGCAGTTCCTGCTGAATTTTGACGATCTCTTCCTTTTGCCCCAGCGCTTCGGCTGACGCCTTCCACATGGAAAGGGCTTCGGCTCTTTCCACCGGGGCCATGGGGCTGACATCCCAAGCCTCGACCCATTTGATGGTGTCGGCTTTGGACTTGGTCAGGTTTTGCAAAAACTCGGTATTGGCTTTCAGGCGCTCTTTCAAATCCGCGGGCAGGTCCTTCTTTTCACTTTTCAGGAGTTCAGCCCATTCATTGGTGGCCGTCACACTGGTGAAACTTTGCGGCTTCAGATCAGCCCACTTTTTCAGAATGGCCAGGTATTCATCGGACTTTTTGTCGGCACGGGCCTGCTGAGACGCCAGTTGAGTTTCAGCTGAAGCAAAACGATCGGACTTGGAATCGATCTGACGATACCATTTCACGGACGTTTCCATATCCAGAGCATTGTAGGCACTGACGGCCAAAGCCTCGATGGCTTTTTGATCACCGGCTTGTGCCAGCTTTTCAAGATCCGCCGCGGATTGAAGGTTCTTTTTCGCATCCTTGATGCGTTTGGCATAAACATCCGCCGGCGCAAAATCCAGGGCGCGATAAAGTTCAGTGCCATCAGGTTTTAAGATCAACACTGTCGGAATCGCTTTAATATTATATTGTTTGCCGAACGGTTTATTGACACTCATATCCGCATTCAAAGCGACCAGCACAAAATCCTTCGTGACGTTTTTAAAGGCCTTGGTGCCAAAGACTTCCGTTTCAAGACGAACACAGGCCGGGCACCAAGGGGCGCCGTAATCAACCAGCAGATTCTTTTTAAGCTTTGCCGCCAAAGTTTTGGCAGCATCCAGGTCGTTTTCGATAAAGCCATGGCTATTCTTGTGAACTTTGCCCGCGGTGGCTTTCACTTCCGGCTTTGCGACTTCGGCTTTTTTGACTTCGCTAGCAGGTTTTAGCTTTCCGCCAGAAATCACGTAAGTGATCCGGTGCTCTTCACACACGGTTTTTTTGTCGTCGCAGACATAGAAGCCAAGCTCAAAGCCTTCGTTTTCTTTTGTCGGCATAGCAAAGACCAACTGAGATTCCTCTTTAACAAGAGGCGCAATCTCTACACCTTTCATAGCGAAAGCGGCAGGGGCTTCTTTATTGAAATGAAAACCTTTTTGAATGGCGCCGACAATCTTTCCGTCTTTCACGGTGAATGAGGCTTTGCCGTCCGAAAGACGACCGAATGCGGATGCCGCAATGAACAGGGTTAAGATAAAACCAAGAACCTTCATAAGTCCTCCTGAATATCTTAAAACCCTATCACGGCGAAGGCAGATAACAATGCCTACGCCGCTCATGCTGCGGCGTAGATGTAAAAAGTCACCAGGCACCTTTTTTAGAAGCCGTCGGTGGTTCCTACTTTGCCCCAGTCGTCCATGGAATCAGCTGCTGGGGTTTTGCGTGGGGCTGCTGCCGGGGCCGGGCGTTTTTGGGCGGACTTGATGTCGATGGTCTTACCCTTGGCCTGCACGCTGCTGACCGCGGCGGAGATTTCACGGCGCACACCTTTGATGGTGTAGGTCAACAAGTCGACGACTTTATCCAGTTGCTGAGCCTGGGCGGACAATTCTTGAGAAGCCGCAGCAGCTTCTTCCGAAGTCGCGGCGTTCACTTGAGTCACCTGATCCAATTGATTCATGGCTTTGCTGATCTGAGTAACCCCATTGGATTGCTCTTCACTGGCACTGGCAATTTCAGCGTTCAGACTGGACACCTTCTGCGCGGACTGCACGATTTCACCCAGCACTTTGCCACTTTGTTGAGCTTGGTTGGCACCACGGTCGATTTTCTCGACGCTGCCTTTGATCAGCTCGGTGATGTCTTTCGCCGCAGAAGAACTGCGCTGAGCCAGATTGCGAACCGCTTCCGCCACAACAGCAAAGCCTTTCCCCTGCTCACCCGCACGCGCCGCCTCGACCGCCGCGTTCAGGGCCAGCAAATTCGTCTGAAACGCGATATCGTCAATCACGTTGATGATTTCTTCAATGCGTTTGGAGTCCTGGGAAATCGCCTGCATCGAGTCCATCAGGGAATGAATTTCTTTATCCCCACGACTGGCCACCTGACTGGTTTCACCTGAAAGACGAGCCGCCTCGCGAGCGTTGTCCGCATTGATCTTAATCATGGAAGTCAGCTCTTCCAGCGTAGCCACGGTTTCTTCCAAAGAAGCCGCCTGTTCAGAGGACGCCTCGGCCAGTTGTTCTGAAGATACAGAGATCTGCTGGGAAGCCCCGGACACTTGTGTGGAATTTTCGGTCAGATCGGAAATCACGCGGTTGATACTGAAACTCAAAGATCGCAACACCAAAAATGCACAGGCAATACCGAACAGCAAAGCCCCCAAAACCGTGCCCACAAGGATATTGCGGGATTGCGCATAGGCCACTTCCGCAGCTTTTTGCTCAACCAGCATGCGTTCGTTATTGCTTTTCACCATGCTGTCGACAATTTCAGTTCCGCGCACGCGCACGTCACGACCTTTGGTGACAAGGATGTTAAGAGCTTCCTTGTCATGGCCTTGATCATAAAGCTCAGTGACTTGCTGATTCAGGTCGGTCCATTCTTTATAGACGGCTTCAAATTCAGCGATACGCTTCAGCCCGGCTTCATCCGCCAGTGCTTTGCGCTCTTCAAGAATCCCGGCCATCTCTTTATGACGTTCACCAATAAACTTACGAGCCACATCCCGAGCAGGACTACCGGCCGGATTCAAAGCAAAGTTTCGCTCATTAATGACCTGAGTAAGGAAGACCTCTTTCATCATGTGATCCCGATCAATTCGAGGCACAGTGACGTCAGTAATATGAGTCAGAGTAGAATTCAAATCCCCAAGACTGCGCCAGCTCATCACTGCAATGAGAGCAGAACAAAACACAAGGATCCCAACAATCATCGACACTTTAAAATTCAAACTGCGTACGTTCATGATTCTCCCTTTAATGGGAGAATTTATCGGGCCCTCAGTAAAGAAACCTAAGGCAGAACCCCGTTAAATTATCTTGATTTCAAAAAAGAAAAACTCAAGATCCTCAAAAAAATCCAAATTCAAAACATCACAAAAATTCTTAACAACACAAAAGAACTTCTACTCTACTCCCCCATCTGTCGCACCATAGCCAGAAAAAACAACCAGGCACCTTCGAAATAAAAAAAGGGAGCCACGAAGGCTCCCTAGCGCGAGGACTGTCTGGGCGTTTCCGGCTCGGGCAGCCCCTCTTCCCTTGCGGGTTGACTAGTAACGGTAGTGCTCAGGTTTGAATGGACCCTGAGGACTCATGTGCAGGTACTTGGCTTGTTTGGAGGAAAGTTTAGTCAACTTCACGCCCAATTTATCCAAGTGCAATGCCGCCACTTTTTCGTCCAAGTGTTTAGGCAAACGGTAAACTGCGATGTCTTGGTACTTGTCACGGTTCATGAACAATTCCATTTGTGCCAACACCTGATTGGTGAAGGAGTTGGACATAACGAAGCTTGGGTGGCCCGTAGCGCAACCCAAATTCACCAGACGGCCTTTAGCCAGGATGATAACCTGTTTGCCGTTTTTCAAAGTGTGGATGTCCACTTGTGGTTTAACTTCACGCATTTTGGAGTTCTTGTTCAACCAAGCCATGTCGATTTCGATATCGAAGTGACCGATGTTGCACACGATCGCGTTGTTTTTCATTTTCATGAAGTGCTTGTCAGTGATGATATCGCAGCAGCCAGTCGCTGTTACGAAGATGTCACCCAGTGGAGCTGCATCTTCCATAGTCGTCACTTCGAAACCTTCCATTGCCGCCTGAAGCGCGCAGATTGGATCGATTTCAGTCACAAGAACGCGAGCACCCAGACCACGCAAAGAATGCGCAGAACCTTTACCCACATCGCCGTAACCTGCAACAACGCAGATTTTGCCGGCAACCATCACGTCAGTTGCACGTTTGATACCGTCAGCCAAAGATTCGCGGCAACCGTACAGATTGTCGAATTTGGATTTGGTAACAGAGTCATTGATGTTGATCGCTGGAACTTTCAGTTTACCTTGTTTTACAAGGACTTCCAGATTGTGAACACCGGTAGTTGTCTCTTCAGAGATACCGATGATTTTCTTCATTTCTTTGGCGAAACGAGGCTCGTGCATCATGTTCGTCAAATCACCACCATCGTCAAGGATCATGTTGTAGCCTTCTTTGCCCCAACCCACGATAGTTTGTTCGATACACCAGTTGAACTCTTCCTCAGTCAGACCTTTCCAGGCAAATACTGGAATACCCGCTGCCGCGATAGCTGCTGCTGCGTGATCCTGAGTGGAGAAGATGTTGCAAGAAGACCAGCGGATTTCCGCACCCAGCTCTACAAGTGTTTCGATCAGAACCGCAGTCTGGATAGTCATGTGAAGGCAACCAGCGATACGAGCGCCTTTCAAAGGCTGCTGTTTTTTGTATTCTTTACGAAGAGCCATCAAACCTGGCATTTCAGTTTCAGCAATCTTGATTTCTTCACGACCCCATTTAGCAAGCTTTGCGAAAACCTCTGGGTTTTCCATCGCTTCTTTGCTGACTCTGTAGTCAACAGCAGGAGTTTTAGCAGCCGCTTTAGTTGCTGCAGGAGCTTTCATTTTAGCATTTTTCTTCATAGCGGTTTTTCCGTTCGTCGTAGTCAATGACATTTGATTGAAGTCCTTGTCTTGTTATGTTTCTAAATTCAAATCTGCTTCAGCTTGCGTGCCTACCGGCACTCCAGCTCTGCCGGCTTTCGCCGCTTAAGGCAGCGTCAAGATTTCATAGCCAGTATCTGTCACAAGCACGGTATGTTCAAATTGTGCGGACAGTAGACTATCTGCAGTATGATAGTACTTAATGCTGCTTCCTGGAATGTCGAATTCGATGATTTCGTCAGTCCCTTGATTCACCATCGGTTCGACGGTGATACAGTGGAACGGCACCAGGCGCTCGCCTTTGCCTTTTTTGCCATAGGATGGAACAAAAGGCTCTTCATGGAACTTACGGCCCACCCCGTGGCCGCCGATCTCTTTCACGGCGACATAACCCTTGCGAGTCACAAGCTTGTTCGTTTCAAAACCGATGTCCCCGGTATAACCGTTCGGACGGATGGCCTCGATACCCACGTCACGAGCCATACGGGCGGTTTCGATAAGATCTTTGGCATCATCAGAAACGTTGCCGATCATGTACATCTTGGAAGTGTCCCCAAAGAAACCATCAATCCAGGCCGTCACGTCGACATTGATAATGTCCCCGTCTTTCAAGATTGTTTTGTCATCAGGAACGCCATGGCAGACAACTTCATTGATGGAAGTACAAGTGTACTTAGGATAGCCGTGATAACCCAGACATGCCGACTTGGCACCTTTGGTAGCCATAAAATCGAAGCAAAGCTCATCGATCTCGTTCGTGGTCATACCAATTTTAATATATTTATCCAGGTAGGTCAGAGTGTCGGCTGCAATACGGCAGGCAACAGTCATCTTTTTGATTTCTTCCAAAGAAAGCGGCTTAATTCCCATAGAGGATGGTATAGCACAGCCCCCCACCCTTGAACAGACCAAAACCCAAACCCCGAGCAGGGAAAATCCAAGCCCACCTTAGATAAAAGCCGCCGTTTCCCCTATAAAATCGAACTAACAAACCCCTCCCAAAGGCGACGACGAAGTCGAGCCCACAAAACGGCGATCCCGCGAAGCGGAAGCCCACCCACAACGGGACGAGGGGCTGGTCAAAAAGGTCCATATACAAGGCGGAGGTGGGTCCTCGCAGCGGAGGCGTACCCATGTGGTACGTCGTAGCGAGAAGACCCGCCGACAACGCAGGAGATGGGCCTTTTTCACCAGCCCCGAAAAAAAGGCAAAAAAAAAGCCTAGGTATAATCCTAGGCTTTTTCGTCGTTCAAAAACTGAACTGGCTAAGACCTATTTAAGGTGCTTAGAAACCAATTTAGTCATGTCGAACATAGAAACTTGAGTTTTGCCGCCGAAAACTTCTTTCAATTTAGCGTCAGCATTGATGTTTCTTTTGTTTTTAGCATCTTGAAGGTTGTTCTTCTTGATGTAAGCCCAAAGTTTTTTAACAACTTCAGTACGTGGAAGTGGAGAAGCACCAACAACTGCTGCCAAAGCTGCAGATGGAGTCAACGCTTTCATGAAAGCTGCGTTTGGTTTACGAGCAGTTTTAGCTTTTTTAGGAGCTGCTGCTTTTTTTGGAGTTGCTTTTTTTGCTGCTGCTTTAGGAGCGGCTTTTTTAGCTGCTTTTGGAGCTGCTTTTTTTGCTGCTGCTTTTTTAGGAGCTGCTTTCTTAGTTGTAGCTTTTTTTGTAGCTTTTGCTTTTGCCATTCGAAATTCCTCCGTTAGGTTTTTAGTCTTGTTTATCTCGAATGAGCTTAGTGTGTATCCAAGTCCAGTCGTTTGTCTAAAGAAAAATGCAGGGGAAATCATTTTTTTTCGCACGGGAAGCGGAAAAGACCCCGTTTTCCCCTCTAAAACCACCCCCTCCCCCCTCGGGAAACGGTGTTTTCCCCTAGGGAAAGGCCCCTTTTCCCCTCTAAAAAAGTCCATTTTTCACTGGGAAACGACCTTCTGGACTGAGACTTTTACCCCTTGTACCGATAAGAAAGGCATGAGTTTTCAGGCAAGCTTCAAGCAAATTCTCAGAGAGAAAATGGGTTCCGAAACCTTCGTGAACGCCTCCGAAGAAAGCTTATTAAATGCCGACCCCTCCCACCTTGCCTTCTTGATGGGTCAGGTTGGTCGCAAAGAATTCAACTCCCCACGTGGACAATATCCTGCCCCTAAAGTTCGTCCACAACGCAAAGCTCACAGTTTTTCCCCGTCTCAACAGCAGGCTTACGAGTTTTTGAAAAGCTGGATCTTTGACCTTCCCGCCGGCTTTACCGCAAGCGAATTGAAAAAGGCCTTCCGTCAGGCTGCCATGATTCTGCATCCCGACCACGGCGGGAACGCCCCGCAATTCGTAGAGTTGAAAGCACACTACGAGACCTTGCGCCCGCTTGTCTCACTCTAGAACGAACAAATTTCAGCTAAACATAGATTACATTGCTGAAATACCCTCAGGCCTTTTGTTTCATCGCCGATATTGCATAATGGAAGCAACCAGGAATATAAAGCACCATGCGAGACCTGACTTTTACATCTGAGGATGCCTACAAGAAACGACTGACTTATTTCAAGGTCATCTATTCTTTGACCCTCCTGGTCTCGCTTGTCTATATAGTGAAATTCAATTTCCAATATAAGGTCGCCGACTACAACTCGGCCCTGATCCCGATCTGGGTGGTGCTGCTGATTGTTCCGCAAGCCTGCCTAAGGTTCCTTAAAAACTATCTGATCTCTGCCTGTGTTATGGGCACGATGTGCTCGCTGATCCTGGCCTATCTGCTTTACCTATCGGGCGGCATTGAAGCGCCGGGTATCTTCTGGCTGACGGCCATCCCTTTGGTCTGCGGCATCCTGGTCGGCGTTCCCGGGGCGATTGGGGGCTATCTGATCGTCTTTGCGATCCTGTGGTTCTTCTGGTTCGCCCGCACCCAAGGGTTCGGCCCGAACGTCATTGCGGAATACGGCGATTATAACCGTGAAAAGCTCTTTAATGTCGTTGTCTTCCTGCTGTTCTCGGCCTTTAACACCCACTACTATATCCGCGGCGAAAAGACTCTGATGAAGAACCTCGAGGAAAAGAACCTCGACGTTGAAAACCTGCTTCGCGTTCTGATCCATGATATCGCCAACACCCTGTCTTCGATGACCTACAATCTGGTGAAGGCCAAAGAGGACCGCGAGGAAAACCTGTCCGGCGTGCAAGAGCTGGACAAGATTGAGCGCGCCGTGGATGACATCGTCAATCTGCTGGCGCAGGTGCGACATCTGAAGTCCGTGAAGGACGGCAAGGCGGCCATGCCCTTGAAACCTTTGAATCTGACCATGGTGCTGAACGAGGTTTATGAAAACACCGTCGCCACGGCCCAGCAAAAAGGCATCAAGATGCAGCTGGATATCTCGCGCGACCGCATGCCTATCAATGGCGAAAAAACCATCCTGAGCAGTGTTGTGCTGCAGAACCTTATCAATAACGCCATCAAGTTTTCTCACCCCGGCGAACGCATTGATCTGCGCGCCTACCCAACTGAAACCGAAGTGATCATCGAGATCCGCGACTATGGAATCGGCATCCCGAAAGAGATCCTGGCCAACATCTTCAACCTGAACGCCCAGACCACCCGTCCGGGCACCCAAGGGGAAAAAGGCACAGGCTATGGCATGCCGCTGGTTCGCGAGTATCTGCAGATGATGAATGGATCCATTGAGATATTCTCAAGTGAAGAAACCAGCTCGTCGGACCCCAGCGGCACCCGGGTGGTTTTGAAGATGCCTTTGGTCAAGACCGTCCTGTAAACGTCTCAATTCAAGACTCTAGCCCCCCTCGCCTTGTAAAGAATTGCGCAAAAATACTGAATGGGACCCCGTAATATGCCGATAAGTCGTGTATGGAAAAACACCTGTACGTAACGGTATTCACCCTGCTTTTTCTTTCGTCGGGGGCCTTCGCCACACCGGGTTCACTCACCTATCAAGGACGCATCAGAAATGCTCAAGGGGATGCACTTGAGGTCAATGGCGTTCGCTTTGAGTTTTCGGTGACCAATCCAAACGGCACCTGCGTCCTTTACCGGGAAACTTCCGGCGCCATTGATATGCGCAACTCTTCCGGAGTGTTTGACGTTCCCATCGGCACCGGCACAAAAAACTATCCTGCCGCGGCTGGTTTTAAATTGTTGGACAGCTTTGACAACTCGGCGGCAATTCCATGCGAAGGCGGCGGATCCTACACTCCGGTTGCTGACGACAAACGTTTGCTGCGCGTGCAATTCCATGACGGAACTGGTTGGAAACTGATCACACCGGACAATGAAATCCGCTCCGTCCCCTATGCCGGTCACGCCAAAATCGCACAAACCGCGCAGAAACTGGGAACTCAAGTTGCCAGTGACTTTGTCGCCAAAGCCTCTTTGCCTTTCTGCGGAGCTGGCAGCTATTTGCGTCACATCGCCCCTGCCGGCACTTTTGAATGCACGGCCCCCACCGTCACCGGAGGCAACGTCACCGGAAACATCAGCGGCAGTGCCGCGGGTTTCACCGGCAATTTGACTGGGGATGTTTCAGGCACTCAAAGTGCGACCTCTGTGGATCGCATCAAAGGCACACCGGTGGTGAACTCCGGCCTGGCTTCGGGAAAAGTACTGAAATTTGACGGTACGAACTGGGCACCGGCAGATGACAATGCCGGCACTGCCGGTGCGATCACCTCTTTGACAGGTGCAGTGTCTTCCTCTGGAAGCCCTGCTGCCACTGTGACTTTGAACGACGACACGGTGACCACGGCCAAAATCGTGAACGGCACGATTTTGAACGAGGACATTTCCGGTTCGGCGGCGATTGCAGATTCCAAGCTTGCGACTATTTCCACAGCCGGCAAAGTGTCAGGCGGTGCCATCACATCGGGCACCATCGGCGGCAGTACGGCCATCAACACCAGCGGCCTGATTCAGACTTCCAGCGGGATCCGCGTGTATTCCGGCTCGAATTATGTAGAACTGAAAGCCCCGGCCTTAAGCGCAAATTCCAGTTACGAATTACCTGCGGCCGACGGCACCGATGGGCAGCTGTTGAAAACCGACGGCACTGGCAAATTGTCATGGACAACCGTGACCACCAGTGGCGGCACCGTGACCGGCGTCACCGCCTCCGCCCCGTTGGCCAGCTCCGGAGGCACAGCCCCGGCTATTTCTTTGAATGATTCGGGAGTGACGGCTGGCACCTACAACCGCGTTGTGGTCAGCGCCAAAGGTCTTGTGACCAGTGGTTCGAATATGGCCGCGGCAGATTACGCCAATGTCGCCGGCGATGTGACCTCAACTGCGGGTCTTAGCAACACCAAGGTTGAAAAAATCCAAGGTGTGGCGATAGACACGACAACTCCTTTGACCGGCCAGATGCTGGTTCATGATGCCACGAAATGGAAAGTGCAATACGTGGGTTTTGGCCAATTGCGCTCAACCGTCACTGGCAACACCCAAATGCCCGCAGCTTGTGCGACCGCAAACAAAACCCTGAACTGGAGTGCAATCACCGACACGTTCACTTGTGCCGACATCGCAATCAGCAACACGCAGGTTTCAGGACTGGGAACCGCCGCAGCGAAGGACTTTGGCACTGCGGCCGGCAATCTGGTGGAACTTGATGGCACCGGGAAAGTTCCGGCAGCTTTGCTTCCGTCTGTGGGTGACAATCTGGGAAATCACACGGCCACCGCAAACTTGAACATGGCCACTTACAACATCAGTGGGTCTGGCAAGTTGCTTATCGGAGATGGCACCTGGAGTGCTCCTTCCATCAGTTTCGCCAATAACACCAACACCGGGATTTCGAACAACGGCGGGATCATGCGATTTACTTCCAGCGGAAGTCTTGTCATGGATCTTAGCAACAACGTCATGCAACTTAACGGAAGCTATGCTCCGTACATGCGCCTGGGTGGTGGGGTTTACGGAGCGTCCAACCCAACATATGCTTTCGGCAGCTACACCACGACGGGAATGTTCTCCGCCACCAACATTCTGGGCTTCAGCGTGAACGGCACTGAACGCATGCGCATGGACAGCTCGGGCATGATGGGGATCGGCACGACGGCGCCGACCCGCAAACTGCACATCGTTGGTGATGGCACTGATTATGGCGATGATATCTTTATGGAGGCCGTGAACTCTGAAACCGCTGTGCCCCAGATCAGTCTGGCCCGCTCACGCGGCACCACCACCACCAGAAATCCGGCGCTTGCCAATGACACCATCGGTACGCTGGCTTTCCGCGCTTACGACGGCGCAACCCATGCTTATAGTGCACGAATTTCTTCCAGTGCGGAAACGGACTTTGCAACCGCGGTGAACGGGAATCTGCGTTTTTATACAGCGGCCGCCGGAACTGATTCCGAACGCATGCGAATCACTGGCTCTGGAAGCGTGGGAATCGGAACGACCGCGCCCACCGTGCCTTTACAGGTCGCAACCCGCGTACCTTCGTCGACTGTTCATCCGCATAGAGCAGGCATTCAAGCCGTCGGCGAAGGCACCGATGTCGGCGGCCGCGTTGCCGCCCTTGTTTCCAGCGCAATAGAAATGGCTACATTCTCGGGCTACCAAAGCGCCGGGACGCTGGCATCTCCCACGGCTGTCATCAGCGGACAGGGAATCACCAGCCTGACAGCTTTTGCCTATAACGGCACACAATACCAGAGTGGCGGCAATGCCGCTGTCAATTTCTATGCGACAGAGACTCACACGGCATCAGCCGGAGGTGCAAAAATCACCTTCCAGACCACGAACAATGGCTCTTCGGGATCCTCTGAAAAAATGGTGATCAACCACAATGGAAATGTGGGGATTGGAGTGACGAACCCGACTGTAAAACTTGAAGTCAATGGTGCCGTCAAAATCGGAACCAGCGCTCCGATTGGAAGAATGACCGTCTGCTCTTACGCCACTCAGACAGGGACAACTGTCGCAGCTTACAACGTTCATAACTGGATTACCGCGGAATGTACCGACGGGGTTCCCAATGCAACTTGTGTTGGGTACATCTCAAAAAGTGTTCTTACGGGCATGGAAAGTAACGTTTCTGCGTTAGGTCCAAATGAATCCGTCTATCCGGGATGCCCCGGATCATGCTCTGCCAATGCGAATGGTGGATTTGGCTTCTCTACGGACGTCGCTGCCGCGGGGAATGCCATTTACGATATTCGTGTCGTATATATGTGCCAGAACTAAATATGAATCCAGCCAAAAAGATGCAAAACCAAAAACAGTACAGCGGGCATCAGACTTAAAAGTGCCCTCTTTTTAAATGGGGCACTGGACATGATGGAGATAAGAAACATTTTTGATACAAAACTTGCCAGCAAGGACATCTCGACAAGTCGCTCGTACTGAGCAAGCCCCACCTGATCCGCTGCCAAAAGCTGGGCTGTGGAAATCAATGACCCATGAACTTCAAACAACGACACCACAAAGGTTAATGCCATCAAACCGTCGTTGCCCATCCAGGCTTGAGCCCCCCGGCTGGCGGCTAAAATCAGAACGATAAAGACAGTCAGCTTCAGTGACTCCCAGACATCCAGAATTTTTTCCGGGCCGGTCGCAATATGTCGCGGGCGGCTTTGTCGTCGCCATAGAACAATGATCATCACCACTGTTATTACAAATAGTGCCAGGAAATGCACTGACACCACTTGCAGGGCCGCGATACTGCCTGCACCGACCAGCACAATCGCCTGCAGCAGCATAGCCAGAATCGCCGCCTGCATTGCGGCCATCCTGACACTTTGGGAGCCTTCGGTGTCATGGCTGTCTTTGGCCAGTCGCACCGTGGTGGCCGTACTTGAAAGCATGCCTCCAAGAAAACCAGTCATCAGCATTCCGGCGCGGTGACCGACAAAGGAAGACAACACCTTTCCCATCACCTGCAGTGTTGAAAGAGCAAAGAACATAAATAGAATCTTCTGGGGGCGGAACAGCCCCCAGGGATCGATGGAACCGGCCGGTACCACCTTCGATGCGCCAAAAAGAAAGAGCAGGAATAACCCTGCCCTCACCCACTGATTTTTCATCAGATATTAAACCATTTTGAAGCGGATACGTTTTGGTCCCGCATTTTCGCCCAGACGGCGCTTGCGGTCTTCTTCATACTCGGTGAAGTTTCCAGGATAGAATTCAATCTTGGAATCACCTTCGAACGCCATGATGTGCGTGCACACGCGATCCAGGAACCAACGATCGTGCGAGATCACCACGGCAGATCCACCGAATTCCAGCAGCGCTTCTTCCAGCGCACGCATGGTGTTTACGTCCAGATCATTCGTCGGCTCATCCAGAAGCAACAAGTTCGCGCCTTCTTTCAGGATTTTTGCCATGTTCACACGGTTGCGTTCACCACCGGACAACTGACCGACTTTTTTCTGCTGATCAGAACCCGAGAAGTTAAACCAGGAAACGTACTGACGCGCATTGATTTCACGCGTGCCCAACTGGATCACATCAGCCCCACCGGACAATTCCTCGTAAATGGACTTGTTCGGATCCAAGGTTTCACGAGTCTGGTCAACGTAAGCAATCTTCACGGTTTCACCGACTTTGAATGTGCCGGAATCAGGCTGTTCTTTGCCCGTGATCATGCGGAACAAAGTGGATTTACCCACACCGTTCGGCCCGATCACACCCACGATCGCCCCTTTTGGAATCGTGAAGCTCACGTCATCCAAAAGAACTTTGTGGTTGTAGGCTTTGGTGATGCCATGAGCTTCCACCACGATATCGCCCAGACGAGGTCCTGGCGGGATGTAGATGGACATCTCCTGGATTTTTTCAGGCGTTGCTTCTTTCAACAGGTTTTCGTAGTTAGAGATACGAGCTTTGGATTTTGCCTGACGGGCTTTTGCGCCCTGACGGATCCAATCCAATTCTTTTTCCAAAGTACGGGCCTTGCGAGCCTGGTCTTTGGCTTCGTTCGCCTGACGCTTGTCTTTTTGTTCCAACCAGGAGGTATAGTTCCCTTTCCAAGGAATACCTTCACCGCGATCCAACTCAAGGATCCAGCCTGCCACGTTGTCCAGGAAGTAACGATCATGCGTAACTGCGATAACAGTTCCCGGGAACTTGGAAAGATATTGTTCAAGCCACGCTACCGATTCGGCATCCAGGTGATTCGTTGGCTCATCCAAAAGCAAAATATCTGGTTCAGACATGATCAAACGGGCCAAAGCCACACGGCGTTTTTCACCTCCGGAAAGGTTTGTCACCGCCAGATCACCATCTGGACAGCGAAGAGCGTCCATCACGATTTCGATCTTTTGATCGACGTCCCAGGCACCAAGGGCTTCCAGTTTTTCCTGAAGCGCGCCCTGTTTTTCGATCAGTTTGTTCATCTCGTCCGGATCCAGATCCGGGTCAGAGAACTTGTCGTTGATCGCGTTGTATTCTTTCATCACTTTCGGCAGTTCGCCCATGCCAGCGAAGATATTTTCTTTCACTGTCAGTGCATCATCCAAATGAGGCTCTTGCTCGAAATAGCCGACTTTCATTGTCTTGGAAGGGAAAGCTTCACCCAGGAAGTCCTTGTCCACGCCTGCCATAATTCTGAGCAAAGTGGATTTACCAGAACCGTTCAGACCCAAAACACCAATCTTGGCGCCATAGAAGTAAGAAAGATAAATATCCTTCAACACATATCTTTGTGGAGGATATACTTTACTTACGCCCTTCATTGTGTAGATAATCTCTTGAGACATGACGTCACACTCCTAAAAAGACCGGATTCGGCCCTGACTTCGTCTATAAACGAAGTAATTTACCAGCCCGAAAACGCTTGTCAAATGGAGTTCCATTTATCACACTATCGCCCCTAGCGCAGGATGCGCTTCTGATAGAAAGCCGGTTTTCCGGCACAAAAAATAAGCACTGAGCTTAAATTACGGACAGAAATAAGCATTTAATGAGTGGCGGCAACCTAGAGCGGCAGCAAAATTCGAATACTGACACGCCGAATTCCCCGGAAAAACCGGAGAAGCGTGAGCCGTCGTCCAAAAAGTCCCTGTTCGGCAACCTGAACTCTGACCTGAAGCACGCCCTGAACACCTGGGAAACTCTGACTGAAGAAGCGGCCAACAAGGTCTCTCCGGACGAAGAACAGCTGCAGGAAGTCAAACGTCTTCTTGGCGAGCTTAAATCCAAATTGAATCAATTCGACGAATAGAACTGGCACCCGATGGATGCGGGGATGGCCTTGATGACGGGCTGGGGCTGCTTGCAGCTCTGGGGCACGCCGTCCGGGCTCAGTTGCCGCCGCCTTCGGCAGTTCGCGCCATCGTGGCGCCGGCAAAGGCCCCTGCCGCAGCAAACATCCCCATCCCGCCCTCAAGGCCATTTGCTTCGTTCGGATGGGTTCGCTTCTTAAATGATTTAGTTTTGTCTTAATTTCGAAGAAGAGCTTGTTAACAGCTCCGCAGATGAACCTGCGTGCTTATTTTTTGTCGTCCTTGCTGCCGCCCAGGCATTCTGGGGAGACAAAGTTCAGAGTGTCTTTTTGGGACGCCCATTCAGTCGGAGTCAGAGCCTTTTGCGTGAGAGCATGCAGGCCTGTTTGAAGTTCCGACTTCAATAGATCGTTCACCATACGTTGGCGGTCGATGCGGGATTTGCCTTCGAAGGCTTCTGATACCACCAGCACTTTGAAATGAGTTTCGCTGTTTGGGGGCACCGAGTGCATGTGGCTTTCGTTTTCAACCCCCAGCTCGATTGGAGCCAGGGATTGGTTTAGGATTTCGCGGATACGGGTCTCTCGGGACATGTTCTAATGATTTCTTTTCTCGATCTTGGATTTGATAAGGTCGATGCCCATTTTGGCCATGGCATAGACGCCTTTTTCTTCAAGCTTCTTATCAACATCCTTGGCTGTGCGCAAAGCTTTTGCGGCGGCCATCTGGGCGATCGGGTTTCCGACTGGCAAACCTTCAAACTGCCCGTCTTTTTTCCACTCGTCAGCCACGGTGTCGGCGATTTCCATCACTTTGGGGGCTTTTTGGCGGATCACTTCACTGCCATAGAATTCCAAGTGAACTTTTTCTTCTGCATGGTGAATGTCAGAATCCACAGTGTCTTCCGAGTAAATCGGCGCACCTTCGGAAACCATTTTTTTGGCTTCACGCATGGTTTCGTCCACTTTCACACCTTCGTTTTGTGCTTCGGTGTTGATTTCATCCGCGGCTTCCATTGTGGCATGGGCTTCGTTCATAGAAGCGTGGGCCTCGTCGATGATTTCTTCGGCGTCACCACGAATTTCAGCGGCTTCGTCGATTTCAGCCTGAGCCTCGTGATGAGGACGGCGTTTTTTTGGATGATGATGCTTTTTCTTTGCGTCGTAATGTTTGATCTCTGGCATGTTTACTTCCTTTTAAACAAATCCCAACATTTCGCGGGTTACAAAATCATAGTCAGCTTTGATCGGAGACTTTCCGGCATAAAGACTTTTACCGGAGCGCACGGTATTTTTCACCTCGGCTGATGTTCGAATATATCCTTTCATCAGCGAGTCCTCAAAAGACTCTATGCACTTTTGTAAAAGCTCATGACTGAACTTCTCACGTCCATCGAACTTGGTAAAGAGAACTTTACGCGAGAACTCCAGACTGAAGTCGCTGCGGATGTCTTCCAGTTCGCTGAGGTTCTTTTGCAGCCCCATAAAGGCGAACTTGTCCGGATTCACCGGCAAAATCACCTCGTCCGAAGCCACAGTCACGGCCGTGTTCGTGGCACTAAGGGCTGGAGCCGTGTCGATCAGGATCAGGTCATAGCGGTGTTTGATTTTTTCCAGCGGAGATTTCACCGCCAAAGACCAGTTACGGTTGGAGTTCAGCAACACCCGGTCCAAAACTGAATTGTTCAGGCTGGACGGAATCAAATCAACATGCGGCTCGATAAAGCGCACACACTCGTCGATGCTTTTCTTTTTTTCGACGACATCCACCCAAACAGGAAGGGATTCGTCCTCGACACCCAAAGCAAAACTCAAATTGGCCTGTTGATCCAAATCCACAAACAGCACGCGTGCTCCGTACATCGCGGCTCGCAGGCCCATGTTCAGCACGGATGTGGTCTTCGCCACCCCACCCTTGAGCATCTGGATGGAAATCACCTTGTGGGGATATTTGTAACCTTCAGCCAGCAACAACTGACGGGCTTCTTCGGGAAGCAGCCACGGGGATTTAATTTTTCGTTGCAGAGTTTTTTCAGCCTTGGCTTTGATTTGATTTGGAGGAATCTCCATGAACGAGGCCAAATCGCTGAGAGTAATGCAAAACTCCTGTTGCGCCAAAGTGGACATGAAGGACCTCCGTCAGTCCTTCAAGCGTACAAGGGGGTTTTCCGCTTGGAAACACGCAGCGCGAAAAACCTAGGAAGGTCCAAAATCCTCAAGGTGGCTGACCTCCTGCTTCAGCAGGGAGCGCATTTCCTCGATATCGTCTTTATAAGACCAGAGTAATTGCTCGCGCATTCGGCGCAATTGCAGGACCTGCTCGTTAGTTAGGGGGCGCATGGACTCTGCCAGTTGCATTAAATGCAGATCCACCTCGCGCTTGAAGTCGCCATAATCCGTGTCGTCCTCTTTATCCAGGAAATTCAGGAACTCATTGATGTTCGGATTCATAGAAACCTCCCTTGTTGTATTTTGCCCCGCAACCCATTGCTGCCTCAAACCCCCGGGCCCAGACTTGCTAAGAATCAACCACAGGAATATGCTTTAAAAGCTCTTGAAAGGACCTCTATGGCACCCGAACTTGCCGCCGCCTATGTCATCGGTTGGATTCCCTCGGCATCCGTCACCGGACTGCACTTGTGGATGCACCGAAAAAAGGTCAATTCCCCTGCCTACCGACAGCTGCAAAACAACCTGCAAAAGGTCGGACTTTACTGGCGCGAGTCCCGCTCGGATGTCGAGCCCTTCATTGAGGGTGCCGAAGAGCAGAATCTGAAAGCCTATGAAAAGAACATCCTGCTGATGGGAACTTTTTTCCTGTTTTTGAGCTGGGGCGGATTCCTGTTCAATCTGATTGTTTTAATTTCCGTGCATTCACTGGCGATCTCCCGTAAAGAAAGAGCCCTGTTTGAAAGTCCACTGAGCACTCAGGATCTGCCCAAGGAATTGGTGCAGGATATCCTGAAGGAGATCCCATGAGCCGCCCGCCTGCACCGATCCAAATCCCCATCCTTGAAAAATCCAAACACTGGCTGGTGATCAACAAACCTTCGGGCGTTTCTGTTCACAATGACCCACCCGATGTGCGCACGCTTTTAAAAAAACAACTGACACCGGGAACCTATCAGGACATTCACCCCGTGCATCGCCTGGACAAGGAAACCAGCGGCTTGTTGCTGGTGGGCCTGGATGCCGAAACTGCTGCCAATCTTTCCGGGCAGTTTCAGGAACACAAAGTTGAAAAGACTTATTACGCACTTTTGCGCGGCGAACTGCCCGTCAGCACCGATTGGCAGGAATGGAACACACCTATTTCCGACAAGGCCGAAGGACGCAAGAATCCACAAGGCCTTTTAAAAGACCGTGTGGAAGCCCGCACACTTTACAAAGTCCTTGAAGCCAACAAGTATTTTTCTTTCGTGGAAGTTCGTCTGATCACCGGACGTCAGCATCAGATTCGCAAGCATAGTGTTCTGATCCGTCATGCCATTGTGGGTGACACTCGTTATGGCGATCCCAAGTACAACGAACGCATGGCCAACATCTATCAGACCAAGCGCATGTTTCTGCACGCTGCACGTATGACTGTCATGATTAATGGGTACAAGCACTCCTTTGAAGCCCCGCTGCCGCCGGAATTCAAAGAAGCGCTGAAAGGCTGATTAGCCGGCCTTCTGCTGCTCTTGCGACGAAGAGGCCAGAGCAAAAATCTGATCCACGTTGCCAGAAATATTTCGAATCGAGGACACTATGAATTCGGAATTTGAAGTCAGCGATGTCACTCCCCGGCCGATTTCGCCGGTGCTTTCGCGCAGCAGATGAATAAAATCATCCATGGCTTCCAGATAGTGCGTGAAGCTGTTTTTAATCTCGGTCGTGCGGGCTGATTCAATCGCCCCCATCTGACGAACCACTTCAAGGCCGGTAACAAACTTGGCGACTTCCAGCATTTCAAAGGAAATCGCAGACAGGCTTTTCTTCAATTCAGAAAACTCTTTATCCAGATTTTGGCAATACTGGGCAAACATATCTGAAAAGGCCTTCTGATTCTGCAGCATTTCGTCAAAGGCATTTTCTGAAGAAGCCAGCTTCGCGATCGATTCACGGACAAAGAAGTCCACCATCAGCATCTGCACATTCAAGGCCGCCGCCCGCAACACACACTTCTGAATCACACCCGACAGCTCCTGGACAAAGCCCGCAAGTCCGCCCAGATGTTTTTCAATCGTACCGGACAAAACCGAAAACTCGTGAGAAACCACGCCCAGACTTGCCGCCATCTCACCGAACTTGGCTGCGGCAATTTTCATGTTAATAGAAATAAACTTCAGCTGTTGAAACCCCTGATCCAGTCGGCCCATGGCACCATCAAGGCTTTGATTAGCGCCTTGAAAATCCCGCAGCTTATCAAAGACATCATTCAATTTACGAGTGGTGGAACTGGTGACGGCGGTAATCTGTCCGGCACCGTGAGCCGAGGACGAGCGGGTTTCTGATTCAAGCACCTGCGCGGCGCGGGACTTCAGTTCTTCCATGACGGCTTTCATCATGAAGTTTTCATAGTCCGTGAAGCCAGCTTTCTGGATTTTCGCCAGCAGATACTGATGTGATTCCTCCAGGCTGTGCTCTTGCTGCTCAAAAGCCAGAACGTCGGCATAAAGCCCCTGCACGACCGAAAACAGCTCGGATGATGGCTTAAAGCGCACGGACAGGTATCCGTCGCCAATCGGGAACGCGAAAGCATAGACCCAGTAATAGCTGCCGTTACCGGCTAGATTCTTCACATAAGCACCCACCGCTTTTCCCTGATTCAGGAAATTCCAGAATTCCTTAAACACGGCCCGTGGCATGTCAGGATGACGAATCAGACTGTGCGGGGCCCCCAGCATGGTTTCTTTCGGATAAACGCTGACACGCACGAAGACATCGTTTCCGTACCTGATCACGCCCCGTTTGTCGGTAGTGGAGAAAAAGAATTCATCGAAGCCAAAGGGGCTTTCAGACTGAGTGGGCGTTGGACGTTTCATGGGAACCTCTCAAAAAAACTATTACTTTTTTTGATCGGCATTTTACTGAGCATCCTTAGCTCTCAGTGACGAAAGTGACAGATGCTCAGACATTAAATTAAAAAATACTCAGATCTTGAGAGGAAACCGCTTATTTCTTTGCGGTCCCAAGTTTACTATCAAGCTTGGACAGGAAACTTGCCACTAAATCCTCACGTTCCTGCCCGACCACAGGTCGAGCCCCCAGAGGGAATTCAGTGTAAAGCTCTTTAGGAAGCTCCAGCAGAAATCGGGACGGTGCCACCGGACGAACAGCGCCGTTTTTCTTACGCTGCTGACAGCGTGACATCACCAGACGTTTTTTCGCGCGGGTCACGCCCACATAGAACAAACGACGCTCTTCATCGATGTCAGAACCCAGATTCTTGTGCGGCAGAAGGTCTTCTTCAAGGCCCGCCAAAATCACCACCGGGAACTCAAGCCCCTTGGAAGCGTGCAAGGTCATCAGCTGAACTTTGTTTTCCAGTTCTTCTTCGGACAAATCATCACGCAAAAGCATGCAGTCCACGAAGGACTTGATGTTTTCAACGTCATAAGAGCGACGACCCAGGAATGAATCCAGGATGCGTCCCAGGATTTCCACGACCATCCATTTTTTCTCGGCACTGGTCGGATCTGCGGCCGTTCCATAAACGTATTCACGGTAACCAATATCCTGGAAGATCTGAACCATCTTCGCCCCAGGGGTTGAACCCACCTGGAAATCGAGGATGTTTTTCGGAAGATTTTCAATGAACATCATCAGATCATCGATCGCAGCGCCGGCTTTATCCTGCACACCCGCCTCTTGCCAGAAACGGCAGGCATCGACAAAGTTGATACGTTTTTTCAGTGCAAATTCGCTCAATTTCTCGATTGAAGTGTCACCAATCCCGCGCGAAGGCACGTTGATGATACGACGAAGAGACACTTCATTCGGAGCCAGGGCTTGTTTTAAATAAGCCATCAGGTCCTTGATTTCTCGACGGTCAAAGATCGAAGTGCCGCCCGAGATATGATAAGGCACGTTCGCACGACGCAACGAGGACTCAATCAAGCCCCCTTGTGTGTTGGAACGATAAAGCACGGCCATGTCCTTATAGGAATAGCCCTGTCTTTGGAAATTCAGAATTTCAGTGACGACGAATTCACACTCGTCCTCTTCACGATCCAGAATGAACAGCTCTGGCAACTGACCGGTGTCTTCAGCAACCTGCGGGCGCAGGACCTTGCCGTGACGGTTTTTATTCTTGGAAATCGCCGCATTCGCCACCGCTAGAATTTCGGCGGAGGAACGATAGTTGCGTTCAAGCTTGATCACTTCACACGGTGTGAATTCCTGCGGGAAGTTCAGGATGTTCTTCACTTCCGCCCCCCGCCAGCCGTAAATCGACTGATCATCATCACCCACCACCGCGATGTTGTTGTGGCTTTTCACGATCTGCGCAATCAGGTCCATTTGCAGACGATTCGTGTCCTGGAACTCATCGACCATCACTTGCGTGAACATGCCCTGCACTTTTTCCAGAATCTCGGGATTTTCTTTGAACAAAGTAATTGGTTTGATCAAAAGACCTTCGAAATCCACGACCCCCAGATGTTCCAGGCGTTTGGTGAATTTCGGCGTCAGGACTTCAACCATCTCGTGGTATTCGTCAAAAGCTTCCGTCTGCGGGGCCATGCCCGTGCGACGGTCATTGATCATGTTCAGGATCTTGTCGGCATCGAACTTGTCTTTGCCCGAGTTTTTGATGTCTTTGATCAGGTCTTTGACGATGGCATTGCAGTCACTTTGATCGACAATGCCGAAATACGGGGAAAGACCCGCATGTTTGTGGAACCGGCGCAAAATCTGCAATCCGAACGAGTGGAAAGTCCCTGCCCACATGCCCGACCCGGAACTTCCCAGCTTTGCGCCCACGCGATGTTTCAGCTCGCGCGCGGCTTTGTTGGTAAAAGTAAGCACGCAGATTTCCTGAGCCTGTGCCACACGCTCTGAAATCAGTCGTCCTGTTCTGGAAACCAGAACCGTCGTTTTGCCTGAACCGGCACCCGCCAAAATCAACAAAGGCCCGAAGTTGTGCTTCACGGCCTTTTGTTGTTCGGGGTTAAGCCCCTTAAACCAATCCATTAATTTTCGATTCTATAAAAAATTACTGACGGTTGTGGATCAAAGTACGAACTTCGTCTTCGAACACAACTTCAATTTTATCAGTCAAGGCGTCCTTGATGAAGCCCAGGCCGAACTTAGGATGTTGCAGCTTGGTGTTCTTTTCGAACTTGCCCTTCATGTTGTAAGTCGCCGTCGCTGCCGCGTCGTTGGACATCAGCATTTCGTATTCATTGCGGTGGCTGGACTTGCGGGAGCTCATTGTCTGCTCACGTTTTTTCGCTGCAGCACCTGTCAAAGGCTTGCCTGTTTTAGTCTGAGCTTTAGGAAGAGAATACGTCTTCTGAGAACCGCAGATCTCGCATTTGATCTTTGCGGAAGTCGCCGTCGTGTGAGCCAGAACTACATGGTATCTGTCAGCATCACATTTTTTACAGAACGCAAAAAAGGACTTCGCGACCGGTGGCAGGGCATTCATGGACATGTGTATCTTCCTATCTAGTATTGTTGTTTCAAACTATAAATCATCAATTGTTCGTCGAGCTTCTTCTGGGCAATCTCCCCTGCACTCAGGTAGAAAGGGCCCTCTCCGCGCTCAATGCGCTGCTGGAAGTTCAACATACTCACTTCCTGTTTCGGATCGATGAACGTGCCCGTCGGTCCGTAGTTTTCCAGGAAGGCCAGATCCGGTTCTTTGTTGAAGAACTTTTCCCAGCACTGGGTATTTACCTGTACGCGGTAAGTAATAGTTTTAGCATGAGAATGCACCGGAGCGTAAGCCCCAATTACCTCTAAATGACCATAATGCGAGTGCAGCTTCAAAGCCGGACTTCCCCACTGGGTCATCCCGGAGCATTGCTCCACGTTGGCGTACCAAAGACCAAAGGCCTTGGACATGAAACCCAGACCGTAGAACTGCTCCTCTTTAGGCAACAGAGAGTTCACAGAACACAGATTGTGCGCCACCCACTCGCCCTTATGCATCGTCGGGATAATGATAAACAGGGACAATGGGATCCAGTCCATGTCATCCAGGGACTCAACTTCTTTTAGAACCCCGGAGGACTTGATCGGAGAAAGGCTGGCCGGGAACTTTTTGGGGTCCAGCGCCTCACGCGCCGCCTTAGAAAGAGCCGATGGACGAGCCGCAAAGCCCGCCACAAACCCCGGCATCACCGCACAGTCATAAAAGACCCAGCGAGGCATGGCCATGTTTGACGGTCCAAAGGCACGCTCTTCCAAAGAGTAAATACGATCGGCAAAAGCCAGCTCTTTCACGTCCAGGGGATTTTTGATCACTGGAGCTTGAGTGAACCAGTCCAAGCGGTGCGCTGATCCGGGCTGGGCGATCTGATTTTCGGGACGAACAAAGACATAGGGTCTGATGTCGTCACGATTCATCCAGTCCGCTTTTGCCAAAAGAGAATTCATTCTAAGTTACTCCAGTTCCGCACCTGTGGGCGCTGCACTCTGTGCGCCTACGCGCCTCTGCCCGCGTCCGCGGCGCCAACCATCTGTTCCGGTTTTACTATCTTATCAAATTCTTCGCCAGAGAGCAGTCCAAGATTGATGGCTTCTTCGCGCAGTGTTGTGCCGTTTTTATGGGCAGTTTTGGCAATTTTGGCTGCATTGTCATAGCCAATGTGAGGATTCAGTGCCGTCACCAGCATCAAAGACTGCTCCAGATGCTTCTGAATCTGTTTACGGTTGGCTTCAATGCCCCCCACGCAGTGATCGGTAAAGGATTCTGCGGCGTCCGCCAGCAAGCGCACGGAATTCAGAACATTGAACACGATAACGGGCTTAAATACGTTCAGCTCAAAGTGCCCGGTCGCCCCGCCAATTGTGGCAGCGACGTGGTTTCCCATCACTTGGGCACAGACCATGGTCATGGCCTCGCTCTGAGTGGGATTCACCTTGCCCGGCATGATGGAACTTCCCGGTTCATTTTCCGGCAAATGCAGCTCTCCGATCCCGCAGCGCGGGCCCGAACCCAGCAGGCGGATGTCGTTCGCAATTTTCATCAGGGACACCGCGACCGAGTTCAGCGCTCCGCTGACTTCCACCAAAGCGTCATGTGCTGCCAGAGCCTCAAACTTGTTTTCCGCAGAAACAAAGGCAATCCCCGTTTCGCGGGCGATTTCAGCAGCAGCTTCAACAGCAAACTTCGGATGCGTATTCAAACCAGTTCCCACGGCAGTCCCGCCCAGTGCCAGCTCATACAGATGCGGCAAGGTATTTTTCACTCTTTGGATCGAGTGTTTTACCTGGGTGCTGTAACCGGAAAACTCCTGTCCCAGTGTCAACGGGGTTGCATCCATCAAGTGGGTGCGACCGATTTTCACGATGTCTTTGAATTCCTTCTGTTTGTTTTCCAAAGCTTTATGCAGCTTTTCCAGCATGGGAATCAGACGATGATGAACTTGCTCGCCAACGGCAATGTGCATCGCCGTTGGGAAGGTATCATTCGACGACTGGCCTTTGTTCACATCATCATTGGGATGAACTTCCTTGCTGGGAAGTTTGATGCCCATCATGTCCATCGCACGATTGGCGATCACTTCATTGGCATTCATGTTGGTCTGTGTGCCGGAACCAGTCTGCCACACCACCAATGGAAAGTGCGCATCAAGCTTCCCCGCGATCACTTCATCAGCGGCCTTCACAATGACCGTGGCTTTCTTCGGATCAAGCAAGCCTAATTTTTCGTTGGTGATGGCGGCGGATTTTTTCAAAATCCCCAGGGCCCGGATCATTTCGCGTGGGAAACGATCGCCCCCAATGCGGAAGTTTTCCGTGGACCTTTGGGTCTGCGCCCCCCAGAACCTGTCTGCGGGAACTTTCACTTCACCCATGGTGTCTTTTTCGATTCTGAATCCGCCCTCTGCCATCACTACACTCCTTTGCGAGCGACCTGGCCGACATGGGCCTGGTCTGTGGGATAAATAACGAGTTCTTGAATATTCACATGGGCCGGTCTGGCGGCGCACCATGCAACAGTGTCTGCAATATCCTGCGCTGACAGCGGAGTCATGCCTTCATAGACCTTGTCGGCCTTGGCCTGATCCCCCAAGCGCACCACGGAAAACTCCGTGTTCACCATGCCGGGCTCAATGTTGGTCACACGCACGCGCGTCCCCAGCAAATCCATACGCAGTCCTTCAGACAGCGCGCGCACAGCAAATTTGGTGGCGCAGTAAACGCCGCCGCCTGGATAAGTCCAGCGGCCCGCCACCGAGCCTAAATTTATAATATGACCCGAGTTCTTTTTCACCATGTGTTCCACCACGGCGCGGGTCATGAACAGCAAGCCTTTGATGTTCGTGTCGATCATGACTTCCCAATCATCCAAAGAGGCGTCCTGCATTTTTTCAACCCCACGAGCCAGGCCCGCGTTGTTGACCAGAATTTCCACCTCGGAAATTTCCGCTTTGTGAGCTTTGACGAATTCACTGACCTCGAAACGGTCCGACACGTCAAAACAAGCCAGCTTCACTTGAATCCCGGGATGACGGGCTTTGATGGACTTTTCCAGTTCCTGCAGTTTTTCATAGCGACGTCCGGTCACGAAAATATCAAATCCTTGCGCTGCCAGCGCTTCCGCCGTTGCCCAGCCAATTCCCGAACTTGCCCCAGTAATCAAAGCCCATTTAGCCATCATTTCACCTCACCCCAAAACGATAGCAGCCCCCCTCTGGAAGGGCACCCCTGCAAGCCAATTAACGCAACGCTTCGGAAAAAGTAAGCAGGTACCTTTTAGGGGGAATTCTGGTAGTTTCGCGGGCTATGACATGTCCTTGTGGTTCTGAGAAAACTTATTCTGAATGTTGTGGTGTTTATCACTCTGGCAAAGCTTTAGCGCCAACCGCCGAAGCTTTGATGCGCTCTCGTTACAGCGCTTTTGCCAAGAATCAAATGGAGTACCTGCAGGATACGACAGATCCTCAGACTTTGGATCAAATCGACGAAGAGGCCAACCGCGAATGGGCTGAGCGTGCAAAATTCCTGAAGCTTGAGATTGTTCACGCCGAAGAAAAGGGCACCAAAGGAACTGTCGAGTTCAAAGCCTACTACAACGTCGATGATGAAGACTTTATCCATCACGAAGTCAGCCTTTTCCGCAAACAAGCGGGCGAATGGTTCTTCAAATCCGGAAAAATCAAAGCGGAGAAAACCAAATGAAGTACTGGCTGATGAAATCAGAACCGGATGTCTTTTCTTTGGATCAACTGAAGAAAGACAAAACCACCTGGTGGACCGGTGTGCGCAACTACCAGGCGCGCAACTTCATGATGAAAGACATGCAAGTCGGCGACGAAGTGCTGTTCTATCACTCCAATGCGACTCCGCCGGGCGTGGCTGGAATTGCCCGTATTTCCAAAGTGGCTGAGCCCGACAAAGAGCAGTTCGACAAAAAATCTGAATACTTTGATGCCAAGGCGACCAAAGAAAAACCAATCTGGTTCTGCGTGCAGGTCGAATATGTATCGCACTTTAAAAACTACATCAGTCTGCCTGAGCTGCGCGACAACGCCAAGCTGGCTGACATGCTGGTCTTGCAAAAAGGCTCTCGCCTTTCCATTCAGCCTGTCGAAAAAAAGCACTTTGATATTCTGACCAAACTGGGTGGCGCTTAGAAATGAAACTGTTTCTGGCTCCGATGGAAGGCGTTGTCGACTGGGTGATGCGTGATACTCTCACTTCCTTAAGCGGCATTGATCAGTGCGTGACCGAATTCCTGCGTGTCACCGACCGTCTGCACCCGGAAAGTGTTTTCTATAAAAACTGCCCCGAGCTGAAAACCGGATCGCGCACCCGCTGGGGCACGCCAGTCTTTGTGCAGCTTCTGGGTGGTCAGGCCGAACCTTTGGCTTTGAATGCCCAGCGTGCCGTGAAACTGGGCGCCTTGGGTGTGGACCTTAATTTCGGCTGCCCGGCAAAAACCGTCAATCGTCACGATGGCGGCGCCAGTCTTCTGAAATCCTGCGATCGTGTGTTTAACATTGTCGACACCGTTCGCAAAGCAGTTCCCGCAGACGTTCCAGTGACGGCAAAAATCCGTCTGGGCTTTGACGATCCGACCAGGTGTTTGGAAATTGCCCAGGCCGTGGAAGAAGCCAATGCCACTTGGTTGACGGTTCACTGCCGCACCAAAACTGATGGCTATAAACCACCGGCTTACTGGGACTGGATCCCGAAGATCAAAGAAAAGACCAAAATTAAACTTATCGCCAACGGTGAAATCTGGAATGTCGCGGACTTCAACCGCTGCGTGGAAGTCACCCAGTGTGAAGACTATATGATCGGCCGCGGAGTCATGAGCAATCCCTTCATCTTCAGCCAGATCAAACAAAGCCTGAATCAACAGCCCGTGGAAGACATGAGCTGGGAACGCGCCCGTCCCCTGCTGCCGCAGTTCTTTGAATCCAGCACTTTGTACATCAATGACTATTTCGCTGTGTCCCGCTCCAAACAATGGCTGAAGGCTTTGTCTTTGAAAAATCAGGAAGCCAAGGCGATCTTTGATGAAATCAAGGTTCTTAAAAAACCAACAGAATTCAAAGCCAAGCTGCACGCTTTGTGCGGTATCGATCACTTGAGTGAAGGATAGTTCTTTCGATAAAATTCCTTACGGGCCGGAGCCAGTTTTTCCTGGTCCTCGGCACTGAGCCAGCGATCCACGCCTTTTTCAAATTTTTCCAGCAATGCTTTGTTTTGAAGGGCCCGATCCACATCGGCGATCACTTTGGCTCCCCATGGTGTTTTAGGACACGCCACAACCACTTCCACCCGCGCGGAATTTTCGGTCACCGGAATGTGCACCACTGAATCGGCCTTGCTGTTCAGAAGTTCGTTGTAATAAACCGCCTCGAATGGATAACCCAACGTGTACTGAATACGATTGGCGTGAAGCATCTTGTGAACCCTTAGGCTGGTGGCAATGGTGATCACCTGAGGGTTTTTCTGATAGTTGTTCTTGGTCAGCACTTCGTCGATGCCCTCGCCATAAAGGCGACCGACCCCGAGCTTCCAGGATTTCTTGGCATCGAGGAACTTTTGCAACGAATACGGCGCCAAATTTCGAACTTCGCCCAGTCGGCTTTTTGGCAGTAAGATGCCGTTGGCGGGAATCACAAACACAGGCGTTGAAAAATAAAACAGCTTGGACCATTCGGGTGTAGCCAGCCAGCCGGCGTTGCAGATGTGGGTTCTGCTCTCAGCCTCTTTCAAAACCCGAGGCACGGTGCCTTCCAAAGTTTTGTGCTGGTACTGGGGCAGTTTTTTACGAAGCTCATCTTCCACGGTGTCCAGCACCCCCTGCCCTTTGAACGGACCACTGAAAACAAAAATCGGCGGGTCATCCCAGCGGATCCACGTGATGTCCTCGGCCCCAGCCAGTGGGCAAAATATATTCACAACAAGAAAGGACAACAGGATCAGTCTTTTCATCACGGCCTCAGGCCTTCACGATAGCTCAGTCCCCGTTGTCAGGATAAATGTATTTCAAACAAGATATTGCGCTGTAGCCAGAAAAAACAACCAGGCACCTTTTAAGGGAGGGCGTTGTAGTTGGTGGAGGTGGTGGTGTTGAATTTTTGGATGGCTGCTTTGAAGGCTTCCTGGATGCGTTTGCGTTCGTGGGCAGTCAGGTTGACGCCATTGGCTTCGCCCATCAGCAATTTGACACTGCCTTCGTTCAAGTTCTGAGTCCGCATGTCCACGCCGAATGTCAGGCCTTTGAGTTTTCGTGGCTCCATTTCAGAGCCCAAGGACTGGCGCAGGATTTTTTCAACCGATTCCCCGTGATTGGCCAAAGCATTGCGGGCAGACACATTCTGCACGCCATCCGGGATGAATGCCAGTCGGTAACTGCCCGAATAATCTGTATTCGCCAGACCTTTTAGGATGTCCTGCTTTTCCGCCTGATTCAGCGGCTTCACCGCCACCGCCACGCAGTCATCCCCGGAACACAGGGATTTCAGCTTTCCGGATGGTACAGCCCTTGTCAGCACATCTTCGAACTGTTTTTTCTGATCATTGAATTTCCTGGTGACGGCTTTTTCCGCCGCACGGGTGGACTCAAGGGCTTTGTTCACGTTGGATGAGGAGGCCAAAGCTTCGGCCGTGCCTTTTAAATTGGCCGAACCAAGTCCGATGATATCCACCGACAAACCACCCTGATCGGCGGCGTTTAAGTGCGCGATCTCGCGTTTGGCGATATAGATTCCCGGCGAAAACTCGTCTGTCGCATTCACATAGGACTGCAGTTTTTGCACAGTGCCTGTGGAAACTTCACTTAAAGCATAGCGGTTCTTCAGCGCCTGCTGCACTTGAGCCGTGTCGCCCTTACCTTTACGGACGATATCAAACACATCCTGATCAAAGGTGTTTCCATCCACCATGGATGTGCCACCAACTTCACGTCGCAGTTCGACACGTTGTTTTTCAAGGCCTGTCAGTTTCTGCTGCATGGTTGTTTTTAAACCGCCCTGACTGAAACTTTGCATTTCATTTTTATCCAGCTGCCTGGAATACCGTGCCGCCATATTGGCTTCATCCGCTGAATTCCCGATTCCGGCCCGGAACCAGTCTTCGGTCTTTGTACCTGCCGCCAGGGCGTCAGACTCTTTCAGCTTTTTATTGAAATCGGCGTTGGTTTTATCAAAAACGGCTTTCAGCTGAGCATCAATATCCTTCGGCACCTTCCCCGAGAACGCAAAACGCGAGGATTTAAAGTCCGAATACTTATCAATGACCAGCCCCGGATTCGCGGCTTCCAGCGCCTTGATATTATCAAACAGCAATTCCTTGTGATAGTTGGTCAGTCCCGTCACAAGGTTTTTGTCTTTCAAGCTGTCATTCAGATATTTCATCTGGCTGTTTTCAACATCCAGGAAAGTGACCTTGGAATCAGCCCCTTTTTCAGCCCGTGCCATCCACGCCGTGTTCTGCTCCACACTGGTCGGCGAATAACTGATATAACGGCCCGTCAGCTCACTGCGGGAAATCTTTGCCGAAGCTGCCGCAACTTCCGCCCCGGCTTGAACTTCTTTTTCAGCCTTCATCAATCGACCGGCCGCCGTGGCGGCTCTGGCGCCTTTAACGAAGTAGCCCGCAAGCAGGGTCGGATCCACGACGGTGCCGACCGCGTAACACTCCAGCTCTTCGCGCGCCAAAGCGTTGTAACACATGTAGCGATCGTACTGCTCTTTGATTTTGGAGCCCGCAATGCTCATCAGACTTTGCAGCTTCTGCGTCTGCTCGGGGGTCAGCGTGACCTCATCACGAGCGCGCTCAGCGATGGGCACATAAGGTTTCGGGCGCATACGTTCCAGCGTGGACATGTAAGCCTTCATATCCTGAGCCTGCACATACAGGAAGGACGCCGGTAACTTATTCAGGTCTTCATCGGAAAGCTTGTTGTAGCGGTGATCGTCTTTCACCAGATCTTTTTTGCAGTCTATGGAGCTGTTGCATTGTTTGAGGAACGCTGCACGCTCACGACTGTTTTTCTTGATGGATTCCCAGCTGTCTTCAACCAAACCCGCCAGTGACACGGTCATGTCTTTCAAGGAAATTCCCAGATCCACCATCGCGTTTTTATATCCGCGCAGACAGGCCAGGGATTTTTTTTGCATGTACTCTTTTTGTTCCTGACACTGCGAAGCCAGATCACACTTGCGCATCAACGGCGCCCAGTCAGGATGTTCTTCAGAAAGCTTCACACAGTTTTGGGATTTGGTTTCAACTTCACAGTTCCACTGCAGTTGATTTTGGATTTTTTTTATCTGATCAGTGCATTGCGACTGATTAATACAAGCCATCGCCAAAGCCACATTCGGCATCGCTTTGCCAGGACTGGCCCAGATTATTGTTAAGATGGTGACAATTATGTGAAGACCCAACTCATATTCCTCACCTAACTCTTCGGAATATGGGTCTTTGGTCAAAAGCCGATCAAAAAATTCTCATTTTGAGTCGGCAACTATTGTATCACCCGTTAAGGCTAGAACAATTTCTGGAATATCCAGTACGGGCTTCGGGATTTTATCAACTGCATTTTATAAGTCTGGGCAATCCAGTTCATGGTCTGCTCTGAGAAAAATACGACGTGAGTCGTATCCCGGCGATAGTGCCAATCATGGAAGACAGCTTCACCACGATGACCGGAAGTCATCACTCCAAGCAGTCCTCCGGGCTTCAAAAGGCGCAGCATTCGTTCGATTTCGGTACGAGGACTATACAAGTGCTCCCACACTTCGGTGCTAGTCACCAGATGATAAGTCTTCCGAAGTTCATCCTGATTCGGACGATAGTACAAATCGTAATCGTGAGTTTTAAATCCACGCATCGTCAGCAGCTGCGACAGAACTGCAGTGGGACCACAACCGAAATCCAAAGATGTCAGCGGCTGATTCATCACACCGGCAGCTTTGAAGTGCTGTTCGATGCCACTGATCAGGGGTTCGAAGAAAGCCAGATAAGCCGGCGTCGGAGAATTGTCATGTTCGTCGTAACGCGCTTTTTCTTCCTGCGGGCCAAGACGCTCTGCGGGATCCATAAAGATCAAATCACACTCTGCGCAATGAAAATAGCTGCGGACAGGCTTTTTATCCACTTTGAAGGGCGCTGAATGAGGTGAATGACAGAGCAGGCAGTTCATCTTAGATGAAACCTTGTCTCCCCCACCCAGCTATGTCAAAAAGAATTATGGCAAAAGTATTAATCTACAAGAAAAACCCGTGTCCTTATTGCGATCGCGCGATCCACTTTATGGAAGACAAAGGCATTGCCTTTGATATCGTCGATCTGACCGACAAACCTGAAGAGATTGAAAAAATCAAAAACGAAACCGGCTGGAGAACCGTCCCTATCATCATGATCAATGGCAAACTGATCGGTGGTTACACGGATTTGAAAGCTTTGGATGAAGAAGGCAAACTGATGCCCATGCTGGCAGAGTAAGCCCCTTTCACTTGATAAAGTTAATAAAAGGAGTCCTCATGAAGCTTTTGGTACTGACTGCTTTACTGTTCACCGGATTTGCCGCACAAGCGGAAGTCATCGATGCCGCCATCCCTCAGGATGAAATCATCTATATGTCTTTGGGCCGCGCACCTTACAACGGTGTGACTCGTGGTTCACTGGAATTGAAAAACACCGGCGAAAAAAACCTGACTAAAATTGTTTGGGATATTTCTGGTATGGGTTTCAGCGCTCAGGACAACTGCCCGAAAGAGCTTGTTCCGGGCAAAGCCTGCAAAATCTTTGTGACTTACTGGAATACGTTCCCGGGCCCTGCCAGCGGAACTTTGAAAGTATGGACTTCTGACAAGAATTATAAAGTGCAGGTGTCTGCCTGGGGTGAGGAAGATCCGTTCAGAAACATCCCTCGTCCACCGACGCCGCCATTCCCAGGGCGTCCGTAAGAATTACTGTCGAAGCTCCGTGCGCAGACTCATCTCGACGGAGCCTTCGAAGAACTTTGCAACCCCTTCGACCATTTCATCCGCCGTGCGGGCTTTGGCGCAAACACCAACCAGCGTGTTACCAAATGGCAGCCACACACTTGTCGTGCGCACATAGAAACGCACTTTGCGCATCGCCAGATCATCACCAAAATAAAAACGACAGCGTTCAATCAGTTTCAAAAGACATTTACCGTATTCAGCGCCCTCTTCTTCAGACGTGCGTGGAGCCTTCTGGCCCTCTTTACCAGCCGGAGCAGCAAAGCCCAGCTCTTCACCCAACTGCCACATCATCCACGGACGAGCAGCAAGGCCACGACCCGCCATCGCCATATCACAGCCGGTTTCTTTCAGCATGTTGATGGCGTCTTCCACTGTCTGAACATCTCCGTTACCAATGACCGGAAAGTCGACGGCCTTATGCAGTTGTTTGATCTGTTCCCAGTCCGCAGCGCCCCGGCGTTTTTGCGCCGCTGTTCTGGGATGCAGACACACCCAGGCCGCGCCCGAGTTGCGAAGCCCCGAAACAAACGTCAATAGTTCGTCGAACTCTTTGGTGCTGCCCACGGCGCGCAGTTTTACACTGACAGGCACCGTGGAATTTTTGACGGTCATGCGCACCACTTCGGCGGCATACGCCGGATCCCCCATCAACGCCACACCGTAATTGTGCTTCAAAGCTTTTTGTACCGGACAGCCCATGTTGATGTCGATGGCTTCCGCACCCCATTCCACCAGACGTTTGACACTTTCGGTGATGGCGTCTTCTTCGTTACCCAGAATTTGAGGAACCAGGCCCGGCTCGTAAGCCGCGCGCATGGTTTCAGGAGTTGTTTGCAGATTTTCGCCAGGAATACGGCGGGAGTTCAGCATCTCGGTCGGCCAGATGGTGTAAGCATCCGCCGGAAGATAGTCGCGCATGACTTCGCGCAAAGCCACGTGAGTCAGGCCCACCATCGGGGCCAGACACAACGGGAAGTTCACTTTACCGTCCAGAACCGGACGATGCAGACCCAGTTTCACTGGTTTATTTATTTTACAGCCGCGCCCACGAATTCAGGCGCGTATTTTTTGACGGCTTCATAGCCACCGAACAACAAACCAGAGAAGAACAAGTCTCCGTAAATCTGGTTGTCAAAGAAAGGGATACCAGCAACCAGGCACTGCACCAGACCGTTGAAGGTCGGAGCGTACATTGTACCCATCACCCAAACACCGAAGTTAGAAACCAGGAAGAACACAGAGCTTGTCACCAAAGCGGAAGTGCCCACTTTGAAAACGCTTCTTTGATCGCGCAAAGCCCAACCCAGCATCACCACCAAAGTGAAGCCCAGGTACACAAACAACATGGTGTTATGGAAACCCAAAGCCAAGTCACTGATGAACAGCGCTGCCAGCGGGATCAACAAAGATTGTTTTTTGGATGGGAAGTAAGCCCCACCAAACAAAGCCATCGCACCAATCGCGGTGAAGTTCCAAGGATGAGGGATCAAACGGCTGAAAGCCGCTGCAACTACCATCAAAATCAGGGTCATCATACGTGTGTTCATGACGCGCAAGCTATCACCGGTTCATTCGGTTGTCCACCAGTTCTTGGACCACCGCTGGCTCGGACAAGGTTGTCGTATCCCCCAATTGATCCGGGTGGTTCTCGGCGATTTTACGCAGGATTCGGCGCATAATCTTGCCCGAACGGGTCTTAGGCAGGCGTGGCGCCCACTGAATCAGATCCGGAGTCGCAATTGGCCCGATCTCTTTACGCACGGTCTGAATCAGCTCTTTTCTAAGCTCGTCCGTAGCGTTTTCCCCGGCCTTCAAGGTCACAAAGGCATAGATCCCCTGCCCTTTAATATCATGCGGGTATCCCACCACCGCGGCTTCAGCCACCTTGTGATGAGCCACCAGCGCGGATTCAATTTCTGCCGTCCCCAGGCGATGCCCGGAAACATTAATCACATCATCCACGCGGCCCGTGATCCAATAATACCCATCAGCATCACGACGACAGCCGTCGCCGGTGAAATAGTATCCTGGATAGTTCGAGAAATAAGTGTCTTCGAAACGTTCGTGGTTGCGATACACCGTGCGCATCTGGCCCGGCCAGGAATCCGCAATTACCAGCACGCCTTCGCCTGCCCCTTGAATTTCCTGACCTTCGTTGGTCAGAAGCTTTGGCTGCACACCAAAGAAAGGCAAGGTCGCCGAACCCGGTTTTTGCGCAATCGCGCCCGGCAGCGGAGTGATCAGAATACCACCGGTTTCTGTCTGCCACCACGTATCCACAATAGGACAGCGTCCTTCACCGACAACGTCGTGATACCATGCCCAAGCTTCGGGATTGATCGGTTCACCGACAGAGCCCAACAAGCGCAAGGACTTTCTTGAAGTTGATTTGACCGGGCCATCCCCTTCACGCATCAACGAACGAATCGCGGTGGGAGAAGTATAGAAGATTGTGACTTTGTGTTTATCAACCACTTCCCAGAAACGGCTGGGTGTTGGATAGTTCGGCACCCCTTCAAAGAACAAGGTGGTCGCGCCATTCGCCAGTGGACCATAGACAATGTAACTGTGCCCGGTGACCCAACCCACGTCCGCTGAACACCAGTAAATATCGTTTTCGTGATAATCAAAAACATACTGATGGGTCATGCTGGCATAAACCAGATAACCACCCGTGGTGTGCATCACGCCTTTGGGTTTTCCTGTGGATCCGGACGTGTACAAAATAAACAATGGATCTTCCGCATCCATTGGCTCTGGTTCACACTGATCGCTGACGGTTTTTACTTCCTCGTGATACCAAAGATCACGGCCCGGCTTCATATCAACAGAGGTGCCAGCGTATTTCACCACCAGAACTTTTTCCACGTCCGGTGTTTTCACCAGCGCTTTGTCGATGTTTTCTTTCAGCGCCACCACTTTGCTGCCGCGATAGCCGGCATCACCGGTGATAACAAATTTGCACTGCCCGTCCAAAATACGATCCGAAATAGAATCCGGAGAAAAACCGGCAAACACCACGGAATGAACGGCCCCGATGCGCGCACAAGCCAGCATCGCCACGGCCGTGTCCGGAATCATCGGCATATAGATCGTGACCACGTCGCCTTTTTTCACGCCCATTTTTTTCAGGACATTGGCAAAGCGGCAAACCTCAAGATGCAGTTCTTTGTAAGTGATTTTGCGTGAAGGTGTGGATGGGTTGTCAGCTTCCCACAACAAAGCCGTCTTATCGCCGCGGGTTTTTAAATGACGATCCACGCAGTTAACTGAAACATTGAGCTTTCCACCCAGGTACCACTTGATGCTGACAGGCTTCTTGAAACTGACTTCTTTGACCTTGTCCCACTTTTTGATCCAATCCAGTCGCTCAGCTTGTTCGGCCCAGAAGGCTTCGTTGTCCTTGATCGAACGCTCATACATTTCTTTGTACTTTGCTTCGTTGATCAGGGCGTTTTTGGCCACTTCAGCGTCTACCGGATAAAGATCTTTGTGCATACTCACCTCTTAATGATTTAATCGTAAATCAACTGAGAATGAGGTCAAACGTTAACGCCCAGGAAAGTATTTAAAAGTGTTAATTAAGCACCTGTTGCACAATGATAATTCCACCCAAAATCAGAACAAAGATCCCGAAGGCCGGCTTTAAACGCGCCTCGGAAGTGTGCTGCGACCAGTAAGAACCAACAAAAATTCCCGCCACAGCCAGGGCTCCGACCCTGAAGAGCAAAGCGAAGTCCATCGGGGTCCGGGCCCAAAGATCGCCAAAGAACCCCAGCAGTGAATTGGCGGCAATCACTCCCAGGGATGTACCAACGGCGACTTTCATACCAAGTCCCGACATTCTTACCAAGGAAGGCACGATCAGAAAACCACCACCGGCCCCGACAAATCCTGTCACGGCCCCGACACCCAAGGCCTTCAAAGAAAACACAGCGGGAACCACCGGCTCCTGCGCCGAAGAAGCTCTAGGCAACAACATCGCCAAAGCGGCCATCACCATGACCACAGCAAAAGAGCTTAAGATCACAACTTCTTTATTAAACAAAACCGGCCCCCAAATCCACTGATCCGGAATGACGGGCAACAGCCAGCGACGCACCAAGAGCACACCAATAAAAGAAGGCACCGCAAAATAGACACCGGCCTTGATATCCACCTGCCCCTGACGAAAATTCCGGACAAAGCCGATCAGGCTCGACACCCCCACCACAAACAGTGAATAAGTCGTGGCCAAAGACGGCGGCAGCGAAAAGAAGTATACAAACAACGGAACTGCCAGAATTGCACCGCCTCCGCCCAGTAGGCCTAAAGAAATCCCGACAAGACTGGCACCGAAATAACCCAACAGTTCCATAAAACATCTCACCCTTTCACAGTGAAGCGGGCGTACAGGCGATAAAGCCCCATTCCCGCAAACATCGCGATCACAAAATAGATTGCCATCTCCTGACCAGCCCCTGCCGAGGTCAGTGCCGGCCCCGGACAAAATCCGCCCAAGCCCCAGCCCAAACCGAACAAAGCACTTCCGACCACCAAAGGCCGCGTGATTTCTTTGGAAGCAGGCACATGCCATTGAGTATCCAACAAAGGTGTGCGATGCCCCTTCATCCAACGATAGCTCAGCATATGAACCGGGATGGCTCCGATCATGACAAACATAAGTGACGGATCCCAGCCCTCACCCAGCTGCAGAAAATCGATGACCTTCTGGGGCTGAGTCATACCCGAAACCCCCAGTCCGATCGCAAATATCAGTCCCACCACAAAAGCCGCCGCAGTCTGTTTCAGAGATGTTTTATTCATATCAGCCTCCCACCAATGCCTTAAAGAGTGTGGCCGTCATCATTCCCATGATCATGAACGTCGCCGTCGCCACCAGCGAGCGCACCGAAAAGCGCGCTATTCCACAAACACCATGGCCACTGGTACAACCACTGCCCATCACCGTGCCAAAGCCCACGATCAAACCGGCCATCAGAACCATGCCCACAGATCGGCCAGAGGTGTTCACAAACATCTCTGGCTGCAAAACTCCCAATACCAATCCGCCGATCACCAGGCCCAGGATAAAGGCGCCTCGCCACAGATCTTTGCGAACATCGCCGATAAATCCATTCACGATGCCACTGATCCCGGTGACTCGACCGTTCAGAACCAACATCAAGGAGGCCGCAAGACCAATCAAAGCTCCACCAGCCAATGCCATCAAAATACTGTTCATCATTTTCCTGCTCCTTTAGTCACTGCATATCCCATTTCATTCCAGCGTAACATTCCACCCACCATGTTGTAGGTGCTGGTGAATCCCATCTCTTCACTAAGAAGTGTGGTCTGCCCCGATCTTGCCCCACTCCGACAAACAAAGACAATATTCTCGGACGGGTTCAGGGTTTTCAAAAATTCCAGCAGTTCAGGGCCGAGCGGGCGCAGCTCTGTACCCGCAATATGCCCCAGCTCCCCGGTGTATTCTTCGAGGGTGCGCACATCCACCAAACGGAATTCGTTCATTCTTTCTTTCAGTTGTTCACAGCTTATTTCACGCATAGCAGTCCTCGCTTATTTGGCTTCACAGGACTTCATCCTAAGGCTATCCTCGGTCTGGATGTTATGCCCGGGGACATAAAGAAAGGCCTTTTCTTATGCCCGAGGACATAACTCAGGGGCAGGTCTTTGTTCTATAATAAATCATAGCCAGAAACCTGAGACAGGCTTTCAGCAGGAGGTTTTCCATGAAACTGCAAATTCAGCACTTCTTTGACAGCGTTACTTCGACCCTGACCTATGTGGTCTATGATCAGGACACACGGGATGCCGTGGTGATTGACCCGGTTTGGGATTACGATCCAGCGTCTGGAAAACTTTCTACAAAGTCCATGGCCCCGGTGGTGGCGTTTGTAAAAGAGATGAAACTGCATCCTCACTATGTCATGGAAACCCATGCCCATGCGGATCACCTGTCCAGCTCTCAACTTTTTAAAAACTTCTTCCCGGACATCAAGATCGCCATCGGCGAACGCATCACTGAAGTGCAAAAAACGTTTAAGAAGGTCTTCAATATGAATGACCTGAACACATCGGGCTCTGACTTTGACATCCTGTTAAAAGAAGGCGAAGTGCTGCAGGCGGGATCATTGAAAATCAAAACCCTGTTCACTCCGGGGCACACACCTGCGTGCGCGTCTTATCTGATTGAGGATGCGATCTTTACCGGCGATGCCCTGTTTATGCCTGATTCCGGCACGGGCCGCTGCGACTTCCCGGCGGGAAGTGCTGAAAATCTTTACGACTCGGTCACTGGAAAAATTTATTCCCTTCCGGAAAACACCCGGATTTTTGTGGGTCATGACTATCAACCCAATGGCCGGGCGTTGATGTATCAAACAACCGTCAATGAAGAAAAAAACCAGAACATCCAACTGAAGGGTCACACCAGCAAGGAAGACTTTGTGAAGTTCCGCCAAGAGCGTGATGCCACGTTGGCGGCCCCGAAGCTGCTTTTGCCCAGCATTCAGGTGAATATCCGCGCAGGCCAATTGCCAGCGGCAGAGGAAAATGGCACACGGTATTTGAAGTTACCCCTGCGCCAGTAGTTTCTTTTTGTCGAGAATGATGATTTCCCGTCCGCGCTGCTCAATCAGCCCGTCTTCCACGAAGCGGGCCAGAGTGCGGATCACCGTCGGCGTGGTCGTCCCGCAGAAATCGGCGATCTCTTGCCGGGTCCACGAATAATCGGGGTGAAGTTCTTTTAAATATACCACCGCTTCAGCAATACGCGCCGGAGCGTCTTTTTCACTCAACGTCAGTTGTTTGGCTTCAGCCCGGCGCAGTTCAATTGCCAAAGTCTCCAATAGCTTTTCCGCAAGGTCACAATTGCCCTTCATCTGCTGGCGCATTTCATTTTTATTCATGACCCGCAGGACACTGTCATCAATCACCGTGGCGGTGGCATGATAGGGTTCATTGGCAAACAGGCTGCGGTGCCCGAAGATCTGGCTCTCGCGAAACAGACGCACCAGATGATCCTTGCCGGATTCACCCCACAGCCCCAGACCCACCAGGCCTGATTCGACAAAATAAATATTCTGGGGTGTTTCACCAGCACGATACACCACGTCGCCGCGGCGGAAGTTCTTTGCGACGGCTTGAGAAAACAGATCTTTGAATTCCATACTGGTATTAAATCACAAAACCGGATTTTGGACATAAAAAAAGCCGGGCTGTTTCCAACCCGGCTTTTTAGTTTCAGGGAACCCTGATTAGTTTACGTCTTTGTAGTCAGCGTCGATCACGTCGTCGCCGCCTTTGTTGGCAGAAGCTTCGCCTTCTTGACCAGCATCAGCTTGTTGACCTTCAGCACCCGGCTGGCCACCTTGCTTTTTGTAAAGCTCGGAAGTCAGTTTGTGCGTCAGGTTCTGAAGTCTTTCGAAAGCACCTTTCAACTCGTCGCCAGAAGCGGCTTTGTTTTCAAGGATCTTCTTGGCTTCAGCAACCGCTTCGTTCGCAGACTTCACTTCGGATTCTGGCAACTGAGCACCGGAATCTTTCAGAAGTTTTTCAGTCTGATAAACCAGGTTGTCGAGGTTGTTTCTTTGTGTTGCCGCCTCGGCCTTGCGTTTATCTTCCTCTGCGTGACCTTCAGCATCGTTCACTGCGCGTTTGATCTCGTCCTCTGACATACCGGACTGAGCCGTGATCTTGATCTGCTGAGTTTTGCCCGAAGACATGTCTTTCGCAGATACGTGCAGGATACCGTTGGCGTCGATGTCGAAAGTAACTTCAACTTGCGGAACACCACGTGGAGCTGGTGGGATGCCTACCAGTTCGAAACGGCCCAGAGTTTTGTTGTCACCAGCCATTTTACGCTCACCCTGCAATACGTGGATGTCCACAGCAGGTTGATTGTCAGCAGCTGTCGAGAACACCTGGGATTTCTTGGAAGGAATCGCCGTGTTTCTTTCGATCAAAGTCGTCATCACGCCACCCAGGGTTTCAATACCCAGGCTTAGTGGAGTCACGTCAAGCAACAGAACGTCTTTCACGTCACCGGCAAGAACGCCACCCTGAACTGCGGCACCGATCGCCACAACTTCATCCGGATTCACAGAGCGGTTTGGCTCTTTACCGAAGAAGTCTTTAACGGCTTTCTGGATCGCCGGAATACGAGTGGAACCACCAACCAGGACAACCTCGTCGATTTCAGAAGCTTTCAAACCGGAATCGGCCAAAGCTTTACGGCAAGGTTCCATAGAGCGTTTCACAAGATCTTCAGTCATCTGGTCAAATTTCGCGCGAGACAGACGAGTCTGCAAGTGCTTAGGACCGGATTGATCCGCCGTGATGAACGGAAGATTGATTTCAGTTTCCTGAGCGGAAGAAAGTTCGATCTTCGCTTTTTCAGCGGCTTCTTTCAGACGCTGCAAAGCCATTTTGTCGTTCTTAAGATCAATAGCCTGATCTTTTTTGAACTCTGTGATCAGCCATTCAAGGATCACTGTATCGAAGTTGTCACCACCCAGGTGCGTGTCACCGTTGGTTGCGCGAACCTCAACAACACCGTCACCCACTTCAAGGATGGAAACGTCGAACGTACCACCACCGAAATCGTAGATAACGATTTTTTCGTCTTTCTTTTTATCCATACCGTATGCCAATGCGGCCGCTGTCGGCTCATTGATGATACGTTTTACTTCCAGACCCGCGATACGACCGGCATCTTTTGTCGCCTGTCTTTGCGCATCGTTGAAGTAAGCTGGAACGGTGACAACGGCTTCAGTCACCGGTTCACCCAAATAGTCTTCTGCCACTTTTTTCAGTTTCGCAAGAACCGCAGCACCGATCTCTTCCGGAGAAGCGGTTTTACCCTGAACCTTGAACGCACAGTCATTGCCTTTGGCAACAACAGTGTAAGGAACCAGTTTGATTTCTTCAGAAATCTCTTCGAATCTGCGACCGATGAAACGTTTCGCAGAATAGATTGTGTTCTCAGGATTGGTTACAGCCTGACGTTTGGCAATTTGGCCAACCAAGCGGTCACCGTCTTTGGTGTACGCGACAACTGAAGGAGTGGTACGAGCGCCCTCTTCGTTCACGAGTACTTTAGGCTCTCCGCCTTCCATAATCGCGACGCATGAGTTCGTCGTTCCTAAGTCGATACCAATAATTTTACCCATACCTAAATCTCCTTAAAATTAGCTGTTTTCAGCAATTTAAATGTGTGTCCGACCCTGATTTCGTCAAGCTTACGGGCTCACTTTTTTATGACAATTATTTAACGAATAATATCAATATCTTACAGGGTTTTAACTCGTGTTATGAGGCAGCTGAAGGCATGATGTGACCTCGCTCCTCTCTTAAAACAAAACAAAAACAAGACCCCTCTAGGCCCTGGCGTAACCCTTCTGCGCCGGGGCCGCAATTTTTTGCGGGATCCTATTTCTTCTTGCCGAAGAAGCCACCTTCCGATGTCACATTCAGACCGCGTGCCTTTGCAATTTCTCGCAAAAGCTTCTCTTCGTCTTTATGTAATTTCTCGGGGAACTGCACGTTCACAGTGAAGTAGATATCACCGCGACGGTTGCCTCTTAGTGATGGCAACCCTTCACCCGCAAGTTTCACGTTGTCACCATTGTGAGTGCCCTTAGGGACTTCCAGTTTGGCTTTGCCAGTCACCGTCGGCACTTCGATTTCCGCACCCAGAAGCATCTGCACGTACGGCAGTGACAGCTCTGCGAAAAGATCTTCGTTGCGACGTTCGAAGTTGTTGTGTTGTTTTACGCGGATTTCAACATACAGGTCGCCCGCGGGACCACCCATGTAACCGCCCTCACCTTCCGTCGCCACACGCAGGCGCGTGCCCGTGTCCACCCCTGCCGGGATGTTCAGACGGATCTTGCGGTGTTCAGCCACGCGGCCTTTGCCTTTGCACGGCTTGCATGGATTTTTGATCACCGTGCCCTGCCCATGACAGGTTGGGCATGTGGAAGCCATCGCAAAGAAACCCTGCTGACGCACAACCTGGCCGGAGCCGCCGCACGTACCGCAAGTGCTGACTTGCGAGCCTTTTTCGGCGCCCGTGCCTTTGCACTCGTCACAGTTTTTGTCGGTATCAAATTCGATTTCTTTTTCAATGCCAGTGATGACGTCTTTCAACGTGATCTCAGTCACATAACGAAGGTCAGAACCACGGCGCGGTTCATTGCGGTTTCGGCGCTGTCTTTGCTGGCCACCGCCACCAAACAGATCACCGAAAATATCCCCGAAATGCGAGAAGATGTCTTCCGCATCCGTGAAACCACCGCCGCCACCACCACGGGTGAAGGCATCATGACCAAAGCGATCGTACTGCGCGCGTTTTTGTGCGTCGCTCAGAACTTCATAAGCTCCAGCGGCTTCCTTGAACTTTTCCTCGGCCTCTTTGTTGCCGGGGTTTTTGTCGGGATGCAGCTGCATCGCCAGTTTGCGATAAGCTTTTTTGATGGTGTCCTGATCAGCGCCTTTTTCGACGCCCAGAATTTCGTAGTAATCTCTTTTGCCAGCCATAGTTTATGGAACCTAACGTTGTGCGCTATTTTTCGTGATGAATATGACAAAATAGGGTGTCAAAACCACGCCCGTCAAGGCTTCCTCGAAAAAACCTTGTGCGACACGGCCCCGGGGAGGGCTTCCCTTGCTGCCCGCTTCGGACAGTCCTCGCTTCGCTGCGGAACTTGCAGGCAGCAAGGGAAGCCCTCCCCGGGGCCTGACGGTGGTTTTTCGGGTGCGCATAGCGTCTAAGTGCGGAGATAGAGTTAACTAAAGAATGTTTACATTATTCCGAAGAGTATTATTCGGGAGGTGGTATGCGTGGGGTGTTACTGATTTTTATTTTGATCTTTGGCGTTTGTTCTATCAGTTCTGCGCAGATGGCTTCGTCGACTTCGCCTGTTTTCAATATCGCGAAACTTATTGAAGCTCAACCGTTGAGGTCTCCGGCTCAGTACTGCTGCAAGATCTGCAGAAAAGGGAAAGCTTGTGGAGATTCATGTATTGCCAATTACAAAACCTGCCACGTTGGGCCAGGCTGTGCTTGCGATAGTCGCTGAATTATTTAGCAGGCTGTGTCTTCTTCATGGATTCAATCTTATCCTGAAGGCGTTTGATCAGCCCTGGGTCTTGCTCAGTATCAATCATGTCACGAAGAACAGCATCAGCAAGCTCCGTGCTGCCCGAATCCGAATACAAACGGCCTGCCAAAGCAAATAACCAAGGCGGAGCACCATTCTTCGCGGCACGAATCAGCAACTCTGCCGCACGCTTATTATCTTTAACCTCATACATATAGTGATAAGCTGCTCGATAAAGAATAGGCCAGTCATTAGGAAACTCTTTAACGCCTTTATCAAATATCTTTGTTGCCCCATCTACGTCTGTAATGATGATTGTCAAAGCCAACGCTCCAGCAGCGTAAGCCATCCTGAACTTTGGAGCCAGATCGGTCACAGAATCAAGCATTTTATAAAGCCATGAATTATTACGACATATACCTTTGGTAACTTCAGAATCACAATAGTCAAAATCCTGAAGAGCACGGATCCACATAAGATCTGCCATCACCTCTGCATAGCCAAAAGACATTTTTTCGATCATCGGAGGCGGTTCAATCAAGGCCTTTGCCTCAAGTTGCTTACCAACAAAGAAAGTCTGCGTACTGATGATCAGAAAAAAAGAAAGAGTTCCAAGTATTACACTTGGAACTCCCACAAAAATAGATCTAATTGAAAAATGATTACTGAGTACCATCATTGGTATTGATCAAGTTCTTAGTTTCGTTGATTGACCATCTGTCTGGCTGACCGTTATTACGAATTCTCCCTGACGCGATCGCTGTAAAAGCATTCGTTGTAGGATTCGCTACACCTGTCAACGTACCATTTGCATTCAAACCGTCTGCCAATTGCGAGCATCTGGTTGTATTGGCTGCGCAATAAGCATTCGTATTAGTTTGCAAAGTTGGACAAGCCGCAGTGTATCCGTATGAGGTTCTCAATGTAGCACAAGCAACACCTTCAGCTGTGAAACCAACATTGTATCTCAATTGCCCTTCCGGATTATAACCTACAACTTGAAAGCCACCAGTGTATGAATTGAATTCAGCCACGAATGCTTTTTCAGCAGTATACAGAGAAGACAAGTTTGTCTTCGCCTCGGCTTGACGAGCCTTTGACATATACTTGTTGATAGACGGAATGGCGATTGATGCCAGGATACCAATGATCGCAACAACGACCATCAACTCTACAAGCGAGAAACCGCTTTGAGATTTTCTTTTAACTGAAAACATTTAAAGACCTCCATGGTTCTTTTACTAACTGTTTACCCACATAAGTGTGTCAAAAGTGAATTAGTATTGCAAGGTCCTGTCTCGAATAAGACGGTCTAATTTGTTTCATGTTTATTATGTAAGGGACACATAGCACTCTCGACCTATTACCAGCTTTTTTCCCTCTGCTAGACTTGCCAGATACGAAAGAGTGCTCAAATTGAGTCATAAGGTAGAATAAACACATGGGTAACAATAAAAAAGACAGCAACAGCAACTATCCTTTTGCATCTCCCGAGGGGGAAGCGGGCGTCCAGCTTGTCCCAAAACTGGACACTCCGAAGATGTATAAGGTGATCCTACTTAACGATGACTATACGCCCATGGACTTTGTCGTCCTTGTATTGCGTCGCTTTTTTGCGAAAACAGAAGAGCAAGCCACTGAAATAATGTTAGATGTTCATAAGAAGGGTGCAGGTGTCGCAGGGGTCTTCAGCCTTGAGATTGCCGAGATGAAGGTGATGCAGGTCAACCAATTCGCGCAACTCAATCAGTACCCCCTAAAGAGCACACTGGAGGAGGAAGCATGATGAGCCGAGAACTTGAGCGCAAGCTCGCCGAAGCCACTGAACTCGCCAAACGCAACCGACACGAATTTGTGACTCTGGAACATATACTTCTGATTCTGTCCGAATCCCCGGTCATGGTGGAAATCCTGGAAGCCTGCGCAGTCAATGTGCAGAAACTAAAACAGGATTTACGAGATCACCTGAAGGTCGGCATCCCGCAAATCACCGATGAACAATTGGGATCCTATGGAGGTTTTGAATCCTGGACCCCTGAGTTCACCCTCGCCTGCCACCGACTGATTCAGCGTGCGGCTATCCAAATGAAAAGCGCCGGACGCAATCAGATCTCTGAAGGCAGCCTGCTGGTGTCTTTGTTCTATGAACAAGATTCCCACGCAGCCTTCGCTCTGGCCAGACAGGGCCTGACCCAGTTTGACATCATCAACTTTATCTCGCACGGGATCACCAAAGACGGCAAAGATCACGAGATCCCACCGGCTTCGGCTCCACGTTCAGGCGAATATCAGGCCGAGGGCATGGATGAAACCCGTGGCTCCCCGCTTGAAAGTTTCTGCGTGAACCTGAACGAACGCGCCAAACAAGGAAAGTTAGATCCTTTGATTGGCCGTGAAGACGTCATTGAAAGAACCATTCAGGTCCTTTGCCGTCGCACGAAAAACAATCCGCTTTTGATCGGCGAACCCGGTGTGGGCAAAACCGCGATCGCGGAAGGTTTGGCGCAAAAAATCGTGCAAAACCAGGTTCCTGAAAAGCTGAAAAATGCCGTTATTTACTCTTTGGATCTGGGCGGCCTGCTTGCGGGAACCAAATTCCGCGGTGACTTTGAAGGACGCCTGAAAGCCGTCGTGAAAGAAATCGAAAAACACCCCAACGCCATCTTGTTCATCGACGAAATCCACACCATCGTGGGTGCCGGCGCGACCAGTGGCGGTTCGATGGATGCTTCCAATCTATTGAAGCCCGCTTTAGCCAGTGGGGATATCAGCTGCATTGGCTCCACCACCCACACGGAATACCGCCAGTACTTTGAAAAGGACCGTGCGCTGAACCGTCGCTTCCAAAAAATCGACATTCACGAACCGTCTAAAGAAGACTGCGTGAAAATCCTGAAAGGCCTGCGCAAATCCTATGAAGAATTCCATCAGGTTTCTTATTCGGATGAAGCCATTCAGGCCTCTGTGGAACTTTCCCAGAAACATATTCACGGAAAACTGCTTCCAGATAAAGCCATCGACGTTTTGGACGAAGCTGGGGCGTACTTCCGCCTGAAATACGAAAATGCGGAAGACATCAAAATCGGCGTCCCTGAAATCGAAGAAGTCATTGCCAAAATGACCGGTCTTCCGGTGGCAAGCATTTCTTCCAGTGAAAAAACGCAGTTGCGTGATCTGGATAAAAAACTAAAAGCCCTTATCTTTGGTCAGGACGAAGCCATTGACCGCCTGGTCGCGAACATCAAGTACGCGCGCAGCGGCCTGGGTCGTCCGAACAAGCCGATCGGAAGCTTCCTGTTCACAGGCCCTACGGGTGTCGGTAAAACCGAAGTCTGTCGACAGCTGGCGACGATCATGGGTGTTCACTTTGAACGCTTTGACATGAGCGAATACATGGAAAAACACGCCGTCGCCCGTATGGTCGGCGCGCCTCCGGGATACGTGGGTTATGAAGAAGGTGGTTTGTTGACGGAAGCCGTGAACAAGCATCCTTACTGCGTTCTGTTGCTGGACGAAATCGAAAAAGCGCATCCGGACATCACCAACATTTTGTTGCAAGTGATGGATGCGGGTCGTTTGACCGACAGCAATGGTCGCGTGGCTGATTTCAAAAACGTGGTATTGGTGATGACTTCCAACGCCGGCGCGCTTGAAACTTCCCGTGGCACGATTGGGTTGATCGATGAAAACCGCGGGTCTTTGTCGATGGATGCGATCAAAAAAGCGTTTGCACCAGAATTCATCAACCGTTTGGATGCCGTGGTGGCCTTCCGCGATCTGTCTGAAGATATGGTCATCCGTATCACTCAGAAATTTGTGGACGAACTGAAGATGACTTTGCTTGAGAAAAAAGTGGAACTGAACGTTTCTCAAGATGTCATTAAGTGGCTAATGAAAAAGGGCTATGACAAGGTTTACGGAGCGCGTCCTTTGGCTCGTTGCGTGGACGAAAATCTGAAGAAAGCCTTGGTGGACGAACTTCTTTTCGGCCGTCTTGTTGACGGTGGACGCGTAAGTGTTGAACTAGAAAAGGATTTGCTCAAGTTCCATTTTAGCACCACCCCTACTGGCGGCAGCGGTCAAAAAAATCAAAAACAACCTGTCACAACGTGATGGCATTGACATTCCTTTTAGAGTTATCATTATTAGTGATGACTCTAGAAGGAGTGCATAAATGGCATTTTTGAAACGTATTGGTCTATTTGTTCTAACGAACGTCCTTGTGATCGTCACGATCGGGATTGTTTGGTCTATCGTCAGCCGCTTCCTGGGTATGGCGGGATTGAATTCCTATATTCCGTTCCTGATGGCTTTCTGTGCCGTTTGGGGTATGGGTGGCGCGTTCATTTCTTTGCTGATGTCCAAGTGGATGGCGAAGATGTTCCATGGCGTGAAAATCATCGACGCCAACAATCCAAATCCGGAACTTCGCAATCTGGTTAACAAGGTTCATGAGTTCGCAAGACGCGCTCAACTCCCTAAAATGCCAGAGGTTGGTATCTACGAATCCGTGGACATCAACGCTTTTGCGACAGGTCCTTCCAAAAAGAACTCTTTGGTTGCGGTTTCCACAGGCCTTCTGCAAAGAATGAATGAAAAAGAAATCGACGGCGTTCTGGCCCACGAAGTGGCCCACATCGCCAACGGTGACATGGTGACCATGACTCTGATCCAGGGTATCGTGAATGCCTTTGCGATGTTCTTCTCCCGTATCCTGGCGGGCCTTGTGGCTGCCAACGTGGATGAGAAGTACCGCGAGATCGTTCGTTTTGCCGTGACGATCCTGGGTGATATTGCCTTCACTATGCTGGGCTCCATCGTGGTGAATTACTACTCTCGCAAACGTGAGTTCCGTGCGGATGCCGGGGGCGCGAAGTATTCTTCCCGCGACAGCATGGTTGCAGCTTTGCAAAAACTGCGTTCTGTGTATGATCTGCCAATTCCACCGGAAGAAGGTCAGACTGCCACTTTGATGATTTCCAACCGCGACAAAGGTGGAATCGCCAAATTGTTCATGACTCACCCTCCGCTGGAAGTTCGTATCGAAGCTCTTCAGCGCGGTCGCTTCTAAGACGACCAGCAAGACCGCCTGCAGCGGAAGGCCAACTTTAGAATGGCTTTCCGCCCTGCGGGGTTGTTTCTTCCTCTGAATGCGCATACCCTTTTCGTATGCCTCGTATAGTACTAGCCCTGACATTCTTCTCTGTGATTCTTGGTTGCGCGACCACCTCGCGTTTTGATTCCCGTATCGACAAGCGTCTGACTCCGCCATTGCCGAACTTTATGGCTAAATGGAGATCTGCTCCTGTTTCAGACCTGGAAAAACTGGAAGTTGGTTCCAACGAAAACAACATTCTGTGGTGGAAGACCTACACCGTTTCCATGGCCAAAAAAGAAAAACAGCCCCAACAGGCCTGCGCCGGCTTCACGCGCCTTTCTTTGATTCCGGAATTCCCCTTGCATGATCTGGCTTTGCTACGTGCCTACGAGTCCTGTGAACGCATTAACACCCTGGCAGAACTTCCCGCAAACGTGGCGCCGTGGTACCGCGAGCTTTATATCGACATCAAACTGAAACAGGCTTTGGCTTCCGAAGAACTTCAGGATGATCTGCCGGCGTACATTGAAAAAGCCCGCGCGGAAAGCAATAAAAAGAAAAAAGAAGAATACTACATGAAAGCCCTTTTGATCGCGCAAAAGCTCGAATTAAAAGAGGACATTCAAAGCATTCAGACACAATTATATAAAAACTCTCCGCGCCTGAACCCGCTGCCGGCTTACAAGGATCTCAGTGCAGTAGCTTCGGATTATCGTTTCCACCGTGAATTTGATCAGGCTCTTGCGACCTACAAAAAAATTCTAGCGTCCAAAGAAGCCACGGCAGACGAACAGTTTCAGGCTTTGAAAAACATCCGCCAAACCTACAAGGTGGCCCAGCGTCGCACAGAATACATCAACGCGACGGCGGATGTTGTAAACTGGTCCAAAACTCAGTTCCAGAAAAACAAAAAAGACCGCCGTTCGATTGCTCGCTTCCATGATTCTCAAGTGCTGTTTGCAAAAACCCTGTGGACGGAGGATCAAACATCGCGTGCGGTGAAAGTATTGAATGAAACTCACCGCCTGCTTCGTGGGTCCTACCCGATGGATGAGGTTTACTTCATCCTGGGCCGCATCGACGAAGAAAAAGGTGATTTCAAAAAAGCCCTGGAATATTTCGAAGCCAGCTATCAGCAGCCCGTCAGCTTTGCTGGATTACGCGACAAGATTGCGTGGCTGAAATCCTGGAACTACTACAAACTTTCCCAATGGCCTGAGGCCAAAAGCAGTCTTGAGCAAATGAAGGACCTGGTGAAGGATTCTTCCGACAAGGCGCGCGCCCGTTTCTGGCTGGCTCGAACGCTGAAGAAGCTTGATCAAGCCCCGGAAGCCCAAGTCGAACTGCAAACCCTGATCAAAGAAGATCCGCTGGGTTACTATGGTGTCTTGGCTTACCGCGAACTGGGTTGGGAATTCCCCCCACTAAAAGTGGATGTGAACGAGTTGCAGGGTTTAAGCCTGTTTTCGATTGAAGAACTGGATGTGCAAACACGCATGACAACCGAATGGCTGATTGCGGTGAACGAAAAGCCCTTTGCGGAAAAGATCCTGAACATCGCCGTGGATGATCTTAAAAAACGTAATGTCACTGCTGAAAAGACCTGGCTTGCGGTATCTTCAGGCTATGCCCGCTCAGGCCTTTACCTGCCTTTGTTCTCGGCCATAGGGGCCTTGGAACCGCAGGTGAAGGATCGTCTTTTGAACGACCACCCGGATCTGCTGTTCCCTCAAGCCTACGGCGATATCATAGCTACAGCTTCAAAGAAAAGTGGCGTGCCGCAGGAATTTATTTTCTCGATCATCCGCCAAGAATCCGCATTCAATCCGGAAGCACGCAGTCCTGTCGACGCTTTCGGTTTGATGCAGCTTCTGCCAAGCGTAGCCAAGCAACTGGCGAAACAAAACGGCCTGCCTTATGGAGAAGCTCTTGATCTGTACAAGCCTGAAATCAACGTCCCGCTGGGCGCTTTTGAATTAAAAAACCTTATGCGCAAATATAAGGATCAGTACATTCTGGCAGTGTCCGGCTACAACGCCAATGACAGTGCGATCCGCGGCTGGCTAAAAACCCGCTACCGTGATGATTCTGTCGAATTTATTGAAGAGGTCCCGTACGAAGAGACAAGGTCTTATATCAAACTGACGATGCGAAATTACGTCTTCTATCAAAGACTGCTTCATCAGGACAAAGGCTCGCTGTTCCCGGAAGAACTGCTGAAGCTTTCCAAATAGCTTAAAATAAAAAAGCCCCCCAACAAGGTGGCTTTTTTTTATTTAGATATCCAATCCCAAGCTCCGACAAAACAGCTTTCGGCGTTCCGGACTAAAAATGTATTTCAGTTCTATCAATGAACGAAATCGCTCATGAAATTGCATTCCCGTTACGATGAATCCCGCCTTTAATTTCGGAATCAGGACTGACGGATTGTTGGGGTGATGAATGCTTGTAATAACCTGAAACCCCTCCTCGCGAAGCTTATCAAGCGTGCATGTCAGGAGTTGAGAATAAAGACCCTTACCCCGGAAGGATGACAGCACCGCTGAATTTTGCATATAATAGGTTTCAGCATCAGTCGCGTGACCATAATGCCACCCCACGATACTTCCCTCAAAGAAAACAGCCAAGCGAAGTCTGTACCTCTGATCCGACTTGCGACGCTCATCTATTTTCACCTGCGCGTGGGGATCATCAAAAGGCACCGCACCCGAGTCATGCCTGTTCGAATAGACCGAAGCAAAGTGCTGATCCAAGCAGGCGTTTAGCTCCGCCGCAGAAACCTCTTTCACCGAAAAGCCATCCCCAAGGTCTTTTGAAAACATCTGTGCCGCCCGTCTTAGGATCGTAGATTGATAATTACTTAGCGATTGCAGAATGTGTTGGCCACAAGACCGGCTTGGGCTGCTGTGTATTCGGGATAGTCTGCGTAGATGGTATTAGTCAAATCCAACAGGTCGGAATTTTCATTCCATTTGTATTTCAGACTCTGATAGCTCAGCTCGCGCAGATCGTAACGCTTTTCCAGCGTCACCGCCCCGCCATTCAGCTCAGTCACTGTGACAACCAGTTCGTTGCCGACTTCGGAATCCACGGCGCCCGGCTCTATGGCCCAAGTGCCTTTAATCACGCAACTTGTGCCGACACCGGCCTGGTCAAACAAGGCCTCGGTTTGTTCAAAGTCGCCGTTGGCTTTCAGATCCATTTTAACGTAATGAAATTCGCTGCCGGTGTCAGTACCGGTTTCGGTTTGATTGTGGAAGGTGGCGTCTTCGCTCAGGCTTCCCAAATCCAATTCGCCCGATCCCACGGTCTGGTTGCACGAGATCAGGAACAAAGCGCTGAAGGTCAGAAACATTCTAAACTTTTTCATGTTCTTCTCTTCGGTTAAGGGCCTCCAGGCTTTAGTTTAAACCATTCCGGCAGTATCTATATAATGTATGCCTACACTGGCCCGACCGACTGTCTCAAGATGAGATCAAACCCTTTCGTGCTTATGCTAGCCCTTTAAATTCCGATAAGTGTTTGTGGAGAAAGGGGAATACTTCATGTTTTCTCGCAAGATGATTGTTGCAGCTGGCTGTTCCGGTTTGGTGTTTTTTGGTGGACTGGGTCTATACCTGTATTCCTCTGAAGAACATTCCCCTTCCCGTTCTCAAAGCTCCAAAAAAGACAGTACGCGTGCCTTGGAAAAATCCTTCATCACTTCCCAGACTGACAAAGTCATCGATGAACCCAGTGCTCTTTTCAACGACCCCGCAATCAGTCAGGCCTGGGGTTTGAAAAAATCCGATGCGGCCCGCGCGTGGTCCGTCACCAAAGGCAGTCGTGATATCGTGATTGCCGTGATCGACACCGGCATCGACATCAAACACGAAGACTTGGCCAGCAACCTTTGGCGCAACCCTGGCGAAACCGGCAAAGATTCCAAGGGCCGCGACAAAGCCACCAATGGCATCGACGATGACGGCAATGGCTTCGTCGATGACGTCTATGGCTGGAACTTTGTTTCCAACAATCCAAAACTGGATGACAACCACGGACACGGCACGCATATCGCCGGTATTATTGGTGCAGAAGCTGGAAACGGCAAAGGCATCACTGGTATTGCTCCGGAAGTCAGCCTGATGATTCTGAAATACTATGACCCAAAGGTTCCAGGCACAGACAACTTGAAAAACACTGTCGCCTCCATTCGCTATGCGGTGAAAATGGGCGCCCACATCATCAACTATTCCGGTGGTGGTACCGAATTTTCACAGGAAGAACATGATGCCATCGCCGAAGCCGAGAAAAAGGGCATCCTTTTTGTCGCGGCTGCGGGGAATGAAAGATCGAACTCGGATCAGCATCACTACTACCCGGCCGATTATAAACTGAGCAATATTATCTCGGTCACCGCGATTGACCCAAGCACGCAAGTCCTGGCGTCTTCCAACTATGGTGTCGAGACCGTGGATATCGCGGCTCCGGGCCAGAACATTCTGTCCTGTCTACCGGGGAACTCTTACGGTTATATGACCGGGACTTCCCAAGCCACGGCGTTTGTAACCGGTGCCGCCGCCCTGGTGATGGCCCACAAGCAGTCCTTTATGGCGGGCGATGTGAAAAAATACATCCTGGCAACAGGTGATGCCCAGTCTCAGCTGGCTTCCAAAACCCGCACCTCCCGTCAGTTGAATCTGTACAAAGCACTGACCATCTTGGATCAGGGTGTGGGCGCCACAGGTGTGATTGCCGTGAATACGGCGAATATGAAAAGTTTCAGTGGGGACCCTAACGACAAGAATTCCCGCGCGGCGGAAGACGGCGTTGACGCCACCGCCAAAGAGATGAGCCACTTTGGCCGGTCTCTGATCGATGCCATGGGCACCAAAGTTCGCCCAAGCAAACTCGGTACAAAACAAGAGAACGAAGGCTTCTAATACAAACCTTCCCATCTGTTAAAAAAGAAGAGCCGCAAAGGCTCTTTTTTTTATCCAAAAAAATAGGTCAAAACGAACTGCTCAACTAACGCACTCCGCCCTCGCTACGAGGGCGGAGTGCGTTGATCTTAAAACGGCAATAGAAAGAATTAAACACAAGCCAGCCCTTCTGCCGCTGTCTAGAATCTTGACAGACCTGTCGGTTTTTCCCAGGGGTCTTGCGCTGCTGGGAAAAGCCCCTACCTTGTGGCACACTCCCCGCCATTCGGGGGCATTCCATGAATAAATTTGTTATTTTAGCTGTTCTTCTTCTTTCCTCAGTCTCTGCCTTTGCGGACCTGGATGGAACTTTCGAAAAAATCCGCAATCAGGCCCGCCACTATCGTGACCCCGGTGCGGTTTGCGAAGAGGTCGCTCGTGCTGAGTTTTCTGAAAAATACCCTGCGCCCCAATACGAAGTGATCGTGGGAATTGCCTACAACCTGAAAGGTCGCACCGTGGGCGAACTGGACATGGTTTTGATGGATCACAATACGCAAAAAGTTGCGATGGTGGGCGAAGTAAAATGTTACAGCAACCTGAAGAACGGCCTGACCAAAGCCAAACAACAGCGCAAACGCTTCCTGACTCATTTGGGATCCGGCGCACCTTTGGAGTTCATCAACACTTCCACTGGTGAAAAGTACGCTTATGACAAATTCCAATATGTGCGTGATTTCATCTCTGTATCGCAAAAAGGCGGAAAGGCCGTGGGCTTTGATGTAGAGCTTGAGCACAACTTGGATGAAATGACCCAGTTGCGCGACAGAATCATCCACTGCCAAAAAGACAATCTCTGCCCTGTGCCGTAAAAGTCTCTCCTGCCTTGCATTTCAAGTCTGGATCGTGCCAGACTTGATTGCACAGGGGGAACTTTATGAAATCGGTATTTTCAGTATTCATTTTCTTGCTAGGTCTGTCTGCCCACGCCGAAGTCGGCTTCAAAAACGGAAATCAAAAAACAGCTGTTCTTGCTCAAGGCCGAATCGTCGTCCACTGCTTCGGCAATGGCTCCAATCCCGGAGGACCTTCTTATGGTTCCTTCGTCTGCCGCGAAGAGATTCTAACAGCCGGGGAATATGACTTCTTCGTTGGCCCTGCGGGAGTTAAAGGTGACTCGGTCACACTGACAGCCCTGCACCAGGATGGTTCTCAAAGAACTAAAACTGTTGATTACGACAGCGCCAAAGGCCAAAGCAAGAAATCCATCAATCTGTGGATCGCAACCTTACTACAACGCCCGCTTCTGGATCCGGGCACAAACACTGTCAGATACAAAATCACATCCAACGGCAAAGTGACAGCCTCTGGGGAATTCATCGCCGAAATCAAAGACGGCGGCACAAAAAACTGCTCCAGAAACGGCAGCTACACATCCAACATGCCGTCCGACTGCCAAAACGGCACATCAATGTGTCGCCGTTACTTCAACGAAAACAACTACTGCTTGTAGAACGATCTTTATAACAAAAACCGTTCAAAAAGGTTCAGATGCAAGGCGAAGGGTTTTTCGCGAAACGGAGGCGTGCTTCAAGCACGTCGAAGAGAAGCGAAAGGCCCGCCAACGAAGTCAGATGGGCCTTTTTCAACGGTTTCAGTCTAAGAAATCGGATGCGGAAATCTTTCCCTTAATCATTACAATGAGGCCGGCCGCCATACACGCCAGCGCCACGCCCACCCCAATCAGGTTGCGGTGACCAAGATTGATCATGCCCAACAAAATCAAAAGTGCGCTCAGACCAAACGGACCCCAGTACATGTACTTGTTCCATTTTGGCTTCACGCCAGCATCTTTCGCCGTCGGCTTTTGGCTCAAACCCACCATCATCAAAGAATTGATACGCGCGATCATCTGATCGCACTGTGGATCCCCGCCTTGCGCGGTCTTTAGATCTTCGTACTTCAAAATAGCAAAGCGCAAAGCATCCAGCTCATGACAGGAACGGATGAACTCGTCATGAAGCTCTTCGTTGTCGAAGTTTTCAACCAGGTTCTTCCACTTGCGCACAAGGCTTGGCTGAGCTTTCAGGGAAGGGTCCTTTGGCAGGCCTTCCAGCTTTTCAAAGATCACATGGCAAGAGTAACACTCTTTCGCACGACGACCGTTCAAAGCCCCACACTTCGGGCAGCCCTTCATCTCTTGAGCACCCGGCTCCATCGCCATGTCATCTTGTCGCTTAGCAGCAAGAACGAGCTCGCTTTTCTCCAATTCTGGAGCGGATTCGACAGGTGATGCCTCTTCAGCTTCAAGAGAAACTGCAAAACAGATCACATTCGCCGGATCCTGAGGAGGATATTCGAAACTAAATCTGCCCTCGCAGGAAATGCACTGAAACAGCGGCGACTCCGTCTGGATGTCGTCGTTTTCAACCTCGTACAATTTCGCGCATGATGGGCATCTGATCTTCAATTTCACGTGGACTCACTCACTCTTTATGTTACTAATACCATGATGAAGAGATGGTTTCAATTTTTCAAGCATAAAGCCTACGATTTTCGTTGGGCGATTCTCTCCGGAATTCTCGTCGGCACAAGTTACATTCCGTTTCCTCCTTGGGCGTTGATCTTCTGCTACACGCCTCTGTGGATTTACGTGACCGAAGAATCCTCGTCGGTGAAGAAATCTTTCTGGGCCGGATGGATCACACAATTCATTCTGACCTTGATCGGCTTTCATTGGATTGCCTACACTGCGCATGAATTCGGTCAGCTTCCGTGGGCTGTGTCCTATCTGGCGCTGCTGCTTTTTTGTGCGTTTATGCATTTGTATATCCCGGTGGCCGTGGCCGCGGGAACCTGGCTGCGCCTTAGATTCAAGCTTTCCGGCGGACAGACGCTGTTTACGATCGCTCTTTTGCATGCACTTTTGGAGCGAACCTGGCCGGTGATCTTTGAGTGGCATCTTGGCTACACTCTGATCTGGTCGAAAATTCCGATATATCATCTGGCGGATCTGGTCGGCTTCCACGGGCTTTCCGCTGTGGTATTGCTTTTTAACGCCTGGATGGGTTACGTGTGGCTGAAACAAAGCTTTGTCAAAAAAGCCTTAAGTCACCTGTCACTGCTGGCGCTGACTTTTGCTGCTTTGGTGGGCTGGGGCTTCTGGCACGGCAAAGCCTGGAACAAGTTTGACGGCGAAACCAAGGCCACCGTGGTTCAGGCCAACATCGGCAATCTGGAAAAGATCTATGCGGAACAGGGCCGCGCCTATCAGGAAGTCATCACCCGCAAGTTCCTGGATCTGTCTTTTGCTGCTATGCAAAAGCACCCGCAAACCGACATCCTGATCTGGCCGGAAACGGCTTTCCCGGATTATCTGGATCAGCATCTTTTGGACCGCAAACACGCACAGATCCTGATTTCAGGGCTGCAGCCGCTGGGCCGTCCATTGATTACCGGCGCTTATTCCAAAGATCCCAAGGCCGATGAAAAACAAGACACGTCCACTTACAACGCCCTTTTCCTGGTGGATCCACTGGGTAACAATCTGGACAAACCTTACCGCAAGACCGAGCTTTTGGCGTTTGGCGAATATCTGCCACTGAGCGAGCAGTTCCCGTTCCTGCTGAAGCTTTTGCCGTTTGTTTCAAACTTCGGCCGCGGCCATGGCCCGGAAGTGATGAAGTGGGAAACTGCACAAGGTTCAATTCGCTGGGGTGGGCAGATCTGCTATGAAGGCCTTTACCCGTCCTTCACCCGCGGCCTTGCTGAAAAAGGCGCTGATATTCTGGTGAACGTGACCAACGACTCTTGGTTTGGAAAAACCTTTGAGCCGCAACAGCACCTGTACATGACTCTGGCTCGTGCGATTGAAGTGCGCCGTCCTTTGGTGCGTTCAACTAACACCGGGGTCAGCACCGCTGTTTTGGCAAACGGTGACGTTCTACAAAAATCACCACTCCATGAAGAATGGAGCGGACAGTTCGTGATAAAGTATCTTAAAAACGCTCCCCTTACTTTCTTTGTCCAATGGGGTCATTGGGACTGGATTGTTATTTTGCTTGTGCTGGGAGCAGTGATTGGCCGAGGAGCCCTTAATGCAAGATCTCGTCGTTCTTGACTGGATAGAAATTCTAGAAAAAATCAAATCCCACGCCACCAGTGACATGGGTCGTGAAGCCATCATGCAGACGGAGCCGCTAAAAACTCCGCAAGAGGCTCACGCAAGCTTTCAGGAAATCAACAACGCCACGGAAGTCTTAAACCAAGGCATCCGCCCGTTCATGACCAGTCTGGATCTTTATTCGACCTGGATTCTGCGCCTGAAAAAAAATGCGGTCCTAAAAACTTTGGAAATGAAAGACGTCAGAAGCTTCTGTTTGGAAGCGCTGGCTTTGAAAGAAGCCCTGCACCCGGTGCAAAACGACTGGGCCCAGCGAATTCACCAAAGCCTGATGAAGGCCGAGGAACCCGTATCCGCCATTGACCAGATTCTGACCCCAAGCGGAGACATCAGATCTGACGCCAGCGAAACCCTGTTCCGACTTTTCCGCGAAAAAGAACGTCTGGCGCGCGAAGTGCAAAGCACTTTGGATCGTCTGGTGAAAGATCATCAGATGGAAAACGTGCTTCAGGACAAGTACGTCACCACCCGCGACGGTCGCTGGGTTTTGCCGGTTCGAAGCGGCATGCAGCACCACCTGCCGGGCGTGATCCACGGGTCTTCACAAACCAAGCAGACCGTGTTCATTGAACCGGAAAAAGTAATCCCGTCCAACAACCGCCTGCGCCAGATCGAGGTGGAAATTGAAGACGAGATCGAAAGACTTTTGACGGAACTTTCCCGTTATCTGTCTTCCAAGTCTTTGGACATTGAAAGCTCGCAAGTGCTGATGAAAGACGCCGACGTGCGTTTTGCCCAAGCCCAGTTTGCCAATCAGGTGGAAGCCCACCCGATTGAGTTTTCTGATGACAGCATGGAGCTGATCGAAGTTCGCCATCCGCTGCTGCAACTGTCTGGCAAAAAAGTGATCGCCAATACGGTGCTGCTAGAAGGTCACAAAAGTATTTTGCTTTTAAGTGGTCCCAATGCCGGCGGTAAAACCGTGCTATTGAAATCCATCGGTCTGGCGGCGCAAATGGCCCGCTGTGGTCTGCCAATTTGTGCCAGCGAAACCTCCAAACTGCCGTTCTTTAAAAATGTTCTGATCGGCATCGGGGATGCGCAAAGTGTGGATGAAGAGCTTTCCACGTTTGCGGCACACTTGAAAATTTTAGGCAAAGCCGCGTCTGTCAAAGGCCGCGACAACCTGATTCTGATTGATGAAATCTGCGGATCCACCGATCCGGAAGAAGGCAGCGCCCTGGGTCGCGCCTTCATCGAAGAGTTCTCTAACAACGACGTCTTTGCCGTGATCACGTCCCACTTGGGGCCGTTGAAATCCGGCTGGGACGAGCAAAGCCGTGTTTACAACGGAAGCCTGGAATACGACCCGAAAACCGGCCGCCCGACTTATTCATTCCTGGCGGGTATCCCCGGTGATTCCATGGCGATTCAGACCGCGAAACGCGTGGGCGTTGCGCAGACCATCGTTCAGCGCGCTTTGGATGTGCTGGCTCCAGCCACGCGGGCGCGTCTGGAAGGTCTTGAACAGATCGAACAACTGAAGGCTGACATCAATCTTTTGCAGGACCACCTGAAAAAAGAAACCAAGAAAGCCACCGAGATGAAGCGCAAGTATGAAGGCATGCTTGAGCAATTCAACAAGGACAAGGACGAATGGTTGCAGCGCACGGTGAAAAAAGCCGAACGCAAAGTAGAAGAAGCCATTGCCCACGCCAAAGCCGATGAGACCTTCAAACGTCACACCGCTTTGCAGGAGATCAAATACAAACTGCCAGAGATCGTAAAAGCAAAACCGATCACGCAACCAGGCGCCCCGGAAACCGCCGAAGAATTTGGCAAGAAGTTCCCACCGGGATCCAAAGTGTATGTGCCGACCTTAAATCAGGACGGCATTATTCAGAGCACGCCAAATTCCAAGGGCGAGGTCATGATTTTGTCAGGCTCTGTGCGCTTGCAACTGCCATGGACTATCCTGAAGCCTGCGGGTAAACCGTCCAATCCGACGTCCCAGCTGATCCGTCAAAGTTCCAACATCACCGTGGCTTTGGCTGACGATGATCGCACGCTGGATCTGCGCGGTCGCACGGTCGAGGATGCCTTGCAGGAACTTGAATTGGCATTGGACAAAGCCGCTCAGGCCCGCGAAGATCGTATTAAGATCATCCACGGTCACGGCACCGAAGCCTTGAAGAAAGCTGTGCGCACGTACCTGTCCCGTTCCATTTACGTAAAAAAATGGAAGGCAGGTTCACCAGAAGGTGGCGGCGACGGCATCACGTGGGTTGAAATCGGCGAAGCATAAGGACCTTTTATGACATACGTGAATATGGTTTTGAATCACCCTTGGTTTAATCTGTTTGTGCTTTGGTCCCTGTTGGGACTGGGTGTGGGCGTGATTGCCAAGATCATCATCCCCGGCAGCGAAAACATGGGATGGATTCGGACAATTCTTTTGGGGCTGGCGGGATCTTTCATTGGGAACTTCCTGACGCCCAAGGTTTTTCACTGGCCCAAGTACAACGCCTTCAGTTGGGAAGGCATCGCCATCGGCATTGGTGGCGCCGTGATTCTGGTTCTGGTGAACCGGGTCGTCACAAGATCCTAGCCGATACGTCGGCTTTATTGACGCAACTTAAGCGCGCCCCTTAAAAGGCGCGCTTTTTTTTTATTTATTCAACAAAGTTAGGCTCTGGAACTGGTGGCGGAGTTTCACGCTTGGGATGACAGACCACTCCACACTTCACAAAACAGCCCCGGCCGGTGTTCCAGCAGTATTTCGCAATCGGCATCATGTCGGATGGGCAGCTAAGGCGATTGGCCTCAAAAATAGGCTCCACCACGAAGTTTTCTTGAGTTTCCTGAAGATTGACCACTTCCTCAGCAGCAAAAGACGTGGCACTTGACAAGGCCACCACTGCAAAGAGAGATAGAACGAATGCTTTCATATATTCTCCTGGGTTATGATTGATGTATGCGATCCGGGATCAGGCTAAAAGGAAGCACCTTGGACTTGCTATTGATTTCAGATCGGCGTGCCGGAAATCAGCGACAGAAAGAATGAATATGTTAATTGAAGACTACAACATCGCAAGCTGGATCATTTCAAAGACACTGGCGCTGTCTTACTTTGTCGCCTTTTTGTCTTTGCTGCCGCAGGTGTTGGGCCTTTATGGTTCACAAGGCATTTTGTCGATTGATCATCTTTTAAATCTTTTGGACAAAGAACTAAAAGCCGAACGCTTCTATCATGTTCCCAGTCTGTTCTGGTTTTCTTCTGGCGATCTGACTTTGAAATTTTTCTGCTTTGTCGGCATGACGGCGTCTTCACTGGCGTTTCTGGGGTTTTCCCAAAGCTTCATGTTTCTGACCTGTTTCATTTGCTATCTTTCTTTTGTCAGCTGCGGGCAGATTTTTTTAAGTTATCAGTGGGACAGTCTGCTGCTGGAACTTGGTTTCCTGGGACTGTTCTTCGCTCCGTGGCAGTGGGAATGGATTCCGCTGGCGGCGCACAATCTGCACCCGATCATGCTGGGGTTGGTGATTTTCCTGTTGTTCAAACTGATGTTCTTGTCTGGCGTAGTGAAGCTTACACATAAGGATGGCAGCTGGAAGGATCTGACGGCTTTGACCTATCATTACTGGACACAGCCGCTGCCAACACCCGTGGCTTACTTCGCCCACAAGATGCCCCGCTGGTTCCAAAAAATGAGCACTGTGATCATGTTCTTTATCGAGCTAGCCTGCCCGTTCCTGATGTTGGTGCCCGGAAAGACCCAGATCGTCGCTGTCGGCCTTTTGTTGTTTCTGCAGTTTTTAATCATACTGACGGGCAACTATGGTTTCTTTAACCTGCTGACTTTGGGGCTGTGTCTGTCAGTACTGCCGGATTCTGAGTGGGGGTTCAGAATTAACTGGGTTGAAGCCACCACCCTGCCGACAGCAATAATGGTGATTCCGGCTCTGATCTTGGTTCCGTCATCGCTGTTCTGGATTTTAAAAACACTTTCTGAAAACAGCACGAAGCTAAACTTCATGCTTCCGTACATGCGCTTCTTTTACCCTTTCCGCATCAACAATCCTTATGGTTTGTTCGCCGTGATGACAAAGACCCGTCCGGAAGTGGTTCTGCAGGGAAGTAACGACGGACTTCACTGGGAAGACTATGAATTCCAGTTCAAACCTGGCGGCCTTAAAAAAGCCCCCCCGGTGTGTGCCCCACACCAGCCGCGCATGGACTGGCAGATGTGGTTTGCAGCTCTTGAAAATTTCAACGAAAACATGTGGCTGCAGAACCTCGCAACCCGCGTATTTGAACAATCCCCCGACGTGATGGCCTTGTTCAGCAAGGATCCCTTCAAAGGAACCTCACCAAGATACCTGCGTTTTGAACGATACGAATACCGCTTCAGCGAATTCAAAGACCTGCGCCAAAATGGCCAGTGGTGGGAACGCGTTCACTCAGGATCCTACGGCCCCGTATTTGGCAGGGATGATGGAACCGGCGAACCTGCTTAGGGACCGTAACTCTGAATTAAATTGAGATTTGTGCGCGCAAAGTGACACGCGTTGCGCGGCACCCCCTTAGAAGTTTGACGTTTCACTCTGGGAACGTTTCAGCATGAGAATGATGGAATCTGCAACCACCTGAAATCAGGTGGTTTTTTATTTTGTCTCAGTCTGACCTATGGCACCGCTGTTGCTTTATAGATTGGCATCAGGGGGCTTTATGAAAAATGCGAAACAAATCTTCACAACTCTTCTTACACTCGGTGCACTGTCCATGTTGACAGCTTGCGGATCCAGCCAGCAGGTAGCAGGCTCTACGGATTCTTCCAGCCGCACACCGGTAACAGATATTGGTTCTGCATCTTCTAAAGCTTTGGCTTATTGCAATCAGGCTTCGGGCAACGACATCATCGGTAAAATGAAGGTCTTCGTTGATTCCAGCAACTATGTTCGCATGGAATACGTTTACCTTCGCCTGACTTCACTGCCAGCGACTTTCAAAACTGGTGGCTCTTATATCTCTTTGTGGAAATGGCTGGCGAACCCATCCGGTTACACAAACCTGGACACTTCCGCTTTGAACTTCGCTTTGATGAACCCGGCTAACGGTCAATACCTGACTGGCTGGAAGACGACTTTGAAATGGTCTGATGTTGTGACTGTTGCTTCCGGCATGGGCTACACCGATCCACAGACTTTCTTCAACAATGTAAACATCCTGGTTGATCTGAAAGATCCAAATGGTGAATACGATGCTTTGAAGATCTCTAACTACGATGCTTCCACCAACAAAGCGATCAACACAGTTGACGGTCTGTTGCCACTGTTCTCTGCAAACCCAGCAGACTACGCTAACGACGGCGGCTCTACCCGCGCCGGTGTTCTGCAGAAGCTGCACCCGTTCTATGGCAAGTCTGGTCAGTTCACAACTTCCCAGTTCCAGTCCATGGCAAACAACTACTGCTTCTAATTAGACCCCCCCCAAACGCAAAAAAGCCACTCTTCCCCCAGAGTGGCTTTTTTCGTTTTTAAAAACGGCAATTTTAACGGTTGGTCAAAAAGGTTCAGATGCAAGGCGGAGGTGGGTCCTCGCAGCGCAGGCGTGCTCCTGCACGTCGAAGCGAGAAGCCCCGCCGACAACGCAGTCAGATGGGCCTTTTTCACCGACCGTCAGTGGGCGGATTCCTGGCTGACTTCTTCGGCCTGTAGGTTTTCGCCTTGGCGGTAGCGGTCGGCCAGCGTCTTGTCGGTCGTTGGGAACGAGAACAGCAATGAATGAACATTGGAGTCTTCGTCTTCCTGAGTGACCGCGATATAGATCAAATCCTTGGTGGTTTCGTGATCCGGGAATTCGCGGATGAAGCTGACCAGGATGTTTCCATCCAGATCGTTCTTGCGCCAGATTTCATCCGCGCTTTCGATGGTTTCTTCACGAAGCTCAGCGAAGTCCTTGAAATTTTCCTGCGGAATGTCTTTTTCGCCACGCACTTTCAGCATGGCGGAGTAAAGACCCATGGCCAAAGGATCTCCCTCGCCCATCGCATCGCCTTCGACGGATCCAGCGGAAACTTCTTCAAAGGTTTTATCGTAAACCATTTCACCGCGCTGATAGTTCTGCCACACGCGGCTGTCTTTGGATGGGAAATGGATGAACACGAATGAAGGGTACTCGTCTTCACTGGATACGTAAGCTACAGCGACATATTTGAAGGCATCTACACCTTCTTCGAAACTTTTAATGAAGTGATAGATGGCAAAATCTTCGAAAGTCTTGTCATCCATCCAAACTTCATCTGGTTCGTCCAATGTGGACTCCAAATAATGCTCGCGTTCAATTTGCTCTTCGTCAGTGAAATCCTCGGCCGAACGCAGAGCAATATACTCTTCTTCCAGCTTATCGATGGCGCTTTGGAAATAGCCAAACAGGTCTTTTTCATTCTCAAAAATCAGTCCAGCAGCCTCATCAACCAAGATGAGTTCTTTTTCAGAGGAGGTGCTTGGTTTCTTCTTTGCGCGGGTCTTTGTTTTCGCCATTCGTTTCGTATCCTTCACCTTTTTATTATTGAGACAATCCGTTCTGCCAACAACTAGAAAAAAGACACTCTCGACGGCCCCTGTCATAGAAGCATTTTTGGTCTTGCAACTGTGGACAATATTCCTCACCATTCAACTTAAGACGTCAGCAGGAGGCGCTCTTGGTCAACATAGAAGAAACAAGTCTGGAACGAATGGAAGCTTTGCTGTCTCATTCCGCCATGGGTGTTCATGTTCTTTTTGACAACAAGTCTATCGCCACGGTCCTTAAGGAAGTGGCAGACGATAAGGACTTCTACAGCTTTGATAAGATGAAGAAGGTCCAGGATGTCATGACAGAGCTGATTGCCAAGAAAACCTACTTCGAAAAAATGGCCTATTTGCAGGCACTGGATCAGGATTCCTACCAGATGCTGGTCAGGGCCTACTTCCACATCGTGGAAAACACGGTCCGCGCCAATCACGAACACGCACACTAACGAAAACGGGAACTAAAAATTCCCGTTTTTTCGTTTAAAGTTTGCACACTTTCCCCGACTTGCTTCGGCCAATTTGGGATCTTCGATATTTCGTCTAAAGCTTAGAGTATTAATTCGACATCACCGCGCTTATTTAATGCGATGTGCCGACAGAGTGCTATTCTGAAGAGGTCGGATTTGGTGTCTTTCAAGATTCCCACCGCAAAGCCGATAGGAAGAACTGTGAAATATCGGATCTTCTTATCGGCTTTCTTATTTGTTCTGCTGCCGGCCTTTGCACAGGCCGAGTACCGGGTCTTTGTTCTGAAGATCACAAAAAGATCCGCCAACCCTCAGGCACAACAACCCGAGACGCAAGACTTCCGTCTAGTCGAAAGCACCCTGGATCACGTCCAATACCGCTATTACTATCCGGTGGCCGCCGATGAAGAGGTCACTTACATCGATACTTGGCGCTGTTATGGGCGCACCAGTGATTTCCAGCCCCACTGCCCCAACCCGAAAGGCCAGATTCCTGCCGAGCCCAACCCGGCACCTTAAAACCTGTGTGTCGATTTGATACACTGATTTCATGTCGTCAATTGACAATTCCACGAGAAAAGCCCAGCAAGCGGATTTGAGTGAACTTCAAGCCGATCACGCGCGCAAAAAAAAGCAGCTCGTGAAAGAGAATGAAGCCCAGCTTGCTGATCTTAAAGACTACTACAACGACAAGAAGTCCGGTCTGCAAGAACAAAACAACGCCGCTATCAATCACATTCGCAAAAGCCAGCAAGAGGCCGCCGCCGAAGCCGTGGAAGACCGCCAGCGCCTGACTGATAAATACAATTCCAAAACCCAGGCACTGGCAAAGAGCTATGACGACAAACTGAACTCCACCCGCAACAAGCGCACCGAACAGATTGCCCAGGCTCAGACCGATTCCCGTCAGAAAGTGGCCAGCATTGAAAAAGATGCCAGCGAACGCGTGGAATACATCCGCACCAAAAGTGCTGATGACATCAAAGGCGCCAAAGAAAAATACAACCAGGACATGTCCCAGCTGAATGAATTCAGCGACCGCCGCCTGGAGCAGCAGCGCACCCAGAACGATGCCAGCCTGAAAAACGAAGTGGATCGTGGCCGCAACGTGCAAGAGCGCGTGCGCACCCGCAATGAAAAAGAATACGGCGAACTGCGTGCGCGCGGTGAAAAGGCTCTGGTTGTTGAAAATGAAAAGCAGCAAAAACAACTGGCTCGTCAGGACAGTGATTATGCCAAACGCTATGACCAGCAGCAGACCCAATGGGAATCCCGCGAAGGGAATCTGAACAAGCAGTACTCTTCCCGTCTGCAACACCAGAAAGTCGCTTACGAAAACGCTCTGGACAACCAGAACGACCGCTTCCAAAGCACTTACCAGCACACGGAAGATGCCAACCGCGAATCCTTGAACATTCAAAAGCAACGCTATGTGCGTGAACTGGCTGAAACCCGCAAAGACTTTGTGAAGGCCGCCAGCAAGTATTCGACAAAAGAAGCTGACCCGTTCTACAAGGTTGAAGACCGTGGCAGTCAGATGAAGGAAAATCCTGATTTCTATATTCTGCGCGCCTTTGTGCCAGAGCATGAAAAGGATTCCGTAAAGGTCACGATTCAGAATGATCGCGCGACCGTTTCAGGTCAGCGTTCTTTCAAGGACAAGATTGAAGAAGATAACAAAAGTGTCAGCAGCTCTAACTTCCAGACATTCCGGGAAGAGTTTGCTTTCGACAAGCCCGTCATCACCGAGGGCATGACCCGCCAGCGCGATGGTGACTGGGTTGTCTATCACATCCCTAAAGGGATCCCGACCCGCTTTCAACGTAAGGCTTAACAATCGTTTGCGCCGCCAGCAGATTTTCCAGGAAATAAGCCGACAACTGATGACGTCCTTCCACTGAAGCTTTTTTATAAAGGCTCAGTGCTTGTTGACGAGTTGTCGTTTCAGAAGTGCCCCTTCTGTCCGCGATTTCACGCAGGCTGAGGCCAAGAAGAATCAAACCACCGACTTCACATTCAGTTTTGGTAAGTCCCCATTTATCGAAATGAGTTTTGAAGTAAGCTTGAAATTCTTCAGGATGTTGTTTCATATCCGAAATTTAATCGGAATTTGTTTAAACTGTCATCATACAGAAGTACGCAGTACGAAATTATATTTTCTTCTCCCCGGGGTGGAGAGAAGGAATCAGCTGGAACGGGTGTTCCTTAGACTTTCATCAAATAACGAACTTCACGCATCACAAACGCAAGACGTGTTTGCAGATCCTGAAGCATTTCAAGATTGGCGTGCAACTGAGTCAAAGCATCGACTTCAACAACCGGTTTATCCGCCATTTCATGGTAAGCCTTGTGAGCCACAGGAGAGAAGGATTCAACAACAGACTCAGTCACCACAGCTTCAACTTGTGCGTTTTTATCCAATGTGATCACTCTCATCTTGTTCTCCTTCACCTGCGTTCTCAGGCGCGAAATCAAAGTCTAGTTAGCTTCTTTCAATTCCAACAACTTAAATAAACTTACATGGACATTTTACACTGCTCGGCGCTAGTACTCGCACTGCAGGGCTGACGAATCCACCTCAGCCAGATTCACCCGATCATCACCACTGGACAGATAGGTCGCCATCACAGAACCCGCGCCGTCCTTGTGTTTCAGGCCCAGGACGTGTCCCATCTCGTGAAGCACCAGGGCTTCAATATTGACCTCGCCAGATGACTTTCGTGCGGGGTTTACAGCCGTCGTCAGACGTTGATTATTCCAATAGAAATTAAAGTCATAGCCGTTCAAACGGATGTCGGCTTCCTTGATCAGGTCCCCGATCCAGTAAACACTTGTCCGGCCCTGTTCCGAAGCGCGGTTGCTTTCCCATGCATCCATCAAATAGATGATGTTCTGTCCGTCTTTGTGGGGAACAATCGGTCCGCTATAGCGCGGGTATTGAATGATATTGATAAGTTTACGTCCGGCGGTGCGTTCCCAGGTTTCTGCTGCACGCATGATCGCTGGCACCATAGAATCCGGAATAGAGGTATGCAGTTGCATCGTCACTGGAGCATCGCTTTTCCAGGAGATTCGTTCGCCATACACGTTTTGCACGAAACCACAGTCTTCCTGGGATTTCGGCGCACAGGCTTGTACCACTAATGCTATTGATAGGACCAATGCGGTCCCAAGCCACTTCCACATGCGAGCGACCTCCTCTGCCTTGATCTATTACAAGGAAAGGGCCACCTTGGCCGGCACCGAAGAATCACCCTAAGCCGCTGCTTTTATTGACCTATTCAATGGAGTCAGGAATCAGCCTTAAAACCACCCAACGCCAAGGAAAAGCCGTCAGGTTTAGCGACAGGTCCTTGGATTTAGCCTAAGTGCTTGATTTTATATGCAGTTTTCTCTGTATAAGCTTTGAACACCCCTTCGCCGCAAAGTGTGGTGCAAAAGGATCCCAAACAAACTGGCCCGCCGATTGCTTTAGTAGGAAGTATGTCTCAAATAGAGACAATCGGACCCCACCCCAATCGGGGAAACCTTAGTGGTCCACACAACACATCCCACATCCTACCTTCCCTGGTGGTGAGCTGAAGAAAAGCTCCTCCCGCCAGCCGCGCGCGCGACGTTCAATCCTTGGAAAAAGACCGCATCTTTGATAAGTAAAAACCTTTCAACCAGAAAGGTTCCCCAATGATGAAACTGACAGTGATTCCCGGTGATGGTATCGGCCCTGAGATTATGGCTCAGGTCATTCGCGTTCTTAAACACGTACACGCTCCGTTTGAATACGAAGAGCACCAAGCTGGCGAAGTGGCTCTGAATTCTTTGGGCGAATTGCTGCCTCAGACCACCATTGATTCCATCAACAAAACCAAACTGGCAATCAAAGGCCCAACGACCACTCCGGTGGGCGGCGGTCACAAATCCATCAACGTGACCATGAGACAAAAGTTCGACCTGTACGCCAACGTGCGCCCGGTTCGCTCTTTGCCTGGTGTTCAGTGTGTTTGTTCTGACGTGGATTTGACCATCGTGCGTGAAAACACCGAAGACCTTTACGCGGGTATCGAACGCATGGTCGATGAAGACACTGCGGAAAGCATCAAACGCATCACGCGCAAAGGTTCTGAGCGCATTGCCCGTTACGCTTATGATCTGGCTCAAAAAACCGGCAAACCTCGCATGGCGATCGTTCATAAAGCCAATATCATGAAACTTTCTGATGGTCTGTTCCTGAAAGTGGCGCAGGAAGTGGGCTGGCAGTATCCAACCATCACGACCAAAGACGTTATCGTTGATAACGCCTGCATGCAGCTGGTGACCAAACCTCAGCAGTTTGACGTGATCGTGACTGAAAACCTTTACGGCGACATTTTGTCTGACTTGTGCGCGGGCCTTGTCGGCGGCTTGGGCGTGGTTCCGGGTGCAAACATCGGTGCGAATCACGCGATCTTTGAAGCGGTTCACGGTTCTGCACCGGATATCGCCGGTCAAAACAAAGCCAATCCAACTGCGTTGCTGCAATCTGCTGTGATGATGCTTCAGCACGTGGGCGAAAATGCCAAAGCCGATGCAATCATGAAGGCTTTGATCGCTGCTCTTTCTGACGTTAATGCAAGAACTGGTGACTTGGGTGGTAAAGGTACGACTGTATCCTTCACCGACGCTATCATCCAGCGCCTGGGCCACTAATATGACACAGTTGATGATCTCTCCAGTTCGCACAGCGATCTTCCATCAAGGTGGGAATCTGGCGGAGTTCATCCTGGCTCATGTCGAAAAATCCCAATGGCAGGAAGGGATCCTTCTTGCCATCACTTCCAAGATCATCTCTTTGGCGGAAAACCGCCTGGTGCCTTTAAACAGCATCGACAAAAAAGACCTGATCCGCCGCGAGGCTGATCACTATTTGGGTGAAATCGGTCACGGCGTGTCCCTGACCATCAAAGAAGGTCTGCTTTTACCAGCTGCCGGCATTGATGAATCCAATTCTGAAAACGGCGATTATATCCTGTACCCGCATGATCCGTATCTTTCTGCCGAAAAACTGCGCCAGTCCCTTTGCGAGCGCACAGGACTTAAAAACCTGGGTATCATCGTGACGGATTCACACACCAGTCCTTTGCGTAATGGAGTGACCGGGATTGCGCTGTCTTTTGCAGGCTTTGATCCAGTTCGCAGCATGGTGGGTGAAAAAGACATCTTTGGTCGAGAGCTGAAAATGACCCAGATCAATCTCGCCGACAGTCTGGCTGTTTCAGCAGTCCTGATGATGGGTGAAGCCGCTGAACGCTGTCCGCTGGCCCTGATCTATAATGCTCCGGTGACCTTCAACGAAAATCCCCGTCGTGAGGATCTGCAGTTTGCTCCGGAAGACGACATGTACCTGCCTCTTTACAAACATCTCATGAAGTAGGGTTTGCCTGATCCCGGTTTTAAACTTAACATTGGTTACATGAAATCAATGTGTTTGCTTCTTGGCTTCTGCCTGCTGATGTCTGCCTGTGCCACCAACCAAAAAAGCCGTCTGGCTGCCACCGGTGTCGGTATCGGTGTGGGAGCTGCGCTGGGTGCTGCCACCGCCCCTGAAGATGAACGTCCTGAACTGCATGCCCTTTACTGGGGTGGGATTCTGGGTGTCGTTTCTGCTGTGGCTGCCAATTACTATTATAACGATGAAAAAGACATGGAACTGATGCGCCTTGAAACTGAAAAGATGAAGGCACAACTGGATTTCTTCCAGAACGGGCCTGCGACGTTGCTGAAAGAAACCACCGGCAAAGCCGACAAAAAATACTTCCAAAGCGGCAAAGCCAAAATCAAACTCTACAAAATCGACCAGTGGGTTGATGAAGGCCCGAACAAAAAATACCACCGCGATCAGATGATCGAAATCCTGCCTTTGGAAAAAGGTGAATAATGAAAACGCGGGTCTTGTCGGTACTGCTGGCCGCTTCAGTGATATGGGCTTCGGTCGTCACTTACCTGTACTGGCAGCTTAAGAACAATCCGCGTGTTGTTGCCGTGACCATTGATGCCGGGAAAGAATCCCTGCAGAATATCCAGATGGGCGAAATGGAACGCATGACCTTCCTGCGCCAGTACCTGGAACGCTTCTTCAACTATGACTCTAACAACTTCTGGCAATCGCAAACGTCGCTGGCGTTTTTGATGGCACCTAAACTGGGCGAAGAACGCATCCGCGAAGTCAGCCGTCTGCGTGAAAAAGTGCAGCAGAAAAACATGTCCCAGATCGGACGCCTGATCAGCTTGAAATTGCTGGCGGATGGCAGCTATAAGGCCCTGCTGCAACTTCAGATCACCGAAGACACGCAAAAAAACCAACTGTTCGCCACAACTCAGATCCGTCTGAACACCACGGAACGCAGTTTGGAAAACCCGTGGGGCCTGGTGGTCAGTGAAATGAAATTCACCGGCACCAATCCACAAGAACCGTCCTTCCCTGCCCGGGTGTTTGCAAGTCATCAGAATCCGACTTTGCTGACCTTCCCCTGCGCGATTGAAAACATCGAAAACCCGCGCGAACAGGATCTGAAAATCAAAATCACGACTTTAAATATCAGCGAACTGCAAATCACGGCGGCAAAAACCTTCAGTGGCAGCGCTTCCTTGGTGGCAATTTGCAAAGACCGTGAATTTAAGTTTGAAATCACCGCGGACGGCAAAGAGCGCGATCTGTTTGCAGCCTTCCCGACAAGTGCTGGCAGCGAACGCCGTCGCGAAACGGCTCCGGTCAAAGCCAAGAAAAAAGACATTTACGAAAAGACCATCGAAAATGTTCTGGGAATCGAGATCGACAACTAGACAGTCTTCATTTCACTGCGCTTCAGGGCATCATTCAGCAACGCCTGATCGATGCCCACCATCACCCCGATTTTGGGATCATTCGCCTCACAGATAAAATAAGCAGGAATCGGCAAAGTTCTGCGTTTGCCCTTCAGGTCATACCAGTCATCGTCTTTTTGAATCTGACGGTCGCCTTCTTCCGTGGTGAAGGGCCAGATGTCGGCATCAAAGAATTCCCCGACAAACAAAGTCTGCCCTTGTGGGCCTTCCGCTTCCCCTTCCACGAAATAGCGCGAAAGCTTGCGGCTATCGCCCGCCACATAATTGAAAGAAGTCAGTTTGCCGACAACGAAGCTGCCACTGTCCGGATGACGCAGAAATTTTCTTAAAACATCCATCTGCCGCTCGCGCAAAAACACGCGAGAGCCAAACACGAAAGTTCCCGCCAAAAGCAGCATCGCCAGCGCACTTCCCACCGAAGACCACATCGGCAGCTGATGGGAATAAGCCATCATCCCAAAGAAACCGGCCAGTCCCAGACTGATCAGGGCACAGGCCGCAAAAACAACGACCATCAAAAAGCCCGGAAGCCCGCGATGCCTTGCCAGCCGTTGCAGGCGCGCCCGGTTTTTCAGATCCTGTTCATTTTTTACGACGAGATATTTCCATGTGCGGTACATGGATTAAGGATGATGAGTCGCCACCGCGCGGTCAAGCCCCGCCTCGACCGTCTTGGGGAATCGCAGAATCACCTGGGTCCCCACACCGACGCGGGAACGAATCTGCAGGTCACCGCCCACAGATTCCAGGGTTTTCTTGGCATCATACAGACCCAGTCCATTGCCGTTGTCTTTGCCGAAGCTCACGCCTTCTTGAGCCAGTTTAGGCAAAATGTCCTCTGGAATGCCACTGCCATTGTCCATGATCTGAAGCAGCCAGTGATCCTGACGCTCCATCAATGTCAGATTGATCGAGGCCTCTGATTCCGGCAACGCTTCCAGGGCATTGTTCAGCAGGTTGCTGACCACACGCTGGACTTTCACGGATTCCAGATTCACTTTCACCGCATCGGAATGAATGTGCTTGTGCCATGTGAAATTCACAGAAGGATGCGAGAAACGATATTCTTTCAACAAAGAATCCATCAAGGTCGTCAGATCCTGCTGTGATGCTTTAACGACGGAAACACTGGATCCTGCATTTTGTTTGCGGCCCTTGGCCAGCAGGTCTTCGGCGATGCCCTTGATGCGAGCCACAGCGTGATCAAACAGTTCTTTCTTTTCCGTGCTCATATCATGGGACAACTGACTTAAAGTCGTCAGAGCCATCAAAGGACCACGGATGTCATGGGCCACCTGCCGCGAGATTTCAGAAATTTCCTTATTGCGTGCCAGTTCGGATTCAAGTTTTTGTTCGTGCAATCTTGCCAGGAATTCACGGCGATAGCCAAAGCCCAGCAGGATCAAACCCAGCACCACACCCAGCATGAAAACCGGTGAAGTCAGCGCTTTGACCGCCAGTTCAGACGGACCAAAACACACCGCCATTTTACCGGCCGGCAAAGAATTCAAAGTGATTGGAACTTCAGTGGAAACCAGACACTGCAAAGATTCAGGGTTCTGAACTTCGCTTTTCACAACAGCGGTGTGAACTTCTTTAAGCTGCTTCAGAATCTTATTTTGCAGGGTTGGGTCGCCTTGGAATAATTTGGCGCGGGCGATGTCGTCTTCCCAGATCCCAACATACTGACGGACAGAATCCTTGGCACGGTGAACTTCGTAGCCGAAACTAAGTACGGCGACCACCAGACTTACGATCACAAAGACCGACAGCCATTTCACGGGGATCTCATTTTGAGACGAAGCTCTTGTGTTTTCCATACCTTAAACACAAGCAAAGCCCGGTCCGCCCTGCCCTCAACCAAAACCCCCAGGGACCTGTATAAACTTTTAACAGGAGACGAAACCGGGTCGTTGTTAATTTTTGGAAATTTCTTAAGGAAAATCGTTAACTTTTCGCTGTGACGAGCCGTTTTAGTACTTGATGAATAAGCTCTTGGGAGGCCTTGCACTGGCCATAACATTACTGACTTCATGCACGGGCCCGCAGCGCGCACCGAGCTCTGTTATGTATGACGATGAACGCGCCAACCGCATTCAGGAAATCGACGTCGAGCTTTCCCGTTATTGGAACAAGGACTGGAAATACAACCAGGAACTTTTCCAAAAAGGCCAGCAAAACGCGAAATTCCAAAAAGACCTCGATCACGCCAATGAAAACTGGCCCCGCGTAGAAGCCTTGCTCAGTGAACGCAACGCCGAAATCAGCCAGCTGTCCTCAAAACTTTACCTGCGTGAATGGTCCGGCCTGGGTCCGTGGTTTGAAGCCACCTTCCGCCCGCGTCTGTTTGAAAAAGAAGAGGTACTAAGAATTCGTTCCATGGATGATTTTAAGTTCGGATCATCACATCAAGGATCATTTCCCATCGAACATCAGTTTTATGGCACCTATATCTTGCGTTTTGAAAATGATATTCCCGTACCGGACTCTCCTTTCCGCGAAGAAAAAAACACACGAAAGAAGTTTCTGAAGGCACGCCTTGAATGCGATGGTGACATCATTCACCCGGGTGGCTGGATCTTTTCAAGTGAACAGCAAAGCCGCGTCTATGAATTCAACTGGTACTATAATCAGGAAAACGGCCAGAGGGTACGGGTGAAGTTCACTCCCCGAGTCAACTATTGCCGACTGTCCTTCTACGATCCAGAAAAATCAAAAACGTGGACCAACGGTGTGCAACTGGTGGATCTGGGGCGCGCCTCTAAAGAGTGGATCAAGCTGACAAATCAGATCGACATCTGTGCTCGTCCCGACGGAAACTTCGGCAACGACGTGACCGCGTTCTTCTGGAAGCAGGATTTCAACTATACAACCTGCCCACAGACTTTCGATAAACTTGTGAACTTGCGTGATCCCTATGTGTCGATCAATCAAAAGATCCTGGCACTGACCGGCTCCCCGTTAAGCCGCAAGGACTTCAACAACAAAAACCCATTGGCAGAGCTGGATTTTTCGAAAGCTCCGAAGTTTGACATCATCTGGGTTTCTTCTTTGAATTTCTCGGCGGATTTCTATGGCATGGTGCTGTCCAGCGCTCTACGCTATCACGGGCAGCAAGGAACACAAATTCGCATTCTGGTTCCTGAAGTGACCATGACTAAAAAAGACAAAGCGATTCTGGATCGCTTGCAACAGGGCCTGCCGAACATCAAAGTGCAGTACTATAAGTATGTGCTGTCTGATGAAAACAACGGCGGCTGGTTTGACAAGTTCCACCGTGTGAATCACACGAAACTGATCATTGGTCATTCCAGCACCAACACCAAAGACAGCTTCCTGATCACCGGTGGTCGCAACATTCGCGATTCTTATATATTTAGTGATACACCTTTCTATAAGGCCTACAAATACCTGAAGAACTACGGCGACGGCGAAGAGGCTTATGTTTACTATGACGATTTCGAAATCGAAATCCGTGGTTATGCATTCGTAAAATCCGTGATGGCCCAGATGCTGGCCTTCTGGATGCGTGATCCAGAAACCCAGCGCCACCGGTCCACAAACATCAACGTGCCTAAAGAAGCCACCGCAGATCAGGTCACGCGCCTGCGCTCACTTCCTTATGCCGTACCACTGGTTCGACACATCACTTCGATGCCTTACTTTGACGGTTATCAGCTGGAAAAATTCTATATCGACATGATTGATTCAGCCCAGTCTGAACTGCTGTTGACCACGCCCTACTTCCGCCCGTCCGTGGCAATCAGCGCAGCGTTGGACCGCGCCGTTCAACGCAAAGTAAAAGTAAAGATCATCACCCGTATTCATCTGGCGGGCGATGGCACACCAAAGATCGCCGAAGACGTGAACAAACAAGGCATCAACCGGCATTTGAAAAATGTGGAAATCTTCGAGTGGACCCAGCCAAATTCGATCATGCACTCGAAAATCCTGGTGATCGACAAAAAGCTAAGCTTCATCAGCAGCGTCAACATGAACCGCCGAAGCTTCATCCACGACACCGAAAGCGGAGTGTTGATTTTGCATGGCCCCACCGCACTAGAAATGCGCAAAGAAGCCCTGGACTATATCAGTAAAGGCCGAAGAATCACGGCCCAGGAAAAGATTGGGTGGATCAACTCCACGCTCATCGACTGGGGAGATTCGCTCTTCTAATTCCTTTTCGTTCTGGTGATGGTCCGTGCGGGATGCGGGGATTGGGAGCAAGGCCGGTGAATCCCGGCGCTCCGTTCGGCACGGCATCCTGCCTCGTCGCCTCCCACCTGCGGTGGGAGGGCCATCCAGGCCCCGCGAAGGCCGAACTCCGGCCGGGCTTCCCCGGCCTTGTTCCCAATTTCGTAACTACCAAGGAACATTTAAGAAAAAGAATTCGAAGAGTCGCTGCGCGACCTCGAAAGGGTTCGTCGTTAATTTCTAAGATTCTTTTCTATTTGCAGATGCGCATTCGCGCGGAAGAAGTCATTAAATATGTTTGTACTGAATTTTTCTTCGCGGCGCAGACGTCGATTGTCAGTTTGTGGAAATTCTTCTTTTGAAGTTTTGTTTTTGAAGCGTGGATCTTGAAGAGAAGCTTCCCAAGTTCCCCTGCCCTAATTGATCGAAGCCGATTTGCCGGGCAGTAAGGCCTTGCCCGGCCGGAGGGCGGCCTTCGCGGGGCCTGGATGGCCCTCCGCCGTAGCCGAAGGCGTAGGTGGAAGCGACGAGGCAGGATGCCGTGCCGCCCGTAGCGCCGGGCAAGGCCTTACTGCCCGGCAAACCCCGCGCTACAAACAATCCTAGTGCAGGGATTCCTTGTGAAGCTTGTCTTTAAGGTCCTGCACTTCCGGAATGGAAACCTCGTAAGGACGACCACAAACCTGACAAGTCACGTGGACTGGTTCGGCTTTTTTGATCATGTCTTCGAAATCTTCCACCGTCAAAAGTTCCAAAGCGCGCATCACGCGGTCTTTAGTGCATGGGCAGAAGTATTCAACTTCGGGTTTGTGTTCAATTTCTTCAAACGGGATACCATCCATGAATGGAGCCACCAGCTGTTCTGCTGTCGCGCCATCCAAAAGCATTTGGGAAATGTTTGGTTTTTTGTCTTCGTAGTTTTTCTGGATTCTTTCCACGACCGCTTCATCCACGCCTGGCATGACTTCAATCAGCACACCACCGGCAGAGCGAACTTTGCCGTAAGTGTCCAGGTAAACACCCAAAGAAACCAAGGAACGGATCTGGTGGGACTGGTGCAGATAGTGGGCGATGTCCTGCCCGATTTCACCGCTGACCAGTTCAACCGTTCCCTGGAATGGTTGTTTTTGGAATGGCTGATGTCGAGCCACACTCAAAAGCCCAATACCAATGGCGTCTTTCAAAGACAAGCCATTGTCATAATTGGCTGGTTGGTATTGTGGGTTTGCGGTGTAACCACGTACGTGTCCGTTGTAGGACGCTTCGGCATAGATGCTTCCCAACGGGCCGTTACCGCGGAAAAGCAAGCCGACCATTTGATCGTCCTTAAGCTGAGCCGCCATCAAAAGGGCACCCACCATGCTGCGACCCACAGCCACCGTGGCCAGTGGATAGGTATTTTGCAGACCCTGCATGTGTCGAACGACTTCAGTCGCATTCACTGCGGCAATACGCACAGTCAGATCTTTGGATACGAAGCGATGAACTCGTTCTTTACTCATGACAAACTCCCGGACTTTATGGAAAATGACCCTAACAAAGCACGACCTTAATTTCAAGCAGAAGAGAGCCCACCGCAATGAAGATCTACGTCTTTAGACACGCCCAGAAAGCCATGGATTTTTCCAGAGACCCCGATCTCACGGCCGAGGGACATGCTCAAGCCTCCAAACTGCTCGACAAGGTGCTTAAAGAGGAATTACCGCGTCCTACGGAGCTTTGGGTTTCCCCTAAAAAGCGCACCCACAGCACCTTCCGTCCCCTGTCCCAACATCTGGGTCTGCCCCTGATCACTCAGGACGCACTGCTAGAACAAAAAGGCGACGAAACCCTGAGTGATTTTCGCAACCGCATCAGCAAGCTTCTGGAAAATGCCGCCACCAAATCTGAGGCGACCATTTTCATGTGCTCCCACTATGACTGGGTGGTTGAAGCCATGGGTGTGGCACCGGCCGACAAAGATCTTTCGTCGGATGCTGATTTTTCCCATTGGAGTCCCTGCCAGCACGTTGGTTTTCATGTGAATTCCGACGGCGTTTTTGAATTCATCGAACTGAAAAGGATTCAACTATGATTCGCAATATCTGGGCTGTCGGCCGCAACTATGCTGAACACGCCAAAGAACTGGGTAACGAAGTTCCGACTGAACCGATGATCTTTTTGAAAGCCGGAAGCACCGCCACTTTGGCCGCCAAAGAATTGGTCGTTCCCGCCTGGATGAAAGAGGTTCATCATGAGGTGGAACTGGCGTTGCAGTTTGATGAAAACCTGCAAATCGATGAAGCTTGCATCGCTCTGGATCTGACCGACCGGGACAAGCAAAATCAGTTGAAATCCAAGGGACACCCTTGGACTTTGGCGAAAAGCTTCAAAGGGGCGACTCCCCTTTCGGCGTTCTTTCCGGTGGATGATCTGGAAGAGCTAAAGAACCTTGAAATTATTCTAAAAATCAACGGCGAAACCCGTCAGATGGGGAACACCAACCTGATGATTTTCGGGTTTGAACAATTGATCGAATTCGTGCGTCAGCACTTCCCGGTCGAACCCGGTGACCTGCTTTTGACCGGCACTCCGGCCGGGGTCGGCCCTATTCGCCGTGGCGACAATCTGGAAGCCGAAATCGTGGGAAAAATGAAACACCAATGGCTGGCTCGCTAGCCATTTGCGTCAATCCCCTGTTTCCACCCCTATTCCCGGAACACTAATCGCTTGAATTTTTATATCCCCGTGAGAATATGCGGCCCTTCTGTAGAGGTAAAAGCATATGAACGACATTCAGTCGCAAATTGTCTCCCGTGGTGAAGAGATTCTGAAACGCATGGAAAGCCAGTCCAAGGCTTCCATTTTCTCCAAAGACTTCTGGTATGGCTCCATCATGGAATGGAGCATGAAAAACGAAAAATTCAAAACCAACATGTTCCGTTTCGTGGACGTGCTTCCATCCATCAACTCAGGGGATGAAGTTGCGCGCCACCTGAAAGAATACTTCTCTGAAGACGGCGGCACGCTGCCTCCGGTATTCAACGTGGGACTTGGTTTGGGTTCTTTGGCTCCGGGCCTGATGGCGGGTGCGATCAAAAAGAACGTTATGGGTATGGCAAAAATGTTCATCACTGGCGAAAGCCCGGATGAAGCGTTGCCGGTACTGAAAAAAGCCCGCAAAAACAAAATGACCTTCACCGTGGACATCCTGGGTGAAGCGACACTTTCTGAAAAAGAAGCGCAGGATTACAGCAGCAAGTATATGGAGCTGGTGACCTGGCTGGCGAAAGACGCTGAAAAGTGGGACGAAGTTCCGCAGATCGATCGCGATCACGAAGGCGCTTTGCCTAAAGTGAATGTGTCCGTGAAGATGACGGCACTTTATTCCCAGATCAAAGATGCGGCTTGGGATGAATCCAAAAAAATCCTGAAAGAACGTCTGCGCTCCGTGTTCCGTCTGGGTATGGAAAAAGGCGTGTTCGTAAATCTGGATATGGAACAGTACTCGGTCAAACACCTGACACTGGAAGTGTTCACAGAGCTGATCAATGAACCTGAGTTCAAAAATTACAAGTTCTTCGGTATCGTGATTCAGGCTTACCTGCGCGATTCCTTCGAAGACGTCAAAGCCCTGACAGAGTTCGCGCAAAAACGCGGCACTCCGTTCTGGGTTCGACTTGTTAAGGGTGCTTACTGGGATTACGAAACCATCGAAGCTGAACAGCGTGGATGGCCGGTACCGGTTTACACCAACAAGGCAGAATCCGACGCCAACTACGAGTTGTGCGCGAAGTACCTTCTGGAAAACATCAAATTCATCCGCCCTGCTTTTGCATCCCACAACGTCAGAACTTTGGCAGCGTGCATGCTTTACGCAGAAAAACTGAACATCCCGAAAGAGGCTTTGGAATTCCAAATGCTTTACGGAATGGCAGAACCCATCAAGAAAACCATCGTGGACATGGGCTATCGCATGCGTGAATACGCTCCGGTCGGCGAACTGATCCCGGGCATGGCTTACCTGGTACGCCGTCTTCTGGAAAACACATCCAATGAATCCTGGCTGCGTGGCAAGTTCGCGGACAACAAATCCATGGCGGAACTTTTGAAAGATCCTGCGCAAGGTTTGACTCCAACGTCCCCAATCATTCCGAAAAAACCAGGCAAGTTCTATAATGAACCACTGTTGGATTTCGCAGTGAAAGCCGATCGTGAAAAAATGCAAAAAGCACTGGCTGAAGCGAAAGCCTCTTTGCCGGTGAACGTGAACGTTGTGATCAACAACAAGGATCTGCAATCCGGTAAAATCTTTGACCGTGTGAATCCGTCCCAGTCCGATCAGATCGTGGGTAAGATCCAGATGGCAACGACCGAGCAGGCTGAACAGGCCATGCAGGCGGCACAAACCGCTTACAAAACCTGGAAGAACGTTCCGTGTGAACAGCGTGCTGCCCTGGTGGATAAGCTTGCTGACATCATGACCCGTGACCGTTTCAAGCTGATTGCGACGCAAGTCCTTGAAGTTGGAAAACCATGGGCTGAAGCTGATGGCGACATCGGTGAAGCCATCGACTTCTGCCGTTACTATGCCCGTCACATGCGTGAGCTACAAAAACCACTGCGCGTGGGTGGCTTGCCGGGTGAGTTGTCTCACTACATCTACAAATCCCGCGGTGTGACTGCGGTGATTGCTCCTTGGAACTTCCCTCTGGCGATTTTGGCCGGTATGGTGACAGCAGCTGCTGTTGCGGGGAACACCGTGGTGATGAAACCTGCAGAACAATCCACAGTGGTTGCCTGGGGCTTGATGAAAATGATCCAGGAAGCTGGATTCCCACAAGGTGTAATCAACTTCCTGCCGGGTTATGGTGAAGAAGTTGGTGAATACATCGTGAACCACAAGTACACGACGACGATCGCATTCACAGGCTCTAAAGCCGTGGGTCTGCACATCATGAACCGCGCAGCGGTGGTTCAACCAGGCCAGCAGCACGTCAAACGTTGTATCATCGAAATGGGCGGCAAGAACGCCGTGATCATCGATAACGATGCGGATCTGGATGAAGCAGTTGACGGTGTTATCTATTCTGCGTTTGGTTTCAGCGGTCAGAAATGTTCTGCTGCCAGCCGCGTGATCGTGCTTGATGAAGTTTACGACCGTTTCGTGGACCGTCTGGTTGAAACAGCAAAATCCATCGAAATCCACCCTGCTGACAATCCAAAAGCTTACATGGGGCCTGTTGTCGACAAAGAAGCTTACGACCGCATCCTTGGAACGATTGCGGAGGCTGAAAAGAACCACAAACTGCTGTTCAAAGGCTCTGTGCCGGGCGGCGGGTTCTTTGCGCCACCTACTATCTTTGGTGAGGTTCCGGGCGATGCAAAGTTGGCTCAAGCCGAAATCTTCGGTCCGGTTGTGGCTGTGATCCGTGCGAAAAATCTGGATCAGGCTTTGGATATCGCCAACAGCACAGAGTACGCTCTGACTGGTGGTGTGTTCTCCAGAAGCCCGGCCAACATCAACCGTGTGAAAGAGGAACTGGAAGTCGGAAACCTTTACGTGAACCGTGGCATCACGGGCGCGATGGTCGACCGTCATCCATTCGGCGGTTTCAAAATGTCCGGTATCGGTTCCAAAACCGGTGGACCTGATTACTTGAAACAGTACATGGAACCAGCATGCGTGACCGAGAACACTCTTCGTCGCGGCTTTGCTCCAGCGGAAGAATAGTCTTCCTCCAAATTAAGAAAACCACCAAAAAGCCCTTGCTCAACCCAAGGGCTTTTTGCTTTTTAAACTTCCCCTTTTGCTTTGTCAGGGAACGTCCATACTTTAAACAACCCATGGCAAAGACTTCACGCCCCCCGGCTTCAATCCCTGTCTAAATTCAATAGAGCTGGCCCGGCCCCTGCATTGTTTGCGGTATTGATTTTTAATCTTTCCATCACCAAGGATGTATATGAAGCAACTTCTGCTTTTCGCTATTGCCACCATGCTGACGGCCCAGGCTCAGGCTGTGACCTCGGACCGCTTTATTTTTGATTTTCTGGAGCAATCCCAAAGAACGTTGAACGTCACCAATGAAAAGCGCGCTGCCACTGGCAAGCGCCTTTACTGCGAGGCTCTGAACAATGAACAGATTCTGCTGATCGCAGCAACAGCATCTGTTCCGGATATCACCGTCGCCCAGTTTACCGAAGCCGTGTCGAACGATCTGAAATGTTACCCGGTATTTTTCCCACCACTGGGTCGCAAAGGTGTCACCGGCACCCTGCTGAACACGAAAGCATATGTCATGGATGTAATGTTGATTCAGGATATTTTGAAGTGGATGAATAACGGTAAAATGCCTCATGCTGACACTCCGTTACTGCAGTCTTACGATCCGGATTTCTTCAAACAGTTTGAAAATTGATTTATTTCATTCTTGGCGTCTCAGATTAAGACGCCGTCTGTTCCCATATCAAAAACGAACTTTCCCCTGATTTCACCGAACAGTTCTTTATTGTTCGGCTCACAAAAAAGCCAGTAAATGCCGATAAATAGTCATGATGTTTATCGGCACGTTAACTTTGAAAATCAAAAAAGTGATTTCCTATGCACTCCTTATTACGAGTGCCGTGCTCCTACCGGGTTGTACACTCGACACCTTGATCGAAGCGGTGGGATCTCTGACTCCAGAAGACAAAAAACTGATTACCGCCCCTGCCAATGAATATGTGGATATCAACACCACCACGCTGACTCTTCAGGGATTCTGCGATGAATCTGAAGGCGAACTGACCGTAAAAATCAATGCCGCAGAAGCCACTCACATGGCCTGTCCGGTCGGCGGGGTCTGGCAATACCAGCTGGATGTCCAGTCTCTGGCTGACGGTGAAGCCACATTAACGGTGGACCAGTCGTCATTGGCGGATGTCACCAGCAAGATCAAAACGGAAACGAAGACTCTGAACAAGGACACAACCGCGCCCCAGTTGATGGCGATGCCGGATATCATCCTGAATGACAAGGGCTTTGTCAGCTGGGACTGTCAGAACCTCGATGACAAGTGCACCTTCCGGTCATTTATCTCCGCGACAGATATTTTCGCGTTCGCGGCAGAACCCTACACCACTGTTAAAAGCGACATGAATTTCCCGGATGGAAAAAGCTATCTATTCCTACAAGCAAAAGACGCTGCGGGAAATCTTTCATCGGTCAAAAAAATCGAAGTCTATTCCGGCACCATGGGAATCTGGATCAACCCAATTCAGCTGAAGCTGGCCATCGACCAGAACGTGACTTTGCGTTTCTATATTCCGCAGATCTTCAATGAATACACTTTATTCAATAATGCTGACTGCAGCGGCGCAACCAACTGGCAAAACCGCACAGCCGGAGCCCACAACTGGACGCTTCCCTCAGCTACGCCAGCCTCTTATCCGGTGTCTGCAAAGTTCCGCACGGCCTCGGGCCTGATCAGTCAATGTTTCACCGATCACATTCCTGTCGTCGATACAGCCACAGTCCACAATATTTGTACGGCCGGATCTTCCAGCGCAATCTTTGGTGTCATTGCCAGCAGTAAGCCCATGCAAAACCCGGGATACTCCGATAACGAAAACTGTTCATTCACAGTGAACGCTACCATCGCCATGGACATCACCCCGGCAAGTCCACTGGAAACGGAACTTGACAAAGATATTCTGTCGGTCCGCCAAAATGGTCAGACTCTGTATTCAGCTTCGGGCAACGTGGCCCCTTTAGGATTGCAGCCGTTTACCAGCACTCAACCTGGTTCCTTCACATTTAATTTTTCTTCTGATGCGCAGAATACAGGACCGGGCTTCGTCCTTTACTGGATGCCGAAAGATTCATTCCGTCAGGAAATGGTGATTAACGACAACACGACCATGACCAGTTCGAAAAACTTGCGCGTGGCTTTCGACGTTCCACCGCACATGAAGGAATACTATCTGACAGAAGATACTTCGTGCACTGCGGGCGGCACCTGGAAGTCCATGGCGCCTTCCGTCCAGTTCACATCAACAACAAGCAACCCCACAATCAACCTGCGCGCCCGTTTCCGTGACAGCTTCGGCAACGAGTCCGAATGTGTTGCCGCCTCCATTCAATATGCGGCACCCGGCGTGGGCCTCTTTATCACCACCGCAGACATGGGCGCCACCCTTGTGCTTTCCGGAATTTGTACCGAGGTTAACGCCGTCATCCGAATTTCCGGCACTTTCACCGGCGAAACCACTTGTTCAAGTAATAACCAATGGAGTAAGTCCTTCTCCATAGGCAACGTTGCCAACAACACCGTTATCAACGCCACTGCAGAACTATTAATTGCAGGCAGCGTGGAGGATTCCATATCTGACACTTATACCATTCAACGTTTTGTCACCCCGTCCTTCCCGGTTGCCAACGGTTATGTTGGCCCGACTTTCACCATGACCGGAACCTGCTCTCCGAATGGCTCTATCATCAATATCACAGCTCCCAATGCGACCAGCGTGACCTGCACCAATGGGCAATGGCAATCGGTACAAACTGTCACGGGAAACAATGACGACACGGTCAACATCGCAGGAAATCTGATGTTCAACTCTGTCGTGCAGGACTCTTTCGCCTTTACCACCACGCTTTCCACGCAGCCCCCACTGGCGACTGTCTTTGGAGCTCCTACCGGAAAATCCCCCGAAGCCAATCATGCCCTGACAGTCAGTGGCATTGGTGTCACGGCCTTTAAATACAAGTTCGGCAAAGATGCAGTGTGCTCGAACGCATCGGGCTACAGTGCCCAGATCAGTTCGACCACGGGTATTTTCATAAACCAAAATTCCAATGTGGATGGCGACGACATGGTGCTTTGTGTGGTGGGTTTGAATGGACTCAATGGTCTGTGGCAGGATTATTCTGCGGCCACGACCCGCACCTGGAAAAAGGCGTCACTTAAATTTGCCAGCCTCAGCGCTGCCAGCAAAAAATTCACGGAAGGTCAAACAGCCGTCACTGTCGGCGTGACCCTGGATACAGTTTCTGCAGTCCCTGTCCGGGTGTATTACAATCTGAGCGGCGATGCGATCTATATGATAGATCACAATCTTGCTTTGGGATACATCGAGGTGCCGGCAGGCCAATTGTCAGCGCAAATCACTTTTGATACTTTATCAAATGCGCTCGACACCAATGACAAAGATTTGGATGTCTATATCACTCATACCAATCAGCCTGACTACATCGCCGGTGCAAATGCACGCCAAAGATTCATTATCAAAAACACTACCAGCAGTTACAAAAAAATCCTGAGCATCGCCCACGGTTCCGACTACACCCAACCTTCCTTCATGGCCGTGGCCGATGACGGGAAACTGCGGGTCTGGGGGGTGGCGACGGCCACCACCGCCGGGGTTATCATCAGTCAGCCGGCTCTTAACTTTAAACAGGTCACTGGAACACGCACGAATTTCTGCGCCCTGACCGATACCAACCATGTTTACTGTGGTGGTGTTGGTGGACTCAGCGGCACCGGAGTTGACACAGGCGTGACTTACAAGTCGATTGATTTGAAATACTACACCGCCTGCGGCATCACCTCTGACGACCGTGTTCGCTGCTGGGATGTTTCCGGTTCACCGATCACGGCATATTATATTGATGATGGCGTAACCAAGTTCAAAAAAGTCGTGGCAGCACAGTCTTCAACCATCTGCGCGATTTCTCTGGCAGATGATTTATTCTGTTATGGAAACAACTCGTTCAAACAAATCGCCAACAACGCCACCGCCACTTACAACGTCCTGACTCAAGTGGATTCCGGTGTGAAATATCGCGACGTCACCTCTTACACTTATGTCTGTGGCATCACCCGTGACGACCAGCAGATCAAGTGTTGGGGCCGAAATGACTTTTACCAACTGGGGAATGGCACCATCGTAAATAATCCAACACCTACCGTTATCGATGGTGCGACGAAATATCTGCAGATCAGCGGCTCCAACACCCATGTCTGTGCCATCACTGAAACCAATGCTCTGAAATGCTGGGGTGCCCAGGTCCGCGGCGGATACACAAGTATTCAGGATGCCATCACCTACTCAACACCGACGTTGCTGAACACTAATATCGCCTGGAAAACCATTCAGGCCAATGACGGTTCCGTCTGCGGTATTGCCGATGATGACATGCCTTATTGCTTTGGCGATGGTACCAACTACGGGGACGTTCCGAAAACGGCGACTCCGATGCTGGAGGCCGTGGATGTCTATTCTTCTTATCAGGACATGGCAACGGCCTATGGCACCGTCTGTGCCATTCGCAACGACGGTGGCGCATATTGCTCCAATACCATTCATCCTCTGAAAAGAGCGCACCCGTCCGTGGACTTCAGCAGCGGCAAGGTCATGTCCGACAAGGGCGTCATCTGCCTGGGATTGTCAGATTCCTCTTACTGCACTGGGGTTAACACCAACTCGCTTCTGGGAGACAACAGCACCAGCACCAAAGTGGATCTGGTGCATACTGGCGGTCTTGCCATCCAGGCGATGGCGACGGCCGACAACTATTGTATCAACGCCATTAACACCGCCGGGAATCTGTACAGATGGGGTTCAACGTCGGCTTCTGGCTGCCCTACGGGCACGACCACGACTCCGACCCTGGTGCCCACCAGTGTGAAGTTCAAGCCGATCATCCGAAGCGTGGGAACCGCAGGTTGCGCACTCAGTTTGGATAACGAGGTGTATTGCTGGGGGGCCGGATCGATTATGCGCACCGGTAACAGCACAACCCCGATCAGTGTGGACCCGGGCAATCGATATACCGACATTCAGTTAAGTACGGCCCGCTTCTGCGGTATCCTGGAAAACGGCCAAGTGCGCTGCTGGGGCAGCGGTTCACTAGGAAAGCTGGGTCACAACAGCACGGCGGATTCCACCGGCACACTGATCAACGGTGGCCGGGTGTATACTCAACTGGCGCTGGGGAACTCTGCGGCCTGTGGTATCACCGGCACCCATCTGGAATGCTGGGGTAACGGTTACAGCAACGTGCCCGTGGCAATAAACGGCGGCGCCAGCTATCAGCAAGTCGTCATGGGTAACGGGGAAATGATTGCCCTGACCACCGGTGGTGCCGTGCACTTCTGGCAGATCAGCGATTACATGAATCCACCGACAGTGATATCCACAGGAGTCAGCTTCGCCAAACTCAACGCCACCAACTATTCCGGAACCAGCAATTCCATGTTCTGTGCTTTGACGACGACCAATAAGTTATACTGCCGAACTCCATGGGGTGCCGGCAGCAGCCTGAACATACTGCACCAGGTTCGCGCAGCTCGATTCTAAAAGTCTTAGCGGAAAAAAGAAAAAGGCCACTGTTTCCAGTGGCCTTTCTTAATTTAATTAAAATAGAGGTGAGAACATCATGCTCCCCGAGTACCTTCCTTGGTATCACCCCTCCCGTAAAAATGATTGCAGCATAACAAAAACACGATTGCAAGAGACTTATTACAGATTTTTTAAGAATTATTCCCGGGGCCTACAATTTTCCCCATTTTATGCCAAGTACTTAAGCAAAACCCAAAATATAAAAACTCTTCTGTGTTTATGACAGCAACTTCAATCCAAGAAAGTTCCCCAAGGCAAGCGCAGCGACGCCGCCAAAAAAACAAAACCCACCAGTTCAAGGTGGGTCAAAAAGGTTCAGATGCAAGGCGGAGGGTTTTCTCCGAAACGGAGGCGTGCTCCAAGCACGTCGAAGAGAAGGAGAAGGCCCGACAACGCAGTCAGATGGGCCTTTTTCACCCACCGACTTAGAAGTCGGAGAGGCGGTCGGCTAGTTCTGGGTGATCAATGAACGGATTTCTATTGCCCTGAGCCTTGAAGATCTCAACATTACGTTTCATTTCGTCTTGATCAACCGGGTCTTCGCGGTTCCACTTGCGAAGAACGTTTTCTTCTTGTGGATCAATTGGAAGATCATAGCGCATAGAGAAATAGAACAATGCACGAGCCACATTTCCTTTGTGGTTTTGAGGTGGCTCAAACACCTCGTCCGAACCGAAACTGCCAATACCGAAACGTGAATCCGGGCATTTCAGTTCCATCACGTCTTTGCTGACTTCACCAAACGGATGGTTGCCACGGATGGCATTCAATTGAGAATCAGTTGGGAACAAGTGGTGCAAATCGGATTTTTGAACATCATCCGGGAAACGACGAGTGAAGTGGCTTTGTGGCCACGTGTGCTCAACGTTGATCACGGTGTTGTTGGGGATGGAACCCGGAGACGGTGGAGAACTGCGGAAGTCTTCCGGACCACGATCCGAGTTGCAGTAAACATCGCGAACCGCATACTGATTGCCTTCTTTAACAAGGTAGTAGTTCCCCATCAGGAAAACTCGAGCCGCCTTGTAGCCGATCGCTGTGTGGCGATAGCAACGTCCCTGCCCTTGCATGCAGTTTTTCACCACAAGGTCATAGGAGCCTTTTACAGCGATATGATAACTTTGCAGAACAGATTTGATGCGGTTTTGAAGAGCTTCACCGGAAACTCCGGTGCGCAGGTCGCGATAGAACTCTTCCCCATAGTATGGGACCGCTTGAGATTGAGAAGCTGCGTTTGCAACTCCAACGAAAGATAACAATGTAAGAACAATCACTGACTTAATGAGCTTATTTAGCTTCATTCGGGTCCGCCATTTCAACGTAGGGGGTGATCTCCAGCCTCTGGGCGGTAATGTGACCTACCGGTAACGTTGCTGTCAACGGGGGTATATAATTTACAGGCAAGCCCCAGCATAGCGCCAAACAAGCTGCCACCCAGATGGGCGGCATAGGCAACACCCCCACCAAGGCCTTCAGGAATCGCCCACAGGTTCGCCAGATCGACGACCAGGAACAAAGGTATGATCAACAGGGTCGGCAAATAAATCGCGCCATAGTGCCCTGGCATCGGTGAAGCAAAATATAGAAACTTCACTCGCATTCGAGTTTCAGCCACACAATAAAAAGCGAGCATGGCACTGATCGAGGCACTGGCCCCCACCATCGGCACAGCTCCATGGGTATCGGACAGCAGGAAGCCCAAGCCCCCGGCCATGCCCCCCACCATATAGACAAACAAAAGCACCCAGCTTCCGGCCATCACTTCAACGGCAGCCCCCAACAACACCAGGAAGCCCAGGTTAGACAGCAAATGCATCCAGTTTGAATGAGAGAACTGATAAGTCAGCCACGACAGAGGCCCCTTCGCACCAGAGCTCAGGCCAAAGCGATACAACAGTTGTTCCTGATACTTTTTGCGGAATTCAGTGATGTTCTTTTTCCAGCTTGCGATCTGCACCTCGTCCCCGCGATAAACGCCCGCTTCAGCGGCACTTAAGAAACGGCGGTCCCGAAGCGCATAGGCGCCCAGTATCCCCATCTGTTCGGCGTTGACTGAACTCATCTGATGCACCCATTCAGGCTTTTCATACAGAATTTCAGCTGGGATGTTTTGCAGATACTGATAATACATTCGACCCGTCAGAACCAGCCCGTCTTTTTGCAAAACGGGAGACGAAGTCAGACCCGAGTTCACCCCGCTGAAGATCAGAATAAAGATAAAGACATTCAGCACCGCCAGCGTGATCGTCAGCGGGTACTTGGAATAGTCTTTAAAGTCTTCAGGGCAAGGGATGATCATGGAACCTCGTAACGTTCTTTAAAGTCGTCAATCCAGCTTTCCTGCTCAGCCGCACTGGCCGGCATACGACCGCCATTGCCACCTTGCGGGATCAGCTCGGCATCACGCAAAGCCCACACCGAACGAACGAAACGTTTTTCAAGACCGGACTGCAGAATCGGATTTTTTTGCAATTCCGAAATGGCTTTCAAACTGCCGGCAAAGTCGTTGGAGGCAAACAACTCCTCGGACTTCAGGAACTTGGTCGTCCACAGATGACCGTCCGCCTGTTCCAGATCATCGAAGTTTCCTTCTTCCGCCATATAGCGCGCCAACGCGCACGTGGACGAAGACGAGTCTTCGCAGATTTTGCTGAGGTATTGTTCCTGGGCCTCGCCATCAGCCAAAAGGTATTTGGCCAGATAAGCCAGCGGCTGGGCATTGACCGGGTCCCCCCACAACGCCACTTCCGCTTCTTTATCCAGACACTCGCCAGAAATTTCATTCAGCAAATACAAAGACAACGCCGCATCCAGGCGCGCCACACCTTCAAGATCCGCACTGCCGCGCATTTCTTTGCAGGCTGCGACCTGGGTGCCGCCTTTTTCCTGGTACTCGCCCGCCATCAGGCTGTGATAGGTCTTGAAGTAACCCAGCACTCCGAACAGCAGCAGGAACAACAAGCTCATGCGCATCCATGAATTGATAAAGCGGGACTCAATCGGATGAGGTCCGTCGTCATGAACTTTTTTAAGGGTGATCACCAAGGTGTCAGCGGCACGATCCGGGAAGGCCCGGCGCAACGGATGGCTGAGGATTTCCATAAACGGCAAAGCCAGCAGCACGAAACTGAAGGTCCAGCTGAGCGAACGAATCACACACTGCGCATAAGACAAACGCGGCTGATACACCGGATACGCAATCACACGCAGTTGCAAAAAGATCTGCCCCGGCGTCGCCTGCCAGAAATACAAAAACACGGACTGCAGGAAGGTCACGATAAAGACCACCGCCATAACAACGAGGCCGGCCGCCACCACACCTTCCGCAGAATTTGCATTCAGCAGGAAGAATGTCTTTGTCTGACGGACCAAACCGGCAACAAGCAGACTGACGATGGGTGATAGAATCAAAAAATCCAGTATCAGTGCGATAAAACGGTCCGCCACAAAGGCCACCGGCACTGTACTGGATTTTGGATGATGAGGCTTAACTTCTGGAGCCGACAGATCTGGAAATACCATACAGATCGTATCGGCCTGAAACAGGAAACACTAAAGAGATTAGTGGCCGAAATTGATCGCTTGAACGCGACCTTGATCATCGGTAACAAACTGGGCTTTGCCGATGATCTGCTTGGAGGAATCAATCAGACTATAGACTTGCTCCCCGGCTGCATTGGAGGCCACAGACACTTCGGCATAGTTCATACCGAAAGCTTCAGAGTACTTTTTAAGGAAGCCGGCTTTGTCTTCGATCGCCATTGGGTGTTCACCCGCCTGAGCATCAATGAATTCCAGGCTTTCAATACGGCCTTGCGCCAGCTTCATGCCGTATTTGCCTTCAAGGTAACCAAACACAAGTTCATCACGCAAAGTCGGAGCTTCTGCAAGACTTGCCGCCATTGCAGACTTTTCGGTCGCCATTCTTTTTGCCAGATCATGTTCCCACTTCACATCTTTGGCGAAGCTGGAAGGTTCAAAGCTCGCAACACCACGATTGGCGCCGTTAGCAAGGGTTTGATCCGGGCCGCGCACCAGCCACTGATTCAGGAACACCGTCATCAAAAGCACAGACGCGATGGAAAGAACAAGCACAGCTTTTTGCTCTTGAGCTTTGTCCTGCAGTCTTTTTCTTACGGATTGTGCTTTAGGAAATTCGATCACGTTTGCGTTCCTCATTTATAACCCCTTCGCAAATGAATACTAAGGACTTTCATTGCTAAAGGTATGCCGTTTATAAACCACTTCATTTCATTCTAGCTGCACAGAGCCTGAACAGACGTACAAAAGATGTTTGACGTATTGTTTTGATCATCTCACTGTGAGACGACAAACGCCATACATCCGGGACTCTAGTCGAGGGCCTTTTTCACCCAAGAATCAATCCCCGCCTGCATTTCAGGGAGGCTGTAATACAAGACCCGGTCCAAATTCACACCCTGCCCCTCGATCTGATGCTGCTTGTGACTTAAGTAGATCGCCTCAGGGATGGATATCTGCACCCCGGGCCCCACCTCTTCCAGTGGATACCAGACACCGACCAGCAACTGACCTCGACTGGGGCTTCCCAGCAGCGGCGCTTTCTTAAACTCTTTCAAAGCCTGTGCGACCATTTCTGCCACAGAGGAGCTTTTCCCGTCGACCAGCACCCGCACCTCGCCTTTAAAGCATTGGGGGTTGTCGTAAGTCTTCAATAAAATCTCGCTGCTGTTATCAAGCACGGCCAGTTGCTCCTGATCTCTCAAATCATTGGGAAGCTCTGCAGGCGTCTTCACCGGTGCACGGGGTTTTACCAAACGCCCCACTTCTTCGGACTTGCACATGAACAGCGACAGAAAGCGCAGACCCGCCACAAAATTTCCGCCGGGGTTTCCGCGCAAATCCACCACCAGCTTGCGCAACGGCGCGATCTGCTGCTGCAGTATTTTCAGCTTTTCTTCTTCAAAGAATGCCGCACGGAAAGACGGAATTTCCAGCACCGCATTTTGCGCGGATTTAAATTCCAGATGCAGATCCTCGGACCGCTGGATGGAGCGAGGCTTGATTTTCACAGAAAATTCCTTGTCCTGACGAAGCATCAGGTACGAACCCTGCTCGGTCTGCGCTTCCCAGGGATTGGGCTGTTCGGCATTGATGCTTTCAATGACATCTCCGGGTTTCAAACCCGCATCCTGTGCCGGAGAATCAGGATGAATTTTATAAATGACCAGTTCCCCGTCGACAAAACGGCTTTCAATGCCGGTTTCAAGACTTTCTCCGCGCCAGATGCTGGCCACTTCAGAAGAATCGTAAACTTCCAGGTGCGACACCTTCAACAGCGCCAACGCATTGTTCATGTCCTTGATAATCAGCTTTTTCGCAGAATACGGAGTGACCAGACGGCTGCGCCGACTGCAGGTCTTTTTCCAGTTTTTTATTTTGCTGTCGTCCAGAAAGATTCTTTCCGCGACAAGATCACACACTGCCGGATACGGATTCACGAATCCGCGCTGCAGAGTGAAATGATACGCCCCGTAGGCGCAGGAGACTGCCAGAAGAATTGCAAAGATCCGCGTCATCTCGGTCCTGTAATAACAAAGACCGGATGTTTGTTCATCCGGTCTTTGCTTTTCAATTCAAAAGGAAGAATTAAGCAGCCACTTTCTTCTTGCGAGCTGCAGAAGGATCGATGTGGTATTGCTTCACTTTACGATACAAAGTCGCGCGACCGATACCCAAAGCTTTTGCCGCTTCAGTCAGGTTGCCTTTGTATTGTACGATGGCGTTTTCGATGGCGTGAGCTTCAAGCTCTTCCATTTTCTGAACGCTGGATGAAGTAGCTGTTGGCGTTGGGAACTGGATTACGTTACCACCACCCACGTCAGAGTTGATCGGGCTTGTGCCTGAAGCCAAAGCCGGAACACCCGCTACTAGTTGTTGTCTGAAAAATGCGTTATCAAGCCCTTCTCTGAACTGTGCAGATGAATATGCTTGAACTGTCACATCGTGGTTCTCCCAGTACTTCTTTGTGTTTTCGATTGTTTCCTGGCTATCGCTCACCACGATCATAACTGTACGTGACATTTAGTCCTCCCCTTTTGAAACATTAACAAAGCCTATTTGACTCACTTTGTACCTATCGGCGTATCACGCTGAGAATTTAGGGCCAGTTGCAAATATTTTTTGAGACACTTTAAGCAGGCTAAAACACTGGACTTTTGTCGGTCGAAAAATCCCGCTTGACCGACCCTTCCGTTTTTTTGCCCAAATTCTTGCCGGTTTCTGACCCCAAACAGGCTTCCACAATCTGCTCGTCGCTTCAGACGGTCTTTGTTATATTGGTTCTGGCTGATTATTAAGGACGTTCTGGAATGCCACAGTTTCTATCTGTTCTCTTTATATTGATAAGCTTCTGGGGGCCAACTGCCCTTGGTGGTGTGTTGCGGGTGAATGTCTATGACCTGCCTCCGCATATTTTCACTCTGAATGGAAATCCCCAAGGTCCGGGTATCACATTCTTTCAGGACTATCTGAAGATTCCCAACACCGAGGTGCAATGGGTGGCCACTCCGTTTGCCCGGGTTCTGTGGGATATGCAGAACAAGAAAGTGGATGTCGCATTATTCCTGGTCCCGTCTGCTGAACGCGAACAGTACATGCGCTTTTCCAAAACACCGCTCTTCACCACGTCTTCGGCGATCATCATTCCGCGCAACTCGCCCTTGATGAAAGCAAAATCCCTGGAGGACTTCCGCGGACGCACCCTGGGGCATTCCAAAGATTCTTTCACCCCGACCGACCTGCTTAAGCACGGTATCAAGATTGAGCCTTTAAGTGGTGAAAACGTCATTGAACGGAATATTCAAAAAATCCAGGGCAACAGACTGGATGGCATCTTTATCCCCACGGCTTCCAATGGCGAATACACTTTGCGCAAGCTGAAGGTGAACGATCAGTACCAGGTGTTTGTTGTGCCGAACACCAGCCTGAACCTGCATGTGGCCTTTCGAAAAGACATCGATGAAAAGACCTATCAGATAGTAGAGGCCGCATTGAAGAAAAACCAGCGCCAGTATCGCAAGCTGCTCGATCAACAGCTGTCCAAATAAAAAAGGCCTCCATCGCGGAGGCCTTTTGATTTTTGCCTTTAGGAATAAAAACTATTCCAACAGGCTTCGTAGCATCCACGCCGTTTTTTCGTGAAGCTGCATTCTTTGCGTCAACAAATCCGCGCTGACTTCGTCGCCGGCTTTTTCAACCAATGGGAAGATCGAGCGAGCCGTGCGAACAACAGCCTCCTGCCCTTCCACCAGTTGTTTGATCATGTCCGTTGCAGACGGCACTCCGACCGGTTCTTCGATGCTGGTCAGCTTCGCGAATTCTTTATAAGTGCCCGGAGCAGCCACACCCAAAGAACGGATGCGCTCTGCCACCAGATCCACCGCCAATGCCAGCTCAGTATATTGAGCTTCAAACATCACGTGCAATGTCTGGAACTGAGGTCCTGTGACATTCCAATGGAAATTGTGCGTTTTAAGATAAAGAGTGTAAGAATCCGCCAACAAACGGGACAAGCCGTCAGCGATCTTTTGACGGTCTTTTTCCTGAATACCAATGTTGATGGAAGTTTTAGCGTGCTTTTCGGACTTGTTGTTCTTTTTCATAGTCGGAACCTTTCTGTGAAAGCTACGCCTAAACTCTAAACCAAAATTCATAGATGAAAAAGGAGCACTGCACACCAACTGAGAAACCAGACAAAAGGCAAAAAGGTACCTGCTTACTTTTTCCGAAGCTGCGCGTAAGCTGCAGCGCTTCGGAAAAAGTAAGCAGGTACCTTTTGGAAAAACAAAACCCAGCTTTTTAGGGCTGGGTTTGATTTGCTTTTTACTGCTTCAGCTTTCACGGCTTCCGCCGCTACAGCTCTGCCGGGCGAATTAGCGGCGGCCGGATTTGATTTTCACTTGAAGTTTAGAGATCAAGTGAACTGCCATTTTTTCCTGAACTTTACACATTTTAAGTTCATCGCGGCGGTAGGAACGCTGAGAAGGAGTCAAAGTTCCTGTCTCAAGCTCCATTTCATAATCCAATTTGGAAGAACGGATGCCTTCCAATTCTTTCGTTTGCGTTTTGAACAGTTTGGTCACGCCAGAAAGAGGAGCTACTTCGATCCACTCTTCTTTACCACGGTACCAGCTCACCATTCTCAGGAAACGTGCCTTGTTTTTAGCCAAAGTGAACTTCGGGAAGTTCGTGTCTTGAAGCTCAAGGATGTTTTCAACGTCATCTAGGTTCAGGTCATCTTCTTCACCTTCCATCAGAAGGTTGTCAGACAGGCTCGCCAATAGAGCGGTTTCCTGTTCTTCATCGACGTCTACGTCGAAGGCCGATTTCTTAACCTCTTTTTCGTTATCTAGGTCAGAATCCAAATCTGTATCGATTTCTTCGGCGTGCATGTTAGTGCCTGGATTGATCAAAACGAGCCTCCCCAATAGTGCATTAAAACGTCTAGGTGATTTAAAGTGGGCCCAGTTATATCGCAACTTCTGGAATGACACAATATGTTAATTGCATGAAAAAAGGTGAAAATCACAGGAAAGGCCCCCTCAAACCGAGACCTTTTTGCATTTTCATATCTAAATTTCATGCTCGAAATTTAGGCATATCTCACTTCACTGCGATCACATCAACTCGGAACCCACCGGGCTTTTTCCAGAAGTACGAAGGCGAGGCTTTCACGGATATTCGATAAACCGGACGCCCATCCAAAACGGCTTCACGCACTCCGCTGGATTTCAATTCACCTTCCAGTCGATACTCACGGCGCTCTCCAGAATAATCCGCATACTGAATGCGCACTTCGACAATCTCAAGATTGTTGCGCAGCCCCACCAAACGAATGCGTTTGATTCGGTTCAGATCAGCACGTGGAAAGAAATCAAAAGTTCTGGTGCCGAAGCGGCCCGTTTCCCCGCCTCCCAACGAATAAGGGACATCTTTGGGCGGAGCTGGAGGTGGTACAGGATAAGGTTCCCCCGGATAGGGATCATCAGGCAATGGTGACGGCAACCCGTCGTTTGCGACCCCGGTTGATAAAGCGAAGATCGTCAGAATAAGTATAAACCACTTCCCCATGCAGGCCTCCTAGGCATTGACCCTAGTCGACCCGAGGGGATTTTGGAAATCACGGAACGGACAATATGTCTGAAATCAATCCCAGCGCATGTGCTTCACGGACTCACCAGAGTCACGCAGCTCACGCAGGGAATCAATGCCGATAGCCAAATGCTTGTCTACAAAGCTGGCTGTGACCTTCTTGTCGCTTTCCTCTGTCTTCACACCGTCTGGAATCATTGGGTTGTCAGACACAAGCAACAAGGCACCACGCGGGATTTCGTTCACAAAACCGGTTACAAAGATGGTCGCAGTTTCCATGTCCACGGCCATAGCGCGGGTTTTGGTCAGATAGTCTTTGAACTGTTCGTCGTGTTCCCACACGCGGCGGTTCGTCGTGTAAACTGTGCCTGTCCAGTAATCGCAGCTGTGTTTCGCGATCATTGTGGAAACGGCTTTTTGCAGACGGAAAGACGGAAGAGCCGGGATTTCTGCAGGCAGGTACTCGTTACTGGTGCCTTCACCGCGGATCGCCGCGATAGGCAGAACGAAGTCACCCAGTTGGTTTTTCTTTTTGATACCACCGCATTTACCCAGGAACAAAACGGCCTTGGGATTGACTGCAGACAGCAAGTCCATGCAGGTTGCAGCCAACGCACTGCCCATTCCGAAGTTCAGGATGGTGATGTTTTCAGCCGTGGCACTTTGCATCGGTTTATCCAAACCGCGCACCGGCACGTTGAACTGTTCGGCAAACATTTTCACGTAGTTACCGAAGTTTGTAAGCAGGATATAATGCCCAAATTCATTCAGCGGCACGCCTGTGTAGCGAGGCAACCAGTTATCGACGATTTCTTTTTTTGTTTTCATGCTACTCCTAATAATTTTCTTCAATTGGTAAATTGGTTTAAGCTAACATGATATTTCGCAGAAGAAAAGGGGTCCGATCATGAGTTCTACGCAAAATCATATTCTGATGGAAATTGCACCAAGGCTGGTCTCTGTTGGAGGACCTCAAGTTCACCGTCTTATTCCCTACGCCAAAAAGCGAATGGTAGGCCCGTTCATCTTTTTCGACTATTTTCCGGCCACCAACTTCGCCGCAGGTGACGGACTGAATGTGCGCCCTCATCCTCACATTGGTTTGTCCACCCTCAGCTACCTGCTGGAGGGAAAAGTTCTTCACCACGACAGCCTGGGACACAAACAGGTGCTTTCACCGGGCGACGTGAACTGGATGACTGCAGGCAAAGGAATCTCACATTCTGAAAAACTGCCTGAAGACGTCATCGGCAAAGCACACCGCCTTCACCTGCTGCAGTTCTGGGTGGCACTGCCGCTAAGTGAAGAAGACCGCGAACCCAGTTTCAAACACCACCCTGAAAGCAGCATTCCGCGCTTTAAGGTCGATGATGCGGACGTGATGCTGATTGCGGGTGAAGCTCTGGGCAAAAAGTCCCCGGTGGATGTTTATTCACCGCTGTTCTTCATGGACGTGAAGCTTCAAAAGGGAAAAACCTTCCACTATGATCCCGGCACGCAGGAACTGGCTTTCTATATCATCAAAGGCAGCCTGGATATTGATGGCAAAATCATTCCACCGGACGACTTTGTGGTCCTGGAACAGGGCTCATCTTTGAAAGTCACCGCCACCGAAGACACACAAGTCATTGTTCTTGGCGGCGAACCGTTCCCAGAGCCGCGCTATATTTACTGGAACTATGTTTCCTCTTCGCAGGAAAAAATTGAAGAGGCCAAAAAACAATGGCGAGAGTTGACCTTCCCGCAGGTCCCCGGCGAAACTGATATCATCCCATTGCCACCGGAACCGGCGAACAAAGGGTAAGGAGTTTTTGTGCTGAAGAAATCAAAAGGTCTTGTTGTACTGCTGTTGTTGGCCACGGGCTGCGCGACCACTCCTCCGGCTTCCACTCCGGAAGCCGAAGAAGCTCTGGTACCGAACTGGGAAACCCATGCTCATGATGCTGAAATCATGAAAAGCGGCCCGGCTCCGGCGTCAACAGCAACGGCCACAGCAGCTCCGACCAGCGCCATGGATGAAATGGCCCTGGAAGCTCAGCAGTTCGCAACGATCAATTATGACAACTTGGGCAAAGACCTGAAATCCGGCAAAGGCAAAAACGTCACCGAACTTTTCCGTATTCTGAAAATCCCACAAAAAGACCAAGCCACGGCTTTGCGCCGAGTGAAGTCCCTTCATGACGGCAGCACCAGTGCCGACCAATTCGCACAATCCCTGTGGAATTGGTACCAGAATAGAAATTAGAACCAGGCTTCGAACTGATAACCCAAGTTCGTGCCGCTGAGCTTGTCAGTGAACGCGGGCGCGCGGTTTCCAATGAAGCTTGCGCCCTGGTTGGCCTCATTCCAGAATGAGTGGGACACAAACGCACGCATCACGGGGCGACCCCACATGCTTTTCCCGACGGACAACTGAGCTGCCGCAGTCACACAACCCAAGTCGCGATCACCGACATAATCACCACCACCGGTTTTTTCAGATTCATTGTTGATGCGGGAATAGCCCGCCTCGAAAGCCCATTGGAAACGATCGGACACAAAGTAAATCGGACGAACACCGATGGCCTGCATCTGACTTTTGCTGTCGGTATCAGTGCCGCTGTCTGCAATCTCTGCTGCCAAGCCCAACATCAATGCCCAACGATCTGTTACATCATAGGTGTAGTCTTCAACAAATCTCCAGGTCCATGCGCGATTCTGACTTTCATCTGTCGCAGGCACTGTGCTGTCAGCATAGATGTTGAATCCTCGCATCGTGCCCTTTCCGTACAAAATGGCAAAGTTGTTGTTGCCACCCCATACCGGACCTTGAAGTCGTGTCGCCAAAGAATAGCCATTCGTAGGAACATATTCTTCGGTGTCAGTGGAACTTCCCGCGGCCCATGCATACACGCCCCAAAAGTTCAGCTTCTGATCAGAGAACGACGGCACCGCTGTCCAGCGCAGATCCAACGCATTTAAAACCGGACGACCGACATTGGTGTCATTCAAATTATCATCCGCCTGAATCAAGTGAGCGAACGCAAAACGCCCTTCACCCAACGGCAGACCTTCGATCCCTGCGCCCACGCCGCTCATGTCGGCATAGTAGTACCAGTCAAAGATATGAAGATCGACATCACGATAGAAACGTTTACCGACCCAGAATTCCCCGGGGATTTCGGTAAAACCACCAGCCTTCACAAACGCTTCAATCTGGCTTGTGTCGCGGTTTGCAGACGCCTCCCATTGACGCGTTCCTAAAGAACTATAGACCATGCGGAACTGGGTTTTGAAAAACACCGGATCTGTTTCGGTGGGTTTAACATGGTGGAACACCATGGCCAATTCGGTGTAGAAGTCGCATTCATTGCCTAAACGAAGGAAATTACCGGGCATTCCTGCGTTTCCGAAGCAATTCATGTGACCGCCCTGCATGTTCAATCCGCTTCCGCCACGCAGATATCCCGTGAAAGTCGTTTCCACAGCGTGAGTTGTGCTGCTTAGAATCAAGAACAATAACGCAATCGTAATAGTTTTCATCGAGTTCCCTTGAAAAAGCTGAGGGATACCCATAAAGTCTGCGCCTGAAAAGACCTTACGCATGAAGACTCAAACTTTTTGGGGGAAATATTTGAAGCGCTTCCGTACCTGCTCACAACTATTGATTTTCTGCTTCGTACTTTCTTGCACACTTTTGCTTGGACAAATTGCTGAAGCCAAAGCCCCTGCCCGCGCCCAATGGGTGGATAATTCGCGCATTGTTCTGCGTCTGCCACAAGGCTTCCGCGTTCACCAAAATCTTGTATTTTCACTCGGAGAACGCATCTCTTTGCATCAGCAGGATTCCATTCTGCTTCCGGTGATTCGCAGTGATTATGCTTCAGTAGAATTAAGCACGCAGCATCTTTCCTCGGCGCAAATTGATCAGCTGATTCGCCGTCCATTGCGTCTTTTTGTTTCAAATAAAAATGGCCAGGTTCTGGATTCAACAGCTTTGCAGTATTCAGGCATTCTTGATCAAATGTACTTCTATGATGGCAATGATCTGGGTGCGCGCGTGCGTTCCACGAGTATCGGTGTAAAACTATGGGCACCCACGGCACGCAACGTAGAGTTGTTGCTATATAAGGACGCTCTAGATACAAATCCTGCGACCGTCCTGCCAATGCAACGTCAGCAGGGTGTGTGGTTCGCGGATCTTCCCGGAAAATACGTCAACTATTTCTATCTTTACCAGGTGGAAGTGTACCAACCCCTGACAGATCAGGTTGAAATCAGCACGGTCACCGATCCTTACAGCTTCAGCCTGACAGCGGACGGCGCCAAATCCCAGATCGTGGATCTTGAAGCTTCGAACCTGAAGCCTCAAGGCTGGGACCGTCTGCAAAAGCCTGCTCTGCGTTCCTGCAACGACATCGTGATTTACGAACTGCACATCCGTGATTTCAGCGTGGCCGATTTCACCGTTCCCTTCCCGTATCGCGGCGGCTATGAGGCCTTCGCGCAAACCAACACGGAAAGCTCAAAGTACCTGCAGTCTTTGGCTGACGCTGGCATGACCCATGTGCACTTGCTGCCGTTCAATGACTTCGGCTCTGTCCCGGAAAACAAGGACGCCTGGGAAAACTATGAATCTGAAAGTTCGGACCTGCAGGAAGCCCAGGCCTATCTGGGCCGTATCAAAGCCAAAGACCCGTTTAACTGGGGTTATGATCCGGTTCACTTTATGACCCCTGAAGGCAGCTATGCCACGGATCCCAACGGATCACGCCGTGTGTATGAAACCCGTAACATGGTGTATGCCCTGAACAAGATGGGCCTGCGAGTTGTTCAGGACGTTGTATTTAATCACACCTATGAAGCAGGTCTGGAACCCTACTCTGTCTTTGATAAGATCGTGCCGCTCTATTACTACCGAGTGAACGACGAGGGTGATATTCAAAAAAGCTCCTGCTGCAACGACACCGCCAGCGAACATCGCATGATGGAAAAGCTTATGATCGACAGTGTGTTGCACTGGGCGCGCACCTACAAGATCGATGCCTTCCGCTTTGACCTGATGTCTTTCCATTCCCGCAACACCATGGAAAAAATCAAATCCGAGCTGCGGGGGCTGACCGAGCACAACGACGGCATCGACGGATCCAAAATCTATCTGTACGGCGAAGGCTGGGCGTTTGGTTCTTTCTATGACCGCTATCCGGGTGAATCCCTGCACATGCTAAATTCCCATGGCAGCGGCTATGGCTTCTTCAACGACCGCCTGCGCGACGCTGTTCGCGGCGGCACCACCAATTCCGCTGAAAAATCCGATCAAGGGTTTGCAACGGGCCTTTACTTTGATTTCAACAAAGAACCTGCCAATCGCAACACACCGCCGGACAGCAACGGTCAGCGCGAAAAGATTTTGCATCTGGGTGATGTGATTAAAGCGGGCCTTGCCGGCAATCTTCGTGATTTCAGATTCAAAGAACACTGGGGATCATTCGTGACCGCAGGACAGCTTCACTATCGTGGAGCTCCGACCGGCACCAGTGCCGAAGCGATCGAAACCGTCAGCTATGTTTCCGCCCATGATGGTTATACTTTGTGGGATGCTGTTCAGGCCAAGGCGCCATTCTATACCAGCGGACGCTTCCCGACTTTAAGCAAATCCGAAGACCGCCAGCGCATGCATCAACTGGCACTGGCACTGCCGATGCTAAGTCAGGGCATTCCGTTTATTGAATCCGGATCTGAACTTTTGCGCAGTAAAAACGGCGATCAGGACAGCTATAATTCTGGTGATTTCTTTAATCGCATCGACTGGAGCCGTCAGCAGAACTTCTGGGGCTCAGGCCTGCCGCCCGCGTGGAAAAACGTGGACGACTGGACTTTCTGGCAACCCCGTCTGCAGGAACCGGGCATGAAGGTCACTCCAGAACTGATCACCCGCACAGAAAAGTACTTCAAAGCCCTGCTGCGTGTCCGTCAAAGTTCTGACCTGTTCAAACTGAACGCTTTGTCCGAGATTCAGAAATCTTTGACCTTTATCGACAACGACAAACACGCCGAACCAGGTTTGATTGCGATGCAATTGCAATCAGCCTCTGAACGTCTGTTGATTTTCTTCAACGCCGCCCGTGAGGCCCGCAGCTTCGAACACAGTGCTTTAAGCCAGAACTGGGAACTGCATCCGCTGCTGGATGAAAAAGTCGACGCCACTCTGTCACAGGTTCTGCTGGCCCCTTCGGACAAACGCATTCAAATCCCGGGTCGCAGCACCGTGATTCTAATTCAGAAAGCCGGTCACTGATGAGATTCTGGATTCTTCCTTTTCTGATTTTCGCTTCACTCACCGCCCGGGCCGAGGATGTGCGCATCCAGATCTGGCACCAGATGATCTATGGCCACCGTCAGGTGCTGGCCGAAGCACTGGAAAAATTCGAAAAAGAAAATCCCGGCATCACTGTTCAGGCGACTTACCGTGAAACGGAAGAGCTTCGTTCAAGCTATCAGTCGGCCGCGATGGGTGGCAGCGGTCCGGAATTGGTTTACGGCCCCAGCGATCAGGTAGGCCCTTTTGCCACGATGGGCATCGTGCGTCCGCTGGATGAAGTCCTGGGTGCAGAGTATTTCCACGATTTCGATCCCCTGGCTGCGCCCGTTTACGACAACAAACACTACATGATCGGTGATGCGGTCGGAAACCACCTGATGCTTCTGTATAACAAGAAGTTCATCAACACCCCGCCAAAAAATTCGCAGGAACTGATCGAGCTTGGCAAAAAAATGACGGTGGATACCAATGGCGATGGCAAAATCGACCGCTGGGGTTTGGTATTTAACTACACTGAACCGTTCTTCTTTGCCCCGTTCATTCCCGCTTTTGGCGAAGCCTTCTTAAAAGCTGACGGTGTCACTCCGAATCTGAACACACCGGCTTTGAAAGACACTTTCCAGTTCATTCTAAAACTGCGTGATCAGGACAAGATCATCCCGAAAGAATGCGACTATGAAACCGCCAATGCTTTGTTCAAAGAAAACAAAGCCGCCATGCTGATCAACGGCGACTGGTCCTGGGGTGACTATCAGCAGGCCAAGGTGGATTTCGGCATCGCCCGCATCCCGATGATTTCTGAAACCGGCAAATGGCCAAGTCCGCTGGTGGGCACCAAGGGTTATTCCCTGAACGCCAACATGAAAAGCGAGGCTCATTACGAAGCTGCCGTCAAACTTTTGAAGTATCTGACTTCGACGCCAGTACAATTGCTGTTCGCGGAAAAAGTGGGTGTCTTGCCGTCAAATCTTCAGGCGCGCGAATCTGACATCGTCAAAAACAACCCGCTTCTGAAGATTTCTGCCGACATCATGGAAGTTGGTACGCCAATGCCGGTGACCCCGGAAGTGCGTGCAGTCTGGGACAGTCTGCGCATTCAGTACCAAAAAGTTCTGGCCGGCAGCCTGCAACCACAAGCCGCCGCAGAACAGGCACAAATCACCGCTGAACAACAAATCCGTGATATGAACGAAGTTCTGACTCCGGGTGTGGGTGCGACGGTTTTGAAGATTTTCTTCGGTATCGGCATCGTGCTTATGATCTGGCTGACAAGAAACTCGCTGGTGGCTTTCTTTAAAGGATTCCGCGGACCGCAGCGTTTTGCTTACTATATGATGCTGCCGGCGTTTATCGGCATCTTTGCGGTGATCATCTATCCGTTCTTCTATAATATCGCAATTTCGTTTTCAAACTTCAGTCTGCGCACTTTCCAGGACTGGTCACTGGTGGGTTTCCATCATTATATCGCGGCTCTTTCTGATCCGCGCTTCTATTCCCTGTTCCTGAAAACCGTCATCTGGACTGTGGTGAACATTGTCTTCCACGTTTCTATTGGTGTTTTCCTGGCGGTGATCATCAATCAGGTGATTGCGGGGAAAGGATTCTGGCGTGCCCTGCTGATCATCCCGTGGGCGGTGCCTCAATACATCACCGCTCTTACCTGGCGTGCGATGTTTAATCAGGAATACGGGCCGATCAATATCTTCCTGCAACAGTTCCTGCACATGTCCCCGGTTCAGTGGCTCAGTCAGCCGACGACGGCTTTTGCCGCGTGTATTTTGACGAACGTGTGGCTGGGCTTCCCGTTCATGATGATCGTGGCTTTGGGCGGTTTGCAGTCCATTCCAAGTTCACTGTACGAAGCCGCAAGACTGGATGGCGCCAATGCTTGGCAGCGTTTCCGTCATATCACCTGGCCACTGCTGCTGCCAGTGATGGCACCGGCAGCTTTGCTGGGTTCTATCTGGACATTTAACAACCTGAATGTGATCTGGCTGGTCAGTAATTCGGGCGAACCGGGTGATCAAACGCACATTCTGGTCAGTTACGTTTATAAAGCGGCCTTCAATCTGTATCGCTATGGCTATGCGGCTTCCGTGTCCGTGATCATCTTCCTGATTCTGGTGATCTGGGGTCTGGGATCACTGAAAAGCCAATTCAAAAAGGAGACGAAGTAATGCTTAAAAAGACCTTCTCCTGGATCAGCATTTTGCTTTTCTCACTGTTTTCGATTTATCCGATTTTGTATGTGCTGTCGGTGTCTTTACGTCCCGACAACGCTTTCCAGACGCAGTCTTTGGAAATCATCGGCCCCAATGCTTCCTTTAAGAACTTTGTGGATCTGTTTGCCACCACCGACTTTCTGATCTGGATGCGCAACTCGTTGGTGGTCAGTGCGGCGACCACACTTTTGGGTGTGGCTTTGGCATCAACCAGTGCCTACGCATTGGCAAGATACCGCTTCCGTGGGCGCAACATGATGCTGTTCTCGCTGTTGATGACTCAGATGTTCCCGGCAACCATGCTGATGTTGCCATTTTATATTATCCTGTCCAAGCTTCGCCTGATTGACAGCTTCTGGGGCTTGTTCCTGATCTATTCTTCAACGGCGCTGCCTTTCTGTATCTGGCAGATGAAGGCTTACTATGACACCATCCCGCGCGAGCTGGAAGAAGCGGCGTTGCTGGATGGCTGCTCGAAATGGATGATCTTCTATAAGATCATTCTGCCGGTGTCTTCTCCGGCGCTGGTGATCACGGCGTTATTTAGTTTCATGAGCAGCTGGAGCGAATACGTGATTGCCGCGGTGGTTTTGCAGGATCCGCAGCTTTACACTTTGCCGTTGGGACTTCGTTCGTTCCAGGCAAGTCTTGCGACCCAGTGGGGTCTTTATGCCGCTGGCGCTTTGATTGTCAGCGTTCCGGTTTTGATTTTGTTCATCAGTATTTCCCGATATCTGGTTTCTGGCCTGACCATGGGAAGCGTGAAGGGTTGATATGGCAAAAATTCAGTTTTCCAACATCAAAAAAAGTTTTGGTTCTGCCGATGTCCTGAAGGGCATCGATCTGGATATCGCTCCGGGCGAATTCCTGGTTCTGGTCGGACCTTCCGGTTGCGGCAAATCGACTTTGCTAAGAACCCTGGCGGGACTTGAATCTGCGGATTCGGGCACTATCAGCATCGATGGCAAAAAGATCAACGACATCGAACCACAAAACCGCGACATCGCCATGGTCTTCCAATCTTATGCCCTGTACCCGCACATGACGGTGGCTGAAAACATGGGTTTTGGTTTAAAACTAAAAAATCTGGCAGCAGCCGAAATCACCAAACGCGTGAATGAAATTTCCGAACTTTTGCAGATCAAACACCTTCTGGATCGCAAACCGAAAGAGCTTTCCGGTGGTCAGCGCCAGCGTGTTGCTTTGGGCCGTGCGCTCAGCCGTCAGACGCCGGTGATTTTGTTTGATGAACCGCTGTCGAATTTGGACGCGCATCTTCGTTCCCAAATGCGTCTGGAAATCAAACGCCTGCATCAGAATTCCAAATCCACGATGATCTATGTGACCCACGATCAGATGGAAGCCACCACTTTGGGCGACCGCATCGCGGTTCTTAAAGACGGCGTGATTGAGCAAATTGGAACTCCGTCTGAAATTTATCACCGTCCGAAAAACACCTTCATTGCGACGTTCATCGGTTCACCTGAAATGAACTTCCTGGAAGGCGCGGTTCTGGAAAAGATCCCATGGCCTGAAGCCCGCAAAGCGGATCAGATTCTGGGTATCCGTCCGGATGCTTTTGCCTTGAATCAGGGGCCATTGGGAGCCCAAGAGGTTGCTTTGGGGGACTTCCAAATTGATATCTCCGAAAACCTAGGTGGCCAGCAGATGCTTCACGGAACACTTGCCGGAAACAACGTACGCATTCTGGTGGATTCAATGGATAATTTTTCCATGAAGCAGACCCTGTCCCTGAAGATCGACCTGACAAAGGCCCACCTGTTTGATAAAAAAACGGGCCTGAATCAAAGGCTTTAAGGAGATCGGATGATCCGCAGTTTGTCTCTCGGTTTTACAGCGATTTTGCTGACTTTGGCGTCTTGCCTGTCAGCAGCTGCGGCTCCGCGCACGGTCTTTGTTCAATTGTTTGAATGGCCCTGGAATGACATTGCCCGCGAGTGCGAATTTTATCTGGGCCCGGCAGGGTTTTCTGCCGTGCAGGTTTCCCCACCCCATGAGCATATTCACTGGCAGGGCAACCCTTGGTGGGAGCGCTATCAGGTTGTCAGCTATCAATTGAATTCCCGCTCCGGGACCGAGGCTGAATTTGCCGACATGGTTCGCCGCTGCCGCCAGGCCGGCGTGGATGTCTATGCCGATGCTGTCTTGAATCACATGACCGGCATTCCGGGTGGTGTGGGTTCTGCGGGCACGCAGTTTACTCACTACGAATACCCAGGTCTTTATTCCCATCAGGACTTCCATCACTGCGGCAGAAACGGCAACAACGACATCCGTGACTTCCGTGATTTGTACGAACTGCAAAACTGCGAACTGGTGGATTTAGCGGACCTGAAAACCGAATCCACTTACGTGCAGGAAAAACAAGCCGAATACCTGAATCGTCTTTTGGATCTGGGTGTGGCTGGCTTCCGTATCGATGCCGCCAAACACATCCCAGCCCGCGATCTGGATCAGATCCTGAAGCGTCTGAAAAGATCCGCTTACATCTATTCTGAAATCATCTATGACCCGGCAGGCCCCGTTCAATACAGCGAATACACGCCATTCAGTGATGTGACAGCTTACGATTATCCTCACCGCCTGGGGTATGCCTTCAAAGACAAGAACACCGAGGCTTTGCAGTTCATTGGCAGCGGCTTCCCGAACAGCATTGATTCCATCGTCTTTGTCACCAACCACGACATCGAACGCACGAATGACTATTCTGTCTTGAAATATTCAAGCCCGGAACAGCACCTGTACCGTCTGGCGCAGATCTTTATGCTGGCCTGGCCGTTTGGATATCCCCAAGTGTATTCCGGCTTTGATTTTAATTCTTTCGATCAGGGACCGCCTTTGAACGATGCTCTTCGCACCCTGCCGATTCTGGATGAACAGAACCAGTGCCAGGCCCCCTGGACTTGCGAACACCGCCTGCCGGAAGTGGCTGCGATGGTCGACTTCCGCAATCAGACCGACAAGGCATTTACGGTTTCCAACTGGTCTGCCAACGGCCGTGACGTGATTTCGTTTGCCCGTCCGCGCTTTGGTTTTGTGGCCATGAACTTTGGCAGTCAGTCGGTGACCAAAGAATTCCAGACCAATCTGCCCGCCGGCGAATACTGCAACATTGTGGATTCGGGTTATCGCCTGAAGTCCCGCAGTTGCGCTGAAGGCTTTAGCGTCAACAACAGCGGAAAAGTGCGCACAACACTGGCGCCTTATTCATCCCTGGTTCTTTTAGTGAAGGCACAAGTTAAAAAATAATATGAAAAAGAAAACCTACACCATCGGTCTTGATCTGGGCGGAACCAAACTGGCAGCAGCACTGCTTTCTGATACCGGCGAAATGCTGGATTTCATCAAAGTTCCAGTCGACATGAACCGCGAAAAGTCTGCACCGAAAGCCCAAAAACGCCTGATTCAACTGATGGCCGACATTGCCTTGGATTTCAAAAAGCGTTTCCCGAACGAAACCAAAGCCTCTGTCTTTAAAGGCATTGGTTTGGCCAGTGCGGGTCCATTAAATGCTGAAACCGGCACTCTGATGAATCCTGCCAACTATCCAGGCTGGAAGATCGTTCCAATTCTGGATCTGTTGATCAAAGAGATCCACAAAACCTGGAAGACCCCGGTGTACTTCCAGCACGATGCCACCGCGGCAGCTTTGGCTGAAGGCTGGGTGGGTGGCGCTCAGAAAATGAAGTCCTTTGCGATTGTCACTATTGGCACTGGCGTGGGCACCGGCGTGATCTTTAACGGTCTGCCGGGCCAGTCTGACGGCATGGGCTCTGAATACGGCCATATCGTCGTTGATTACCAGCGCCTGATGAAAAATCCGGAAAAGATCGACCACTGCACAGTGGAAGGCATTGCTTCCGGCACGGGTCTGCTTCGTCGCGCTCGTGAAATGGGCTTCACTGGAAATTCCGTTGAAGAACTGATCGCCGCCAACGATGCCAAGTACCAGGTGCTGTTCAAAGAAATGGGCTGGGCCCTTGCGATTCTTTGTTACAACCTTTCTATTGGCTACAACCTTGAAAAGATCTTCCTGAGCGGCGGTCTGATCAAGATTCGCAACATGTATCTAAAAGACCTGAAGGATCACTATAAAAAGATGATCCGCCAAAGCAAGACGGTCTTTGAATGCCCGATTGAAGTGGCCAAGACCCAGAACCATGCGGGCGTGATTGGTGCCGGCTTCCTGCCCCACCTTTACGGAAAAAAATAAGACAACGGACAAAATAAATAAAAAAGGCCGGTTCATCACCGGCCTTTTTCTTTTTCATATTTTGAAAAACTAAACTGTCAGCTCTTTCGGGATCCCTTTTGGAATCGCGCTTAGAAGCTTCTTCGTATAGTCGTGTTGAGGGGCATCGTAAATCGCCTGAGCCGTGTTGTGCTCAACGATCTTACCACCGAACATCACTGCCACTTCGTCAGAGATGAATTTCACCACAGACAGATCGTGAGAGATAAAGATGTAAGTCAGGTTCATCTCGTCCTGAAGGTCCAACAACAGGTTCAGGATCTGCGCCTGGATGGAAACGTCCAGAGCGGATACAGATTCGTCACACACGATGAATTCAGGACGAACCATCAAAGCACGCGCGATGGAAATACGCTGTCTTTGACCGCCAGAGAATTCATGCGGGTAACGATTCATCATTGCCGGGCTCATGCCCACTTTTTTCAGCATCTCTTCCGCGATTTCGCGGCGCTGATTGTTGTTATCACCGATGTTGTGAATCTGCATTGGTTCCATCAGGATGGTCCCGATGGTCATACGCGGATTCAGAGAAGCATACGGATCCTGGAAGATGATCTGCATCTTTTTGCGGATCGGATGCATGTGACCGTAATCAAGCTTGGTGATGTCCTGACCATCGAAGATGATCTGACCATCGGTCGGCTCAATCAAACGCATCAGCGTGCGGCCCAGAGTCGTTTTACCGCAACCGGATTCGCCCACCAGCCCCAGAGTCTGACCTTTTTTAACTTTGAAGCTGACGCCGTCAACAGCCTTTGTATAGCTCTGAACACGGCCCAGCAGACCGCCCGTGTGAGGGAAGTGGGTTTTCAGGTCATTCACTTCAAGAATGACTTTGTCTTCACGGATGATTTCTTTGGATGGAGTGTAAACCTTGGCCGCAGGCGTGATTTCTTCGCCAGTTGCGCTCATGAAGTCCGCAAGAACCGGAAGACGAACCGGGTTTTCATCCAAAGAAGGACGGCATGCCAGAAGACCCTTTGTGTATGGGTGTTTTGGATTGTCGAAGATTTCCTTGGAAACACCACGCTCTACGATTTCACCTTTGTTCATGACGATCACTTCATCAGCGATGTCAGCAACAACGCCCAGATCGTGAGTGATGAACAAAAGACTCATGTGGGTTCTTTTTTGGATGTCAGCCAGAAGATCCAGGATTTGTTTTTGGATCGTCACGTCGAGCGCAGTGGTTGGCTCGTCACAGATCAGAACGTCCGGATTGCAAGCAATCGCCATCGCGATCATGATACGCTGGCGCTGACCGCCGGAGAACTTGTGAGGATAGAAGTACAGACGCTCTTCCGCGTGTGGAATACCGACCTGTTTCAACAGATCCAAAGCTTTGTCCAAAGCCTGTTGTTTGTTCAGGTTTTGGTGCAGCATCAAAGTTTCAGTGATCTGGTCTGCAACTGTCAGAACCGGATTCAAAGAAGTCATCGGCTCCTGGAAGATCATGGAGATGCGTGCACCACGGATTTCACGCATTTTCTTTTCAGAGACCTTCAACAAGTCCTGACCTTCAAAAAGAATTTCGCCGCTGGAAACACGGCCTGGATTTCCGATCAAACGCATGATCGCCAGTGAAGTGATACTTTTACCGGAACCGGACTCACCCACCAAGCCGACAGTTTTACCTTTCGGAAGGTTGAAAGAGATGCCCTTTACGGCCTGTACAATCCCGTCTTCGGTTTTAAACTCAACAGCAAGATTGCGGACTTCGATAATATTTGTGTTGCTCATTCTTTTTTGTCTCTCCAGATGGCCTCAGGATTCTAGCACCTTTTCAGGCAAATAAACCCCTGAAATGACCACGGTCAAATTCCAGAAACACTGAATCGCTTATCCCGGCAAAATGGTCAATAAATTGTGTTCAATCCTATTGGATTTTCAAAGGATTTTGCCCTGTCTCGAGCTGGGATGTTCCCTAAAAAGTCCTGTTTCTGGGCCCCACGGGAACATTTAGTCATTTTTTCAGTATAGAAGGTCCAGCTATGAGCCGATGACTCTATGGACGGTGCTTATTTTGGGGGACCATCCCAATTGACGCCGCAAGTCTAGCCGGTATATCAGGGGGAACGTAAATGAAGATCCTTTCATCATGCATTAACACCATGTTTGTGGCGGCGATCCTGTACAATGCCCCCGCCTTTGCCAGCGGCAGCGGCACCGAAGCCGGCGCCTGCACCGACTGCTTTGTCGAAACTCCGAACGGCCTTAGAATGAAAGACAATCTCACCTTCGTGGCGTCGGTTCTTGATGATATCAACGACAAATACAATTGGGGCCCATCCTGTAACAACTATGCCACCGGCACCAAAATCGGCGAATGGGGTCATGCCATCCGCAAAGAGTACATGGCTGGAAACTTCAGCCACCTGGCGGAAGGGTCCCCTGACATCCATAAATTGTGCCCGAACTATAAGATCATGAAGCCCACCGACAAAGCCAACTTCTGGGTTCTGATCTTCAATGCCATGACCCACTACGAAAGCACCTGCAACCCGAAAGCCACCGCCAAGGGTCCGAACGGCAGTCTGTACGGTCTGATGCAATTGCACGTGGGCCGCGAACAAGTCTATGCAAAATCCTGCGAACGGGGCGACAGCAAAACGCCAGTGAACACTTTCGCCTGCACCCTGGACATGCTGAATGGTCAGCTGCGCCGGGATGATGCCCTGTTCAGTCGCAAGTCCTATTGGGATGTTCTGCGCCCTCAGGCTGCCAGCGGAAAAGCCAAAAAGATTTCAAGATCTGTCAGTGCTTATGTTCCCTGCCACGATGAAAAACGTCTGAACGTGAAGCAGGCGGAATTCTTCGACAACGAAGAAGTGTGGAAAGCACTGCAAATCAGTGACACTCCAGATGACGGAGCCTGGGACGGATAACACTCTTCAAATCAGGTAAATCCTATAAAACCGGCTGCCACAGCCGGTTTTGTCGTTTTGGTGTTCGCCATGAAATTTCGAACAGTTCATCCGTCAAAAAGGGTTAAACTCGGGCAAACCTCGCAATTGACATATACATGTTCCCCTTCAGTTGGTAAGTGTCTTGGCCAAATGAAGACGTTGAACAAGTTTTTCCATGTAAAGTTTGAAGAAAGACGTGCGGCAAATCCGCGTTTTTCATTGCGTGCCCTGGCTCAGCGGGTGGAAATTTCCCCCGGACACCTGTCCGAGATTTTCAACAACAAGCGCCCTGTTTCTTCTGCCAACTTCAACAAACTTGTGAACGGTCTGCGCCTGTCCGAAGAGGACGTGCAAAAGGCCCAGTCCCTGTTTGACTCTGAACGAAAGCGCAAAAAAGCCACGCATTCCATTGAAAGAGTTTTAAGCAAGTCCGAGTTCTCGGAAGTTTCCAGCGTGGATTTCTTCCTGGTGCTGGCGGCGATGGATCTGCACACCGAGGAATGGGATGTGGAGCTGATTTCAGCTGAAACCGGCGTTCCTGCCGAGCGCACGCAAGTGGTCATGAACAAACTTCTGCAACTGGGCTTGGTGGAAAAGAACAGCGCGACGACTTATGTGAAAACTGTGCGCAGTCTGGCTTCTGAAAACGACATCCCGAATTTTGATGTGCAAAAATTGCACAAAGAAGCGATGAAGCGCTCGACAGAGATCTTCCCGCAGATCCCTACTGAAAAAAGGGAAATGGTTTACCTGACAATGGCTGTAAATCCGAAAAATTTGGACCGGGCAAAAAAAGAACTCGAAAAGGCCTGGAAAAAGGTTTACGGAAAGCTGACCCAAGGCGAATGCACTGAAATTTACACGCTGGGCATGCAATTGCTGCCAGCCGTGCCAAAGGAGACTGAAGAATGAAACATCTGATGGCTGTTATCGTTTTATTGGCGGCGCCCAGCGCCTTTGCCCAGTACGTGGTCCGCAATGGCGGCTATGTGGTGAGCTGTCTGAACCAACCCACAGTAGCCCTGGAAATGGCGGAAGCCAAGGAAGAAGGCCTGTCTGTTCAGTACTCCCCGGCCCGCTCTTATCAGGCGAAAGTTTCTGACCTGATTGCGCGCATCCGTCCGGTGAATTCTCAGAAGGCCTTGAAATACACGCAGTGGCTGAAACAATGGCCACAACAAATCCGCTGGAAGTCTTCCTTTGCTTTGGAAGGCCCGAATGATCAGGGTGATTTGGAACTGGGCCGTGGCTGCCGCATGAAGATCGCCATCGTTCAGACCAATGAAACCCGCTTCGGAGTTCAACAGTACGAAATTGATTCCCTGGTCTGGGGCTCTTTGGATGAAAACCAAAAAGCCGCTTTGGTAATGCACGAATTCATCTATCGCGACATCCTTGAGGAAAATCCGGAATCCAATTCCTTCGAAGTTCGCTTTGTCAACAAAGCCCTTCACGACCTTGATTCCCAGCTCCGAGACCGTCGCAAGTTCACAGAGCTGATGTCTCGTTTCTAGTCAGTTCTATCGGCAGCTGGATGAAACCAGCTGCTGAAACTCTGCATCTTTTTTGAATTTAAAAATCACATCCCCGTCGCTCATATAACGAAAAAGATCCTGATTGCGCAAAGAGCAGCTTTTCGATGCGGAACTGAGCACCGACTTGCCACTGCGATTCATCGCCGGATCATTGTTCATCGCAAACCCCACATCCAAAATCTGCCCCTGATAACCCACGATGCTGACGCCCCCTTTGTTGGTGGTCGTCACTTTGTCGACAACGACTTTGGCTGCGCCAGAAATGGATTTCAAAACAGCCTTGTTGATATCAAAGACAAACTTGTCACCAGTAACGTGCTCGATGATCAGTTCGTCATTTTGTGGCAGCCACTGGTAGCTGATTTCGGTCTGCTTTCGCGGGAACAGGAAAAAGTCCCGGGCCCCAAACTGCCCGTCGGTGCCATAGGCATTAAAGACCATGAACATCCCGTCCTCGGTCAGAACATAATCACGATACACCATGGTTTTATAAGCATCCGTCGGAGACACCGACAACATGCACAGACCCGCTTGTTCAAGCCAGATCCGCTGCAACTGCACGCCGCCTTTGGTTTCGGTCAAGGACTGGCAGCGCTCCGGCGCAGGGGCGGCTTTCGCCAGCCAGACAAAAAGAAACGCGGACAGGAACAGAACGCTCTTCATGAAACCTCCTTGGGTTGACTTTCAGATTACAAATCCCCGCAAAGCGGTCAACGAGCCCACGACCAGAACCTGTTTCATCAAAATGGCGTGAACAGATAAGTTTCGCATTCCCCGCCAAAAGTTTGACTGAAAATCCGCGCGCAGGCCCAATGAACTGTCACCTTTGGAGGTTTAAATGAAGTGTCTGAAAACTCTCGTGTTCTTTACCTTGTTAGCGCCGTTTGCGGCTTCAGCTCAGATCGAATCGCGTATGGATTTTGGGATGCAGATGGTAGGTGCAGAACGCACCAAAGATATGCTTTTGACTAATTACAGTTCGGGGACCATTTATGACATTTCACATACAATTGCTGCCGACAGCTTTTTTGTCAGCAGCGATTGTCCGGATCAATTGCGTGCGGGCCTTTCCTGTCGCTATCGTATCGCGTTCTTCTGCCATTACGAGGGCTATCAGACAGGGACCTTGAATATTTTCACATCAGATAAAAACTATCGCGTGCACCTGTCCGGATACTGCAACCCACTGCCTTAGCGGTCGGTCAGTCCCAGCCCCTGCAGAATGCGGGGAATGCACTTTTCCACTCTGGCAGTCCGGGTGGCCGCTTGTTTGGCTGATTCGATATGTATCAAATACAGCCTCTGGCGGCCCGGCGTCAGTTTTTCAAATGCCGCTTTCAGTTTCTTGTTTTTATCCAAGGCCTGTTTTAGCTCGACAGGCATTTTAGGCATCTTGGCCGGTTTCTTCTCTGTTTTGATTTCAGATTCAGAAATTTTGATGGCTTCTTTGATATAAGACCGAATAGCTGTCTTTACTTTGGCAATATCCGCCACGCTGGTGAACTCAAAACGACGGGCCGACTGGGAATGAGCCCCCGGTGATTTCAGCAGTTTTTTGGCGTCTTTAAGCTCGCTGCCTTGAAAGAACATCAACGCACAAGTGTCTTTAAAATTCTGGATGATCGCGATGTTCTTATCGTCATGCAGATAACAAGGCAGGCTCCACTTGAAGTCCTCGGTCAGGCCGCTGTCCAAAGCAATCTGGCGCAACAGCTGGACTTCCTCTTTCCACTTTTTTTCCGACTTGATAAAGGCATCGACTTTGGCATTTTTGGAATTCATCACGTACTCCTTGCATTTAAAGGATGCTATGAGGGGCCTTCGGAATCAAACAAATGCTGGAAGAGCCGGCCCCCCCAAAAAAAAACGGTCATCATTCTTAATGTGTATATTAACTGATTTTTTATAAATTTAACTTATTCCTATTCACCTTCTATAAGCATCTTTATCAACCCCCACCGGAGCCAAAAGTGAAAGCACTTATTTTTACCATGACCATGCTGTTATCCATCAACTCATTTGCCAAAGACGCCACCTACACTTCCCGCAAACTGCAATATGCGCTGGAAATCCTGACCTCCATCACCGAAGAATCCAAGGTGACCAAGGTTCAGCCCCACAAAGACATCAAAGCCATGATGATTGAATACGGGATCAAAGAAGGCGCACTGGAGTCCGCTGAGGACTTTAACTGGGTTGACGACAACAGTGCCTGGGAAGGAGACTCTACCAAATGGGGCAGGGACACTCTTGAAGGCGCAAAGTCTTATGTGATTGCCGTGTTGGAGCAGCGTCTGGAATACAGCGACAATAATTCTGCCGACAAAGTCACTTTCGCTGACAATTATATGAAGGCCCAGCATGCCTTTTCTTTGCTGAATGAAATTAAAGGCATTCAATATGGTGTAGGCCCCGTGGGGGCTGTTCAGTGCGGCGGACAATACGCAGCCTTGCTGATCATCGACCCCATCACTGGCACTATTTATACGATTATCATGGAAGCGTCGGGTTGTTAATCGGCTTACATTTCAAGGGCTGCCCCCTGGACTTCTTTAAGAACCAACTTTGCTTTGCCCGTCTGGACATCCATCAAGGCCATACCGGAAGGCTGGCCCCAGATAATTCCATAGGGGGTGATGTTCATTTCATAAGAGGACAGCTCCCATGAAATTTCGGATGTCTGTCCGGTCACCATATCCAGCGCCACTGGGAATTCCGAGTCCATGCTCCAGTAATAGAACTTTCCGTCCTGAACATACCAGTCATCAAAGTCGACATCGTCAGGAAGAGGCCATAAGCCGACCAGCATCGAATCCGTCTGAACGGTCAGCAAGCCGAATTCATAGTCGCCATTTTTTTCAGCTTCATAGAAGATGTAAATCTTATTCCCCACCACGTTGGCTCGCGCAAAATAGCCCCAGTCGTGCCCCGCAAAAGGGTCCCAGGCCAACAAAGCTCCGGTCGAGGCATTGAATGCTGCCAACCCCTGGCGCATACTTCCGTCGACTTCGACAAATTCACCACCAATATAGAGCACACCCTGATGATGCTTAATGAAGTCGACATTGTTGTCCGGTTCGGGTTGCCAATTTGTCAGTTGGCCATTTGTGAAGGAGGCAACATTCGAGCGATTTTGGCCGTCAATGCTGTAAAAGGCACCGGCCACATACATGATTTCACCGACAGGTTCAAAACTTTTTACGGTGCCGTCGACTTCCAGGATCTGCTGCGCACCCGTTTTGATATTGGCGACAAGTAATTTCCCCACCGTCGAACCCATGGCGTTGTCGCCACGACCGCCGATATAAAGATAGTCTCCGATCCGGGCCGCCGCATTGATTTGCACGAATTCAGGTTGCATCGGCGTCGAAGGGATCCAGCTGGAGAAACTGCCATCATTCGAATTCACAATGACCATGCCGTTGCGATCCGGTCCCCCCAGATCGTTTGCGGTCACCAGAAGTTTTCCATCACTGACGCCCAAGGTGCCGATGATGCCGGACAGGCTTTTGACCACCGTCGCGGTGCCATCGGTTTCCAATCGTACAAGGTCTGCGCCGCTGGCGACATACATCTTGCCATTATGTTCAACCAGCGAGTTAGGATAGCTGCCTTCAAAGTTCCGGCCCAAAGTCATCAGGGCCCCGCCATTGTTCAGATCGTAAGCGGCAAGATTCTTGTTGGTTCCAGAGCTCAAACGTCCCATGGTATACAGAACGCCATCTTTAATAACGAAATCCGTGATGTCGTTGGGACTCGTCAGCGCTGGCACCCACGGGATGACGTTCGCCGCCTGATCAATCGTCGCATAGTCCTCGCGAACCTGCATGTTCAACCCCAAAGGCTGACTGAAGTATCCTGAGATATAAACGTTGCCGGCGTATTCCTGTATAAATCGAACTTCATCAAAGGTTCCCCGTGCCGTGACCGGCGCCCAGGTCGTCAGCTCAAGATCACTGAGCCTGATTGAAGCCAGTCCCAGTCGTTGCTGTCCTTTGACCGAACTGAAATCCCCGCCAAGATAAAGAGTCTGCTGATCCCCGGACAAGGTCATCGACAGGACGTCCCCACCCAGAATTTTTGAATCAAAGATTTCCGCATCCCCAGAGTCCGAATCCAGCACGGCCAGACTGCGAATCACGGGGGCACCGATACTTTGGAAAGTACCTCCGACAAAAACACCGCCCGCACCCACGGCCACGGTATTGACCGGAGCGTCTTCGCCCCCGGCAATCATCAGATCCAAATCCTTAACTGTGCCGGCGCCCGTCGTTGTGATGGCAGCCACACCCGGCATAACCTTGCCACCGATGGCAGAAAAATCACCATAAACGTAAAGTGTGCTGGCCCCGTCATGCACAATGCCTGAAACAGTTCCCAGGGTGCTGGCATTTACAGGGTTCGGAACCCACGTGGTGTCCAAAGACATGTCACTGGTGTTGTAACGGGCAATCCCATGAGCACTCGTGGCGCCAACAGACGTGAAACGGCCACCGATATAAAGGTATCCGGCCGCGTAATGAACGCTGTTGAGCTCACTGTTGGGAACACTTGCGGGATTGGCCTGAAGATTTCCGTTTTCGTCGAACTTTGCCATAAAGTTACGACCGACTCCACCCACTGATGTGAAGGCGCCGACGGCATGAACGTAGGTCCCGTCAAAGGCAACCCCGTAAAAACCCGATCGGAACGTTGTGGACTTTTGCCAGGAAATAACGCCGGTGGATTTATCAATGGCAATAAGACCCGAAGTCGGACTGTTGTATGAATTCACGCGCGTCGCGTAGACCTTCGTTGCCGAAACGGCAATCCCAGTAAGGTCTGTGTAAGTCGGATCCAGCCACGGATTCCAAGTCGTGATAGTGGCACCCGTCGTGGCATTGTAGGCCAGAATAGAACTCATCATTACGCCGCTGCTGCTTAAATTGGAACCTCCAACATAAAGCACATTGTTGGCCTGATCATGAGCCAGCACCGTGATATTGCCATAAACACGGTTCTGGAAATTCGGATCCAAGCTGCCATCAGCCAGCAAGTGAATCACACCCTCGGCGGAAGTGGTTTGGTACGAGCCGGAAACGGCGATATATAGGCCCCCGGCACCATCACTGGTGGAGGCCAGAACCTTGTTGTTGAAACGAATGCCCGAAGCCCACAGCGAGGCACCGGTCGTAGCATTCACCACCGAACCAAAGGGATTGCTTACACTGTTGAATGAGCCGCCGACGTAAAGCTTTCCATCCGCCAGGGCCAATTTGGCATTTTCCAACTCTGGAGATTTCGGAAGATTGCCAAAGGGTTTAAAATCCTCATCCAGCGAACCATTGGCTTTCAATCGCGCCAAGCCCGAACGACTGACGCCGTCGACATCCGTAAATGATCCGGAAATAAAGAAGCCGCCTTCGCCATCGGGGATGGATTGTCTGACTTCACCTGTGATCGTGGGACGGGCCATCGAAGCATTAAGATCTGATCCAAAAATTGGGAAACCACAGGGTCCAGCATGAGTGAACTGTCCCACCAGTAAATATTCATCCTGCCCCAGATTTAACGGAGGCCCGTATTCGCCATTCAGGCAATAAGTGGATGCCGAGGTTTTCCCAAGACCAGGACCCGGTCCTGGAGAACTGGGTCCCAGAGTGGTGGAACCATCAATCAAACTGGCGTCGATAGAGCAACCAGCATTTATCAAGACTAATACGATCAAGAAGATAAACTGCATATTGTCTTATCGGTCTCAAGCTTCGAGGGCATGAAACAACCGAAGCACAAATCATGAAATTGAATAAAAAATGAGCTTAACTCGAGGCCGGTTCTAATTTGACCGTCTCATTTCGAAATGCTCCCTCAGTGGGAGCAAAAAGATTTTTTCAGTCTTGTTAAAAACTCATCAAACCAAACCGGTGTCCGATAAGCGAGAAGGAAGTACTTACAGATATTTGCGACAGCCTGAACGTTTTAACGAGATGGGTATAGGATGACAACAAAGTTAATTTTTGGATCTTTTGCAGCTTTAGCGATGTCCACTTTCATTTCAGGCTGCAGTCTCAACGCTGAACTGATGGAGCCGTCCAAAGTCGTCGAAGCCCCTTCCTCCGTCCGTCTGCCCGCCGTCGGCGCCCCGGATCTTTCATTTGGTGGGTCCGGGTTTGTTCAGCACAAGATCAATATGGCTGTGGATCTCTCAAGCTCCATCAACAATCTGGTGGTGGATGCCTCGGGTAAAATCTATCTTGCGGGCACAACGAACTATCAACTTGAAATTATGTCGATGAATGCTGATGGCTCCGTGAACACCTCGTTTGGTTCGCAGGGCTATTTCCGTTCAAGAACGCCGACCTATGGTGAAGATTCACAAATGGTTCTTTTCAATCAAAGCGGTGTGGATTACATACAATTGGTCAGTACCTACATTGACTATACAACTTTTGGCAACCGACTGCTGGTTTCCCGCCTGACTTCACAAGGCACGGCTGTAAATTCCTTCGGCACAAATGGCGAAGTTAACATCGCAATGCCGGACAATACCGTACTAAAAAATATTCTTCGCCACTCGGATGGCAGCTTTTCCATCGTGTTTATGTATGACAGATGGCCATCCCAAATCCGCATCCTGAAACTGACAGCAAACGGGGCTGTGGACGCCAGCTACGGCGACAATGGGCAGGCGATTCATATGGAATCTCCGGATGATCACGACTATCTGGCTTCAACCGTGGACAGTTCTGGTCGTGTCGTCGTTCTGGCCCGCGATCTTACTGGCGATTATATCAATAAAATCTGGAGAACCACGACCACCGGACTGGCGGACACGTCATTCAATACGACAGGCATGGTCACTTTGAACTCGGTGACCCCTCAGGCGTTCGTTACTATTGTGACTGACACCAGCAACCGCATTTTAATTGCTGGAGATCGAACCAATGCCACCAAAGCCGTCGCCTATCGCTTTACCGAGGCCGGAGCTTTGGATACAGCGGGCTTTAATTCACCGAACGGTTTCGTACAATATGAAGGCAGTGCGGACCGCACGTTCGTCTCTGCGGCGACCCTGGGTGCTGCAGGCTCTTACCGTTTGCTGGGGCAACGAACTTCGAAATTTGAAGAGTGGTCGATTTCATCTGCCGGAGTTATCACTCTGGCGTCGAACCCGGCAACACAGGCTTCACTGACTCTGCCCGCACAGTATGAGCAAAACACACCATACATTCACTCAATCACAGTTTCTGCAACCAACGAGATCTATGTTCTGCGACGAAGCGACGCCACCATCTATTTTGGCGACCTTCGATCACATACAGACTCACTGATTCACAAGATTCTGCCTAACGGACAACCTGATCCAAGCTTCAATTCCGGTACCTTGCGCATCCTTAATGACCGCCCGATCAGGGAGGTCGCATCTTTCAAGGGACTGACAACCACGGATTCGGCAGGAAACATCTATGCCATCAATGACCTGGAACTTGGTTATGATGGCATTGGAATCTCTATTCATCGCTACAAACCCAACGGGCAACTGGATTCAAGCTATGGTACGGGTGGATATGTACTTGTTCCTGATGTGAAAGCTCTTTATGCACAGATAACCAGCACCGGAAAGCTGCTGATGCGAACCAAGAAATTTACCAGCGGTTCAGGCTGGAGCAGTGGTTTCTTACAACTCACACCTTCCGGCGCGTTCGATAACGACTTTGGCACTGCGGGCGCACGCTTCCTTTCTTTACCCGCGGACCACTTCATAATGTATCCTGGAACAGACCAGAAATACCCGATGACGATCACCAAGTCCGGAGACATCCTGACCATGGTCGTATTCCGCGACGACAATTTGGGCCAGGACTATATTGCGATTTGGAAAGTGGATGCTTCTGGAAACACTGTCACGACTTTCGGAGCCCAGGGCCTGCTGCAGCTTCCCGCTGCAGATGTCTGGAGTGTTTCCCGTCTGATCGAAACCGAGGGTGATTACTTGTACCTTCAAAGTGACATTCGAGACAATGACTGGAAACCGCACGTGGCATTGGCTCGTGTTTCGTTGTCCACCGGCCTCGTCGACACCGCTTTCGGCGGCAGCACGATGTGGAAGAATCTGGACATTGCTGGTGGTACGGACACTTTCCAAAACACCGAACTTGGCGCCGTGGATTCAAAAAACCGTTTGATCGTGGCTGCTTACTATATCACCCCGGACAGCATTCATGGTGATCCGAACAGAATGCTCGTACAGCGTTTTAATTTGGACGGTTCACCCGACACGAGCTTCAATGCTGGCAACCCTTGGGAATTTGAGGCAGATCCAACGATCACCAGCGAAATTTTCGCCTCTATTTCGACAGACATTGATGACAAAGTATTTATTGGAACAAACAGGTCATTGATAGATCCCACCGTGGTCAGGGTCAATACAGTGACTGCATTGAAGGAAAATGGCGAACTGGATACATCCTTCGGGACCGGCGGCACCTACAACCTGACTCCACTGATCAACAGTTCAGACACCTCCGCCGCCATTGTTGGCCAGAGCTGGACGCCCAGCGGAAAGCTGGTGATTTCTGTCAACGGATACGAGCACCCTTCCACCGGCAGATCCTGGGACATGTTGCTGACCTTAAAATAGGCTGCCGTGTGGCGACCTAGGGCAGCGTTCGCGACTGAACGTAGGTTTGTCGGTCAGCGCCAGACGAATAAAAATGCAAGGTCTTTTGTTTCAAGACAACGGACTTGATAGACTTCGATTCGCGCAATGACGGCAGTGTGTAGGTATTCTTCAGCACGATCGGGTTCTGGCTGTAGTCAAACTCGAAAACCTTCAAGTTCCGGGTGGTGTTCTGGTAAGTCAGAACAAGATGGTTCTTTTCATCCAAAGCATACGGCGGAACCAGGTGTTCAACATCCACAGGAAGTTGCACCTGCACGAACTGCCCGCTGCTGTCGAACTTGAAAATATCGATGCTGTTATTCGTAACAAATCCATACTGCGAAGAATTCGCCAGCTTCAGCCCCCCGGGAAAAACTGCCGGCCAGATACGACTGAAAATCGACGTGGCTTGTTTGGTTTTCCAATTGTAGGTCAAAGTTTCCATATTACGGATGTTCGGTCCGTCATTTTGGGTGATGAAAAAGAAGTCCTCAAATTTTGAAAAGACGATCTTCACAACAGATGAATTGTAGCCAGTGCCCATTGGCAGAAAAGCAATAGATTCAACAGTATTCTGCCCATACCGATAGTCAAAAACGTAATAATTGGATCCGCGGGCACTGACTTGGTCCAAAAAGAAAGCCAGACGGATTTTGTCATTCACGTATTTCACCTGATTCAACCCCAGACGGCCCGGAAACAAAGTCGAGCTGATCAGTTTCAGATCATTTTTGTCATAAACCAGAACTCCCCGCCCGTCTGCCGCAGTGGTTTCCAAAAGAAACACTGGCGAATCACTCATCGAAAAAATCTGACGGAAAGAACCCCGTTTTTCCGTCGCAGCGTCGTACAAAACTTCAACCGTGGAGGGTGCCGAAGGACGAATGAATTGAAGTGCTGAATGGCTTTTATGCCAGAACACCAGATTATTGCCAATGCTATCAACGACAAAGTCCCCGGAATTGTCCTGAACGCCTTTGGCAAAGGTTCGGGCAAATAGAAGCGAACATTGACGAGACATCACATCAACCCTGAAAAGCGCCGCATGCCCTTCTTTATCGTGTTTGCCCCGAGTGGCAGCACTGCTGAACAGATAAATATTATTTCCAATGACGGCCGGGGAACCCAAAGTGCCAACAGTGCTGGGATGAGTTTTATCCAACCCCGCAAGAGAGCAGATCAGCTGATCTTGAATAAAGGCCTCACCATTTTTTTCCACACGAAAAACTTTGTCAGAATCAATAATCGTGGATTTTGCCGAAGCCAGACTGGAACACAACAAAAAGGCCAAAAACAAACCAGAAAATTTCATCGAAAAACCTCTCTCATCCATGTTTCGACAAGGACTATCAACCGGGAAAAATGGCGTCAATTTCCACCATCAACCCGGCTGCCAGAGAACGTTCCGACAACAACCGCAGTTGGCTCACCTGCTCCGCCTGAAAAAATCGGAATCATTGCTTATGGCGCTCGGGATGAGCGCCACAGATTCAATGGCCGAGCAAGCTGCGATCGACTTTCACAACCACACCTGCATTTGCTTTGCCACTAACGTAAGCCACCAGAGTCGCCAGCAATGAAATCCCCAATGCCGTCCAAGCCGTCGTTATCAGATTTCCGTTGTCGATCGCAACTCCGCCTGCCCAGGCGCCAATTGCATTTCCCAGATTGAAGGCCGCAATATTAAGAGCGGACACCAGGGTCGGCGCTTCTGCCGCATGTTCCAATGCACGCATTTGCAGTGGCGGCACCGTCGCAAAACCGGCAAAGCCCAGCAGAGTGACCAAAGCCAAGGCTGCCAGTTTATAGCCCATCAAAAAGGTGAATCCGAACAAAACCACAGACAACAACATCAGTGTTCCGACCAAAGTTCTGTTCAGATGTTTATCCGCCCATTTTCCACCGACGATATTTCCCACGACCAAGCCCGCACCAAACAGCAGCAGGATCGGAGAAACGGATGCCATTTCAAATCCCGACACATCCGTCAGTATCGGTGCAATATAAGTGAATACGGCGAAAACCCCTGCAAAGCCAAAGACCGTCAACAGCAGGCTCAACAAAACCTGCGGCTTCATCACGACGCTGATTTCTTTAGCCATGCCAGCCGAATCCCCTGTTTCTTTTGTTGCAGGAACAAAGAAAATCAACGCCGCCATTGCCAAAGGTCCCACGGCTGTCACTGCCCAAAAAGTCGCATGCCATCCATAGTTTTGACCAAGCCACGTGCCAAAGGGAACCCCCAAGACGTTAGCAAGGGTTAAGCCCGTGAACATCAAAGCAATCGCCGTGGCCTTTTGATTTGGTTTTACAAGACTGGTCGCAAGCACCGACCCGATCCCAAAAAATGTTCCGTGCGCAAGGGATGTCAAAACCCGTGCGATCATCAAAATCGTATAATTCGGCGCCAAGGCACAAATCAGATTCCCCACAGTAAAGATCGCCATCAGAATCACCAGAGCACGCTTCTTCGGCCACTTCGCCGAAAGCAGCGACAGCACCGGCGCCCCGATCGCCACGCCCAGCGCATAGCCACTGACCAGCAGTCCCGCCGACGAAAGGCTCACACCCAGGTCTTTGGCCATCTGGGGCAACAGGCCCATAATCACGAATTCAGTCGTTCCAATTCCAAACGCCCCGATCATCAGCGCGTATATTGCTAAAGGCATTTTAGCCTCCTTGTATAACCACCAATCTAACAGGATTGTGGTTGCTCATTTAGTCACGAATAGGCAAAATATATTTGATTTGGAGTCAACAATGAAAACGACCCTGGACGAGCTGGAAACCTTTATAACGATTGTGGATACAGGCTCTATCAGCGCTGCGGCTGAAGAACTGAACCAAACCCCGTCCGGGATCAGCCGCACCCTTGCAAGGCTTGAAAAAAAGCTGCGCGTGACTTTGCTACGAAGAACCACACGTAAACTGGATCTGACCGCGGAAGGTGAAAGATTCCTGCAAAGTTCCCGGGAAGTCATTCAGGCCCTGGAAAACGCCGAAGAATCTGTCGGTTTCAAAAGCACACCTTCCGGAGTTCTGCGGATTGATTCAGCGTCACCGTTTATTTTGCATTCGGTTGTGCCTTATCTGAATGAGTTCCATAAACTGTATCCGGAAGTGCAAGTGGAGCTATTTAACAGCGAACGCAATATTGATCTGATTGAAAACCGCATCGACGTCGCCATCCGCTTGGGTGAACTTGCCGACTCGTCCCTTCACGCGGTGAGCCTGGGACAAAGCAAACGAAGAGTTCTGGCCAGCCCACAATACCTGAAAGCCTATGGCACCCCAAAAAGTGTCGAAGACCTGCAGAATCACGTCCTTATTGGTTTTACGGACCCACAAAAGCTGAACCACTGGCCACTTAAATACAACGGTGGCACCCGCTATCCGATCAAAGCAAAGTTCAGCGCCTCCAGCGGAGAAACAATTCTTCGCATGGTCAAAAGCGGCCTGGGCATCGCCTGCCTTGGCGACTTTATGACAATCCCCGAACGCGAAAGCGGCGACTTGGTCCAAGTCCTGCCCGGAGCCGCCATCGAACAAAAAGAACAAATACACGCCATCTACTACAAAAACGCGCAGCTCTCTTTACGAGCCGACGTCTTCATAAAATTCCTAAAATCAAAACTAAAAAACGCCCTATAGATACTAGAAATTTACGATGAAAGAAAGTCGACAAAGCAAGCCGAATCTCAAAGAGCGAAGGATGGTGCAGTCGGCAGTCGTGCCCGCGCCAAAATGCGCCAGTGGCGCATTTTGGTGAGGAGCATGCGCGAGGCTCTTGCCGCGAAGGCGGCAAATGTCGAGCGCATAGGAAATGCGCGCTCGATGCGCGCATTTCCGCGTCCTGCCGGAGCAAGCAACATCAAACGAAGCAATATTAAAAGGAAAAAAGAAAAGAAGAATGGTGCAGTCGGCAGGACTCGAACCTGCAACCCCTTGGTTCGAAGCCAAGTGCTCTATCCATTGAACTACGACTGCACAGAGGGTCCCAGACTATCAATGAAGCCCGGAAGAACGCAAGGAATGAACTGGCGCGCCGTGGCGCCAGAATCCTTAATCTTTGATAATAAGATGATTTTTAAGCTCGTTGGTCCCAGCGGAAGCCAGCGGGAAGTGGGTCTGCAGATCTTTACCGCAAGCCTCGATAGCCGCCACGAAACCTTGTGCCCACTGCCCTTGATGAAGGCTCTGCCCCAGAATTCCAAGAATTTCGTCCCAATGTTCCTTCGGTAGCTTTTTGGAAATTCCCTCATCGGCCAGCACGACCGCCTTTTTTTCCATCACAGAAACAAAGATCAAAACCCCGGTCCCGCCTTCTGTGCGATGAATACGGTTTAGATAGAATTCCAAATGCGCGCGCTGATGAACAGAATCCACTTCGTCCTTTTCAGGCACAAACAGCTTCTGAATCCACTTGCTCTTCGCCAACACATGAGAAAGCGCATAAAACGCAACCACAATCACCGGCCACAGATAAACCCAAGGGGTCACCCACAACCAGTCACTGAACGGAAACTCAACAATGACCAAAAACAGAGTCAAAAGCAAAGTCAGCGCCAAAGGCACATGCCCCACGGCTGAAGACCGACGAACAATTACAGGAACAATCTCTCCAGAAGTGGTTTCTTCCATTTTGGAAATAGCCGCCTCAATCCGCGCAAGATCAGCCTCAGAAAGATATTTATTAATCCAAGCCATAAAGTTCCCTCAAAAAAATCAATTACTGCTTCCAGACACAAGCCAAACCGACTTCAGCACACCCCAGGCTAGGCATTAAGCAACAAGGCGAATCCAGGTTGTAAAGCCGATACTCCGCCTGGGCTTGGGCTATGGCCTTAGTGCCTTGAGCGCGAGTTCCGCAGCGAACCCAAAACCCACCAGCGGCAGCCACAAAAAACCAAAAAGAGCGAGGACTGTCCGAGCGAGCAAGGCACTAAGGCCATAACCCAAGCCAAGGACCGAGAGCCACGGCATTACCAACTGCCGGATGAGCCCCCACCGCTGAAGCCGCCGCCGCCACCGGACCAGCCGCCGCCTCCTCCACCAGAAGACCATCCCCCTCCGCCGCCATAGCCACCGCCCCAGCCGCCACCACGAAGATGACGCCCACGACCGCCACCAAAGCGACCCAGGATAGAAATAATGATGAAAAGAATGATGATCACACCAATGGGAATATCACCACCGGAACCATCACGGTCACTTTTTGCAGGAACACCTTCCTGCAACCCATTTTGTTCAGCGAACTCTTTATCCGCCAGGCGCAGAATTTCGTGTGTGCCCAAAACGATACCGGCAGAAAACTGACGGGCGCGGAACAACGGAACCACCTGATCACGAATGATCCGGCTGGCGATCACATCGGGAATTGCGCCTTCAAGGCCCTGCCCGACTTCGATACGCAGCTTGCGGTCATTCGCCGCAATCAGGAACAAAACCCCGTTGTCTTTTTTCTCGTCCCCCAGCTTCCATTTGTCAGTGACAGCAATAGAAGCCATCTCGATGGGCATACCATCCAAGGTGGGAACGATCAAAACCTGAACTTGAGCGACCCCGCGTTTGTTGAAGTCATAAAGAAGCTGCATCAGCTCTTGACGGTCATTGCGGGAAAGATAGCCAACCTCGTCCATCACAGGACCGGTCAAGGTCGGCACTTGGAACTCAGCCCGAGCCGAAAGACTCAGGGCCAAGAAGAATGCGAAAAAGGAAACTGTCAGTAAACGCATGTTCCCTGACAAACTAGAACTTCACTTCCGGAGCTTTTTCAGCAGAAGCCTTTTCTTCCGGAGTCATATCCCATTGAGGCATTTTTTCGAAGTGATACATGATCGCATTTGTCCAGCTAGTCGGCGGAACGCTGACCTGATTGTTAAATGCATTGATCGTTTCAATGTATCTTTGACGAGCAATCGTGATGCGGTTTTCAGTGCCCTCAAGCTGCGCCTGAAGATCACGGAAGTTCTGATCCGCTTTCAATTGCGGGTACTGTTCAGACACCACCATCAAACGACCCAAAGCCTGAGACAAACCACTTTGCGCCTGCTGAAATTTAGCAAGCTGTTCAGGCGTCACCTTGGAAGGATCAATCTGCATGGAAGTTGCTTTGGCACGAGCCTCAGTCACCGCCGTCAAAGTAGCTTCTTCGTGCTTCGCATAACCCTTAACAACATTCACAAGATTCGGAATCAAATCAGCCCGACGTTTGTATTGATTGTTCACTTCAGCCAAAGCAGCCTCAGTAGCATTCTTAGATTGAGGAAGCGATTGAATCCCACAACCAACCATAAACGGCATCAACATCAGGGCAAGAACTAGAATACGGTTTTTCATAAAAACAAAGGCCTCCGTTAGATTCGTTAGAACTTATAGCTGGACATCGACGCGAGTTCCGCAGTGAGGCAAAACAGCCTCAGCGGAGCCACCGCCAAAAAAACACGAACGAGGACTGTCTGAGCGGCGAGGTCCAGCTATAAGTTCTAACGAATCTCCCAGTGACCCACAATAAAAACCGAATTATAGTAGTCGGATGACACGGATAATTAAGCTTCAACACACCGAAATAGCGGGCTGCATCTTCGTTGACAAGATTGCAGGTCTGAACACCCATACGCCCGAGTATGGTCAGCGCGGCTGTGTCGAAATTTATGAAGAAGAGCTGGATCGCAAGCTCTACACCGTGCATCGTCTGGACAAGGCGACTTCGGGCGCTTTGGTCTTTGCCACCAGCTCTGAAATTGCGGCACAACTGACGCAAGCATTTGAACAGCACAAGGTTGAAAAGAAGTACCTTTTCCTGACCGACAAAAAAATCGCTCGCACTGAATTCACTTATGAATCCTTCATCCAGAAGGAAAAAAACGTCTTTGTCAGCCGCGAGACTGCCGAGCCCAATTCCAAAACCAGCTTCAAATGGGTGAAAGCATTGGGTCCTTATCAGTTGTGGGAGGCCGTGCCTCACTCCGGCAAACCTCACCAGATCCGTCTGCATGCCGAAGCCAATGGCATCGCCATTCTGGGCGACAGCGAACACAATGGTTCACGTCACTTCCGCCTGTGCCTGCATTCTCAGGTTTTGGGCTTTGAACTGAATGGCCAGGCCGTGCGCTTTGAAACGGCCCTGCCTCACTGGGCCGAAGACAACGCCACCACGGACCCGGAAGAACAAATTCTGAACGAGGCCTTCCAGCGCCGCGAACGCATGTTCAATTTTATGACCCTGACCGATGAATGTCTGCGCCTCAGCCACCGCGAGATGGACACTTACCGCATTGATCAGTACGGCGATCATCTTTGGGTTTACTGGTACAAAGAATCCGACCCCACCGTGCAGGATCTGCTGCGCTTTGAAAAAATCGCAAAGAAATATCACAAAAAGATCCTGATTCGCAAAATGCTCAATCGTGGCGAAGATCCCAACGCCGAACTGCTGTGGAAGATCGGTAATACCGCCACCCGCTGGCAGGCCAAGGAAAACGGCGTGCTGTACGATCTGCGCAGTGATACCGGCTTGTCACCGGGCCTGTTCCTGGATCAGCGCGAAAACCGCCTGTGGGTCAAAGAACACGCTCAGGACCGCAGCGTTCTAAATCTGTTTTCATACACCAGCGGCTTTAGCGTCGTATCAGCCCTGGCTGGCGCGCGCGAAGTTTGCACGGTCGACGTGTCCCAGAACTTCATCGACTGGAGCAAACAAAACTTCGTCCTCAACGGTCTGGATCCGGAAGCTGAAAATCATGAATTCTGGGTGCAGGATTGCATCTTGTTCTTAAAGGGCACCATCCGACGCAAACGCAAGTTCGGATTGATCGTCTGTGACCCTCCGTCCTTCGGCCGATCCAAAGGTGGCGTGTTCTCAATCAGCAAAAGCTTCGACGAGCTTTTGATCAACTGCCTGTACTGTCTGCAAAAAGATGGTTTGCTGTTGTTCTGCACGAACTATGAAAAGTGGACAACCGGCGATTTGCATCTGCGCCTGAACAAACTCAAGCGCGAATTTTCGTTCAAAATCCTGCCGGCTCCGGCACAAGGAATGGACTTTGAGCTCCCGGATCAGGAGCCCCTGATGAAGTCCATCATCATAAGAAAAAACTAAGGATAGAATTCGTAACGAAGCTGAATGCGCTCTTCCCCTTGCAGGCCCATTTTCGAGCCGCTGGCATAGGGAGGAATTCCGCGTGCGGTCTTCTTCTTTTTCACCGGGTGGAATTTATCATTCACGAAACAGTCAAAGCGCTTGTCTTTGCAAAGGGTGTTGAATTCCTTCTTGCTCCCTTTGTGCACGTAAAGCTCCACCGCCTTGGTCATACGATCCAACAACGCCAGCTCCTGCGGGTCCACTACAATTCCGGAATTACGGGCCATTTCAGCAGGGCTCGCTTCGGCTTTCGGAGCCTTGTCGGACTTCGACGACTTCGCGGCGGCTTTCTTTTCTGCCGGCAAATCATCAAAATCCAGATCCTTGGTTTTCTTGGTCGCACAGGCTGACAACACCAGGGCCACGGCCACAATCATCAAATATCTCATCTCAACACCCATTCACCCCAAAGCATGCCCTCTCCGTTTGGATGGGCTTTGGCATAATTATAAAACTCTGTGACGAACGCCGCACGTTCTTTCTGATAAGGATACTTCCAGTCCTTTTCATCCGCAGGCACGGTCAGGACATCATAGTCATTGCTTAGTTCCGTATTGCGCTTGATGATTGCTTCAAACGAATCCGCCTTGGCATTTTTCAGCATGTCGTACAAAACCATAAATGTCGTCGTCCGGCCCTTGCCAGCACGACAATGGAAATGCACCCAGGCATTTTCCGGCAATGCGCGCACGCTTTCAATAAAACGATCCACTTCAGAATCCACCGGGCGCACATGGTCCGTCACTGTCAGGCGCACGTACTGGTGGCCCCCGGTGCGGATCATGCTTTCTTCGGTTTCGATGCTTTGAATGGTGGTGGTTCCGATCTTTTCCCCGACACGCAGATCACCCAACAAACGGCGCTCACGGCGAACAGCTTCTTCGTGGTTCAAATCCGCATTGGCCCAGTCTCGATCCGCATACCAGGTCACCGGGATGTCATTGATCAGACCATGGGATTCCTGGCGCAGATCGAAAACATACAACGAGGCTTTGTTCTTTTTAACAGGCTTTGAGACCTCTTTCAGTGCCTTCGGGCTGAAGGTGGCACTACCAGACATGCGCAAAGAATCATTCTTGCGATAGTTCATGGGCTTGGCGGTGGCATGATCATTATCAAACACCAGCTCTACCGGAGTTGTCGGCTGAGGTCTTGTCATGAAAAAAGGAATTTTAGTGCTGACCGGTTTATCCGGAGTAAGGCTTACGGTCTTTTCCGCACAAGCAGCGACCGCAAACAGAACGGGAAGCAAAAGCAGTTTCTTCATTGGAGTCCCCTTTCTTTCCAATAAGGTTATTGGAAATTAAAGGGCGACACAAGTTTGAAGTGTTACAGATTTCCGCGGGAAAACATTTCTTCCAGATACTGGGCCGCACTGTCCTGGGTTCTCATGTAATAGTGAGCACGCAAGATCCCCTGCTCTTCATCAGTCAGGGAGGCGTTGGTTCCACGGCGTTTCAGTCGGTCCTGGGAAATATGATACAGACCCAGGGCACCGGCCACGGAAATGTTGAAACTTTGCACAAAGCCCGTCATGGGAATGATGATCGTCTGATCGGCCGCTGCAATCATTTCCGGGGTCACACCGTCGCGCTCGTTACCAAGCACCAGAGCGCTCTTGCCGCTGAAGTCAATTTCATGCAGAGGTTTGGCGTTCGCATCCAGATGGGTCACATAGATTTTGTAACCCTGATTCTTCAAAGCCTTCACGCAGTCCGCAGTCTTTTTCCATTTTTTGACTTCGACCCACTTGTCAGCCCCTTGGGTGACACGATTGGCTTCTTTGAATTTTTCCTGGGTTTCAATAACATGGAAATTGCCAAATCCAAGACCCTCAGCGGATCTCATCACGGCGGAAATATTGCCACGGTCATAGATGCCCTCAAGCACCACGGCCGTGTCAAAATTGCGAAGCGCCACCACTTTTTCGATCTTCTGGCGGCGTTCATCAGTCAGCAGGGGCCCGATCTTCTCCAGCACCAGCTGGTAGTTCACGCGAAGATTGGCATTGATTTCAAGTTCGGGCCCGTATGGGAACATTCTGACCTCTGTAGACAGGACTATTTGTAAAGAGCTTCCGGATTTTTTGCCAGGTCGCGAGTGATGTTCTTCTGGTGGGCTTCCAAAGTGCCGCCACCGATCTCAAGCAACTTCGCGTCTCTCCAAAGTCTTTCCACCACGTATTCGCCCACATAACCGTAACCACCCAGAACCTGGATCGCGCGGTCCGCCACGTTTTTCGCCATAGTGGTTGCCACAAGCTTCACACCGTCAGAATCCAGACGGTTGCCTTCTTTGTTCAAATCCATACGGCGTGCCGTTTCGTATACATACGCACGAGCCGCTTTGTATTCAGCGTAGGAATCGGCGATATAACGCTGCATCTGACCGAAGTGGTTCAAAGATTTGCCGAAGGCCTCACGCTCTGTCGCGTAACGGTTCATGATTTCGATAGAACGACGGGCAATACCCAGGCTCATCGCCGCCAAGGTCAGGCGCTCGATTTCAAGGTTGCGCATCATGTGCAGCATGGAATCACCTTCGTGACCGATCAGTGAAGAAGCGGGAACGTGACAATCCTGGAAGACAAGTTCCGCGGTGTTGGAACCACGCATGCCCAATTTGTCTTTGATCTTCTGACCAACTTCGAAACCTTTGTGGCTTTTTTCAACCAGGAAAGTGGAAATCAAAGCGCGGCCGTGTTTTTCACCCGTGCGGGCATAAACCAGAACCAGATCACAAGCGGTGTTGTTTTCATCAATCGTGCCGTTGGTGATCCACATTTTGCGGCCGTTGATGATATACTCATCACCTTTTTTTACGGCCGTCGTCTGCATGCCCAGAACGTCTGTTCCGATTGCAGGTTCTGACATCGCCATGGAACCAACCCATTCACCAGAGCAAAGCTTTGGCAAAATACGGTGGCGCTGTTCATCACTGCCGTTCACGGCGATGTTGTTCACGCAAAGCATGGAGTGCGCCAGGTAAGCCAGGCAGAAGCCCGGATCCGCGGCCGAGAATTCTTCATGAACGATGGTCGCCGCTGTGGCATCCATCCCTGCACCGCCAAACTGTTCAGGAACAGTGATTCCCAACAGACCCAACTCACCCACTTTGCGGAACAGCTCCAGATTGAACTTTTCACTGCGATCATGTTCGTGCGCCTGCGGCTCGATTTCAGCCTCAGTGAAAGACTTCAAAGTTTCACGCAACATCGCGTGTTCAGGTGTTGGATTGTACAGATCAAATTCTTTCCAATTGAAAGACATATTAGGACTCCTTAAAACGGTGCAGTACAGTCTGGTGAATCTATGTAGTGACTGCCTTTGGGGCAAGGTTTTGACCACAATAATGCGTCGCATCTGCGCCATTTAACAAGGGGCCCGGCATTGGTTCTGGACGCAAATCCGGGGGTGGAATACCTTTAAATTCCTCGAGGGAGACCGCAGAATATGAAAGCCGCTGTATTGGGCATTGGAACCGAGCTGACCGACGGGCAGATTGTAAACAAAAACGCCTCTTGGATTTCAAAGAAGCTCAAAGATCTGGGACTGACCACCAAAGCCCACCTCGTGGTTCCCGACGAACGCCCCCTGATGCTTGAGGGGATCGAATTCTGTGCCGCCAAAGCCGACTTGATTTTTATTACCGGTGGATTGGGGCCGACATCAGATGATTTTACCCGCGATGTGGTGGCCGACTGGGCTGGAAGAAAGCTGCTCTTTGATGAGGGCAGCTGGCAGCACGTCAACGACCGCCTGACTTCCCGGGGCTATGTCGTCAAAGACATCCAGCGCCAGCAGTGTTATTTCCCCGAAGGCGCCACCATTCTTCCCAACCGTGAAGGCACCGCCAACGGTTTTAGTTTGGAAGCTCACGGTAAAAAAGTTTTTGTTCTGCCCGGCCCCCCGCGCGAAATCGAAGCGGTGTGGGATGCAAACATTCAGAACTGGATTGCGGAACAGGCTGAAAATCTGGATCCCTATCTGACCCGCAAGTGGGACACCCTGGGTGTTGGTGAATCCGACGTGGCCGTGATCGTCGAAGAAGTTCTTAAAGGTATTGCCGTGGAAAAAGGTTACCGCGTGCATCTGCCCTATGTGGAGGTAAAGGCCTCGTACTATCGCAGTGAAGAATCCGCCCTGCAGCCCGCCTTTGAACAGCTGACCGAAGCCCTGCAGTTTTGCACCCTGGCCCGCGACGGCGAAGACGCTGCCGAAATCTTTGCCGACAAGCTTAAGCAGATTCCTTCACTTTGCGTGATTGATGAAGTCACCGGTCAGTTTTTGATGAATCGCCTGATGCCGGTGCTGCGTGGATTTATGACCGATCAAATGTGGAGTTTTTCAAAGTCCCGCGAGGTAAAAAGCCCGGCCGGACTGCATTTGCATGTGTTGCCTAAGGATGAACACAGTTGCGAGGTCAGTTTGGAATACAAGGGGCGGAAGGTGAAGGACTTTGTCACCAGCCCTTACAAGTCAGCGAATATGAAAGAGCGCCGTCATCAGTATTTTGCCGAAATGGCTCTGATTTTCTGGATTCGCAATCTGTGACTAGCCGGCCTTTTTAAAGCCCGAGAAAAGCTTTCCGAAGAAGCTTTTCTTCGTCCAGTCTTCCGGAGCCTGCACCAGGCGGCGATAGTTCTGGTCAGCATAGCGAAGATGGTCATACACCATTGCGCAGGCGTCCTGCACAGAGTTGTATTCTTTCGGTGTGATCGCATTGCGATAGAAATCACCGGCCACATCAATACTGCCATTGGAATTCAGGAACACTTCAATCACTCCGAAATCGAAGTACTTGCGCTGCTCCAGCGGACGGGCTTTCAGTCCTTCAAATTTGAAGTTCTGAAACAACCAGCGTTCGGTGGCATTTTCCAGAATTTTTGTCTCAATGTAAGACACAATGTTGCTGTTCATATTCCCTCACCCTGATGGACGTTCTGATAGGGCATAAGTCTGCATCTCTTATCGGCTCATGGAACACTTTTATTTAGGATTAACCAGAAAATTGATGAAAAACTGATTTACTTCCTTAAGTAAAAACAAAAGCCCCCTGGAGTATTTGCTCCAAGGGGCTTTCCACAATTTCAAATTGTTGAAGAAGATCCGTTAGTTCTTCTTGATGTTAAGACCTTTCAAAGCCTCTGCCATCGCTCCCAAACCAGAGCTGGTGGACGCATGGGACTTCCAGGTTTGATCTTCAGCTTCACCAGGCAATGCCAAAGAGATCTTCTTTTCTTCGAACATGATCTGATCCACCTGAACGGTTACATCGTCGCCGCGTTTTTTGTTTTCGTACTGAGCGGCATCCACAGAATCACGCCACTTGGAGCGAGGCAAAAGACCCGTCACACCCGGAGCGAGAGTCACGAACAAACCGAAAGTTTCTTTCTTTTCCACTTTCCCCTGCACCACAGTGCCCACTGGGAATTTCTGCGGAACCGCCATCCAAGGATTGCCAGCGCCATCAGCTTGCTTCAGTGACAAAGAAATTTTCAGACGTCCATCGACTTCTTCCATTTTGATCAGCTTCACGGTCACTGGCTGACCAGCCATCACAACCTCTTTCGGGTCATGAACGCGGGACCAGGAAAGTTCAGAAACGTGGATCAGACCTTCAATGCCGGATTCCAGTTCCACAAACGCACCAAATTTTTCCAGACGAACGATTTTACCTTCAAGCAAAGCGCCCGGCTGATGTTTCAGCATGAACGTGCCTTCGTTTTCAGCTTTTTGCAGATCCAGAACCTTACGGCGGGATACAACAATGTTGCGCCCTTTTGGATCCAGCTGAGTGATCATGAAATCGAATTTCTTACCAACGTATTCATTGGCATCCTGAACAAAGCGGCTGTCGATCTGGCTGATTGGACAGAACGCCGTTTTACCCTGGATGTTCACGCGGAAACCGCCATTGCAGGTTTCAGTCACGCGGCCTTCCACTGGAAGTTCCATGTCGAATGCGTCTTCCAAAGAATCTGTGGAGGCATTCATCGAGCCTTTTTTCGCCAGACGAACTTCGCCACCTTTGATGGAAACCACAACGCAGTCAATGTAATCGCCGACTTTGTATTTTACTTCTTTGTTTTCATCCAAAAGATCCTTGGTCAGGATCATACCGTCAGTCGGAGTGCCCGTGGCTACGAAAGCCTCTTCTTTACCGATGGAAAGAATCTCGCCATGAACCTGATCGCCCACGGAAAGTCTGGTCTTCATCCCTTTTTCAGATTGAGCAAAAAGTTCTTCGAAACTTGCGAAGTCTTTTTGTTCATTAACGTCATCACCAAAAATATCTTTTTTAGACATAAAGCAGTCCTTAAGTTTAAAGAGAAAAAAGAGAATAAAGCCAGCCCCCCGGCTTTGACCAGCACCGCCGCACAAAGCCAAAAAGAAGGTTGGATGGTTAAAGCGGGACCCTTTTCACCCGCCTTAGGAGCACCCGCCTTAGGAGCAGCCGACTGTGGTGCCGCAGTTTGGACAGCGATAGCAGCCACTCGTAAGCACTGTGTCACTCCCGCATTCCGGGCATTTCATGGTGAAATTCGGAACACTGACCTCTTCCACGGCTTTGGGCTTTTCCTTCAGATTCAGAGGCTGACTTTGCTTGCTGCCATCCCGGTACACGGCCACCGCTTTAACCCCCAGCTCCCAGGCCAGGAAGTAAATGCGGCTGATGTCTTCTTCGGTGGCGGTGCTTGGCATATTCACCGTCTTGGAAATGGCCCCACTGATAAACGGCTGCACGGCCGCCATCATCTTCACATGGCTTTCCGGGGACAGCACCCGCTGACCCGGCATCGCGGTGGCGGTGTCAAAGACCGGCAGGTCTTCCGGATGCATTTGCGGAGCCCCGACGACCGAGTTGTTTTCTTCAACGTACTTCAAGATCCCCTGGCGTTCTTCCTCGGTGTATTGCAATGCCTCTAAAGCGGCATCGACGGACTGATTCACAATCTGAATCTCGCCCCCACCCACAAGTTTCTTAAATTTGATCAGGGAAAAATCCGGTTCAATCCCGGTGGTGTCACAATCCATCAGCAGACCGATGGTTCCCGTCGGCGCAATCACGGTGGCTTGTGAGTTTCTGAAACCGTGCTTTTCCCCGTTAAACAAAACACCCTTCCATAGGTTTTTCACGGCTTTGTCGATCCCTGATGGCAGCATCTTCCAAGCGACCTGATTCAATGCACGCTCGTGCATCTTCATCACCTTCAGCATGGACTTGCTGTTTTTGCGATAGCCCGCAAACGGCCCCTTGGCCCGTGCCATCTCGGAACTGGTCAGATACGCCACCCCTGACATCAGCGAGGTCAAGGCCCCCGCCCATGCCCGGCCTTCGTCGCTGTCATAGGCAACACCTTTTCGCATCAGAAGGCTTCCCAGATTGGCAAAGCCCAATCCCAGAGGACGATAGTCATGGGAGTTCTGCGCAATTTTTTGCGTCGGGTAGCTGGAATAATCCACCAGAATTTCCTGCGCCACGAACAGAGTTCGCGCCGTGTGAATGAAAGATTCAAAATCAAAGTCACCGGTGTCACCCAGGAACTTCACCAGATTGATTGAAGCCAGATTGCAGGCCGAATCATCCAGGAACATATATTCAGAGCACGGATTGCTGGAATGAATGATGTCGGTTTCAGGACAGGTGTGCCACTTGTTGATCGTGTCGTGAAACTGAATGCCCGGATCGGCACACATCCATGCGGCGCGGGTGATACGACTCCACACTTCGGCGGCGGGGATTTCGCGCAACACTTTTCCACTGAGGCGCGCTTTCAGCTTCCATGGGCTTTCTTTTTCGACCGCTTTCATAAAGGCATCGCTGACACGAACTGAGTTATTGGCGTTTTGGCCGGAAACCGTGCGATACGCTTCGCCCTCGAAATCCGCACTGAGACCCGCCGCAATCAAAAGATGCGCCTTTTGTTCTTCACGCATCTTCCAGTCGATGAAATCCAGAACTTCGGGGTGATCGATGTCGACCACCACCATCTTGGCTGCGCGTCGGGTGGTGCCGCCGGACTTGATTGCGCCCGCCCCTTTATCCAGAACTTCCAGGAAAGAAATCAGGCCCGAGCTTTTTCCGCCGGAACTGGTGGCTTCGTACTTGCTGCGAATTTTTGAAAAATTACTGCCGGTGCCAGAGCCATATTTGAAAAGCTTGGCTTCGGTTTTGGCCAGATCAAAAATGCCTTCGATGCTGTCATCCACACTTTGGATAAAACACGCCGAGCACTGCGGGCGTTCATAGGCATTTTTGGTGGCTTGAATGGATTTCTTTTTTTCATCCCATGCGAAATGTTCACTGGGACTTTGTGACTTGTATGCTTCCCACAAACCGGCATTGAACCACACCGGGCTGTTGAAGGCCCCGCGCTGGGACAGCAGGATGAATTTCAATTCTTTGGCAAAGATGTCGGCCTCTTTGCGAGTGGCAAAGTATCCGCCCTGGCGAATAGCTGAGGCGGCAATCGCCTTCACCACCCGATCCACCATCTGGCGCACCGAAGTTTCGTGCCCTGTCACCGGCACACCGACTTTGCGGAAATACTTGCTGGCGGCAATATCAATTGCCAACTGAGACCAGCCTTCCGGAGCTTCGACATTTTTCATTTCGAAAAACACTTCACCCTTGCGGTTGCGAATTTCACTGTTCACTCTTTTCCAAGTGAAAAGACTCTCTGGATTTTTGCCTCCAGAAACAAAGTACGACGGGCTGTGCAGAGTTTGCTTTTTCATACATTCAGTCTAGAGATTCTTTTCTCTTGAGCCAAGCCCACGATTTCGACAGTACGGATGTGCGATACGACCATGGTCCAAGGGCCGGTGTTCTGTTAAGCCTCGGTAATCTATCCCGGGTTTAATCTCTGCCGCTTGTTTGTTTACGACAACAATCCGTTAAGAGAAATATGAGAACGTTTCAAAGGACGTGGGGAATGGATCAAGACTCGATCAAAAAAAAGCTCCTCATTATCAAATCCAAGCCGGGAGGCCTGGGAACCGTCGAAGGTTTTTTGAAGAACCGCGACTGGACCATCAAGTCAACGACGAACCTAAAAGAAGCTCTGATCTTTCTGGTTCAGGAGCAGCCTCAGTTCGTGATGGTCAGCATTGATCATCCCAATCGCAAAGTGCGAAATCTGCCGAAAATTCTGGCGCAGGCTTTTCCCTGCTGCGTGATTGTTTTCGCCGAAGAAAACTCGGCCGCCAGCTTCAATCTGCTGAACACCAGTAACAGCGAATACCTGTTGTATCCCCCGGTGACCGGTCCCGCAGTGGAAAGAACCGTTAACAAATTCTATAAAGACCAGCAATCCAAAGGCGTCACCAATCCGTTTCAGCGCAATGGCACCGGCACTGCCGAAGACGGCAGTGTGATCGCCATCAAAGGCGAAGGCGGATCCTCGGGAGCACAAAGCGCCCAAAGCATTCTGCAACAGCTGCTTGCCGGTGATGACGGAGGCAATCAGTTTGCCGGAATGGGTGCTGCGGGTAACAACGCCACTGCCACCGGCAATCCCCTGCAATCCAATATCGGCTATATGCCGGGCACAAATTCAGAACTGAATCTGGGGCTGATGCAGCCCTCAGCTCAGAACAACGGCCTTGGTCCCAACTGGGCACAACAAGGTCCCGGTGCAGGCAGCAGCATGGGAAATGGCGCAGATGAAAGTGATGAAACTCTTAATGCGATGCTGATGCGCCAGAATGCAGGCAACAAAGCCGGTTCAGGCTGGGCACCGATGCCCGGCAAAGTGCGCCGCAAAGACCGTCCGACGCCAGAGCAAATTGAAAACAATCCCCTGGCATCGAAACAGGATTCAATCATCCTGCGCGGAACCAAAGACGCTTTGGAAAAATCCTGCATTCAAACCAACTTTGCAGAATCCGAGGCCATCGAAGATTCCACCAACATTTCCTGCATCGTGATCGAATCCACCCGTTTTTCCGGTTATTTGATCACGGCCATGGGGAAAGACCGCAAGCTGGATGATATTTTCCTGGGGAAGGTGCGCGAACGTCTGTTCCGATTCCTTAAGGACGCTGGTGAAAACATTGAAGACAGCGAATCCATGCAGCTGAAAATCAAAGAGGTGCCGTTCGAGGACTGGGCCCTGGAGCAAGCCGAATTCCTGCGTAAATCCGTGCACGACGGCAACGAGGTCGCCATGGCCTTCTTCCCTCGCCACGATGTAAAAACCACTTTTGGAGAATCCGCCGACGAAGAAATGGCCAGCATCCATTTGAACGAGCTGGCTGGTGACGTGGCCGTGGAATTCAACGTTTATATTTACCTTCCCAAGAACAATAAATACGTCCTTTACACTCCCCGGGGATCCAAATTCTTTAATGTGCAAAAGCAGCGCCTGCAGAATCAAGGCGTGTCCAACCTGCATATTTTGAAGGCCGAAATCCAGGATCTGGATAAATACCGCGCCCAAAACTTCCTGAACGACAAAATCCAGGATTTTGAGACAAAACAAAAAGACAAAGTCGTTGCCTAACGACGTCGTTCCGGCGTTTTTCGTTGACCCCAAGCCTGCACAGGGATTAGCTCATAGGCACTATGGAATTGAGCACCGAACGCCCTATGGGAAAGACTTTGCAGCAGGACAACGGCATCTATCTTGATTACAACGCCACCACTCCGGTGGACCCGCGTGTTTACTCCACGATGGAACCCTACTTCAAAGAACTCTATGGCAATCCTGCCAGCGCCGGTCATCACTGGGGCTGGATCGCGGAAAATGCTGTTTCCAAAGCCCGCACCCAAGTGGCTAACTTTATCGGCTGCAAGGGCATGGAAGTCACCTTTACCGGAGGCGCCACCGAATCCAACAACTGGGTGATCTTCGGCCTGATTTCCAAACTGCGTGAAGAAAATCCCGAAGGTCCGATTCATTTTATCACCAGCAATGTCGAACACAGCTCGGTCATGAAGGGCATGGCCGCCGCTCAGAAAATGGGCGTGGAAGTGGACTTCCTGCCGGTGAATAAATTCGGCGTGGTTGAACTTGAAGCCGTGAAAGCTGCGATCAAGCCACACACCAAACTGATGAGCTTTATCTGGGTGAACAACGAAATCGGATCCATCAATCCGATTCCGGAAATCGCCGCCGTTTGCAAAGAAAACAAAATTTATCTGCACACCGACGCCACTCAGGCGGTCGGCAAAATCCCGGTGAATGTGACCGAAATGGGCATCGATCTGATGTCTTTCTCGGGTCACAAAATCTATGGCCCGAAGGGTGTGGGCGCTCTTTACATCCGCGGGAAAGATCCGAAGGTTCAGCTGAATCCACTTATCTACGGTGGTGGTCAGGAACGCGGCCTTCGCTCTGGAACTGTGAATGTTCCGGCGGTTGTTGGCTTCGGCACGGCTTGCGAACTTTGCCAGCAGAATTTTGGGGCAGAAGTACAGCACATGAAAGACCTGCGTGATTTCCTGTGGTCTGAACTTCAGCAAAACATCCCGGGCGTGAAACTGAACGGTCACCCGACGGACAGATCTCCGGCGAATTTGAATATCACTCTGCCTGAAACCAAAACCGAACAAATCCTGCCTCGTTTGCAGAAACTGGGTGTCAGTACAGGCTCGGCCTGTGGTACTGGCGCCATGGTGGTCAGCCACGTTCTGAAGGGCCTGGGACTGAGCACCGATGAGGTTCAGTGCTCTTTGCGCCTAAGCCTGGGCCGTTGGACAACTCAGGACGAATTAAGCCGTGCGGCTCAGATCCTTAAGCAGGCTATACAAAAATAGTTAATAAATACCAATAGTTAAACAATCTCCCCAGAGGGTCTATCCGGGGCTCCACAGCCCTTGACAGCTGTGTTATACTGGCTTCGACGTTAAAGGAGCTTTCTATGATCATTATTTCACCTGAAGCAGCAACTAAACTGGCTTCCCTTAAAAAAGATGAAGGAAAAGACGATGCGGCTTTTCTGCGTGTCGAGGTGAAAAAAGGCGGCTGTTCAGGCCTGTCTTACAAAATGGATTTCGATACCGTGACTCGTGACGGAGACAAGTTCTTTGAATCCCAAGGCCAGAAAGTGGCGGTGGATTCTCAAAGCATGCTTTATCTATTGGGCATGACGCTGGAATATTCCGGCGGCTTGAACGGCAAAGGGTTTGTGTTTAACAACCCGAACGCCAACAAACACTGCGGCTGCGGATCCAGCTTCAACGTTTAAACTTTTCCAAGAACAAGATGTTTCAAGGGAGTCTCGGCGAGACTCCCTTTTTCTTTTCCGTGCACAAGCGCATACAATTCCGCCGCGATAGCTTCCAGCTGCAAAGCCTGATTCTGCATAGCTTGAGCCGACGCAGACACCTCTTCACTGGCAGCGGCATTCTGCTGGGTGGAGGAATCCATCTGATTCATCGCCACACTCATCTGCGAAATCCCGTGGGACTGCTCCTGGGTGGCCACCGCCACTTCCGCATTCAAGTCCGTCACTTTCTGAATCGAGTTCACGATGTTGCGCAAGGCCTCGCCCCCACGATCAGCAATGCTGACACCCTTATCAATCGTGATCTGCGACTCTTTGATCATAGCGTGAATGTCCTTGGCAGAAGACGCCGATCTTTGCGCCAGGCTGCGAACGGCTTCGGCAACCACGGCAAAACCTTTTCCCTGTTCACCTGCGCGGGCGGCTTCCACCGCAGCATTCAATGCCAGCAGATTTGTCTGGAAGGACAGATCATCAATCACCGCCACCGCTTCCGCCATCTTGCGGGCTTTTTCTGAAACCTCTTTCATCGATTCGATCAAGGCACCAATTTCTTTTTCACCGACCACCGCATACTGACGGGATTCCTGCGCCAGGGTTGCCGCCTGACGACCACTGTCTGCACCGACCTTCACCATAGAGGCCAGTTCTTCCATCGTCGCCACGGTTTCTTCAATCGCACTGGCTGATTCGGTGGAACTGCCAGCCACCTGCAAAGACGCCGCGGCCAGTTGTTCAGAACCTGCCGAAACATCTTTCGACGACAGATGCAAAGCTTGCACGGACTGATCCATCAGGCGCACCACCCGGCGGATCTGTATTGCTCCCAAAGCCAGAACTGACACACCCACCAGCAGACCCACTATGGACACCAGGGCTTCAACCCGGCTGACTTCGATTTGTTCCTGCTGAGTTTCTTTTTCCATCTTCACCATACGCTCTTCGGTAATGGTCTGATTCACGCCATCGATCAGCTCCAAAGATTCTTTCAGGTCCTTGCGCACATAAGCTTTGATCTCGGGTTCTGGAGTTTGATTTTGCAAAGCCGTGGTGATCCAGCTGATATTTTCCTTCAGCACGGGCCAGCGGTTTTTCACCTGTTCAAATTCTTTGGCATGTTCCGCCGACTGGGGCAGCTGCAGATACTTTTGCAAGGCCTGCTCGAAGTTGTGCTGGGCGCGATTTAAGCGCTCTATCGCGCGCTGCTGTTCAGTGGCATCTTCAGACCCCAGGGCCATCCATACAAAGCGCGAAATATCATTGGTTGCCGCATCCATCTGACCTGAATAGTGCACCAGCGGTGTGCGCACCGTGGTCGCCTTGGAAAGGCGACTTGCCAGCTCTGATATATAGTAATTCGAACCGGCGATACTGACAGTCAAAGCCAGCAATGGCACCACCAACAGAGCAAAGAGCTTTCCACTTAATCCTTTAAACCAACTGAGATTCATAACTTCCTCCGGCGTAATAACAAACTAAACCTGCCGCACCGTTAGAATGCCCAAGGACTATGACCGGAATGTGGAAGCGTATTTTTATTTTTGAATTGTCTTAAGCTGCGACGGATTCGCTTAAAAACTCACGTATGAGACGCGAAATCTCTTCGGGCTGTGTTTTAATCGCCAGGTGACCTGCACCCGTCAAAATCACGACATCCTCGCAACCGATGTGATTGGCAAAATGACGATAGGCCGCCTGATCAAAAAGCAGATCCTTTTCATCAAAGATCAACCGACATTCACCACGGTACGAATACAAACGCGTGTGCCAGTAAGCCCAGTCTTCAGAACGCAGGATCCAGGCAAAGTGATGAATCATGTGCGCGACAAACTGCAGTTTGCGGCCTTTCAGTGTTTCCACTGACACGTTTCCTTCACTGCGTTCATCGCGGAAGATCTGCGCTGAACGCTTCAGGAAAGCCCTGCCCATCGGGGTTGAAAGCATCACATAGACACTTTTCAAGTTGAGCGGAATGGCAAAGAAGAATTTCAGTTCTTTTGGCAGGAAGTGCCGAATGGGATCGGTCACCATTGGATTGATCAAAACAGTCTTTTCAACCAGATCCGGATGCTGGGTCGCCAGCCCCCAGGACAAAGCACCACCATAGCTTAAACCTGCAAGACGGACCTTTTCCCCCGGGAAGTTTTCACGGATGAACTTGGCGACCGCTTCGATTTGCACGGTGAAGAACAGCTTATCACTGCTCATATAGATGTGGCTAAGATTGGGAACAATCACACGGTAGTGAGCCGACAGAGTATCCGCGATGGATTCCCAATGGTGAACACTTCCTCCATAACCATGAAGAAGTATCAGCAGTGGCCCTTGTCCCCGTTCCCGGTAAGTGATCTTGTGTGACATCCGTGAAACTTATCGGTAAAGATCTGTTTACAGGAAACTGCCCACAGGTCCAGACCGCTCGGATTATTTGTTATCCTTACGGTCCTGCTTTGGCTGCTGCTGTTGAGCTTGCGGATTCTGATTTTGCGGTTTGTTTTGATTCTGACCGCGATTTTGATTCTGATTTTGATTGCGGTTTTGCTGACCGCCGCCTTGAGCCTGCTTTTGATTTTGCTGCTGCTTAGGCTGACCTTGCTTCTGCTGACCCTGTTTTTGCTGGTTTTGCTTCTGCTGGCCCTGCTGTTGGCGATTGCCGCCGCCACCACCCTGTTGCTTTTGCTGCTGTTGGCGGTTTTGCTGCTGGCGCTGTTGCTGTTTTTGTTGCGGCTGTTGCTGTTTTGGCTGGGATTGCGGCTGAGCTTGATTCCCGGCTTCTGCAGAAACTTCCTCAGTGGAAGCCTCAAGGGCCTCACCGCCACGATCCGCCTGCTGATGCTGTGGACGGTCTTCCGGCTTTTCCGACAAAAGCATGGTGTCGTTCACGGCTTTGGATTCGATCTGTTTGTTGGCGCGGAAGCCTCTGATTTTCTTGGTCTTGTTTTCGCTGTTTTGAACCTGTTCAGTCAGGTCCACTGTCACATCCCCATAACAACGAACCTGGCAACTTAAGCGACGACCATCGATGAAATGGCTGGTCCCGATAAGGTTCAGCTCGGCTTTCGTCGGGGGAAGGATGTTCGAATCCCCTTCAGAGATGCGCACACGGCACTCCGCACAGGAAGGAACACCCTTGCAGATGGATCGGATTTCCAGTTTGTTCTCCGTTGCAATCTGCAAAAGGCTCTTGTCAGGAGTGCCCTCAACTTCGATATTCTGCGGAAGAAATTTGATTTTCATAACTCGGATCCCCGATCAATTCTGACTACTTAACAACAATCTTAACGAATTTCTTTTTACCGGCTTTCAGCACGAAGCTTGCGCCGGATTTCAGGTCGATTTTCAAACGAGGGTCCGAAACCTTCTCGCCATCAATCTGCACCCCACCACCCTGGATCAAACGGCCGGCTTCACTGTTGGAAGCCGCCAGCTGAGCTTTCACCATCAACGCCGCCAGACCCACCTGGTCTTCAGCAGTGACTTCAAAGTCAGGCACTTCATCCGGCAGGCCTTTTTCCACGAAGATGCGGTTGAACTCGTCTTCCGCCGCTTGCGCTTCAGCCTGGGAATGGAAACGTTTGATAAGGAATTTTGCAAGTTCCACTTTCACTGTGCGCGGGTGTTTGCGGCCTTCAGTCACATCCGCACGCAGCTGATTCAAACCAGCAGCACCAACATCCGTCAAAAGCTCGTACCAGCGGTACATCAGCTCGTCGGAAATTCGCATGGTTTTTCCGAACATGTCTTTCGGTGTATCCACGACAGAAATATAGTTATCCAAAGATTTGGACATCTTGTTCACGCCATCGATACCTTCAAGAATCGGCATGGTCAGCACGCACTGTGCTTCCATTCCGTAAGCGGCCTGCATCGCACGACCCACCAGAAGGTTGAACTTCTGATCCGTACCACCCAACTCGACATCTGTTTTCAAAGCCACGGAATCGTAACCTTGAGTCAGCGGATAAATGAACTCGTGAATGCCGATCGGAGTGCCCGATCGGTAGCGTTTGGTGAAATCCTCGCGCTCAAGCAACTGAGCCACGGTGTACTTGGAAGTCATGGTGATGAATTCCGCCGGAGTCATTTTCATGATCCAGCTGGAGTTGTACACGATCTCGGTTTTATCCGGATCCAGGATCTTAAAGATTTGCTTTGCGTAAGAGCGGCCGTTTTCTTCGATCTCTTCGCGAGTCAGCATCGGACGCGTGCTGTTTTTACCGGATGGATCCCCGATCATCGCCGTGAAATCCCCGATCAGGAAGGACACTTTGTGCCCCAGATCCTGGAAGGTTTTCAGTTTGTTGATCACAACGGTGTGACCCAAGTGAATGTCCGGACGTGTTGGATCTGCCCCCAGTTTGATATTCAAAGGTTTCTTCGTCTCGATCGAGCGCTTAAGTTTTTTAAGCATGTCCTCGTCGTTGATGAAGTCGGCCGTGCCGAATTTGATTCTTTCCAGCTGCTCCTGCGGGCTCATCATCTTGCATGCTCCACAGAACGGGTTTCACGAACCACTGTGACTTTCACCTGACCGGCCTGAGGCATCTCGCGTTCGATCTTACGAGCGATATCACGGGACAACATCACCGCCTGATCATCCGTCACACGGCTGGATTCAACCAACACACGGATGTCTTTACCTGCTTGCAGTGCCAATGTTTTCAAAACACCGTCGAAGCTGTTGCCGATGCTTTCCAGGTCTTCCAGACGGTGGATGAATGTATCCATCTGCGGACGACGTGCGCCCGGACGGGAGCTGGAAAGAGTGTAAGCCGCATGAACAATCCAAGCCAGGATAGAGTGAGGTTTTTCCTCTTCATCATGAGCGCGGATCGCGTGGCAAACGTCTTCGGATTCATTGTATTTCTTAGCGGCTTCAGCACCCACGAAAGCATAGCTGCCTTCCACGGTGTGATCGATCGCTTTACCGATATTGTGCAAAAGCCCCGCTCGTCTTGCCAGCTTCACACTGACACCCAGTTCAGCCGCCAGAAGACCGGCGATCGTCGCCACTTCCAATGACTGATTCAAGGCATTTTGACCCTGGTAAGAGCGGTATTTCAAACCACCGATGATTTTCACCAGTTCAGGGTGCATGTTCGGAATGCCCAGCTCCATCACGTGGCGCTCGCCTTCCTCTTTCATGGATTTCATCAGTTCGTTTCTTTGTTTTTCAGCGACTTCTTCGATACGTGCCGGGTGAACACGACCGTCTTCCATCAGTTTTTCGATGGTACGACGAGCCAGCTCACGGCGAACCGGATCGAAACCGGAGATAACCACTGCCTCTGGAGTGTCATCAACGATCAGATCCACACCGCAGTGTGCTTCCAGCGTGCGGATGTTACGGCCTTCACGGCCGATGATTTTACCCTTCATCTCGTCGTTTGGCAGAGCCAGAACGCTGACAGTTCTTTCAGAAGTGTACTCGGAAGCAAAACGGGACAAAGCTGTTGCCAGAATGCGCTTGGCTTTTTTCTCGGATTCTTTGTTTGCTTCTTCTTCGATCTGAGCGATCTTTTTCGCTGCTTCCTGTTTCGCTTCGTCTTCCAAAGCGGTCAGCAACTGGCGGCGTGCTTCGTCCTGGCTCATTGCTGCCACGGCCTCAAGCTTCTGTTTCAGCTCACCGATGTGAGTCTCGCCTTTTTTCTCAAGATCCTTGATGCGGTTTTCAGAGATCGCGATTTTTTCTTCGCGGTCTTTCAAAGAGTTCAGATAACGCTCGTTTTCTTCCATCTTTTGTTTGAACTGGTCTTCGACCTCTTTCAAACGGCGCTCAAGCTGGGATTCTTTGTTTTTCACTGTGGATTTTTGCTTGTGAATGTCCTGCTCGACGTTTTTGCGGGCGCGGGCTTCGAAATCCTTGGCTTTGTTTTCAGATTCCTTCTTCAGCTTGGCAGCTTCAGAGTTGGCTTTGTTGACGATACGTTCTGCTTCAAAACGTGCGGATTTCTTTTTGTTGTTGTCCTGCAGACGTTTGATAACGAAGACGACTGTTCCACCGATGAGCAGGCCGATAATGGCGCTGATTACGATCTCCATGATTCATTTACTCCTGATGCTTCTTGCAATCGACCAGTCCTGATTCTGTGATGAGGAAATCCATTTTCACATCATGAGGCTCGGTGGGAAGTGGATCAGCAGTGATCTGAAAATCAAAGCCAATTCCGACTTTCACCCCCGGGAAGGACTCTAAGGTTTTATCGTAAAACCCTTTTCCTTTACCGAGGCGATTGCCATTCTTATTAAAAACCAAACCGGGAACCAGCAGACCGGACATTTCGGCCAGGGATCTTTGGAAAGAGCCGGGTTTGGGTTCCCGCACTCCGTAGGGCCCGAGATCAAAATCCCGGGTCTCATAGAATTCCAAAAGACCCTCGCGCATTTTGGGGAAGGCCCATGTCAGGTGAAGGATGTGAAACACCTCTTCAACCTGAGCCTCTTCGGGCAGGGCCCGGTAGGCTCCCCAAACCCCCGTCTGTGACTTCATAAAATCACGCAGATGGGCGTCGAGCTGCTGTTGTTGTTGAACTAGACCTTGTGCAAACTCTTGGGCACAAAGAGATTTAAAGAAGGACCGGCAGTCCTTTTTAGAGCTCCAGGAAACTGGCATGGACACTCCAAGAAATCAAAACAAAGTCAGTTGTTCAAAACCTTGTTGTTCTTGGAATTTTCCAGATCCATTGAAAGCTGCAATGCCTTTTCTTCAAGTTTTTCCAACTCGCGGTGGGCTTTGCGTTTCAATAGAATAAGTTCTTCGGCAAGATTCATCGCCGTGAGTACGGCTGCATTCTGATAAGAGCCATTCTTGGTGACAGCCATGGCTTGATTCATTCTGGAATTTACAAATTCGATGAGCTCCTCAACGGTCGCATCATCGTGAGAGGTTTTTAATTTGTAAGGGACACCCGCAATTAGGAAATTGTAGGTTTTTTTCTCAGATGTCACTAGCACCTCAACAGCTGCAGAATCTATGGGTCTAGATGTCTTGGGACCTTTAAGTCCTCAGAACTTTTTCGACCTCGAATGCCTAAACCTTTTAAAACTCTAGAAAAATCCTAGATCAACACAAGGAAAAGTATATATCTAAAAGGTCGATATTCAACAGATTTATTTTTTAGAACAGGTGCATATAATGCCGAGATTCTTCTGGTTTTCGCAGTGTACGGAACGCTTGCCGTCACGGTCGGTCAGGTCGATCTCCTGAATGTCTTTAAAGTTCCGGCGATAGGTCGAGAACACGTTATTAAGCTTCGTGTCATTATAGGAGTATTCGTCTGATTTGATCACACCGTTCAGCAGGAAGTTGTTGATCGTGTCCTGATTCGGGTTCAAACGCTGGTTGTTGGTCAACTTGATGTCGGTGATCACACCCTTTTCGTCGACTTGCTGCAAAATGAGCTCTGTCTCGACCTTCTTAGCCCCGGCAAACTTGGTGCGCAGAATCAGGTTCATCAGCTCTTTGTCAGCATTGGAATAGTGGATCTTTCTTTGACGCAGCTGCGACTGGGAGGTCACAAACTTTTCGTCCATGATCTCTTTCAGGCGATTGAGGTCTACTTTGAAGGACAGCTTTTCGTCTTGAAGCTCAGGGAAGCATCGCATGAGGTTTTCATACGACACGGAGACAGGCTTAATGCCTTGAGCCTCAGCAAAGTGAGGCCCGAATACAAACAATAAACTTACAACAAATTTATGCATTCCCTTTTCCCATTACATGGGAGTGCAGCTTGATGCGGCAGAACGGTCGCAACCTTCCTGATCATCACTCGTGCAATACGCACGGGATTCAGTTTCCCATGTACGTGCCGATGCGCAATCCCCTTCACCTAGGTTAGTGAAAAGGCCATCCACGTTCAATGAAAAACCAAAAGTACTGCCTGATTCGGAGTAGTTTCCGGCTTTAATTGAGACGTTCTTGATTGTGTTGCCTTTGGCGTCTTTGCCTTCTGCTGAAATACGATACGCTCCTGGGAATACAGAAACAAAGGTCGAGCCTTTGATTGGGACTGCCACCAGATAGCGAGGGTGTTTCATAACCAGCATATCAGAAGGTTGAGAGACCCACATTTGCTTGAAGGAGCCGTCTTTTTCACCATACCCTACGCCGAAGTCGAAGAGACCGCGCAAATCCATTGGGGACCTTGCATCGTTCCAGGCCAAACAAATCTGTTCAGCACGCAGAACCGAGGAAGGAGCATCGTAAGGCTTTACAAAGTTGTCGCATGCCTCATAAGTAAAGCGCTGAACATAGTCACGCTCCCACGCGCCTGCCAAATACAAATCATCGAAGTTGTCTTTATCCAAGAAGAAGAAGTGACGTTTCATATGATACATCGTCATGTAGATCTTCTGTTGTTCAACAAGCTTACCCATGTCGCGATAGACACGGACATTGTTGTTCTTCATTACTGCTGGGATATCAATTCGCTCCAACTGCAAAGTTGTAGTTGAACCTTCACGCACTTGAACCAAGTCCGGGTTGATGGAGTTTTCAAAACCAACAATGTACATTCCCGCCGGCACTGCAGTGGGTTTATTCAAATCAAAGAACACAGGGTTATCACAACTCCCACGTTTGGTGGTGTCGCAACGAACGGCTTTGACTTTGCGGAAGCCCTGATTTTCACCACCCACACCACTCACAGCCAGCGATCCCATAGCCTGAGCCCAGGCCGAACCCGCAAACAAAATCACAGACAATGCTGTCCAAAGCTGCTTTTTCATATTCATGGATCCTTTAGAATAATTCATTGCCATGTCTCACTGTTTTCATTGTTTTTGCCACACGCTCGTCCTGGCCGTAAACATCTTTCACGAATCTCACCGCACCGTCTTGGGCGCGATCGACAGTCAGGTACATCAAGTAAACTGGAACTGGCACTTTCAAGTGAATGCGTTTTTCCCAGTTATCCTTAGGAACGTAGTCAATTGAATCTTCTGGCGGAACGTAGGATTCCAACTTTTCTTTTGGCCAGTAGTCTTCTGTCTGATTGGACTTCACCGCTACGTTGTCACGCAGGATATAAGCTGCAAAAGTGAACGGATCCTCCAAACGAACACAACCGGAACTCAAGTGTCTCTTGCTATCCTGGAACAACTTGGGATCTTCCGTGTGGTGCAAATAGATGGACCACTCGTTCGGCAACGGGAACTTAATGGAACCCAACGCGTTCTTTCGCCATGGCTCCTGGCGCAGATAATAAGGGAAGTTACTACGGGAAAGGTCCTGCAACATAGCCACACTTGGCGTCACCACCGTATTTTTAACTCGATCCACCAGATGCATACGATGCTTTTTCAAATAGTCAATACCTGGCTGCCCTTGACGCAGAATTGGCAGCTTGTCTCTAAATACAATAGAGTCCGGCGCCGTCCATGTTGGGTTCAGCTCAACGAAACTCAACATATTTCGAAGCACTGGCGTACGGCGATAGCTTTGACCGTTGATGGTTTTGAAATGCATGACCTTTCGGCCCTCATCAAACATCTGGAATTCTGTCGTCGCCAGATTCACAAACACATGGCGAGACTCCATGGTTTTAGGCAACCAACGAATCTTTTCCATATTTACTTCAAGTTGGAAAACACGGTCAGCCACAGTCGTATTCAGGAAGGTCATAACTTCATTCCCGATGACCCCATCCACTCCCATGTTATTCACACCCTGGACATCCTCAATCACACGCTTTAGATCCGCATCATAAACGTCACCCGTAGACGTCACAGCATAACCCAGGCTTTGTAAGCGACCACGGATAGCCGGGATCGCAGCATCCTTGTCGCCGGGACGAAGGCTCTTTTTGTTAAGTTTGATCTGAGACCAGCCACCTGCATTTTGAATGCTGCGGAAGTAGGCCAGAAGCTGTTTTAAATCCACGTAACGAAGATGAGTCGGTGCAAATTTATCCAATCCTGCGACCAGCGCTTTTGCACTGATATTGGACTGAACCGCTCCCAGAACCTGATTCAACTCTGTATATTCTGTGAATTTTTTCTTGGCGATCTTAATGTCAGTATCAATCTCCATCGGGTCGAAGCGGCCCGTAGACAAATGAGTGACATAACGAATAACGGCTTCAGACACAGCCAGCTCAAATGTAGCTCCGAATCTGCCATCTGTATTTGAAGTATAGATGTTTTCAATGATCCGATCCCAATAGTCATCGGGATTCAGACCTTGCAGGTATGCTCCTTGACGAAGAGCTTCGCGAGCGGCGGCCGCCATAGCATTGGGTTTGCCATTCGCGTCGACCCAGATCGCAGAATAACCACGCTTTTCATACAAAGATATCAAAGGCGCTTTATGAAGATAGAAATTGGATCCACGGACAAAGATAACCGGGATTTCTTGAAGGTCCTTATTCAGATAGCCACTGAGCTGCGACTCCAGTGCCGCAGAGGCAAACTGAGGCGCCAGAGTCATCATGGACATACCGATCAGGAAAGTCTTTTTAAACAAGCTCTTCATAGACATAGAAACCTCTTCAGGTTCTATATATCCAATAAAAGTGCCAGCTGTACGGGGCCTATACTTGCGTACGGGAAATGTTTACTAGACAGGGGCCCCAATTTGTCACCCGTCTCAATTTGAGATGGGAACTATTCTACATCAGGAAGGTCGGTCGGCCCATCAGGAACCGAGCCAGGCGCCACTACATTGCCCTCAGAATCAAAAGGGTTCGGCAACTCGACACAGTCTAGGGGGCTACAATAAGGTCCAGAGTTTTCGACACTACCGCTATCCTGCGTTTGACTCTCCACTTCTTTCCCCGCCTCTTCCTGCTCTGCTGCTTTTCGACGAGCTTCCTGAGTTTCTTCCCACTGCGCATCATCAAAACTGTCATTTTCAAAATGATAGTTGTTCATCACCTGTTGCAACCACACCTCCCACTGAAGAGGTTCTTCCTTGTAGTTCACCTCGCCACTCTCATCCTGATATGGCATACCCAGCTCACCATAATATGGAATACGATGAATATACATACTGGCATTAACAAATAATGGATCAGCGAGTCGTCCGTTGTGCCGCGACTGCCTTTTAAATCTGCGATAACTACCAATCACCTTCCCCTTACTGACATAGATCAATTCATAGTTGGAGCTCTTGATCCCGGCCTTTTCAGACAAGTAGTCGCTCGGGCCGTAGTCATCATCCGCATAAAAAGCACATTCTTTCTGGCCCACTACCGAAGGTGGAGGACACGTTCCCTCTTTGCGATGAATGTTATCCTTAGACCAAGAAATACGCATCAACAGCTTTGGGGAAATCCACAAGCCAGAATTATCAATATTCCACAATGTGGATTTCAGATTAGGGCGACGACTCAAAAACCCTAACAGAAGTGAGTCGTCAAAATATCTTTGAAACTGACGTATCAATTCAGCTTCATACAAAAGCTGAATATCTTGGGAAGAAATCTCATTACTGCACGAAAGCTGGTTTAGATACTTCACCATTACATCAGAATTTTTAACCACGTCGGCCTGCAAATCCTGAATAATCTGATTACGAACAAATTCGCAGGACAGCCCCGTACGAATCATCAGTCCATTTGCCGCACCAAATTCGGACTTGGAAACATACTCCAAAACCACTTGCGCTTTTTTCCCGTACTCTTCAGCTAGAAATGATGAGGCCTTATTTAAAGTAAACCCAAAATCTTCCGAACGCTTAATATGCTTTAAGGCATGAAATTGTTTTTGCAGACGAGATCTTAATACCTGACTTTCAAAGTTCCCCTGCTCTGACCCCAAATTAAAGGCATCCACAGACTGAGACCACAATACTTTTACGACATCAACATTGTCGCCAGCCACAGCAGCGCCCATAGGGGTTTCTGCAAATCCGGCAAATGCAAATTCATGCACCTTCAATGCGTCTATACTTCTCTGCACCAGATCTACATTCCCAATCCGAGCTGCGGCAATTAGGTCTTTTTGAGAATTTGTCAGTTCCTTTTTGGCAGATACCGACTTGACAACAGGATTAAACTTGCCATTGTCAAAACTGCAAGATACCAATCCAAGGCTGATAAATATAAGCAACAGGGACTTCATTTGAAGGTCCTCCGTTTTGGCTCAGTACATATCTGAGTTTTGAACTCATCAAAGGTCATCGCCATAAATTCCCGACGTTCGCCGGTATACATGGAATAAAAAGTATCCTGTTGAATCTTTGTGCCAGGATTCATATACCGGAAAATCGAATGGAGATTTGCCACGTTTGCCCTATCGTGGGAACAATACTTCTCTTCCCCATAACAAGGCACAGGGCTATCAGGCTTCTTTTCACCCATGAAGTATGGATAGGAGTGATCCTGACCCGACTGCAGTTCATTCACGAGCGAAACCCACTCATCTAGCTGACCTTCGTTCGCGAAACAAACCTTTTTAAGCATTAAAAGAGCTAACGGGCTCACGTTCACCTGGCTTGAAATCAAACCAAGATGATCTTGATGCCATCCATCTGCAGGAACAACTATAGATAAAGAAGCGCCTTTTCTCATGCCCACTAAAAACTTGATAAAGGCAATAGACTTGAAGCTCGACTGGAACTGATAAAGATACTCATACCCAATCCAACTATTTATCAATTCCGTTGAAAAACGAGAAGTCTCATTGGCGCACGAAGTATCCGTTAAGAGATTATTAAACGCTTCCCGGTGATTTAATTGACTGAAGGCCTCATAGTAAATTCCCGGATGTACGAGCTCTCTACTTAGGTATTCTCGTTCCATCAATAGATTTGCAAATTTCTCACAACCGCGATACCCAATCTTATATTCGTCAATACGATCGCGGAACTTCTGCATTGATGTATCAGGCACAATACCATTTTGCAATTTTCTCGGATAGCTGCGCAGGATATCCATCATCCCGTCCAGCTGAGCTGATTCAATCAGCTTTCCCATCGCCGCATCATAGGTCAGCTTTTCCCGGCTTTCCTGATTCAGCACGAACGGACTTTGCCCGCTGATCAGCAGGAATTGCGCGACTTTCTGTTTTCCGTGTTTAATCGCCAGATCCAGCGCGCTCACCGCACCACCGCGGGACAGGGCTGCCAGCTCGTCTTTACGCTGAACCAAGGCTTCGATGGCCTTTTCCTCGTCATCCCCGGCAATAACCTCGTCCAGGCTGGCCACGTGTTCAGGCAGAGCCTGTTCTTCGATCAGGGTGACTGGGGCGCCCTTGCCTTTTGCCGGGTCCTTTTTAAAAGAACACCCGCCCGTTGCGATCAGCAACAGGCAAAGCAATCCAGACATGGCAAAACGAAGTGACACTTCCATCATCTTCGATATTTGCAAGCCTTATACCCGTAATAGGGGCTTTTGGAAGGCCTTTGGCCGTCAAGACACTATCCAAAGAGACATTTAAGGGCGGTCACTTTGAAAGTGTCTCAAAATGAGAAAGAGCCCGGAACCGGGCCCTTTAAGAAGTTATCTCAGGGAATTCAGCAAGCGGATGATATCCACATCCGGTGGCTGAGCAATCCCAGCACCTGGTTTCGGTCCAGTCAGCTCGTCCAGTGAATAATCCATGCGGGCGTCATAACGACGCTCCCACTGATTGCGCAACCATCTTTCGCGGTCGTACCACAGACGCTTATTTTCATCATCCATGCACGTCGCCAGCTCTTGCGGGGTTTTTGCGCCCCAGCGAAGTTCCACACAATGATACGGGTCAAAGCTGATGTCGAAGACACGTTGACGAGCTTCTTCCAGATTCAACGTCACAGAACCACCCGCCGAATTGCGATAGACGAACTGACACGCGCGGGATTCACGTTCGTAAGTCGCCAGCAGGTCCACGGCGATATTGGCGCCGCTATACACAATTGCCGGATCTCCAGAACGCTGGCGCTGAACCAGCGTGCGCGACTGATTCAAGATATCCATAAAGCCCACTTTCAGACGGGCATCTCTGGACGGAGAAGCATAGTCTTCCCATTCTCCGGTAGTCCCAAAGATATTCGTCGGCAGACGCTCTGGATGCGGCTTGCGATCCACGCCGGCTTTCACGGCCATATCAACCGCCACCACACGGTCCTTCAAGTTCACGCAGATATCTGCCACCATCGCGCTCATATCCTGAAGCGGATCAATTTTCAGATCACCACTGGCCATCGCAATACGAAGATAGTCATAGTACGGGTACTGCGCCCCACGGTACAGGAACTTACCTTTGTTCCACTCCCCAGCGGGGTCCGGTGAATTGCCATAGAACTGCTCAACACTGAAGTTCGCAAGCTGAGTATTCAGCGCGCCCACGATCTTGCCGCCATAGTATTCCCCATTGGCTCTGCGGGTTGCCCCTTGCAAAGCGAGCGGACGGAAGTTTTTGAATCCAGCACCATGACCCGGGAAACTGCGCGTGAATTTCGGCGTGTACATTCCCGAAGTCAGCGTGTTATCCGGGTGAGAGTCGATATAGAAAATGCGACCGTCATCAGACACGCGATGGATGATCGCCACATGTCCCGCAGGATCATAGATCACTGTGCCCGGGCGAATACCTTCGCGATTTAGTTTCACGGGATAGAAGTCAGTAAAACGAGCGGCATCTTTGTCTCCCATCATACGGAAGGTCGCAGAATAGGTCATATCCACAATAGTTCGGTTCAACAACTGAACGGCGTTGGGATTGCTGGTACGGCTTGGAATGATGTCATAGCGACCACTGACCGCATTGCCGAACTTGGAATAGCGAGGGTCTTTATTTTCAGATCCTGGCAGCGTATTCACACTGCTGACCAAAGACATTGGCAGACCGTTTTTCCAGGCGAAATAAGAGCGCAGATAATACGGCAGATCCGCACAGTCCGCGAACAGGCGCAAATCCGCAGGATCTGTTCCCGCATAAGGATTGGCCGTACTACGCAGACACGCATCCACCGTCGCACACTCGCGATTTTCCACGGCATTGCCCAAACGGGTGATGAACTCTCCAAAACGCTGTTCATCGGCTGCTGTCCACGATGGCTTGGTAATACGCCATGCTTTGGAAGTCGTCTGAGCCTCCGCCAATCCTGGCAAAAGAATCAAACCCAGCAGCAAAAACTTTCTCATCTTCATGAAACCTCCATGTGCCCAAAAAGGGCTCCGTTGATAAACAGTTTGACGGCTGAAAACAATCCTTTCAAAAATACCGCAGGTCTGGAGGCTGTCACGCTTCTTGCTGAGAGGGTTTGAGTCAATGACATAAGTTTAATAGATATACGTTTCTGGAGGACGTTCATGACAAAGATTAATACGCGCCGACTCTGCTCTGCAGTTTTGAGTTTGTTGATTGCCAGCTCTCCTATGCTGGGTGTTGCACAGGAAATCACTTCCAGTGATGCCAATACAAGTGTTAATGCCGCGGCTGTGGGTTTATCCAAAGCCAGCCTGCAAGTGGGTGGCAGATACTTTATCTCAGCGGATGCGTTGAATGTTCGCAGCAGCAACTCGACCACGGCCTCCAACATTGTTGGTAAGTTGTCTATTAATGATGAAGTTGAAGTCTATGATCTGCTGAACGAAGCCACACCGCTGGTTCAGATCAAAATCATCAAGTCAGCGTCTGTGAAAGCGGATGCCGCTGCGGAACTGTTTGTTTCCAAAGACTATTTAAGTGCGAAACAACTGCAAACAGCAGCTTCCAAATACTTCGTGATCCAGAACGTGGCGACTGAAAAAACCCGCGTTTACGAGCGCTGCACAGAGTCCCCAAGCTGCGCCCACAAACTGGTGATGGAAACAGAAATGGTTGTTGGTCGTCCGGAAGAAGGCACCAAAACAGATCCTCACGCGTTCAAAACCTGGCTGGGCCATGCGCGTATTTCCGAATGGATCAAGTTCTATCAGGACGGTCAGGGGCATTACCCTCACTGGTATAAATCCGGTCAGGATCTGAAAACGATCCCGGGTCCGATTACAGATGGTATGTCCAAACTGGTCAGCTCCCGTAAATGGATGGTTGACGATGCTCAGGGTAATTCCACTATTTATGGTGCGTTCGGTTGGTATGCAGCCAAGATCACTCCGGCTGATGAAATCAACGGTATGAACTATCAGTGGATGCACGGAACTATGGGCTGGGGTAAAGACGGTGCTGCAGCGATTGAGCTGACTCGCGGCTTCTTCATGAACATGTTCTCCAATCCAGGTTCTGCGGGCTGTACCCGCCTGGAAAACCGTGCGATCGCTTACCTAAGATCCATCCTGGCTCCGGGCACTGACATCTATCGTGTTTACGCTCGTGAATCCACTCGTGAAGCGGAAGTGACAACAGGTATCTTCAAAAAGAAAACAACACCAATGCCACGTTATGCTCACAACTTTGAAAAACCGATGGTTTGGAACTACATCCTGCTGACTGATGGCGCTCAAAGAAGCGGTGGTTTGTCAGCTGACGCGAAAAACATCATCGACAAGGCTATTCCAGTTATTGATGGCCAAAACGTGATCGAACGCGGTACATATGATGTTGACCAATACCCAAATGCCAACGAGTTGAATTATGTTAAATCTGCGGCTTCCGGTAAATCCGGCGACCGTTACAAAATTGACTCTGGTTGGGAAAAAGATGCTGCGAAAACAAACTTCACTGGTTACTTCCTGGTGGACGAAGGTCGCTTCATCGATTACAAACATCCGGACAGAGCAGCCACTAAGGGCGTGATCCGCGTGAGTGGTCTGGCTGATTTCAGAGATTCTGTTCCTGAGTTCCTGGCAACTTCAGGCAAACACAATCCTCCGAAAATCAACTACAGAACTGAAAACGAAAACGATTCTACAAGAAGAGGCGGCAACTAAGCTCCTCTCAGGAGAAGCTTTGAATTATCCGACAGATATCTGCATAGCAGGTGCGACGGGGCTCGTGGGACACGAGCTCCTTCTTCTTTTGGCCCACCTTGATGAAGTCCGCTCTATCAAGGCCATCTCTCGCGGCCCGATGGGTCGCATTCCTCCCCACGTCGAAAACATCATCATGGATTTTGACAGTCTTGAGCAGCGCAAAGATCTGCTGAAGGCCGGGGTCTTTATTTGTTGTCTGGGGACCACAATCAAAAAGGCGGGATCACAAGCCGCTTTCCGTAAAGTGGACTATGACTATGTCGTGAATTTTGCAAAAGTCGCTGAAGCCTGTGGCGCACAAAAGTTCCTGGTGATTTCGGCCATGGGTGCCGACGCCGGTTCCAGTATCTTCTACAACCGGGTCAAAGGTGAAATGGAACACGAACTGCGAAAACTAAAAATCCCGCAGATTGAAGTGTTTCAACCGTCTTTGATTTTGGGTGAACGCAAAGAATCGCGCACAGGCGAAGACATCGCCCAGAAACTCAGTCCGATTCTGAACAAGCTGATGGTAGGACCATTGAAAAAGTACCGCGCCATCAAAGCCAACACGATTGCCCGGGCTATGGCTATTGCCACCTTGAACTTTCACCCGGGCTTTCATGTTTATAAGTCAGATCATATTCAGCGCATCGCTGATCAAAAATAGTTTCTGAACTATTCAGTGATCAAAGCGAACGGAACTGTGTATTTCGAAGGTTTGGAGTGGCAGGTGTCATTAGTTTCTGCCACTTCCACTGAAACGTTCAAAGTGTGAGGATAAATCTCGCCGTACTCGGTGCGGCCGCTGATCTGCAGTTTTGCAGACAGACCTTCACCGCAGCCACTTTGCCAGATATCCACCAAAGAACCCTGTGCTTTAAAGTTCAATTTGTCTTCATTGTGACGGCTGGTTGAAACCACATCCAGAAAAGCCGGAACAGAATAGTCTTCAGTGGTGATTTCAAGTTTAGTTTCATCAGCAGACAAAGCCAATGAATCCATACATAGAATGGCTGGAACACCTGCCGGCAAAGCCTCCGTCGCACGGTAACAAGTCTGAGCCTGGGAAAGAGCTGGCAAAGCCAATAGAGCGAAAGCGAAAACGATGGATTTCATAAGAGCCCCCTTTAGGTTTTGAGGCTCTCTTATAACCGAGTTGTTCCGGGAATTCCGTCAGGAATCTGTCAGTTCCTTGTCACGATTCCCAAAAACCACACTATTGAAACAGGGAATTTACAAATTCTTGGGACGAGAACGTGCGCAGATCCTGAATACGCTCCCCCACTCCGATCAATTTAATCGGAATATGAAGTTCCTGCGCCAGCCCTACAGCCACGCCACCTTTCGCCGTGCCGTCCATTTTAGTCAGGACCGCTCCGGTCAAAGTCAGAGCGTTGTGGAATTCTTTAGCCTGCATCAAAGCATTCTGGCCCGAATTCGCATCCAGAACGATCAAAGTCTCGTGCGGAGCTTCCGGGATCACCTTGGACATCACACGTTTCATTTTTTTGATCTCTTCCATCAGATTGGCTTGAGTGTGCAAACGACCCGCAGTATCCACGATCACAACGTCATAGCCCTGACCTTTGCCCTTAGCGACGGCATCAAACGCCACCGCACTTGGATCGGTCACACCTTCCGGAGAAAAGATTTCAACCTGAGCGCGATCAGTCCAGACTTTCAACTGCCCGCCTGCCGCTGCACGGAATGTATCACCGGCCGCCACTAGAACCTTTTTGCCTTCTGCTGCCAATTGCGCCGAGATTTTACCAATGGAAGTGGTTTTACCCGCTCCATTCACACCCACAATCATCAATACTGTTGGGCCTTCAGCTGCGAACTGTATCTTGGAAAGGATGCCCGTGCCCACCGAAGTGGAATGAGACCCCTGGAAGATATTTTTGATTTCTTCTTTCAACGCTTCACGAACTGTGTCGTAGTCGGCGCGCTCTTTTTTGGAAAGCTTGTCTTCAATCGCACCCATCAGACGCTGCACAGTCGCTGGGCCCAGGTCGCTGGTGTAAAGAATTTCTTCGATCTCTTCCAGATGCTTGTTGCTGGTTTCAGACTTAAACAGGCTGCGAATTCGGCCGAAAAGATTTTCTTCGGTTTTTTTAAGCGCCACTGCAAGGTCGACGGCCTTTTCTTCAATCACCACTGCCGCATCATGCAGATCCGGCACAGACAAATCAGAAACCACGTTGCCCGTGGAATCAATGTGCGCCAGTGGAAGTTCTTCCGGTTGCTCGGAAGTCGTCGGCATTTCTCGTTTGGCTTCATGGGTCAGCTCCTGAGAACGCTTCTTCGCATTCTTCATCATCCCCAAAATCAGAGCGCCGAAAATAACCGCAAAGAGAAGAACAACCACGCCAGCAAGAATTGTAATCTGCTGCTCATGCCCAGGTGACATCATAACAAACCTCCGCAACAACGTGCGTCATTAAGATAAGAAAATCACCCACTATGTATCGTATTTTGGAAGCCGAGACTAGCAACAAAACGCGGCGGCGAAGCCCCGTTTGCCCCGTAAGGACCCTTAAAAAGGCCTAGTGCTGGGCCATTCTTCTTCTTTGGACTTCTTCTTTATAGAAATTGCGTTCGAAGCGACGATAGGATTCCAGACGAACTTCGGTGCCCAGGACGTCTTTCATGCGCGCCAACGACTGATTTTCCAGCTCGCGCATTTTTTCTATGCCCTCTTTGATAAAGTCCGGATGGATTTTGGTTTTGCGGTCTGCCAGTTCTTTCACCAATGCATTGGCCGATGAAATGACCTGAATGGACTTATCTTCATCCACGCGCCAGGTTTTCAGCAGGTACTGGGAAGCGGCCTTGTAAAGCTTCTGCTGGAACTGGGCATCGGTATAGATGTCCAGATAGTTACGGGTATAGATAACCGCATCAGTGTAAGAGTCTTTGATCTCTTCCGCCTGAGGCGGATTGAATTTGCGTTTTTCCAGTTCATCCTGACGTTTCTTGGCCTCGTTGCTGACCATGGTCTGCATCGGAGTCTGATCCTTTACAACCCGATCCACGACAATCTGACTGACGAAATAGCCCACGGCCCCCATGGCAAGACCCATGGTGACCCAGCGAAGCTTTTCGTTTTTGCGCTTCTTCATCAGATCCACTGGCTTTTCGCTCATCGAAGACTGGGACAAGGTCGCCACTTTGCCATCGATGGCCTCGGTGATGTGATTTTCCACGGACTGGCTGATATTGCGCCATTTTTCAGGCTCCATCAGCATCACGATCTCTTTTTCAATCGCCGAGTGGATGTCCTTCACCATGGAATTTTTCTTGCGGATCACGTCATCCAGCAGATCGCGCTCCATTTTCTGCAGACGCTTGGACATCTCCAGACGCTGTTCTTCCAGGCGTTCCTCTTCCGATTTCGCCATCTGGGATTTTTCTTTTTCCAGTTTTTCATTCAGGAAAATCTTTTGCGCGTCGTATTCCTTGAACAGATGATTTTTCTTGGATTCGATATCATGCACATCCATGGTCAGATGGGCCTGTTTTTCCTGCAGACCTTTTAAAGAAGCTTCCAAAGAAGCTTTCTGTTTTTCCAGATCTGCATGGGTCGTTTGAAGCTCTTTCAGCAAAGCCTGGCCTTTTTCCACCTGCGAAAGAAGATCGGAATTGTCAGTACGGGTTTTGCTCAAATCTTCAGTGGCTTTTTGCAGTTCCGCCGTGCGGGCCGCAACATTTTCCAGAAGCTCATTTAAGACCGTCTGTTTTTCAGTGCTGACAGCGGTGATTTCCTGAACTTTATCATTCGCCAATTGAATCTGCTGTTCACCGTCGACCTTGGCCTGCTGCAATAGCTGGTCGGCGGTGGCCTTGGCTGTGGCGATCAAGGAAGCGTTATCATTGCGTGCTAGTTCAGATTCTTCCCGCAGGCGCGCTTCCGCATCGCGAATCTGCGTGCGGGATTCATTCAACAATCTTTCGGCTTCGGCCTCGGCTTCCTGCAAAGTCCGCTGATTCAGTTCCTGGGAATTTTCCAGGTCTGTACGAATACGGGCTTGAGTTTCCTCAATCTGCAGTTTCGAGAAATCCAAAATTCGGTCCGCTTCCTCGCGGCTGGTTTTCAGCAGCGCTTCGCTTTCCTGACGGGCCAGCTCACGACCGTGGGCAATGGCTTCGTCTTTCATTTTCTCGGCAGCCAAAGTGGCTTCAGAAATAATGTCTTCAGTGTCTTTGCGGGCCTTCTGGCGCAGGCCCTGAACGTAAGAATCGACTTCTTCACGCAGTTCCTGAGACATATTGCGCGCATCGTGCAGCAGGCTTTGCCCTTGCTTCTGGAAATCTGCCAGAATGGCATCAGCTTCCTTGTGCGCTTCCGCCATGCGGGTCTGATAGAACAGCTCAGCCTGGGCCTGGGCTTCACGGGCTTTTTGATAGATGACCTGCACCCGGCGTTCAGCCTGGGTTTCGCCTTCCATAATGATTTGCGCCGCTTTGCGCTTGGCTTCGTGCAGGATTTTTTCCGCCTGGAATGGCGCCATGTTCGGTGCCGGCATGGCCACCGTGGCCTCCAATGGCGCATCTTCGTCTTCCGGCATGGCTGCCGCAGATTGGGAAATCGACGGCTCCGGTTCTGGTTCGGGCGCTGGTTCTTCAACGAAAAGATCCAGGTTCAGAATGTATTCAGATCGGCCCAGCTGGATACGATCGGAGGGAACCACGTTGACCGGGGTTCCCTGAACGATGCGGGTGCCATTGATATAGGTCCCGTTGGATGAATTTTTATCCTCAATCCAGATCTGGTTCCAGCGACGACTCACAACCAGGTGCACCCGGCTGATGTTGTTATCGTTCAAGGACAAGTCACAATCCAAAGAGCGGCCCATGGTGAACGAGTCTTTGTTCACCTCACGGCTTAGCACCTGATCCTTCCTGTGGATTGTGACGATAAACTTGTTCAATTAAGCTCCTCTGACCACCGCCGCTGTTTTTCCGATTTCCTTATTAAGGGCATCTTCGGCCAAAGCTTCAACGGCATCACGATGTTCATCAAATGGGCGCTCATGAGCTGGGAAATTATTGTTGTCAGCGCGATACCACAACAAATCCAAAGAACTCTCGAAACGGTCGATCATGGACACGTAAGCTCTTTCCGGGGAAAGAATCACGTTCGTCACGTGCGCCAACAACGAGAAGATAATCCCGGCGATGGATGTTTTCATCGCAAAAGAGATCTCGTGCAGGAAGCGATCCATGATGTTTTTGGTATTTTCCAGATCCTGCAAATTCATCGTGCCCAGTTCCTGCAACCCACCCGCGATACCGATGAAGGTACCCAGGATCCCCGCCACGACAAACAGGCCCGGCAAAATCGAAATCAGGTCGTTCATACCAACCATCGGGATCACGCCAAAGACCTTGTTGAAACAAGGATTATGTTGCAAAGTCGCCTTGGTGATATTCAGAAGCTTCGGATTGTCATCCGTCCAGCGCAGGAACTTCACCTGTTTCAGAATATCCTTTACCAGCCAAGCACAGCCCTGACGAACCAGGAACACACGGTCACTGGCCGACATCACGTTGTCGGGCTTTCTGCGCTTCATGCGGTCACGGATTTCGAAAACTTCGTAGTAAGTTCTTTCCAGAAGCTTTTTGGTCAGAACATAGAACGACACATTGTCGACCTTGCCCGGAACCTCAGCTTCGATGAAACGATTCACACGCTTTTCAAATTCACGCGCGAAAGATTCATGGCGGCGGACCGTGTAGTAGATAACCGCACGGAAGAACAAACCGACCAGAAAGACGGCGCCCATCACATACGGCAAACTTATAATGAAATACTCAGCAAATGCCTTCGTTGTCACAACCCACCCCTTTTATTTCTTTTGATCCATGTTAAAGCGGATGATTACCCGCTGCGCCTTTTTACAGTCGTTCTGCTTGCAGAACTCGGCTGCTGTGGCGATATTGCGATTTTGCACCTTCATGACTTCCAGGAAGCTTCGTCCGGAAACCTTCATAAGGGCCAAGAGCTCGCGCTGATGCTCAAATCTCATGTTCCCTTCATCCAGCATGTAACTGAAGATGGAGTTCGCACGACGGTAACTTAAATCCATGTTGTACTTCAAAGCGGCTTTGTCTGCCGGCTTGGAGCTGTGTGGGTCGACGAAGCGCCCCTGATACGTTGGTGAGGCAAAACCGATGATTTCCACCGCGGAAATTTTGTCAGACACTTTCGGATTGCCGAACAAAGACCGGGAATAAATCGGCATCGCTTTTTCCAGGACACCTTTCATCTCGTGCTTCAGACGGTCCGAGTCACTGTCAAAGTAAGCCTGACCGAAATCCAGAACCACATCGCCCGTCTGCAGGTCGATATCAGCTTTGATACCGGCTTTGGCGAAACCCTTCTGAATTTCACCCGCCACGGATTTACGCGCTTCGATTTCTGCTCTTGCTTTCGCCAGCTGTCCTTGCGTGTCGCTCAAAGCGCCCTGCAAGGCGGCTTTTTCTTTGCCATAGCCTGCCGCCATGGCCGCTTTCTCTTTACCGAAGCCAGCAGCCATCGCTGCTTTTTCTTCCGCAAAACCTTCCTGCAAAGATGCTACACGTTTGGCACCACGGGCTTTTTCATCTGCCAGACCTGATTCCAGACCCGCGATACGCGCGCCAGTTTCAGCCTTGGTGCGGGACAGAGCGCCTGCCAGATGAGTGGCTTCGTCTTCCTTCTGCGCCAGCATGCCTTGAGTTTTGGAAAGTTCACCCTGCACCTGACCCAATTGCACATTGGCCTGGTTCAGTTGCATCTGATACTGGGCATTGACCTGATTCAGCTGAGCCACCTTTTGGTTGCCGTCAGCTCGGGCCTGAGCCATCTTCTGTTCAAACAGTTGTTTTGACAGTTTGTTGTTTTTGTAAGCCACACGCAGTTCAGTCAGACGCTTTTGCAACTGCGCCTGTGTGACTGCGATCTTTTGTTCACCCTGAGCGATCAGCTGCTTTTTGTTCTGAATGTCTTTATTCAGATCAGCAATCTCGGTTTCCTGGGTTTCGATTTCCACATCCTGCTCTTTGATCAGATCATCACGATTGATCAATTTGGACTTGGCCATCTTGTTGGCATTAAGAACGTTGCGCACCATTTGCTGGTACTTGTTCAGAGCTTTGACTTTGTCCCCGTTTTCACGGGCTTCCTGGATCAGACGCTCTTTTTCAGTCTTGGCGTCTTCCTGAAGCAAGGTCAGCTTGTCCATAAGCTCTTCATACTCCTGCACCTCATCTTTAGGTGCCTGTCCGGCCAGATACTCATTCTTCACGTTCTCGTACATCTTCAACTGGCTTTCCAGTTCTTCCACTTTCATGGAAAGCTTCTGGTTTTCCACCTGCCCGCGCAAGGCATCGGTGCCCGTACGCAAACTGGATGTGACATACAAAAGAAGGAAGATCGTGCTTAAACCCAAGAATAAATCCGAATACGACGTCCAAAAACTGTCGCTCGAATGTTCTTTGTTTTTTTGATAATTAAACGACATACCAACGCACCCCACCTGCACAAATCATAACAGTGACGATCTTCTTTTCGGTGGCTCAAAAACAGAATTGAGTGTTTTTCTTTCGGCGAAAATGCCGAAGCTTTCAACACTTACGTCGGGTCGGTAGGTTCATTTGGATTTTTCTGACTATTCTTTTTCCATGGGCAATGTCTGCAGCCTGAACCGCAGCAGTGACCGCGCTTCATGTGAAAAAACTCAGTAAATACAGTGTATCCGGTGGCTGGATCGACATACGAGTCCTTGCCGGACTCGCAAGCAGTGCGATGAAGTTCTTCGATTTCGAGTTTTTTATCGTTCATCACGAAGTTTGGCGAACACCAAAGTGTCTCGTCTTAAGCCGTTTTCAATGGCGTGCTGCCGCAGACGGGCCTCGAATTTATACTGACAATTTTCAGCTACAGAGCTGCTGCGGCTGTTAAGACCTGAACAATGAATCTCAATTCGATAAAATCCAAGGGCAAACAGGACCTTTTCCAAAGCCAGCACCGCTTCGCGCACATACCCATGGCCTTCGAATTTCCCAAGGATCCAGTATCCCAGTTCACAGCGGTCGTTGTCCCAGCTGATCGTGTGCACGCCGACGTTCCCCATATAGATGTCGCCATCATTCAGATACATGCCATAGTCGAACATCTTGAAATCCTGCCACTGCTCGCGGGTCATCTCGATGTATTCGCGTTCATCATGAACGCCCTTGATCATTGGCACCCATGGCAGAAAGCGACCCAGGCGTTCGCGATCCTGATCAACATACTGAAACATGGTTTCAGCCATTTCAATTATGTGCTTTTTTAAGGTGATCCGTTCAGCGCGAATTTCTTCGGCAGGATAGACGGACTTCATTTGGCGATTTTGGACGTCAGATCAGACAAACGGATCCCGCCCAGATAATCCATAGAGTTGTTTTCAATTCCATCCACCAGCTCGCACATCAGCTTTTTCATTGAGCAGCTGACAACACAGTTTTTGAATGGTTCTTTGTCCGGAGTCGCAATCAGCTTCTTGTCAGTGATCGCCACATAGACATCACGCAGAGAAATTTCTTTCGGGGTTTTGGCAAGCTTCACGCCCCCCGCCTTGCCCTTGAAGGACGTAAGAAGTCCGGCATCAACAAGCTTGGAGATCAAACGGCGGATCACCGTCGGATTGGTGCGAATGCTCGCGCCCAATTCTTCAGACGTCATCAGATCACCCTTGTGATAAGCCAGGGCGGTCATAATATGAACTGATACAGAAAACCTTTGATCAACCATGTCTAGATACTACCCTAAGCCTCAAAAATAAACAATATCAAGGAATTAAGCCCCTGAAGACGCGAGAAATCCTTAAATGTATCTTTTATAGTTGCAATTAAACTCCATCCGCCGCATACTGTGCCTGTATCTGACACATTTAAAGGAGCCCTTCCCATGACCCATAAGACGATCCAAGATGCCCTGGAGTGGCGTTACGCCACTAAAAAGTTCGATGCCTCAAAAAAGATCTCGGACGCAGATTGGACAACCCTGCGTAATTCCCTGACTTTGGCGCCATCCTCTTACGGTGTACAACCGTGGAAATTCCTGGTTATTGAAAATCCGGAAGTTCGAAATCAACTAAAACCGGTCTCATGGAATCAAACACAAGTTACAGACGCCAGCCACTATGTGGTCTTCCTTTATAAGGAAAAGATGGATGCTGATTTCGTACAAAAGTTCATTAACCGCGTGGCTGAAGTCCGCAGCGCCCCTCTGGACGCTTTGGACGGATACAAAAATATGCTGATTGAAAATCTGGTGAAAGCACCGGAAGAAAAGATTCGCGTTTGGTCCCAGCGCCAGGCTTACATTGCCATGGGCTTCCTGCTGCAAACTGCGGCGTTGCTGAAAATCGATGCCACTCCGATGGAGGGTTTTGATCCGGCAGCTTACGACAAGATCCTGGGCCTGGAAGGCTCGGGCTGGAAAACCGTGGCCACTGTGGCTTTAGGTTATCGCCACCAGGAAGATGCCCTTCAAAATCAAAAAAAGGTCCGCTTCGAAGAAGCAGACCTTATTCAATACATCAAGTAACCCGGATTTCCGCTGCTCTTGGTGGATCTGCAAAGAGTCTCCCCAGATTTTCCCTTGCAGGTCTCCATCGGCAGCGGAGGTTCCTCCTCCTGGGTGGGCTCTATTGTAACTGCCAGCCTGGTGATTCACACACCTGCAGTGAAAGAGCCCGCCATCTTTCGATGACCGATTCCCCTTTCAACGCCAGAGTTTTGTCATAGTCCAATAAACTTGCGACAATGATGTCTGAAGCCCCATCGCCACGATAGAACAAACCATACACCTGACGAACGGCATCGGCCGTCGGAGCCGCGGGACGATTCGAGATTTTTTCCAGAATCGCGTTCACACCCTCATCCATCCCCAGCACGTTTTCACAGAACTGCACCCGGAAGGATTCACGTACGGTATTGTCATCAGTCTTGATCGGCAGATTCGAGTTCGAGATGTCTCCCCCGCAATCACGCCCGCTGTAAGTGCTGTAAGGATTGCACCCCAGGCCGTACTGCGCGCCACGGTTGATAATCCACTGTTCCAGCAGACTTTCAAGATTCGGCACCGGCCCGGAAGAGCGGGTGAAAATCTCGCGCATCAGGGAGGCCACGTATTCGCGGTTCACCACCTGAACTTTCTGAGTGGGAAGTGTCACGTCTTTTTGGCTGGGGTGAGTCTGATCCGTATCACCGTTGGAACCCATTTCAAGATTCAACGACGCCTGATCCAGAACAGCGAACTCGCCCATCTGACCGCAGTTTTGATACATCTGGGTCAGGACGGTTCCAAATAATAGCAGCACAAATATTTTGTTCTTGGCTGTGATCATTGTTCTTACCCCACCAGCTTCGCCGCTTTAAGAATCTGCAGCTGATCGCCATTGAGGCGAATCAAAGGTTCGGCCAGATTCTCGTATGGATTTTTAGGAACACGCAACAGGGCCGTCACCGTCGAGGCTGCCATCGTTGGGGACGGCATGCCTTTTTGATTGTAGCCATCAATCGGTGCCGCACGACCTTGAGTGCCAACGTAACCGCCACCGTGACCAGCACGATAGATGTTACCCACAACAAATGGACCGCGCTGGATTGCGCCCGAGAACACACTGGTCACCATCTGATTGAAACCATGATCACTGCCTGAACCGTTGGTTCTTGCCGTGCGGTTGAATTCAGAGATCACCTGAATCACGGTTTCAGACCACAGGTCCACACCGTTCACTTTGGATTTTTTAAGTTGTTCAATCAGCTCCAGCATACCGGCACACAGGCCGCGATAGTACGCCGTGGTGATAAGCACGCCCGGGATTGCGCCGGTTTCGTGCATATCTTTGATGGCCACATGATTTCCAACGACGCCGTTGGCAGCATCTTTGATCATCAAACCTGCCGGATCACCCATTTGCAGATTCATCGTGCTGACCAGGCCTTCTTTCAGAACGTATTCAGCCAGGGCCAAGCCTTCTGCCAAAGAACCCGGAGCTGCCATGGTTTTGATAGAATCACGAAGATCAGAGTTACTGCTGACCACCAGACCGCGATTGCCATCAGCCACGTGAACACGCCAGAATTCATTCTGACTGGAAATCATCGCCACATCATTGATACCGACAAGGCCCTGTTGGCGCATGCTGGCTTCAATCACAGAACGATAGCGGGCCACAGCCCCATCCCAGTAAGAACCGATATTACCAATGCCTTTTTTCATCAGGTCAGAAGCATTGGATAAATTTTTGGAAAGAATAGTGGAACCCGCAAATTCAGATTGCGAATAAGCGCGCAAACGCGCCTGAGCCAGATCAAAAGCTTCACGGTTGCGGTCTTTCAGACTGCGCCCCTTGGCACGGTTCGCCCCCGGACCGCCGAAACCTTCCAACAAAGAATTCAACGGATTGCCGGTCAGAATATTCAGGGCCTTGCCGTTCATGGAAGCATAGTTTCCGTAAGCACCCCGCTGGGGCCATTCAACCGCTTCGAAGGTTTTCAGAGAATAGTCCGCCGCCAGCCCCATGATCGAAGACACCCCGCCCACCGGCGCTTGTTGAACCGTGGCATTGAATGGGTGACCGTCAAAACCGGTGCCGAATCCACGGATCACCAGCATGTTGTTCAATAGTTCCGTCAAAGCCTTGGCACCTGCTGAAGTCGTCACCGACTGCGAGAACATGTGCGGAACCATCACACCGTTATAGTTAAACGTCGCGTATTCAGTTCCAACGACATTATTGCCCGAACGAACAAACTTTGTTGCCACCATCGGATTAAACTCCAAAGGCGCATCGGACGGGTTCGTACGCATCCACGCATCGAACGTGTAGCGCATCGGACCCCCGGCAATCAGAATGTTGATATAGTTGCGGGCGCCAAGATTTCCGGTTGCTTCAGCCTGGGCTTGATGAATAAAGCCAGTGCTAAGAGCATTCAGAAGTCTTTCATAAGGCGTTGACACCAGGGCCGCTGCCCCGGCCACCGCACCACCTGCGATAAAGCCCCTGCGAGTCAGATTTTTTCCGTCCCCCATAATGCCCCCGGATTATTTTTCCCGATAATTCACGTCACGATAGTACTTGGAAGACATGATCTGCTTCACCATAAGGCGCACAGACTGGTTGCGCTGAAGCTCTTCCCCAAGAGATTCAACGAACTTGCGGTCTTCCACGGCTTCCGTGGATAGTTTTCTATTCAATTCTTCATTCATCGGATTGGAACGGTCATAAAGAGCAACCGTGATTCCGGTGAAATACTGGAAGTATCTTTTAGCCGCGCAATAGTAATAATCCTTGGTTTCAGCCATCGCCGCACCCAACTGCGCAATCCCCGTCACCTGACGATCAACCAAAGTCCCGGTCATGGAACGGAAGAACAGACGGCCTGACGGAACCTGACGGTGGAAGTTCGCCACCGGCTCTGACGGCCAGCCCGCCACGGAAGCCAGCTCCGCGCGATAGGTCGCCAGATGCAAAGCAGTTTTGGAATGAGTTCTGCTGCCCTCACTGAGTGCCGCATAATCAGAGTTTCCGACAACGACATTGCGTGCGGTGTAAGCCATCGGATCCAGAGTTGCATGGCACATCACGCAGCTGCTGGAATTTCTGAAAGGCGCGGAGGAATTTCCCACCACGTACTGGCGAATGTCGTTTTCACGCAAGGCCGGAAGTTCCGCGCACAGGAATGATTCCATGTTGGTCTGGGACCAGCGACGCGGAACCTTGGTCGTCCCGTTGGCTTCAAGACCGCGGCCATGACCATAATTCAGCATCAGATAAATAGGTGTACCCAGCACTCCGCCACCTTGAGTGGCAAACAGGTTGAAACTGAAATTCAAACCCGGCTGATCACTGCCGCGCTTGTCTGCACCCAAGGGCTGCAATGACAGATTTGGTATCGTCGCATTGTCAGTGGCAATTCTTACCCCGACCAGTTCGCCGACTTCGATCTTGGGCAAAGTCACGAACGTCGCCTGAGTGCGGTCCGAATTCCCGTCAAAGCCCGTATTCATCGCGCGGAAATTGAAAAGATTCTGATCAAGGCCCGTATTGTTTCCGGCAAGACGACGTCCTGGGAAATTCACTGTGAAACCAATGCGGTTGCGCACGGCCATGTCCTCTTCACGCTGCGCACGCACGCCCTGCCCCAGGGTCAGCACGTCACGGTACTGGGCATTGCGCGCAAACATCGCACGTGTCAGCGCCAGACCCGGCTCAGTGGAGTCATAAATATCCATCGTCCCGCGGGACATCTCTTCATTGTATTCCTGAATCTGTTCAACCGTGTTGGCGGTGAACCAGGTGCGGTGGAAATTATAGAACGTATTCAAAACGGCACGGGCTTCCTTGTCAGAACGATTGACCAGTGGACCGGAAGCATCCAGTTCGGCCTTGTCCAACAAAGAATTACAGGCGTCCAGCGCCTTGATTTTACCGGCACGAATCTGCGCCATCGTCGCATGCCCCAAAGGCACCGGTTTCCCGGTCAAGTGGGAGTAGCAACGATTGAACAAGCCTGCCTCACTCAAAACTTGAGCATAAGCAAACGGTGCCATCAGCAACGTGAATGCAAAGATTAACTTGGTCACGGTCATTCCCCCAAAGAAGTTCCGTTGTTCCCTTATCTTATCGGAGGAATCATCAGAAACTCGACTCGGGTTCTCACATTGAGACAGCCTGTGGCAGAATACCGGCAAAAATCTGGAACACGAAAATCAGCAGTTCCCGGAACGTCTCAACCCGCAACACCCCGGAAAAAGAAAAACCCCGTTGAGGTCATCAACGGGGTCTTTGGCATTCGTTTTGTTATCTTCGGACTATTTGATGTCCTGGATGGAAACAGAAACCATCGTGGAAACACCGCGCTCTTGCATCGTCACGCCGTACAACTTGCCCGCCACTTCCATGGTATGCTTGTTGTGGGTAACAACGATGATCTGAGAACGTTTGGCCATTTCACGAACCAGGTCGTTGAAACGGAATACGTTGGCGTCATCAAGTGGAGCGTCAACCTCATCCAGCAAACACCATGGAGATGGTTTCACCAGGAAGATCGAGAACACCAGCGCAACCGCAGTCAAAGCTTTCTCACCACCGGACATCAAAGACACGTTCTGAGTCTTTTTGCCTGGAGGGCGCGCGATGATCTCGATACCCGCTTCGTTCTTTTCAGTTTCTTCAACAAGTTCCAACCAAGCTTCACCGCCACCGAACAATACCGGGAATACGCGGGTGAAACGGTCGTTAACCAGCTCGAAGGTTTCTTTGAAACGCTTGGAGCAGATTTTGTTGATACGCTCGATAACCTTGCGCAACTGATCTTTGGCCTCGGTCAGGTCCGCGTGCTGTTTGGTCAGGAATTCGTAACGTTGAGCAGTCTCTTCGTACTCTTCGATCGCAGACAGGTTCACTTCACCGATCTTCGCCAGCTTCTCACGCAGGTCTTTCAGTTGAGCATCCGCTTCCAGGAAGTCGCCTTCGCGGTTCACGTATTTCTCAACAACATCAGGCAGGTTCAGCATGTAGCGCTCGCGCACCTGATCAATCAGGTACTGCTCTTTCATCTTCGCCTGCTCCAGTTTCAACTGGGAGTCGTTCATTTTGTGCTGTCGTTCATTGCGTGCACGCTGAGAAGACGTAGCTTCTTCTTCGATCGCACGGATGGATTCAGACATCACTTCGTATTCGTCTTTCGCGCGAGCGGCCTGAAGTTTCAGGGTCTCGACTTCGTCCAAAAGACGTTCAAATTCGATTTTCTTTTCTTCCAGAGTCACCTGAGTGTCGGTCATCTGGGAATTGTACCCTTCAGCCTCTTCACTCATGCGGGTCAACTGAGCTTCCAGATCCGTCAGGGATTTGGTCACCATTTCAAGCTGTCTCAAAACGCCAGTGTATTCCTGGGTCTTGGAAGCGGACTTCACCTGAAGATCCGTCACTTCCGCCTGAAGACCGTCAAAGCCCAGACGAACAGAGTTCATTTCAGAATTCAAAGTCTCAACTTCAGTCTCAAGCAGAACTTTTCTTTCGCGAGCCTCGATCAGAGCCTCGTTCAATTCCTCAAGCTTCTGCTCTTGAGCTTCCAGTTGTTCTGTCAGTTTTTTGACTTCGCGTTCCTGGCGCTCGACTGCCGCCAAAGCGTTCTGAACTTCGTTTTCAGCGCGTTCGGTGTCTTTTCTCAATTCGGCAACTTTGATCTCCTGATCGATCTTGCGTTTTTGCGCGCCTTCGAAATCATTCAATACGTTGGCCAACTGCTCTTCGGTCTTTTTCAGAGCCATCTGAGCCAGTTGCAGTTTTCCTGCGAATTCGTCTTTTCTCTCGGACAATTCCTTGATTTCACGACGACGCTTCAGCATGCCGGAATCAGCAGACTCGGAAGAGCCCCCTGTCAAAACGCCGTCAGCAGTCAGGGTGTCACCGTCAAGAGTCACGAATGTCCAGCCTTCATAACTTGGGCGCAGGTTCAAAGCGGTGCGGATGGAATCCACGATCGCCACGCCATCAAGCATGTAAGACACAGTGTTTTTGAATTTATCAGCAGCCTGAACCACGTCTTTCAGGATGGCTTGAACACCTTCCTGGCCCATTGGGGCTTCAGCGCGGTTGAAAGACAGACCCTGACCGTCAGCAGCCATGAAGCTGGAACGACCGGATTTGTTTTCTTTCAGGTGGGAAACAGCGTCCACGGCGATATTGGAGTCAGAAGACAACAACATCTGCAAACGGGAACCCAAAGCCGCTTCCATCGCCACTTCGTATTCAGCAGGAACTTCAACAACCTCAGAAACCGGCTGGAAGTGAGACACAACAGAACCATCCGCCATCATTTCCTGAGTGCGGGTTTTCTGCCATAGCATGACCTGCTTCACACCTTCCTGGAAACCTTCAAAGTTATTTTGCAGGTTTTCCAGACCGTAAAGGCGGGACGCAACTTCATTCAAAGAATCCTTGAAGGAATCCACTTCGGCTTTTTTAGTCGCCACGGAATCCTGAAGGATCTTTTTGTTGGCTTCGAAAGAGTCCACATCGCTGGCAAGATCCAGCTGCATCTGACGCTCTTTATCCAGCTCCGTGATCACTTTTTTACGGCGGTTTTCGAACTCAACCTGTTTTTCACGAAGTTCGTTCAACACCTGCTGTTCGTTGTCCTGACGGTCTGTCAGGTCCGCGATCTGAGAGGACAGGGAATTCACACGCGCATCCAAAGAGGATTCGGTCTGACCGACAGCGAACAGCTCACGACGTTTCGTCGTCAGGTCCTCGTCAACAGTGCCGATGCGGGAATTGAAGTTCTGGAAGATTTCATTTTTCTCGGTGAAGGATGCAGACAGAGTTTCGGACTCTTCTTTCAGCTCAGTCACCTGTTCATCCAACGCGGCCTTGTCGCGGGAAAGAAGCTCTTTACGGGCTTCCTGTTCCTGCAAAATAGTGCCGGTCATCTGTTCATTACGACGAGCCTGTTCGATCTCGAAGCGAAGCTCCTGGATCTCCATCTCTTTCTTTTGAACAGTGGATTGTTTTGTGAAGTATTCAGTCTGCTGTTCTTCAACCGCTTTTTCCTTTTCCAGGATCTGCAATTTCAGAACTTCCAGCTGGCCCTGCAAAGTGGAAAGGTTTGTTTCGCCTTCCACTTCCATGCTTTGCGCTTCATTGAAGATCGCCTGAGCTTCATCCGCAGCACGTTTCAATTCAACGTACTGAGCGGTGGACAGCCACAGATCCAGATCTTCGATCTGATTTTTGATGTTGCGATAGCGTTCTGCACGCTGAGCCTGTCTTTGCAAGGAATCGATCTGGCGTTTCAATTCGCCGATAATGTCCTGCAAACGCACCAGGTTTTGATCGGTCGCCACCAGTTTGCGCTGGGATTCTTTTTTACGGGCTTTGAACTTGGTGATACCGGCAGCTTCTTCGATAAGCATGCGGCGGTCTTCAGGTTTCGCAGTGATGATCTTACCGATCATACCCTGAGCGATGATGGAGAAACCTTTGGAACCGGCACCAGTGTCCATGAAGATCTCCTGCAGGTCTTTCAAACGTGCAGGTTCTTTATTGATGAAGTACTCACCTTCACCGTTTCGGTGCAAACGGCGGGTCACCATGATTTCAGAATGTTTAATATATTTTGCCGGGAATGGACCACCGTCATTTTCAAGTGTCAGGGACACTTCACACATGCCCAGCGGAGCATAACCTTCAGCTCCACCGAAGATGACGTCAGTCATCTGGGATGCACGCAGATCCTTGGCGGACTGGTCACCCATAACCCACATCAAGGCATCCACGATGTTGGATTTACCGCAACCATTGGGTCCGACGATACCAGTGATACCGGCATCAAAATGGATGACGGTGCGGTCTTTGAACGATTTAAAACCAATTAGTTCAATCTTCTTAATTCTCAAGGTATATCCCCTCTTGAGTACTTCCCCTCAAACACAAGCCCTTGGTCTAGCTAGACCAAAGACCATTAGAATTTCGCGAGTGTTGGGAAGCATGTCAACCATAGGCTCTTAAAAGAAGGCCTAACGCTGAAAACTTAAGCAGACTTGCAACCGATTTACTTGCTGCATCATGAAATGCTGCCTAGTTATTTTGCATGGCGCCAAATGCAAAACGGCGCACCGGGTAACCGGGGCGCCGTGGATTGTCGGAATTAAGAAGGAATTTTTCCGCGGGATCTTACAAACACTGTACGGATTGGCCGTACTGGTTTTGCATGATCACACCAGAACAGTTGTGAGTCACACCGCAGTTGTACTGTTGACCACCGTAGTAGTACACGCCGGAGCAAGTCTGGGAAGTCGTCGCACCACCTGTGTTACCCATGCAGTATGTGTAGTTCACCGGGATGTATTGTGTACCGCTGACTTGGTAGCGCTGGTTGCCGCTCATCACGTATTGTCCAGTTGTACCACTGTTCGTGCAGTAGGATTGCGCCACTTGCTGACCTGTGGACTTGATCGTGCACACGCCGGCAGAGTTGTAAGCGTAAGTCGAATTCGTAGAGCAGTACGTCTGGTTCACCTGAACCGCCTGCCCGTTTACATTCTGATAACAGATGTTGTTGGCACCCCAGTAATAGATATTGCTGGTACCGCTGTTATTGTCATCCTTGCTACAGTTCGCCAAACCTACAGTCATGGCAGTCAGTACAAGAGCTTTCAGGATCGTCAGAACATAGTTTTTGAATTTCATAAAATTTGTTTCCTTCTCTATGCTGTTCCTTAAAGCAATTCATCGGCCAAAAACCCTTGGCACGCGTTTCACCAACGAATTTCGAACACTTACAGCAATCAGGAAGGATCATGGAATAAGTTCACACTGTCTTTAGGTTAGACAGTGACGACAATTGGCTTTCTGAAAAGCGTCTCTACAAAACTATCACGTACCACAATGAAACAAAGCACTTAGCACTGCACAGTGTTTACACAATCTGGCAGTGCCTTCTCTATATATAATATCAAGCTTCCGGAGTCGGCCGCGACAGCTTGCGCGAGATCAGACGGCAGGCGACCTCCATTGGATCCAACCAGGAGGCCGGACGATCACTTAACAAGGACACCACCTCTTTACGCCCAAACACCCGGGCCAGATCCAGGGCCGTCATGCCATGAGGGTTTTTATCCTCCAGCCGGGCTCCGTTACTTAACAACAGCTCCGCCAGCCGCGTGTGACCTTTAAAGCAAACCCCCATCAAAACCGAGTTCCCCATATCATCGGTGGAATTCACATCCGCCCCGCGTTCGATCAGAAACTCGGCGGCGTCCTCCTGATTGTTATACGCAGCCAGCATCAACAGCGTGTGCCCTTTGAAATTACGAATTTCCAAACCTCCGCCAAAATCCAGGTACTGCTTCAAGGCCTCGCAATTGCCGTTACGAGCCTCTTCAAAAATCAGTGGTTCCACCACCATTGTCTTTTTATATTCTTCCCAGGTCGCCATACATCCCCCGCCCTAATGATGGGCACTGCCACTTTCATATTTGTCTGAATAAACCTTTACACCCATGCGCTCGGCCAAGCCGCCACCGTAAACAGGATCGCACCTCATAAAGACCTCGATCTGACGGCGTACGATTTCTTCAGGCACATTTCCGCCCTTCATGTGTTCGGCGATATTATCCAGCAGCTGCCTTTTTTTATCGGCGTCCATCAACCGGAACAAATCCCCTGCCTGACGGTAATCATCATTGCCCTGATGATGATCAAACCGGTCCATGGTGGCATCATCCAGCTTCAATGGCGGTTCCCGGTACTGTTCCTGCTGAGCAGGTCCCCCGAAAGAGTTCGGTTCATAATAGGCATGATTGTATTCAGGAACATCCAGCCGCATGGCCCCGTCCAGATGATAGTGGTTCACTTCCACTTTGGGTTTGTTCACAGGAAGCATTTCGTAGTGAGTGCCGATGCGATAGCGATGGGCATCAGCATACGCAAAAGTGCGCGACTGCAGCATCTTGTCCGGCGACCAGGAAACACCCGGCACCATGTTGTTCGGGTTGAAAGCCGCCTGCTCTATTTCAGCAAAATAGTTTGTCGGATTGCGGTTGAGCTCCATGGTGCCCACCTCAATCATCGGGAACTCTCCGTGCGGCCACACTTTGGTAAGATCAAAGGGATTGTACCAGGTTTTCTTGGCCTGCTCTTCGCTCATGATCTGCACGTACATGCGCCATTTCGGAAAGCTTTTTTCTTCGATCGAATTGTACAGATCCTCCTGATGGCTTTCGCGCGTGCGCCCCACAAGCTCTGCCCCTTCATCATTGGTCAGATTTTTGATCCCTTGCTGGGTTTTGAAGTGGAACTTCACCCAGTGACGGTCCCCCTTGCTATTGATCAGGGAATAGGTGTGCGAACCAAATCCGTGCATGTGCCGATATGACGCCGGTAAACCACGGTCAGAGAATAGAATTGTCACCTGGTGGCAGGACTCGGGACTTAGTGACCAGAAGTCCCACATTGCCGTGGGGCTTCGTAAGTTGGTGCGCGGATCGCGTTTTTGTGTGTGAATGAAGTCGGGAAATTTATAAGGATCACGCACGAAAAAAACCGGCGTGTTGTTGCCGACCAAATCAAAGTTGCCCTCTTCGGTGTAAAACTTCAGCGCAAATCCCCGCACGTCGCGTTCAGCATCTGCAGCGCCCCTTTCGCCGGCAACCGTTGAAAAACGAATCAGCAGATCTGTTTTTGTTCCCGGCTGAAGGAACTTTGCGCGGGTGTATTTGGAAATATCTCCGGTGATCGTCAGCGTGCCAAAAGCGCCGGAGCCCTTGGCATGGACTGTTCTTTCCGGCACCCGCTCGCGGTTTTGGTGCGCGAGCTTTTCACTCAGCGCCACATCCTGAAGTACCAACGGCCCACGAGGCCCCACCGTCAACGAATTCTGATTGTCTGAAACCGGCGCACCAGCACTGGTGGTCAAACCCTTCTTTGATTGAGCCATATCATGCATCCTTTCTTGAATTTTGAACGACCCCTTAAGCATAAGGACAAAGAATATTCCGCCGTGAGTTGTATTTTTCAGCTGTGTCAGACGAAATCTGCGGGTCCTCCCTGGCTGTGGAAATACAAATATCCTGCCTGCATCAAGGGGGTAAGATGACGAAATGAATACACAAGCTCAGCCTCTGACCCTGGCGTTTTCTATTACCGCACTGGTGCTTTACATACCGGCGAACCTGTTCCCATTTATGAGCATCGAACTTTATGGACGCAGAAACACAGCGACCATCTGGGATGGAATTGTCTCGCTGGCGAAAGCGGGTTCATGGCCCATCGCCATTATCGTGTTCCTGGCCAGTATTCTGATCCCGCTGCTGAAACTCATTATTCTTTTCTATCTGTCACTGGATTCCTCGGACCGTCAGCCCCGGCTGAAAGACAATCTGTACCGAATCGTGGAGGCTATCGGCCGCTGGTCCATGCTGGACATCTTCCTGCTGTCGATCATGATCGCAATTCTAAAACTTGGAAAATGGGCCACGGTGGAACCCAAACCCGGAGCGCTGTTATTTGCTCTGGTGGTGATATTTACAATGCTGGCTTCGGCTTACTTCGACCGCAGTGCTTTTAACGAAAAGGACCGTGATGGAAAAAGATCTGAAACAGAGGGCTAAAAAGATCGGTTCTCACTGGTATGTCTGGTTGTTCCCGGCTTTTGCCGTGGCGATTTCCGCCTGGCTGCTGGTACAGTACCTGACGTCGCTGGGGCCAGAGATCATCATTTCCTTTGATGAAGGCAGCAGCATTGAAGCGGAAAAAACGCGCCTGAGCTATCGCGGTGTGACCGTCGGCAAAGTCACAGAAGTGGCCCTGTCTGAAGACCAAAAGAAGGTTCTGGTCCACGCCCGCCTGGATAAAAGCGCAAAAAGCTTCGCCCAGGAAGGTGCCAAGTTCTGGATCGTCACCCCCAAAGTCAGCATCCAGGGCATCACCGGCCTTGAAACTTTAATCGGAGGCCCTTACATAGCGGCCCAGCCAGGAGAAGGCTCCGAGACGAAAGAGTTCGAAGGCAAACAGGAAAGCGCCACGCAGGATCCTTTGGAAGACACGGTCACTTACCGGCTTGAGACCAACAACGCCGAGTCCATCAACCCCGGAGATAACGTCAGCTTTCGTGGCATGAATGTCGGCACCGTCACGAAGGTGTCCTTAAGCAAGACCGCCCAATCCCTGTATGTGCAGATCAATCTGCAAAGCAAGTACGCCCGCCTGGTGCGCACCAACACCCAGTTCTGGCGCAAGGTCGGCGTGCAGGCCAAACTGGGTCTGTTCAAATCAGAACTAAAAATCAATTCACTGGAAACTCTGCTTCACGGCGGGATTGAGTTCTTCACACCCGACCCGCCTGGCGACATCGCCAAATACAATGCGCGGTTCCCTTTGCAGGGCTCAGCCCCGAAAGACTGGCAGAAGTGGAATCCTTCATTAGAAAAATAGAAACTCTTCAAAAATAGAACAAAAAATCTTTGCTCCGGCACCTATCTTGTTGATTACTATTTAAAAAAAATTCTCGATCAATGGTCCTGTAAAAAAACAAACAAACAAAATCTAGTTTTTAAAAAAGCATCGAAAAGTAGTTAACTCTCCACTTCAAAATCTGTAGCTTCTCAAAAAAACAAAGGAGTGTTTGTGAATAAGAAGTTATTTATCGTTGCTTTTATCGCCGTAGGACTATTGGGTTTCAGATACAATGACAATTTGCAGGCTATGGGCCTGAAATTTATTGCACCCACAGTTAATGACAAAGCAAACGTATACCAACCAGAAGCTGGCGAAATTGTATATGATGCTTCCGTTTCGAAATTCTTTGGGCAAGATCATGCCAGCAACTGGGTAGAACTTTCGGCCGGCGATTCAGTAATGCCCGCAGGCGTGATTCTTCCATTTGGCGGATCAACAGCACCAAATGGATACCTGTTTGCAAATGGTTCTGCCGTGAGCAGAACTGTCTATGCCGATTTATTTGCGGCCATTGGCACATCTTTCGGCGCAGGTGATGGATCAACTACCTTCAATCTTCCAGATCTAAGAGGACGATTTATGCGTGGTGTAGACTCTGGCTCTGGTAACGATCCAGATGCTTCTTCCCGTACCGCATCTAACACTGGCGGCAACACAGGCAATCAGGTTGGATCTGTTCAAGGTGATGCGCTCAAATCACACTCACACACAGTTAACCACTCCGATAGTGGCGGCTATGCAGGCCCTAACCTTCAAGGGCGCGGTGGCAGTAGTGGCACACATACCTCTAGCGCAACGGGAGGAAATGAAACTCGCCCGAAAAACATCTACGTAAATTATATTATCAAAATCTAAAGCAAAAGGGTCTAACAGTTATCCACGTTAGACCCTTTCTCTTGGAATCAAAATAGAAATGAACCTTAGAACGTTTTCGGTAGAGTGCGAACGATTCGCTCCATAATCAAAAAGCTAGTATAACAAGTAAAGTGAGTGCCATCATCCCAGTATTTTGGCCCCCCATCATCTTCGGGTACGCTGCCCATAAATTGAAGTACTCTTCCAGTCGCATTCTGCAAATCATCCATCCAGTCCTGATGGGCCTGAGCCAAAACTGAGAACTCTCTATTCATGTTCTCTGTAAACTCCGGATGGTATGGAACAAAAGCCACCACAAACTCCACGCCAATCTGGCTGGAAAGGTACTCTCGCATTAGATCTTTTTTCCAAATACTTTCTTGAGGTGCAAATACGCGACTAGTGTAATTATGATATAACAAATGAACCTGCTTCTTTAGCTCTTCCTCACTTCGTTTTCCAACAAATGACTTATCAAAGCATTTTTCGGGCAGGTCGCTTCCATATCCAAACTTTAACGACTCAACATCAAAGGACCCCTTACCCACTGTAACAGCTGCCTCGAAGTTGCTATGATCCAAGGATCTTAATAGCTTACTCTTCACACTCTTCCAGCTCCATTCACTTTCAGGAGAATAAATTTTCATTGCCTGCAGCTGGTCATCTTTATTGTCACCGAGAATCTCAAAATAATCGGCCTGCCAAATTACTAGTTTCAGAGGAATCAGCTTTTTTGCGAGCTCAATGAAAGCAATTTTTGCCTCAACGCCAGAACCCGAGACTGATAAGTTCAGCACTTTCTTTCCCAATTTTTTGGACAGCCAAACCGGCGCAAAACCCTGCCCTCTAGATGTGCCAACAATAATTACTTCTGCATCAGAGTGAGCCTTTAAGAGCTGCGCGACATCATAATAAGAATTTACAGTATGCCGTTGAAGATCTATATCAGCACAATTGTTACAATATGGATCTTTCCAGTTTGTATAAGCTACGATAAACATAGCCAGCAAAAGAGACACTGCGAAGAATGAAAATACCGCTTTCTTAATTGTCATTTTTATCCTTAAAACTGGAAATAAAGGAACGGAGACTGGGCGCCCATATACATTAAACATATCACGAACAACAGTGCCAAAATCCCCACTGTTTTATAAGAGGGCTTGAACTTCATTTCCCATGTGTTTTTAGCCCACACCGCACTAATTAAACCTACAAGACACAGAATATAAAATTTATCGCGGTACTTTACAGGCATCAACGTAATGTCAGTATCGAACCCGTCCTGCCACCAGAACACCTTGCTTATCCAGACCCACGCTTCGTGAACATTACTTGCTCTGAAGAATACCCAAGCAACTGCAACAAATATCAGGGTTAATAGCCATTTGACCCCCCCCAACTTCAATAGATCAAGATTCTTGTCTTTAAACCAGCGCTCAAAGGCAAGGGCCGATCCATGCATAACTCCCCAAACAACGAATGTCCAATTTGCTCCATGCCAAAGACCTCCAATGGCCATGGTCAACAACAAGTTGCGATAAGTCAGAACCGTTCCTTTTCGATTTCCTCCAAGAGAAATATACAAATAGTCGCGAAGCCATGAAGAAAGTGTGATATGCCATCTCTTCCAGAACTCCGTAATAGAACGTGCCTTATACGGAGAATTAAAGTTGGCAGGGAATTGAATATTCATCATCAACCCCAACCCAACTGCCATATCTGAGTATCCGCTAAAATCGAAGTAGAGTTGGACCGTATATCCTATCATCGCAAAGAATGCCTCAAGATTTGAAGCCACCCCGATATTTGCAATTATTGGATCAATAGCCTCGGCCACTCGATCAGCAATTAACATTTTCTTAGACAATCCAAAAACAAAGAAACAGATGCCTCTCCAAAAATTTTCAAAATTAAAAAAGTAGGTTTTAGATGCTTCTAGCTGTGGAACGATATAATCATGTCTCACTAATGGACCGGAGATCTGATGTGGAAAAAGAGTAACGTAGCTCGAAAACTCCAATAAAGATCCGTGCGAATGGGCTGTACGACGGTAAACATCAATGACATAAGACATAGACTGAAACGTATAAAAGGAAATTCCGATTGGAAGAACAATATCTAAGTGTGGAATTGCCTTTCCTAAGCTAAAATAGCTAAAAGCACCATTCAAAGAATCTGTAAAAAAGTTATAATACTTAAAGAAACCAAGTACTGATAAGTTGGCAAACACAGAAATTACAACGAGGCACTTACGTTTTGATATACTTTCAGTACGATATATCCAATGTGCCAGGTAAAAATCCAAGACCACCGTAAATAGCAGAAGAAATACATGTGTGTGACTCCAGTAAGCATAAAAAAAGACACTTACTGAGAATAGAAAAAATAGCTGGATTTTTTTACTTGAAATCAAATAGTAGCCAAGCAAAACAACCGGCAAAAATACAAAAATGAACTGAAACGAATTAAAGAGCATCTGAGTTACCTAAACAACAATTTATGATTGCTGACTAGATAACGGAAACTTTACTGTGTAGCAATAAAAAAAGGCCCCCCTACTCAGGAGGCCTCAGAGATTTAGTGAATTTTCTTACCGATCAAGGCCGCGCGGGCTGCCGCCAGTCTGGCGATAGGAACACGGAACGGAGAGCAGGACACGTAATCCAGGCCCACCTTGTGGAAGAACTCGATGGATTCAGGGTCACCACCGTGCTCACCGCACACGCCGACTTTCAAGTCAGGCTTCGTGCGACGGCCCAGGTCCACACCCATTTTCACCAAAGAACCCACACCCACCTGATCAATGGACATGAACGGATCTTTCGGCAGAATTCCATGAGACACGTAAGTGCCCAGGAAGCGACCGGAGTCATCACGGGACAAGCCCAAAGTCGTCTGAGTCAAATCGTTCGTACCAAAGCTGAAGAAGTCCGCGTGTTCTGCAATGGCGTCCGCTGTGATCGCAGCTCTTGGAAGCTCAATCATCGTGCCCACTGTGTATTCAAACTTCACGTTCTTTTCAGATTGAACCTTGTTCACTTCAGCCACAGCCTGACCGCGCAAAGTGTCCAGTTCCTTGTCTGTCGCCACCAGCGGGATCATGATTTCCGGCGCCAGGGTTTTGCCTTCAGCCATCAACTGAGCCGCAGCTTCCGCGATTGCACGAACCTGCATCTGGTAAATTTCAGGATAAGTGATCGCCAGACGACAGCCACGGTGACCCAGCATCGGATTAAATTCGTGCAGGGATTTTACTTTAGAGCGCAGGCGCTCATAGTCCGTGTTCAGACGTTTTGCCAATTCCTTGGTTTCTTCATCCGTGTGCGGAACGAACTCATGCAGAGGCGGATCCAGCAAACGGATCGTCACTGGCAGGCCGTCCATGATTTTGAACAACTGATAGAAGTCTTCACGCTGCATCGGCAAAAGTTTCGCCAAAGCTTTTTCACGGTCCATTTTGTTGTCAGCAATGATCATTTCACGAACCGCATCGATGCGGTCTGCGCCGAAGAACATGTGCTCGGTACGGCAAAGGCCGATACCTTCCGCGCCGAAGTTGCGCGCCGTTTGCGCGTCTTTCGGGGTGTCGGCATTGGTGCGAACTTTCAGTTTGCGGATGCCGTCAGCGATTTTCATGATGCGTTCGAAGTTGCCATCCAGTTTTGGCTCGATGGTTTTAACTTCGCCCAGATAAACTTCACCCGTGGAACCGTCCAAAGTGATCACGTCGCCCTTTTTCAGAACGTACCCTTTCACTTTCATGGTTTCATTGCGATAATCGACTTCGATGTCACCGCAACCAGCCACGCAGCATTTGCCCATACCACGCGCCACAACGGCCGCGTGAGAAGTCATACCACCACGAGTTGTCAGGATACCCTGTGCTGCGACCATGCCGGCGATGTCTTCCGGAGATGTTTCAATGCGCACCAGAATGACTTTCTTGCCTTGCTCTTTCCATTCAACCGCTTCTTCAGATGTGAAGACGATCTGACCGTTCACCCCGCCCGGAGACGCTGGCAAACCTTTGGCCAAAGTGGTCTTCGCCGCTTTTGGATCCAAAGTCGGATGCAGAAGCTGATCCAAAGAAGAAGGATCCAGACGCAGGATCGCTTCATCCTGCGTGATCAACTTTTCATCGATCATGTCGCAGGCAATTTTCAATGCTGCCGCTGCGGTTCTTTTACCGTTGCGGGTTTGCAGCATCCACAAAACACCGCGTTCGATAGTGAACTCGATGTCCTGCATGTCACGATAGTGAGCTTCCAGTTTTTTATAAATATCAACCAGCTGGCCGTAAGCCTTTGGCAAAGCTTCTTCCAAGGACAACACACCCGCGGCTGCCGCGGCGATCTTGGTAATCGGCTGCGGAGTACGGATACCCGCCACCACGTCTTCACCCTGAGCATTGATCAGGAATTCGCCGTAGAAGGCTTTTTCACCCGTGGACGGATTGCGCGTGAACGCCACACCCGTTGCAGAGTCATCACCCATGTTTCCGAAGACCATGGATTGAACGTTCACTGCCGTACCCCAGGCAGCAGGGATCGAATGCAATTCACGGTAAGTGATCGCACGCGGAGTGTTCCAGGAATGGAAAACCGCAGAAATCGCGCCCCACAACTGTTCCCAAGGATCTGCCGGGAAGGACTGACCGGTCATCTGATGAACCAGGTCTTTGAATTTTTTCACCAGAAGCTTCAGGTCATCGACCGTCATTTCGGTGTCAAGTTTGTAGTGTTTTTCCTCTTTCAGGTCTTCCAGAGTCACTTCCAGAAGTGAAGAGTTCATCCCCATCACCACATCAGAATACATCTGAATGAAACGACGGTAAGAGTCCCATGCAAAGCGTGGATTGCTAGAGGACTTCGCCAAACCTTCAACGGTCTGATCATTCAAGCCCAGATTCAGGATCGTGTCCATCATGCCCGGCATGGAAGCGCGAGCCCCGGAGCGAACAGACACCAGCAGAGGATCGTTCACATCACCGAATTTTTTGCCAATCTTGGATTCCACTTTGTTCATGGATTCCTGCACCGCTGGGCGAACCCAGTCAGGCAGCTTGCCACCGGCTTCATAGAAGTGAGCGCAGATCTCAGTGGAGATCGTGAAGCCCGGAGGAACCGGAATGCCCAAAGAGGTCATTTCGGCCAGGTTGGCGCCTTTACCACCCAGAATGTTCTTCATCCCCGCATTGCCTTCGGATTCACCGGCAGCAAAGAAGTAGACGAACTTCTGTGGTACAGCTGTTTTGGATGTTTGTTTGTCAGAGTTTACATTCTGGTGCATTAGTCTCCCCCACCGGAAAAGTAAAATTAGTTGTCCTAGCTAGTAGACATAGAACATCCCTAAGCCCTTAATATCAATGAAATTTTGGGAGCCAGTATGCTCTGAGTTATAGAGCTTCCATTCCACCCCCGGGAGGGTGTTCCACGGGCCTCTGCCCCCCTTTTAAAAACCACCCGTTTATCGAGCACTTAGGAGTTTTTACAGGAAGCCCTTCCCGACCAAATCCTAACGGGCCTTTCCCAGGGGCCTGTGCTAGAAAATCGCGCATCCCAAAAATCCAAGGAGAAATTCATGAAAAAGGCCGTTCTTGCCCTGTCAGTTCTGTTGTCTGTAAGCACTTCTTTTGCTCAAAACTGCACTGTAGAAGAAGCTCAAGGTATCGCCCTGGTTTCCTCTGTAGAACCTCTGAATGCGACCCAGTGCCTGGTTCAAATCTCTGGCATCAAAATGTTCAGTCCGGCTTACAACTGCCCTCTGTCCTTGGATGAAGTTCTGGTTTCCGGCGTGATCACAGAATGTTCCCGCGTGCGCGCCAACGGCCGTATCGACGGTATCTTCTACCGCGACAACTCCAAAAATGACTCCAACATCTATTTGTACTAATCCAGCCCCGCCGGGCAGAGCTGAAGGGGCGACAGCCCCCGCAAGCTGAAGCATTAGGTATTCCTAAAAAGCATATTAACTTTGATTCTATGCACTTCACGCCAACGAATCAGCTTGATAGGAATACCCTCGAAATCGAAACACACGGAGAGACTATGAAACACCAGATCCTGGCTTTAGCCCTGACTTTGACTTCCGCATCTGCATTTGCGGCACCACAATCCTATTCCCTGCCTGCTTTGAAAGAGCTTTGCGCAATGGACGCCGGCAATGAGGATGAATTCGCCTTTGAAAAGGCCTTCAGCGATGTCAGCGAATATGAAATCGACGAAGTTGAATCTATCAGCGACAAAGACCTGGCCATGGTGAACGCTCATCTAGTGGACCACGAATACACCGCGAAACCTTTGACCTTGGCAGAGATCAAAGCTTTGTTCGGTCCTGGTGGTGATGAGAACTACAACGATCTGTATGTGATCACTTTCAAATCCAAAGCCACCGGCCGCGTTTACACTCACGTGAAAACCTACCCTGGCGACAATCCATACGGATTGATCATGGATAACAAAACTTTGAAGCCCACGGCTCACAATGGTGACGGCAGCATCGTGCTTTTGACCAACAACGGTTCTTACAGCTGCTGGGAACTGGACAAATAAGCTCACTGAGCTTGTGATATGATGGAAATAAAAAAAGGGAGTGCGATGCACTCCCTTTTTAATTTCAAGCAGCTTCAGCTCTGCCCCTTTCGGGCTATTGATTAAAGGTCTTCAACTTGGCTGCGATGTATGCGTTCAACTGAGTGATCGCCACGCGCTCTTGAGTCATCTTGTCACGGTGACGAACGGTCACCGCCTGATCATTGATGGTGTCAAAGTCCACAGTCACGCAGAACGGTGTGCCGATCTCGTCCTGACGGCGGTAACGTTTACCGATGGATTGGGATTCGTCGTAGTTCACGTCGAAGTCTTCAGCCAATTGGTCACGCAGTTTTTCAGAAATAGAGCTCAGTTCTTCTTTCTTGGACAAAGGCAGAACCGCCACTTTGAATGGAGCGATTTCCGGGTGCAGACCCATCACCACGCGAACGTCCTCTTTACCCGCTTCGTCTGTCGTTACTTCCTCACGGTAAGCATCACACAGGAATGCCAGGAACAGGCGATCACAACCCACGGCTGTTTCGATCACGTAAGGGATGTATTTCTTTTTGTTCGGCTCGTCGAAGTACTCCAGGTTTTTACCGGAGAATTTCATGTGCTGGGACAAATCGAAGTCTGAACGGTTGTGGATACCTTCCAGTTCAGAGAAGCCCATTGGGAACTTGAATTCCACGTCCACAGCCGCTTTCGCATAGTGCGCCAGCTTGTCGTGATCTTTGAATTTCAAATTTTCTGGCTTGATACCGAACTTGATATAGAAGTTCCAGCGACGCTCTTTCCATTCTTTGAAGAATTGTTCGTCAGTGCCTGGCTCCACGAAATATTGCATTTCCATCTGTTCGAATTCACGGGTGCGGAAGATGAAGTTTCCTGGCGTGATTTCGTTACGGAAAGACTTACCAATCGCTGCGATACCAAATGGAATTTTATAACGGGATGCCTGCTGACAGTTCTGGAAATTCACGAAGTGACCTTGCGCTGTTTCCGGACGCAGATAAACCACGCTGCCCGTGTCTTCCAAAGGACCCATGTGAGTTTTGAACATCAGGTTGAAGGATCTTTCTTCAGAAAGATTCTTGCTGCCGCAGTTCGGGCATTTCTTTTCATTGATATAGGAATCCGTGTTATCGGCGCGGAAGCGTGTTTTACACTCTTTACAGTCCACCAATGGATCCGAGAAGCCATCGACGTGACCGGAAGCTTTCCACACCATTGGGTGCATCAGAATCGCTGCATCCAAACCCACGATGTCAGACCTGCGGGTCATGGCATTCCACCACGCACGCTTCACATTCAGTTTCATCAAAGAGCCCAGAGGACCGTAATCCCAGCAACTTCCCAGACCGCCATAGATCTCACTGGATTGGAATACAAAACCACGACGTTTGCTGAGGCTCACAAGAGTGTTTAGGTCCTCAAGATGCTTAATTTTCATGCAGGGCTCCAAGTTTAGAAAAAGGGACGAAGTCCCGGTGCTTATCGTTACACTTGGGTCCAGAACCAGTCAAGAATTAGGGGTCTCGCCTTGCCTGAGGGCGGGTCCTCAGACAAGCTATTCCTATGCAGTGCATCCGAAAATGGTTCCTCATTCCATTCTTGCTCCTTTTGATTCCACAAGCTCACTCCGAGTCTGTGTCCAAATTTGTGACAAAAGAAGAAAAAATCCGTGAAGAGATGATCGTGATTTCCCGCGAACTGGGTGTGACCTGCAATGCCTGCCACAATGTTCAGAACTTCAAGGCTGATGACAAAAAGGCCTTCAAAGTCGGCAAAGAGCATATGAAATTGACTCAGATGCTTCGCGAAAATGGCATGGACGGCAAGAAGAGCGCCAAAGCCACGTGCTATATGTGCCATCGTGGCAAACTGATGCCCGACTTCAAAGAGCCTGCTAACGCGAAAGCTTTCTAGAAATTCCCGATTTTTCACAAAAAAGACCCTGGGGTGTGAACCTCACCCCCTTTCTTTTCGTCTAAACTGACATGCCTTAATGTCCCCGCATTGACTCCGTCGCCAATTGGGGAAAAATGTATTGTGCGAAAGGACCACTATGAACCTGATTGACCTCTCGATTCGACGCCCGGTGTTTGCATGGGTTCTCATGTTTGCCCTGATTGTTTTCGGTGCCATCTGCATGAACCGCATGGGTATCTCACAACTGCCGGACGTGGACTTCCCTATCGTCAGCGTTTCTGTGGACTACGAAGGGGCCGCCCCTGAAATCGTCGAAGCCGAGCTGCTGGATCCTATCGAGGAACGCCTGCTCGCCATCGAGGGTATCAAGGAAATGCGCTCGTCCGCCCGTCAGGGTTCCGGTTCGGTCACTTTGGAATTCGACATCAACCGCAACGTCGACGTTGTTTTGCAGGAAGTGCAAACCGCACTAAGTCGTATGCGCTGGCCACCGGGCGTGGATCCGGCAACCATTCGAAAACAGAATCCCGAAGAAGATCCCATCATCATTCTGTCTGTGTACGGCGAAGCCCCGCTTCGCGACATGATCAACTGGACTGAAAACTACCTGCTGGATCAGGTGCGCTTCCTGGAAGGCGTGGGCGAGGTCAGCATCGGCGGATTCAGTCAGCGCAACCTGCGTATCTGGGTTGATACCAAGAAACTGTCCGGGCTTTATCTGACTTTGACCGATGTCGTTGACGCTATCAGCACGCAGCATCTTGAAAGTGCGGCGGGTCAGTTCACCGAAGGCGAGCGCGAACTGCGCGTGCGGTGGCTGGGCGAAGCCACCAACGTGAACGATGTCGCCAATATCCAGATTCTGCGCCGGGGCGGTCAGCGCATTCATGATCGCGAGATCTTTATCCGCGATGTTGCCCGTGTCGAAGACGGTCTGTCAGACGTCCGCCGTATGGCGCGGGTGGATGGGCGTGAGGCCGTTTCCATCATCGTGCGCAAGCAGCGCGGCACCAACGAAGTGACCGTTGCCGACACCGTCCGTGAAAAACTGGACAGCATCAAAGACACTTTCCCTAAAGGTTTCGATTTCCGTGTGAACGTCGACTTTACCCGCCCGACTGATGCCACTGTGAAATTGACCATCGAAAAATTGTGGGTGGCAGCATTGATCACCATCCTGATCTGCTTCCTGTTCCTGGGAAGCATCTCGGCCGCGGTCAATATTCTTTTCTCGATTCCGACGTCCATTGTGGGGACCTTCGTCATCCTGTACTTCTCGGGGTTCACCCTGAATTTGTTCACCCTGCTGGCGTTGACGCTTTCCATTTCCATCGTGGTGGATGATGCGATCATGCTGCTGGAAAATATCGTGCGCCACTATCGTATGGGAAAACCGTCAGCCAAAGCGGCTTCGGACGGATCCAAAGAAGTTCTTCCGGCTGCGGTCGCGGCCACCCTGGCGGTCATTGCCGTGTTCCTGCCTGTTGTGTTCATGGATGGCATCATCGGGAAGTTCTTCTTCCAATTTGGTGTGACCATGAGTGCTGCGGTGTCTTTGTCCCTGCTTGAGGCTGTCACCATCACGCCGATGCGTGCTGCGGCCCTGTTGTCCAGCGAACCGAAGGTTTCCAAACTGGAACACTGGCTGGATGAACTGTTTGAAAAGTTCGCGCATTCCTATCAAAAGGTGCTGCACGGAACTTTGCGCTACAAGTACGTGGTGGTGATCGGATCGCTGGTGTTCTTTGTCGTGTCCCTGTTCCTGGTGGCCAAAGTCCGTCAGGAATTTGTTCCGGCCCAGGACCAGGACTTTATTATCATCAACGCGCAGATGCCTCCGGGCACCTCGTTGGAAAAAACCAGTCGTGAAGCCGAAAAAATCGAAGCCATCCTGAAACAGGATGCCTCGGTGGAAGGCTTTGTCGTTTCTGTCGGCGGTGGCGGCGGCGGATCCAACGTCAATCAGGTCTTCCTGCCCGTAGCCTTAAAAGCCCGCGCTGACCGTCAGCAGGGACACCTTGAAATCATGAACAAATGGCGTGCTGAATTCCGCAAGCTGAAAGACATGCGCGTTTCGATGCGTGACATTTCCGCGCGCAACCTGTCTTCAGGCCGTCAGAATCCTGTGGCGATCAATCTGCGGGGACCGGATCTGAATGTGCTGTTTGAAAAATCTCAGGAGCTGATGGAGCGTCTGGAAAAAGAAAATCTGGCGGTGGATCTGGATTCAGATTTCCGCAAAGGAATCCCGGAACTGGTTCTGACCCCGGACCGCAAAGCCATGGCCGCGCGCGGGGTCTCTGTCCAGGATGTCGGCCGCATTCTGTCGGCCGGTGTCGGTGGTTTGCGCGAAGGCCGCTACACGGCCGATGGTCGCCGCTATGACATCCGTTTCAAATTCCTGGAAGATCAAATCCAGCAGCCGGATGATTTCAAAAAACTTTACGTGCGCAATAACTTCGGAAACCTGATCCCGCTTTCTCAGCTGGTCAAAATCGAAGAACAAGCGGCCATTCAGGGCATCAGCCGTGTAAACCGTCAGCGTGCTATTTCCGTCTTCGGAAATCTGGCCCCAGGGCAATCGCAGGCGGCCGTTCTGGAGCGCGCCAGCGCCATCGCCAAGGAAATTCTGCCGACGGGTTATTCCTTTGCTCTGGAAGGGGCATCTGCCGGATTCGCTGACTCGTTTAAGAGTCTTTATTCTGCGATGCTGGTGGGCATCCTGGTGGCGTATTTGATTCTGGCGGTGCAGTTCAATTCATTCATCCATCCGGTGTCAGTCCTGGTCGCGCTGCCATTCAGCGTGACCGGAGCCCTCGTGGCGCTTTGGGCGTTTGACGTGTCCTTGAATCTGTTCAGTTTCATCGGTTTGATTGTGTTAATGGGTATTGCCAAAAAGAACTCGATCCTGCTGGTTGAATTTACCAATCAGGTTCGCTATCACGGCGAAAAGGATATTGCAAAAGCCCTGCTTGAAGCCTGCCCGATTCGCTTGCGCCCGATCCTGATGACTTCTGTCGCCACTGTCGCGGCAGCCTTGCCGCTGGTGATCGGCCATGGCATCGGTTCTGAAACCCGTGTGCCAATGGGTCTGTCGATCATTGGTGGTACGATCGTTTCAACACTGCTGACCTTGTTTGTGGTACCGGCTTTGTATTTGATGCTTTCCCCGCTTGAAAGCAAAAAGAAAGAGGTCGAACTGTGAAGCTGATCAAGCAGACAAGAAGAACCGCCTACTTTGTGGCAGGCTGGATCTTTCTGGGGTTGGGATTTATCGGCATCTTTTTGCCGCTGCTTCCGACAACCCCGTTTCTGCTGTTGACCGCTTACTGTTTCGCGCGAAGCTCTATCCGCTGGCACAAATGGCTCTTGGCGCAACCCCACATGGGGCCGTTAATCTTGGACTGGCAAAAGCATGGAGTGATTCGCACGCGCGCAAAACTGATGGCCACGGGGCTGATGGTTCCGCTGGTTTCTCTGTCGTTGTTCTTTGGTAATGTTCCCATTTACGCAAAAATGTCCGCGGCTGTTGTGTGTTCCTGCGTGCTGGTCTTCATCTGGACAAGGCCTTCTCACAAAAAGCCGAACGGTCTCAGATGAGTACGCGTTCATAAGTTTTACAGGCGAAAAACCCGAATCCTCATTGTGCAAAGCAGCCACCTGGACAACTCGTTGACAGTCGAAAAAGCCTCTTAATTTTTTCTCAAGATTACAGCTAACCCCCTGTTCCTCCACTGAAAACCCGCCGAAGAGTTTTATTCAGGGGGAATTTGAATGCTTAAACTTACGCACTTGTACAAACTGGCAGCGATATGCGTTGGCTCAATTCTGTTGTTTGCTTATCAGAACTTTACTCCCAGCAATTTGAATTCAGGGGTCTGCAGTCAGGCTAAAATAAATGAGATTCTGACGCCCGCCACAGCGGCCTCCAGCGCTGTGCTTGTGGACTGCTCTGCCAAACTGCCCAAGGGACAAATCATTTCCAAAAGACTTCAGTTCCGCGGGACTCAAGCTTCAGGGGTCACCTTTGACTGTAATGGCAGCACTTTGAATGAGGCCGGTGTGAATGCCGGCAAAGACATGATTGCGGTTTTCTCGCGTAAAATTCAGAAAAATGGTGCTAGCGCGTGGGAACGTCCTTCGAATGTGACCATTAAAAACTGTTCTGTCCTGGGATCAGTTCGCATCTATGGAATGGCCACCAATGGTGAAGGCGCTGACTTGCGCGCTTCTTCTATTTCTGAAGGCCACACCGAGCGCGCCCAGGCTGCCGCCCCGACTCGTATCGTGTTGGATCGAGTGAAAATTCAGGGAAGTACGCGCATTCCATTATATATTTCTCCGGGTGTAACTTACACTCGCCTGACCAATTCAAACATTGGTGGTTCTTCAAACAGCGTGGCGATCTATCTGGATGCGGAAAGCGCGCACAACCTGATTCAGAACAACTCCATTCACACCGACACAGCAAAGCGCGAACTTATTGCGGTGGATGGATCTGCCAACAACCGCATCATTGGCAACAGGCTGTCAGCTTTGGATAACGGAGGCATTTACCTTTACCGCAACTGCGGTGAAGGCGGCACCGTTCGCCACCAAACCCCGAGCGGCAATCACATTATCAATAATATTTTCTATTATAAGAAATATGATGGTAAAGACCCGGCCGTGTGGGTCGCGTCCCGCAATGGCAATCGCAACTATTGCAACGCGGATAACGGCTATAACTTCGGAAGCAGCGCCGACAATAACGACCTGGCCCGCAAAAACGTGATTGCCCAGAATCAATTCTATAAATTCCAGCCAGAGAAAATCGTGCGTCTGAACGATTCCCCGAACTATCTGCTGGCCAATGAAACTGTTTCCGCCGACATCAAACGGGCCTCCGGGTGCTATCTGAATGCCGCGTTCCCGTCAGCGCTTCTGCAACACGGACAGTCCACACAGCAATTCATGGTCAGTGGGGCCGTGGTCTGCAAAGAAACGAAATACACCTGTACCGACGGTGTGCTTTCCACCTCCAAGGCCACATGCCAAGGGGTCAGCGTCAAAACCAAGCCGTTTGACTGTCAGGTTTCTGGCAATAATTCCGGCTGCGGAGGAACCGTGCGCTGTGATTCAGGGCAAAGAATCATCGGTGTTCGTGCCGCCTGCAATCTTGAAGCGGGTCGTGTGCCAGCTTCTTACATCAATGGTGTGGGGCTTAACGCCGTCGCTGTCCAAAGAGCCTCGGACAAAGTTTCTGATGGCCGCTGTCAGATCGACAACGTGGTTCTAAGCTCTGGCAGCGCCTCGGTAAAGGCCTCTGTCGGATCGACTTATCTGAACTATTCCTGCCGCGAATACGATAAAAACGGAGGCGACTGCCACGTCATCGGCCAGGTGCTTTGCCAGTAGTTTTCTTTGTACCCCAATGTGGTCTCATTTTTGTACGCAAAATTGGGAACACATTGAGGTACGGGAACCTCACTCCCCGCTTCTCAATAGTTCTGCTGAGGGTAAAACTGGGTTCCATGAATGTGATTATCAAGCGCAAAGTAGAAACCCAGGATCAGCGTTTCCTGGAAGAAGAAAAACTCCGCACAACCCTTGAAGACATTGTTAAAAGTGTGGTCTCGGAACCAAGTGATATTGCCGTGGCCTTTGCCCGTGGGGATAAAACCACCGTCTATAAAGTGCTGTGTTTGCAGCGAAATATCGGGCAAATTTTAGGCAGCAAAGGGCGCACCATTCAAAGCATTCGTAACATCGTCACGGCTGCAGCGGCAACTCGAGGCTTCCGCGCGATCGTGGAGCTTCCGTATTTTCCCTGAACTAAACTAGTCGCCACCCGTCTGGTTACAAGTCAGTACCAACCTTTTGATTGTCTGAAACACCTCCAGACTCAGGCCTGCTTGGGATGCGTCATATGTTCCGTATCCCCCTTTGGGGGTTTCAAAAAAGAATCCCGCTTCCCCGGTGGTGCAAAGGGCATTTTGGATCTCATAATCCGTAGGACCGTCGCGCATCTTTGATTTCATGAAAGAAACCCGTCCCGTGGTGGGACTGTTAAAATGGAAATAGATTTTAGTTGTTCCGGTATCAGTCTGATCACAGTTATTTACGGTCGCATATCCACTGCGACACCATGGGATTGTCACAGCAAGAACCGGCGGGATGGTAGGCGCCGTCCATTCAACAGTTCCCGGGACCCCAGCAGGGCCTGGCTGCCCTGTTTTACCCTGGAAGGCGACAATATTCACACATCCGTTGCTGTCTGCCGTGGTGTTGGCACCATCGCCGTTGGCCACCGTCTTTCCGAGGCCGATAAAATATTTGTTCTTCTTCGCACAGTTCAGAACTGGCGACTGACTGGCAGAACCTGCAGCACGCGACCGCGGCAGGATATTATAGGCCGCCATATTAAATTTTTCAGGACCGGCGTATTTAAATTCAATGGCAAAGCGCTCATCCGGCGTAACACAACTTGCCGGCACCGAGCAGTGCACCGACCATCGAATCCGGGCCTGGAATACACAGTTACCGGCAGCCCCTGCATAGTCGTTGCAGACTTTTCCATCCACCGTAAAACCCATTTTGTCGTTGGCGGGATCGGTCAACTTGGAACCGTCAAGATTGTACAGAGCCACATCGGCCGTGGTTCCGTTAGCACATGTGGCCGGATAAGATTCAAGACAAGACATGGCGGGATTCATCGTCTTGGTGATATCCCACGCGTTCTGATCACTGATGGTCTGAATCAGCTGATTTCGCAAAGACCGAAACGCTGTCTTTTTCGAAATGGACGACATTTGAGTTTGCAAAGTGGTGTGCATGACCAGAGCCGAACTGGCAATGGTCGCCAGGATACCCACAGCAACCAAAACTTCAACAACGCTAAAGCCTTGTTCGTTTTTCATCCTGCCCCCTATTTCGGACAACTGGCGTTTGTACCGGCAACCCCTGCAGGGCCGTCCACTCCCGCAGGCCCTTGGAAGGCCACATAAGGAACACATCCATCAGGATCCGCGGTGTGCCCATTAAAGGTGTTGTTCTTTCCGATAAAAATCATTCCTAAGTTCGCACAAGCAAGAATGGGGGAAATGGCCCCGCCAAAGCTGCCACGGCTTTGTTCGCTGACTTCGTAGTTTGCGGGATTGAATGGAAACTTCTTTTCCTTGCTTAAAGGCTTGTACTCGAATGAAACACTGACATATTCACTGCGTGAACTGCAATTGCCACTGTGGCAAACCGCCCGCCATCCGACCACAGCGCGCAGGGGGCACTGATCATTCCCCGCCGCGCTGAAGGCATTGCATGGTGTTCCGTTTAAACGATATCCCGACGTGGGATTTGCCGAATCATAAATAACCTGCCCGCCCCCGTCATACAGAACAATCGGACTGCGATCGGATGAACCCGGTTTGCAAAAGTTCTGCGTGTCGCTGATACAATTCATCACGCCATTATTAGTGCGTGTCTGGCTCCAGGCCGTGTCAGAGGCAATTGCTGAAATCAATGAATCGCGGATTTCGATGACATTATTTTTAAACAGAATTTCTTCCTGGGTGTTCTGCTGTTTCAGAATCATTGTTGTCACAGCAAGGGTCATGATGCTTGAAATCGCCCCCACCATAAGAGTGCTGACCAGGCTGGATCCGGCATTGTCACTGGCAAGTCTTCGAAGGCGATTCAATAGATGTTTTGTCATATAAGTATTATCGGAAATTTCCTCTTCATAGATGACTCAAGAAACTAAAGATTTTAGCTATTTGCTCCCGCATGCTGAAAATGAGTGCAAACCGTTGCTCTCATCTTCCACATTATGAGCAGACCTCGTAAGGCCTGATCCCATTACCGTCTTTCTGTGGTATCTTGCCCCTGCAAAAGACGGATGTCCCCTTTCAATCTTTCATTTTCTTTTTCGACTTTCGCGGCTCGCTCTTCCAATGCCAAAAGTCTTTCCGTCAGTGCCGCGAGCTTACGATCCTGACTTTGTTGCTGGCTTTCCACTGCGATCGTGCGGGCGTAAAGCTGTCTTACCGCCTCGATCACGGGACCAATCAACTTGGAATACGCCACGGACTTAAAGCCATCACCCGATGTCGTCACCGCCTCGGGGAAGACCTGTTCCACCTCTTGCGCGATCACCCCGATGTCGTGAATCTGATCGTGACTGGTTGGCTGTCTGACATCTTTGCGCCAGTCAAACTCCACCCCGCGAAGTTGCCGAATCTTATCCAGCGGATTTTCGATATTTTTAATATTTTCTTTCAAACGTCGATCCGAACTGGTGTTCCAAGCCGTGGCAATGGCAGAACCATTCACCGTCAGAAGCTGCGTCGGAGCTGTTGTTCCGATCCCCACGTATCCATTTTTATAGACCGCCAATGCAGGTGTACTAATGTTAGAATTCCAGGCCATACCGATATATTCACCGTCGGGATTAATGCCGATGGTTGCCTGTCGTCCGACGCTGGAACTGTTACGCCCGTAGAAGTTCATTTCAACATTCACTGAATTATCTATACTATGAACAGCCAAACGATGAGTGGGGTTTGTGGTGCCAATCCCGACATTGCCATTTGATTTGATGGTCATGCGTTCTGCACGAGCAGCACCATTGGTCGCAGACGTCACAAATCCAATTCTTTGCGGAGCCACCCCCGTGGAAACGGCACCGTCAGTGATGAAATCAATAGAAGCTGTCCCTTGTTGAGTAGCTCCGTCAAAAATGGCTCCCAGAACGCTCAGTACCTGATCATTCACCTCAGGCACCAATGGCGTCGCCAAAGTTCCGCGCACGCGCACACCCTTAAAGACCGGGCGCACGGTGGCACTGCTGCCCGCAACTGTGATCGCGCTGCCGGCGGCAACCCCTTCAAAGGACATCAGGTGGTGATCACTGGAATTAAGCAGGGACGCGTTGACAGTATTCCCATCAGATATGTGGAACTTCGCGACAGGCGCAACCGTTCCGAAACCGACTTTCCCGTCATTTTTAATAGTGAGGAAATTAGTCGTACCAGTAGCCTGATTGCTTCCATCCAGAATCGCGGCGGCATTGTTACTGTGATTGGTGGTTGCCAGACGCTGGATCACGAAGGCGTCTGATCCTCCCATGCCCCCCATATAAGGCCGACCGGCGAACCATTCGTTCTGCCCGCCCGAATCATGCATGAAGACGCCCAGCCCTCGGGCGTTGCTAGTGTTCTTGGCTTTCAATACCAAGGCGGCATTAATTAAGTTGCTGCCATCGCCTTCCACCGTCAACTGGGTTGCTCCAGTCGAAGAAACTTCCAGTTGTGAAGTTGGGGTGTTTGTTCCGATGCCGACTTTACCATCAGGTTCAATGCGCATTCTTTCCAAAGGTGTGAACGCACTTCCGGCGGTCAAGCCCCCCGTGGTCAGGAACGACAGTACTCCGGTTTGTCCCATACTAATAATTGATGATGCTGGAGATTTAGCAACCCATGCTGTGCCCGTGCTGGCAGCACCTTGAGATAAAGTGGCTCCCCCAGAGTTGGTCGCAGACATGTAAAGACCTGTATCGCCCGCAGCAGATATATGGAACTTCGATCCATTGCTTGATGTATCCAGAATATCCAACATGTAGTTCGGGCTGTTTGTGCCAATACCAACTTTCCCCTGATTGTCGATTCGAATGCGCTCTGCGCCCCCCGTTGAAGCTGCCATATTATTTTCCGCAGGACGATACCATCCGGTATCGGTGTCCCCCGTAAAACCGTACGTAGGTGATCCCGCCGTTCCGTTGCTGGTGGAAATAGAAGCGCCGCCTGTAGTTGGTGAAACCAAGCCTGCAGAACTGAAATCAAAAATCTTTACGCCACCTGTGGCGACACTGATCAGGTTGTTGGAAGAAGTGTTGTAAAATCCAGTATCCGGGTCACCACTGAATGTGACTGAAGGGGCCGCATTGGTCCCTGCTCCCATCGAACTGGTGGTTGCTGTGAAAGGACCTTCAAACATCGTCGCTTTAATAGTGCCATCCACATCCAGTTTCGCCGTGGGAGAAGTTTTACCAATACCCACATCGCCATTGTTTTTCAGCGTCATCACGGTGCCGACACTGGTTCCGAAAAAGATGTCATAGTCTGGCTGATATGCCAAAAGGGCCACTGATTTCGCTGTACTGGATCCATCGCCCAGGTACCAGGCATTGGTTCCTGCCGAATCTTTGGCGCGGATATAAGAAGAAAAGGCCACTTCCGTAACCAGAGCCTTGCTGTCCCGAAGGACAAGGGTTTCTCCGCCAGGATTTGAATTGGCAACATCCAATTTTGCGGTGGGAACACTTGTGCCTATTCCCACGTTACCCGTTTTATCCACAATCATGCGTGGCAAAGCGGCCGTCGATCCCGTGGGTGTGGTATAGAAAGACAAACTTGCCGGTGCGGAAGTTGTCGTTACATCTTCATCCATAAAGCCGACAATCCCGGCAGCTTTAGTGGAGCCTTCGGTGGTATTTTCACGACTTCCAAACCACAGCGAGCCGATGAAGCCTTCAGACCCCGGCCCTACTCCATTAGATTCGATGATGATCGAAGCCTCGTTCCCAAACGCCAAAGGAACGGTTGCCTGGTCAATGGATGCCACATGCAAATTACCCTGTGGCAGATTGGTCCCCATCCCGATTTTGCCATCGTGGGCGATCGCAAGACGATTCACCGCCGCAGTGGTTCCGTTTTTGGTTGTTGAAAATCTCAGTTCACTGCCCGTCCCTGTCGCGCTCCAATTTTCTGTCGAATAAGACAGCATTGTTGCAGAACTTTTTTGAATGTTGCTTTCGGCTGTTCCAGCCGTCATCCAGCCACCAAACCGCACATCTCCAAGGCGGGTTCCAGAAACAACAGGCACCGGACTGTTGTATGTCCCCATGCTCTTCGCAAACTCAAGATAAGGACCTGATGCCACGTTTTCATGGCGACGCATATGAATCCCCGTCGATCCATTTTCCATGCCGACAAAGATTTTTCCAGTGTACAAAGACTGCGCCGGAACATCAGGAGGAATACTGCCCCCGAAAACACCGCTGCCGTTCACATGCAGCGTCCCCTCTGGAACAGCCTGTCCTACACCAACATTGCCACCGGCATAGTTGATTCCACCAGTCACGGCGGCCCAGAAACTGTCCAGATCCGTGATCTGACTTTTGGTGATCACAATATCCACGCAGGTCAAACTGTCTGTCGCAGAATTGAACGTCAAAGTCTGCTTAGCTGAACAATTCGCCGGCAGCATCTGCGTTCCGGTCACCTGCGAACGCAAGTCCTGCATGGTAATATAGCTTGGAACAAGGCTTCCGCCCTGGTACCGAAAGACCTGACCGTTGGCGGTCGGAGTCGCCGACACCGGTACGCCCTTGATCTTATCAACAGTATTTGCAGCCGTGGTTCCACTGACGTCACCGGACAATGCACTAGCTCCGCCAGAGGTCGCTTCGTCAGCACAAGCCCAGGTACCGGAAGTCTTTTTAATGATCTTTCCATCACCACAGACCAGCGCCGCCAACTGCGACAGGTTTGCCGGCACAGAGGTCAGTTTGGAATAAGGCAAACTGGTGATCGCAGTTTCCGGAATCGCTGTCAGGCCGGTGCCGTCCGTGGGATCAAAAGGCACAAAGCTGCTTCCGTTCCACTTGACGGAACCACCACTGACCGAAGTGATTTTCGTGATAAAGTCTTCAAGACGGCTTTGCGTGAGTGTTGCGGAAGTTTGGATAAAATCATCTTTGGTCTTACCATCCAAAGATTCCGAATTGATGGCATAAGCCATCGAACGCATATTAAAATCAGCAACAACCGGGATGGAGTCCACCCATAGACTCAGACGAAACTTTCGGCCGTTGTTGGATGGATCCGGATTATAGCTGGTGACTGAGTTGCTGACGCTGCCGTCACTGTTCAAACAAACCAATCCCGCCGGTTTCGTGGGACCATGAGTGATGGCCTTGGAATTGTCCATGACCTCTTTCATCGTAAAGCCCGGATCGTACCCGCCCACTGTTCCTGTGCCGATGGCAAGATTGACATAACCATTGGAAATATTGATCCCGGTGAATTGTTCTTCCCTTAAGATACAATCGTTTACGGAAAGAATACGGGCATTCACTGTAATCCCTGGACGCGTGGGATATTCACCACTGGGCAGTTTGATCACACCTTGAAAGCTGATGCCCTTGCTTTGCGCAAAAGTTTTCGAAGAAAATCCGACAGAGACCAAGCTCAGCACCAGGCCCAGCAAAGAAAGAACGTGCAAGTTATTCATGAATAGTTCCCTCAATAACAACACCATTGGAAAGAGTTCTTTTCTGAGAAATCTCTCCGAAGGTGCCGATGACGACAGTTCCAGAACCGGTTGTTACAATTTGTCCGTGAGTAAAATCTGATCCGCTCATTCGCTGTGGAATGACGGTAGGAGTCTCGGAAACGATGCTACTGATATTCGCTTCCAAAGAACATGACGACAAAAGCAAAGCCCCTGTCGCCAGCAAAATAATATGAACCAGATTCCTTTTCATTCATTAGGTATCGGCTTTTATTGATGAAAATAAGAGACCTTGGGGTGAAAACTTGACCTGAATAACGCTCCCGAGGGGAAAAGCTGGGAGCGGTTTCACGATCCACATCGTCCTATTGGGCGATTTATGGCTTGTTTAGCACTGCAAATTATCGCATGGGTGCCGGATGTTGCACTGGTGTCATTCGCGGAAACACAATACTGACAAGGTGGGCATACTGAGCAGGTGTCATTCTGCGGACTTCATCTGAAAGAACCACAGCATTAAAATAACGAACTGCTTCGGAAGTCTGAAGTTGGGGGTTATGCAAAGTTGCATCACGATACATCAGCTCGTGCAATATTGCAGCGGCGGCTTCGCTGGGCTCCATCCAAAACCAATGGTCCATCGCAATGATATAGCGACGATCATGCGGGAACTTCGGTGCACGCTGAATCACCAACTGCTTCAGCTCACAACCCTGCGGAATAAAACCAATACCAGTGTCGGGAATATCAATAAGCACGGCTCCATCAACGAATCTGGCTTCATCGTAAAATGAGGCCAACCACTCGGAATACTGTCTCCAACGAGGCTCATCAATTTTCTTCAGACGATTGATCATCTGCTGGGCGATATCGATGGTTTGCACGGAGTTCTTCTGTTCAACCGTAAGGTCCTGTCGTGGCAGGGCCGAAGCTGACGGATACTTGGGTGGCAGCGCATAGCGCTTTTCCGCCTCGTACGAATCATACATCAGATGCAACTGACTGCAGACAATAACGTCACCTCCATTGCCACGATCTGCCCAATCAGTACTGGCAGAAGCCATGTTAGCAAAATGCAGAAGAACCAAGCTAAGGAATAACGCCAATTTATTCATCTCTTCACTCTTGTTACAGGAACCAGTTGAATATTCAAGTTGTAAACTTCCGTCTTTTTATCGCCCGCCATCAGGCGTGCCATTTTCCGGCGGAATTTTCTTATGTGCTCTTTTGCCAGGGCGATCTTGGCAGGGTCTGCGGGAATCGTAATGGATGTAATGTCCCGGAGGTCGATATCATCATTTTGTAAAGATGACATAGCATGCTCCAGAATCTGGCGATGGGATTCGCGCAACACTGTCGAGGGAATGTCGTGGGTTGTGGCCACTTTGCGCTTCAAGCGTTCAATCTTGCCATTTTTTATTTTAATCAGATGCAGACGCTCCATGCGTTCCAGCGCATTTTGAATCTTCATCTCGGATGTCTGAAGCTTTTCGGCCATCCACTTCAAGTCACATTTGTATCCGACAGTTCCCAGGAGCATCAGCAGGGCAAAATGCTCCCAGTCTGCGATCAAAGAAAACTCGTCCTCGCGAAGAATATAGGTGCCCCGGTGACTTCCGGAATTTTCCTTGTTTCGGGAAATCAAATGCAGGAACTTGGCCTTTTCTGCATCGGTCATTTTCAGCGCTTCGATCATGCGCTGACAAATTTGCTTTCCCGGCAATCGCCGTCCGGCCAAAAAGTCGGAAAGCCTTCCGGGCGAAATCCCCAAATCCCGGGCAAACGCTCTTAGTGAATAGCGGGCATTGCGCTTTTTTCGCAAATCCAAAGCCTCATGAAGAAACAAGGCCAAAGACAGCCCTTTTCCCGTTCGTTCCATTTGGATCGCCATAGACATTTCCCCACAGTTCCCATTTTTTTTTGCACTTTTCCCTGATTTGGGAACAGTTAGAAGACCATGACGGGTACCAGGCCATGACTCCCTCGCTTCAGCTCTCGTAGTATTTAAACAATGACAGCGCATCTAGTTTTACGGCAGATTATCCAAAAAAAGCAATCTACTAACACGCGTCTTTCGCTGCGCTGGATTGCAGCCAAAGTCGGAATTTCCTCTGGAAGGCTGTCTGAAATCCTCAATGCGAAGAGGCCGTTAACCGAATACTATGCCGACAAAATCTGCATGGCTTTAAAACTGACTGACGAGGAAACCCGGCAGATCAAAAAAGCCCTCGATACGGCGTACCCCACCGGCCCCACCCTGCCTGATGAGGTTCTGGCGCAAATCACTGATTCTAAACCATTTGCTCTACTTTGCTTTTTTCAGACGAATATTTACGCCGAAACCGCAAAGGCATTTCCCAGTCACGACACACAGCTTACACAGATTTCTCAACTGATGCAGATCCCAGCCCCCGAACTGACCAGTCTATTAAAACTTTTGAACACTCTGCGGGTCATCGAATGGACTCAGCAGCGCTGGACGCTCACTGCGGATTCTGCCCTTAGCTCTTACGACAACCCGAACAAAACGAACCCGCACGGTCACATCAGCGATCTGCAGCTGATACAGAAAACCAGTCAGGGGCTTTCCATCTTCGAACGCGACATCAGCTCGCTGACCCTGACAATGGACCCCAAGCACATCGCCAAGGCAAAAAAAATGATTCGTGATTTCAAACGCGACTTTGCTGAAAGCATGAAGAAGGGCCAGCCCAAGGGTGTCTTTCAGATCAGTATTCAACTTCTGCCCCTGATTGCCGTGAAACGGCACATCGACATTCCAGAGTGAGAATATCTTTCTGAACTGCCCTTGAGTTTGTTCTGACCCGCGCACAAAGCTTGCTCCCTTCTAAAAGAATGAAGGAGTGTGGATGCACTGGCCTCGACTGATTCTCATTTTGGGATTGTTCATTGCTGAGCTGACTCTGGCGCAAAGCCAGCCGTCTGCTTCGGGTCTGGCCTCGTCCGAGGGACTTTTTCATCTGGTCAACGGCACCGACAACTGTCCGTTTGAAATCGAACTGACGGCCGATTGCGACGGCTTTGCACTGGAGCCCTCTTCCCACGGCGTGGCTCACGATTCTGTGCGCTTTTGTCAGATCAACAAGGGCTTTAAGGTTCAGCAGAATCCTGGCCGCAAAGTTTTAAGTGAAACCGTTCATCGCGACAATTACACACGAAAGACTGAAACCACGATCTATATCGACAAGGACAATTCTTTAAGCCTGATGCAGGAAGACACCGTCATTCAGGACGGCCCCAGCAAGTTCCTTTGGGAGCACAGCCGCAACGGTCGCGGCTTCAGCTGTCTGTATTCAAAATAATCTTGTCATTGTAAATCTCTGATCTAAAATCAGACCCATCTTCTTTACCTCACAAAGGATGGGTTCATGCGCGCACAGGTAAAACGAATTGATGGTCACCATTTTAAATTCAATGTTCGTGGCATGGAAGGTGACATCGACGTCACAGGTCCTGATCAAACTCCTCAGGGACCGACTCCGAAAGAAATGCTGCTGGCTGCTTTGTGCTGCTGCACGGGCACTGACGTGATTGATCTGATGGCCAAGTTTCAGGTGCAGTATGATTCTTTCGAGTTGGAAGCCAAAGCTCCCCTGACAGACAAACATCCGAAGATATTTTCGCGCATTGATCTGAGCTATCAGGTGAAGGGTTCTGCTGTGGATGCGACCCAGGTGGCGGAGGCGGCCAAGCGTTCCACCCACCAGTACAGCGGGACGGCGGCGATGCTTTCGAAAGCCTGCCCGATTTTTTATTCAGTGTGGGTGAACGGCGAAAAAGTCGCCGAAGATCAGGTTCAGTTCGCTTAGGCGGACTTGTTCAGAATAGCTTTGTAAGCCGTTTCCAGAAATTCCAGGGATTCTTTGTCGCTGCGGCGAATTGCAGTCTGATAGGCTTCAGTGACCAGCTTCAGCGACGCTCCGGCCGGAACGCCCAAAACCTCGTACGCATCCCAGCTGTGGCCGTTGTAATTAAACATCACATTCAGGCACTTGGTTTTTGCTCCAGATAGATCAGGATGCACCTGAGGGGCCGTAGACTGACGACGCAAAGGCTCAAGACCCGCTTTTTCAGGGGAAGCTGCTTCCATCAGAGGGGGGGCACTGTCTTTCGCATTCAAATTAAGCTTCGTCGGACGACGACCGCCACCTCGAGATACGAGATACCAGAAAATGAAAGCCCCCGCTCCCACTAGGTTCAATGTCAAAAAGTCTTGGCTATTCATCCAAGTTCTATTATTGGTTGTGTGGACAAAATTAGCAAGGAGTCCCATTCATGGCAGCCCCAAATCCTTTCGAAAAGCAGACCGCGATTCCCGGAGTGAAACATATTATCGCCGTAAGTTCCGGTAAGGGTGGCGTGGGTAAAAGTACGGTGGCAACAAACCTTGCCATGGCTTTGGGCAGAAAAGGCGGCAAAGTCGGCCTGCTGGATGCGGATATCTATGGCCCAAGCATTCCTCGTATGTTGGGAACTTTGGCGCAAAAACCTCAGATCAACCCGGACACCAATCAACTGGAACCGGTTGTACGCTACGGCATCAAACTAATGAGCATCGGCTTCCTGGTCGAGGAAGGTGCGGCAGTTGTTTGGCGTGGACCTATGTTGTTCAAAGCGATGGATCAATTCCTGCGCGACGTAAATTGGGGCGAGTTGGATTACTTGGTTGTCGACCTGCCTCCGGGCACGGGTGACATCCAGCTGACTCTGGCACAAAAAGTTCCGGTATCAGGTGCCGTGATGGTTTCCACGCCGCAAAACGTGGCGTTGGTGGATGTGAAAAAAGCAGTCGACATGTTTGCGCGTGTGAACGTGCCATTGCTGGGCATGGTTGAAAACATGGCTTACATGATCAACCCGGCGAACGGCGAAAAAATGCAGCTGTTCCCGAAGGGCGAAATCGATTCCTACGCACAATCCAAAGGCATCAACAAACTGGGTGAAGTTCCCTTCAACCCGTCTGTGGGTCTGGCGTGCGAAGCCGGAATTCCAATCGTTGAAGCCAACAGCAACGGCGCCGAAGCACAAGCCTTCATGAAAATTGCGGATGAAATCCGCGAACTGCTGCCGGTTTAAGCAGCGATTTCTTTTTTATCCGTCTTTTTGAATTTAAAATTTCTGAATTCATCGAAAAGATCCTCCAGTGGAGGATCTTTTTTTTGTTTCAAGTCTGAACAAATCCCCGTCTGTTTTCCCACCGTGATACGCAAATCTGACGTAAATTGAGAATCGAACGTGGTGCTCTTGAAAATCAAACTTTGGTCGAGCTATCCTGATTTTGTTGAAACCACAGGCTCGGGAGACTTACCTCGGGTAAGTGAACGCTAGTAGGGCCAAGCGAAGGAGGACACGGATGAGAGCACATGACCATCACGATGACGAACTGAAGTGAAGACGCGTCACCAGGATTACTACAAAGAGGTTGGGTTCATGCCTCTGTAAAGAAGAATGGACTGGTTGGATCTGATGAATAACTCATAAGGAGGTTCCTAGGGTTATACTCGTTAGGATATAGATCCTTCCTTTGCCTCAAGGCAAACCGTCGGAAACGGCGGGACGCAAAGCTAAAGGGGTGTCGGCGCAAGCCACGTCAGCCAGCTGCCAAAGGTCATGAGTCACCTGAGGAATCAGAGGTGTGCATATGGAAGGAACAAATACATACAAGGATTGGTTTCATTCCCCTTAGCTAGCGAGTTATCACTGACGATTCCTCGCTAGCACTTTTTTTGGCGAACGAATTTCTTAAAACAAAATCCCTAAAAAACTATTTCTTCAAAGGAACAAGCCAGTTCAAGGCATCCTTTTGAGCGCCCCGCTGGATCGCTGTGATCTCGGTGTACAACTGCGTGCTCAGAGGCCCGTTTTCGTTGTTATTGATTGTCCAGTCTTTACCCTGATAGTGCAAAACACCCACTGGGGAAATAACTGCGGCCGTACCCGTGCCGAAAGCTTCTTTCAATTCGCCTTTAGCCAGACGGTCCACCACTTCTGTAATGGTAATACGTCTTTCAACCACGGGCAGATTTTTAGAGCGCAACAACTGCAGAATCGCATCGCGGGTCCCGCCAGACAGAATGCTGCCATTCAGTGCCGGAGTGACAATTTCATTATCGAAGACGAAGAACACATTCATGGTGCCGACTTCTTCAATGCCCTGGTGTTCGACATCCAGCCACAGAACTTGGGCATAGCCTTTCTTCTTGGCTTCCAAGGCGGCCTTCAGACTGGAGGCATAGTTCGCCCCGGCCTTTACTGCACCCAAGCCCCCAGGGGCAGCGCGCAGATACTTTTCCTCGGTCCAAATCTTAATCGGCTTGGTGCCTTCAGAATAATAAGAACCCACCGGTGAAAGCAGAATAAAGAAGATCGTTTCGCGCGAAGGACGAACCCCCAGAAACGGCTCAGACCCAATCAAGGTCGGACGGATATACAAAGAAGTGTTCGGACCTTTCGGGATCCAGCGTTCATCCGCAGCCACAACCTGGTGCAGACCTTCCATGAACAGCTCCATTGGCGGAGCTTCCAGACACAAACGAGCCGCGCCTTCAGCCAAACGGTGATAGTTGAATTCAGGACGGAAGAACACAACCTCGCCGTCTTCCTTGCGGAAGGCCTTCATGCCTTCGAACAAAGCCTGACCATAATGGAACACAGAAGCTCCAGGATCCAAGGCAAGCGGCCCGTAAGGAACCACGCTGGCCTCAGACCAACCCTTGCCTTCGGTGTATTTAGCCACAAACATGTGGTCAGAAAAGTGCTGCCCGAATCCAAGTTGATCAGAGGGCGGAAGGGCTTTCGGAGTGCTGGTCAGATTCTTCGTAATTGTGGTCATAGAAAGGACCTATCGAACATGATGGGAATGGTCAAACATCCATTGTTCTTTTTTACTTTTTAACAGAAAACTCACCTTCCCTAGACTAACGCCCTGCAAACTTTGGCCGACTTGTTTCACTCTGAAACACTCGCGGAACCTCTTGTTAGAACTTCTCGCATATTAACGAATCGTCATTGTAAAAAATTGGGCTTTTCAGTCAAAAAGCCGATAAGAACAGCATGAAACACGGAACGTCGCTGGCATCTTTCTTAGCACTCCTTTTTATGGCTGCTTTCAGCCATGCCGCTCCGAATTCTTTGACCTATCAGGGAAGGATTATCAAATCCGACGGGACCGCGCTGGAGTACGCTCATGTCAGCTTCCTGTTTGAAATCACAAACCCAACTGGAACTTGTGTCATCTATCGCGAACAAGTCGACGATGTGAACATGCTGAACTCCAAGGGTGTGTTTGATGTGCCGATTGGTTCGGGCACGAAACTGTTCCCCACTTCTCCGACATTTAAAATGTTGGATTCTTTCAAGAACTCTTTGGCGCACAACTGTTCGGGTGGATCCACCTACACAGCGGCTTCCGGCGATACAAGACTTTTGAAAGTTCAATTCCATGACGGCAATGGCTGGAAGGTCATTTCCCCGTCCAATGAAATTCGTTCGGTTCCTTTTTCTGCCTATGCTCTTTCGGCTGAATCCCTGGGCGATAAGATTGCCGATGACTTCCTTCTGAAAGCCGGCTTGCCGACGTGTGCGGGCGGTACGTTCCTGACTTGGAATGGCACGGCATTGACGTGCGGTGGAATCAGTGGTGCCAACGGCGGCACAGTGACGGATGTCACTTCTTCCAATACCTATATTACGATTGCCAACGGCACTTCGACTCCGGCGTTGACCCTGAATGTGGGCACAACTGCGGGAACAGTGGCTGCCGGTAATGATGCTCGCTTCTCGGACGCGCGGGTTCCAAGCGGTGCGGCGGCTGGGGATCTGGATGGCACTTATCCAAATCCAACTGTAGCAAAACTGCAGGGCACGGCGGTTTCCAATGCAGCTCCGGCTAGCGGGAACTTCCTGAGATACAATGGCACTGCCTGGACGCCATCAGCAATTGCACAAAGTGATGTCACAGGCCTGGCAGCAACTTTAAGTTCTTACATGACAGATGCGGAATTCAGCGCGGCCGTCGCGAATGCCGGCTGTGCGGCTCACGAAACCATGTACTGGAATGCCGTGGGTGGTTTTAACTGTCAGCCGATCAATGTGTCTTTAGCGGGCGACGTTGGCGGTACGATTGGTGCTTCCTCTGTAAATAAAATCAAAGGTGTGACTGTCGATACAACAGGTCTGACTACGGGTCAGATCTTGAAGTACGACGGCACCAAGTGGGCCCCTGCTGCCGATAACAATGACAACTCGGGCGGTACGGTTACGAATATCGCAACGGGCACTGGTTTGTCTGGTGGTCCAATCACTTCCACTGGAACTATTTCTCTGGCTAACACGGCGGTGACGGCCGCTTCTTATGGCTCCACCACACAAGTTGGAACTTTCACTGTCGATGCTCAAGGGCGTTTGACCGCGGCTTCGAATGCGGCGATTGCCTTCCCAGTAACTACGGTTGCGGGCAGAACTGGTGCCGTGGTTTTGGATGCTGCTGACATCACAAGTGGTGCTGGTAAATACCTGACTTATCGCCCAAACAACACGGCCTGTACGGACGGTCAGGTTTTGAAATGGGTTACGGCAAACAATCGCTGGGAATGTGCGAACGACACGGATACTGACACTTCTTCCGGTGGCACGATCACCAACATCGCGACAGGCACAGGCCTTTCCGGTGGTCCAATCACTTCCACAGGTACAATTTCTTTGGCGAACACGGCGGTCACTCCGGCGGTGTATGGCTCCACCACTTCGGTTGCGACATTCACTGTTGATGCTCAAGGCCGACTGACGGCGGCGTCGAATGCGGCGATCGCCTTCCCTGTCACCACGGTGGCTGGCAGAACTGGCGCGGTGACTTTGGACGTGGGTGATGTAGGCAACGGTACTGGCAAATACTTTATTTATCGCCCGAACAACACGGCTTGTACCGATGGTCAGGTTTTGAAATGGGTGACCGCGAACAACCGTTGGGAGTGCGGCACTGATACGGACACTTCTTCCGGTGGTACCGTGACCAACATCGCAACGGGCACTGGTTTATCTGGTGGTCCGATCACGGCCACGGGTACTATTTCTTTGGCTAACACGGCGGTGACGGCAGGATCTTACACTCGTGCTTCGATCACTGTGGATGCTCAGGGTCGCTTGACGGCAGCTTCCAGTGGTGCGGCGATCAATCTGACGTCTGATGTGACTGGCACTTTGCCGATTGCAAACGGTGGTACGGGTGCTACGACGGCCCTTGCCGCCATCAATGCACTTTCTCCATTAACCACTAAAGGTGACATCCTGGTTCGGGATGCAACGAACAACATCCGCTTGCCAGCGGGCACCAACGGTCAGGTCTTGACGGCGGATAGTGCTGTGACGGCCGGTGTGAAATGGGCCACCCCGACAACAGGCACCGTGACCAGTGTTTCTGGCACGGCTCCAGTTCAGGTGGCGACCGGCACAACAACGCCGGTGATTTCTGTGGATAATGCCACGACAACAACAAAAGGTGTCGTGCAAGTAGGTTCCGGTATCGCAGTTTCTTCCGGCACTATCAGCGCGGATCCGGCGAACTTCCCTTCAGCAGTTCCGGTGGCCAAAGGTGGTACTGGCGCGACGTCCTTGACCGGGGATCGCCTGCTGGTGTCCAACGGCACGGGTTCCGCAGTGATTCCGTTCACCTGTGCTGTGGGGCAGACTATCACCTTTAATGCCTCGGGCGTGATGGGTTGTACCAGCTATTCCGCAACATCCCTGTTCGCCAACGGCGGCAACAGCTTTGGTGCTGCAGCGACTTTGGGTACCAACGACAACTATGGTTTGAATTTCGAAACCAACGGTTCCCCGCGTATGACCATTTCCAATGGTGGTGCTGTCGGTATCGGAACCACTTCACCTAGCTTTAATCTGGACATCCAAAGTGCTGACGCCTTCCAGGCGCGCCTGTGGCATTCTTCCAACGGCCAGTACGACGGGGCGGCTTTGATGATGACCCGCACGCGCGGCACTCTGGCTTCCAATGCCGCCGTTACATCCGGCGACACCCTGGGTGGATTCTATTTCCGCGCCCATGACGGAACCAGTACAGGGACCACGAATTCGGCGATTGAAGTCAGTGCGGGTGAAAATCACACGACTTCGGCGCGCGGCTCTTACATGATCTTTGAAACCACCGCCAATGGCAGTGCTTCCCGTTCTGAACGCATGCGCGTTCACAGCAACGGCAACGTGGGGGTCGGCCAATCCAGCCCAAGCTATAAACTGCATGTCGGGTCAAACTCAGACACCACAAACGGAATAGCGGTCAGTGGTTCTTCTGTAACATCCCTGGATCTTTTGAACTCCAGCTTTGGTGGTCTGTGGCTCGGTGTGAACTTCTCCGGAGCTACTGTGAACGGTATCCCTGCCAACGGCATGGGTATGTCCGTTGGAAACAGCACTATCATCTTTGCCACCGGAAGCACGCGCACGGAGCGCATGCGCATCAACAACGTTGGTAATATTGGTATGGGTGTGACAAATCCAGCGCAAAGACTGGATATCTCCGGTGGTGCCATTCGCGCAGGGACCGCTTCGTCCGTGTCTGGAAGTCTGCTGATGGTCGACAACTATTCCAACGGCAACCTGACCACTTTCGGAACAGAATATTCCAGTGGTGCCCCGGCAATCGGTTATGGGGTGACTCCGGGTGCAACTGCCGGCACATTCCTGTCTTCTTCAAGTTCTGCCTCTTTGGCCCGTGCCGCAATCAACATGGGTGGAACTGATGGCATTCGATTCTACAGTTCTGACGGACAGACCGTGACCGCTGGAAGTTCTGTCACTGTGACGGAACGCATGCGCATCTCGAACTCCGGTAACGTCGGTATCGGCACAAACAATCCGGGCTATCCTTTGCATGTCAGTGGTACAGGATATATCCATGATGGGTCTTCCTATGTTGAACTGCTGTCCCGCTCAGATTCAGCGCTAAACGTGAATAACAACCACGCAACCAAACGTGGATTGACTATACATCATACCAACAGTGCCTCTCACATCGCGCAGTTCTATCACTGTCCGGGTGGCACCTGTACGCAGAAACTTTATGTCGACTATGCCGGGAACATGTGGATTGCCGGAACTTTGACAGAGGCATCTGATGCCCGTCTGAAAACTGACATCCAGATCCTGCCAGACAGTTTGAACAAGGTACTGGGCCTGACCGGCTACACCTACTACTGGAAGAATCCGACCAACAAAGAAAAACAAATTGGTCTGATCGCGCAGGAAGTGGAAAAAGTCTTCCCTGAAGCCGTTCGCACTGACAAAGATGGTTCCAAATCCGTGGCCTATCAAAAGCTGGTGGCACCACTGATCAATTCCATCAAAGAGCTTTACCAGATCGTGATTTCCGAAAACAAAAAACAGGATCGTGAGATTGCCTCACTCAAGGAAAATAACGCCGTTCTGGTTCACAAGGTTCAGTCCTTGGAACAGCAGAATCAGGCCTTGAAAGACGCCGTCTGCGAACTGAATCCGAAAGCCAAGGTCTGCCACAAATAACGCCGTCCGCCCTCGCTACGATGGCGGTATGTGCCAATCCCCTATCCCCTCTCAGTGCCATCAAAAGTCTGCTGTTTAGGATATCGACAGCAGACGAATATCCCCAAGATTCTAAATTTGCCCCAGCGGCAGATAATTGAGCCTACAAGGCAAAGCAAAGGCAGAATGCCAGAAACGCCTTTGGCTTTGGTTTTGCTCTGTAAAAGCCCATGCGTCGCTATTTTGGCCTCCTATTCAGTCTGCTAGTGCTTTCCCCTGCTTATTCCTGGGCTGCGGCCGATGTTTGCGCAAAGCCGCTTGTCTCAATTCGAGACATTGAAAACGAAGAGATCCTGCATCCCCAGCTGACCGGAACGCTGTACCAAAAAGCCTTCCTAAAACTGGCCCAGCGCCTAAGCCTTGAGAACTTAAACACTGTCGAATCCTATGCCCACACCCTTTCCCTGCGACTGACCAAAGAGCAAACTGAAAGCTTCAAAGCCGAATACGCCCGCTTTGCTCAAATTGAATCCTATGATTCTTTCCTGCAAATCATCAAAAAAGCAGATTACTTTAAATCATCCCTGCGCCTGCCAAATTCCTATGTGGCCTTGGTGGCTTCGTTAGCCCGTCACATGGGTGAAATCCGTCTGAACACCGCCGAAGTCGAAGCTTTGTGGCTAAGCCAGAACTGGCCATCCCTGGACAGTCTTTCTTTGACCCGTCAGCTGGCGAAAGTGTCCGGAGCCTTGGATAAACGCCGTCACCTGACCGTGGCTGAATACACGATCAGCCTGCGCGCGCTGGGCAAAGACTGCGCTAATATCAATGAAACAACCCTGCAAAAAAAGCTGCGCGAAGACTTCTGGCTGACACTAAGAAACAAACAAGCAGTTCGTGTGGCTGGCAGCAAAGTATTCCTGAATCAGGAAGCCCTGGCTGAAATCCCCGACCTGCACCTGCCCGAACAAACACTGCGCCTGGGTGAAGCCCGCGCCGTTACGTTGAAAGCCTACGCCAACGAAGACTTCCGCATCTATATTGGAAAAAGGCACGACATCAACCGCAGGGACAATCAGGATGTCATTCGCTTCTTCCACAGCAATTACGGCGAAGCCCCGTTTGCCATCGTAAATAAAAAAGAAAAGCTGATTCAGTTCTTCCGCGCTGACGGCCAGGAACTGTCCCGCAATGCCATTGAAACCTATCCGGGTGATGAATTAAATTCTGGCGGTGCCGGCATCTATCACTTTACAACTCAACAAAATGGTTTTGTCTTCCTGCAGGCTGAACGCGACTTGCAGATTCGTGCGGCCTTTAAAACCAATGCCTCTCTTTCCCGCGATATGGTGGTGTATGTGCTGCCAGAAACTGCAGACCATCACTTCCGCATTCGCAATCACCGTCTGACATTTGGAGCAGCCAAGGTCTTCCGCAATCGTATGGCCTATAACTACAGCCCGATGAACCGCGCGTTTAAAACAGTTCAAATCAAAGTGGACCTGAAAGACAGCTTTGCTCAAAGCTATGCCCAGGCACTGCAAGACGAGAAAACCACCCTGATGAGCCTGCTAAATATCGAAGATGATGAATACAACATGCTGGCTGAATTCGCCTTTGGAGTGATGTCGCCAGAAACCAATTTTGGAAAAAACTGGAAGTACCGTTTGAAGGAACTGGCCCCTGTGGCCATTGCCCTGCTTAAAGGAAACGGTCTGGATACGGACGACAACAGCCGTGGCCCGACGCAGATCAAACGCATCCCGCAGGTCATTATTGACAAGTACAAAATGGAAAAAAGTGATTTGAAAGACCCCAAATCGGCAGCCATTGCCACCTTGGCCTTCAGTGCGGATCTTTTAAAGGACCTGCGCAACCTGGCTTGGCAGCATCCTGCCATCGTGGAGGAAAACATACAGGATTATCTGTATTACCTGTATCAGGGACGCCGCTGGGAAATCCGCGACGCCACCGCCACACCAGACCAGAACGCCTCGATCAAAAAGATCAAAAAGGCCGTTCTGTTGATGTCGATTCAAAATAATTAATTCGCCGGGCAGGACACGGTCAGGCGATCACTGCCCTTTTTCATAGAAAGATCCAGGTCACCCTCTACAATCGAGTTTGCAGAGCTGTCACCCTTGGAGATTGTACCGATATAGCGGCCATCCACCAAAACCACGGACACATTGAAGCCGCTTTCCTGAGTGCGCAGGACATAAGCCGCCAGATCCGTGTTTTCCTTTACTTCCAAAACCAGTTCTTCAGCGCGCAGAGTGTTTGTGGTTTCAAGCAGGCAGCTTGGAGCCGCAAAAGACACAGAAGAAGACAAGATCACAACCAGGGACAGAATAGCTTTAGTCATAAGAACCTCTTTGAAGGTCCTTATAATGCACAAGCACCACAATCAAAATTGAATAATTATGAATATAATAATAAGATTTTATTATTATGTCAGAACCGAACATTTATCATTTGAAGTACTTTTCAAAAGCCGCTGAACTGCAAAGCCTGGCCGCCGCCGCCAAAGCCCTGAACGTCAGTCAGCCGGCCATCAGTCAAGCTATACGCAAGCTGGAAGAAACTTTGGGCGTCGAGCTGTTGCTGCACACCAAAAACCGCTTCAAGATGACCGAAGAAGGACGCTTGCTGCTGGAAAAGTCCCGGGTTCTTTTAAGCCAGCTGGAAGATCTTAAAGCGGAACTGAAAGGTCGTTCTGAAATTGTTACAGGCTCTTTAAGTATTGCGACCTCCACCGCGGTGGCGCACTATCTGCTGCCTGCCCGTTTGAAGGAATTTATGAAATCCCATGGTGAAGTTCAGCCGCAGTTGCATTTCGGTTCTGTCACCGAGATTGCCGAACTGGTGCGCAGTGGAAAGGCCGATATCGGAATCGTCATTGAAGAAAACCGGCTGCCGGGTTTTGAACATCGTCTGCTGGGTGAAGGTGGATTCACTTGCGTGATTCGCACAGGATCACACTGGCCTCCGTCCCCGCGCTTTCTGGCAACAGCAGAAAGCCCCGGTTGGTTTGATCTGCAAAAAGCCTGGCGCCGTCACAGCGGCGAAGAGGCCCGGGCAGCCCTGACCGTGGAAAGCTGGGAGGTTATCGGCCAGATGAGCCTGCTGGGAATGGGCGTGGGATTTGTTCCGGACTTTATCGCTGAAAACCAAAGCGGCTTGAAAGCCGTTGAAGAACAAAGCTCCTGGGCCGGAAAGATTCGCTACAAGATCTATCTGATTCATCTGGGAGAACATCAGCTGGCCAAGCCCGCCCGCCTGTTCGCACGCCTGCTGGCACAGGACGGATTGATTAAATAAAAAAAGGGACTCTTTTCAGAGTCCCTTTTAAGTTTTTACCGCGTCTTGAAATTACTGATTCACAGTCGGGATGACAATGCGGGCACCGACAACCAGCGAAGCCGGGTTGCGGATTTTGTTGCGTTCCGTAAGATCAGAAACCGCCACATTGTATTTCGCCGCGATCACAGAAAGGTTTTCACCCCTGCGAACGACATGGACTTTGGATTTCAATTTTTTGCTTTGAGCCACTTCAGTTGCCACTTCACGAGCAGAAGAACTGCCCGGAGTCGGAACTTTCAGTTTCATTCCCACTTTCAAGGTGCGGCCGCGGCGGATGTTGTTCATACGCTGAAGCTCGGACACGCTGGTGGAATACTTGCGAGCAATCGTGAACAAAGAGTCCCCGGACTGGACGATGTAATAGCGGCCATCAGGGCTTACGGTCACGGTGTTTCTTGGAGCTTCCAAAGTGGATTTTTTAGCCACCATTGAACGTGTCTGAGAACGATCCTTCAACGGTGTGCGATCCGGAACCTGAATGCGCATGCCCACTTTCAATGGTTTGCGACGAGGAATATCATTCAGGTCACGCAGGAACGCCACTGTCGTGCGGTAACGACGAGCCACCGTGCTCAGTGTGTCGCCATGACGAATGCGGTAAGTCTGCGTGTCGCCGGTGTCAGCCACGAACTGAACACGGGAAACATAGCTTTCTGTCGCAGCCACTTTGGACTGTTCTGTCGTTCCCGGAGGAATACGCAAAATCAGGTCGCTGCCTTTCAGGATCGCCACTTCACCCTTGAACTTCGGATTCAATGCTTTGAAATCCTCATAGTTCAGATTCATTTTCTCGGCCATCTGACGCAAGTTCACGGGCTGGGAAACGGTGATGTGATCGAACTCGATCGGTGGAAGATAATCGATGTCATCAAATCCGTACTTCGCCGGATCTTTACCGATCATTTTAGCCGCGATGAATTTTGGCACATAGTTGATGGTTTCAGCTGGCAGACGTTTTTTACGAGCCAGCTCCCAGAAGTCACGGGTGTAGTGATTCATCACTTCACGCTTTACGCGATTTTCACCCACGTTGTAGGAAGCCATCGCCAGATACCAGGAACCGAACACGCTATAAAGACCTTTGAAGTACTCGGCCGCAGCCTGAGTGGCAAAGACCGGGTCACGACGCTCATCCACGAAGGCATTGATGTCCAGACCATAACGTTTGCCGGTACCACGAATGAACTGCCAGTACCCCACCGCCGAAGCGTGAGAGGTCGCGCGCGAGCTGAATCCGGATTCGATCAAAGCGATGTAAAACAGATCTTCAGGAAGTCCATTGTCACGCAAAACCTTCTTCATCAGTTTTTCGTAGCGAGTGGAACGAGCCAGGTAACGTTCCATGTGCGGGCGACCGCGACCCTGGAAGTAGGCAATCCATTTTTCAACTAGGGGGTTAACTTCAGTAGGGATGGATTCCAATTCCTGATCCACCACCTTGGGGCCTTCGGGGTCAGACAAACGGAACGAGCCAATGTCCTTCAAATCCCCTTCACTGTTGGTAGCTGGTCTGCCAGCTTTCGCGCCCAAATCCTTATGAGCACAACCTGACACAAAGGCCAGGACCAAACTCAATGTTAAAAGTCTCCTCATGAGTCCTCCGACTGAGTTTTCAGGCTACAAAACTCGAGAGGTTTTTTCAATAAAACATCGCCCTTATTTTGCCTTTTTGTTGAGCAAATCCTGCCATAAGACGGGATTTACCTCGTAATTGCCCTTCTCTGACAGTCTATACAGCAGGACGTTGCGCAGAATCGCCTTCACGTAAAAGCTTGTTTCCGTCCATGGCAGCTCATCAAACCACAACTCATCCACCGGGGCCGAGCTGGGCTTGGCAAGTAGTTCGCTGACCTCAGCTCTTGCATCGATCCACAGCTTCATGCGATAGGGTCCTGCGTTATAAGCAGCCAGAGCGAAAGGAACGCTTCCCTGGAACTGGTCTAACATCTGGGAGACATAGAAAGACCCCATCGGAATGTTCACTTCAGGACGGAACATATCGTCGGGAAGCTCCACCTTCATGCCCAGTTTCTTGGACACTTCCTGAGCTGTCGGCGGAATCATCTGCATCAGGCCCAGTGCATTCGAGGTCGACACTGCCTTCAAATTGAAGGCACTTTCCTGACGAGTCAGACTTTTAAACAAAACTGCGTCGACACCATAACGATCCGCCTCAGCCTGATACAGGCTGGCAAAGGCTTCCGGGTATCCGATCTTCACGAACTGCTCGCGACGCAAACGTGGATCGGCTTCCATGGCCTCGTTGATCCAGCGAATCGCGGTCACATACTGATGACGCTCCACCAGTTTTTCTGCCAATTGAACTTTCAGCGTGGCATCTTTCAGGAACGGCACAGAGGACAACTCTTCCTGCGCTTCGCTCACCCAACCGGCTTCAGACAAAGCTTTGAATCGGTGCCACGCACTTTTTTGTGCGCCCACCACATAGAATTCATTCCCCAGCGCTGGCGCTTTGTCTTTATTGTCCGGCCAGGACAGTTTGCCTTTTTGCGATTCTGCGCGCAGACGAAGTCCATAGTAAGAAAACGGATAACGCTCGATCAAATCAGCCGCGGCCTGAGCGGCCCGGTCAGACTTGCTTTCCTGCAAAGAGCGCACAAGCCAGTACTGCCCGTTCAGATCATAGCGATCACGTCCCTGTTGCAGCAGACGCTCCAGCAAAGCCGAAGAGCTTGTATAGTCCTGCTTGCGGAAATAAATCAGACTTGCGCGGAACAATGCTTCTGCCGCTTCATCCGAGCCCAGATGATAAGTGTACAGTTTTTTATAAAGTTCCAGTGCCTTGTCGTACTGACCCAGGAAATGCGCCGAACGGCTGGCGATCCACAAAGCCGATGTGGTCGAAGGTGCCTGCGGGTTCTTATCCAATGCTTTTGTCGCCAAAGACAATGAACCGGAATAGTCCGCACGACGATGCATGCTGTGCGCCCATTCCATCAAACGGGCGGTGTCGGCTTCTTCCATTTCGTTCAAAGCTTTGACCTTGACCAGTTTTTCGCTCAGGGAATTGTAAATTTCCAGCGGCTTGTCTTTCTGACGACGAGCCGCGCGGCTGCCCGGGTATTCATTCAGAATCTGCACACTGTCTTTCAAAGCCGCGATAGGATCATTCTGCTTTTGTGCAAGTTTGATACGTTCTTCAATTCGGGCTTCATCACCCGCAATTTCAGGTGCCGTGGTGGCAGTCTTTGCCGGAGGCATCACCGTTGTTTTAGTCTTCGCGATGAAATCCAGTTTTTCCTGAAGATATTTGGAATCTTTCTGATCCTGCGCCTGTTCAAAGAAGAACTGCGCTTCGTTGTAGTTATTGTCCAGCATCGCCAGATCACCCAGCAGCTGATAGGCCTTGGACTTCTGTTCACGGTTCATGGAGGTGCTACTGGATAACAAAGCATCAATGCTGACAGCCGCTTTTTTATTTTTGCGGGTCACCTGATCTTCCAGCTGCACCATCTTGAAATCCAGATAGTATTTTTCAAGATTTGACGACCACGGGCCATTGCGGAAAAGATCCTTGTGAGATTCCATCGTGGTCAGTGCGCGATCCACGCCCGCGCGGTCTTTGACTTTCTTCTGTGCTTCATCCAGACAGTGCAGCCACGAGACACCGACCCATCCACGCAGATCCTTGTTCGCCGTAAAGACCTGCGGCGCCAGACGCGCGCATTCCGCCCATTTCAGATGAATTTCGTAATCTTTCAACTGCGACAGCGGCGAAAGTTTTACGGCTTTCTTTGCGTCTGCAATTTTATACAGATCCACCACCGGTGCTTTCGGCAGTTCTTTTTTTACATCCACTTTTTGAACTTGGGCCAATGAAACACTTCCAATAAGAAGGCCACCGGCCATGATCATTTTTTTCACGGAGACTCCTCCAGCTCAGGTCCCACGCTTTGCATGGGTCCTTTGTAATCAGTCATATCAAAATCAGCTTTGCGCAGATAAATCAAAGATGGTTCCCGCGATTGGCGGAAGACCACTTCCAGCTTCCAGTACGGTTCGTTCAGCAGACGTTCAACATATTCGCCCACATTATAATCACAGAAATAAGCAGATGCTTCTTCCACGATGCGCTTGCTGCAAAGCTCGTAAGAAAGATTATTTGAATAACGCAAAAGCCACGGCCATGGCCACTGTTCTTTCATGCCGACTTGCATTCTTAGTTGGGCCAACGAAGGTTTTTTCAGGATATTACCGGTGATAAGGTCAGAGACCTGCACCAGCTCATAGCTGGAATTGACGTAGACATAAGGGTGCGTCAAATCAATGGGTCTTTGGTACACTGAAATCCAGGCACTGCGCAGGCCCAGCGCCGCCAATATCACCGCCACTCCGGCCAACACATGACGGCCGACGAAACGGGTTTCAAAAGCATTCACCAGACTCATGGCCAAAACAAAGTAAAATCCCCAGACCAGCGACAGCACACACCACACAGTCTTGTACGGAATCAACGAATACACCAGCAGCTGCACCAGTGAAAACACGCTCGCCGCACGCAATTCTTTGCGTTTGGAAAAAACACCCACAACCGCCAGCAAACCCCCGAACAGAACCAAAGGTTCTGCCGTATACAGAACCTGCAGCCAGTACCACGCGCTTTTTTCATGACCGTGACCATGCACCCCGGTTTTCAACCACGGCAGAACGGCTTTGAAGAAATCAACAATGCCCGAAAGATTCTGGTAAAAGCCCGTGAACAACTGCAGGAAGACCAAAGTCAGCAGGACCGTCAACACGGTCAGGCGCCCGCTCCACGCCAGACGGATGGTTTCCGGTGAAAACATCGTGCGCAGATGGCCTAAGCCCAGAGTCAAAAAGGCCACCACCCAGGCAAACATCGTGATCACGAATGTTTCCTTCAGCGCCATCATCCCCCAAAGTCCGATCAGGAAAAGCCCCAACGCTTTTTCATCCTGACGACCGATCCAGCGCAGTATACCCATGCCGGCCATTAGCTGAAAAAACACAAAAGGCATTTCATGAATTCCCGAACGGCCAAAAAAGACAAAGGCCGGGCTAAGCAGCACCAGCACCGCCATCACCATGTTGACCGCTTTGGGGCGAAGGGCGCCCCAGGCCAGCACCATCACACTAAGCACGCTGAACACAGAAGGCACCGCGCGCAGGGTTTCCAAACTGCGACCCCACAAAGCTTCAAACCCCTGCAGCACATAGAAATACATCGGACCGTGATAGTTGTTGGGATCGTACTTATAGTAGCCAAGCTTTGACATCTGCATCACGAACCAGCCATTGATGCTTTCGTCAAAATGAATGGGCTTATTGGTCAAAAGAGCAAAACGACTGATCAAAGCCAGCAGGAAAAGCCCCGCCCAGAAAGCCGCATGAGAGAAGTTCGTGACCTTGAAAGATTTCATTGTTAACTATCGTAAAGATGGAATCTTCCGTGTCAACCCCACACTGCTCACTGATTGTATATTTGGAACATCCTGAAATGCTTCCGGCATACCTGCGCGACCTGCGCGGTTTTTTTGCCAAGTTCCCACTGAACTATGAAGTCATTGTCGTCGCCGAAAAAGGCTGTGTGGTGCCCCCGACCGAGGGCCCTGTGCGCGTTCTGCAAAATTCCAAGAAGCTGGGCCGTGCGGCCAGTTTGTGGCAGGGCCTGAAAAACAGCCAGGCCCCGTTTTCAGCAATCACATCCGTGGACATGAACACGCCCTTGGCGGACTACTTCAAATTGCTGCAAAACCTGATGACCGAAGAAGGTTATGACATTTGCTGGGGCGATCGCTACAAGAAAAAAGACAGTCCCTTCCTGAAAGGGCCTCACCCCCGTCAGCAAATGGAAGACAGCTTCAACCGCATTTTGCGCGACAAGTTCCCGCAATGCCCCCACGACCCTTTAAGCGAGATTCTGCTGTTTAAAAAAGCCGCCATTGAAAAGCTGGCCGCCGAACCCCGTAAGTACACAGGCTGGTATCTGGGACCGCAACTGCTGGGAGGCCTTCGCCGTCAGCAGCTTCGTGTTTTGGAAATTCCGGTGTTTGAATCAGGACAGACATTGCCAGGCTTCTCACTTTGGAGACAGCGCTGGAACCTTTTCGTTGAGTGTGCTTTCAAGACCTCTTAAAGCCTCGTGCAGATAGTAATCCAGCCAGCGCGTGCCGCCGACAGGCAAAGACTGACGGTGCAGATAGCCCATGTGGCCACCGCGCTTTTCAATATGCAGCTGTACGTGTTTGGAAAACGGTGCGCGCAGGTAATCACCGACATCCACAAACGGATCATCCGCAGACGTCAGGGTGTACGTTGGCACATCAATACCCGAAACATACTGGATGGATGAACAGCGCTGATAGTAATCCTCGCGACTGGCAAAGCCCGAAGCCGGAGCCGTATAAATCTGATCCATGTCCCAAATCGTGGCCCACTTGGGAATTTCGTATTTTTCTGAAATCAAACCCATGCGATGTTTTTCTTCCACCAGCTTGCGCAGACGCAAAACAAAACGCATGTCATAAACGCGATTAAAGCCGGACTTCAAAAGCAAAGAACCTGATTGCAGATTCAAAGGCGCATTGACGGTGATCGCCCCATCAGGCTTGTTCTTGCCACCATATCCGCCCAGCAGGCACAGCATGATGTTGCCGCTTAAAGAATATCCCACCGAGATGTGTTTTTTATTCGGGAACATCTGACGAAGCTCCCCAAGCACCACGGACACATCCTCGGCACTGCCGGAATGATACGGGCGTTTGGCAAAAGGCGCACCTTCACCGGCACCACGGTGATTGACCAGCACAACCGAATGCCCCAGCTGCTGACAGATCAGCGCGGTTCTTTGCATATAGTCCGAGGTGACATCCCCGGAAAGACCGTGGAAAAGACTGACCACCAGATTGGTGTGACCCTTGATCCAGGAACAAAAAAGTCGATCCCCGTCAGGAAGATCGACTTCAAATTTTTTACCGAAATGTGACAGCTCTGCTGACTTTAAAAAGTGAGCCCACAATGTCTGACCGTGACCGCTGTCGGCCCAAAAAGGCGCTGCACATGAAATCAGGTTCAGTCGTTGCAAGTCTACTCCTTACAGTAGTACTGCCCGTTCACGTACACATATCCATCCGGGCGTCTGCCGCGGGGATCGTGGTGAAGCCAGTGCAGCAGGCCACCTTTGTTCGTCCAGATAAACTGCCCGCCCATGGCGATAACGTCGCCAACTTTCAAAGGCACACGCGGGCACATATCTAAATTATACACAGCTTGCATCAGCTCGCCATTGGAAAGACGAACAACCCACTTTTGATGCTCCAGACCACTGTTGTCATCAGGCAGAACCTTTACAACTGTCAGGCTGCCACCTTCAACGAAGTCCTCACGACGACGGTCGTTCACCGCGCGTACCAGATCGGAATCACTGGCAGTTTCGTCCAAAGATGCGGACGGCTCGTAACTAGAGTCTTCGCTCTGGCGATTGTTTTCCCAGGATTCCTCACGATTGTTGCGGCGCTTTGCTTCAACAGTTTCAACGTGAGCGAAAACAACGACGAAGGCGAAAAGATAAATGCTGACTTTAGTGATGAATTTCATAGCTCCCCCTGCTATGCGCGGGAGTTTGCTAAAATGTGCGGACAAAGACAACCAATAAAAAAGGGATGCCATTGAAACATCCCTCTCTGAAACCATTAAAGACTGATCTGAAACAATCTGTAAAATTTACTTAAACTCCACGTTCTCGATAGTTACGAACTCTTCGCCGGCAGGCTTGATGATTCGCACCTCATCTCCCAATTTTTTTCCCAGAAGCGCACGCGCCACAGGAGACTTCCAGGAAATCTTGCCCGCTTTCGGATCAAACTCGTCTTCACCGACGATCTGATACACGACTTCATCACCGTCTTCATTGACCAATGTGACTGTGGCACTGAAAAGCACCGTTGTGCCCTTCATCTGTTTTGGGTCCACCAGCTCGGCATCTTCGATTCGTTTGGTCAGGAAGTGCACACGACGGTCGATTTCGCGCAAACGACGTTTGCCATACTGATAATCCGCGTTTTCTGAGCGGTCCCCGTTACTGGCAGCCCACGCCACAACTTCCACCAATTTAGGGCGCTCCACGTGCATCAGCGCGTGATATTCCGCCTTCAATTTAGCCAGACCTTCGGGGGTGATGTAGTTCTTGTTGTTATCCATATGGCAAGACTCTAGACCATCTTCCAGAAGCCTTCCAGCAAACTTTCCACAATTTCTTGATCACATCCTCGGACCTAGACTTTAGCTCCCTTTAATACTGAGACAGTTACTCCGAAAAAAGGATGAGGAGGAATCGATGAAAAAACAGTGGAAACGTCTGCTTATCGCTGCACTAAGCTCGTCATCCGTTTTTGCTGCGACGTGGTTCTGGTATCAGTCCACGGCTGACACACGTTCCTCCAATTCCAATGAAAAACCGCTGGCGTATGTCGGAAAAGTTGTTGAAGACATTCAGCGCCGTCCGGCTTCACGTCTGTTGTGGCAGCTCGTCAATTCGGGTGAGCCTCTGTACAACGGCGAAGCCATTCGTACCAGTGAACGCGGTGAAGTGCGCATTCAGTTCGTGGATTCCGATCGTTATCTGGATCTGGAACCGGAATCCCTGATCGTGATCAAAAAATCCGAAGGTGAAATCGCCCTGGATTTGATGGAAGGTAGCTTGTTCGTTAATGCCAAAACCGGAGCCACTGACAGTGATGCCCCGGGGCTGGTGCTCAATTCCGCCAACGGTAAAGTCGATCTGTCCCAGGCTTCCGCAAGTCTTTCCAAAGGCCGCGGCGATTCTGTCGACGTTCAAGTCCTTGAAGGTAAAGCATCCATCAAAGGCTCTGACGGTCAAAGCAAAGAACTGACCACACGTGAAGAAGTCAAAATCCTGACTCCACTGCCACAAAAACCCGTGGCGATGGATGCGGAAAATCCAGAAGCAGTGCCGTTCCAATGGCAGGGCTTCCCGGCCAACTCCAACATCACGTTGTGGGTGGGCCCCAGCCGAAAACAGCTGAAACCGCTGATGAAGGCTGCTCCCAATGCAAATCAACTTATGGCTTCACTGCCCTTCGGCCGTCACTACTGGAAACTTGTAGCGACAAATCCGCAAGGGTCGGTGGCTGCCGAAAGCCCTATCTATAAAACAGAAGTTCTGGCTCGCTATGCGCCGACCATGGTCTTCCCGACCGCAGATGCTGAAGTGCCAGCGGTACAGACTCCTTATAACATGTCCTTTAAATGGCAGATGGGTGAAGACACCCGCCAGATGACTTTGGAACTGTGGGGGGATGAACAGTTGAAAAACAAAATCTCCACCAATACGTTCACCAAGGAAGATTCTTTCACCGCCCCGGGCCTGAAATCCGGCTCTTATTACTGGCGCATGACCACGTACTTCCTGGATACGGACAAGCCGTCTTTGGGCAAAGTGCAGAAGTTCACAATCAAACCTGCAAGCCAGGTGAACGCCAAAGTCGAATTCGTCCCCGTTCAGATCAACTTCACCATGCCTGAAAAAGACATGGTTCAGTACTATGTTGAAAAACCACGCCTGGGCCTATCCTGGAAGGTGGACAAGACTGAAAATGTCTCTGCATGGCGCGTGAAATATCACACCGAAGAAGAAGACCCCGCCCTGGCACAAAGCTTTGACGTCAAAGAAGTTCAAAACACGCAAGTGCAGGCACCCGTGGCCCGCCCGGGCCGCTACATCGCTTCGATCGAGGCATTAAATAAAGACGGAAAAGTTCTGGGCACGACAAGTTCTCAGATCCTGACCGTCAGTCCCCTGCCGTTGCTGGAAGCGCCAAGCTTCACGCCAGCCGAAGGCACTTTGCAGGCTTCAATGGACGGTCGCACACAGCTGACCTGGAATGCAGTTGAAGGTGCGAAAGAATACTGGCTGACCATTCGTAAAGACGGCAAGGAACTGAAACGCAGCAAGTACATGCAAAACTCCACGGCGTTAAGAAATCTTTTGCCGGGTGAATATGAAGTCGAACTGACAGCTGTTGACACCTATGGAAGAAACAGCCAGGCCGGTCCGGTCAGAAAACTGCTGGTTCCGGACAAGTCCAATGTGCGAGCCCCTACCTTAAAGAAGATCAAGGTTAATTGATGAAGTTAGGCAGTGCGTTCATTTTATTAATGATCTCTTTCTGGACCTCGATGGTTCTGGCGGCGCCTTATCGTCGTCTGGTGAACTTCGAGTGGGAAGCCATTGAGAACGCCAAGTCCTATGAAATCGAACTGAAACAAGTTAAATCCAGCAAGGAAGAAGAAGCTAAAACCTTCACTTTCAAAGTTTCAGAAGCCGCCTGGAATGGTCGACTGACTCCGGGCAAGTACATGATGAAGCTGCGTTCGCGTGACTATCGGGGCGTTCCCGGTGACTGGAGTGAGCCAAGTGAATTCAACGTCGGCCTTGAAACCGCTGTACTGAAATTCCCAGGTGCCCGTGTAAAAATGGCGACGAAAGAAACCGACACCACTTCCCTTGAGTTCAAATGGGCGCCCGTGGGCGGCGCTGATCAGTATCATTTCGTGCTGACTTCGGATGACGGCAAAACCCAGATCACTGAAACTTTGAAGGATCCGTCCTTTAAAGTGAAAGTTCCAGTGGCGTCGCACTATACGTGGAAAGTTTCTTCATCCAACAACGAGGGCATCACCAGTGATGCGACCGCCGTGGGTCAGTTCACCCTGCTGGGTAAACCCGTTGAAAATCCACGCATCGAAAAGCCGGAAAGTGATTTCGTGCGCGAGCTGAAATGGAATCGCCCTGATCACGTATCCAGTTACGACGTTTATCTTTTGAAATACAACATGGCCGATAAAAAATGGGAAAAGCTGAAAGTGTATGAAAACTATCAGCAAGACACATTGCCATTTGATGACAATCTGCCGGGCGGAAAGTATCAGGTTGTGGTTCGTGCCAAGTCGGACCTGCGCCCGTCGGCCCCACTGGCGAAACAATCGTTCTCGGTGCGCAGTGGGGATCGTTCTCCGGCGGCTGAATACACGGCCCTGGTTCGTAAATCCATCGATCGCGTCACGGGCTGGTATGCGGTTGCAAGTTATCTGATCACTGAAATGTCCTATCAGGGTGTGAACCCGGAAAAAAACTCGTCCGTGGCATACAAAGCCCTGGGCGGCACCGGCCGTATGGGCGTGGGTTGGTTCAATCCAAACACTCCATGGGGTTTCCTGGGAATCATCGACATGAGCGGTTTCACCTTCAACGGCAAAACCCAGACATTCGCTTCTGCCGAAGCCAACGCCGTTTACCGTCGTGCCATGGGTGACCGCGGCGAAGTGCGCTTCCAGGCCGGTCCTTATTATAAGGAACTGCCTGAAACTGTGGGTGATCCATTCTCGGGATCTTCAGAAGATCTAAAAATCAGCTCTGCCGGTCCGCACTTTGGTGCCGAGTACTGGTATTCCCTGACGCCGAAACTGGGTATTCAGGTGAATGCGCATCTTTACATGTCCCTGATGAAAATCAGCACGCCGAATGGTGAGCCGATGGAACCCAAGATGTCGACCCAATTCGGCTTCCTGGGAAGTTATCGTTTCACCCCACGATTTACAGGATTGATTGGTTATGCCATGCGCGAAGACAAAATGTCGTACAAGGCTAAAACCGGAACGGACAGCTTTGCCTCGGACGGTGACGTCAACGAGTCCACCATTATTGGTAACTATCTAAACGTCTTTGCCGAGTGGAGCTTCTGATCAGGAGAGAACTATGAGAATACCTATTTCGACAAAACTCATTACAGTCACAATCCTGATCCTGGTTGCCGCCACCGGGACCATCACCTGGATTTCATCCTCTTACTTTGAGAAGAAAGCCGCAGAGCAGGTCGATATCGCGAACCTTGAATCTGCCGCAGCCAAAGCCAAAGAGATCGAAAACATCATCGCCAATCTGGTGGACAAAACCCGTGTCACCGCTTCCCTGCTGACCAAAAGAACCAACGAACAGGCTGACACCGGCGATAACTTTGACTTCAACTTTACCAAAGACAAAAACTTCATTGCCCTGGAAGTCCTGAAACTGGACGGCACCAGTGTGGAAACCGTGGCTCGTCGTGTGAAAGATGACGTGCTGAAACCGTACGGCCTTAATTCCACTTACATGATTCACGTTCGCTCGTGGCAGAAGTTCCCGATCCGCTCTGTGGCTCAGGGAAGCATTGAAATCAAAAATGCCACTTATCCCAAAGCTCCGGCAATGATCACGATTGGCATTCCGCTGATCCGCGATGAACAGGGTAAGATCACTCATGTGGCTTTGGCCGATGTGACTCTGGCTCCATTTGAAAAGCCCTTCACTGACCCTTCTGAGCGCACGCAGTACCTGATTGACCGCCATGGGGAACTTTTAGCCCACAAGGACGAGCAAAAAGCCATGGCACGCCTGAACATGGCGAAATACCCGATCGTGCAAAAAGCCCTGACACAAAAGTCCCCGCAGTTCCAGACGAAGTTCCTGAATCCTGACAACGACAAGGATTATTTCGGGGCTTCCGTAAAAACATCTTACGGTGCCACGGTGATTTCCCAGACCTCGGAAGAAACCATCCTGGAAGTGTCCCGCGAGGTGAAACGCCGGGCGATCTTCGTCGCGGGTTCCGCGATCTCGATGGCAATTTTCTTTATCTTCCTGTTCTCTATGACCCTGACCTCCCCGATTGAAAAACTGGCGGAGATGATCAACCTCGTGTCCAAAGGGAACTTCAACGTCAAAGCCCGTGCCCAGGTAAAATCCCATGATGAAGTGGGCGATCTGGCCGAAGCCTTCGATCACATGACCGAGGGCTTGAAGGAACGCGACAAGGTGAAAAGCCTGTTCTCGAAGTTCCACGGATCTTCCGTTGCCGAGGACTTGATCAACAAGGACATCGGCGTCGGCGGTCAGACCAAGGACGTTGTCGTCTTCTTCTCGGATATTCGCGGTTTCACGGCGTTCTCGGAAAAACGATCTCCGGAAGAGGTCGTTGAAATGCTGAATGAATACTTTGGTGTGATGGTTAAAATCATCAACTCCCACGGCGGGGTTGTGGATAAATTCATCGGCGATGCGATCATGGCAGTTTGGGGTGCGCCGAAAAGTTCGGACCGCGATTCCCACCAGGCCGTGCGTGCGTGTCTTGAAATGCGCCGCGCTTTGGAAGGCCTGAATGAACGCCGTATCGCCCGCGAACAGCCGCCGATCAACATCGGTATGGGCCTGCACGCAGGGAAAGCAATTTCCGGTACCATTGGTTCTGACGAGCGTATGGAGTACACGGTGATCGGAAACACGGTGAATACGGCTTCGCGAATTGAAGCCTCCACCAAGGCTTTCGGTGCGGATCTGTTGATTTCAGACACCGTCATCGAAAAAATCGGTGAAGACTTCAAGACCGAACTTGCCGGTGCCGCCGAGGTCAAAGGACGCTCGGAGGCTTTGAAAATGTTCAAGGTGCGTGGCTATCGAGCGGAAGATGGCTCGATGGTCGAAGTGCGCACAGCCTATTCTGACTATGAAGCGGAAGCCGCTGACAAGGTCAAAATCAAAGACGCAGCTTAGGGTACGCTGGCGGGAGCGCGTGAAGTGCCTGCCGCCGCCACCTGCTTGCGACTGAATTCTTCAGCCACCGCAACAGTCTGTCTATACTCTGGATATATAAAGGCTTCGGTCACATGCACCTGTCTGGTGGGATCTTTCGTTCCCACGCTGGCGCAGGAAACAACATTAATAAGCAGCAGACACAAAAGCACTAGCTTAAGATTGATACGCATGATTCCCCCCGGAATCCACTACCCTTGCATTTCCCTTGCCGCCTTTAAAGCAACCTATTGCTTATTGCCGTTGATACCCTGGTCACTGTCTAAAAGCTGGTTGACGTTCCCCACCCCCTGTTAGCGGACTGTACATCCAATTCCCATGTTTAAACAGTGGGCGCTTTTCAGGTTTATCCCAGACAAATCAAGCATTCACAGAAATTAAGGAATGGTAACGCCACCAAAACGTAAACAGCGGCGCGCACACGATTTCAATCACTTAAGTGCTGGCCTGACCGTTGCTTTAGGAACATTCCCACGGGGGGATGCTATGAAGAAGGTAATGGGTGGACTTTTACTATTCACACTGTTCGCACCAGTAAATAGTTTTGCAAAAGATGGTATCGGCACCGGTGACTTTAATCAGATGATTGAAGAAAACAACGCTGCTGCCAAGAATCTGAACAACACCATCACACGCAATGTCAGTTCAGAAAACACCTTTAAAGGTGAAGTGATCACCGTCGTGCAAAGCACACGCAATCCGGTGAAATACAATCCGTTCCTGCTGGAGGACGAAGTCGAAGTGAAATCACTGCGCGACCAGAATCACTAGTTCGCAGGTATTCAGTTTTAAATCCGGGGGGATTTTCGTGAATAAAGTAACTAAACTTTCAAAAATTGTTCTGTGTGGAGCGCTTGTTGAGGCTGTCGTAGGTTGCAGCCAACCTGTACGTTTTGCCCCCTCAGTCCTTGAACAAAGCTCTTTGACGGACAACGTTTTCGGTCAGACGCCGGTGATCCCGGAAGTTGAAGAACCGAAAGTCGATCCGTTCAATCCATATAAACACATGTCGGACATCAGTCAGGGTGACGATTCCATGACACCCAATATTGCCGCGGACGAAGGCTTGAACGGCAAAGCCGTTTCAAACTGCGAGCGTCAACGTGCTGACGGCAGTGACCGTTATGAAGAAGAACGCCAGGCAGCCCTGGCGGCTGCGAAAGCAGACACTTCTTTGATTCCTGTGCGCTTTTCTGTTTCGGCCGGCAGTGCTGAAGACGCGATTGCACAGTGGTCTCACGAAAGATCCATTCTGCGTAAAGAATCCAATGGTGTGACACCTTTCTATGTGGGCGCGGCTAAAAAAGACAGTGCGGCGGATGCCTGCAAATGGTCCACGAACTGCAATAAAGCAGCGGTGAAAACCAATCACTTCCACTATATCGCCGACCACCACCAAGCCCGTCGTGAATTCATCGCGGGTGAAAAATGTTTTTTCAGCACCGTGCGCGCCATTGCCAGTGTTGATGACGCCGGTGCAGTGACTGTATTTGAAGAAGGTGCAGCGGCTCCAGCGGATGTGCTGGCATTACAAAACCATTCTTTGCGCAATCTGTACTATGGTGAATCCTATGAAAGCACGGTTGATTCCGGCAGTCCCCGTCTGTTCAAAAAACTGGGCGATGGAACTCCAAACATCGTGGCTCTTTATGTCGCCGACTTGCGTGAAAACGTTGTCGATAAATCCGGCAAGACTGTCAGCATTCTGACACCGGAATTCATCAAGCTGAGCAAAGGCCTGACCCGCGGTGATGAAGTGCGTTTGACCTTCAAAGAAATCTTCTCTTTGAGAACCCTTTGGACCGAACGTGAATTCGTGACCAACGTGCTTTCCTCCCAGCGCACTTCCAAGGCCGGCACCCTGTCTGCCTACGAAGGTGTGCCGCAACTGATCCAGTGGCTGGTTCATTCCGGTGTCGAAGGTACAGCGATGAGCACGAAGTACACTCCTCTGGTTCTGGATTTGGGTGTAAAAAACGTGCGCACGTCCAGCCTTGAAGGCGGAAGCTTTTTCAACCTTGCGAACATCCAGGCACCGGTGACTCATATGACGGCTTGGCTGGGGGGCAATCTGGTGGTGCGCGAGTCTACAAACAGCGTGAATAAAACCCACTTCAGTCGTGAAATTGATGACGGCTTTCTAGTGGTCCCGAATGCGGATGGCAGCATCACAAGTTCTCAGAACCTGTTTGGTTCCCAGATGAAGGTGTCTGTGAACGGTGAAGAAAAAACTTTTGCCAACGGTTTTGAAACTTTGGCGGCGCTGGCGGCGAAAGACTGTCAGTCCGAAGATCCAAAGAAACATTACCTGGGTCCCTGGGACGGTGAACTGTACAGCCAGAAAATCAAAGTCTGGGTGGACAAAAACCGCAACGCGGTGGCAGATGCCGGTGAAGTGATCGGCCTGGCTGAGGCGAAAGTGGCTGCGATCAATGCCTGCCACGTGGTTTATGCCAATGAAAAAGACAAGTACGGCAACAGCACTGAATTGCGCTCTCCGTTCCTGATGTTCAAACAGGGTGAAACCGAACTGGCAGAAGAAGAACTGCTGACCCGCCTGGCAACCGGTAAAGACAAAGACGGTCAGGATGTGGAATTCCGTCTGATGGTGGATATATTCTTTAAAGCTAAACCAGGTGTGATCCTGGAAAATGTTGATACGACGGGCCTTCCGGCTGTAGGAGGTGCCCAGCTTGCACAAATTGTTCAGTAGATAATTCCGAAACCTAAGAGACATGAAACCGCAGGTCGCAACACCTGCGGTTTTTTTATTTAGATACGAACGCTCAGTCCGTCTTTCAAGGCCAGCTTCTGCGCACGCAAAGCCGGAATCAAACCAATCAGCGTCCCGCCAACCAGTGTGATGATCAGATACATCAATTCATAACGGGTGACCCATGGCCCGACAAGATACAGACCGAACTCGGTTTCAATCCACGGTTTCAACACCGCGATCAAACCCCAGGACGTCACAAGCCCCAACGCCACACCCACCGCCGTCAAAAGAGCGGATTCGAACACCAACAGACCCAGAATCTGATTGGACTTCGCACCCACCGCACGCAAGATCGCCATTTCGCGACGGCGCTCGTTCAGTGTTGTTGTCAGGGCAATCAACATGGCCATAAAGCCCACGGCTACAACCATCCAGGAAATCATGCGAAGCACGCCTTCAACATAAGACAATCCATTCCAAAGTTCGCTCAAAGTCGCCCCGGGGATGATCGCCAGCAAGGGCTCGCCTTCATAAGTGTTGATCTCGCGCTGAAGTTTCAAAGTTTCGATGCGGGACTTGGCACCCACAAAGAACGCCGTGATGGTGTGAACTTTCAATTCGTTCGTCAGCTGTTCACGCGGAATAACTTTGTCCATCGCCGGAGCGGCGCCATCTTGCCAGTCCACGTGCAAAGCTTCCATCCCCTGAAGGGACATGTAAACCGCACGGTCCAGCGGAGTTCCGGTTGGTTCAAGAATACCGGAAATCACAAACGGACGGTCATCGTGCTGCAAAATGCCTTCGCCCTTGGTCACACCGTGCGCGACAACAATACGATCACCCAAAGTGTATTTCAGTTTGCGGGCCACATCAGCACCCACCACCACATCCCAGATGTCAGCGAATTCTTTGCCATGGGCAAACTTCACCTGCTGATCACCACGATAGTGATAGTGTTTAAAGAAGTCTTGCGTCGTCCCCACCACACGGAAGCCACGATGGCCATCGCCCAATGAATAAGGAATAGTCCATTCAATCGCCGGATGCGCTTTTACTTTTTCATAGGTTTCATAGGAAATATTATGAGTCGCATTTCCCATATTGAACACCGTGTACAGAATCAATTGCAGCGGACCACTGCGCGCACCGACGATCAGGTCGGTCTTGCTGATGGTTTGCGTGAAGCCTTCTTCGGCGGCACGTTTGGCGCGTTCCACAGTCAGAAGCAAAGCCACACTCAACGCGATGGAGATCACCGTCAGCGTTGTTGCAAACGCGCGGTTCTTCAGGGATTTGATTGCCAACTTCAAAAAGACCATCACACAACCTTGTTAATGGATTCTAAGGAGATTGAACGAGTAAAGAGTTTTTCAATGCTGCGGTCATGAGACACAAACACGACCGTCGTGCCGTAAAGCTCAGAAAGCTCAAACAGAAGCTTCAGGAACTTTTCGCGATGATCCGCATCCAGAGCGGAGGTCGGCTCGTCGGCCAACAGCAGATCCGGTTTTCCCAACAACGCACGGGCCACGGCCACACGCTGCTGCTGCCCGACGCTCAGTTCAGTGACACCTTTTTCCAGCAGATCAGAAATTCCCAGGTTGCCGCACAAAGCGCGGATCACCATTTCGGTGTCCACACTGCCCAGGCGCGCTTTGCGGGCCGGACTGAGATGCAACGGAAGTTCGATGTTTTCACGCACGGAAAGATAAGGAATCAGATTGAAGCTTTGAAAGACATAGCCCATGTGTTCGGCGCGGAAAGAGTCGCGCTCGGAATCGGACATCTTAAGAAAATCACGTCCCAGAATCTGCACAGTACCGCTGGTCGGACGAAGCACGCCCGCCAGAATCTCTAACAACGTTGTTTTACCTGTGCCACTGGGACCGTAAAGAAACAGCTCTTCGCCCTTTTTCACCGTAAATTCAGGAACGTGCAGCGTGGGATTTTTCTGACCTTCATAGGTGTAAGACAAATCCCTGATGGTGATCAGATCATTTGAGCTCAAGAGTTTCTCCGTTCTTGCCAACCTCCAGGGATTTTTGCACCTGATCGGCCAGCACTTCGACCTGCACCTTTTTCAGGCGCGAGAAGACTTTCTGGAAATTGAACGTGATGGTACTGCCTGCCACCGGCGCTTCACAGGAGATATTGAACTCCCCTTCCACGTCGGAATGGTTTTTCTTTTCAATGACCTCGTACATCTCCAGCTTGATTTCACACTTCAAAGACGGATCCAAAACAACCATCTCGGCCATCTTTTCACCCAGCTTTGCCAGGGCCTCGTCTTTTTTCTGCTTGTCCTTTTTGGATTTGGCAGCGTGTTCGAATCCATAGATGGATTCCGCCGGAGCATGGAACTCCAATTTTCCTTTTTTGCCATCAAAGGCCAGACTGACTTTGCCCGCGCCGTGAACGTGTGCCGCCTGTGTGTGGGCCGCGTGATCGGAATGCGCCATGGCCATCAGGGAAAACAGAAGAACTTTCAACATAAAGACCTCCTTGAAAGTTATTTGTAGGGTTCGATCGCCTCACCGATGAGTTCGAACGAGGCGTCCCCGTACATAGACTTCTTAGTCACTAGATTCAAAGTTCCGTGGACCCAGATCGGCCCAACAGCCGCTTCGGATCCGCGTTTCATTTTAACGTACACCATTTGATTCGGCGGTGGTGGCGGAACGTGGATGCAAGCCTGAGGGCTTGGCACCAAAAGGAACTCCACCACTTCGCGCTGATTGTCTTCAAGAGGCACCATGAAGCCCGGGATCTTGACAGTCTTCCCGTCCAGCGCCTTCAGCTCGGAAGAGGAATTGCCAGTGACATAGTCCATCTCACCCAGCAGACGCCAGTCGACCTCGACACCATTCAATGCGGCGCCACCGGATCCGGCAAACTGATAAATGACGGCAGCCAAAACAGCCACCAGTATGAACGCTCCTGCTAATACCCACTTCTTCATAATTCCATTAAAGACGCTCCCCCCTTTAAAAGCAATAGCTTTGCGCACCGCCCGTGCCTCTGATATAACGATGTTTTGTAGTCAAAAAAGGGCCAATTCCATGAGCAACAAAATTCAACGCGTCCGCGGCACTCGAGACCTGCTTCCAGAAGACAGCATTCTTTTCCGTTTTGTCGAAGAATCAGCCTATGAAAAGGCACTTTTGTACGGATACGGAGAGATCGAAACCCCTATTTTCGAGTTTTCTGACGTTTTTCACCGCACTTTGGGCGAAACTTCCGACGTTGTGAATAAAGAGACTTACGATTTTACAGATCGTGGCGGCGAAAGTCTGACGCTTAGACCCGAGGGTACTGCAGGTGTGGCGCGTGCTTTTATTTCAGAAGGCATGATGCAGAGTCTTCCATTGAAGTTCTATTATTCCGGCCCGATGTTCCGTTATGAGCGACCACAAAAAGGACGATATCGCCAATTTTACCAATTGGGCGCAGAGTGTTTAGGTTATGAGTCCCCTTTGGCCGACGTGGAAACGATCTCTTTGGCGTGGGATCTGCTGAAAAAAATCGGCATTTCTGCTGACTGCACTTTGGAAATCAACACACTGGGCGATGCTGAAAGCCGTGCGGCTTACCGCGATACTTTGGTGAATTACTTTACAGCCCATAAGGATCAGCTTTCTGAAGACAGCAAAATGCGTCTTGAGAAAAACCCACTGCGCATTCTGGATTCCAAAGACGAAGGCGACAAGAAACTAAATGCCAATGCACCCAAACTTGAACAATCCTTGAATCAAACATCCCAGGATTTCTTCAAAAAGGTCATCGCGGGCATCGAAAAACTGGGCATCCCTTACAAGATTAATGATCATCTAGTTCGTGGACTTGATTATTATTGCCACACTGTCTTTGAATTCACGACGACCAAACTGGGCGCGCAGGGAACCGTGCTTGCGGGCGGTCGCTATGACGGTTTGATTGAAACCATGGGTGGACCAAAAACTCCGGGCGTGGGCTGGGCTGCCGGCATTGACCGCTTGGCTGACCTGACTCCGAAGGAACTTGCGACCAAACAAGAGGTCATCATTGCCGTTGTTGGGGCTGACGAACAGGGCGAGGATGAAAGCGTGAAGGTCGCTCATGAAATGCGCGTGCGCGGCTTTAAGACTGAAAACTTCCTGTCCGGCAAAATGGGCAAGAAAATGCAAAAAGCCAACAAGCTGGGCGCTCACTATGCCTTGATTTTGGGCGGCAATGAAGTGACCAACAAAACGGTCACAGTGAAGAACTTCACAACGGGCGAGCAAAAAGAAATCACCCGCGCCGAACTTCAAACCTACCCGTTTTCGATCTAGATTTCAGGATAAACTTAAAAATAAAAAACCCGCTCTTTGAAGCGGGTTTTTTATTTTCAGAGGGGCCTTGCCGTCACAATGTCTATTGGATATTGCGCAGTTTGAATTCCATTTTCGGGAAGACAATTCCGCCGCCAAAGCCCAGCTTCACCGCAACGTGAAACAGATCATTCACGCGGTTCTGCGCCGGCAACCAAGAACCTTCAAGCCCCAGGAAAGCTTCGGCCACCACCCCAACGCCACGGCCATAGACCGCGCCATTCAGCTCGCTCAAGGAAACTCCGCTTGGGATAAAGCTGAACATCCACTTGTAGGCGACCTCAAACTTCAAACCGCCATTTTTGAAATCACAAAGATACATTCCCGGAATGCGCACGACTTCATCCGTGCCCGGCACCAGGAAAGCAGCATCAAAGGCCCACACATCGTGATCGACGAACAGACCGACGTTCATGCCATGAGCATACAGATAACCTTTGATCGGAATCTTATCCCCGGGCTGCACATTGAACTGGTTTTGCAAAGTCACAACCAACTGATCGATCTGTTCTTGATTCAGGCGCGTGTTCTTTTTCAAAGACTCGACCAGAACCTCTCGGGACATCCCGGTATCTTTGTCAAAATCCAAAGCCCACGCCGTAGCCGATCCCAACGAAAGACAACCCAACAACAACACGGACAGAACAAGTCTGATGATCATGGTGATTTCTCCTGTTGAAAAAAGGCTACCGCGAAACCCGGGGGTTTAAAAGTCCTTTAAGCTGCTAGTAAGAATCCGGAAGATAGTCTGAACGGAATTCCACAAGTTCGCCATTATAATTCACGATCATACGCAGATTCTTACTGGTTCCTTCAGAAGGATTGCCACAGTTGATGCTGTAGAAGTCTTCAACCATTTCAATGCGCGTGTCAGCGGCATTCAGCAAAGCCTCCAGCTGATGAATATCGAAGCCTTGGGGGATGGATTGAGCATAAAGTTTATGCCAGTAAAAAGATGGATAATCCGGCTGAGGCATCAGCTCAGCGTAAACCGACACCTGAAGCTCGAGCGGCCCCGCAATTGTGGTTGTCAGATAAATAGTGTGATTTTCAACAGCATCCTTAAACAGAGATGTTGAAAGCACCTTCGTACTTTCGCGATAGTACTCAGGCCCTCCGCAGCCAGAAGCGGCCGCCAGATTTGGCATCATAGAAGCAAGACCCATCAGAATAACAAGAACGAACTTTTTCATACATCCTCCTTATGGATGCCCGCAAACTAGCAAAACCCAAGGACATACAAAAATATATAATTTCAATTAAATTCATGCTAAAAAGGCATAGATGAACTTACTGCACTTGCAATACTTTTATGTGGTCGCCAAGGAAGGCGGCTTTACCAATGCCTCCAAGGCCTTAAGAATCCAGCAACCCGCCATCAGCCGCATGGTGAAACAACTGGAAGATTCCCTGGGGTTTGCATTGTTTGAACGAGTCGGCCGTAGAGTTCAATTGACCGCCCAAGGCAAAGAAGTTTTCGAACGCAGCCAACGCATCTTCGAAGAGGTCGACAGCCTGCAATCCGCCGTAGGACATCTGTCAGCCACCGCCCAAGGGCCATTAAACTTTGGAGCCTCTGAACCCATCGCCAGCCACTTCGTGCCTGATGTCCTGGGAACCTTGCTGGCCGAAGCCCCACAGCTTTATCCGGTCGTGTATTCAGGTTCGGCATCAATGCTATTTGAAAAAATCAGCAGCGGCGAACTGGAGTTCGGCCTGTTCTTTCACATCCCAAGCCTGCCCCCAACATTGAAAATGAAAGTCCTAAAAAAGATCCGCTTCCACCTTGTCATCAGAAAAGACCTGAGAAAAAAGGCAGCGATCCTAGAGTCCTTCATAGGCTCCCGGGAAATCGATGACACCACAACCAGAGCTTTCCCGACACTGGAGAAACTAAAAAAGCTTCACCCCAAAGCCAGCATCAAAATCTCAAGCAACAACCTGACCGCCCACCGAACCATGGTCCTCAAAGGCCTGGGCTGCGCCGTCTTGCCAGATTTCCTCATCGAACAAGACCTAAAATCCGGCATCCTGACCGACCTGCTTCCAGCAGAAAACCTGCAATTCGACTTGAAACTAGTCCAACGCCAAACCGCCGTCCCCAGCCTGAACATGCAAACCTTCCTGCACCACTGCAAATAAACGCACCGCTTCGGAAAAAGTAAGCAGGTACCTTTTCCGCTAACGCAGAGCTTCTGCAAAAGTAAGCAGGTACCTTTTAGGTAAGGCGTCACGTGGGGTTTAGAGGTGGGGGCTTGGGTGCCCCAAACCGAGTTCCGCAGCGCCAAGAAAGATCGGCAGCAGCAATCAGAAAACAAAAAAGCCACCCATAAGGTGGCCTTCACAAAGCAAACATAGCGCGAGGACTGTCTGAGCGTTTGGGGCACCCAAGCCCCCACCTCTAAACCCCGCCGTACTGGCGCGATCTATTTACGGTTCAACTTAATGGAGTGCCCTCTCTGCCAACCCGGAATTTTCAAGGAGGCAGCACGAGTCCATACGACCATCAAAATCAGGCCGACAACAAACATAGCAAGACTCAGCCACTGACCGCGAGTCAGACCCAAAGCCTGGAAACCGATGTGTGCATCTGGCATACGGAAGTGTTCATCAACAACACGAACCACCGCATAGATCAGGACGAAGCAAGCCGCGATAAAGCCCGGTTTGCGTGGTTTTCTCCATAGAAAGAACAAGAACATAAAGATCAGCAGACCTTCACCGAAAGCGGCGAACAACTGGGACGGATAGCGCGGAGTCAACAAAGGCGCAATCGCCTCTTTTGCTGCGATATTGCCGTCCTGGATGGATTCGACCACTTTATTCAAAGTTGCATACAACTGCTCACGCGCTGGCATGTCGAAGCGGAACTTATCCACAAGTTCCAGCCACTGTTCACGGCTGACACCAATTTTTTCAACCACAGGAACAAGCTCAGAAAGCTTCGCAGCTTCCTGACCTGGCCAGGAAACGATGTCTTGCGGGAATTTCACGGCCAATGGATAAGTCGGATCACAGGGACGGCCGACAAGTTCACCGTTGATGAAGTTCGCAATACGACCAAAGAACACCCCGATCGGGCCCGTCACCGCAACCAGATCCAGCAGGTACAAAGAGTTCACAGAATACTTGCGCGCATACAGCAAGCACGCAATCACGATCCCGATGATCCCACCGTGGCTGGCCATGCCGCCTTCGTTGACCGCAAGGACACCCCAGAACGGGAATTCAGACTTGAACTTCATGAACAGATCCGGGCCGTAGAAAAGCACGTAGCCCAAACGACCGCCCACCAAAGTACCGATCGCCGCATATGTGATAAAATCGCCGACCATTTGGACAGACAAACCCGCACGTTGTCTTTTTGCCAGCCAAGTGATCAGGATGTAGGCGCAGATAAAGCCCATCATGTAAGAGAGGCCGTACCAACGGACTCCGAAATCACCGGAAATTCTTAAAGCAAATGGATCGAAATCATGAACCACAGACGTATCCTTCTTTGAGACATACAAGGGTCTCGATAAGAGAATTTTTGGACCTTATGGTAATAAAGCGAGAAAATGGGGGTATGTCCAGATTTTCGTCTCTACTTCTACTGTGCATTATTTTGACCGCGAGTCTGTCTCAGGCTCAATCCGGCAGTCGCTGGGGCAGCGGTATTGATTTCACCAAACGAGCGACGGCCCGCGAAGGCAGCCGCTGGTCCTTGTCGGAATGGCTCGAAATGAAGAACCGCAACCGCATGATGGATATGTGGCTGTCGGTGAATTCGCCGTCACCATACGAGTTTTCACTTGGGGCTTCGTACAATTCATTCAAAACCGAGGACCCCGACAACACGGCCGTGAGCGATTCTCATGTGTCTTTCATGGGCGAGCTGTCGGCCTATGCCCAGTTCGTGGGTGTGACCGCAGAATATGAAAACAACAGCGATGAGGAGTTCAACGACCTGACCGGTATGCTGAACATCCGCGTTCTGGGAAATTCGATCCAGAACACCTCGCTAACCCTGCACTACGGGATGCGCACGCGCGAGGCCGATCAAAGGCTTTCGCAGCAGTTCGGCCAGGTGTCGCTGCAGGTTTATTTGACCAAGTACTTTGGAATTGACGGGAAATATCGCTATTTCCTTCCCACCTCCACGGATGAATTGGGAGATGTCGAAGGCAATCGCACCGAAGCCGGGCTTTTTATAGACTTTAAAGCCGTGCGGATCTTCGGAAACTGGTACAAGGAGAGCCAGAAAACAAAAATCCCTGCTGCTACCGATGACACAGTCACCGATCGCACAGGGATCAGGTCAGGACTTAAGATCTTCTTCTAAAGAAGACAAAAGGCCCGGTTTTGCCGGGCCTTTTTTTTTAAAACTTAAACTATTCCAACTCGATAAGCTTGTTTTCGCCGCTTACGAAGTAGCTCTCTGTCGCTTGCTCGTGAGCCATTGGAGAAGTCACTTTCCACTCCATGTTCATTTGCATACCAGCTACAGGATCACGCTTGGAGCCTGTGTTGAATACAGACGGGATGATCGCGTTAGCGTCGAAGTTGAAGCCCCATGCAACAGACAGGTTCGCTGGCATGAAGGTCGCGTTAGTGATGTATTTACCAACGCCATCAGCAGAACCACCTGCAGTGTAAGTTACGCGGTAAGAGAAATCGACAACAGACATACCGAAGCCGTTTTCATAAGTTACGTTGTAAACTTTGGACTGAGGAATGTTCCAGCCAGCAAGGTCAGACCAGCAAGTCAAACCAGCAGGAAGAGCATTTGCAGTGTCCAATTTCACGTTAACAACAGATTTACCTGCGTTGATAACTGCGAAGATTTTTTTACCGATGTTGATGATTTGATCCACGATCAATTCGATCGCGTTCAAAGGATTCACGTCGTTAGCGATAGCGGACTCGCCAGTGAATTTCACGCGCAATGGGCGCTGAGAGTTGCAATCCTGAGAAAGACCGTTTGCACCTTTGGCATACGTTTCCATCTGTGGATATTGAGCAGTTACGTCACGAACGATAACTCTCTTGATTTCGAAGTAAGCTTTGTCTGTAGCGAATGCGGATGACGCCATACCCAGTGTCAACGCAGCTGCGATAATAGAACGAATCATTTGGACCCCCTTGTTTCGTTGGCAGGGGTCATATCAAGGCAAATACGAGCTTTCAAATGAAAAAGCCCCGATGCTGACTATTTAACCTTTCGCAAGGCGTTACCACTCTTTGGTGAGCGTAAGCATCGGGAAAATCCAGGATTTCGAGTCTGAGGAGCTGGTTTCGGTGCCGTCGACGGTCTTCTTTGTATAATTTGCCAGGTAATAGTTCAAAGACGCCCCGATATGGAAGCCCTCTTTGAACTCGGGCATGACCCCGAACTGAAACCACATGCTGGTCCCCGTCCATTTTTCGCTTTCACCGTCGTTGGTGAAAGTCCCGGTGCTTAGAATATTGTAAGCCATGCTGACACTGTAAAGTTCATTGCGCCCGAACTGCCACTTCACGTAAGGCCCCGTGTCGGTCGAGGCAAAGTCGATCGTCACTTCGTCTTTGTCAGTGTGTGAGATTCCAGAATAATTCCACCCGCCCCAGATGTGCTTTTTCAGACTGAACAGCAGGCCGATATTGTAGAAGTATTTAGCGGAGGTTCGGGTTTCGTCGGTGGTCAGATTGTCTGACATATAGGTGCCACCCAGCTCCAGCAAAAAGCCGGCGTGGGCATTCACAGAAAACAACACTAAGAGGACCACCAATAGTTTCTTCACAGAATCTTTATCGGTGGGTTTACTTAGGACCCCGAGGCCAGCCGAGGTCCAGTTGCAAAGTCTTAATTTCGTTTCAACAGAGCCGCATAGAAGCCGTCATAGCCTTCTTTATCCGGACGAACATGAATTTGCTTGAGCAAAGTCCAGTCCTTCCCGTGTTCGGCCATGAACTTTTCAATCTGCTTTTCGTTTTCACTCGGCAAAAGGCTGCAGGTCGCATAGACCATCTGCCCGCCTTTTTTGGTCATGTTGCAATAGGTGCTCAAGATCTCGTACTGCAGACCATGCAGACGGTCGATCTCTTCGTTGCTCAATTTCCATTTGGTGTCAGGATTGCGGCGCAAAACGCCCATTCCCGAACAAGGCACATCCAAAAGCACGCGGTCCGCAGTGTCGTACAAGCGTTTGATCACTTTGTTGGAATCAATCAAACGGGTTTCGATCACGTCCACACCATCACGGCGGGCACGAACTTTCAGCTCTTTCAATTTCCACTCGTGAATGTCCAAAGAAATGATCTTGCCCTTGTTTTTCATCATGGAAGCCATGTGCAAGCTCTTGCCGCCAGCACCAGCACAAGCGTCGATCACGCGGTGACCCGGTTCGATGCCCAACAAAGGCGCCACCATTTGGGAAGCGGCATCCTGAACTTCGAACAGACCCAGCTTGAAGGATTCGGTGATGAAGACGTTTTTACGTTCCACCAAACGAAGAGCGTTCGGCAGATCCGGGGAAACTTTTGTGGCATTGATGCCGTCTTTTTCCAAAGTTTTGATCAGCTCATCCGGAGTGGTTTTCAAAGTGTTGGTGCGCAGGAACACTTCCGCGGGCTTGTTCAGCGCGCGCATCGCATCCTTCCACTCTTCGCCCAGTTCCAGGGTGCCCCGTTCGTGCATCCAGTCTGGAATTGACTGAGCGATGGCGAATGAAGATACGTTCTTGTCACGGGCGATGACTTCTTTCGGATCAAGACCGTCAAGTTCTTCCCAGTCAGGAAGCTCGTTTCCACCGCGCACCCAGTACGCGCCCCAGACTTTCCAAAGATCGTTGTCGTCAGCCAGGTGGGAAAGCAGACGCTCCCAGCGCACGATTTCGTAAACAGATTCAGCAAAGAAACGGCGGTCGCGGGAACCCCAGCGGGTGTTGGCCTTCAGGTGGCGCTGGATGACTTTGTCGGCATAGAAACCCTGTTCAAAGATTTCATCCAGAGCGGTGACGATTTCAGATACGAGATGCTTGTGAATTTTCAAAATGTAAACACCAGGCCAGTGGCCAAAAAGGTTCCGTTGAACTGCCCGGAGGACAGAATAAGAAGGTGGTTTTTTAAACCAGCTTCAATGAAGAATCCAGTGTTTTCAAAGATATTGAAGAATCGTGCCCCCGCAACAACCTGATAATCCAGGGACAGTGCAGATTTTCCAGAGGCCTGTTTAAAGAACACTCCCAAACCGGCACCCGCACCGAAATACAGCGGGAAACGCGAGGTCGCATCCGGGAACATGATCATCGGAACAAACGCCAGTTTATTCGGAGTTTCGCCCCCCAGGTCGTACTCGGAATAATCAATTCTTAGCAGCATGTCCATGGAGTTGTACCACTCGCCCACCCGGTAAGTGACGCCGAACTGGTTTTTACCCACATCGTCTTCCTGACCGTTCTTGCCCCAGTCATAGGATTGCGACGCCATGTAACGGCCAAAGTGCAAAGCCAGGTAATGATCCGACGGACCGCCGCCGGTATTGAACGAAGACGATGACGCCGTATCACGCGGCTGGAAGTACTTGGCGGCAGCATCACGGCCCACAACAGGCTGGGAGTCTTGGGCTGTGGCAATGGAGCTCAAAAACAAGGGCAAAATCAACGATAGAAAAGTCTTCACACGCACCTCAATTCTGGCTTCTATTCTATTCAGTTTTCCCTCTGGCGAGGAAGTCGTTGACACGCCAAGCCATCAACACTAGACCCATTGACTGAAAGCAGGCGCCTCCCTAATCTCCGGCTAGCTTTTTGGACGGGACTAAAGACTATGAAATGCCCTTTTTGCGGACATGCTGATGACAGAGTTTTGGATACCCGAGTGCAGAAGGACGGAAGCATCCGCCGCCGTCGTGAGTGCCTCGAGTGCAAAGCCCGTTTCTCGACTGTAGAAACGATCATGCTCGCGTTCCCGTTCATCATCAAAAAAGACGGCCGCCGCGAACCGTTCAGCAAAGAAAAAATCCTTAAGGGTCTTCAAGCCTCCTGTCAGAAGCGTCCGGTCAGTCTGGCGCAGATCGATGCGGTGGTTGAAAAGATCTCTGCCTGGGTGATCAACCGTGGCGAATCCGAGATCTCTTCCCGTCTGATCGGGAAAAAGGTCATGGCAGAACTAAAACAACTGGATGACGTTGCCTATATTCGCTTTGCAAGTGTATACAGAACCTTCAAAGACGTTCAGGAATTTGTGGAGACGCTGGAAGACGCTGAACTTCTTGATTTTGTCGACGCAAGTAATCCACAATTAAGCCTCACCGCTATGACATTTGTTGAAAGCGAGAAAAGTACGAACCATGAAACTGACAGCAAGACGCCAAGCCCGCGAACTCGCCCTCCAGGTCCTCTTTCAAACTGAGTTTGCTCCGCAGATCAGCTACCAAACCTTCCTGGAAGTGTTTGAGCAAAGTCTTGACCCCGAAGTGATCACTTATGCTGATCTTCTCGTGACCGGTGTGAAATCCAACAAAGAAGCGATTGATTCCAAGATTCAAGCCTCCAGCGCCCACTGGAAAGTGGAACGCATGGCGACCATCGACCGCAACATCCTGCGCATTGCCGTTTACGAAATGCGTTTTGCCGCAGACCCGATCAAAGAAAACATCGCCATCAATGAAGCGGTGGAAATCGCCAAAAAATACGGAACTTCCGATTCTGGCGGCTTCGTTAACGGACTTCTTGATCAAGTCGGCAAGGCTCACTAATGGCTCTTAGCGTACTTTCCCAGGCCAGCGCTCTGAACCCGGGTTCCGACCTGTGGATTGTGCCTGATCTGGAAAAGTCGCCGTGGACCGCGAAGCTGGATTGGTACCTGAATTTTCAGGTGTGCAAGTCTTCGCGCCATCAAACTCCGGCTCTGCCCGAATTTTTAGGTCTTGTTCTGGAACAGACCGAACTGAACAAGCCCGCCGTGCCTGCGATGTCTGTTCAGCCGCTGATGATCGCCTCTGACAAACTTTTGCCAAACAAATGGGTCGTGATCCTTCCCTGGAACGAAGACCTTACCCAGTGGACCGCCGAGATTTTCCGCATCTGGAAGAATCTGAACGAGCCCACTTTGCGCATCTTCATGCCACCTGGACAAAGTACCGGGAACCTGCAGATTGCGTGGCAGTCCCACCACCCGGTTCAGGAATTCACAGTCGTCCTTGATTAAACAAACGTTTCTCCCCACAATTAAATAAACCGCCATCACCAACATCATCATTTGGCGGAGCATCTTAGTGGGAGCGTTCATGGAGAAATTTTCGCAGTCTTTGGTGTCAACAATCACAAACCTTCAGAAACGACTAGAGTCTGTTCTGGACAATGATTTTGAAGCCAAGGTGGAAGCCTCTGAACGTCACGCTCACTTCGAGCCATCCCGCGATCTGTCTTTGGTGCGCGGCCTTTCTTTGGGTCTGCCGGAAGATCACATTGATCGTGCGATTGTGGTGTTCTCGCGTCTGGCATTGTTGTTTGATGCCGGCGTTATGCTGGAAAATCACGATGGTCAGTGGAAAGCGCAAGCTTACTTCCAAAAAGGTGCGACTCACCTTTTGAAAAACAATTCCAAATCCTTTGTTAAAATCCCGCCGATGAATCTTTTGTCTGTGCTGTCCACCGCATCCCAGCCGATGCTGGAAAAACTGCAGCTGCAACATCTGGATCCGGAAAACAAAACGTCCTGCCTTTTGATCAAAGCAAGCCCTGACTTCGCCTTTATTCTGTTCTCGGGCATGGCAGACCTGTGGCTGAAAGAACATGTTGAAAACGTGCGTCGCGCCCTGATCAACGGACTTGCTGACTGATGGACGGCGATAACAAAACCTACACCATCTATATTCTTTCCGACAGTACCGGTGAAACCGCGGCAACCATGATTCGCGCGGCTTTGGTTCAATACACCACCAAAGACGTTAATATCATCCGCTGTAAAAACGTGCGCACCGACACCCAGGCTGAAGCCGTTATCGAAGAATGCTTCGAACGCCGTGGGATGCTGGCCTACACCGTTGCCAGCCAGGGTCTGCGCGCCAAGATCCGCGAAATGGCTTCAGGCAAAGGCATTCCCTATTTTGACCTTCTGGGTCCGCTGCTTTCAACTTTGGACACTTTCTTTGGTCAGCATTCCGAAGACACCGTGGGCGCATTGCGTGCCGTGGATGAAAGATACTTCAAACGCATTGAAGCCATCGAATACACCGTAAAACACGACGACGGCAAAACCTTTGCCGAACTGGACAAAGCCGACATCGTCCTGGTCGGGATTTCCCGCACCAGTAAAACTCCGCTTTCCATCTTCCTGTCCCATAAGGGCTGGAAGGTTGCCAACGTGCCGCTGGTACTGGACACTCCCCTGCCAGAAGAATTGTTCAAGATCGATCAGCGTCGCATTGTGGGTTTGATCATCGATATGGATTCCCTGCAGCGTATCCGCAAAAGCCGTTTGGAAAAATTCGGCCAGGATCCGGGCGGATCCTATGCCTCGATGTCTCACATCGCCAAAGAAATCGAATACGCTGAAAAGATCTTTAAAGTGAACCGCCGCTGGCCCGTGTTTAACGTCACCGAACGCGCCCTGGAAGAAACCGCCAGCGAAATCGTGCGTATCATCGCCGCTCGCCTGGGTCTTCCTGACAGCGTTATCTTCTAGAACCTTTGCGGAGCCTTTAAAATTTGAACTTAATAGTTTGAATTTTGGCGGCTCCGTTTTCTTTTACAAAAACGACATAGCCGTGGGATTGTTTTTTTAGTCCGGTCAGCTGCATGCAGAAAGCCGTTTCACCCGCGACAGGTTTCATGGGCTGGATCGGCGCATTTTCTTCGCACTCTCGCACATCTGAAAAAGAAATACCCTGATCCAGAAACTGAATCATCTGAGCCTTCACCGCCGGAATAAGCTTTTCTGACAGTTCGGCATTGGCACAGCGTAAAAGATCCGCCTCTTTAGCCTTTTGGTTTTCGCAAGCACGGAAGGCCTTCCAGGTTTTACGGGCTTCCGTCACACTGACCTTTTCCCCTGCCGACCAGGCCAGGGACAGCATCAACAGATAAACCATTACTGCGCCCCTTTCTTTTTCTTTTCACCGAAAAGCTTAAACAGCAGATAATCTCCGCCACCGGACATCGCGGCCTGAGCGGTGTCGATCACGTCTTTGGTGGTCATCGGCGAGGCTTTTTCAATCTGGGAACTTCCCGTCCCCAGACACAGCGGATGCAACAAGAATGCGGATTTATCCCCGTGGTTTTTTTTGGCCGTAGCACAGGCGTTCGCATCCACCGGACAGTTCAGGTTCCATTTTTTGGTGACCGCTGTGATACGATCATGAATTTCCTGATCTGCAAAACTGCTGCAATTGATCGTTTCATCCATCACGGGTTCAAAATAATTGGCCAGATCAAATTCGCGGTTCTTTTCAAACTTTCCGTTTTTACAGACGATGAACGGCGGGGCCCCGTCAAACAGATCGCGCCAGAAATAAAGACCTTTATAGTTTGCCATCAGATCGGCATAAGATTTCACGCCCGGGCGCTGCAACCCCCACGTCGCATTTTCCTGCATGACGCCAACTTCAAGGGCCTTTTTTACTTTATCGGCCGGAAGCTTTGCATCCTGACCGACCATGTCCCAGTACATGGAACCGTGAGAAAAGAAATGGTCGATCTTATCAAACCCCACAAAGAAGGTTTGCCCTTTCACCTGCACTTTCGCACTTTGCGAGAAATAAAGCTGCGTGTATGGTCTTCCCGCCGCATAAGGAACTTCGGAGTGATGTTTGGGACCGGCCTGCGGCACATTGAAATACAGAGCTTTGGTGATTTGCGGAAGATTGCGATCCAGATCGTCTTCCAGGTATTTTAAAAATCTTTTTCGATCACAGGATTTGCTGCTGTAATTATAGTTATCAAGCGCCATCGCCAAAATGGAATTCACCACGCGATTGATTTCGGCATTGGCCACCACCGCATTCTTGTCACGACGGGCGGAAAAATTGTCAGGCTCCCCTGCAAAGACGCTCCAAGAAAATAAGAAGACCAAAAAAAATGCCATTGGTTTTATTATCCAATGGCATCGTCATTTTTCCCAAGCTTGTTGGCAGACCCTAAACAGAATCAGACCTTGGTACTACGGCTAGGGCTGCTGGCCACGCTTTCCGGCCCACAGTTCAATTCCTTCAGGGGTCAGAACCAGTTTGAAGCGATCTTCCATAGAGCTTTCAAAGACCATTTCAAAAGACTGCGGGAACTCATTCGTCGCCACCACCGCCTTCACGCTGCGGCCCTGGATTTTCACGATGTCCGACGGAAGAAAGCGAATGGTGCAGGTGGCTCTGACGTCTTCGCGGGCGCACTCGATCTTTACGCTTTCATCGGCACTCAACCAGCGATAGCGGCCTTCAGCACCCACGGCATCCATGAACTGCTGGATACGTCCGTAAGCGCCTCGCTCATTCAGCAAAACGCCGACTTTCTCGGCACGGTGAAACACCGCCACAGAATCGGCTGCCGCCTGAGCGCCGGCCGCTGCCAATACGATCATAATCAAAGCCATCAATGCCTTCATACAGAGTCCTTTCGTTGAGGTGACCTTAATGATCCCCCTTAAGAAATGCGAGAAAACCCACTGAACCACATAAAAACCCGTCAGACACCACAAAATGCCCCGTCACAATCCTGACAGTTGTGGTAATTTTGCCGATCCCGGCCCCATTTGCTTTACACCCGCCCCCGGCTTCTTTATGGTCGGCCCATGCTTAGATACTTGATTTTATTGTTTTTGTTTACACCCATCATCGCTCAGGCCACCTGCGTTCCCAGCGATAATTCCTGTGATTACTATCAATGCAAAGAACAGGAATTAAGCTGCGGCAGTCGCGGTTATTGGATGAACTTCGGCAAACCCTATTGTGAAAGCTTTCTGAAAGACGAAAAGAAATTCGCGCCCAGAGCACAAACCTGGTTGCAGGATGTGCGTTTATGTCTGCAGGAAAGAACCCTGGAACTGGACAGACAGACCAGCTGCAACGACATCTATGATGTAGCCATGCACAGTCACGTCAGTTGTTATGTGGATACGGGATTTTGCGAATTAAACACAGTCGAACGCGCCCGCGTTTACTGGTACTTGAAGGGTGCGCTTCGTTCGGCCAAGACCTGGGAAGAAGCGACCCTACTTCATAAGGCTTGCTGGTTTAAGAAGCAGCTTTCCAACCCTCTTCTGCATCCATATCTGCACGAGTCGCTCTGGCAGGAGCCCCATCATTAGTCAGAGCTGGCGCTTGGCGCCCGCTCCCGTAAACGACGTTATTAAGCTCATCGACCACATTCTTCATGATCGCCGCCTGAGTATTGATCTCTTGGGCGGTGCCCGCGATTTCCTCAGAGGACGCGGCATTCGACTGCACGGATTGATCCAGTTGGTTCATGGCTTTTGAAATCTGAGAAATACCCGTGGACTGCTCTTCGCTGGCCATGGAAATTTCGTTGTTCAGATCTGAAACCTTCTTCACCGAGGTCACGATGTGCTTCAGCATCTCGCCGGATTTCGCCGACTTGTGCGTGCCACGTTCGATTTTTTCAACGGATTCCTTGATCAGACCCGTGATGTCTTTCGCCGCAGAGGCAGATCTTTGCGCCAAAGTGCGAACCGCTTCCGCTACCACAGCAAAACCTTTACCGTGTTCTCCGGCACGCGCCGCTTCGACAGAGGCATTCAACGCCAGCAAGTTCGTCTGGAAGGCGATATCATCAATCACGTTGATGATCTCTTCGATCTGTTTGGAAGACGCTGAAATCTCGTTCATAGAAGACAGCAATTCGCCCATCTCTTTTTCACCCTGAACTGCCGTATCAGATGACTGTGCCGAAAGTGCCGCCGCCTGCTTCGCGTTGTCCGAGTTCATTTTCACCATGGATGTCATTTCCTCCAGGGCCGCCACGGTTTCTTCCAAAGAAGCTGCGGAAGCACTGCTGGATTCAGACAGGGACTGACCCGCAATGGACAACTGATGAATCGCTGAAGACACCAGGTCACCAGAGTTCTGAAGTTTTTCAGAAAGACCGCTGACAGATTTGGAAATATAACGAGCAATCATCATTACCGCCACCAGCAACACAAAGATGCCAGTCAAAGAGATGATCACTTGAGTCCACACTGCGGCATTGGCTTCAGCCAAAACCGTTTTCGTCGGTGTTCTGACAATCAAAGCCCATGGTTCTTCCGTTGCGCCCACGTTCATCGGGGATACAACATACAAATACTCAAGACTGTCTTTCGGATCCACACCGGTGATCACCAGTGGCTCGCCTTTGCCGATAGCTGATTTGAATTTTTCCGCTTCGAACGGGTACTCTGCGGCTTTGGTAATCATGCCTTCATCCGGGTGGGACACCCAGTTACCATGGGCCGTCACCAGGAAAGCCTGAGACGTTTCAAACGGCTTGATACCCCCCGCTTTTTTCTGAAGATCTTTCAACGGCAGATCGACACCTGCCACGCCCACAAACTTGCCATCAATCACAATAGGCACCACCGCGGAAGTCATCAGCACCTGCACACCATCAATTGGGTACAGGTAAGGTTCAACCATGGTTTCTTTCAAACGCTGTTTTGGAACCAGATAATAGTCACCGTCACCCTGCTTGGCGTAACCCACCAACGGAGTCAAAGATGACTTGCCTTTTTCCCAGTTCAAATAAGGCACGAAACGACCGGTTTCATCATGACCTTGCACGGACACAAATTCAGAGTCCTTGCCATCCCAGGCATTCGGCTCCCAGCCCGTCCATGTACCGATAACGAACTTGTTCTTTTCCAGAAGTTCACGCAAAGCATCCGCTACCTGCGAACGGCTTGTGTTACCGTGTTTTTTGAAGGATTCAAGAATGTGCGCGACGTTGCGGGAAATGTCCAGTCCGCGTTCAACCTCCAGGCGCATTTCGGTGGCGTAAGCCTGCCCCATGGCCACGGTTTTATCAGTCGCTGCTTTTTCTGCATTTTCATGGCTGTTATTAGCCATAAGGAAAGTCATTGTTCCCAATACCAACAATGCGATGAGAATGATCGGCACTGCCAGTTTCACCTGAATAGAATAGCTTTTCTTCATAGACGTCCCTTCCGACGAAAAAGATCCGAGAATCTTTTCGGCAGAAAGGGAGTCAATATTAATGAGACCTAAGATCAGCCTTTTTCCTGCTGAGCCAAGGTCTGATAGAACACCTCGACCAAAGCACGGCTGTCAGAGTTCTTTTTATAATAGAACATCAGATCAATTTCGTAGTGCATGTCTTTGACGTACACACGATTCAAACGGCCCGAACGGACTTGTTTCTTGATCGAGTGCGCTGGCAGGAAGCCCCAGCCCAGGCCCGCTTCGATCACGCGCTTCAAAGTACCGACATTAGAGGATTCAAAGATCGAATTGACCTTCGCCCCTTGAGTCTGGATTTTGCCATGCAGTTCGCTATAGAAGGCCGGGAATTCTTCGGTAAAATCCACCAGGGGGAAAGATCCCATGTCCTTAACCATGATCTGTTGGGGCATTTTTTCATCTTTACTTGAACCCACCAGCCACATTTCTTCCTTCAAAAGGAATTTCTGTTCGCTGCTATCAAGCTCGGAAGCAAACTCCGTCTGCACATCCGGAAGGATCAGCACATCGTACTGGCCTTTTTTGTATCCCTTGATCAGCTCATCCCCGCGATCGTATTCAATCTTCAGGGTCAGCTCGGGATTGTGGCGCATCAGGCGTCCCACAATGGGACTCATCACGTGCAAACCCAAAGAGTTCAGTGTCCCAATTCGCAACTGCCCCTTCATTTGATTACCGATGGATTTAATGGCGATTTCAGCCTGTTGGGTCAGATGAATGATCTTCTTGGCGTACTCATAAAGCACCTCCCCTTGAGGAGTGGCTTTGATTGAGCGTACGCCCCTTACCAGGAGCTCCACGCCTAGATCTTCCTCCAGATTGCGAATCTGCTGAGACACCGCAGGTTGAGTCAGATAGAGCTTATCTGCCGCAGCAGTCATGCTCCCTTCGCTGATGACAGTCACAAAGGTGGTCAGCTGATAAAGGTTCTTCACAAGAAAATCTCCCTTTTGCTCTTTGATCCGAGAGGAAATTGTTATTATACTTGAACTTCAAACGCCTATTCCGGAACAGCCGGAATACTAATGGTCAACCAGCCGAGGTCTGCATGAAGTTACGTTTGTTCGCATCACTCGCCGTTATTCTACTCAGTTTTAGCGCCCATGCAAAAGTCTTTCGTAATGCTTATATAGCTTTCGAAATGCCCGAGACCTGGAAGTGCAACCTGGAGCAAACCGAGTGGGTCTGCCGAAGCGAACAAAACAAAGAAGCCAAAGAGGCGATCATCATCCTGACCGCCAAGGAAGTGGGCCCTACAGACACCTTTGCGCTGTATGAGTCGCACCTGAACGCTCCGATTTCTGTGGCCCTTAAAGGCGGCGGCGCGGCCGAATCCAAAATCGTCTACAAATCCAAATCCGTTCAGATCAATGACCAGACCTGGATTGACTCCCTTCACTTGGGCTCCGAAGTTCCGAACTACTTCACCCGCTATCTGGCAACGATCAAGGATAAAATCGCCATCCTGATCACCTTCAGTGCGCACAAACAATACTATACCAAATACAGCCAGGACTTCTTCAAGGCCGTGATGAGCTTGCGTGTGATCGCTTCCAAGAACCTTCTGGCGAAACCGGAACTGGGTCCGATCCGTCCAGGGTCTGAAACACTGGGCGCTCCGATCAGTTCTGCGATGCCCGCGGACATGCTTCAGGGTGAAGAAGAAGGCGGCAAAGGCAACAACAAAGCCCTGCTTCTGGGCGGTGCGGTTCTGCTGGCGGCCCTGGGAGCTTACATCTTCCTGAAAGCCCGCAAAAGAAAACGCTAAGAGACAACTTAAAGACTTAAAAACAAAAAACCCGCTCTGTCTTCAGAGCGGGTTTTTTATTTGTGCTGTTTAATCTGCCTTACTTGATTCGTTCAATGGTCGGCTTGTACTTTTCAAACTGAGGGATGATCTTTTCATCCCCGTACACCAGAACCTTGAACTTCGCCGGCTCCACCGCTTTTTTGAAGGCGGCGTTGGCGTCCTTCGGTTTAATGTTCCCGACGGTCTTGTTGTAGTTCGTCAGGTAATCCACCGAAATACCATAGAAATCCAGCGCCAGCAGGTTGTAAGCCAGTCGGTCTGCGGTTTCAATCGCGCGTGGGAACTGCCCGATCAGCTGATTGCGGCCGGCCGACACTTCCTGTTCTGTCGCCCCGTTGGCGGCAAAATCAGTAACCACTTTCAAAGCCTCTTCCATGGTCTTTGCGGCTGTTTCGTTCTTTGTGAATGTCGTCACATCGTAACTGCCGCGCTCTTTACGCACATCGAAGTAAGAATTGATCGAATAAGTCAGACCCTGGTCATCACGCACCTTTTGATTCAAGCGGCTGGCGAAGCTGCCACCCACTGTTTCATTGGCCAGACGCAAGCGCAGGAAGTCGTCATTGTTGCGAGCAATACCCAACTGACCCATGCGGATCTGAGTTTGCTGCAAACCTTTTTTAACGATCAACTTCACCTGCAGGGAATCATTCACCGGAGGCGCTGCCACCGCCACTTCCGGGATCGTGCGTTTCGTCCATTTGCCAAAGACCTCTTGAATTCTGTTTTCAAAGGACAGGTCAAAGTTCCCCACCACGGCCAAAGAGGCATTGTTCGGACGATAGAACGTCAAATAGTGCTTAATGATGTCCTGCTTGTTAATGGAGCGCAGACCTTCTGCCGTCCCATTGATGTCGCGGCCATAGGGATGACTGCCAAAGACAAATTGATCCATTTTTTCATCCGCAAAAGATGAAGGGCTGTCGATCTTCTTTTGCAGGGCTGCCAGCATTTGAGAACGCATGCGACCGATTTCAGCATCCTTGAATGCCGGATTCATGGACACATCGGCAAACAGGCTTAGCAAGGTGTCCGCAGAAGAAGACAATGAGTCGGAATAAACCGTCGTCACATCCGCCCCCGGGGATACATCCACGGAAGAACCCAACTGACCGAATTCATCCGCCAGCTTCAGAGCATCACGGCTTTGTGTCCCCTGCTCCAGCAAATAGGCGGTCAAGGCATTCAGACCCGGCTTGTCCGAACCTTCCTGCATGCTGCCGGTTTTCATCATCAAGGTCAGACTGACTCGTGGCAAAGAACTGTCATGAATAAAGAACACCTTCAGTCCGTTGGAAAGGGTGATTTCCTTGTACGGCTGAAGTTTGAAAGAACCATTCCCCTTGGTCACGTAACCTTCAGAAGGTGGTTTGCTGACCGGTTTTTTCCCGGAGCTGGAGCAGGAAACAACCGCGGTGCACACCAAAGGCAAAGTCAAAGCTAAGGCTAAATTTCTCATATCTACTGTTCCTTTTTCACTTTGGGTTCAAGGGTGATGATCGAGCGCTGTGTTTGTTGGGTGTATTTGTCAGCAACACGTTTGATGTCATCCGCAGTCACGGCCTGGTATTTTTCCAGATCTGTGAACAGGCTTTCATAGCTGCCAGTCACAATCTCGTTCACGGCCAGGGCGCGCGCTTTGCCATCCATGGTTTTCAAAGAATCCACAAGATCCTTCATCACCTGGGTTTTGGCTTTTTCCAACTCTGCTTCAGAAACTTTCTGATTACGCAGCTTCCAGATTTCGTTATACACGATATCCAAAGACTCTTGCGGTGTTTGACCCGGCTTCAGGTTCACACCCACGGCGAACATACCTTCATCCTGCATGGCATAGTTGTAGGAATAAGCCGAAGTCGCCGATTGTTTTTGATACACCAGACGTTTATGCAAACGGCTGGAAGTGCCATAACCCAGAATATTCGCAGCCAGATCCAGAGCATACATATCAGGCTGGCCCTGCTTCGGGCTCTTGTAGGCAACTACGAAAGAAGTGTTTTGAACGTCTTTGCGCAAAGTTGCGTTTTGCTGAACTTTTTGCGCCGGCTCGGAAGGGTATTTTCTTTCCGGCAAAGGACGGGATGGCAATTTGCCATAGTACTTTTCAATCAGGCTTTTCACTTTGGAAGTGTTGAAGTCCCCGACAACAACCAGCACCGCATTATTCGGCACATAGAAAGTATTATAGAAGTAACGAAGCTTTTCAGAATCATAAGCCTCGATGTCCTTCATATAACCAATCACCGGCCATTTGTAAGGATGCACTTTGAAGATCGTGCCCATCATCAGTTCGCGCAACAGACCCATTGGGTTGTTGTCGACTCTCCAGCGGCGCTCTTCTTTTACGACTTCTTTTTCGCTTTTCAGATCTTCCGGGCTGATCAGAAGGGAACTCATGCGGTCCACTTCCATGTCCATGACCAGCTCAAGTTTGGAACTTGGCAGGTTTTCATAGAAGCCGGTGTAATCATTGGTGGTGAAAGCATTGTTGGTAATGCCGTTTTCATGGAAGATACGGTCAAACGACTTACCGTCATACTTCTTAGCACCCTTAAACATCATGTGCTCAAGCATGTGCGCAGCCCCCGTCACGCCCGGGGATTCATCACGGGAACCCACACGGTACCAGGTGTGATAGCTGACCATTGGAACTGCATGGTCTTCCAAAAGAAGCACGGTCAAGCCGTTGTCCAGGGTGAACTTTGTCACTGGCAGGGAAATCTTCATGTCGTTTTTCGGCGCCCATCCTTGAATGGTTCCGATGACATCTTTTTCTGGAGCTTTCGGTACAGGTGTTGGGTCCACGGCGTAAGCAGACAGGGACAGGCTCAGCCCCAAGAGCAAAGTTGAAATCCGTTTCATAGATGCTTCTTTCGTTGGTTATGCAATAGCCCCTAGTTTGAAACTGAGGGGCTATGAATACAACGAACTTGAGGACTTTAAGACTTTTGGCAGATACTGCCGGAGGAATTATTGAGCCTGACTATTGAGCCTGACTATTGAACAACGAAGTCAGAGAAGAAAACGTCCTTCACGACGCCACGACGAAGAATGCCATTCACTTCACCGGCAATCTTGTCTTTCAGGAACAGCTTGCCTTGAATGCTGTCGAGGTCCGAAAACGGTTTTTCATTCAGCAGGCGGACAATGCGGTCACGGGCTTTGGCGCGGTTTTCCGGCTCCATCACCTCTTCAAAACCTTCTTTACCCAGCATCTGCAGATTGATCTCAAGACGGATGGTGCGCTTGGGTTCGCCCCCCAGATTCACCGTGAACTTGTCCATGGTATAAACCAACGGCGCAAGGTCGGCTTCATCAGAAACAGAGGCCAGTTCGCGATCAACATCTTCTTCAGTGATTTTGGGACTTTCCCATCCCATCGTCGAGGCATAAACCATATAACCACCAGCACCCATCACAGCCAAATTCAGGACTGCGAACATGATCTGAAATAGCATGGCGGTGTTCTTTGGTTTTGCAGACGTCTCTTTTGCTTCAGCCATTTGTAACCCTCTGTTCATTGAAACTATCGGTGAAACAGGCTTAGGTCTTAATATCAAAGGCCACTTTATTTACATTTTAATTACACGGAAAACGTTTAACCTCTGGACACCCGAGGACAGGCACTTGACAAGATTAAGCCCTATTCGTGCATAATAGTATTCATGAGACTATTGCTCACGGGCTGTGCTTTATTTGCGTTGAGTCTGCCAGTTCTGGCGGGCCCTGCTGTCGCGCCGTCATCTCAAATTGAAACAGACCTGCTGCCTGCTTCCCTGCTTCAGATTTCTGAAACCGAAGCCTTTTCCCGCTATGTGTTCCTGGTGGATAAAGAACAGCGCAAACTTTCCGTGTTTGAGCGCAATGGTGAACTGATTCAAAAAATCACCGAATACCCTGCCGACATCGGTAAAATGGGTGGCAACAAAACCAAACGTGATGATCACAAAACTCCGGAAGGCATTTACTTCCTGCAAGAGCGTTTGAGCCAGCCAAAAATTCCGTTCAGCCTTTATGGCGGACTGGCGTTCACAACGAACTACCCAAATCTTTTCGACAAACGCGAAAACAAAACCGGTTCCGGCATCTGGCTGCATGCGATTCCCGACTCGGTGCCTTTAACCCGCGGCTCTCGTGGCTGCGTGGTGGTTCGCAATGACGTGATCAAAAAACTTGCTGACTATGTCAAACTGGGTGAAACCCCGATTCTGATTTTTGATCATGTGAACTATGTTTCCAAATCTGAACACGACAAGCGCCGCCTGGATCTGGGCCGCTTCGTGGAAAGCTGGAGACAAGCCTGGGAAAACCAGGACATCGAAAAATACCAAACCTTCTATGACGAAGGGTTCAAGGCTCCGGGTTTCAATTTCAAATCCTGGATGAGCCACAAAAAGAATCTGAAATCCAAATACGAATACATCAAAGTTCACCTGTCCCAACCCTACATCGTTCAACACAACGATCAGTTACTGGTGAAAACTTTGCAGCGCTATGAATCCGACAAACACGTCGATTATGGTGTGAAGACGATCTATGCCCTTAAATCCGGTGACACTTATAAAATCATCCGCGAAGAATGGGCTCCGTTCAGTCAGCAGGAAGTGGCGGCCGCGATCGCTCGCGAAAACTCCATGACCGCTTCTTCGCAAAAAACTCAGTAACATCAAAAATACTCTTATTTAAAAGACCTGGTCTGTTTAAGATGAGCATTAATTGCATTTTAATGCTGGGAAATTAGCCTCCTAAGTATCACACTGGGACTATCTAATTTCTTAAACAGAGGTCTTTTGCATGAATACATCGAGCGATACTCAGAAAAAAACCGGCAGTCTGGAACGCCTGGCTTCCTCGGTCACCAATTGGGCTGAACGCTGGTTCCCGGATTCTTATATCTTTGCTGTCCTGGCCATCGTGGTGGTCGGACTCGGCGCCCTGCTTGCGGGCGTGTCCCCCAAAGCTATCGCCACATCCTTTGGGGACGGTTACTGGAGTCTGATCCCTTTCACCATGCAAATGGCGATCGTCACAATCTCGGGTTATGTCGTGGCCTCCTCGCCGCCTGCGGGCAAGGTCATCAACTGGCTGGCGCGCCTGCCTAAGACTGAACGCGGAGCTGTTGCCTATGTGGCCTTCTTCACGATTCTGGCATCTCTGTTAAACTGGGCCTTCAGTTTGGTGTTTGGTGGCCTGTATGTGCGAGCCCTGGCCCGCCGAATGGATCTGCGCATGGACTATCGCGCGGCTGGTGCCGCCGGGTATCTGGGGCTGGGCGCAACCTGGGCCCTGGGACTGAGTTCTTCCGCGGCGCAGTTGCAAGCCAACATCGACAGCATTCCGAAATCACTGTTGCCTATTACGGGTGTCATTCCCTTTAGCGAAACCATCTTCCTGCCCCAGTCCCTGATCATGCTGGCAGTACTGACCGTGGTTTCTGTGGCAATTGCCTACTGGTCCGCTCCGACCCGTGATCGCGCGGTGACCGCCCAGGATCTGCAAATTGATGTGTCCCACGACGTCGAAGACAACGTGGATAAACCCAAGCAGCCCGGTGACTGGCTGGAGTATTCTCCGATCCTGACTATTTTTGTGGTGATCCTGGGGCTGTGGTGGCTGTTGCTGGAATTCCAGAACAAAGATGTGATTCTGGCGATTTCAAACTTAAATACCTACAACTTCCTGTTCCTGATTCTGGGTATGCTTTTAACCTGGAGACCGAAACGCTTCCTGCGCTCGATCAGCAAGGCCGTGCCGTCCACGGCAGGGATTCTGATTCAGTTCCCGCTTTACGGAAGTATCGCCTACATTCTGACGAAAGCTCCGGGCGCGGATGGTGTGACTTTGTCCCATCATATATCGGACTTCTTCGTGTCGATTTCCACGCGCGACACGTTCTCGGCATTGATGGGAATTTATTCAGCGGTGCTGGGATTCTTTGTGCCATCAGGTGGTGGCAAATGGATCATCGAGGCTCCGTACCTGATGCAGGCGGCAAACGAACTGCATGTGCATCTGGGCTGGACTGTGATGGTTTACAACGCAGCCGAAGCTTTGCCGAATCTGATCAATCCGTTCTTTATGATGGCTCTGTTGGGAGTCCTGGGTCTGAAGGCCCGCGATATTGTCGGCTACACGGTGACCCAACTGGTGGTGCATGCACCGCTGGTGATTTTCATGCTGTGGGCGCTGGGGGAAACACTGACGTATTCTCCGCCGGTGATTCCATAAGCACAAATAAAAAAAGCCACCTTCATCAGGTGGCTTTTTTGTTTTTAAAAACAGGAACTATTTGTAACCCGCTTTTTTCATCAACTCGATACCTGCTGGCACAAGATCAGAAACTGCATTTACGTTGGTCGTGTCTTCAGCAAAACCACCGAATTCTTTCAAGATTGGCGCCATGTCTGCTTCTTTGCTTGCAGGGTACTGGCTGAAACCACCAGCAACGGCTTCTTGAACTGGTTTGGAAACCATGAATTCAAGGAAGGCGTTGGCTGCCGCTGTGTTTTTAGAGGACTTGGTGATACCGATACCCACACCGTTGATGTGCGCGCCGACTTTGTCCTGCTCAAGGAAACGAACGCCCACGGGGAAGGTTGCATCGTCACGAACGATAGGCGCCAGATAGTAAGTGTTGGCAACACCGATCGCGCAAGTGCCGTTGGCGATAGCTGCGATCACGTCACGGTCACCTTTCAAAGGCTCTACTGCAAAGTTTTTCACCCATGATTCAAGCAACGCTGTCGCCTGGATTTCACCAAAGTGCTTGATAAAGTAAGCAGCCATTGCTTCGTTGTAGCTGTTTTTGGAAGTTCTTACGCACAACTGACCTTTCCATTTAGGATCGCCCAGGTCCGCATAAGTTTTCAAATCTTCCGGATTCACTTTCTGCGTGTTGTACATCACAGTGCGTGCACGGTAGAACAACAAGAACCAGTTCTTGTCGTTAGAGATCAAGTGAGAAGGAACTTTTTGAGTCACACCATTGGTGGTGAAAGACTGCAAGAAGCCTTTGCGGTTTGCTTCACCCATGTAAACGATGTCTTTATCCAGATAAAGATCCGCACGGGAATTCAAACCTTCAGTTTCAAGTTGTTTCAAAAGATCAGTAGAGGAAGCAAAAACCACTTCCACTTCAATGCCAGTGGCTTGAGTGAATGGTTGCAGGATTGGCGCAAGTCTTTCGCCATCATAAGAGGAATAAACCACCAACTTGTCAGTTTTCGCCTGAACGGTCATTGCCGCCAACAGAGTCACGATTGCGCTCAAAATTCTCATCAGTTGCTCCTTTAAAAATTTGGAACACTAGTAAAGGATGCAACCTGCTTCGTCAAATTTTTCGGGGAAATTCCGCGAGAATCTCAGTACACTTTCAATGCGTTTTCGTTTACAGAACTACGGCGGCTAACTACCCGGGAACCCAAGGGAAAATGGCACTTTTTAAGGCAAAAATTTCACACAGTAAAAACGGCTGAAAGGCACGTCATCGATCTGTACTTCGCTGGATGGATTCACCAGCACCAGCACATAGACAGTGCTGTCAGGAACGAGATACGCGCGATACTGCGACCACGGGGAATCAACAATGATCTTTCCTGATGTCGACACATACTTTTTCCAGCCAAAGTCTTTTGTCTGGCGATCATCCTTGTGCAGGGTCAAACGACTGCGCGTGTTTTTTCCATCCACGGCCAAAGAGTAACGAAAGATCTGACTGGAGTTTTTAAAATCACCCCGGCACTGAAAATTCTTTTCTGCGGCCCGTGCCCCTGGAGCCAATAACAGTACAAACAAAGCAGCGAACAATTTCATAAGTCCATTACCAGCCGTTAAACAGACTGACGCAAGCAAAAGACCCGCCCGGGAACTGATAACGTTCCACGAGCCTCGTAAAACGCAAAAAGCACAACCCCAGGGCTGTGCTTTTTAGAGTTTCACTTGAAACGATAAAACCTAGTGGTTGTCGTCGTCTTTTGTGTTTTTGCCGTCCATAGTGAACGTCTCTACGTTGTGGGCAAGATCAGGAAGTTGCTCAAGGTGCTTTTGCCATTCTTCTTTAGTCATTTCACCCGCGTTGATCTTGTTCTCAGTCATACGCTTGTCATACTTCAAATTTTTGTTAGCTTGAGCCAAAGACATAAATCCCCTTTTCGCAATCGAGCCCCCATTTATAGCCCAAAAAAAAGGCCCCGTAAAGGGGGCCGTTTGTTAGTTCCAGTATTTCGGAGGTTTTTCGTTCTTTTCGTTATTAACAACTAATCTCAGGTTTCGGCCCTTGCTCTTGGCCTTCTTCTTCCATTCATTACGGTCAAACCAGCCCTTCATTTTAAGGCAGATGAAGCCAGCCACAATCCCGCCCAGATGGGCCAAATAAGCCACTTCCCCGCCAGCGACGCTGGAAGTCATAAGGGAGGCCAATTGCACCAGACCCATCAAAGCCACGAAGTACTTGGTCTTCATCGGGAACAGCATAAAGAAGTAAACAATGCGCTCGCCGAAGATCATCCCTTGCGCCAGCAAAAGACCGAAGACCGCCCCGGACGCCCCCACCACCGGCACAATCAGACCGGTTTGAGAACCCGTGATCAGGGCATAAACCCACACACCCAGACAGTAAAGGATCGCCGCGCCCACACCTGCTACCAAATAGTAGATCAGGAAGAACTTCGAACCCCAGCGCTGCTCAAGCTCGGCGCCGAAGAACCACAGCATCAGCATGTTAAACAGGATATGGGTCACCTGCATGGAGTGCAGGAACATGTACGTGAAAGGCTGCCAGATATGGAAATCGAAAAGCACCTTGCCCGGGAACAGGCCAAAGATGGACGTGAAAGGAACACGCAGGAAGCCTTCCATGATCACTTGGAACACGAACCAGATAGCCACATTGATGATCAGCAACCACTTCACCACAGGGGTCATGGGAGCTGTTTGGAAAGTCACGCCTCTATTCATATTTTCTTAAAATACTCCATACCTTCTCGTAGGTCTGCTCAAGACTTTCAACCAAGACCTTTGTCTCAGCGATCAACGGGAAGAAATTAAGGTCCCCTGTCCATCGAGGAATCACGTGATAGTGCAAGTGCTCAGGAATTCCCGCCCCGGCCACAGCCCCGTGGTTTAAACCCACGTTGATGCCGCCTGGCTGGTAAAGGTCATTCAATGCCTTCATCGTCAGACGAATGACATTTTGCAGGTCATGGTATTCTTCATCAGAAAGTTTCAACAGGTCCCCACAGTGGCGTTTTGGCAAAACCAAAAGATGCCCGCTGTTATAAGGGAACTTGTTCAGAACCACCATCGAGTGTTTGGATTTAAACACGCACAAGGTATCAAAGCTGACTTTTTCCTCCGAAGCCCGGCAAAAAACACAGCCGTCGGGTTTGATCAGTTTGCGCACGTATTTCATGCGATCCGGACGGAACAAAACATCACGCTCCATCGGCCAGACATCCTTGCCGATCTGGATTTTGCCATGAGCGACCACCGGAGCCTTGATGGGCGCTTTTCTTTTCACAGGGGTCTTTTTCGCGGATGTTTTTTTGCGCGCCTTTTTGGCTGCTGCCATGCTTACTCCGTGCTGTCAGTGAAATAGCTGGAGGTGCCCACCAGACGGTTTTCAACAAAGAAAGCCATCACACAGTTCTTGCGCATCTCAAAGCCGATTTCGGTTTTGTTTCCACCCGCAGGATTCAACAAAACCAACTCCGTTTCAAGCTGCGGCGTCTCGCATACCAAAGGTTTCAGCTCAAATACAGTGACAGGAACAAAACCACCGCCACCGGTAATGCCTACAAACTCAAACTTCTGCCCGGTTTTAAACACCACACCCGGTGCCGGCTCCAGATCCGCGGTCAGATAATAAATACCACTCCAGCGGACATCAAACCAGGCTTGCGGCTGACGCGGATCCTGAGGATTGGCCCCGGCTATCGCAGCGCCAAGCACGGTCAGTAAAAACAGGGCCATCTTCTTCACGGATTACTCCCAGTAACCCGGCATCAACATCAATGGCTGATTCAGATATTTCGCGCGCAGGATGTATTTCATCGCGCCTTCCATATCCGGACCGAAGGACTTGCCTTTCAATACGTCCGCAAATTCAGACATGCTGTTCAGGTCGTCTTCAGAATCGCCGCCACCCAGGTCAAAGATGCTGACTTTCTTTTTTGGAACTTCAAAGACTTCGTAATTGTCACCCAGCTTTGCGATTTCAGCCGCCAGCTTCACCGCATCGTCATAGTAACCTTCCTGATCGGCAAAGCCCACTTTCACCGCGGTCGCCCCGGTGAACACGCGGCCGTCAGCGTACTCGGCAACCACTTCTTCTTTCAGCTTGCGTTCTGCTGCCACAGTTCCTTTGAATTGTGCATAGACTTCGTCAATCATGCTTTGGAACAGGGATCTTTCATCTTCACGCATCGGACGGTATTCCGCGCCCGAATCTTTGAACTTGCCGGACGTGATGGAATAGCGGGAAATCTTAGCCCAGTCATACAGCTTTTCCAGATTCGCAAATTCCATGATCACACCGATGGAACCCACCAGCGCCCCCGGTGCCACAACGATCTTGTCGCAAGCCACTGCCGCATAATAAGCACCGCTGGCCATCACACCTGTGCTGACACAGACAACCGGCTTTTTGATTTCGTCGCGAACGCGTTTGATCTCTGCGAACATTTCCTGGGAAGGCCCCACAGAACCGCCCGGAGAATTGATGCTGATCAGGATCGCTTTGACCTTGTCGTCTTCACGGTATTTTTTAAGATTCTTGATGAACTTCTTGCCGTTAAGAATAACGCCGTTCATTTCCAGATGCAGGATGGTGTTTTTGGCAGTGACACGCTTGTCTTCGCTTCCGAAGAAGTCCCCGCTCATTTTCAACAAGGCACCCAGGCCTACGAACACCAAAAAGATAATAACCAGTTTTTTGAAAAAGCTACCCTTCATACCAACGCTCCCGAACGGTTGAAATAGGTCCCTTTTCAAATAAAAAAAGGGACCCTACTAGGGTCCCTCTTTAAAACTTGTCAGTCAATGCCGGGTCAGGGTCCAGTCGCGTCGTTTTACAACGACTCGACCTTTCTCCTATTCACAACTATTGCTTGTCAGTTTTTACGTTTTTCAACTGGTCAGCAAACAAGTCACCGAAAGTGGACTTGGAAGTTGCAGTCGCTTTTTTAACGTAATCGTCAACATCCGCTTTTGATTCGCGAAGTTTAACAAGTTTTGCAGACAAGCCGATCTTACGAGCGTCTTTGTCGATAGAGATAACTTCAGCTTTTACAGACTGACCTGGCTTGATGAATTCCTCAACAGAGTTGATTTTTTCAGTAGTCAGTTCAGAAATGTGGATCAAACCTTCGATATCGGATTCAAGTTCAACGAATGCACCGAAGTCAGCTGTTTTAGTGACTTTAACATCGTGTTGAGTGCCGATAGCGTATTTGTTCTCGATGTTTGACCAAGGGTCAGACTCAAGTTGTTTGATACCCAAAGAGAATCTTTCGTTCTCGATGTCCACGCCCAATACAACCGCGCGAACTTTCTGGCCTTTAGCGTAAAGTTCATTTGGATGATTTACACGTTTAGTCCAAGAGAAGTCAGAGATGTGAACCAAACCGTCGATGCCTTCTTCGATGCCGATGAAGATACCGAAGTCAGTTACGGATTTCACTTCGCCTTCGATGATTGTACCTGGAGCGTATGATTCTTTCATTTCAACCCATGGGTTGGCCTGAAGTTGTTTCATACCCAAGCTGATGCGGCGGTTTTCAGTGTCTACTTCAAGAACCACTACTTCAACTTCTTGATCAACAGTCACGATCTGAGAAGGGTGTTTTACACGTTTAGTCCAGGACATTTCAGAAACGTGGATCAGACCTTCAATGCCTTCACCAAGCTCAACGAATGCACCGTACTCAGCCAAAGATACAACTTTGCCTTTCAGTTTAGTGCCTGGAGGGTAAGAAGCTTTTACGGATTCCCAAGGATCTGCGTGAAGCTGTTTCATGCCCAAAGATACGCGTTCTTTTTCTTTGTCATACTTAAGAACTTTAACTTGGATTTCGTCACCAACGTTCAACATCTCAGATGGATGTTTTACACGGCCCCAAGACATATCAGTGATGTGCAACAAACCGTCCATGCCACCAAGGTCGATGAACGCGCCGTAGTCAGTGATATTCTTAACGATACCAGTAACAACAGAACCTTCTGCCATAGTGTCAAGAGTTTGAGAGCGCAAGCTGTCACGTTCTTCTTCAAGAAGCGCGCGGCGGGAAAGAACGATGTTGCCACGTTTCTTGTTGAACTTGATAACTTTGAATTTGAACTTCTTGCCCAGGTATACGTCCATGTTGCGAACCGGACGCAGGTCGATTTGAGAACCTGGAAGGAATGCTTTAACGCCGATATCAACGCTCAAGCCGCCTTTAACTTTAGCAACAACAGTACCTTCGATAACTTCTTCGTTTTCTGCTGCTTTAGAGATGTCTGTCCAAGCACGAAGCATATCTGCTTTGTCTTTGGAAAGAACGATCATGCCGTTTTCGTTTTCGATACGGTCGATCAAAACTTCTACTTTGTCTCCAGCTTTCACATCGCGAACGCCGTCAACAATACGGAATTCGTTGATCGCGATCAAACCTTCAGACTTGTAGTTGATATCAACAAGTACGTAGTCAGACTGAACTTCAACTACAGAACCTGTTACAACGTCGCCGACTTTGAAGTCTTGTTCTTTCATGGAAGCTTCGAATAGAGAGTCGAAGTCACCAGCTTTGTCAGCTTTCGCATTCAAAATGCCAGGATTTGCTGGAACCTTTGCGTCTTCAGCATCCAAGAAAGCAAGAACTTTCTGTTTCTCCAATGCGGCTTTGTTCAATTGTTTTGTCATATCGTTTTTTGTAAACCTCCCACGTAGTAAGACCTCATGGATCCTACCCGTAACCTTTCTTCGCTCTTAAGGCGAATCACTGGTTTAGCGACCTAAGGGGTCGGAAGTCAAAGGTTTTACGCATACCAGCGAGGTTTTCGTGGTCCTGTGTTATCTGAGGTAAACTTGGGACAGAAAAAAGGCCCCCGAAAGAGCCTCAAATCGCATATAATCCAATACAGCTATTCCCGCTGAGACTGCCTGCAGGCTTGGATTTCACTGTCAAACCACTCCTCCTGCTTCTCATAAGCAGTTTTGTAACCTTCAAAGCGCTTCAGACGCTGACTTAGATCCTCTTCACGCAGGGTGACCAGGGTGCCGGATTCATCCACCCCGGTCTGGCGGGACAGCTTGTTTTCCTCTTCCGTCAGGATGTTTTTCGGAACTATGTCGACTTTGCCACCGGCTTGCGGAGCTGCTTCAATTTTGCAGTCGCGCAGAACCCCGTACTTTCCTTTGTTACCCAAATCGCGGTTGCCATAGATGTTTTCTTCCATCGTATAGACATCCGTCTGCACTTCCTGCAGGTGGTGAATCAGATTCTTTTTTTCCTGCACCACATAGTTGTCATCGCGCTTGCCGACAGTTTCCCGGCCCATCAACTGCGCGTCTTCAAGTTCGGTATCCAGTTTGTCTTTGGACGAACACCCCACCAGCCCTGCGATCACCAGTCCCGCCAGCCACACCTTTTTCATGATTCACCTCGCGCTTTTAAGAATACCCCGCAGCAGAAAAAAACCAGCTTGTACTTTTACAAGGCCCGCTGACAGCCCGGGTCCTGTCCTGATTTCATGTTCTGATTCGGAGGCATAACCATGAAGTACCTGCTGTTTTTACTGGGGCTGATCAGTGCAACCGCACAGGCCCGTTACGAAAAACACATCGACTCGGCCCTGGATTTTCTGGCGCACTATCAGACGACTGGCCGCGAAGGCTACGAGCCGGGACAATGGCGTTCACGGGTGACGTCCTATGTCCCCAGCGGGATCGGCGTGGGCAAGTTCGGTGTCGCCTATGATGAACCCAGTGCCTTTTCAGCCTCGGCCATCGCCAACGTTCTGGCCGAGACGTATTTCTACAATCCCCGCTTCAGCAAGATTCCGCCGATGGTGCGCAAAACCGCCCAGGGCCTAGCGCCCTATCGCTGGGGGGATCTGTTTAACTTCTATCCGCCTTCAAGCTTCAAGGGCGTGTGCACACGCGGACCGCGCAACATGTATCTGGCCCCGCAGTGGAAAGGTTTCGCCAACATCCCGCCAGATGCTGACACCACGTCGGTCACCCACACCTATCTGCATTTTTTAAAAAGCCTTGATGCGGGCCAGTCCCCGCGCAAAACACCCGCGCAACTGCCTGAGGCGGTGATTGATGCCTTGTCTTCCGCCCGGGATCTGTCGCGCCTGCCGCACACCTACAACGCCGCCCAGTTGCACGTGAACACCGGCGCTTTCATGACGTGGCTGTGGGATGAAAAAGACCCCGACATGCCACGGAATATTTTTGCGGCCCCTCATCGCGGCACGCGAATCCCTTTTAATATGAATGACGTCGACTGCGTGGTGAACGCCAATGTGCTGAAGCTTCTGACCTATGCGAAAAAAACCGAAGGCCCGGGCTATCAAGCCAGCTGCCGCCATCTGAATCGGGTCGTTGAAAAAAGACAGTTCTATTTCTGCGGAATGTATTATCCCAGCCGCTATGCCCTGCCATATGCAATGGCCGCCACCATCAATGCCGGGGCCTCGTGTCTGGAACCTTCACGGCAAAAACTGCTGAATTATATTCTGGCTTTACAGCACAGGGATGGATCCTGGCGTAACAGCTTTATGGCAAGACCGGATTACGCGCACTCGACCGCGTGGGCCTTGAATACATTGTTAATTTTAGGCGACCCCCAGAACGAAACGCATCGCGAACGCGTGCGCCGGGGTTTGAATTTTCTGATGTCGCAGTCTCGGAAAGATTCGGCGGGCCGCCTGTTCTGGAGCGGGCAGGTGTTCTTTGCCGCCACGTTTGTGGCAAGATTCCCAGTGGTGTGGAGATCAACTGGCTACACCACTGCGCTGGCCGTGAAAGCCCTGACGGTGGCCGATTTACGCTGGAATTAAGGCGGGCTTTCGTAAAGGTCGCGGTAACTTTTTTTCATGTCCGGAGGAAGTTCCTGCATGAAGTACTTATAGATTTTGCCCTTCACATTTTTTTCGCGAACAGCGCGGGTCAGGTCCTTTAAAATCTGTTCGCCACGCAGGGACTTTTCACAGGATGCCCACACCGAAATATAGTCGGGCATGTTTTTAACTTTCAGAAATTTCAGAGCGGGAACGGCGATATTGTGTCGTTCATAATCGGTTTTTTCCAGGGCGTATGCCAAAACCCCGTTGACCCGCTTTTTTTCCAGCATCAGAAATAAATTGCCCATGGCACTGTCGCCGACAATCTTTGTGGCATGCCCGCTTAAAGATAGAATGTCATCAATTTGCCGGGTGTAGGCGCGGCTTTGAATAACCCCCAGACGAAACTTGCCCGAGGCCAGCAGTTCTTTTAAATCCACATCTTTCTGATCATCAGCAATACCCGGCGTGCCCTTGGCATGCACCACCAGTCCCACCGGAAAAGCCCGCGCCAGTTCATCACCAAAGATCAGAAACTTTTCCCGCTCTTTGGTTTTTTGCAAAAGCACCGTGCAATAGCCGCCCTGCCCACTGAAAAGCTTTTCAGCCCGGGTGAAAGACACCCGCACAAAACGATGCGAATACCCCGGCAACGCCCGCTCAATTTCCTGATAAATATTGGCAAAGGGCCCCTGAGCCTGAGAAATATCCACCGTCATGCCCTCGCCCGAAAGCACCAAAAACGGCGGAAAATCATTCACAATCCACTGCACAGCCGGCTTCTGCGGCGGCGGTTCAATCGCCCACAATAACCATGGAAAAAAGAATAAAAGAAAACCCCAGGCACTTTTCATAAAGTACCTAAAGATTAGCAGTAAGAATTAAGCCATTACCGTGAGAATTTCAAAAGGCTGACAAGAGACAATTAAGCTAAAGGACCAAGGTCGCCAAGGCGACCACCCTTAGATCTTATTTTTAACGTATTCAACAACTGCGTCTACGACTTGGTTCAAGTTCAGTGCAGTGGTGTCCACAACCAAAGCATCTTCTGGCACGGCCATCGGAGCTACTTTACGAGTGGAATCTTGATGGTCACGCTGCTGCTGGGCTTTCACCATGTCCTCATGGTCTAGACCCAACTCTGCTGCACGGCGAGCCGCGCGGTGTTCACTGTTAGCAGTCAAATAAACCTTGGCATCCGCAGTTGGGAACACCACGGTACCGCAATCGCGGCCTTCTGCCACCAAGCCTTGAGGACCGGAAGAACAGTTGCGTTGCGCATCCAAAAGGGCTTTACGCACTTCTGGATAATGACTGACTTTGCTGGCGAAATTACCCACGTCTTCGTGAGCGATCTGATCAGTCACGTCCTGGTCTTTGAAGAACACACGAGTGCGTTCGTCATCCATTCTCACGCTCCATACCGGATCGTGAGTCAGATTGGCCAAAGTGGAAACGTCATCCAGATCAATTTGCAGTTGAAGAGCCGCAAATGCCAAACCACGATAGAATGCACCCGTAGAAACCCACTGCCAGCCCAAACGACGAGCCAACTCACGACTTACTGAAGATTTTCCGGAGGCCGCAGGGCCATCAATCGTAATTACCATTCCCATAATTCTCCAAAACTACAGCGGTGCAATTTCTTTTAAAACGTCCGCCAAAGCTGACATAGCAGCTTCATTTTCATGATCGCGCCCTACACTCAAACGCAGATGCGTCTTGAACCCATAGTTCAACAGCGGTCTCATGATGATCCCACGACGTAACAAGGCTTCGTTCACCTTGGCGGCGTCGCGGAGAGTGTCAAACATGACAAAATTTCCCTGAGATGGAATGTACGGCAGGCCTAATTCTTCTAACTTCTTGTAGAAGTAATCAAGCCCTTTCCAGCAAATCTGCTGCGATCGCTCAATAAATTCTTTATCTTGCAGAGCCGCATTTGCAGCCACTTGCGCTAAATCGTTGACATTAAATGGTTTGCGCACACGGTTAAAGACTTCCACAACCTCTGGCGGCGCGATCATCGCACCCAGGCGGAAACCCGCCAGCCCATAGATTTTGGAGAAAGTGCGAAGAACAATCAGGTTTTTATACTGTCCCATATAACCTTGTGCGGATGCATAATCCTTGGCGCGCACAAATTCGTTATAAGCTTCGTCAAAAATAATCATCACATCGTCACGGTTACCGACTTTCTGAAGGAAAGCCTCCACTTCCGCTTTGGTGGCGTAAGTGCCGGTTGGATTGTTGGGATTAGAGACAAAAATCAAACGGATGTTTTTTTCCGGGTGTTTCAGGAAGTAGTCTGCAACGGCAGGCAGATCAAAACGATAGCCTTCCGCCATCGGAACTTTGTGGATCACCGCACGGTTTGCCGGAGCGCTGACTTCATAGGCATTAAACGCTGCCGCAGATGTCAAAACGCCATCATGGTGCTCACAATAGATACGGCACAACAGATCAATCAGTTCGTCGCTGCCATTACCAATAGCAAGTTGTTTTGTCGGGAAGCCCCATTCTTTCGACAAAGTCTGCAAAAGCTCATAGTGGGATGGATCCGGATACAGGTGCTGATGATCCAAGGCCTGCTTCACCGCCGCCATGGCTTTCGGGCTGGGACCCAAAGGATTCTCGTTACTTGCGAGTTTGTAGACCGTTGTGAGCCCGTACTCACGTTGGGTCTCAGAAATCGGCTTTCCAGGTTTGTAGGGCACCAGATTCAAAATTTCGGGAGAAATCTTCACTTTAGAATCCTTTTCTTAGAGAGAATACTTTGCTATACCTGTCCGACTAAGACTTAACAACATTCCAGTGCAAATTCAATAGAGAGCGTTCGAAAATGCAAAACAGCCTCGTGCTCGGTGTGAGCGTCGGTGAATCCTTCGCCGAATTCTCACTCCTGTCAGACTCCAGTCCCCTTGCGCAAAAGAGAGTGTTTCACTCTCGTGAAAGCCTTAAATCCTCACTGATCCAGTTCATCGCGCCCCATGGAAAAATCCACAAGGCCTTTGTCAGTCTGCGCGTTCCCAAAAAACTTTTGGACTACAAAATGAGTGGCGCTGTGGCCCATGTCAGCACCGAGGGTCTGGAACACTGGCTGGATCTTTGCGGAACTCCTGCAGCGCTGACCAGCAAGGATCTGCAATTTGCCCTGCGTGAACGCGTGCGCGCCGATGGCACCGTTGAAACCCCCCTGCAAACCGAAGAACTGGAAGCGATTGCCGCAAAACTTGAGCTGATGAGCTGCAAGAAAGTCTGCCTGAACCTGCTGCACTCTGCGACCAATCCGGCGCACTTGAATGCGGCGACCAAATTCTTCAGCGAAAAAGGCATTGAAGTGTTTGCTCCGGCAAGCACCGACAATCCTCACGAAGTCACGCGCTGGACTCAGAATGCTTTGAACGCCACCCTTTCCGGTGTTTTCGCTGACCTGAAAAAAGACGTCTATGCGGGCCTTGAGGCCGCGCTTGATAAAAATGACATTCACTTCCTTGATGCCAGCGGTGAACTTTTCCAGGATGAAACCGGAAAAGAAATCAGCAGTCAGTTTGCCGCGTCCACGGCTCTGGGGCTTTGGAACAAAGCTTCGGGCAAAGATGTTTTATATCTGGGCCTTGAGTATTTCACTTTGATTTCCCCCACCCGCTGGGCGGAACAGTGGAACAGCTGCTGGGGTCCGGTGGAAGTGCGCCACTTGAAAGTAAAAAATCTGGGCGTCCAGCCCACGCTGGGAATCGGCTTGAACACCTTTGAACGCTTTGACTTCCTGACTCAGGAAGAAGGCTGGGAGCCAGGACCGATGTTCCTGGGTCGCGGGCAAAAAATGAGTCTTTTGGATCTGTGGTCTGAAAATCCAAAACTTTCCAAACTGGAAGGTCTTGAGGACCGCGTTTCTGCTCAAGGGATTCAGCGCTTTAAAACAGCGCTTTTGACCCTTTCCAAAATCAGCACCTTCAAAGACAACGACTTCAATCATCTGACCAAAGAACTGCAAAGCCTGTCCGTACAAAGACTGGCGGTGGAATCTTTCCTGCAGCGCGATCAGCAAAAATTACTGGTAACGGGGCCTTTGGCGGCGCTGTTTGCCAATATCTTCAAAAAAGATCCGCACACGACAGTGGCAGCTGATGAATTCTGTGAATCCGCCGCCACGGCCCTGTGGGGCATGAAAGCCCTGAAGGAGTCCAAATGAACTATCAAATCGAACTTTTGCATTCCTTGCTGAATCAATTTCTGGTGGGTGAATCCGCACTGATGACTTTGGATGGAGACGTCCTGGGTGTGCGCGGTCAGCAGCCGGTGACCTATGGCACGCTGACAACGGCGGCCACCACTGCCGCGAAATATCTGAAACTGCAGGAAGGCGACATCGCCCTTTTGAATGACCCTTACAGTGGCGGCAGCCTGTTGTCCGAAATGACTTTTGTGATGGCGGTTTCAGAAGACCTTTTGTGGGTTTCGCGCCGTCCCTTGGACACGCAGGTAAAAATCGTTAAATCCATCGAAGAAGAAGGCCTGCGCATTCCGCCGACACCACTTCGTCAGAAAAACCAGCTGAATGAAATGATTCTGGCTGCCATGCAGGCACACCCGGCCTGCCCTGCTGATTTTGTGCCTTGGCTGAAAGCCCAAGTGGCGGACCTGACTGCAGGAGCAAAAAAACTGGTCGACGCCATCGAGCTGACTGGTTTCACGGTGACCGGCGAACTGATCGAAGATTACCTGCGCATTTCTAAAAAAGCCGCGACGAAAAAGATTTCTGAAAGCGCTTCGGGCGAAGCGCGCGTCGATGTGGTTTTGGACAGCGGCGAACTGCTGCGTCTGAATATGGAAATCCAGGATGGTAAAATCTCTTTGGATTTCAGCGGCACGACGGCGGCAAAAACAGTTTCCATGACTGAATCTGCAACCTATGGCGCCTGCTTCCATGCTTTGAGCCGTCATTACGGCTTCACGGATCTGGCTAACTCGGGATCGTTCTCTATTTTGCAAATCACCAAACCTTCCGGCTGCTGGCTGGTGGGTAAATATCCGGCTCCAACCTTCAAAGGCATGACCTGTGGGGTCGCGGCTTTGCAAACAGCTATTGAACTGGCGCTGGCGCAGATTCACCACAAACAGGAATCCTCTGTGGGCAGTCACTGTGCCTTGCAGTTTGATCTGCAAGCTGGCAGCAAACATGCGCTTTTGACTTTGCCCGGCGGTGAAGGCGCGAAAGCGTCCCGTGATGGCGTCAGTGCTCAGATGGACACACTTTCTTTGGAACAACTTGAACGTGATTTCCCGATCAAGGTTCTGCGCGTGGATCAGCGTCACTCTAACGGTGGCAAAGGCAAATTCAGCGGTGGCCGTGGTGTTGTCATGAAGATCGAGGTGTGCGGGGATCTTTCCGCCACCTGGATGACCGACCTGACTTTGCACCGTCCCCGTCTGCTGAAAACCTGCAGCCATGGCGATCCAGCCGAAGTCACCCTGGAACAAGGTGAAGTTGCAAAGACTCTTCCCGTTCTGGGACAGCAAAAGTTTGCTGTCAAAGACGTCCTGACCCTGTGTTCTGGTTCAGGTGGCGGCTACGGTCGTGCGGAATAACAAAGGACTCTAGCGAGAGTCCTTTGTCGGTGTTAACATATCAGGCATGAAACACCTTTTTATGTTTTTCGCAGCATTGGGATTATTAGTGGGCCTCAACTCTGAGGCCAAAGCGACCAAGTCTGCCAAGAAAGGAACCACCGTGAGCACGTCTGAAGTGGCTTATCTGGCCGGCGGCTGTTTTTGGGGCATGGAAGATTTGCTGCGCAAACTTCCCGGTGTCACTCAAACTGAAGTCGGTTACATGGGCGGCGACACCAAAAACGCCAACTACAATCTTGTAAAAACCGGCACCACCAATCACGCCGAAACTGTGAAGATCACCTTCAATCCTGAAAAGATCACCTATCAGGATCTGCTGCTTTATTTCTATAAGATTCACGATCCGACGACGACCAACCGTCAAGGCAATGACATCGGGACCCAGTACCGCAGTGCCATTTTCTATACCTCTGACAAACAAAAAGATGAGGCAGAAATTGTAAGAGCTCGCGTGGACAAATCAGGAGCTTGGAAAAGCCCCGTGGTCACCCAAATCGTCAAAGCTGCCGATTTTTGGTCTGCCGAAGAATATCATCAGGATTATTTACAAAAGAATCCTGGCGGATACACCTGCCACTTCGAACGTAAAATCGAATTCAAACAGTAAAGGTTACATATCAGAAAGGTCCTTCTTTTCTCCGTGCAACTTGTGAAGCCGCACAGTATTGCATAAGAGTAAGTAAGGAGAGGGGCCTTATGAACCTGAGAATTCAACAAGCACTTGTCGCATTGATTCTGTCAGTAACTGTCTTCGCGTCCGCGCACGCCCGTGCTGACGTGATTTCCTTCCGTTCTGACTTCTGGTGCCCTTACGTATGCAATCCTGATTCTGAAACTCCCGGTTATATGGTCGAAATCGCCCGCACGGTCTTTGAAAAACACGGCCACAAAGTGCAGGTGAAACTTTCCAACTGGGTGCGCGCCATCAAAGACACCCGCAGCAACCGCGTGCAGGGCCTGATGGGTTGCAGTGTGGTGGATGCGCCGGACTTTATCTATCCCAAGAAATCCCTGGGCATCATGAAAAATGCCTACTTCGTTCCTAAAAATTCAACATGGACTTACAAGGGCCGCCCGTCTTTGCAGGGCATGAAGATCGGCGTGATCAATGGCTACACCTATGGTGACAGCGTCGACAATCTGATCCGTTCCCGCCATCGTTCGTTCATTCCGTTTTCCGGGGACCGCCCGCTGGAGCAGGTTATTCGCATGATGCAGGCCGGACGCCTGGATGGGTTTATCGAAAATCCGGTGGTGCTGCAGTACACGTCCGTGTCAGCAAAGATCACGATGGAAAATATGAAAGTGGGTGGCTGGGTTGAAAATCACGATCCGGCGCTTTACATCTCTTTTTCGCCGAACAATCCGAAGTCTCAGGAATACGCAGAAATTCTGACTCGTGGGGTGGAGGAACTTCGCCGCAGCGGAGAGCTGCAGCGGATTCTTCAGAAGTACAACCTGAAAGACTGGGAACAGTCCTCCGGCATTTCTTTAGGTGCTTTGGACAACCTTGGCTCCAGTTTCCTCAAGAGCCCGCTTAATCCGTTCAACATGTTCAATGCTCGTAGTCTCTAGAACGAAGTCGATGCGGGTTTCACGCAGTGAAAGCCCCTTCGACACTCGGTCGTGACGCACTTCCAGGATATTGGCTTTTTGCGAAGCAATCGCCTGAGTCAAACGACTCAAATTCCCCGGCAGGTCATCCACGATCACCGACAGCTCACACAGACGTCCGCGCAGAATCTGACCACGGTCGATGATTTTTGAAACGATATTCAGATCAATATTACCACCACTGATGATCACACACGTCTTTTTACCCAGATCCAGTCCGCGGGACATGGCCGCGGCCATCGCCGCGGCACCAGAACCTTCGGCCACGGTTTTGGCTCTTTCCATCAGGAACACCACGGCTTCAGCGATCTCGTCATCACTGACGGTCACCACTTGATCGACATACTTGGAAATGAAACTGTCCAGCATCACCTGAGACGGATTTTTGATCGCAATGCCGTCAGCAATAGTAGCGGCACGTTTGATCTGGGACAAAGGCTGCTTGTTATAAAGATGCGCCATCCCCGGAGAACGGTCACTTTGCACCCCGATCACGCGGATCTTTGGATTGATGGCTTTCACCGCCAACGCGACACCACTGATCAGACCACCACCACCGATGGGCACAATCACCGTGTCCAAATCCGGAACCTTTTCCAGGATCTCGATGCCGATGGTCCCCTGACCTGCAATGACGTGTGGATCCTGATAAGGATGCACGAAGGTGTAGCCGTGTTCTTTTTCAAGTTTCTGAGCGTGTTCGAAAGCCTCATCGTAAATCTCGCCTTTCAGCACCACGTTCGCGCCGTAATCACGGGTCGCGGAAGCTTTGCTGATAGAGGCTGTTTCCGGCATCACGATGGTGGATTTCACCCCGGCCAGTTTTGCTGAAAGCGCCACCCCTTGAGCATGATTCCCGGCAGAGCTTGCCACCACACCGCGGGCTTTTTCGTCGGCTGTCAGGTTGGAAATTTTGTTATAGGCCCCGCGGAATTTAAAACTGCCGGTGCGCTGAGTGTTTTCGAACTTCAGGTACACTTCGCTTTTAAGCAGGTTGCTGGCGCTGATGGAATGACTCATCTCGGTTGGACAGATGATGTCTTTCAGAAGTTCACGGGCTTTTTGGATGTCTGCAAAGCTGACTTTCATTTTGGATCAGGGCTCCCAATACACAGTTAATCCCCACACCGGAGGATACTCTTTATGAGGCAAAAGTCCGGACGAAACCCGCACTCCAAGGCTGGAGTAAAAGTTCGAATCGGTCATGCCCATGGCCCTACTCTCGTCGAAAAAATAGAAGGGTGCAAGGTGCTTTCCACAGCATTCACAGGTCGTCACCAGTTCCCCGTCAGCCGAGTTGACAGTGTCACAGCGGTGGCAGCGACGAAAGTGTGTAGAGTCCGACATACGTGCTCCTTTGGAAGTTCCATTCATCTTAGGCCCGTCCACAGACCCCAGCAAGGGGCGGTCTCAATTTAAGCTATTGAAATGACGTCACAAAATGACTAATGACTTTTCGCGTTATGCGCAATTTGAGGCCTGTTCCAGGCATCCCGAGCGGACATCACGTAGTCGCATCAATCTTGGACAAGCATGCGAAAGAACGATATTTTAATCGGACTGTTGAAAGGGTCCCTATGAAAACCACGCTCGTAAAATCGCTATTCAGAGAAACAGAAAAGCATCTGGACAAAGAAATCTATCTTTCCGGATGGGTTCGCAAAATCCGCGACCAAAAGAATTTCGGCTTCATCGAACTGAATGACGGCACCTTCTTCAAAGGTGTGCAGGTGGTTTTTGATAATAATCTTTCAAACTTTGCTGACGTTGCCGCTCTTTCCATTTCCAGTTCCGTACTGGTCATAGGCAAAGTTGTAAAATCCCAGGGTGCAGGCCAAAGCTTTGAAGTGATGGCTTCCAAAATCGAGATCGTGCAAAAAGCGGATCTTGAATACCCGCTGCAAAACAAACGTCACAGCATGGAATTCCTGCGTGAGATCGCGCATCTTCGCCCACGCACCAACACATTCAGCGCGGTCTTCCGCGTGCGCTCTGTATTGGCTTATGCGATCCACAAGTTCTTCAACGAACAAAACTTTGTCTATGTGAACACTCCGATCATCACGGGATCTGACGCTGAGGGTGCGGGTGAAATGTTCCGCGTAACAACACTGAAACTGGACAAACCACCGCGCAAAGAAGACGGCAGCATTGATGCCAGCCAGGACTTCTTCGGCAAAGAAACCAACCTGACTGTATCAGGTCAGCTGAACGGCGAAACCTTCTGTGCGGCTTTCCGTAACATCTACACGTTCGGACCGACTTTCCGTGCGGAAAACTCCAACACCTCCCGCCACGCGGCAGAGTTCTGGATGATCGAGCCCGAGATCGCTTTTGCCGATCTGACGGCGAACATGGAACTGGCTGAAGACATGATCAAATACATCATCCGCTACGTGATGGAACAATGTCCGGAAGAAATGGAATTCTTCAACCAGTTCGTCGAAAAAGGTCTGTTCGACAAACTGAACAACGTTCTGAATAACGACTTCGGACGTGTGACTTACACTGAATCCATCGACATTCTGCTAAAATGCGGCAAGAAATTCGAGTACCCGGTTCAGTGGGGCATCGACATGCAGTCTGAACACGAACGTTACCTGGCGGAAGAGCACTTCAAAAAGCCGGTGTTTGTGACCGACTATCCAAAAGACATCAAAGCTTTCTATATGAAGATGAACGAAGACGGCAAAACTGTTCGTGCAATGGACTTGCTGGCACCGGGCATCGGCGAAATCATCGGCGGATCCCAGCGTGAAGACAATATCGAAAAGCTGGAATCCCGCATGAAACAAGTCGGCTTGCATCCGGAAGAATATTCCTTCTATACGGATCTGCGCCGCTACGGCACGTTCCCGCACGCGGGATACGGCCTGGGCTTCGAACGTATGTTGATGTACGTGACTGGAATGGGAAATATCCGCGACGTGATTCCATTCCCGCGCACACCGAAGAACGCTTTGTTCTAGCACCTTCAAAAAGGGGATCACTTGATCCCCCTTTTTTTTATTCGCGTTTCGTATCGGGAAACCACCCCTGAAAATCTTCTGTACGATTTCATCCACCCTGACAGTGGATCCCCTGTCAGCTTCATCACACCCACTTTATACGCGGTACAAATATTGAAGCTTTGCTCTGAATATCTTCATACACCATCAGAAAGGTATCTCAGAGTAAGACACCATGAATTCATCCCCAGAACGTACTTTCATTAACAATCTGTGATTTAGACCAGACCTTCGACTTGTTTCCCGGGTTCAGGCTTCACCTTTTGGACAGAAGACCGAAGAGCCACTAAGGAGTATCAATTTGAATTTATTGAGTCGAGCAATTCGCATCACAATGGCTCTTGTTCTTGTGGGAAGCACAGCGCTGGCTGACATTCCCCAAGAACTGCAGGACGTGGTCTTCTCTGGAGACCTGAATGCTCGTTCATCGGTTGATTTCCGCGGCAAAGCCAAAAACGTGGTGTCTGTGGTTCCCAAAGACTCTGAAGGAACTGTCCTTGAAACCCGCAAATTGAAACGCACCGGTTCCTACGGTGTGAAAGTCCGCATCACGAAAGTGGGCGAAGGTAAAACCAAAGCCAAAGCCGGTGATGAAGTCTGGGTTTATTTCTCTCAGAAAGATCCTTGGCTGGCCTTTAAAGACAAAGACGGTTCTGAGGTACAGGATCCTGAAGTGGCACTGACTTCCCGAGCGATCCGTGACGGTGAAGGCCTGCCTGTGGAAGGAACCGAGGCCCGCCCCACACTTCCGACCAAAGAAAGCGTCAAAGCCAATCAAATGCCGGACGTCGATCCAAATCTGGCGAAGAACAAGGATCCTCGTCAAACCGAGGGTGGCTTTATCACGACTTGTAAAGACTGCTCGACAACCAAGCCCAGCGAAACTGTTCAGCGCAATCTGCAGAACCTGGAGAACGTCAGTAAAGAAGTCAGCCGCTCTTCAAGTGCATCAATTCCCAAGAATGCGGCTGCCGGGAAGTGGTCCAATGATCCGATGATCATGGGCTATTCTGAAGGCAAAGAAGTCAAAGACACTATCCGCTATGGCTTGAGAAACAAACGCTCCCGCTCGACAAGCTACTGTTACCGCTATGTCAAACGCGCCCTGATGGGTGGTGACATGATTGATCGCTATCCTCCAGGGGGACATGCCCGCGATGCGGTTCGTGATCTGAAAGCCCAGGGCATGATCAATCTGATGGACAATCCGAAGTACCGCGACATGATCAAAAGTCCTGCGGATGTTCCAAAAGGCGCTGTGATCGTCTATCATAATGGTACGAAGGAATCCGGTGACGTTCAGATCAAAACGGACTGGGGTGACAACGGTGGTTTTGTCAGCGATTTCTATTCAAACAATTCATTCTTAAGTTCCCCGAAAGCGCGTCGTTACGCGAAACAGGGAAAACCGTACAGAATGATCGGCGTGATGATCAAACCGTAAGAAGGAGAGCACAATGAGAAAATTAGCACTTATTGCCATCGTTTGTTCCTTCTGCGCAGCCCCTGCTTTGGCGGCTGATGCGGTGTCTGCTGATGTGTCAAAACTGCAGGCTTTGAAACTTGAAACCGTCAAAACAGCGGATGAAGACACCAAGCTGACTGAAGCCGATATGAAAGCTCAGGATGAAGTGTTTGAAGCCCTGGAAGGTGCGGTGCAATCCGCTGTCAAAAAATCCACGCCGGAACTGGATGCCGAGATTCTGCGTGTGACTGTGGAAATGCTGAAAAAAGATCCGACTCAGTTCGCAGGCGAAATCGTCCTGCCACTGTATGAGAAAAATAAAAAAAGCTTCCTCGAATCACTGAAGAAGCTTTCCCCGTCTGACGCCAAACTGGTCGAAGACGCTGTCAAAGCAGCCGCGCGCCAAAAGCGCTACGGCAACGGCTAAACCCTAAACGGAAGCAATCTCGCTGAAGGATTTTGCTTCCAAAGAAGCCCCACCCACCAGGAAACCATTCACGTGAGGTTGTTTGATCAACCCAGCGGCATTGTCCGGTTTCACGCTGCCACCATAAAGGATCGGCGCAGTTTCAAAACCCAGAGCTTTCAGAATATTGAAAACATCAGTGTGCGTTTCAGCCACTTGTTCCGGTGTTGCCACTTTCCCCGTCCCGATCGCCCAAACCGGCTCATAGGCCACAACAACTGGCTTGGACTTGTCGGCTTTCGCCAGCCCCAGATTCAGTTGCGTTTCCAGAACTCGGAAGGTTTTTGCGGATTCACGCTCTTGCAGGGTTTCACCGATGCACAACATCGGCGTCAGCTCCAGCCCTTGAACGAAAGCGACTTTGTCTGCCACCAAGGCGTCGCCTTCACCAAAGATCGCGCGGCGTTCACTGTGACCAATCAACACATAGCTGCCGCCCAGTTCTTTAACGACCTGAGCAGAGTTTTCCCCTGTGAAAGCACCTTGTGCCTGGAAATAACAGTTCTGCGCACCAAACTTGATGGCAGAACCTTTCACAGATTCACTGGCAGCTTCCAAAGAAATCGCCGAAGGGAAAAAGACCACTTCGCCGGTTGCCTTCCCCACCAGCTCTTTGAACTGACCAAAAAACTCTCGAGTTTCCTTAGGGGATTTAAAAAGCTTCCAGTTAGCAGCAAAAATCTTTTTCATAACGTCCATCCTTATGCGCGGATGCGGGTTCTAAGAATTTCCAAACCTGGAAGCTTATCGCCCTGAAGATATTCCAGGGACGCGCCACCACCGGTGGAAATGTGGGTCATTTTACCTGCAAAGCCGGAAGCTTCCGCCGCGGCTGCAGAATCACCACCACCCACGATTTTAACTGCATCGCTTTCAGCAATAGCCGCAGCTACGCCGAAAGTGCCTTTAGCGAAGGCCGGATTTTCAAAGATGCCCATAGGGCCGTTCCAGAAAATAGTGCCGGCTTCACGCAAAGCTGCAGAGAAATTCTTGATGGATTTAGGACCAATATCCACACCCAGCTCGTCTTCCGCGATCGCCACATCATTGGTCACATGCGCGTGCGCTGTGTCCGTGATGCCTTTGGTTGCCACATGATCCACCGGCAACAAAATGGTTTTGTTGCGGGCTTCAATACGCTCGATCATTTCTTTCGCGTATTTCAATTTGTCATTTTCAACCAAAGATTTACCAACTGGCAGACCTTGAGCTTTCAGGAAAGTGTACGCCATCGCGCCACCCACGATGAAACCGTCAACAACGTCCATCAAGCGTTCGATAACCGCGATCTTGTCAGAAACCTTTGCTCCACCCATCACCGCAATGTACGGGCGTTTTGGATTTTGCAGCAAGGAATCCAGCATCGTGATTTCTTTTTCAATCAGGAAGCCAATGCCTTTGTCCTTCATCACTGACGGCAAAGCATGAATGGTCGCGTGAGCGCGGTGAGAAGCCCCGAAAGCGTCATTGATATAAATGTCGCTGTAGTTGGCAATCTTTTGCGCGAACTCGATGGAATCCTTCGTCTCCCCTTCTTCAAAACGCACGTTTTCAAGAAGGATCAACTGATTCGGTTTCAGGGAAGGCAACAGGTGTTTTGGAGCGTCAGAGTCCGGTTCTTCCACCAGAATCACTTCGGCATTCAAAAGATCCTGCAGGCGTTTTGCCACAGGCTCCAAAGAAAACTCTGTGTCGTCTTTGGTTTTTGGACGACCCAGATGGGAAGCCATAACCAGCTTCGCGCCTTGTTCCATGCAATACTTGATTGTCGGCAAAGAAGCCGTGATGCGGTTTTCATCCGTGATCTTGCCGTTCTCCATTGGAACGTTCAAATCCAAGCGCAGGAAAACAACTTTCCCTGCCAACTCGAAGTCACGAACTGTCTTGATGCCTTTAAGACCGTTAGCCATGAATTAAAGACCTTTCTTCTGCATGTGCAAAGCAACGTCAACCATGCGGTTGGAGAAGCCAGTTTCATTGTCGTACCAGGAAAGAACTTTCACCATGCGCGGGCCCACAACCATGGTTGTAGCCAGATCGACGATGGAAGAGTGTTTGTTGCCGTTGAAGTCAACGCTGACCAGTTCTTTGTGCTCTACCGCCAGAACACCTTTCATCGCGCCTTCAGAAGCTTTGATCAAAGCTTCGTTCACGGATTCACGGGTCACGTCTTTTTTCGCAGTGAATGTAAAATCCACCAAAGAAACGTTCGGAGTCGGAACACGCACGGAGATACCGTCGATCAGACCTTTCAACTCTGGCAGCACCAGGCCCACGTTTTTCGCAGCACCCGTTGTTGTCGGGATCATGCTGACAGCCGCTGCACGGGCACGGCGCAAATCGCTGTGAGGAGCGTCCAGGATCTTCTGGTCATTCGTGTAAGAGTGAACTGTCATCATGGTACCGTGTTCAATACCGAATGTGTCGTTCAGAACCTTCGCCAAAGGCGCCAGACAGTTTGTCGTGCAGGACGCGTTGGAAACAACAACGTGCTTGGATGGATCGTAGGATTCGTGGTTGATACCGTACACCATAGTGATGTCAGCGCCTTTTTCAGCAGGGCCGGAAACCAGAACGCGTTTTGCACCAGCAGAGATGTGCTGCATGAAATCTTCGCGTTTTTTGAATGCGCCTGTGCACTCAAGAACGATGTCCACGCCCAGGTCCTTCCAAGGAACTTCGGCTGGATTGCGAGTTTTGGAAACTGCGATTTTTTTACCGTTTACGATCAGGTTGTGACCTTCGGTGGAAACATCAGCGTTGAACACGCCGTGGGCAGAGTCGTATTTCAGCAAGTGAGCATCACCTTCGATGCTGTCCAGAGAATTGATTCCGACGATATCGAATTTTTCAAAACCCGCGCGGAAAAGAACACGACCAATACGACCAAAACCGTTGATACCAACACGCAACTTAGACATGAGTGAGCTCCTTGTTTTAAACCCACTCAATATCGACTTTTGGAGACTAAAAAGCCAGTCTAGACACTGTTAGTCATAGACTGGCTTTTAGTGAAAATTACTTAAAATTTCCGCATCTGTACCGCTTTTGGCGGCACTGATGTTTTTTAGTAACGGCTGACTGTCAGGGAAGGACGGTCTTCGCTGGAAATCGCCTTCACAAGTACGTCGGCAACGCCACCCATGGACTCAGCACGGATGTCGATAACTTGAACACGCTCACGCAGGTTCAGGTTCTCGGAAATCGCTGTATCACCCGCGTAAACTGTACCCGTGTTGGTCAGCTCACGAACCTGGATGCGACGGTTGGATTCAGTATACACAGTCGTATCGTGGATTTTAACACCCGCAGCCAAGCCACGGATCTCGATGCGATCCAAAGCGATTGGATAGCGCAGGGTCACACGGAACCACTCACCACCAGTGCGGCGGGTGATCTGGCTGATCTGAGCTGTGCCTTCATAACCATGACCATACTGACCGCCCGGCGCTGGAGGAGGAGTTGGGCGAGTCGGAGCCGGAGTAGGACGGATTGGTTCGTTATTGTGACGACCACCGCCACCACCGTTGCCACGGCCGTTGAAGCGAACTTCAGTCTCTTTTACTTCATACCAGGAACCATCACGGCGAGAGCACGCATATCCACGGGTTTCTTCGGTGCGGTCACGCATGTAGATGATGGAAGTGTATTCACGGCAGTATTCGCCCGTGCGGTTGTTGTAACCTTCACGAGTGGAAGTGAAGCTTCCGCGAGCACCGGTGCGGGAACCATAAGAACGGCCATCCCAGTCGCGGCGGCTGCCGATATTGTCCTGCAAAGAACGTCTTTGCGCTTCTGCCAGAGCCTGACGATCAGCTTCATCCAAGTCCTTGCCGACTTTAGAGCCAATCAATGTTCCAGCCACAGCTCCGATGATGATAGCTGCTTTGTTGCCGTTCCCTTTACCAATTTGCGTACCGATACCGCCACCGATGATACCACCAATGATACCGCCGATAACTTCTTTGTTCGCAAACGCAGGGCTTGTATATTGTACAAGGGAAGCGACAATTACTGATCCTAGAACGAGGTTCTTTTTCATAAAGTCTCCTTAAAAGACTGATTAGTGAATCCGTTGACCCTATATCCAAACTTTGTGCCAAGAAAACCAGTGTCAAAAGGGAACCGAAATTCCCTTAACACACCTTTATTTTGAGCTGATGTCCCGCATAGCTTCGTAGTGGTTGTAAATAACACTGCCGTAAGAGAAGCGGTTCTTACGTGAATCGAACTGCTTCACCAGTTCAATGCGCTCCAAAGGACGCATACCAGGCAAAGAGGCTCTCAAGCTGGCTTGTGCAACCAAAGAGGCTTTTTGCACCAGCTCCTGGTAAGAATTATAAGCCACAGAACCGTAAGAATACGACACACCCTTCGCAAAGAAGGCTTCCAGATCCGTATTCATATCAACATACGTTCTTCTGTTCTGATAAGCTTCTTTCTCAAAGAAACCCGGCGCTTCAGAGTACAGCTTTTTTGAAAGACCCATGTAGGCGTTGTAAGCAACAGATCCATAAGACTGCTGATTCATCTTTCTGGACATCTCGTCAGCTTTCGCCAGCAGCTCTTGAGTGGAACGAAGGTCACAGGCCATTGTCACCTCAAGACCTTTTTCCATCGCATTAAACATTGCCGTGCCCACTGCAGAATACGCATTGTACTGAGTGGAACCATAAGAAGACTGATTCATCTTCTTGAAGTACAAAGCACCCAAAATCTCCAGCTTTTCAAGAGCGGTCTCTTTACCTTCGCGGCTGTTGGCAACTTCGATCATCTTCGCCGCGGTGGCTTGCAGTTCACGGTCAGCCATGTTGTAAACCGGACTGCCGTAGCTTGCAGAGTTTTTCGTGCGGCTGTAAGTTTCCATGTCTGCATCAAGCTGTGCCAGCAATTGAGTCACGTCAGCACGACGAGCGCAGACATTGTTACCACCACCGTGGCCGCCACCATTGCCTGGACGATCAGGGCGCTCAGGACGGTTTGGACGATCCGGGCGCTGAGGTCTTTCCGGCTGCAGATTGCCCAGAACCAGCTGAGGACGCTCGTCTGTAGACAGTGCCGTCACGCGAACATCCGCATAACCACCATAGGATTCAGCCAGGATATCGATAGCCACAATACGGGAACGCAGGTTCAGGTTTTCAGAAACCGCGCGGGAACCCACACCAAACACCGCTGTATTGCGGAATTCACGGATGGAAACACGCTGGCCGTCTTCAGTGATCACGCTGGCATCGTGAATTTTCAAACGCATTGCCAAAGCTGCCACTTCCACACGCTCCAAAGAAACCGCACGGCGCAGACTGATGCGATAGTACTCTCCGCCTGATTTTCGACTGATACCCTGGATTTCCAGAGTGCCTTCCTGAAGATACTGACCCGGAGGTGGTGGTGGCATCGGAGCTTCAGGGTAACGACCCGGGCGGTTGTCATTGTATTGTGCCATCGCAGGGCTTGTCGCCTGCATCACTGCTGCCGCAGCCAACATTCCAAGAACCAGTTTCTTTTTCATAACATTCTCCAGATTTACCAGTGTTTATTTTCTTAATTTCTAATTTTAAATTTCATTCGGCTTATCTTGAAAGCCTGGATACGTCTGTATAGCTCATCTCACTGTATCCATCGTACTTCACCAACGCATAACCATTGGTATAGACCGCACGCACAGTTCCTGGATGCTGACCATTCAGGATCACGCGGTTGCCTGTGCAGATATTTTTCTTACAATCAGTCTGAAGCCCCAGACGTTTCACATCGATGAAGCTAAGATCAGAGTAACCATCAAAGCGGACAGAAGCTGTGCCATCAGCAAAAGTCTCACGAACTGTTCCGATAAAGTGACCAGAACCATTATAGAAAAGAACACGTGTGCCATTGCTGAAACCTTGCACAGAAGACGTCGCCTTCACCAGACGAGATGTGTGGATATAGCTGACCTCGCTGTATCCATCAAAGCGGACCTTGGCGGAACCATCTGTGTAGATTTCTTTCACCTGGCCACCAAAAACGCCACTGCCGTTGTTGTACATCACACGGTCATCGACACAGATATTTTTACCGCAAGCCTGATTTTTCATCAGCTTCTTCTGATCGATGAAGCTCAACTCGCTGTAACCGTCAAACTTGATGGAAACTGTGCCATTCACGAAGGCCTCACGGATAGTGCCTGCATAATAGTTGCTGCCGTTGTTGTAGATGATTCTTTCACCCGCACACACAGCACCCACACATTGAACAGCCTTTTGCAGGTCTTGACCTTTCAGATAAGAAGGCTCACTGTAACCCGGGAACTTGACCTGTCTGACACCATTGCTAAAGACCAGACTGATTACGCCCACATACTGGTTGCCGTTATCAAACAAAACGCGGTCGCCCACACAGTGAGTGCCCTGGCAGTTCACGGAACGAGCCAGATCCTTCACATCCAGAATTGAATCCTGGCTGTAACCCGGGAAGCTGACACGGGCTTTACCGTTCATGAAGATCTCTTTCACCGTGCCGACATAGTTATTGCCGTTGTTGAACAGAACCTTGTCAGCCACACGAACAGTCGCGGATTCTTCAGCACGGCCCGGAGCTGGAGGAGCTGTTGGAGTAACCGGTGTAGCGACTGCCGGAGCCTGCGCCGTCATGCGCGGCACACCCAGATCAGAAACCGCTTTCACGGACAATTCGCTGATACCACCATAGGATTCAGCGCGGATTTCAATCGCCGCCACTTTCTGATTCAAATTCAAGTTGCCGGAAGACGCCGTCCCACCGATATCCAAAACAGCCGCGTTTCTAAGCTCACGAACGTCGGAACGCTGACCATTGGCCAGAATCAAAGTCACTTCGTGAATTTTCACGCGGGCGTTGCGGGCTTTGATTTCCATATTTTGCAAAGTCAAAGCCTCAGCCAAAGTGATCTTACGGATCTCACCGTCCGTTTTGCGGGACACCTCGCGCACCTGAACTTCGCCCGTGTACTGGCGCTGCACTGTTTGAGTATCAGACCCTGCCTCTGGTGGAGGTGGCGGGAACGCCGTGCCTGTGCCGGCATCATCAAAGCCTGGCAGGTCTGAAATAATATCCGCCTGGGCATTTTGCATCATAGCAAGTGTCGCAAGCACAGTGGCAATCAACCGACGTTTCATAAAGACTCCATACTGTTTTGGTTCCGCAGGCAGTAATCCAAGGTTCGTGCCGCCTGCGGAGGGACTCAAACACAGATAAATTTGTTTTAAAGCTGGTCAACTGTCTCATTCCTGGACAGCGGGCGCCCAAGGGCACCTTGGACTATCTGGCGCGGGACAAAACCGTATGAGGGCGCACGTACACCTTGCCGTCATCGTCATCACGAACCGAGATCATGCCGCCGGAATAGGCCCCTTCCACACGGCCTGCATAATAACGGCCATTGCTCAGAGTGGACAGAACACGGTCGCCACGGCAGAAGCCGTTGGCACATTTGACTTCTTTAAACACTACGTTCTGCTGACGAGCATAGGATTTACCGTCGTCGTCATCGCGCACATAAATAAGGCCATTGGAGTAAACCCCTGTCACTGTGCCGAAGTAGTACTTGTCAGTGGATTTGGACATCACACGGTCTTTAATACAAAGACCTGAACTGTGACACTGTACGGATTTAAAGAGGTTCTGGCTTACGCGGAGGTAAACCTTGCTATCATCGTCATCACGAACAGCGAACATACCATTGGAATAGATCTCTTCAATTTTACCGCCGTAGTACTTGGAACCGTCATTCGAGCGGGAAAGAACACGGTCTTTCACACAAAGAGACTCGAGGCAGTTCAATTTGCGGTGGATGACCTTGATATCGCGGAAGTATTCCTTGCCGTCATCTTCATCACGCATTTTCACCATATTATTGGAATATATGGCCATGACTTTACCCATGTAGTTTTTAGACTGAGCCCCCACAGGGTACGCCATGACGTTTTCACCTTCGCACAAGCCATTGGATGCACAGGAAATACGTTTTCCTACAGTGGAAATATCGCGAACGTATGTTTTGCCATCGTCATTGTCGCGAACCAGAACCTTGCCGTTCTGATAAACCTCAACCACACGGCCATCATAGTATTTACCCTGAGAAGAAACCGATACCACAACATCACCGGAACTCAAACGCGTGTCGACCGGACGGCTTGGTTGCGACGGCTGCGTCGGACGATTCGGCTGGGAAGGTGTTGTCGGCGGCGCCACAATCACAGGTCTTTGCACAGACAGGCGAGGAACCGCTCTGTCCCCCACGGCTTTCAGGGAAATCGTCGCCGCATTGGAATAGGACTCCATACGCAGCTCAATCGTGCGGATGTCTTCATTCAGATTCAGGTTTTCAGAGGTCAACACGGTGCCGGATTCAAGCACGTTGCTGTTATGGAATTCACGAATCATATAGCGCTGACCGCTGACGGTCATCACCGTGGCTTCATGGATCTTCAGGCGGCTGGACTGAACTTTCAGCTCCAGATATTTCAAAACAGTGGGTTGAACCAGATTAAAACGATAGGCTTCACCACCGGATTTGCGGCTGATCTGATCCAGGTTCGCCACATCCGTATATTGACGGGTCACGCCCTGATCAGGCATCGGCGGAGGAGGCGGACGGAACGTCTGGCCTTGAGAGCCACCATCGTCAAAGCCCGGCAGGTCCGAAATAATCTCAGCGTGGGCTGAGGCCTGAATCAAAGTCACGGCGGCAAGCAAACCCGCCACCCATTGTGTGTTCTTCATAAAGACGCTCCTGTTTTTAATAGACAGTGCGATTATTCCAAAGTTCGTGCCTCCACAATGGTTCCTAAATAAGCTCTAATTTTGAGCTGGGCATTTTTTACTGACTCAGAATTAGACAGCAGGTCCTTTTTCGGCGCGTTCCCAAGTCCTCACGGTAACTGTGTTTTTGCAGGTTTCAGAAAGAAAACGGGTGACCCCGCAAAGCGTGCGATAGCAATTGATGATCACATCAAGGAGTCATCCCATGAATGCATTTAAAAGCCCCTCCCCGGCCTTAAAAACCCTGGTCGCAGCCCTGACAGCGACCCTTGCCCTGACCGCCTGCAGCCCCCGTTCATTCGGGCCCGCTGCGGAAGAGCCTTCCGACACGTCCCAAACAGGTATTATTAACGGAGACCCGATTCGGGAACGCGGCACCCAAGCCGCCCGCAGCGTGGTCTTGATTGAAATGATCAACAGACACAATCAGGTTCTGGCATTTTGCACCGGCACCCTGATCGCACCACAGACGGTGCTTTCCGCCGGGCATTGTTTCGACGACAGCATCAAAGGCATGACTGGATTCAATATTGTGTTCACGAACAACTATGAGATCTTCGGCCGTAAGATGCTGGTGCGTGAAACCACCCGCCGGGGACTGGCGTATAAACACCACCCAAAATTTAATTCCACCAAACTTTATGATCATGACATCGCCATTGCGACCTTCGATGGCGGCATTCCGGAAGGTTATTCCACGGTCAGTATCGACACCGAATCCAATGGAAATTATTCCGGCCGAAGTGTTTATGTGTATGGCTTTGGACGCTCTAAGGATTACACCGGCAAACCGAACGAAGACCTCTTTGCGTATCTGGGGCAGCTGCATCGTGGAGTTATGCGGATCGATTCCCAATTCAACCGCTACAACGACCGTTACTGGCTGAACTCAAAAGTGCCGGTATTCATCTGTCAGGGGGATTCCGGTGGACCGCAGTTTTCACATGAAAATGGTGTGCTGAAAGTGATCGGAGTCAATTCCGCGGTCTATGGCAAACGCCTGCCAAACGGACAAGTCAGCTGTGCTGGCATTGCCCAGGCCACAAAGGTGGCCCCGTTCGCGCCATGGATCAAAACCACGCGGGCCCAGTTGCTGCAAACTACCACTGAATTTTCGGGAACATTTTCAGAGCATTGATACGCGTCTGTTCACACAGTTGTTCAAGGCTGATCCCTTTCAGGTCAGCCACGAACTTCGCCGTGTGAACAACGTAAGCCGGAGTGTTCTTGCGCCCGCGCATCGGGATCGGCGCCAGAAAGGGTGAATCGGTTTCCACATGGATACGATCCAGTGGCAGCATCTTCACTGTTTCACGCAAAGAATCGGCACTTTTGAAAGTCACCACACCACTGATAGAGATATTGAATCCCACGTCCAACGCCTGGCGGGCCAGCCATTCTGTTCCCGTGAAGCAATGGATCAGCCCCGTCAGCTCGCCTTTGAATTCTTTTAAAATCTCGATCGTGTCTTCTTCCGCATCGCGGGTGTGAATCTCGACCGGCATTTTTGTTCTGCGGGCGATTTCAAGCTGCGCGCGGAAGGCTTCCTTCTGAAGTTCACGCGGGGAATTGTCATAATAATAATCCAGACCGATTTCACCGACAGCCACCACACAAGGTTCACTGACGTGGTCTTCGATAAATTTACCGGCAGCTTCCGTGTAAACGCCACCGTCATGAGGATGCACACCCAACGTGCAGTACACTTCCGGATAATATTTACGGGCGATGTCCAGCACGATCGGATGATCTTCCGGCTGAGTGCCGATGGTGATGATCTTCTTCACGCCGACGGCTTTCGCATTGTTGATAGCGGCTTCAACACCCTCTTCGAGCATATTCAAATGTGCGTGAATATCGATCCATTCCATAGGGCAAGTATAACAGCCGCCCCGGATTGTGACAATGCGGTTTACGCCTTGGAAGTTACGTAGAATTCTTCGATGATCAGCTGCGGATCACGATTGGCGGCAAAGGCCAGCTCCACCTGGAGCGCTTTCTGAATCAAATTCAGAATTCGTGAACGCTCAAGCTCTGCCAGGACCTTGATCAGCGGGGCCTGATCCAGATTCACAATCTGAGTTTTGGCACCCTCTTGCAGGCAAATGGCATCTTTTAAGAAGCCAATCCAATAAGAAATCATGCGCTGCCCTTGAGCGCGGTCTTTGAACTCGGTTCTCCACAGTTCATTTAGAAGGAAGTCGGCATCCTGAATAAACAAAGTCAGAAGCTCGACCGCCTTTTCGCGCACTTCCTGTTCTGGACCTTCCTGCAACTGAGCCAGTTTTTCAAAGCTGCCCCCCGCGGCCTTCAAAGCCCAGGCCGACGCTTTCGCGCGCTTCCCCAGATCTTCCTGCGTCAGTGGACGGAACTGCACAATGCGGGATCGCGAACGAATGGTGGGCAGAATCCCCGCCACACTTGGAGCAATCAAAAAGAAGAACGTGCCTTCTGGCGGTTCTTCCAAAGTTTTTAGCAAGGCATTGGCCGCCTGCGGATTCAGGGTTTGCGCCTGATCAATAACGATCACACGATTGCCGGTCAGACTGCGCAGACTGAGAAATTCAAGAACTTCTTTGGCCTGTTCCATTTTGATGTTTGCACCATTGGGTGCAATCACCTTCAGGCCTTCATGAGACCCTTGAGAAATTCGGAAGCAAGAGGGACATTTACCACAGCCCCGCGGGCTGGAAGGACAAAGCAGAGCCTGTGCCAGACCCATCGCTGTCAGCTTCTTGCCGATGCCGCCCGGACCGACAAACAAAAAGGTCTGACCGGGCTTTCCGTTTTCGAAAGACTCGACCATCTTTTTGATTGTTTCCTGATGTCCTAAAACGAAATCCAGCATGCGGGCCATAGTTGCGTCCTTACAGAACTTTTCGTTCAGTCAAAGACTGCAACAGCTGTTTAAACAAAACTTCCTGGGTTTCACGCGCATCCAGCACGATCCACGCAGCGGCGTCTTCACGAGACTGCTTCAGGAAAGACTGACGAACGTTTTCATGGAAAGTGTCGGCTTCAGATTCAATACGGTCTTCGGTTTCACCGGTGACAGCACCACGCCCCTGACGGCGGCGACGGCTTTCTTCCACCGACAAATCCAATAGAACGGTGATGTCAGCTTTCAAACCGCCGGTAGCAAAAGTGTTCAGCATGACCACATCGGCTTCCGAGATCGCACGGCCGCCGCTTTGAAACGCGACAGAGCTTGCCGCAAAACGATCACACAGAACCCAGGTGCCCGCAGCCAAAGCCGGACGAATCACCTGATCCACGTGCTGGGAACGGCTGGCTTCATATAGCAGCAATTCTGTGCGCGGGGTTGGAGCCGGGCCTTCCTTACGAAGAATCATGTTGCGGATTTCATCACCCAGCGGGGTTCCGCCGGGCTCACGGGTGCGCAAAAAGTTGATGGCTCTGTTTTGCAGTTCGCGCTCAAGCGCTGCCATCAAAGAACTTTTGCCGGAGCCGTCCAGCCCCTCAAATACGATAAATTTCATTTTGCACCGCAAGATAGATTAGTTGAATACAGGGCCGCAAGCACGACGCCCACCTAAGTGGACTTTGTCAGATATTGCGGTGTAGACGTCAACAAATCGCATCGCGACAAGGCGCACAGAACCCTTCACATCGCCTATTTGGACTCTGACGAATCCTTTGACCAGCGGTGACACGGTTATGCGGATCAAAGCCTGGCGTTCAAAGCGGTTGGTGAACGTCAAAAGGTCCGCCAGCGGTGGTGGCGGGAATCCAAGACTGGAGCTCAATCCGGAAGAGAAAAACTCAGGCGAAGAGGTGCTGTAACCCGGGATCGCTGGTGGATAGAACGAAGACCCCTTCAGGGTCTCTGCACCATCACGGCGGCCCATGGTAATACCGGCTTTACCGACCACACCGATCACAGTGATGGCCGCCTTGGTGTTGTCGAATTTCTCAGAGTTATGGAAGATCTCAAACACGAAAGCTTTTTTGGTTTTATTAAAGGCAATGCTGAAACCGACTTCGTCAGCTCCCCCGCCGCCTTTTCTTAGAACGCCGGCTTCAGCCAGAATCCCGGCAGAAACACTTAAACCAAATTCATTGGAATCAATCACAAGCGGGGCCTGAGACCACAGTTTGTAATCCAGACCACGCAAGATGCTTTGTACAGCCTGCTGGCTGCGCACTTGGAAGGTTCTTTGCGCCTGGGTCTCGATAACAGTTTCTTTCCCGAAGGCCTTTTTCACTTTGATTTTCACAAAACTCAGACCATCGCCCACCAGGCTGCCCGCCCCGTAAACGAACTTGGTGGAATTCAGAATGCGCGCGGCATTCGTCAAAAACATCAGACGCATTTCATGGAATTTCTTGCGGCGATCTTCCGGCAGGCTTTCAAACGGCTCCAAAGGATCAGTTTCAGCGACAGAGCCACCACGGGCGATGATCTGTTCACGCACTTTATCCGGGATCTTCAGACCCAATGATTCCTTCATGCTTTCGCGATCCGGAGTCGTTTCAAATTCATAGATTTGTTCGCCCTTGCCGACTTTGATCAGCAGCTTGTCCTGTTGGGCGACCTGCGCTTTTTCAAGCGTGCTTTCCACGATCTCGGTCTCAACCGACGAAAGATCCTCGGCCCAGGCTGGGACCCAAGTTGAGACAAGCAATGCCGCAAAGGTAAGGGAGCGAACTACGTTTTTCATATTAAGCGGTGAAAAATGCAATCCAAGGACCGGGCTTTTAGCAATGCTAACTATATGATTTCTCGATTTTCCGCTGTCTAAGGCTTAGACGGCAGGCCCTAGCCCGCCACCAGTTCGAGCTGAGACGTGGGACCCCTTAAAACTCAACCACCCATGTTCCTGCGGAGGTTTTATTGAACTTGTACATAATCAACGGCAGTTCGATGGGTTCCGGGGATTTGCCGATCTGCTTTCCGATTCCGTTCACGGCTTCGGCAAAATTGAAACTGCGGCTGCGACCGGGATCCATGCCTCCGGCAATGCGGGCGAGGGTCATTCTAAGCGAAGGCGGATAGGTATTTACCACCACCACGGCAGTGGCTTTTGTTTCGGTCAGGAGCTTGACCTCCACCACTTCGACTTCGGATTTCTTCAGCATGAATTCCTGATAGGACTTATTCAGCCATTCGGATTGCTTGATGGAATCATCGGCTTCGATCTTCAGCTGTTCCTGGAATTTCTTTTCCCCCAGCTCCAATGCGAGCTTTTTGATCTTTCCTTCCTGAGAAGTACAGGCTGACAGAAGCACAAAAAATAGGCAGAGCGAAAGACGAAGGGTGTTTTTCATAACCTCTATGGTGATCAATATGGGCTGAAGACTCAACAGACTCATGACATGATGCAATATGTTGCCCAAAACGGGTCACTTTGGGGTGGACGAAAACCGCCATTATCCATATATTTGGGGGTCTTTGGGAGATTACATAAAATGAGTACATTTATCGGCGTATTGCATATCATCGTAGCCCTTGTTTTGATCATCTTGGTTTTGATCCAAGATTCCAAATCTGATGGCGCTCTGGGCATGGGTGGATCTTCCGGTTCCAACTCTTTGTTGGGTGCAACTGGCGCTCAATCTTTGGCTGGTAAAATGACAGTATGGGCAGCAATCATCTTCGCGGTGACTTGCCTGGCTTTGGCGACTTTGACTTCTTCCAAAACCAAATCCGTCGTAGACAGCCTTCCGTTGCCAACAGCTCCGGCACAAGAGCACTTCCCGACTGAAGGTACGACAGATGCTGGCGCGGCTGCGGCTGTTCCTGCTGCAGAGACTGCTCCGGCAGCAACTCCAACTGCTTCTCCTGCCGCCCCGGCTGCGACTGCAGCTCCTGCACAGAAGTAATTTTAGTGCCTTCCTGACAGGTTCTTCGCTATAGTTTTCCTATGGCGAAGAACAACTGGCTGATTCCATCTCTGATTATCGTAGGCGTATTAAGCGTCGCCCTTTCTCTCTTCATCTCAACTCAGACTGAAAAAACCAAACCCGGTGCCCGCCCTTTGGCGCGACTGGAATTGAATCTGGGTAAAGTCTTTGTTCTTCGCAACAACATGACCAACAAAGAAACCCTGACCCGCAAGGCAACTTTGTTTGCGCTGGATTCCGTTGAAACCAGTGTTGATGGCGATGCCACCATGGAATTTGATTCCTCTTACCGCATTCGTGTGCCGGAAAATTCACTGATCACCCTGGATGAAGAAAACGAGCGCATTGTTCTGATCATCAAGCGCGGCGATCTGCAGGTTGAAAACTATGGCCGCGAAGGCAGCGTTTATATCTCAAAGGACGGCGTGCGCTGGACAGCGACTGATTACGAAATGAACTATAAGAAACAAGCTCCGACGGAAACCCTGCCGGATCTTGCGCCTGCTGAAACCCCGGTAACCAATCAAAAACCCGTGGAAGGCCTGACGTCGGAATTTATTCAGGACACTCTGAAAACTCACCGCAGTTCATTTTTTAAGTGTTACACACAACTGCTGCAAAGAACTCCGGGCGTGGTGGGGCAAGCGTCAATCAGCTTCACCATTGAACGCACCGGCAAAGTCAGCCAGGCCGACATTGCCAGCAGCAGTCTGAGCGATGCTCAATTCAAAAAATGTCTTCTGGAAGCTGTCCGCCGCGTGGAATTCAAAGTCTTTGGCGGTGATCCGATCACCACCGTCTTCCCACTGCGTTTTGAATAATGAAAGGGCCTTCGTTCTGAAGGCCTAACGATAATCGTGCAGGTAATCAATGCGGTCCGGGATCCAGGGTTCATGCACCCCTTCCATCTCGTACACGCGCCCTTCATCCACCAGTTTTTCTTTTAGTGGTGCCACACTTGGCTGATACGAAGAGTGCAGCAGACCTTTTTCGATGAAGAACGGACGGACTTCATTGTAAGCGCGTTCACCCAAAACCCCGCGGCGAATGAATTCATCAAAGCTCTTCATCAGCTCTTCCGGAGTAAAACCATAGTTGTAAACCATGTCCTGAATCACGGCATAGATGCCATCCTGATTCAAACGGCCATCCTGATACATGTCCAGCGCGACCTGGAAAGTATTGTAAGTGGCCAAAGTGCGCCGGCCGAATTTCAGGTAATAGTCCGGATCGGTGTCGGTGGCCAGATTGATATAGATCTTTGCCACCGGATCATTTTCAGGAATTTGCGCCTGCAGTTCCAAAATTGTATTCACCTGTTCACCGGTGACATTCAGCTTTTCCAGCGTCGTGCGAATGTCATTGGTGCCCAGTCGGCGTGAACAAATATCAGAATAAAGATTATAGATGATGGCATCAGTTTCACTGTCATCGCCCCAGCAGATCTGGCGCACATTTTCGCCCAGACGCGTGCGCAGCTGCATCAGCGCCTGCAGCTTGTAACCGACCTGTTTCGTCAGACGCCAGAAACGGCCTGGACGCAAGTTCGCCAGATTGTCTTTATAGAAACAACCAAAGGGACGGATGTTGTCCAAAGAAAACTTTTCCGAGATACGTTCTTCCATCTGCGGCGGTGAAGCCGTGATGAAATAGATCGGAAAGTACATGTAACCTTTTTGCTGCTTGCGGTATTCAGACAGGGATTGCAAAAGCGTGTTGGTGCCCGGAATGTTTTTCTTGTTCAGGGCGCGCTCAAGGATCGTGGTCATCAGACCAGACAGGGAATCAATCGTGGTGTCCAGATAAGTCTTATCCAGATCCCACAGAAAAACTTCCTCGTGACTTTTCTCCATGCCCTCGGACACGTAACGGAAAAAAACCACATCACCATTCATCTCACTACGATCACGCCAATCAGCCATGGGCTTATTCTGACACAGCCCCACGGCTGCCGCAATTGAGATTAGAAACAGCCGGTGGTATTGACTGGCTCTGCCATCTGACGACAACGAACCTGAGCTTTGGAACACTTCACACGCAGGTGGAAGTGATTGTGGTGGTCCTTTTCCGGAATCAGGCGGCGCAGCGTCTGAGCGGCAAGGCTTGAGTTGTCACCCTTCGTCAACTCGCCATTGGCAATGGCGTGGCTGCACAGAGCTTGCTTCAAAGTACCGTGAATAAAGATACGGTCAATAAGCTGGGTGCCCACGACCTCTTTAAACAGTTTCCATTGAGGCTCCAGCATCCAGTTGGCGTGGGGTTTGTTCACCGCCACTGCGGACGCGAAGTACCCTTGGAAGGACTTATTGCTAAAGAAGAAGGCCACGTCCGCATCCAAACCATTTTGATGGGACTTGTGGGAGCCCAGCTTACCACCCGCCTCGCGGGACAGATCGCCCACGGACAGTTCATAACCCGGAATTTCTTTTTTGGTCAAAAGACCCATTTTCACAATGATATAAGCCAGTTCATTGGTCGCAAAATGAGTTTTTCTTTTCGGACGAATGATCTCATAACCCGTCGGAGCATGCGCCTGCTCGTAAGTCAGCATGTTCGCCGCATTCTGCAAACGGCCCGCATTCACCGGCCCGATAGCCTGACTGACCTTGTTCACCGCCGGAGCCGACTCAGGCACGCGTGGTTGACCGGTTTTAGGCGGATCCTTTTTAGGCTCTTCACGCTTAGGTGGTTCTTCTTTCTTGGGCTCGTCCTTTTTGGGAGGATCTTTTTTTGGATCTTCCTTCTTGGGTGGATCAGCCTTTGGAGGATCCTTCTTTGGCTCCTCCTTTTTCGGAGCGTCCTGTTTTGGTTCCTCTTTTTTCGGTTCTTCTTTTTTCGGTTCTTCTTTTTTAGGCTCTTCCGTTTTTGGAGCCTCTTCGGACTTCGGAGCTTCCGGCTTTTTTACTTCCAGAATTTTTTCGATGTCATCGGCGATATCACCGACGTAACGACCTGGCTCGCCCTCGACTTCATCGTGGCCGCCCTCGATTTCAGATTCTTCGTCTGCTGGCAGCTCTTCTTCACCCGGAATTGGTTCTTCTGTCGTTGGACTGACGTCATCCTGAAGGGACTCCACCTGGTGATGATAAACGATGCCCTGATAATAAACGTAGATATCAATGAAAGACGAACGGCATCCGCCGTCGACACTCAAACACGTGGCTTTGGCCGCCACTTTCAGATCCTGATTGTCCTGGGTTTTGGCTTTATAGGTTTTAAGCGCGATGAATCCGTAAGGATCCAGAATCCCGGCAAGATCCAGATCTACTGTCTGAACGGATTTTGCGCGCACGGGAAGGAATTCGATTTTACCCTTCAGGGTCATGCCCTTGGTGGCTTGGTCAAAGTTAACACTCATGTCCTGCACGCGGGTGGAACCACGCACGACTTTGTAACCGTCTTCATCCATCACATTCGGCTGAGCTGGTTCATAGGTCGTCACAACCTCAGAACCCTGATCACGGGTGTCCGGAGCACAGGCAGCCAGCAGTGTTATGGAGCTAAAAATGATGAGGGCGCGCAACAAAGTCTTCATCCTGCCCGGAACATTGCAGGAACCGTGCTTTCGGGAGCTGCAATTAAAGCGGACTTCCTACTGTCGGACTGTCAAAGTTTTAGATAGGTATGACAAGAAGCGGTCCCGCAGCTCGCCATTGCGGATTTCATACAGATTTCCGTGACGTCCGTCCGGGATCAGCCAAAGCTCTTTGGGTTCGGCGGCATTCTGATACATGTTTTCGGTAAATCGCGGCTCGACCGCTTTATCCGCCGTCCCGGTGATGAACAGCAATGGAATGGGTGACAGCGACGCCAGCGACTGCGGAGCGTATTCGTCACTGACCACCAGAGAAGACAGCGGTTGCAACACCCACGTGAACCAATGACGGTTCATCACCCCTTTGGCCATACCCTGATAAGAATCAAAGCTGGCTTCAATCACCACATTTCGCAACGGAATACGTCCTTTGATTTCTTCAGCGGTTTTAAGCGCAATGATCCCGCCCAGACTGTGACCATAAATTATCAAGGGACGAGAATCCTTTTTCTGATGCAGCCACTCGGCAGCCGCAACCCCCGCCGCCACCGTGTTTTCCGGGGTCGGATAGCCCCCCGACTGACCATAGCCAGGATAATCAAAGATAAAATAATTGTACCCTTGCGAAGGCAGCCATTGAAACATCAGAAAATGCGATGTCAGATTTTCGGCGTTGCCATGAAAAAACAGCATCGTGCCTTTGTTGTCGGCTTGTGCAGAGGCAAAGTACCAACCGTGCACTTTTTCACCCGTGGACGTGGTCAAATACACATCTTCTGGGTTTAATTTAATGCGTGCCGGATCAAAGAGCTTTTCTTTCATCGGATAATAGAAAAATGACTGACACCCCGTCAGCAGCATCGTCGCGATGCATCCGAAAAAGAAACGGCGAAGCCCCGAAAACTTTGTCATACTGGAATCATGAAACGATTCGAACATCAATGGCAAGACTATAAGTGGGTCGATTGTGAAGCTCCTTCGCAGGAGGATCTGCGTCAGCTGGCCGAGGAATTTCCCATTCCCCTGCAGGCCTTGACAACGTGTCTTGATCCCGAACATTTGCCGATGTGCACGTTCTTTGAAAAAGTATGCTTTTTCATTCTGCGCCACCATGATGCGCAGGCAAAACCCAAAGCCGGCACCATGCAGGAACTGACCACCAAGGTCATCTTCTTTGTCGGTCAGGACTTTTTGCTGACAATTCACCGCGCACCGCTGGAATGCATTTCCATCAAAAAAGACAAAGTCGCTTTTGAACAGATTCCGCTGTATACCCTGGTGAAATCCCTGTGTGTGCAGACGGTGAAAAGTTTTGATGCGCCCCTGGATGTGCTGGATTCCAAAACCGATGTGATTGAAGAGCGCGTGTTTGCACTTAAACGCCGCACGATCCTGCGTGAAGGTTATCACATCAAACGAAAAGCCGCGTCTTATCGCAAGATTTTCAAATTCACCGCAGATGTCTTTAACAAAATTCATCATCACGAAAACATTCCCCTGAAAGACGTGCAGCAGGTGCGTGAACCTTTGGATAAAGTGGCCTTTTATGCCGATGATATCTATGAAGAAATCACTGGTCTTTTGAATCTGCATCTGTCCTTGATGTCACAAAAAACCAATGAAGCGTCTTTCCGCACCAATGAAGTGATGCGGGTTTTGACCGTGCTTTCCTTGTTCTTCTTGCCTTTGAATTTCATCGCCGGAGTTTACGGGATGAACTTTGAAAATATGCCCGAACTGAAAGAGCCGAACGGCTACTACGCCACCTTAACGTTTATGGTGATGGTCGTTGTCGGCATCACCTGGTGGATCTATAAAAAAGGCTGGCTGAAAAAAGAAGAACTGTAAAAGCAGGCCCCCCGGGCCTGCTTCGAATGACAACTAGGTCCGAGCTCGTGCCTGAACGAAGGAATAAAAGAACACGGCATTCGGATCACTTGCAACCCGGGCCATTTCTTCCTTCACCCCGTCAACCACTTCCTGGGAAATGCATTTAGCTTCCACCAGCTGATCGCTGGCGCTTAGTAACAGCTCACTCCAGTATTCAATGCAGTCTTTGCGCGCTTGCGGATAACGATTGTCCAGGAACCAGGTTTTGATTTCGGTGTGAATGTCATGATATCCCAGCTGCATAAAGAAATTCCCAAGCTTCGCCCCGACAAACGGATCACCCTTTTGCTTCAGCTGATATTCATTGAACGCCATCCAGTACTTCCAGACATTCGGTGAATACGGATCCAGGAAGAACGAAGCGTTCATCACTTCAGTGGCATAGACCACAGAGCCCGGACGAAGCACCCGGCGCACTTCTGACAATACCCGGATCGGATCCGGCACATGTTCCAGGATCCAGCACAAGAAAGCGCCGTCGAAAGAATTCGAGGAAAAATCCATCGCCGTGGCGTCCATTTCCTTCAGATCAAAGCGCTGCTCGGCAAAGGGCAGATGACTTAAACGGTGTTTAGCGGCAGAAAGCTGTTTCGTGCTGCGATCAATGCCCGTCAGCTTCAAGTCTGGAAAACGCCGCAAAATAATTTCACTTTGCGCGCCAACCCCGCAGCCGACTTCCAGCAGATCTTTCACGTTGGATAGATTGATATTTTGATAAACCGTGTGTTCACCGAAGCGCGCCTGTTTGCGCAAACGATCTTGTTCTTCTTTGGTGAACCCATGCAAATAAGGAAAATCAGCCATCGAAAGCCCCCTTAAAGGTGGAAACTCTATTTAATAGCTGCCCCCCCATTTGCTCAAGCCCTCTCACTCTGCGCTAGCACAAAGCAAAAGTTGCCACGCAACAAACTTAAGAACCCTAATCTTAGTTCACTAACGCAAACTGAGGCCCTGCCTAGGTGCGGGGCTACACACAGGCAGAAATGCAGCGACCTCCGTGGGCGCCACGACGGCGCGCACCCGCGCGAAAGCGCGGGCCACGGCAGAGCCCGGATGGCGTGTCGCGAAATTACTGACTGAGGGTAGCCCCACACCTAGGCAGGGCCGATTAGAATCCGTCCCAACGCGCATTCAGACGTGGGAATTCAATCCAGTCTTCGTTGGAAGGAAACCCATCTGGGCGAGGCTCGGTGCCGCCCTTGAAACTTAGGAAGGCCGTCAAAGCACATATAAAGGCTTCGAAGGCGTGATTGTTTTCAATCATCAGTTTTACGTCCTGATCATAGACGAACGCGACATTATGAGCGCTTAAGGCGTGCAGGATTTCGCGCCGACTTTCATCCCCTCCGATGGCGTGCTTATGAAAGCGCAGATGACTTTTCATCACATTCAAGGACCGCCCCAGTCGCCATACAGAAAGCTTCGGAAAGACCTCGATGCATTTGGCTTTCAACCCGCGCTTCAAGTACATCGCCCGCGCCAACAAGGGTGCGGTGTTCGCCCCCATCGCGTGCTGAAGAATGAAAGGTTCTTCCAGTTCGGAAGACACATACATCTCCACACAGCGCTGAGTATACGGAGTGAAAAGCTTGCGCGGTTTTTTCTTCTTGTGCAATTTGCGGGTGTAATCCCACATCCATTTAACGTGGGGCTTTTTACAATCCTCGATACTGGTGCAGCAATCATCCGATTGCAGACACACCGGCAAATTGAATGGCACATCAAACGCAATCAGATCAATTTCGTTGTGATACTGACGGATGACTTCCTGAATTTTGAAATCAGCGGAATGAACTTCGTCGCTCTTGATTTTTTCCACCAAGCGCGACAGAAAGATTTTTTTATGTTTGGGATAGTATTCCAGAACGGCCAGACAGGCCTTGTCGGTTTTACCGCCCCCCAGGGACAGACCGATGAAACGATGAACATCTCCGGCATGCGTCGCCGAAGCCGCAGTTTTTTTAACTGCGGTCTTCTTCGTCGTCTTTTTCTTTACAGGGGATCGACGGGTTTTGCGTCCATCACCTGGAAGCCGGCTTTTTGGCATGCGTTGGCTACTCCCTCACGTTTATCCGGAGGACACCAAACCAGCACACAGCCACCGCCCCCAGCTCCACAAATTTTAACAGCCTCTGCCCCATTCTGCAAAGAGACTTCCGCAAGCTTGTAGATCTCAGGACTTGAAAATTCCGGGGCCAAGCGGACACGGGCTTCAAATTCGCGTTTAAACAACCCTCCCAGGTCTTTCCAGTTGCCGGCGCGGATGGCATGCTCGGTCTCAATAGCAATACCTTTGAGATCACGCAGGGCCTGTAATGTTCGCGCATCCTTGATAACGGAATCCTTCATCACCTCAAAGTTGTTAAGACCGGAATGATGGGCCTTACCGGTATAGACCAGCATGAACTTTTCAGCCAGCGGCGTGTGTGACACTGGCAGAACCTTTTGTTCGATGCCGTCATAGCTATAGTGCAGGACATTGATCCCACCGGAAGCCGCCGGATAATAATCCTGGGTCCCTGTTGGAGTGTTCAAAATCTCAGCCTCGATATTGTGGGCTACATGAACCATGTTGTGCACATCTTTGAATGGCTTTCCACAGAACTGCGCAAAAGCTTTCATAAGGCTGATTGTCAGACTGGAGCTTCCGCCCAATCCCCCGCCCACCGGGCTTTGCGAAGACGTCTTTAAAGTGAAACCTTTTTGCGGCATCCAGTAACGCAGCTGGGTTTGCAGCAGAATCATCTGAGGATCCGCATCCGCCAAGGCCTCTTGCAGGTTGCTGTAGGCCTTGCGCAATTTCAAATCTGCGGATTCCAGTACAATGGTGGAATCATCATGCGGAGTCAGTTCCGCAACAGTGTAGATATCAATAGCCACATTGACGGTGGAAGCTCCATTGATAAACAAATAAAGGGGCCACAAATCCAATGTGCCCCCAGCCAAATCCACACGTGTCGGAGATTTAACTACAATCTTCTGCATTACTTTTCTTTCTGCTCGGCCATCATGGCCTGCGATTCTTCTGCTTCACTTTTTTTAGGTTGCTTCTGCTCGGACACTTCACGCAAGTCAGCCAAAGTGACTTTGATAAAACGATCCAGGGCACCCGGCTCCATCTTCATGGATTGAGCAGGTTCTGAAACTTTGGCAAAAATACCCAAATCCTGAGCCTGCCCCACTTCAGCCTTCCATTTTTTGTCGGCGATCTTCAAATCCATCACAAACAAATTCTTAAGAGCTGGCAACTTGCCTTCCACGATTGCAGAGGCTTTTGCATCCGCCATGGCCGTCAGGAATTCACGCACCTTGTTCTGATCCAGTTTCAGATCCTTCTGGGCTGGGGCCACCCACTGGCCTTCCACGCGGCGGATCTCCAAAGATCCCATCTGGTTTTTCAGACGAATTTCATCCACACTGGCAATTTTATGGCGCAGGAAACGGCGTTCGCGGAAATCCATAACACCTTTGCTGACACGACTTTGCCAGATCGAGTTCACGACCAGAACCTTGTTTTCACCATCACGGCGGGCAAACACGTTGTCTTCAAAATTGCGCTTTTCAGAAATCTCAAAAACGTTTTGAGCACCGGCTGTCGTCTTGAAAGTCACTTTGCCCGCGGGTTTATCCAACCCATAGACCGCCCAGTTGATGCTGTCACCTTCAGCGGCTGTTTCAATGACACGCTCTGGGAATGCACCTTTGACAAAGTCATCCACTGCGGTGTTGTCGGCCAGATCCTTCAAGGGCTCTTCCATATTCCAGCCATCCACGGTGCGTTTCAGGGTGATCTTCTGATCCCCTTTTTCGACCTGAACCCAGTCCACTTGTTCAAAGTTCACGGTCATCAGGCGCGCGTCCATGGAACGCTTTTCTTCCATCTTTTTTTCGTGGAAGAAGTCGTAAACCGCATAACCACCAAAAACCAGCAGACAGATGACAAGAATTGAACGCCCTTTAAGTTTCATTACGCATTTCTCCTTCTAAGCCACAGACCGATGCTGGTGCCCAACAAAAGAATAGGAAGTGGGATGATGAAAGCAAACAAGAAAAGACCAAACTTGGTTTCTGTCATGATCATTTGTGTCGCCAAAGGCTCTTTCGGCGTGATGCTGATCAGGTTTTCCTCTTTGGCCAGGGCGGCAATGGAATTCAGCACTAGATCACGGTTCAGGTTCTGATACAGCATTTGGTTCGTCAGGAAATCCACATCCCCGGCGATGATCGCGGCAAAGTCCTTGGCATTTTCATCACCAGCCCATTTACCGCTGACTTCATCCACTAGCGCGTAAGTGTTCTCAGGCCCTTCGCCGCGGATCTGCATGGACGGAAACGCCATCGCGTTCGGAGCGGTGGAAACCAGCTCATCCACGACCACGCCTTTGACGATGTCCACTTTTTTCAAAGACTGCGGATAACGGAACAAAGTCACTTCTGAACGGCCGAAAGGTTTTGTGATCTTGTTGTTCATCGAGAAGATCACACCCATGGTCGGCCCCTGATTGATGCCTTTACCCATGACGGTTTCAACCTGATTCAGGATGTAGTTGTTTTCAAACTGCACACCCATCTTGGCAACCAGCTTTTCAAGACCCGCCGTATTCTGGGACTCTATCGCTAGGAACAGACTGCCGCCGTTTTTCAGGTAACCTTCCAAAGCCTCAATCTCAAAAGCCTGGAAGCCCTGAACCGGGCCCGCCACCACGATCACATCCGCATCGTCAGGAATCTTGGCATTTTGGATCAGGGAAAGTTCTTTTACGGTGTAACGGTTGTTTTCAAGCAACGACTTCAAAGAACCCAGTCCCAGACCTTCTTTGTTTTCGCTCAGGGCTTTTTCACCGTGCCCTACGGTGAAGTAAACTGTCTTGTTCTTTTCACGCGTCACTTTCACCAAAGCACTAGTGAAATCCTGCTCGTCGATTTTTTCGATACGGTTGCGGCGGCCTTTGTAATCCAGGAACACCACCCCACTGCCCTTGTCGATGCCGTACTCTTGCGCCAGATCCGGACGTTCATTCACTTCCACGAAATCCAGCTGCACTTTGCTGCTGTGATCCTGGTACTTTTTGATCAGCTCGCGGAACAGACGACGGTTTTCTTCGTTGCCTTCCACGCCTTTTTTATAGAAGAAATAAACTTTCAGATCTGAATCCAGATTTTTCACCAGCTGGATAGACTGTTCAGACAAAGTGTTCACTCGTGCGGAAGAAAAATCCCAGGTCTTGGTATGACGGGCGCCGATATAGTTCACCGCCCCCAGCACTGCCAGCAACAAAAGGATCAGCATCCCCATGCTCATGCCTTCTTTGGTCGTCTTCATGGTGAAGAACTCTTTAAAGAATGCACGGTCCTTGATAAGCCCGACCAGAACAAACACCACCGCCAGGCCCAAAGCCAGCCAGCAGAACGGAACCCAGTCACCCAAAAGGTAACGAGTGATGGACATGGCGACCAAAGAAAACCCAGCGAACAGGAAAGAAATTTTGCTCAATTTACTCATGACTTATCTCCAACGTGAGGATTCAACAACACGCTCTGCCAGGAAACAGAACAGGACAATAATACTGAAGAAAAACACCAGCGCATTCGAGCGCACAGTGCCTTCCACCAGACTGGAAAGATGACTGCTCAGGGAAACATGCTCAAAGACCTTGCGAGCCGCTTCGCTGTCCATCACTTCCGTGCCGATACCGACAAACCAGATGGACACGTTGAAAATCACCGACGCCACATAGGCCACGATGCTGTTTTCAGTCAGTGAAGACGCAAACAGATTCATCGCTGCATACACCGCTCCCACCAGGAAGATCCCCAGGAAGGCCACAATCAGCGGGCCCCAGTTCACGGTCGCCAAAGTGGAGGTCGCCACCGGGTACAACAATGCCAGCATCACCAGACCACCCACGGCACCCAAGGCCGCCAGGTACTTACCCATCACGATCTGCAGGGATGTCACTGGTGAAGTCAGAAGCAGATCAAATGTGCGCAGCTTCTTTTCTTCCGCAAACAGTTTCATCGTCAAAGCCGGAACCACAAAAATCAAAAGCAGATTCAGGTACGACAGCTGACGCAGGAAAACCCCGTAATGAATGTTCAACTGGTTCTGGGGAACCCCTTGTTGCATCACGTAGTTCATCAAAAGCTGCGAAAACAAATTCAATTGAATTGGATACACCCAGCTGAACACCAGGCTCATCAGGAAGCAGATCACCCAGAACGTCGAGTTAAAATAAAAGCCTTTAAGTTCTTTCTTAAAGATCACCATTGTTGGATTCATGCTTCACCTCCACGATCCTGCTGACCATATGTGAGTTTCAGGAAGACATCTTCCAGATCACGTTTGGCCGGGCTCAGTTCCAGCAAACCGTAACCGCCGGTCACCAGTTGGGACGATACGTTTTCAACGGCCTCTTCGCCGCCCTTAAGATCAATGTTCCATTCCTTGCGGGAAGCACCCAATTGAACGCCGGTTACGGCACCGACGCAGGAAAGAACCTTCTTCATGTCTTCCACGTCCTTGCGCAGGCGCACGTGCAGGCGCACCTGGCCTTTATCCAAGGCCGCCAGGTTTTGAATGCTGTCTTCCGCCACGATCTTGCCTTTATTGATGATGATCACTTTTTCGCAAGTCGCTTCCACTTCCGGCAGGATGTGGGTCGAAAGGATGATGGTGTGCTGGCCTTTCAGGGCTTTGATCAATTCACGGATCTCGGCCACTTGTTTGGGATCCAGACCCACGGTCGGTTCATCCAGAATCAGAACTTCCGGATCAGACACAATCGCCTGCGCAATGCCCACGCGCTGCTTGAAGCCCTTGGACAGATGATGGATCAGACGTTTTTGCACATCGCCCAGATTGGTTTTTTCAATGGCGTTGTTGACACACGTTTCGATCTTTTCTTTAGGCACTTGCTTCAGGGCCGCCACATAGCGCAGATAATCGCGCACGAACATGTCAGCATAGACCGGCGGAATCTCGGGCAGATAACCGATGCGTTTTTTGACTTCCAAAGGATTTTCAAAAACATCAAATCCCGCGACAGAGGCATTGCCATGACTTGGAGCCATGAAGCCTGTGATGATTTTCATTGTCGTGGATTTACCAGCTCCGTTGGGACCCAAAAAGCCCACAACATCACCCTTGGAAATGGAGAAGTTCAGTTTGTCGATGGCCCGTCGGGGACCATAATCTTTGGTGAGATCTTTGACTTCAATCACGATGCAATCTCCTCTGTAATCTAGAGGAAAATGTTAGACCGAAAACACCCCAAAAGGTACCTGCTTACTTTTTCCGAAGCGTCGCGGCGTAAGAGTTTAATTCAGGGTCAGATGGAACGATTTTTCCGAATGATAGGTGACGCGTCCCAATTTATCGCCCTTGATCGGACGAACGAAGCGGCATTCGACGATCACCACCGCCACTTTTTGACCGACCATCAGGGATTTGGACGACAGGGATTCGCGGGCCACCCAGGCGGCAACCTCCTGCACTTCGGCTGGAGTGATTTCCTGATCGCGCTGGCGATGGATGATAGCATGCGCCCCCGGATAGTCCTTCAGATGCAGCCAGTAATCCCACGCTTTGGCCTGACGAAGCAGTGCCAGATTGTCTGCACCCGACTTCCCGCAATAGGCCAAAGCACCTGAATCCAGATGCAGTTTGCGTCCCCGGGCATCGGCTTTTTTCATCAGATCCACCAAAGCGGGCTTGCTTTGTTTTTCTGAATAGCGCGTGGCCTCGAGCTTCTGGATTTCAATCACAAGCTCATCCAAACGTTCGCGAGCACCTTCTTTTTTCCCGACCATTTGTTTGGCCTTGGAAAAACAGTGCTCGATGTTCCAGCTTAAAGACTGCTTGCGATCCACACAAGATTGCAGATCCTCGGGCACATCCAGTGTCCCGTGGGTTTTCAAATACTGACCGGCTTCGTACCACAAAAGCTCGCGATCACTTTCGATCTGCTTTTGGATTTCACTTAAAGCTTTGCGCTTTTTTTCCAGATCCTTTTGTTTCTGCTTTTCCCATTGGGCAACGGGATCCAGATTCGTTGGCTTTTTGCCACCGGATTGTTCTGCCAGCCATTCTTCGTGGATGGCGGTCAGATCACGGGGCTCGGGCGGATTTTCCACGACCGGTGCCTGTGACAAATCCAACGGGCGATCCCAGGCCACTTGTTTGCCGTGCGCTTTAACGATCAGATTGCACTGTTTCGGGATCAGGCGAATTTCAAGTTCGCAGTCCATCGTGGCGTTCTTCAGTTGCAGGCTGACCACGCGGCCGAAAGCCTCTTGCACGGCCAGGGAAGTCACATACAAATTGCGCCCATGCGAATTCAGGAAAAGACTGACCGGCTTGGTTTTCGGGCCTTTTTTAAACGGACACTGATCCTCGAAAAGCAGCAGCATCGGCGTGTTTGGCACAAGGTCCAGTATCATCCAATACATGGTCCCGCGCAGGTGAAAACCCAAAGCCAGACCTCGGTCATTGGCAAGCACGTCCTGCAACTGGGCGCCGTCCAAAATTGGAGCAAAGTAAGAGACAAAATGCTGGAGTTCTTGCTGAGTCAGGGCCTTCATTGGTCCAAGTCTCTCATCCTTTGGACCAAATTTCTATGGGTGATGCTCAGGTTCGAAGAAGGAAAACCGATATTTGAAGGGTATGAACACAGATATGCTGCTAAAAATCGTAGAAACACAGCTTCAAGAAACCCAAAACATGCGCGAAAAGACGCCGGACTTTATCCGCAAGGTCGTGCATCTGTACACGCTGCAATTGATGAAAACCGGCACCATTCCACTGGAATTCATGGAAGACGTGCTGACAGACATTGAAGCGGAGGCGATTGAAATCTATCGCAAGAAAACCTACGGCTTTTTGACTTTGGAAGAATACCGCAAGCATAAATTCCGTCAAAAAGACGACAACTAGTCATCCACAAAGCGAACTGAAAAGTTCGCTTTTTTTTATTCTTCGACCTTTTCGATCACGGCAAAATACAAAGGGCCAAAACCGCACTGATCCGGCATGTAAGCCACGCCCATTTCGGTTCGTTCCCCGCCCACACCCAATGGTGCTTCCAGTAATTTCACCGCTGATTTCTTCTTTTTCAAAAGTTTGCGAACCACGTCGTCATTTTCCGCCGGACTGATAGAGCATGTGGAATAAACGATGCGCCCCCCGGCCTTCACTGCCAGGAAGGCTGCCGCCAACAATGAATACTGCCTTGCCGCCAGATGCTCGGTGCGACGCGGGCTCCATTCATCCTGGGCTGCCTGATTTTCAAGAATATGGCGTTCACCAGAACAAGGGGCATCCAGCAGAACCCGGTCAAAGCTGCCCGGTTCTTTCAAACCAAACTGCACGCCGTCTTTACCGGTCACCCACACGCGGTTACGCACTTCGCGCGGCACATACTGCTGAATCACCTTTTTCAAACGTTCGCGACGTTCCGGCGAAAGATCATTGCAGAAGATCTCGCCCTCGTCCCCGAAAGACTCGATCATCACCAGGCTTTTCCCACCCGGAGCTGCACACATATCCAAAAGGCGATCACCCGGCTGCACATCCAAAGCCCTCGCCACCATAACGCTGGCTGGATCCATGATATAGATATCCAGCAGCTCATCAGAATTGCGCTCGGGCTGGCTGCCGTGAGCCGGCGTCAACCAATGACAACCAGGAAGCTCGGGCTTTTCAGGGAACTGAGACCAGGATTTGGTGCTTTTATCGGAAGGACTCCATGCGTTCACCCGGGCGACTTGTTGCTCGCGGGTTTGCAGGGCGGCGAAGAGGCCTGCCCAGCGGGAGCCATAGACTTTTTCAAAATGACGATAAAAGGGATGATCGGTGTTCATCCCCCGAATTTTACTTTCGGATCGGGAAAGAGCAAATAAATTCAGATCCCTGGTCGACAATACTTTTCACCGCGACCGTGCCACCGTGACTTTGCATAATATGCTTCACAATAGCCAGCCCCAGCCCCGTGCCCCCGGCATCGCGGGTGCGCCCCTTGTCGATGCGATAGAAGCGTTCAAACAGACGATCCAAGTGTTGCTCAGGAATACCCTGCCCGTCGTCGATCACACGCAGAATAATGTATTCTTTGATGTCGCGTTCCCAACGGATCTGGATGGTTTTACCCGCCGGGATGTATTTCACGGCATTGGACACCAGATTGCGCAGAACTTGCTCCACTTTACGGGCGTCTGCCAAAAACGGTGGCACATCGCCATTCACACGGATAGTGATGTTTTTTTCCGCCGCCATCACGGCCAGCTCAGAAACCACATGCTCGGAAATGGCCAAGGGATGAATCATCTCAAGCTTCAGCTCGGAGTTTGAAGCCTCCAGAGTGTTGATGCTAAGCATGTCATTCACCAGATCCATCAGACGGTCAATATTACGAGACACGATGTCCAGGAACTTGCCAGCTTGCTGGATCTGACCGGTTTTCACGTCCTCTTTCAGGGTGTCAACATAGCCCTTGATGGATGTCAGTGGTGTGCGCAGCTCGTGAGACGCGTTGCCAACAAATTCCATACGGATCTGTTCGGCACGTTTCATCTCGGTGATGTCATGGAAGATCCCCACAACGCCGTAAATCTCTTGCGTCTTTTCATTGCGGATCGGATTCACCGACACTGCAAAGAAACGAGGTTGATTGTCGATCAGGGTCGGAAGCTTCACGGTAAAACGCTGAACCTTGCCAATCTTGATGGTTTTGCCAAAGCCTTCCAAAACATCGGAAGAACGAATCGCGTCCTTCAAACGAAGAATCTGACCATTCAGCAGGTCTGAAGACAGGAATTGCGCAGCAAATTGAGAGTTAAAATAAAGAATCTTTTCATCAAGGCTGACCGACACCAGGCCCTCGGCCACGGCGCTCATGAAAGCTTGGGATTCTTCCTGCGACTGCAGATAGCGGGCCTTGCGGTTTTTCATCTTGCGATGAATGCGATCCAACGCCAGTTCCAGTTCAGAAATATCAGCGGTTTCATCATCCGCCAAATCGTCCTCTTGTTCTTTCACCAGACTGCCGAAGGTGCGTTTGCTGGAAATGCGCAAAGCTTTCAGAATCACACGGTGAATGGGTTTCGCAAAACGATAGGAAGTGATGGCCGAAACCAGAATACTGAAAACAAAGAAATTCAGCAGGGCTTCGTTATAGACAAACGGACGAACCCCGTGGCGAACATCGATCATAGAAATAATGGCCAGATAAAGACCATTGAAGGCCACTACCTGCCAAGAGAAGTAGCGCCAGTAAACTCGCCATGGGAATCGGATAAATCGCTTCATGCGATGTCTACTTTAACCCGATATCCAACGCCACGGATAGTCTCAATACGGTCTCCCCACTCCCCTAACTTCTTGCGTAATCCAAAGACGTGGGTGTCGATAGTGCGGCCAACCACGTTAATACCCTCGCCCTGAATGTTTTCAATCAGTTGTTCGCGGGTCAAAACGCAGCCATGGTTCTGCACCAGGGCCCCCAGCAGCTTGAACTCGGATGGAGTCAAATGCAGAGGTTCGCCGTTATAGGAAATCTCGTAAGACTTGAAATTGATTTTCAAACCCATCAGGGAAACTTCACCGTCGTCAGCCGCTGCCGGAGCCGCCGTCTGCACCTGGGACCGGCGCAAAAGCGCCTTGATACGGGCAATAAAGACTGAAGGATTGAAAGGTTTGGTCATGTAGTCGTCGGCCCCTTTTTCAAGGCCGGCAACGATGTCCTGAGGTTCTGTTTTCGCGGTGACCATCAGAACTGAGGCACCGGTGTTCTTGGCTTTGATCTTTTCGACGATATCAACGCCGCTTAAACCCGGCAGCATCCAATCAAGGACGAACAAAGTATAGTTCTGGCGATTCAATTCGTTCAGGGCTTCTTCGGCGGAAGCACATTCGGTCACTCGGTACCCTTGACGAAGCAGGTGCAGAGCCATCAGCTCCCGGATTTCCTGCTCATCTTCCACCACTAGCACATGAACTGAATTGTCAGCCAAACTTTCCTCCGTGTCGAACATCCTTGCCGGTTACAGCAAAGATCACGTCCTCTGCGATGTTGGTCGCATGGTCACCCAGGCGCTCCAAGTTTCTCGCAATTAAAATCAAATCCATGCCCGCTTCAACGTCATCCGAGTGGGCTTTCATGTGCGCCATCGCGTCCTGAAAAACCTTGCCTTTCAGAGCGTCGATTTCGTCATCCATCAACAGGATCTTTTTGGCCTGTTCAACGTCACCACGGACGAAGCTGTCCAAAGAGCCCTTCACCATGCGGCCGGCGATTTCAGACATTTTCTGAATGTCGTTCAGCTGCTGCTGGATGGGTTTGCGCCCCAGATAATCCTTTCCGGAGTAGGAGATATTCACGGTCTGATCGCCCATACGCTCCAGATCGTTGTTGATCTTAAGAACGGAGATGATCAAACGCAGGTCTTTGGCCACCGGGCCCTGCTTTGCCAGTACGTGCATGCAGGCGTTGTCCACGCGGATGTGGTCTTCATTGATCAGTTTTTCGATGTCATGAACACCGTTGAACATATCCACATCACGGGACAGCAAAGCCGCGGTTACCTGAGCCAGAGATTTTTCAACATGGCCACCCATCAGAAGAATCATTTTTTTCAGGTCTTCCAGTTGAATATCTATCGCTCTTTCCATGGTATCCACCTTTAGCGCTTGGCTTGATTTATAATGATTTAAGAAATAAAGACACCGATTAACACGGCATCTCTAGTGATTCTAACAGAAACTTAACACACTCTAGAACAGGACTTGAGCGGCCAATTCCAGCTTGGAACGCTCGCGAACCCCGGGGGCGAATTCTTCACCGTATTTGGTGTGATCAACCGCCAAGGCCGCCTTAATATCATCCGTCACTTGATAGCCCAAAGCAAGAATCGCGGTCTGCAAATCCTTGCCGTCCTCACCAACGACAGGGTTCAGATAATCATAACGCACCAAAATCTCTGCCTGGGGCCCTGTATGCACCACGGCGTAAAGACTGGCACCCTCGCCCCGGACGGACTGACCGCTGAGCGCCGTCACGTCCACCCCTTCCGCCATCCCATAATCGCGAAGGGCATCGGCCGGATCCTTGGTACCAAGGTATTCCAAAGCCACCATCCACTCGTCCTCTTTTTCATAGGCCAACAGACCCTGGATGCGCTCTTTCAGACCGACGTCGGCGCCATAAAGATCGTAACTTCCACGGACATAGCTCAAGCTCAAGGACCAAGGGGACCATTTAAAGAAACGGACAAAAACGGTGGCTTCCTTGTGCGGGCCTTCCTCTTTTTCCTGGGCCCCTTCCCCGTTGGTCAGATTCAAAGCCCACTCGCCATAATCATGTGGCAGCTGGGACATGAAGGACACTCCCAGATCGGAATAAGAAAGGTACTTCCACTTTTCCGTCATGGACCAGGCAGTCTGACCCAGGAAGCGGTACTGATAGTTCTCGTATTGAGCCTCTTGCCAGGTTTGCGGGATCAAGCCGGCGCGCAAAGCATGCATACCTTCAAAGATACTGACCAGATCCAAGTAGGCCTCGCGAACACCGACATCAAAACGGTTCGGACTGATGTCCTTTTGTTCAGAACCTTCCATCGTCACGACCAAAAGATTGTCCTCTTTCAAGGGGATATGAACACCCAAAAACAGGGACGGAACCTGAAAGGCCGAATTTCCGCGCTCGCCCGTTGGCAGATTCCAGACAGAGGCTGTAGCGTCCAACTCGCCGGTCAGTTCGATCTCAGAAAGAGCCAAAACCTGCGTGGACGCAAAAAGTGAAAATAAAGAGCCAAGAACGATTTTTTTCATGTCTCTCATGCTGCCATCTTTATATACTGTTGCCAAAGGAAAGGGAGCTTTACGTGTCACGTCGTATATCCGCCATCGATATCGGGTCCAATGCCATTCGCATGATGATTGCTGACGTTCAAGAGCAAGCTCCGCACCTGCATATCGTGAAAAAGTATCGCGCCGCTGTTCGACTGGGGCACGATGTTTTCACGCAAGGGCTGATCACGCCGGCTTCATTGGAAATCGCCAAAGCCACCTTTCAGCGCTATGCCCTGACCAATCGAGATTTGGGTGTGACAAAGTGCCGGGCCGTGGCCACCTCGGCCAGTCGTGAAGCCAAAAATCAGAAAGAATTCGTGGATCTGATTTATAAAACCTCGGGCATCAAAATCGAGGTCATTGATGGCACTGAAGAAGGCCGCCTGATTCACCTGGCCGTGCGCAAAGAGCTGGATCTGGACAACAAAAAAACGATGCTGATTGATATCGGCGGAGGCAGCATCGAGGTCACCTTTTCACAAGGGCCGAAGATGCTGGCAACCAAGTCGTTCCCGATGGGCACGGTGCGTGTGCTGGAAAATCTGGCCAAAAGAAATCTGAATGAAAATCACCTGAATATCATCATGGGAGAATTCATCGGCGCCCTGGGTGAGCATATCTATAAGAACTGTGATCACGACCCGGTGGATTTCGCCATCGGCACCGGCGGCAATCTGGAATGCCTGGGCCAACTCAAAGGCGAACTGCTGAAAAAATCCCCACAGTCCTTCCTGACTCTGGCTGAACTTACCGAAATCATCGACCGCCTGCGCACCCTGAAGGTCAAAGACCGTATTGAAAAGTTGCACCTTCGCCCCGACCGCGCCGACGTCATTGTCCCGGCAGCCATGCTGGTCCAAACCATCATGCGCCAAGCCGAAGCTGAAAAGATCCTGATCCCCAACGTCGGCCTGCGCGACGGCCTGATCTGGTCCATGCTTTAGCACTTTCTTCCGCTTCCGCCCCCGCCCCCGCCCTCCCTCCTTTCCGACCCTCGCCCCACTCGGTCCTCCATCACCTCCCACAGCCATTTGGGGACCCTCGCCCGCTTTGCAGCTAAGGCGCTCCATCAAGGAGTTGCACATGGCAAAACACTTTTCTTTCGGCGGCGATCTAAGACATGACTTCAATGGAACCTCTTATGGAGGGGAACTTTCCAAAGGCAAAAGACGCAGTCAGCGTCCGCTTTCAAACTTTGAACCTATTCACTTGGTACTTAAGAGCAATAAAGCCTTCGGGCGAAGGTCCCTTTTACATCCGGCGAACAGAAAGATGCTTCTGAAATACACGCGAAGATTTGTGTTTCGTTTCAAGGTGAGACTTTACAGCTTTGCCAACGTCGGCAATCACATCCATATATTAATCCGCGCTCCTGATCGCAAAGCCTATGTCAGCTTTATCAGCGCCCTGACAGGAACCATCTCCAAAATGATCTTCAAATCCGCAGGCATGTGGGACCTTCGCCCCTTCACTCGCGTGACCTCTATGGGGCGAGGGTTCGGAATTGTGCGGAAGTATATAGAAAGAAACGTTGAGCAGGGACTGATGGTGGTGGAATCCATTATGAAGAAAGATCCCCTTTGGCGGCGGGCGGGATTTGATTCGGTGATTTGGTCCTGGGGATAGACCGGGGCGAGGGTCCCCAAAGCATGGGAAGAGGAGGTAGAAAGCTGACAGTGTGGTGAGTGAAATGTCACTGGTCCCGGAGTGAGACAGTGATTTATACAGATTCGGTTTTAAGTCTGTTCTGGTTAAGATGGCGAAGGACCTTTGGCATCGCTCTTGCCTTTATTCATAGTGAGACAACTTTTTAAAGGGGTTCCTATGAAGTCCGCAAAGTCTTATAAGAATGTTCTGGCAATGAGCTTTATCGCTACTTCCCTGACCATGGGAGCGTTCACTGCCCATGCCTTTGATATTCCGCTTGAGCCTAGAAAGCCAGTAACGGCATACCTGAAAAAAGACGCGGTTCAAAAGAACTCCCAAACCATCATCCTAGGTGTTGACGGTTTAAGTTATGCAGCCTTCGTAACCGCACAAAAACAGGGTCTGTTTAAAGACTTCGGCAACTTCGGCGCGCACGTCGCTCCATTCCCATCCATGACCGATCTGTCCTGGGCAACAGTGACCCACACTTCCGACATCTTCGGAGCTGCGGGCCGTATCAAATCTGTTGAAGCCACGTATTTTGATGAATCCTCCCAATCCATCCAGGGTGATCCACGCGACTATTACCGTCGTTTGGCGGCACCTAAATACTATATGGGTGCATTTGAATCCTTCTTCAACCCTTACGTTGAAGCCCTGATGTACTTCCCAACTGAAGAAGTTCCTAAACTTGAAATCAAAACCGTTATCGATGAGCTTTCCTCCGCCAAAGCAAAACCGGTTATGACCGGCTATGTGGGCGCTATCGATTCCACCGCGCACACGCAAAAAGATCGCCTTTTCCCCGTCATGCGCATCCTTGATGCTGAAATCAAACGCCTGATCAAAAACTATAAAGACAAGGGTGTCGAAGTTGAAATCGTACTGGTTTCCGATCACGGAAACATCGGTCGCTTCCAGGAAGGCGCACCAGAACAGGAACTGAATGGCGTTGATATCGCTGAAGTTATCAAACGTGCGGGCCTGAATAACGTTCAACAACTGAAAGAATCCAAAGACGTGGCTGTGCCTTTGATGGCATTGGGCACCTGGGGTCCCATTTATCTTAAAGACCGCAAACAAATGCCTAACCTGATCCAAGAGTTCAAAAAAGAAGCTTGGTTCGACATGGCCGTTTACATCAACCGCAACAACTCTTCTGACACATTGATGACAGTTGAAACCTCCACTGGTGGGGCGAAGGTCCAATATGACAAGAAGAATGGGTTGTATTATTACTATCCGGAAAAAGGGAATCCGCTGGATATTCCTAAAGAGTACCATTCAACCAAAGCAGCCCCTAAGGCCATGAAAGCGGATCAGGTTTTGAAGATCACGGCTTTGACTAAATATCCTGACTCTGTCTTCCGTCTGATTGAGTCGGCTTCTGAGCGCAATTTCGATTTCCCGGATTTCATCCTGACTTTGAAAGATGGCAACTATATCAAGTCTGCTTTGGGTGGTTTCACTAAAATGTACCGCACCCACGGTTCTTTGACGGCGGCTTCCAGCTTCGGTCTGGTGGCTTCCAACAAACGTCAGATCCCAGGCCAAATCCGCTCTAAAGACATCCTTCCATTCTTCGGTGTGGAAGCCAAAGACCTGTTCGGCGCAACAGCTCAACGCCATGAAAAATCCGGCCGCGAAGCTCTGCAAGAGGTCAACATCAACTCCCGCCGTGGTGTTGAAACTCAAGCCAAAGATCTGTCCCAAAAACGTATCTTCCAGCACCTGACCAGATTCGTGTCTGACACGCGTCCTTACTTCCTGGTATCTGAAATCAAGAGCTTCATGGATGCCTTCAAGTTTGATCCGTTCCAAAAACCAGGATCCAGCTCTATGAGCCCGATGAACTTTGATATCTCCAAGTTCGACGTCAACACTATGATCAATCCGGAAGACATCGGTGCGGTCACTGACGCTGTCCTGACTGCAGGTTCTGTTGAAAACCTGATGAACGACCCACGCATTGAAAAAGTAAAAGCGAAAGTCGGCATCCTTCAGGATACCAAAACCGCGAACCTGGATCTGAAAACCACAGACCTGACTTCCGGTGGCGGCATCATGAGCGACATCGCGAAATTCGTTCTGCCAGCAAAACGCGCGGTCATGAAAATGTACCAGCTGCCATACCTGCTGGAAAAATCCATCGTGGTTCAGGAAAAACCATTCCTGCCTGAAACACGTGACATGGTGTTTGCGAAAAACTGGGTTTCCACAAAAGAATCCCTGCGTTCCTCCTTCGCAAAATTAACTGACGTGAAACAAGCGACTAAAGCAAGTGCAGCGGAACAACTGTTGAAAGAAGCTATCAAGGAAGCAGACCTTGAAGACCGCATCTATCCAACCCCGCTGACGAAGATCTATAACTCCAAACTGGAAGACGTCACCCTGGTTTACGTTCCAGGCATCTATAACAGCATCTTCGACAAAGAGATCTTCTCTTTGGGTCTGAATGCTTTGCAGGATGATCTGGGTCTGCGTGTGATCCAGCCGCCAGTGGAATCCACGTGTGCGAGCGACCTGAACGCTGACATCATCATGAACTACATCCGTGATGACTATAAAATGCGCACGCAGCGTGGCCACAAGGCTCCTCGCTATGTGTTCCTGGGCTATTCCAAAGGTGCGGTGGATACACTTCACGCCTTTGTTAAAAACCCAAGTTTCGTATCCACATACGTAAAAGGTTTCGTGTCTGTAGCGGCTCCACTGCATGGTTCCAGCATCCTGAACACGACAGACGTTCCGTTTGCCCTGGTATCAGCATTGTCTGAAAACCAAGGTCCGGAGATCTGCCAGACTGAAAAAACCGCTTCCAAGTCCATTTCCCCGACGGCGATGGATTCTTTCTGGAGAAAAAACGAAAGATCTTTGATCGGTCTGACTCGTTACTTCTCTGTGACCTTTGAAAGTGACCCTGAAGATTCTCACATCTTCATGAAAGCCACAAAAATCATCGGTCAATTCGAAGAAAACAACGACGGTGTTGTGACAGTGTCTTCCTCCAAGTTCCCGGCGCGCCTGAAGGCTGTGGACATGGGCACCATCAAAGCCGATCACCTGGCGGGTATCCTGTCTTCCCGCTTCAACCAAAAAGCCTTCATGAAAGGTCTGGTGACGGCGCTGGCTGAAGCCAACATCACGGATGACAACGCCAACTTGGAATGGAACTCCCGCGTGATCCTGTCTGCGGCGAATGCCTCCCCGATCAAGAACCGCGCTTACTATTCTTTGGGTAAGCCAGGCGTTGCCAAGGTTATGCACCTGGGTCACGAAAATCTGGTGGACTTCCTGCCATACGGAAATTCTTACGAACTGAACCGTCAGGCTTTGCCAGCGATCGTGGATCCGGCAGACAGCTATGAAGTGAAAACGAAACTTCCACAGTCCCAGCTGCGTTATGATCCGTATGCGGTTCTGGATGTGGCAAAACTTCCGGATGTCATGGCTGGCGTGAAGGTGTCCCCTGCGACCAAGTCCAACATGCCTGAAGGTATCAACATCGAGTACCACCACCAGAACATGGTGCACTTCCGCATGGATCACCAGTTCAACTATGAATCCCGCACTCCGGGTGGCATGGATGACAACAAGGATTCCGGTTACATCACTGCTGAATTCAACGGTGAAAAAGACTGGGCTGCGATGAGAAGTAAAAACAACTCCATCCGTCTGACGACGATGGCGTACAGATTCTCTCCGGCGGAATTCTCGACGATGGATCTGAAACTGGCAGTTACCAAAGGCGTTAAAGGCGCGGACCCAGTGAAAGGAAAAACCGGCAAAGATGACTCGGCCTTCCAGGTTTGGTTCACGATCCGTGATGGCAAATCCAACGGCGACCGCACTTTGGTGGACCCTAAGAATGACAAGGTGATCTTGTTCGGTTACTACTGGGGTGACGAAGTGAACGGTGAAGTTCGTCAGGCCGGTTCCGTGTTCGAAAACTGGTACTCGAACAAAAACATCGTGGTGGCGACTTTGCCAGAAGCGAAACAGCTTCTGCTGAACAACCAGGACATGTTGGGCAAAGCTCAGAACTATAAGCGCAATCTGATGGAAGACCTGAAAAAAGCCTTCCCGGAAAGAAACGTCAGTGACTTTGAAATCGTGGCAATCACGATCCAGCACGATTCCAACGACGCGGAAGATTCTTCCGAGGCGTTCTTCAAGTCCCTGAAGTTCACACCTTAATCAGCCAGGAATTTGGGCGGGATCGAGTACAAAAGCTGTGCTCGGCCCGCTTCGGCTGACGAAAAAGATTCCAGCTCCAGACCGATAATGCCGCTTTTCTTCAAATCAATAAAACTTTCAGCCTTCATCGACAACATATAACTGGCAAACACGCTCAAATGCGGCTCGTGACCGACAATGGCGATGCGCTTGTAGTTGCGCCCTTGCACCCGCAGCCATTTTAAGAACGCCTGCGGAGGACTGTGCGGCACCAGCTCGGGTGCTTCGACCACTTTGGTTTCGAAATAGATTTGCGAAATGATCTCAGCCGTCTGGCGCGCACGGGTCAGCGGACTTGAGACAATCAGGTCGATTTCCTTCACATAATCACGCAGGTTTACGCAGACCTTCTGCATGCGCTTGCGACCCTTCAGGGTCAGCGGGCGCAGGTAGTCCTCTTGGCCCTTTTTGGCGAACTCTTCTTTGTCTTCAGCCACTGCGTGACGGATAATGATCAATTCCACTTAGGCACTACTCCGAATTTGAACTGGTGGATGAACTGGTATTTTCATCCACAAATGTAACCCGGGCTTTCGCAATTTGCATCAGGGTTTGATGCAAACCGACATCCTGCGAGTTCTGACGTACATAAGTCCCATCGGACTTCATTTCCCAGGACTGGCGTTGCTCTTTCACACACAAACTCAGGATTTCCCAGCACTTTTCTTTCAAACTGCGATCCAGAATCGGCACAATGGCCTCCACCCGGGCATGCAGATTGCGATACATCCAATCGGCAGATCCCAGATAGAACTCTCCGTCCACCGGGTCCTTTTCCCCGTTGCGGAAATAGAAAATGCGTGAATGCTCCAGGAAACGACCGATGATCGAGGTCACGCGGATGCGCTCACTCATGCCCGGGACCCCGGGACGAAGACAGCAGAAGCCCCGCACGATCATCTCGATATCAACCCCTTTTTGCGAAGCCGCGTACAGGGCCACAGCAATGTCGTTTTCTTCGAAGTTATTGAATTTGGCAATGATCTGCGCCGGACGACCCGCTTTGGCGTGTTCGGCCTCGCGTTCGATCATGGACTTAAAGCGCGAGAACATATTCACGGGCGCAATCAGCAGATTCTGATAGTTGCTCTTTAAAGATCTGCCCGTCAGATAATGGAAAAACTCCACCACATCATTGGTGATTTCTTCACGCGCCGTCAAAAGCCCCAGATCCGTATAGAATCGCGAAGTCGCCACGTTGTAATTTCCCGTCCCGATATGGCAGTAACAGCGCAAGCCCTCTTGCTCCTGACGAACCACCAGCGCGGTCTTGGCGTGAGTCTTCAAACCAACAACGCCATAAACCACATGCACGCCGGCATTTTCAAGTTCAGTGGCCCAATAGATATTGCGCTCTTCATCGAAGCGCGCCTTCAGCTCCACCAGACACACGACCTGCTTGCCCTGTTCGGCCGCACGAATCAGTGAGCGAATAAAGGGGCTGTTATCACCGGTTCGGTACAAAGTCATCTTGATCGCCAGCACCTTGGGATCTTCACTGGCCACACGAATGAACTTTTCCACCGAAGCCGCGAAGCTTTCATAGGGATGATGCACCAGCTGGTCCGCCATCTTAATGGCGTTAAACATCCCGTGTCCATCTTCGGCAAATGCGGGCGCCACCACCGGAGTGTAAGGATCAAATTTCAATTTCGGCAGATTTACATCCGAGATCACACCCAAGTCTGTGAAATCCAAAAGACTGGAGGTCTCATAAATGTCCTCTTCAATCAGCTCCAGTTCCTCCATCAGGAACTTCAGCATCCACGGATCCGGGTGCGGCCCGTGCTCCAGGCGCACCACTTCGGCAAAACGGCGCTGGCGCAGTTCTTCCTCAATGGCTTCCAGCAAGTCTTCCGCATCTTCCTGATCCTGGTCCGAATCGGCATTACGAGTCAGTCGGAACGGCATCACTCCCAGCACCTGCATGGCCGGGAACAGATCCGCCAGATTTTCCTTGATCACATCCAAAAGACTGATGAAGCGATAATCCTTGCTTTCAGCATCAGTACGAATCCACTGCGGCAAAACTTTGGGGATTTTCACCCGGGCAAAGAGCTTTTCTTCACTTCCGGGATGTTTCAGGGTCACTCCTAAAGAAATCGACAGATTCGAGATGAACGGGAATGGATGTCCTGGATCCACCGACAGCGGCGTCAGTACCGGGAAGACATTGCGGTTATAGTACTTTTTGACACTTTCTTTTTCTTTGTCAGAAAGGTCCTTCCAAGAAAGCAGATGGATGCCTTCTTTTTCCAGAGCAGGCTTAAGCACCTTGTTGTAGGCATGAGCCTGATCCTGAATCATCGGAATCACAAACTGACGGATTTCCTGCAACTGATGCATCGGTGTTTTTCCGTCAGACGATTTGGCGGAAACACCATAGGCCATGTGACGTTTCAAACCGCCCACACGTTTCATAAAGAACTCATCCAGATTGGATCCGGAGATGCTTAAGAATTTCACACGCTCCAACAAAGGATTGCGTGCGTCCTCGGCTTCAGCCAACACCCGTCTGTTGAAATTCAGCCAGCCGATCTCCCGGCTGGAGAAAAGACTTTCAGATGACAGAGGATGTTCGACAACCTTCGGCTTGCGTGTAGATTTCTTTTTCGATGTGCGTTTCGGCGAAGCCGCTTTGGGCGTGTTCAAAAGAATCCTCCTTGACTCCTAACTCTCTTATTTCACAATAAAGCGACTTCTTTAGCAATGTCTTACCAGGAACAACGACATGCAAAATACTCCAAAAGAATGGTCGCTCATTGAGCGCATCCGTTATCGGGTCCAGCGTCAAAATGATCACACCAAAGTACCGCTAGGTGACGATGCCTTTGTTTTCAGGAATTATCCTGGCTACTCGGTGATTTGCCAGGACATGATGGTCGAGGGAGTTCACTTTGAACTCGACTATTTCAGCGCCTTTGATCTGGGTTACAAGTCGTTGGCGGTGAATCTGAGTGACATCGCCGCCATGGGGGCCCTTCCCCATTTTGCGCAAGTGTCCCTGGCCCTGCCTAAAAAACTAAATGAATCTTGGCTTGACGACTTCTACAAAGGCATGACCAGTTTGGCTGATGACCATCACATGCAAGTGGTCGGTGGTGATCTGGCGGCGTCTCCGGACCGCCTGGTGGTGGATGTCAGTGTGCACGGGTCTTGCGAAAACCCGCTGACCCGCAAAGGCGCAAAGCCCGGCGACCTGCTATTGTGTAGTGGACCTTTGGGGTTGTCTTTCACTGGCATGACCGCTTTGCAGAAAAAACTTTCCGGCTTTGATGACGCCAAAGAACGGCATCTGCGTCCGAAGCCCCGCCTGGATCTTGTGGCCAGTCTGCAAAAACAGCACACCCGCATTCATGCCCTGATGGACTGCAGTGATGGCCTGGTGAATGATGCCTTGCAGTTGCGACCACCGAATGGCGGTTTTCATCTTTTTGCTGAGAATCTCCCCTTGCACCCAGACAGTGAAAGCCTTGCCGTGGATCTGCACTTGAATCCACAGGACTTTGTTCTTTGGGGTGGCGAGGATTACGAACTTCTCATGGCGGTCCACCCCGAGGACTATGAATATTTCCCGGAATGGAAGATGATTGGACAATTCACAGAAGATCCTCGCGTCTTTGTGAGTCACCCGGATCACCATGAGGAGATTAAAGAGTTCAAAGGCTGGAAACACTTCCCAGGCTGAAATTTCTCAAATCGAGACAGCCCTTTGGCTTCAGAAAGACCGGCAACGGGCCGAAAAGTACAGCATGACAAGTCTTGCTCGCTATCACGGCCGATCACCACGCTACATTCTCAACACTGAGGACGAGAGCCTGGTTCGCGTGGCGGGCCCCAAGCAAGTCCCTTGGGAAGAAGGCACTGAGATCAAAAACGTCTCTTTGACGGGTTTGGCTTTCACTGCGCCGGATGATTTGTGCCCACTTCTGGGCGAAGTCGTGAAAATCCAGTTCACCCCACCGGGTTCACGCCAGATGGCGTGCTATGGAATTGTCACACGACTTGAGAACATCTCGGACTCACGCATGCTGGTGGGCATTCACTTCTATAAACTTGAAATGCAGCAAAGAATCGTACTTGCCCAGGGTCTGGCGCGCAAATTCAAAGAAAGCCAGGAACGCGGTCAGATCGATGATATGCTGAACCGCCCGCGCAGCTCGGTCAGCTTTGCCAACTTGCCACAACTGGTGTTGATGGGCCTTTTGGCGACGTTGTGGTGCGCGACGGTCTGGGCACTTTTGCGCTTTGAGTATTCCGGTCTTTATAAGATGCTTTTAAGCCTTTTCTCTTAGGCGAAATAAACTTCCTTCAAACGTTTGTAGGCAAAGTCCATGAAGCGCTTCACCTTCTGGGACGTTTCTTTCGTGTCGGGTGAAACCAGACTGACAGAGACTTCATCTCCGCGCAGATTTTTATGAATCTGAACCATGCGGCCGTCACGCAATTCATCCTTGCACAAAAACTCGGGCACAAAAGCATACCCTTTTCCCAGACGAGCCAGATTCAGAAGCATTTCCGGATTGTTCGCGGTGACGATCGGATTGGTTTTCAACGTCAGACGTTTTCCGTCAGAAGACCTAACAACCTCAAGCTTTGGCTGCTGGGTCAGTCCCAAGAATGGTGCCGCCGCAAGCTTTGTCAGATCTTCCCCCACACGGTAGCGCTCCAAAAAGCCCGGGGACGCCACCAGCAAGTTTCGCACGGTGCCGATCTTACGCGCCCGCAAAGAGCTGTCTTTCAGGTTCCCGATGCGGATCCCCACATCGACTGATTCTTTCACCAGATCCACATAGGCTTGAGTCAGATACAGATCAAATCGCACTCGCGGATACTGGCGCGTGAATTCATCCACAATCAGAGGAAGGTGTTTCACACCCATATCATCCGACGCCGTGACACGAATCACACCCGAGATTTCAGCGGTCGATTCACTGACCTCTCCGGTGAGGGTTTCAAGTCCTTCAATCAGGCCGCGAGCGCGTTCATAATAAATGCGCCCCATCTCGGTCAGCTGGAACTGGCGCGTGGTGCGATATATCAGCTGCACGCCCAGATCTTTTTCCAAGGCTGACAGCCTGCGGCTGACGCGGGACTTCGGTTGTTTCAAAACCTCGGCCGCCTTGGTGAAGCTGCCGCTTTGAACAAGTTTAACGAATGTGCGTATCTGATTGAGATCTAACTGTTCCATATGTGCAACAGTATATTCCGAATATGTCACCTTTCGCAATAATCAAAAACGCACGATACTAATTCCGTTGAAACAACATAAAAGGAGAAATTCACATGAAAGCACTTATTCTTGGTTCCCTGGTTACCTTGGCTGGTATGTCCGCATTTGCAAAATCCATCCCGGCGGGTTCTTACAACATCGACCCGGCCCACTCAAAAATTGGTTTTGAAATTCCTCACCTGGTCATTTCCACGGTGGAAGGTCGTTTTGCTCAATTTGATGGAACTTTGGACGTGGACGCAAAACTTGAAAAGTCTAAAGCCAAATTGAACATCGAAGTGGCCAGCATCAGCACCGAAAACAAAGACCGTGACGATCACTTGAAAAGCCCGGACTTCTTTGATGTGGCCAAAAATCCTAAAATGACCTTTGTCACAAAAAAGATCACTGGCACACCGGACAATCTGAAAATTGTTGGCGATTTGACCTTGAAGGGTAAAACTAAAGAAGTGACTTTGGATGCCAAATACCTGGGTGATGTGAACGACGCCTACGGCAACAACAAAGTGGCATTCACTGCGACTGGCAAGATCAACCTCAAGGATTTCGGTCTGAACTGGAGCAGTGTTGTGGAAGCAGGTCCGGTTGTGGGTGATGAGGTGACTTTGATCCTCAAAATCCAGGCTGGCAAACCAGCTCCGAAGAAAGGTTAATATGTCAGTGATGCCTGTGCTTTTTATTGGTCACGGTTCTCCGATGAATGCTCTGGACAAGAACGCCTTCACAGAGACCTTGAATAAACTGGGTAAGTCCCTGCCAAAACCACAGGCCGTTCTTTCTGTCTCTGCGCACTGGGAGACAGAAGGAACGAAGGTTCTTTATAATCCCGACCCTCCCACGATTCACGATTTCTACGGATTCCCTAAAGCCCTGTTTGATATGCAGTACCCGGCGCGAGGCCCACTGAGCATCGCCCACGAAACCCAACGCCTGCTGCCAAAGTCTGAGCTTTATGACAAATGGGGTTTGGATCACGGCACGTGGTCCGTTCTGGCGCACATGTACCCACACGCAGATATTCCCACTTATCAAGTCAGCCTGGACGTGACCAAAACAAACCAACAACATCTGGAGCTGGGAAAACTGCTGCGCCCGTTGCGTGACAAAGGTGTTCTGATCGTTGCCAGCGGCAACATCGTTCACAACTTAAGTTTGATTCAATGGAAAAACAAAGACGGCAGCTTCCCGTGGGCCGAAGAGTTCGACGGCCAAATCAAAGCCGCCCTGGAAGCACGCGACACCAAAACCCTGACCGACTATGAAGCCCTGGGTGAAAGTGCCGCACTGAGCGTTCCCACGCCAGAGCACTATCTGCCCTTGCTGTATGCGTTTGGCGCCAGCACCGAGGAAGACCGCATTTCTTATCCTTACGAAGGGTTTGAAATGGGCTCCCTGTCGATGCGTGCGGTGATGTGGAGCCGTTAGAACATAGGCTTCGCAACCGCCAGCCAGATCGCGGCACTTCCCAACACTGAAAGCACGGCCATATTGGTGAAAGTCCATTGTGGCTTCTTACGCACGATAAACGCCCAGATCCCCAACATCACCCAGATCGCGGTTTTAGCCCGGCCCCAGTTGGGAAAATTCGCCCCCATCCCCAGAGTCTCCACCAGCCCATAGGCGCTGGCAAAAAGCGCCAGCCAGGAAACTCCATGCAGAGCATAGCTGAATTTTCTGAATTTCTGCGCCGGCTCCCCGATCGCCACGGCCACCAGCATGAAACCAAAACTTACAAACATCAGGGTCAGACTGATCAGATGGATCATCTTATAAGTAAAATAATTCACGAATTCTCCTTTAGGCACAAGCCAAGCGATTAAATTGCTTGCGTGATTTTTAGCTGATGCTACAACCTCAAGTTAACTTGAGGTCAAAGAATAAAATGCCTGCCAAAACCAAAACCCCTGCTCTTTCAACCGAACTTTCAGTCGGCGAAGTCGCCACTCGCAGTGGCATCTCGGTTCCGACGTTGCATTTCTATGAATCCAAAGGACTGATTAAAAGTCATCGCAACAACGGCAATCAGCGCCGCTTTGACCGCTCGGTTTTACGTCTGATTTCAATAATTAAGATCTCCCAGCATCTGGGTATGAGTCTGGAGCAAATCAAAGATCACCTGTCATCGCTGCCGCAGGATCATGCCCCGACGGCGACGGAATGGAAACGACTGACCAAGAAATGGAATGACGATCTAGAAGAGCGCATCAAATTGCTGCAGCTCTTACAATCGCAACTAGCCAGCTGCATCGGGTGTGGGTGCATGTCCCTTAAGGAATGTCCGTTAAGAAACCCGGAGGATCGCTACGGCAAAAAAGGGACCGGCGCACAACGCTTAAGAGAACAATGTCAGAAATAAAAAAAGCCCCGTGGCCAACCTGCCACCGGGCTTTTTGCTTTTAGGCCTCCAGGCCCTCTTCGCCAACAGCGGCGAAAGCTTGTTTGGTTTTCGCGCGAACCTCGTCACGCTTCTTGAACTTATCCATCAGCAGATACACCGCCGGAACTACGAACAAGGTCAGCGCGGTGGACACCACAACACCCCCGATAAGACAAATCGCCATCGGGCGCATGGTTTCGGACCCCGCGCCACGCGCCGTCGCCGACGGAATCGCCGCAGCCACCGTCGCGACGGATGTCATCAGGATCGGTCGAAGACGTGTCGGACACGCTTCAATCAGCGCATCCAGCGCCGCACTGGTCCCACGGTCACGGACGGTGTTGGTGAATTCAATCAGCAAGATGGAATTCTTTTTCACGATACCCATCAACAACAACAAACCAATCATCGAGAACATGTTCAAAGACTGCCCCGTGATCAAAAGTGCAAAGAACGCCCCGCTGAAGCTGAATGGCAATGCCATCAGGATCGTCACTGGATCGATAAAGGAATTGAACTGGCTGGCCAGAACCATGTAGGCGATCACCAGACCCATCACCAAAGCAAAGATCAAGCTTTGGAAGGACTCCTTAAAGGTCTTGGAGCTTCCGCCCTGATCGATCATGTAACCGGGCTCCAGCATCTTTTTCGCCGCGTCTTCAATATAAGCCATGGCCGCCTGCTGGGACACCCCCGGCTTCATATTCGCCGTGACTGTGATCGCACGCTGACGGTTGGATCGCGAAATCGACTGCAAGCTGGAGGTTTGCACTTCTTTGGTCACTTTCGGCAACGGGATCAGGTTGCCTCGACTGTTGCCGACAAACAGAGTTTTGATCTCGCCCATTGGATCACCCTGATCCAGAAGCTTCAGTTTGATATCGTAACGGTGTCCGCCTTGTGGGTACTCTCCGGCTTTCACACCACCGATCAGCGCACTGACTGTGGAGCCGATGGAAGAAATGCTGACCCCGTGCTGAGCCGCCGCCAGGCGATCCGGCTGAACTTGAATCTCTGGCATACCCAGCAGATAGTTGGAATCCACATCGACCATCAGACCGCTGTCAGTCATGGCCTTCATCATGTCTTCGGTGTACTTCGCCAGCTTATCCCAGTCTGAACCCAGGATCGTAAATTCGATCGGATACCCGCGACCACCCGAGAAACCCTGCTGAGACAGATCCATCAGGACCGGACGCATGTCTTCGATCTTGGAAAGATTCTTACGAGCCACTTGCATGAACTCCTGCTGGGACAGAACTTTCCCGGTCTCAGGGTCCTTGCCGCGTTCGTTCTTTTCTTTCATGGTGATAAACATCATCGTGACATTGGAATCAGAAACCCCGCCGCCGAAGCCACCCAAGGCCGCATACACCTGCTTGATTTCAGGACGGGACAACAGCCACTGCTCGGCTTTTTTGGTTTGCTGGTCCGTGTACGCCAAGGACGTTCCCACCGGCATGATCAAACGGGCCATAAAGATGCTCTGATCCTGGGCCGGGCTCATTTCTTTGTTCAGGAACTTGATGGAAATAAAGGACACCGCCACAAACACCAAAGAACCGATCAACACCTTCCATGGGTGCTGCAAACTGACACGCAGCCAGCGGTCGTAACCAATGCGCGTGTTTTCCATCAGGGCCTCAAAGCCCTTGCCCAGTTTGGTTTTTCGTTCACCATGGTGAACGAAGCCCGCACAACGCATCGGTGTGATCGTCAAAGACTCCACCAGCGACAGGAACACGGCGATAGAGATTGTCACCCCGAACTGCATGAAGAACTTCCCGATGATACCCTTCATGAAGGCCACCGGCAGGAAGATCGCAATCACGGCCGCGGTGGCTGCCATCGCCGCAAACGAAATCTCGCGCGCTCCAAGGATCGCGGACTCGATACGCCCCCGCCCGTTTTCATTGTACCGGAAGATATTTTCCAGAACCATGATGGCATCATCCACGACGATACCGATTGCCAGGGTCAGGCCCAACAGCGTGAACGTGTTGAGCGTGTAACCCAGGAAATAAAGACCGATGAAGGCCCCCAACAACGACGTCGGAATCGACAACAGCACGTTGAAGGTCGCCGACCAGCTGCCCAGGAACATCCAGCACACCAGGGACGTGAAGATCACCGCCAGAACCAAGTGCTTGTTCAACTCGCCCACGGACTGCTCGATGAACTTGGTGCTGTCAAAGTTCACCTGAAGATTCATGCCCGGAGGCAGAGTTTTTTGAATGACAGTGATTTGTTCTTTCACCGCGCGCGCCACCGACACGGCATTGGTGCCACGCTGTTTGCGGATCCCCAGACCCAGCGCCGTCTTCCCGTTAAAGCGGGACATACGTTCAATTTTGTCCAGCCCCATGCTGGCATCGGCCACCTGGCGGATTTTTACCATGTTGGTCGGATCGGCCACAGTCACACCCGCACGGCGGCTGATCACGATGTTGCGGAATTCCTCTTCCGTTTTTGCCTCACCCATCGTGCGCACGTTGAAGGTTTTTTTGTCGGTCTGGATATAACCACCCGGAAGCTCGGAATGCTCATTGCGGATGGCATCAACCACGTCATTCACAGAGATATTATAACGAAGCAGATCTTTCGGGCGCACATGCACTCGCATCACCGGATCGGTGTAACCACCCAGGAAGATGTCACCGACACCTTCCACCGTCGTGAAGCGGTCCTTCAGATAGTCACGCGCATAGCGCATCAGGAATTCCGGGTCTTCTTTATCGTAAGTCAGGGCCAACCACAGAATGGGCTGATCATCGGGATTGGTTTTGGAAATGGACGGAGGATCCACGTCGTCCGGAAGCATTCTTTGAATGCCCGAGATTTTCGCCTGCACGTCCTGAACCGCCAGATCGATATTACGATCCAGGTCAAATTCCACCGTGATGCTGGCGCTGCCGGTTTTACTGCTGGATTTGATGGATTCGATCCCCTCCACCGTCATCAGTGAGGATTCAATCGGATCCACCACCTGAGTTTCCATAACTTCGGGAGCTGCCCCATCCAGACTAACGCTCACCGTCACGGTTGGGAAATCAACATCCGGCATCTGGCTGACGCCCATGCGAGAAAACGAAATCAGTCCGAAAATCATCAGACCGAACATCAGCATCCACGCAAATACAGGATTCTTAATAGAAATATCCGACAGTCTCATAAATACCCCTCTAAAGACCGAAACACTCTAGGCAATCCACCCCCATTAGTCATTAGGATTCCTATCAACACAGCGGCTCATAAGGCCTTGATATTAAAGGATTTATAAAGGCCCCCAAAGGACCACTGGCAGAGGTTGACAGCCCCCACCCCTCGGACTATTCCTGACGCACATTTATTCGGGGAGTGCACTATGAAATGGGGATTTCTGTTAGCCGTTATTTTCTCTTCTGCTATCTGCAGCGCTCAAAGCTTGCGAGACATGGCAGTTGCTGAAGCAAAGTACGACGGCCTTGCAAAACAAAGCGCCACCGACGCTCAAGTGTCCGGCATGCTGACGCTGAAAGATCCCCGCCCGGAAATCATCACACGCAGCTGGAAATATTTCGCCGGCTTCTCTGTGCAAAGCTTCCAACCGGAAGGCATCGCCACCAAAGATGGCTCCGGTTCTTTTGACTTGAGCAAAAATGGCACAACTGTGATGCCGGGTCTTGAACTGGGTGTGATGAGCCCTTCCCTGCAAACCAAAGCAGTTTTGTGGACGCTGGGTCTTCGCGCCAAGGGCGGCTTTGCTTCTCAAAGTGCTTCCGTGAAACTGGATTCCGGTTACGAAATCGACGATGCCCGTTTGAACACCATCATGTTCAGCGCCGGTCCCGTGATCAGCATGGGCTGGGAACGCCTGCCATGGCTTTCTTTGAACGTGTCCCCGCAATTTGGAAACATCAGCTACACCCAAAGCAGCTCCAACGACTTTGCGACTTTCAGCAAATCCAGCGCTTACGAATCCATGAACTATGGAGTTGATGTGATGCTGAATAAAAAGTGGTCTGTATTCACTGAATGGTCCCAAAGAACTGTTAAAGACAACAATGAGATCGCACTTCAAAAAGACAACTTTGAGCTAGGAACAAAAGTAACATGGTAAAAATCCTTCTTGCACTACTTGGCACGACAACAATCCAGGCAGCGTATGCCCAGCAGGCTCCTGCAAAGAAAGAGATCACGCTGACTCAAAAAGACGTGGCCGAACTGGTTTTAAAGCAAGGCCTTAAAACCAAGGAAGTCAATTTGAAGTACCAGCAGTTCCGTTTGACTCCTGCATTGGCGCTTTCTGCTTATGACTGGGTTTTAAATGCTGAAACTGGTTTTGAGTACGACAAATCCGCGGGCCTGCTTTCCAACTCCACTCCGGTGGAAGCAAAATACGAACGCTATCGCACAACGGTGGGTTTGAAAAAACCTTTCACCACCGGGACCACTCTGGGCATTGAGCTAAGCCGTCTTTCCCAGCAAGTTGAGTTTGACAGTGTTGTGACGAATCCTCCTCCGGGCGAGCAGACTTTGGACAGTGCCGGATTGCTATTGGAACAAGCCCTTTTGGGGAACTTCTTCGGGGTTGCTGACCGTGGCACCGTGAATTCAGCCGAGCTGACTTATCAGGCGGAAAGCATCAACCGCGCCAACGAACTGGAAGAGGTCGTGCTAGAGTCGATCCGTCAGTTCTGGAACACTTATGTTGCACAGGAAAACTTCAAAGAATCCGTGGCTTCCCGTGACCGCTACAAAAAGCTGGTCGATGCAGTGAAACGCAAAACCTCTTTGGGTTATTCCAATCCAGGGGATCTGCCGCAGGTGCAGGCGGAATTTGAAACCCGCGAACAAAAAGTAAAAACGTCCTCAACCGAGTATCTGGACAATCTGGAAAATCTGGTGACGTTGCTTTCTTTGGAACCCGGCACTGAAGTCCGCTTCCAGATCCCGGGCAACATTCCAACCGTGCCAAAGCTGCCACTTAAAAAAGTGGAAGAGCTGCGCACCATCCGTTCCCAAAAACTGAAGGTCGAAGCGGCCCAGGAATCGCTGACGGCGGCAGAATCCCTGAGCTATCCGACTTTGAATTTCGTCGGCCGTGTGTACACCACGGGTGTGGATGAAAACGCGAACGATGCTTATTCTGACGTCGTGTCCGGCACCCGTCCGAAGTACTACATGGGTCTGAGATTCCAGTACAACTTCGGTTCTGACATCCAGAACGAGCAAATCATCAACAAGAAGCTTTCCAAAGATCTGGAATCCACCCGCCTTAGCCGCCAGTTGCTGGAAGCTGAAGACCTTGAAATCCAGGCCCAGCGCAAAGTGCAGTCCACTTATGCGGTGGTGCTGAGCGCGGAAAAACAAAAAGGCTATCGTGAAAAAGCCTCTCAGGAACTGAACCGTTCCTACAATCAGGGTCGTACGGATATCTCGATCCTGATCACGGCGATGAACAACTATTTCGACTCGGAAGTTCAATACATGCGTGCCATGGGTGATTACGCCATTGCGCTGAATGAATGGGCGGCTTCCCGTGACGAATTGATTCCTGACGATGCTTCGTCAGCTGATTACACTGAAAATAAATAATAAGAGGGGTTACCATGTTGAAAAAACTAATTCTTGCAGCGACAGTTCTAAGTCTTGCAGCCTGTGCGTTTGATCAGGACAAAAACGCCGGCAAACAGCGCGAGATCGAACTTAATGGAAAGTTGCAACAAACTTACAAACCTGTGATCGGCACTTACGTGGGCCAAATCACAACAGCTGACGGCACTCAGGATCTGGAAGTCAAATTCTTCGAACTGAAAGTCGATAACGGCGCGAAGAACTCTGACGGTTCCACTCGTTTGCATTCCACTCTTTACGCGACTTACAAGCGCATCAACCCGGCTGGTGAAAGCTATGACTTCGTGGTTGGCTTTGCTCCAGAAACCGGCGACCTGACTTTGGTGAACGTAAAAGACATCAAATCCCTGGGCCGTGACGAAATCCAGACTGTTGACGCTAAAATCAGCGGCAACAACATCCTGGGTGAAGCTAAAGCCATCTCGGGCCCGAAAGGCATCGTGAGACTTTCTTTGAAAGCCCGCGAAAGTGAGTCCACGGGCGGCGGCAAGGAAGAGTTTGCCTACTATGAAAGACTGCGTGCGCAGCTGACAGCGATCTCTGGAACTTACGTGGGCCAGATGGATCAGGGCAACTCCGGCCCGGTAAAAGGCGTTGTGGGCATCACATTGCGCCTTTATGTTCAGGAAACTGTGAAGGAAGGCTCTACTGTGACCATCCCTCGTCTGATGGGTGAATTGAACCGCGCGGACGATCCAGGCCACACGGCAGACCTGACTTTGAACGGTGTTTACGAAGCCGATCTTGCAGAGCCACGCCTGACTTTGACTGGTAAACCGGCTCGCGATCTGAACTCCAAATTTGAAGCAGCTATTTATGGCAAACTTGTAAATGGTGTTTTGGAAGGCGCTCTGACATCTAATTACTCCATGTCAGGCAAATTGATCCTGAAAAAACAATAGTCCCGCAAAGGACGAAGCAAGGAGATTTGAGATGAAGAAACTACTGGTGATTGCAATTGGATTCCTGGCCCAGCCGGCTTTGGCACTGAATGTGCCGTCGGTCGTTGATTCCGTGGAATACACTTACAACGTGCAGTGTTCTTTTTCTCATTTCTCGAAAAACGAATTTTGCTTCAACTATATCTGCAAGTACAAAAAGTACTATGTGTGTGAAGGTGACCAGGGTGTTTTGGACCTGATCCTGAACATCAAGACCGTTCGATATCCGAATGAAACAGCCAAAGAAGAAGTCACAAACTACAGCGTACAACCAAGATAAAAAAAGGGGCCTTGAAAGCCCCTTTTTTATTTCCCTAACGCAGACTCAGGCCCGTGGCTGGCTGCACCTGCTGCACACCCGGCATACGCCACTGATGACCAAGAACTTCATCCTTGGGCCAGTACAAACGCATCAGCAAGTTGAAATCATCCCCTGCCGGAGCCGGCAGCCAGTTAGCCACTTTGCTGGCCTCAGGACGCTCGCTTTGAAGGTACAGCTCCAGCGATCCGTCTTTGCCGTATTTCAATTTATCGCGATCCCCAAGCGTATATCGGTTTAGCGGGTTTTTCACGAAGCCCTGCTTGGAGTTATACATCGTCAGGGACCAGAACGCCCGAACCGGAGGCAACTGCCCCTTGCTAAAGCGCAGGGTGTACTTGTTATCCCCTTTTAGCGGCATGCCATTGGCATCAACCGAAGCGCGCGGATAAACCGCATCCTGAGGAAGGTTGGCCCCAAGGAAGTACTTGGCGACATAGGATCTGTTTTCATAGTCAGCCCCATAAGCCCCCATGTGATAGGAATACACCCAGCCCGCACTGACCTCCACACCAGGAGGTGCCTGGTTCATGGCTACGATTTTTTCCAGGGCCATTTTCGCCCCGCGATTGAACGCCACCCGCTGAGCATCACTCAATGCACGCCCATCAAACTGCCCGGTTTCAGAAATTCCCAAACGAGCCATCTTTTCAACCATGGCCGAATCTTCGACCTTCGGCGGATTCTGCTTCAGGTATCCTGCGAACTTTTCCATGAACTCAACCCCATCCATGGATTCCACCTGCGCCACCGGCGGAGTTTTCATATCCACCGTGGAACTGACCTGACGAGCGGGAGTGGCAATAACTTCGGTGTCAGACTGCTGCCAGGAACTGAGCGTGGTCAGACGATATTTTTTCTGAATTTCACGAACGGCGGCAAAGTCCTTCGGTCCGTTGGTTTGCGTGCGTCCGATGATCCACACGGTGTTAGTCGGTGATTTGATCTCGGTGACCCCGGTAGGAAGATCCCCGGTCCAGCCAGGGCCCGTGATCGCAAAGTCCCCCTTATGTGAACCTGTAGTTCTGGTTCCCGGCGAGGCAAACACATCCGTCCAGGCACTCATCATCTGCATCAGATAATAGCGCTTCCCCATCTCCGGAACGCTGAGGATGACGGGTTCTCGCGACAGATCCAAAAATGCGGAGCTATATAATGTGTCAGCATTGGGGCTGACCACTTGAGTGAAGCTGGCATCCGGGAAGCGGTCTTTATGCAGGAATTGATTCACAGGGGCCGCATCCGCAGTCACGCGGGAAACATTGGTCAGAATCTCGCGGCTGGTTTCCACTAGAACCATGGGATAACCGTAAATATAAACTTCTTCCGCCAGTTTTTGAATTTCAGCGGGGCTGGCCGTGGTCTTGACCGATGCTGTGCTTTTTTTCTCGGACGAACTGCAGGATGCCACCAGCATCCCGGCCGTCAGAGCAACGGCCAGATTGACGAATTGGATCTTCATGAGAGCCTCCTTGCTCAACAACTTATGATTGAAGGCGCTCTGAAGATCAGCAATATGTAAGAATGCACCAGGCTAGACTGTTAAGCTTGGCCTTTGGACTTTTTTTCCAGCTCAGCCCAGCGGGCATAAGCGGCTTCGACTTTGCTTTGCAAAGATGAAATCTCGGCGAAAAGTTCCTGCACCTTGGAAGCCTGGCTGACCACTTCGGGCTTGCCCGCTTCGATCTGCAGATTTGACAACTTTTCTTCCATTTCAAAAATGTTGGCTTCCATGTTTTCCAGCTCGAACTTTTCCTTGAAGGAAAGCTTCACGGGTTTGCCCGCCGACTTTTCAGCTTTCTTTTCTTTTTTTAGTTCCTGAGCCTGCAGTTCTTTTTGTTCCTCGAACCATTCTTCCCATTGCAGATAACCGGCAAAACGTTCCATCGAAGTGGAACCATCCAGATTCTTGTGCAATGCCAGAATGTCGGAAGCCACCTGATCCATAAAGAAACGATCGTGCGTGACCAGAATCACAGCGCCGGTGAATTCTTTTAAAGAATCCTCCAACACGGTCAGGGTTGCCACGTCCAGGTCATTGGTCGGTTCATCCAGAATCAGCACTTGGGCTTCGTTCAGCATCAGCTGCGCCAAACGCAGACGGCTTTGCTCGCCACCTGACAGTTTTTCCACCGGCAGATCCATTTGCTGGCGGTTGAACAGGAATCTTTCCAGATAACTGCGCGCAAATACATACTGGCCCTGATAGTGGACGTAATCCCCGTCAGGACAGATGTTTTTCAGAACGGATTCTTTCGGCTTCAGCGTTTCACGGTTTTGCTCAAAATAGGCAATCTTCAGCTTGTCTGCCTGAACCACACGACCCGAGGTCGGCGCTTCCTGCTGAAGCAGCATGCGGATCAGCGTGGACTTGCCCGAACCGTTGTCCCCCAGCAATGCCAAACGTGTTTTCGGCGTCACCAGATAACTGAAATCAGTGAACAACACACGGCCATCATAAGCTTTCGTGACATGATCGACTTCAATCAGCTTCTGCGGATTGCGATCGGTTTCTTTGAATTCAATTTTTACTTTGCGGGCGGCATTCTTCGCAGAAAGCTCTTCGACGTCTTCTTTCAAAGTGCCGGCACGATCAATACGGGCCTTCTGTTTGGTCAGACGGGCTTTCGCTCCCCGACGCAGCCATTCCGTTTCACGACGAAGAGTGTTCTTCATCGCAAGCTCTTTCTGCTCCTGCCCGGCCAGCAAGATCGCCTTTTCCTCAAGATATTCCAGATAGCCACCCGTGGTGGAAATCAGATAGTTGGGATTTTTCGGATCAAGGTCAAAAATCTTGTTCACAGTTCTTTGCAGGAACAAACGGTCGTGCGTGATGATCAAAGTCGCAAACGGCGCACGGCTAAGGAAATCCTCCAGCCACATGATACTGGACACGTCCAGGTGATTCGTCGGCTCATCCAGCAACAACAATTCAGGATCGCGCACCAGTTCACGCGCCAAAGCCACGCGTTTTTTCCAGCCCCCGGAAAGTTCGCTGACCAGAAAGTTTTCTCCGAACTGAGTCAGCTCCAGACGAGCGATCCACTCGTAAGCCGAACCAATGGCTTCGTGAGGATCCTCCGCCTTGCTTAACACCGCATCCAGAATGGTTTCATCTTTTTTGAAAGTGGGCGTTTGTTCCAGATACCCCAGACGCAAACCCTTTTTCGCAGTCACGTCCCCGGAATCCGGAGTCATGGTGCCCGCCAGAATTTTCAGCAAAGTGGATTTGCCGGCCCCATTAGGACCGACCAGGCCCACGCGTTCGCCCTCTTCAATGCCCAAAGAGACGTTTTTAAACAGGGTTTTCCCCGCAAAGGATTTTTCGAGCTTATGTGTATTGATGAGAAGCATGGCCCCAACTTACTTCTGTTTCTCAATATCGGCCACAATTTTCTGAATAGGAATGACGAATTCGCCCTTACAGCCGTCCTCTGCGCATTTCATGATCTGAACAGAGCCATCTTCGCTCTCCGGCTGGAAGTCATCTTCACCACCGTGCAGGATTCCGATCAAATCATGAGTTTTGCTGTCAAACACCGGAGAACCCGAGTTTCCGACGAAAACATCCAGATTGGTCTCTAAAGATCCCATTTCATTCACGCTGCGCACTTTGCCCTGCGCGGTTTTTTTAAGGCTGCCCAGTGGATAACCGATAGAGTAAACAGAATCGCCGACGACCGACGCAATAGTCGACATGACGACGGGTTCAACTTCGTCCTTGGGCATGGACACTTCAACCAGGGCATAGTCCAAGCCGCTCTGGAAGTCATTTTTCTGCGCTACGATCTGCTTGCACTGCCAGCCCTTGCGGGCGGTGGCCCCTTCCATCTTTTGCTCGTCATTAAATACAAATACGGTGTTTTCACAGGTATGATCTTCAGTGAAGCAATGTCCTGCAGTCAGGACCATCTTCGGCGCCACCAAAGTTCCGGAACAAAAGGCCTTGGATTCCTGATCACTCCAGGGAAGCTGCTGACCGGTTCCGTAGATTTCATCCACGGTCCACGCAGCATCACCCTTCATAATCTCGTTCCATTTGTCAGAATGAACCAGAGCCACGTTGGCCCGGGTGTTGCGGGTGTGAGTGGAAACCTCCTGAATGGAATCCTCGCCATAAATCACACCCTGGGTCAGTGTCCCATCAGTGTTTACAAATGCCGAAGGTGCAGAGCCTCCTCCGCACCCGACAAGATTCATGATAAGGGCCCCGGCAAGGGCGGCCTTCCACACATTCATTAGTGTCCTTTAGTGAAGTCCACGTCATCGCGGTGAGCTTCAGCCATGTGGCCTTGTTCCCAGCGACCTTCCACGTTCTCAGAGTCCACAACTTCGTTCTGAGTGCCTACCGCTTTCACAGTGTAAGTCGCGGTGGCGATCTCTTTGTTCATGCGGTTTTCAACCGAGATACGAACCAAAGCGTCTTGACCCGCCTCGCTCACTTCACGGATGTCTTTCAGGTCGATAATGCCGTCGATTTCTTTAGTCACATCGCCCACAGTCACGAACTTCTTAAGACCCGCCATCTGAGCATCACGACCCGCAAGGGAGATGTTCATGAAGTCACGGTCAGAGGTCATGTCGATCTTCAGATCCAGGTGGCGAGCCACGCTTGCGGACTTAGGACGCGGCAGTTTCGCGAAAGTGCCTTTTTTGTATGCTTCAACTTCAGAGGCAGAAGATTTCTCCATGAAGGCCTGAAGCTCATTGTAAGTACCGCATTTCACTTCTGGCTTGGAGCACACTTCGTTCGCAAATTCGAAGAAAGCTTCCATGTATGCACCGCTCATCCATTTGGAGAAGTGGTGACCAATGTGAACCGGAGCACGGTTGCCATAGTAGTTGTTGTTGAAGTAGCTGCGATAGATTGAAAGCATGTTGGCTTTCACCTGTGCTTTTTGCGCAGTGGAAACTTCGTTCAAGCAGTCACGGGCCTTGTTGGCTTTAACCGTGTTGCCGCTTTTATCACGTTTCATGATCTGCATGGATTGAGGTTCTTCCTTCAACACCCGGGCAGAGTCACGAACGCAGAAGTTGTAATCCATAGAGATCCATTTGCGCGCGCCACCTGGTTCTGGCACTTCAGCCAGCGGGAAGTTCCATGTGCCAAATTCGTTTTTCTGTGGCCAGTAGTTTACGAAGTTCAATTTGGAAGTGTCGTATTGAATACCAAACTTAGGCAGGTTCGGCCACAAGCCCGGGCTGACACCCAGAACCGGGGCACGGAAACCCGTAATTTCGTTTCTGAACAACAAACCTTTGGATTCTTTTTTAGTGATACCATTCAGGTCAAACACGCGATCCAGGATCGCATAGAATTGCGTGAATTCGGACTTCCAGTCAGCCTCGCTCCAGCGCAGGTCCCATTTTTTATTGCGGAAGCCACCATCAAAGTGACCCACGGCGTGGGAACCGATTTCATGGCCTTCACGGTAAGCCGCATTCATCTGGTCAATACGATCCGAGATATCACGTTTGTCATCACCCCAACCGATAGCGGAACCACGGTTTTTGGTGGCCATTTCGTTACCAGCGCCATCCAGGATCAAACGCTGACCCGGTGGTTGATAGAAGGTTTTATTGTCAGGGCTTAGGAAATAAACCGGATTGATAAAGAATGTGAAACGTGTGTCCACGCCCGCATCTTTTCTAAGTTTCGTGTAGTCACGCGAATACTGCCAGACTTCATTATTATAGGATCCATCAAAAGCGAACATCACAAATTGTGGTGGTCTTTTAACTGTGGTGGTTGTTTGCGCCCAGGCAAAATGCTGAGTGAACAAAGACAAAGTCACAAGGCCCTTTGCGATCAGTTTTCTTTTGGACATGGAATCCTCCGTATTGTTTTTAATATTCAATAAGGGTGATTGCAACGGCTATGCCCGTGAAATCACGGGGTTTGGGCCCTAAAAGGTGTCCAAAGATTGAACGAGGAACAATTAACGGCGATCAGTGTCTCAGTATAAGACACGTCATGAGCAGGACTTTGGGCCAAGATTCGGAACACATATTCACTGAAGGTCGAGGAGAAAAACAAAGAATTCTTCAAATTCAATACTTCCCATATAAAATGAGAATAATGAAAATACAGATCGTTGCCCTTTTCATAATTGCCTGTGTGTCCCTTATAAACTCGTCTGCATTTGCAGCTTCCATGACCTGCAATAAAAGACAATCCGCCACCAACTGCATGATTTGCAACTGCTACCATGAAACCCGCGGAGAATCCTTCGAAGGCATGGTGGCCGTGAATAAAGTGGTTCTGTCCCGCTCTGAAGATGACGCTTACCCAAGCTCCATCTGCGGCGTCGTTTATGACGATGCCCAGTTCAGCTGGACTCAGGATCGCATCGGCAACAATATCAACGCCACCAAAGATGAAGACAAAGAAGCATTGGATATGTGTAAAAAGGCCGTGAATCTTTCCGTAAAGGAAGGCCCCAATGACGTCATCTATTACTATAATCCCAGCATTGCCCGTCCCTACTGGGCTCGCCGCATGACCCACTGTGGAAAGGTCGGCAATCACACCTTCCTGGTTCCGCGCGGTGAATCCTGTCCAAAAAAACTGGGCGTGATCGGCAAATACTCCTCTTCTGGCAGCAGCAGCCAAACCAAGAAAAGCACAGGTGCAAAATGATGAAAGCATTGATCGCAACTCTTCTTTACAGTGTTTGCAGCACAGCCGCCCCGGTCGCCACATCGGCGTCCGATACAGCGGAAATCACCGTGCAGGACGGGGCCGTGAAGGTCACCTTGCCCGCTGAAGCCAAAAAAGCCCTGATCGACTGGAATCCAGAGTTTCTGACTTTCGATCTGAAAGATTATCCAGAATCGATTTTAAGCCTGATCAAAGAAGTCGAACCCAACGGTGTCCCCATGGCTTTTATCGCCGACCTCGATAACAACGGCGACAAAGACATCGTGCTTTTGGGAAGTGATCTGCACCGCCAGTACGCGGTGGCATTGACCAAAAAAGAAGGTCAGTGGAAAGCTGTCGAAATCCAGTCCTGGAATATAAAAGACATCAAAAAAACCGTCTTGAAAAAAGAGGATAAAACCAAAGAAACCGGCATCCCACTGTATGTTCTGCCCGCGGAGGACGAACACGCCAAGAAGCTGGGTAAAAAAGTCGGCATTCAGGTGGAAAGATATCTCGGCCCGGCAACCGTTTACGAAATCAAAGACGGTAAAGCCAACAAAGTAACTCTGGAATAAAAAAAGAACCAGAAACCTTTTATGTTGTTTCGAACTGGAAGTGTCTTTGTTCCAACATTTCCAGATATTGTTCGCGATCGATCAGCTTCCCGCCCATACTGGCCACCACGGGCGTCACCATCTGCACATCGATCCATTCGTGCCCCTGCTCTGACAGAACTTCCACCAGTCTCCACAGTGCCAATTTTGAAGCATTGGGCTTTCGATAGAACATGCTTTCACCGCTGAACACGCCTTCGACCAGCACACCGTATATGCCGCCGATCAAAACGTTGTTTTCACGAACCTCCACCGACATGCAATAACCGGCCTTGAAGAATTCCAGGTAGGCGCGTTTCATCTGCCCCGTGATCCAGGTACCATCCTGACCAGGACGAGGCTGTTTGGAACATTCCTCCAGCACGTGGTGAAAATCCTGATTCACTGAAAAGTGAATTTCGGGATGACGCTTGCGAAAACGGCGCAGACTTTCAGGCACGTGGAAATCACGAAACTCCAGCACGCCCCGTTCTTCCGGAGAAAACCACAGCATCGGCAGACCTGGCTGAGGCCACGGAAAAATCCCTTTGCTGTAGGCCGAGTAAAGCGTGCCCACATCCAAAGATCCGCCGATGGCCAGAATTCCTTCGGCCAAAGTTTCGCGCGGATCGGGAAAGTCCACTGAAGATCGCAACTTCCCCTGCATTATTTTACCTTGTAAATCAGACGATAAATCACGCCCGCTTTGTCATCAGAAATCAACATGGACCCGTCGGGCAAAACTTCCACGTCAACCGGACGCCCCCAGGACGAATCACCCTGCAACCAGCCCTCGATGAAAGATTCGGTTTTTTCAACATTGGAACCATTCAGTTTCACAAACGTCAGGCGATACCCTTGCGGGGTGGAACGATTCCAGGAACCGTGTTCAGCCAGAATGATGCTGTCTTTGTATGGTGCCGGGAACTGAGAACCGGTGTAAAAGCGCATACCCAGAGGCGCCACGTGCGCACGAAGCTCCACGACCGGAGCCACATAGTCTGAACACTTTTTGCCTTTGCCGAAGTCAGGATCCAGCGTGTCCTTACCATGACAAAACGGGAATCCGAAGTTCTGACCTGTTTTGGTCAAACGGTTCACTTCACATGGGGGACGATCATCCCCCATCCAGTCGCGACCGTTATCGGTGAACCACAGTTCTTTTGATTGCGGATGAAAATCAAAACCGACAGTGTTGCGCACGCCGGAAGCGACTTCCTCTTTGCTGGTGCCGTTCACGTCGATGCGATAGATACGTGCATAATCCGTCCCCGGATCACAGATGTTGCAGTTAGCGCCCACCGGCACATACAGCTTCCCATCCGGGCCAAAGCGGATGAACTTCCAGCCATGGTGAGTGTCCGAAGGAAAGCTCTGCGGCAAAGCACGCAGTGGTTTTGCCGGCAGCTTCACATTGGGGCTGGCATCAAATTCGTGAATGCGCGCGATCTCGGCCACATAAAGTTTTCCATCTTTATAGGCGACCCCATTTGGAGTATCCAGGCCCTGCGCGAAGATGCTGGTCTTGCCATCCTTCACCACATAAACCTTGTCGCCCGAACGAGAACCCACAAAAATCCGGCCATCCGGAGCCTGCGCCAAAGACCGAGCCCCCGGCACCTGGGCCCACACCGAAATCTGAAACCCCGCAGGCATTTTCAGTTTTTCCAAAGGAAGTTGCTTCGCCACCGCAGAAAGCGAAATCAAAAGCACAAAAGAAACAATCCATCCAGCTCTCATCACAACCTCCTTAAGTTCTATCGTTTGCAAATATCGCATTTCCCGCACGGTTCCGCGTGCTCATGCCCAAAATACGCATAGATTCGATTCATGCGGCACTCGCTGTCCTGATTCGCCCACTGAACCATCTGCAAAAGCTTGGTGTTCTGAGCGCGCAAAATAGCTTCGCCGTTTTCCGCCAGAAACTGTTCGTCCGTGGGTTCATGCACACAAGCATACGGAAACGGATCGTCAGATTTCTGCAGACAGCCCCAGCGCTCCAGAATACTGACCGCGGCTTCAGATCTGAAGTCCCGGCGATTTCTAAAATTCATTTGTTCGCGAAGGAAGTCAAACCCGCCCTGATCCACCTGCATTCTTTTGTCTTCTATCAGTTGGTAGATTTTGCGGATGAAATCAGGCTCGGGGTGAGACCATTTCAAAAACTCCATCTGAATGCTGACATCGTCCTGGTCATACAGCAGATGACAAGACGACTCGGCCCCGTCACGACCGGCACGACCGACTTCCTGAAAATACGATTCCAATGAATTCGGAGTTTCGGCATGAATCAACAGACGCACGTTGCTTTTATCAATACCCAAACCGAAAGCAGGTGTCGCAATCATCAGCGGAGCTTCTTCGGTCTGGAAAGCTTTCTGATTGCGCTTGCGATCCTGTGGCGGCAAATCGCCGTGATACACCAGATGCGCCATCCCCAGGCGGTTCAGGGCGGAAGACACTTTCTTCAGAGTTTGAATCAGCGAACAATAGATGATCGCCGTTCCTGGCGTCAGATGACGAAGACCCACGATGGCGCGGATCTTTTCATCGATTCCATAGATGTCGTGAACATTCAAAGCCAGGTTCGGACGCTCAATCCCGGCAGAAATGATCAGGGCATCTTCCATGTTCAGTTTTTTCAGGATGTCTTTTTGAACCTCGGGCGTCGCCGTTGCCGTCAGCGCCAAAGTCGGCGGATTGCCCAAAAGGGCGCGAAACTCTCCGACCCGGGAATAGTCCGGGCGGAAGTCATGCCCCCACTGGGAAATACAATGGGCCTCATCCACGGCCAAAAGCTGGATCGCCCGTTTTTCAATAGCTTGAAGAAACTCAGGTTTACGGAACCGCTCCGGAGTCACATAGATCAGTTTGAAGTCGCCCTTGGCCAGGCGGTTCTGCCGGGACTCCCGTTCGTCCCGGCTCAAAGTGGAACTTAAAAACGTGGCGCTGATCCCCAGTTCCTGGGCCTTGAAAACCTGATCCTGCATCAGGGCGATCAAGGGGGAAATGACGACAACCAGGCCCTCGCGGGTCTTTGCCGGAAACTGAAAGCAGAGGCTTTTTCCCATTCCCGTGGGCATTAAAGCCAGCAGGTTCTGGTTTGCCCAAACTTTATGCAGGATTTGCTCTTGCTCGCCCCGGAAAGAAGTAAAAGGAAAGTTCGCTTTTAAAAGCTGAAGAAGATCGGTCATAGTGCCGATCAGTCTACGCTACTGAGAGGGGCCCGACTAGCCAACCGCCTCGAGGATGCGGTGCGTTGGGATTCTGGCCTAGAATCTTTTTTTGCACTTAGTAGTATTTGATGATAATTCGAGTACTTTCATAAAATTTGTTTAATTTTTGCTAATAATAACAGCGATTAAAACCATATAAACGAAGGGTAAAGATATGTCCAAAAAGTGGAATATTGATATGGTCAGAAACATTGGTATCTCGGCGCACATCGACTCCGGGAAAACCACAACTTCTGAACGTATTCTGTTCTATGGAGGAAGAATCCACGCCATCCACGAAGTTCGTGGAAAAGACGGCGTTGGTGCAACAATGGACTCCATGGATCTAGAGAGAGAAAAAGGGATCACCATCCAGTCTGCTGCAACTCAGGTTCAGTGGAAGGATTACACAATCAATTTGATCGATACACCGGGGCACGTGGACTTCACAGTTGAAGTTGAACGTTCTCTTCGCGTTCTTGACGGTGCGATCCTGTTGCTTTGCGGTGTTGCCGGCGTTCAATCTCAGTCCATCACTGTTGACCGTCAGATGAAACGTTACAACGTTCCTCGTTTGGCATTCGTGAACAAATTGGACCGTCAAGGTGCCAACCCATACCGTGTTACTGATGCTTTGATCGAAAAATTGCGTTTGAACGCAGTTATGATCCAGATCCCAATCGGTTTGGAAGATCAGCACAGAGGTCACGTTGACCTGACTGACATGAAAGCTTACATCAACCAAGGTGACTCCGGCGAAAACGTTCTAGTTGAAGAAATCCCGGCTGATCTGGTTGAAACTGCACAAAAATACCGTCAGATCATGATCGGTAAATTGGCTGACGTTGACTCTGCTATCGAAGAGAAATTCTTGATGGAAGAAGAGCCAACAACTGAAGAGATCCGTGCGGCTATCCGTAAGGGCACCATCAGCTTGAAAATTGTTCCGGTTCTTTGCGGTTCTGCTTTCAAAAATAAAGGTGTTCAGCGTCTGATGGACGCGGTTACTTACTATCTTCCGTCTCCTGCTGAGAAAAAAGAGCAAGCTCTTGATATCACCAAGAACGAAGAGAAGTTCGACCTGTTCCCAGACTCCACGAAGCCATTGGTTGCTCTTGCGTTCAAACTTCAAGAGACTCCATTCGGTCAGCTAACTTACATGCGCGTTTACCAAGGTAAAATGGGCAAAGGCGATTTCATCGTCAATCAAGTGAACAAGAAATCTGTTAAGATTCCTCGCTTGGTTCGTATGCACTCTGACAAAATGGAAGATATCGACGTATCCTACGCTGGTGACATCGTAGCATTGTTCGGTATCGACTGTGCTTCCGGTGACACTTTCTGTGACGAGAACATCCAGGCGTCCATGCAATCCATGCACGTACCTGATTCCGTTATCAGCTTGGCAATTGCGCCTAAAGATAAAACTGCGGCGAACAATTTCTCCAAAGCTCTTCAGAAATTCCGTAAGGAAGACCCTACATTCCGCGTACACCGTGACGAGGAATCCAACGAGACTATCATCTCTGGTATGGGTGAGTTGCACTTGGAAATCTACGTTGAGCGTATGAAACGTGAATTCAACTGTGAAGTTATCGTGGGTCAACCTCAGGTTGCTTACCGTGAGACTATCTCCGTTGAAGCTCCGTACGACTACACTCACAAAAAACAAACTGGTGGTTCCGGTCAATACGCGAAGATCGTTGGTAAAATCCAACCTCTTCCTCCACAAGAAGACGGCGCTGTATTCAAATTTGAAAACAAAGTTGTCGGTGGTCGTATTCCTAAGGAATTCATCCCTGCGGTTGAAGAAGGCTTCAAAGAGCAGACTGTTAAAGGTCCTCTGATTGGCTTCCCGATCGTTGGCGTTGAAGTTGTTCTGGAAGACGGCGCGTACCACGATGTCGACTCCTCATACATGGCGTTCAAAATCGCTGGTATGGCGGCTCTTCGTGAAGTTTACGCTTCCGCTAAACCAACTGTTCTTGAGCCGATCATGAAGCTTGAGACGACAGTTCCAGACGAATACCAAGGTTCCGCTGTTGGTCAAATCAACCAACGCCGTGGTTCCATCGTTGCAACTACTGCATTCGAAGGTAACTGCGTGATCGAAGCTGAAGTACCACTGACAGAAATGTTCGGTTACTCTACAGACCTTCGTTCTGCGACCAAAGGTAAAGGTGAGTTCTCCATGGAATTCGCGAAGTACGCTCCAGTACCTCGTAACATCCAGGAAGAGCTTGCGAAGAAATACCAAGCTAAGCGCGCAGCTGAGCAAAAGTAGTCTTCAAAGTTTGATCTTCAAACTTCAAAGCCCGGTGGAAACACCGGGCTTTTTTTATTTCCCCGCCCCGACCTTCATCCGGAAAAACTTAACATCCCTGCTGTTTGTGCCGAAAAGAGATTCGTAAAATCATCTTATCAGCCAAGGACGACAGCCATGGATCGCGATCAGCTTATTGCCGAAATTAAAAAGCAGCTTCAGGAAGAACTGAAAGCTCAGACTGACACCATCAAAAACAAAATTCCCGGCGAGCAACGTGAACAAATCAAAGACCTGAAAGACGGCCTGACTCAAACCATGAAAGAAAACCCATGGGCCTCTGTCGGCATCGCGGCGCTTGCAGGCTTTGTGATCGCGCGCATGCTGTACAAAAGAAAGGATGACTAAATGAACTTCCTTCTGCCCATCATTTCTTTCTTTATCGGTAACGCCAAAAGCCTGTTCAAAGAACCCGGCATCGCCTTCACCCAGCAACTGGTGTTGCATCTGCGCGCGCTGACGTTCGTTCTGGTATCCACCATCGGATCACTCGCTTTAAGCTGCGTGGGGATCTCGCTGTTCATCGCAAGCCTTGCCGGCCAGCTGGACAAGGGGGAAGAGTTTCAGATCACTGGCGGCATGATTGTGTACCTTGTAATGACCGTGGTTTCTGCCGGTGTATTGATTTACAGTCTGAACAAAAAGACGTGGCTGAAAGCTTTGGGTTTCGTTGAAAAACCTGCGGCTGCCAAACAATCCGGCGCCCTGGAAAATGCCGTGGCCTTGCTGGTGATGGACTACGTGGAAGAACGCCAAAGCAAACGCGCAAAAACTTCTGAAGCCAGCTAGAGCCGTCCCACGAATCCCCGCACCTGCGGGGATTTTTGTCCCATCTGCCTTTTTCTCCCCCTTCAAATTCAATTTAACGGGATCTCATCGTGGCATCCAGGTTGCTTTGTTTAGGTGCAACACTTGATTCACGAAAGGAATCTGAAATGAAACACATTATCGTGGTATTGGCTTTGTTTGGTTTTATGTCTGTCGCTCACGCGGAAGAGACTGTCTCTGAAAAAGCAAAATCAACTGCCAATGACGTGAAACGTGGTGCAAAAAAAGCCATGAACCGTGCTGAAGAAGCCGTGTGCATGGAAGGCGATGTGAAGTGTCTGGCGAAAAAAGGCCAGAACCGCGCTGAAGAAGGCGCCGACTATGTGAAAGACAAAGTCGATGAGGCTACGGACAAAAAATAATTTCCTCTTTCGCCAAGGCTTCGGCGGACAGGCCCTGGGAATAAAAAAAGAGCTGACCTTTTGGGGTCAGCTCTTTTCGTTTTCAGATTTCAGATCTGAAGACTATTGAGGCCAGCGATTGCAATATTCGTTGCTGTCAGAAGAAATCACTTTGCCTGTGGATTTCGCCACAACCAAAACAGAAATCGTTGTGCAGGTTTCATCATAACTGATGTCTTCCTGAGTGCGTGTTGTGTAAACCAGAACATCGCCACGATCTTCAACTGTGGTGTTGGAAGTCACGGGATAGGTTTTGCCTTTACCCGGAACAGAGAAGATCTCACCGATCATGCCGCCACCGTCACCACCGCCATAGCCGCCGCCATCGAATCCGCCGTTGCCATAACCGCCACCATCAAAGGAACCACCGCTGTTACGGTCATTGCCTTCATAGGTTTCTTCACGAGGGTCTTTTTCTTCACCACGACCACCGTCGTCTTCTTTCGGAGCCGGCTCGGATTTGCCTTTTCCCTTTTTAGCAGAAACCACGTCCTGGGAATTGTCAGAGATATTGGCAAAGGTTGGCGCCGCGAAAGAAAGAGAAAGCAGGGCCGCCAGCAAGATTGTTTTCATATGAAGACTCCTTTTGTATTCAAAGCGAAGTCTTTAACACAAAGGGTGGTGAAAGGGCCATTCCCCGTCACCACCCTTGCCATAATTTCACGATTGTTCAGTATTTAGACAGCTTCTGGGTATCCAAGACCTTGTCTGGAAGGAAGCCCACCTTGCCCGTGGAAATATCATACATCGCCCCTATGAGGCGCACTTTGCCCTGAGCCTCCAGATCGCGGACGATCTGACTTTTCTGACGAATACGATCGACCGTGAGCTTCACATTCAGCTCGGAAGCATGGTCAACATGGTCATAATTTTCCGGGTCAAAGTTTGGAATATCACGTCGGGCCTGCTTCACTGCCGGTTCGATTTTCTTCAGTGTTCCGGTCAAATGCCCCAGCTTCACGTTGTTGCAGGCCCCTTTGACCGCCCCGCACTTGGTGTGCCCTAAGACCACAATCAGTTTTGCCCCCATCGCGGCAGTTCCAAATTCCATACTGCCAAGGATGTCATCGTTTTCAATGTTCCCGGCAACACGGGCGACAAAGAGTTCGCCGATCCCCTGATCAAACACGACCTCAACCGGGACCCGTGAATCCAGGCAGCTTAAGATCACCGCGTAGGGTTTCTGCCCATCTTTGGTTTTGTTGATCTGATATTCAAAATCATGGCCGCGCATTTCGTTCTGAACAAAACGTCGGTTGCCTTCCACCAGGGCATCAAGTTCATCCTGTGGAGTTGCGGGCTCTTTGCTCATGAACGGGCCGGATTGTGCAACGGAAGCTTCCGCCTGCGGAGGTGCCTGAGTCTGTTGTGGTGGGTGCTTTTCCTTCGAGGCACAAGCTGCCAGGAAGACGGTGGAAATTAAAGCTGCTATCACTGCTTTCATGAAGACTTCCTTTGTTGAGAGTGTCTTCATCGCAGCATGGATGCGGAAAGCAGTGATAGTTACTTTTGAGCAAACTGACCCGGGTCCGGTGTCACCGAACAGTGGTCTGCTACTTCATGGGTGCGACTTCATTCAAGAAGGAAGTCAAAGCTTCCCAAGAGCGCTTTTCGGCGGTCGCGTTGTAAGCATGTCCCTTGGAAGGATCACTGCCCGCATCTTTTTGCGTGAAAGCATGAACTGCTCCAGAGTACGCCACGAACTGATAGTCAACTTTGGCTTCGTTCATCTCTTTCAGGAAACCATCGACTTCTGCTGGTGGCACATAAGGGTCAATCGCTCCGTGCAAAACCAGAACCTTGGTTTTGATGTTTTTAACATCTTTGGGATTCTTACTGGCAAGGCCGCCATGAATGCTGACCGCACCAACAACCGGCAAGCCTGCACGAGCCGCCTCCAAAGCGCCAGTCCCGCCGAAGCAGTAGCCCATGATGACGATCTGCTTGGCATCCACATTTTTATTCTTCTTCAGATAATCAAAGGCGGCTTTTTCACGTGCGCGCAAAAGCTTCACGTCCTCTTTGAACGAACCCGCAAGTTTACCGGCCTCTGCCGGAGATCCGGGACGCACACCCTTTCCATAGATATCAGCCGCCAGAACCACATAACCTTTTTCTGCCAAACGCTGGGCGCTGGCTTTTTCATGGTCACCCAATCCCATCCACTGATGAACAATGATGATCGCCGGACGCGGTCCTTTGGCAGAATCATCCTGGGCCAGGAAGCCTTCCAAAACGGTCTTGCCGTCTTTGTACTCAACCATTTCAGTCTTTACTTCAGCATGAGCTTGCATGAATGCTCCGAACGCCAACACGGCTGCTGCCAATTTCTTCACCATCTTAAGTACTCCTTTTAAGCTTTACCAAAGTCTAAGAAGGACCCGGCAAAAGGTCAAAAAACCCTGTTCCCAGTCCTGACGAGTCACAAATTCCTGTTTTATCTCTATTATATCAGGACTTCTTGCAAGTCGCGTTATAGACAGGTCCCTTCCCGGATGTGATACACTCTAGTCTCTATGGAATATCACAGGCGTCTGCCCGTCACATTTAACTTCTCAGATTTAAGCATCACTCTATGACGATTATTATTGTTCTGTTCTTCAGTACCATCGGTATCTCTTTCTTATGCTCCATGCTGGAAGCTGTTCTTTTGACCTCGACCTCCGCGTACATCGGGGTGCTGGTCAAAGAGAATAAAAGAAGCGGCAAGCTTCTTGAACATCTGAAAGAAAACATCGACCGCCCTATCTCTGCCATCCTGACCCTGAACACCGTTTCCCACACCCTTGGCTCTGCCGCCATCGCCTACCAGATCCAGATTCACTACGGACATGAAGCTGTCACCGCGGCCTCTTTCGCCCTGACCTTCCTGATTCTGATCCTGTCCGAGATCATTCCAAAATCCATCGGCGCTGCTCACTGGAAAGCCCTGATTCCTTTTTCGGCTTACACCATCCAGCTGATGATTCTTCTGCTGTATCCACTGGTGATCATGTCCGAGTGGCTGGGCCGTTTGTTTGCAAAAAACTCTGAAGATCCGGAAGTGACCCGCGAAGAGATCCTGATGACTGCCGAAATCGGCGTGGAAGAAGGAACTTTGAAAGGCAAAGAATCCAACATCATCAAAAACCTGCTGATGCTGGACAAGATCTATGTTTCCGACATCATGACCCCAAGATCCGTGTTCTTTGCTTTGGACAAAGACCTGACTGTGGAAGAGGTCTTCAACAAATACCGTCCACTGCGCTTCTCGCGCATCCCGGTTTACGATGGCAGCCTTGATAACATCATCGGCATGACCTATCGCTATAAAATTCACGAAACGCTGTCCAACGACTTGCACGACAAAACCGTCGGCGAAATCGTGACTCCGATTTCCAGCATCCCGGAACGCATGACTGTGTCCCAGGTTCTGGATTTCTTTATCAAGGAAAAAGAGCACGTGGCTTTGGCCGTTGACGAATACGGTATCGTGGCTGGTCTGGTCAGCTTGGAAGACGCGGTTGAAACCCTTCTGGGCGTTGAGATCGTCGACGAACTGGACAGCGTTGAAGACATGCGCAAGTTCGCTCTTGAACAGTGGCAGATGCGCAAACAGAAACTGCGCCGGAGCTAAGCTGTGATCATTTTCTATATCCCCTGCCCTGACAAAACTTCCGCACAGAGTATCGCAAGAACTCTGTTGCAGGAAAAACTTGTCGGTTGCGCCAACATCATTCCAGGCATGGAATCGATGTACTGGTGGGAGGGAAAATTAGAAACAAGCTCCGAGCATATCCTGATCCTGAAGGCTTTGAACACCCCTGATGCACAGAGCAGAATCACAAAAAAGGTGGAAGAGCTTCATCCCTATGACGTTCCTTGCGTCATGACTCTCCCCGTCCTGGGAATCAATCCCGCTTTCAAGAACTGGCTTGAAGAAAGTCAAAGATAGCCCTAGCTTTGAAAAGCGAAGGAGCTATCGCCATGACCAGACAAGAACTTGCCAAGAACATTTACGACATCGCTCACCTGACGGGTGAATTCAAATTGCGCTCAGGCCAGATCTCGAACGAATACTTCGACAAGTATCGTTTTGAGGCACAGCCCGCTTTGCTGCGTGAAATCGCCAAACAAATGGTTCCATTGATTCCCGCGGGCACCGAAGTTCTGGCCGGCCTTGAAATGGGCGGCATCCCGATCGCCACCGCCTTGTCCCTGGAAACCGGGATCCCTTGCGTGTTCGTTCGTAAAGAGGCCAAAGAATACGGTACCTGCAAGTTCGCAGAAGGCCTTGAAATCAAAGGCAAGAAGGTCTGCGTGATCGAAGACGTCGTCACCACTGGTGGCCAGGTGGTACTTTCCTCCGCCGATTTACGCTCTATCGGAGCTGAGATTTCCACAGTTCTGTGTGTGATCCACCGCGGGCCCCACTTCCCGGAACCCAAGCTGACCGAGATCGGACTGGACCTTCGTCCATTGTTCAAGAAATCCGATTTCTAACCGATAAAGAGAACTGGTTTATCTTATCGAGAGGAAGACAGGATGAAACAGTTCTCTAAAGCGTTACTGGCTACAGCCATTGCTTTTTCCGCCCTACCCGCACTTGCGGGCTATGATGAGTTTGATTGCCGCACAAACAACCAGATGAAAAATGCTGGCCTTGAGTGCATCACTTGCGGAATTCAAAAGTACTATGCCGACAAGGATACTCCTGTAGATGTTTCTGATAAATGGTTGGCGATGATTGCACTAAATGTCCAAAAGGAATACGGCTACAATACGGTTCGTTCCGACGTTGATAAAGAAAACTTCCAAAAAGAGGTCATCCGCCGCATTCAAACCTATGGTTTTTGCGCAGAGTATCTGGGCAAAGATACTAAAAAAGTGGGTCGTTCGAGAGAGTACAAAGATATGAGCCACGCTGACTGGACTTACTTCAACCAATTACTAAATCGCGATGCAAGACCATCGGAAAAGCAAATGGCCGACGCAGCTGAAAAGCTGGGCTTCAAAACTGGTTGGACTTCCAGTACACCAGCACTTGAAAACATGAACTACTTGTTTGAAGGGATGTTTGAAAATCGCAGCCTAGACGAAAAACGTGCGATCTTTAAAGAGAAGCTAAGAGAGGCACTTGAGTCAGACTATACCGTTTCAGGTGAAAAGAAGGAAAAGTCCAAAGAGTTCATTGCCAAAGGTGACAAAGACCAAGGCCTGACTCGTTGTCTGGCTGACTTAAACAACAAGTTTATGAAGAAGCCGATGGGCGATAAAGAGACCCATGCCTTCTGTGGCGTTATGGCAAACTCCTGCGATATCGCTCGAGTGAACTTGGACTCTCAAAAAGACTTTTGTATTTTAAAAGGAATGGCGCTGAAACCAGCATCCTCCCCAATCAGTCAGCCGCCGGTATTCAGCGGCGATGGTGGCGGCGGCTACAGACCGCAACCTCCACCTCCTCCAATGCCATCCAGATCCGGCAGCGGACAGAAATAAAAAAAGGGGCTTTGAAGCCCCTTTTTTATTCGCAGCGAAGCTCAACATCTTCGCCTTTCATTTGAAGATCGAATATGTCTCTGGCGGCACCTATCTTTCCACCAGGCAATTCTCCCTCGCCAAATACTTCCTCTGCTTCTTCGTCAACCTGAATATGTCCTACCTTTTCGTAAAGCTCTCGGTACGCATTTGGAAAACGATCATAGATCTCTTTCCTAAAAGTCTCATCATAAATAAGGGCAACTAACTCAGTCTCTCCAGCTGTTTGAATATATCGAATAAGACTATCCTCCAACATTGCATTTGAAATCAATTCAGCTCCAAAGAACTTTTGGACGTCCCTTAGTCTTTTATAGCCCTCTTTCTCTACATTTCTAAGAAAGGCTATATAATCTGTTGGCTTTTTCTCAGATTTAGGACCCGTATAGTCAGCAAGAAGCAAACTATTCATGCTAATTGAAGCATCAAAAAAAGTATTCCAAGGTATATTTTCTGAGGCCTCAGTTTTACTGACATACTCCAAAATTTCTTCGATCGCTGAACTACAGTCCCCGTTCCGGGCCTTCTCACTTCTAAATTTAAAGAAAGTCTCTTTTCCAATTTCTCTACCAAAAGTTTCCAATATTGAAACTGGACCGAACTCTCTGGATGTCAATGGATACCCTGTTCTCAAAGAAAAATCCAAGAGCCCACCAACGGAGGCAGCAGCAAATTGAAGTCCTTCTTCATACAAACTCTTGCCAGCCTGATCTACCAACGCTCGGATGTTGACATGTTCCTGAATCTTTCTTGCGTTTGCTTCAATGATTCGTGTTGTTGATCCCTTTCTGAACCGATAGGGCGAAGCACCTTTTTCAAGCAGCAGCAGCACAAGCTCTTCCGCATTCGACTTTAGCGCAAAATCCAAGGCAGTAATTCCATCGGATCCATACTCTTCCAGACTTGAGCTGTCGGCTTCCGTAACAATCTTTAAGGCTAATCCCATATCTTCATTTTTCAGTGCAAATTGAATCCTATCAGGGAGAGTTCCTGCCTCTGCTTTGGAAAGATGCTCCCTAACTTCCTCCCTAGTCATCCCCACTTTTACTTCTTTTGGAGTCTCAATCACCTTCGCAGGCTTGTTAGGCTCCTTCTGAAACGAGCACGCCCCCAACATTGTGGAGGCACTCAAAGCAAGAATGAACAAAGAAGACTTTTTCATGGTCTTATCCACATCTTTCAGCAATCGTCGACTGGATCTTTTGCAGCTTCTCGGATGGATTCACGACGTTCCACTGCCATTTGAAGTCGCGGCAGTCCTGCCACCATGGGAAGACCATTGGGCCGAACTTTTCGTCTTTGTCGTCTTTCTTCATACGCTTGTAAACGATCTGCTCGATCGGGCCATAAGCCTTCTTCATCAAAAGACCTTTGGAAATCAGATCAATCGCCACTTCCACACTGGTCACAAAGCCAATCTGACCTTCCATTGTTGGGAACTTGGAACGATCAAGTCTTGAATACGCCTCGCGGATATAGCTGACCGCCGGGATCTGCGGGAACTCTTTCACCATCTGATCGTAAACAACGGCATCGAACTGACCGTTGTCGCCGAAATAGATCACCACTTCCGGGTTGGTTTCAGCCAGCACCTTGCGAATGACCTTTTGCTTCAGCTCAGGGTCCTGCTTGATGCCGGAATTCATGTGCAGTTTTGTGATCGGGAAACCGTTTTCCTCCAGGAAGTCAGTGTGCTGCTCGTTCATCAAAAGCTTCGGCGCCAGGGACACATAATGGAATTCAATATCTTCATGCTGCAAATTCAGCATCTGGAAGATTTCCGACATGCCCACGAAACGGCTGTCATCATCGGCAAAGGAAGTCGCAGCCCCTTTTTTGGACAGCACATGGGATACTTTCAGCGTGTCATCAATATCAGACACCACAAGCACCTTGGCTTCGGCAAAGGCTGACAACATCAATCCGGCAAGTAAAGCGATGTATTTTCTCATGGACGTCTCCTGTTTAATATTTCCCAAAAACCCTGCCCGGCCACCAAAGTGACCAGGAAATAGACAGCAAGCGACACCCAGTGTCCCTTGCTGAGCTTGAATAGGGTTAAATTGGTTTTAAATGTCATCAACCCCTTAAGGAGCAAGAGGCGGACCAGAACTAGTACGTGATTTCCATCTCTAGAGCATAAACCGGATGGGACTGCCATTGCGGAGTTTCGGTGGCGGTTTCTGACTTGTGAATCGGGCGATAGATCACCTTCAGCATCGGCTCAAAATGTTCCCCCTGGTACTTCACAAAGGGCGAAGTTTCCAGACTGTGAAAAGCAGCATCAGTCCGGGTCAAATACCCCCACTGGGTCTTCACACCAAATGCGACCTGCCCGTGATACAGCGTTGGTGAAAGCTCCAGCCGACTTTGGCGCAGCTCCGAGCCATCCGCCATTGACTGATGAACAAACTCCTTGTGCCGCAAACGAAAGCGCATCCGGCTTTGCATGAAATCCTTCGCTAGCGGCAGATGGGATTTCAAATCCAGATTCACACTGCCCAATGGATCGGTATCGAATTCACGTTTCAAAGAATGACTGTAGGTTGTTTTCAAGGACCACTTTTGATCGCCCATCTGCCAGTGGGTGATCACACCGGCATCTGCAGAATCCACTTCGGTTTCGCTTTCACCCTGAACGGACAGATGACGGACCTCCCCACCCACGGTCAAAGCAAAAGTATGATTCAGGCGATAGCGCAATTGCAGGTCAAAGTCCGAAGTCATCCCGTTGATGGTTTGAGGTTCTTCATCTTCGTGCACAGAACGAAGCTCGGCCTCCACTTTCACACTGAAAGGTGACTTGCCGGAATCTGACGCTTTCCCTTCAGTCACATTAACGACAGAAGCCTCCGCCATCAGCCTTATGGGGAACAGCATGAATAGAAAAACCAACTTAAGGGCCATGCCCTTTTATAAAGAATTTCCGGGCCAAAGCATTGTCAGGATTGCGTTAAGCTTAAGACCCAAGAGCGGATTTGATTGAGAACCCAAGGCCTTCAACATATATCAAAGACATGATTAAAAACGTGATCCTGATGGCCCTGTCCTTCACTTGTTCAATGGCTGTATCTGCCCCGGCAGAAAAACATGAAGTCAAAGCGCTCAAACCCTTGTTTGAAGGCACGAGTGGGCGCGTAGAGCTGGGTGGATTGTCAGACCTGGTTTATTCCGCCAAGGATTCCACCTCCAACACAAAAATCTTTTATTCCATCACCGACCGTGGTCCCAACGGCAAATCTCGCGGAAGCAAAGAAACACCCGAGCGAAGCTTTCTGCAACCACAGTTTGTTCCGCAGATTCTAAAAATCGAACTGAGTAAGGACGGTGCGAAGGTCACACAGACTTTCCCGCTGTCCAAGTCCGACAAGAAATCCGCTTCCGGCCTGCCGAACGTGGACCCACGTAAATCCAAAACCTTCTTTGACGAAGTCCCTTACGACAATGCCGGTAAAGAGCTGGCGCTGGATGCGTGGGGTATTGATCCCGAAGCTTTGGCCTTCGACAGCCAAGGCAACTTCTGGATTGCAGAAGAATACGGCCCATCCATCCTGAAGGTCGCTAAAAACGGCGAGATCCTAAAACGCTTTGTTCCCAAAGGCAGCACCCCTTTGCGTGGGGGCGAGCCCGCACTGCCCGAGTTCCTGACCCAGCGTCGTTTGAACCGCGGCTTTGAAGCAGCCACCGTGACTGCCAACAACCGCATCTGGTTCTTCCTGCAAAGTGGTGTTGAATCCATCAGCAAAGACTTTGCCCCGGTGATTGAAGTGGATCCGGTCACAGACACGGTCACAGGTCTTTTCCTGTACCCGCTTAGCAAAGAAGGTGGAAAAATCGGAGCCGCCACACTTGCGACCGATGGCAAAATCTGGGTGCTTGAACAAAGTGGCAAGACCGGTAAAAAAGCCTGGCAGCGTATTTTCGCCCTGGATTCTGCCAAAGCAGAAAACCTGCTGAAGTCTGCACATGCTGCCACCTTCACCCTGCCTAAAAATCCGAAGGCCTTCGCGAAAACCGAAGTACTGAACCTCACCGAAGCTGGTTTGGGCGATTTCGAAAAACTAGAAGGCCTTGCTGTTCACGGAACACAAGTTTTCGTAGTGAACGATAATGATTTCGGAGTGCATGACAACAAATCCACTCCAAGCTATCTTTTTGTGATGGGTGCAAAAGATGAAAAGAAATAGTTTCACGACGCTATTGGCAGTTTTAGTTCTGGGCCTTTCCTTCACTCAAGCTCACGCTTGGGACACCCGCATCCAGAACCAAACCGAAGCCGGCTTCAACCTGACCGATGCCGCCGCCCAAAGAATCCTGGCTCAGTATCCTTTCACTTCGGAAGACCGCACCGACTATTATGCCGACATCTATGACGGCAGCGCCTTTTTGCTGATCCCTCACGTGGACAAATACAAGTTCCGCATGAAGGTCACCGACAAAGCCGTTATTCAGGCCAACACCAAAGAATACATGGAGCGCATGACTTGCACCGAGGGCTGGAGCTTTAACGTCAAAGACAAGGCCGTGGGCGAACTAAAGCTGAAGGGTAAAGATCGCGACTATATCGCGAAATCCATTGTGCATCAGTTGGACGCCATTCAAGGAACTCATCCCGATCAGGCAGTGAAGAGCATCCAAGATCTGCATGCCTTCCTGACGACCCTGAATGTGCCGCTGTTAGACCAGCTACTCGCAGTTCCCAATCAGAACCAGCCTTGGTATTTCCTGGCAAGCCACCTTACCAAGAAGATCAAATACAAGGTTGTCCTGCCATCCCCCACTGGCGACATCGAAGTGTCCATCACCGATGCCACGGATTATGTGGGATCCACTAAGATTCAGCGCAAATTCGAAATCGAGTTCCAGACGGAAGACGCCGCCAACAAGCAGGGCTTCGGCGACTTCATCTGCGCCTTTATGCGCAAACAAGGCATCACTCCAGAAGAGCTGACCCCGGACCGTCAGAAAGTACAGCTGATCAGTTTGAATCTACTGAAAGCCCTGAACCCCCTGCTGGGTTTCTAACAGCGACTTTTTTCATTTAGAAAACCCTGATTTGACCTCACATAGGGTGTCCCTTAAAAGACGCCATTCACTGTGAGGTCCTCATGCGTCTGATCGCCCTTCTATTCTCTGCATTTGTCGCTGCAAACCCAGCCCTGGCTCAGGATCTTTCTTATGGCGCTTTAGCCAAAGTTAAAGTCAAAAGCACTTTGAAAACCATGTATTCGGAAATCACCGTCTTGGACGAAGACGTGGCTCCGCATGAAACCAAGAATCTGCGCAAACTGATCGTGGCCGTGAGAGAACAGCTGGATCTGTTCGTCTATGCTTACCCGCATTCAAAAAAAGAAGACCTGTGGTTCGAAATCCGCGACCTGCTGGACGAAGGCTATGAGACCATCGGCAGCTTCAAGGACCTGTACGACACTCAACACGTGGAAACCCCGGAAGACGCCCGCTATGACGCTAAAGAAGTGCGCCAAGTGCGCAAGGAAGTCCTGAAATGGAAACAAAAATGGGACGCCACCAGCGAGCTGTATGTTCGCTACATGCTAAATCCCGACAATAAGAACATCCACGAAAGAAAAAAGAAGGATCTGTCCCGTTTCTACTGGGGCACTTCCGATCTGGTTCCAGACCTGAATCAAGGAGGATTTGAAAACCTGGCGGCATTATCCCAGGACTTGCTGCAATCCGCTCTTTCTAACTGGGACACTGTTCGTTCCATCAAAAATCCGGCAAAAACCCCGGAAGTCGAAATCGAATTCCATGATCTCAGAAAACGTCTGCGCTCTATCGCGCGCATCATCCGCACAACGCCAGAAATCTATTCCGGGACCGAAGAAGACCTGACGACCGTGGAAGAACTGGTCAGCCGCTACGGCGAAATCGAAGACCTGATCGTCACGCACCTGCGTCTGGAAAAGCAGGACAAAACCAAACAAGCCCACAAAATGTACAAAGAAATCGAAGATCTCTGGAAAGTGCTCCGCAAAGACCAAGAACAACTGGGTTTGGAAGAAATCCTAAACCGCATCAGCGAAAACCTTTAAAGAAAATCTGAGCATCCCCCGGCGACCCACCCAACCAAGGTTGGTCAAAAAGGTTCAGATCCGAGGCGGAGGGCTTTTTGCGAAACGCAGGCGTGCTTCAAGCACGTCGAAGAGAAGCAAAAGGCCCGACAACGCAGTCAGATGGGCCTTTTCACCGACCGCCTATTTTTCGCCGACCACGTAGGCGATCCAGGACTGACAGGCTTCACCGTGATCCACACGGGTGAAGTTACCGTCTCCAGAACCATCCGGAGCTGTCCCTTCCCAGTACACGTGGGTCTTTTTAAAGCCCACTTCTTCCATGATGTCGCGGATCTCAGAGATAGACCACATACGCCAGTCATATGTGAAGACCTGCTCGATCTTCTTCCCGCCCACTTTAAAGTGGATGTGGAAAAGGGCCTCATTGGTCACAGGATCGAAGTTTGTCTGATCCCAGTAATAAGTGAAGCCTTCGTGTTTAATCGCGTCCTCGATGGCTTCGTAGCACTGACTGCCGCCGAAGATGTCCACCAGGAACATGCCGTCTTTGTTCAAAGTCTTCAGCACATTGGCGAAGTACTTCTTCAAAACCTCACGTTTTTTAAAGCAGAAATAAGAAAAATTCATCGCCGCCACGATGTCGGCTTTGGCCAGATTCGGATCCAGCACGTTGCCTTCAACCAGCTTCATGCGTTTTTGCTGTTCCGGCTTCAGCTTGGTCAGATAGTTGGCCTTGCCGTACGCCATCGGTTCCGGATCCAGATCCACACCCACCGCTTCATGACGAGGGTGCAGTTTGATCCATTCGGTAGAAAGAGCAAACGTCCCGCAGAAGTCTTCACGGAATACACGGGGCTGCTTGCCTTTCAGCTCGCGGAACGTGTTCCAGATAAAGACCACATCGTTTTCCGCCGACTGAACCGCTTTGCGATACAGTTCGTATTTATCGAATACCAAAGCCGTGCTTTTTTTATTCACACGACGGCGGACTTTTTTTCTGTGGGACATTTCTTTTTTCATTTACGGCACTTCCGCTACGACTTCACGAATCGCAAGTTCAATGTCATGGATCTGTGGCACAGAGTTCTTTTCAAGATTCGGGTGCAGACCGATGCCTGGCAGGTTTTTACCAGCCAGAACGCGCGGACGCGCCATCAGGTGATAGAAGCACTCTTGAGTTGCACGGTACGCCAGGTGTTCGCCGAAGTTGGTCACTTCTGTGTCCTCGTTCACGAACAGCACGCGGCCGGTCTTCTCGATGGATTCTTTGATCATTGGCCAGTCATACGGATAGATGGAACGAAGATCGATCACCTCAACAGAGATACCTTCTTCTGCCAATTTCACCGCCACTTCGTCACACAGGTGCACCATGCGGCTGTAAGTAACAACCGTGATATGTTCACCCGCGTGAGTGATCTTGCCCTTGCCGATTGGAACCATGTATTTTTCAAGTTCCGGCCAGCGAGGTTTCCAGCCTTCAGAATTCTGAACTGGTTTGTCGATCATGGCTTTAAGCTCTTTTTCATCCGCAGGCTCACCCGGGATCAGCTCATCGCCTTTATGGCGCATCAACGCCTTGGATTTCAAATAAAGAACCGGATTGGGATCATCGATCGCAGAAAGCATCAAACCGTAAGCATCCAACGGATTGGACGGCATAACGATCTTCCAGCCTTGCAGACGGGATGCCCATGCATCGAAGGAGTGAGAGTGGTAAACGGAACCAAAGATCCCCGCACCCACCGGAGTCATCACAACCATTGGCAATTGAATCTGACCGTTCGTGCACCACAAGGTGTTGCCGGCGATTTTCAAAAGATCGATGGTGTTGAAGATATAATCCGCAAACTGGATTTCAGCCACGCAGCGGTCACCACCCATAGCAATACCCATCGCCATGCTGATGATACCACGTTCATCCAGTGTGGAGTTCCAAGCAGTTTCCAAGCCTTGAGTCGCTGTGAACACGCCACCCAGTGGTGCGCCCACGTCCTGACCAAAGATGTCTTTAACTCCCATGTTGGCTTCACCATAGTGAAGGGCCATTCTGATGGCCTGAGCAATACTTGCCATTAGAATTTTCTCCAATCTGCATTTTCGCTGTTAACGTAAACATGATCCCAAACAGATTCCGGAGTCGGTACCGGTTCCTGACGGGCTTGTTCCTGGGCGCTGACGCCTTCGGCCTCATAATTTTCCCAGATCTTCTTCGCCGCTTTCGCATCAAGAATGCCAGCGTCGATCAGATTTTTCTCGAAAGTATGAACCGGGTCCAACAAGTGTGGTTTTTTATTGGCGCCGTCCGCGGAAGAGTGACCGTACAAACGAGTCACCTTTGCTTCGATGAAGGATGGTTTGCCGGTTTTACGGATGTATTCCATCTCTTCTTTCAGAGCCAGATAAGTTTCAATCGGGTCATTGCCGTTGATCACGCGGGAACGGATGTTGAACGCAGCAGCGCGGTCTGCGATGTTTGTTTCACCGTGCTGACCTTCATACGGAGTCGAAATACCGTAACCATTGTTCTGAACAGTGATCAGCATTGGAAGTTCCTGGCCCTTACGGGACGCAAGAATCAAGCAGGACGCGAAGTCACCTTCTGCCGTACCAGCGTCACCACCAGTCACGATGGAAATCGCACCTTTACCCACACGCTTTTGCACGTGAGCAGTGCCGCACGCGATCGGATACTGAACTTCCAAAGGAGAAGTCACCGGAGCCACGTTCCATTGCGGGAAGCAATAGTGGCTGGAGAAGTTACGACCACCAGTGGACGGATCCGTCGCACGATTCATCATCAAGCGGATGGAATCAATCATGTCCATGCCCAAAGCCACCATCGTCGGAGTACAGCGATAGTGCAGGTGCAACCAGTCGTTCTCAGGACCTGCGCCCTTGCGCGCAAGCATACCCAAAGCAACACCCCAGGCTTCCTCGCCCGGGCCACCAATCCAGAAGTAAGCCTCGCCGGCTTTATAAATTTTGATCAGACGTTCTTCAAGCACGCGGGATTTAACCATCAGGTTATGCATGCGAAGCAAAATTTCTTCAGACAATCCACCAAAGTTCTGCTTCTTCTTGGTCTGTTCTTTTTTAACAGGCGCAGCAACTTTTTTAGAAGCTTTCACAGTGGACTTTGCAGCAGGTTTTGCAGCCTTCTTGGTAGTCTTACCAGCAGCCGCCTTACCCCCTGCTTTCACAGTGGTCTTTTTAGACATGTTCAGGGCCTCCATATTCGCGTCTATCTAAGCGAAAACACAACCCTTTGTCACGTCCATTCAATCCCCCGCAAACCACCTGCCATTAAACCCCTAAAAAACCCCCAAACCCTGTAAAACCGCCCCAATATTGCTTAATTTTTAAGCTCCCCCGCACAACAGGGGCGGTCAAAAAGGTGCAGATGCAAGGCGGAGGGCGGCCCTCGCAGCGCAGGCGTGCTCAATGCACGTCGGAGCGAGAAGGTCGGCCGACAACGCAGTCAGATGCGCCTTTTTCACCGCCCCATAAAAAAAGCCCGGGGGCTGGCGGCCTCCGGGCTTTAACAACAACACGTTTTTCTATTGGAACACTACTTGGCGTTAGCCTGCTTCTGCTGAGGCACCAGGGATTTCCCGTCCTCAAGCTGAATCAGATCCAGAAGAACATTTTCAGCTTCCTGAACATCAGGACGCTTCAGATACTCTTCGTTTTTCTTGGCCTTGGTAGCGGTCTTTTTAGCTTTGTCTTTCTTTTCTTTTTCGTTCTTGTCTTTAAGAACTTCGCTCACGCGGATCACTTTACCGCGGGCTTTGGCTTTGTTCAGCTCTTCCACGATTTTCTTGAATTCATCGTTTTTGCCAACTCGTTCGCCGGATCTTTCACGCAGGGACTTCAACCACTCTGGTTTGATTTCTTTCCAGGCGCCCGGGCCTTCTTTCACGTAGGCATCCGGGGACAGGAAGGATTCAATCGTTTTTGGCGGCAAAGAGTAATCCATGTATTTCTCACCGATGTCATCAGTGCTGAATGGACCTGGCAACACGATATCCGCATCCACACCACGGTGCTGAGTGGATTTACCACCTGGCACGAAGAACATGCCCACAGTCACCTTGATAGCTCCCAGATTGTTCGGGATTGGAAGAACAGACTGAACAGAGCCTTTACCGTAAGTGTGATCACCACCGATTACGACAGCACGTTTATAGTCCTGCAAAGTGCCGGACACGATCTCGGAAGCGGAAGCAGAAATACGGCTGGTCAATACAACCAGCGGACCTGCCCAGTCCACCATTGGATCTGTGTCACGAAGTGCGGATTCTGCACGGCCTTCATTTTTAGAGGACTGCTTCACCACGTTCCCGGTCTGGAAGAACAGACCCGCGATTTTCACCGCGTCTTCAAGGGAACCACCACCGTTGTTGGAAAGATCCAGCACCAGGCCGTCGACTTTCTTTTCGTTGGCTTCCTTGATCAGCTTTTTCATGTCAGCCGCAGAAGATCTGCCGCCACGACGGGAATCCGCATAGAAGGATGGGAAATTGATAACGCCGATTTTCTTTTTCTGACCGTTGATTTCACGATCCTGATAGATGATGGACGCTGCTTCGTCCTCCAGATTCACCTTTTCACGGGTCAAAGTGACATCAAAACGTTTTTTGCCTTCACCGGATTTTCTTAAGATCGTCAGGCGCACTTTCGTGCCCTTGTTACCACGGATTTTTTTGACAACGTCCTTCAAATCCATGTCGATCACGTTTTCCATCTGGCCTTTTTCCTGACCGACAGCCACGATTTTATCCTGTGGTTCGATCAGACCGGATTTAGCCGCTGCCCCACCCGGAACCAGTTGTTCAACAACTGTGAAACCGTCCTGGGAAGAAAGTGTCGCGCCGATACCTTCCAGGGACAAACGCATCTGGATTTCGAAATCTTCAAGCACATCACGAGAGAAGAAGCTGGAATGCGGATCCAACGCACGAGCAAAGGAATCCAGGTAACCGGAGAACAGATCATCCTGAGTTGTGTCAGCGGTTCTTTTCACTGCACGCTCATAGTTTTTGATCACGTTCTTTTTGGCTTCATCCATCTTCATGTCTGTCGCCATGTAGTTCCCGATCTGGAACTGAATGTATTTTTTCAGGTATTCATTCGCTTCAGCGGAATCTTTCGGCCAGGTTTTCTTTTCTGGATCGAACGTGAATTCAGTTGCGGATTCAAATTTGAAGTCTTTGCCCAGATATTTTTTTGCAAATTCAGAGCGGTCTTTCACGCGCTCCAGAACGATCTTCTGAGCTGCATCCAGGAATGAACAGTCACGGTTTTTGGTTTTATCAAAAACGTTGCCTGCAGCCTTGCGGATGGAATCAACATCACCTTGAGTCAGATAGATTTTGGAAGGATCCAGTCTTTTCAGATACTGCTCGATCACACGATTTTGCAAGTCAGTGTCGCGGTTGGAATACTTCACGTGGTTGGCAAGGAAGCCCTGTTCAATCACTGTCAGGTAACGGCACTCAAGGCCTTCTTTCAGTTGGGCCGATGCCAAAGATGAAACTGCCAATGATCCGGCAATGATGAAACCTCTAACGCCTTTTGAGAATGAACTCATGCTGATCCTTCCATGGCTCCCCGAACGGGAGCAGTCCTAATTGCATTAGATTATCAAATAATTAGCTGAGAGCATTCAATTTATGAAGCACGTCATAAATTAGGACGTAGAAAGGATTCTTAAGACTTTCGTCGATCTTCTTCGAAGAAGGATAGCTGGGAGAGGTTCTCCACTTTGTCGCCACGAAGGCCGCTCAATTTGACCTCATGCTTGATGAAACTGCCATGCTGAGTCTCGATCATAAAGAACGACATTTCGGGGAATCTCGCCTTTAGTCGAGTCATTTCCTCCACGATCAGCTGGATATTCTTAGGATCATCATCCGACATCCCGAAGCGGTGATGCGGATTGTAACCATAAAGATCAATTGCCTGCTCCACGCTGGCGCGGATGGCTCTTTGTTTTAATTCTGCAGTGCCTTCTTTGAAGTCCGAATCACCCAGAAGCTGACGCGTCTCTTTATGACTCACCGGATACACACTGAGATAGTTGGGTTCCAATGGCAGAACTTTTTTCTGAACGAAGACACGGATTCCGTCTTTCAAAGTCTCTGGATGATGACCACGGGCCGTGATCACAGACAATGGACGCTGATTGAAGGCCGCATGATAGAAACATTCCCAGGAAGGACCCTTCCACTGGAAGTCCGGGTACCCCAAAGCGGCAGCCACGTCCTGCACGAAAATCTGCTTTTTGCCTTCCAGTTTTTCCAGTTCGTCCACATGGTGGTCACGGAAATTACGGAAGGTGCCGGTCATATCGCAATAGTCGATGTTATAGTCCGCAAACGGACCACTGCTGCCGATGGTTTGGTGGTGCTGGGCAAAGTCCCCGCTGGAGATCTGAATTTCAGATTTGTCGTTCTTGTTAAAAAGAATCAGCGGCGTCGTCAAAAAGGCGATGTTGTCGTCGAAATCGAAGAAATAGAAACTGCGACCGCCAAGGTGGAAGTTTCTATCCTTCTCCTTGGAACGGTTGATTCCTAACTCCAATTGTCCCTTCGGGGGACTTTCGCTCATAACACACCTTTCGATGCCCAATGGTGGGATCTGTAACTATGCGGAACGAATTTATCAGAGATTCCCCCCTCGGAAAAGGGGGGTGAACAAATTACTTCTTGGCCTTGCGAGTGACTACTTTTTTGACACCCAAAGCCTCGGCCTTTTCTTTGGCGTTGGCGGCTTTCTTCACAGCGGGCTTTTTAGCAGCGGCCTTTTCGCCATCAGCTTTCGCGGCTTTGGCTTTCGGAGCAGCTTTCGCCTTTCCTTTAGCTTTACCTTTGCCTTTTGCCGGGCCCTTTTCATTGATCAAAGCAACAGCCTGTTCCAGGGTCACAGTGTCCGGAGTCGCACCCTCGGGCAAAGACGCATTGACCTTGCCGCACTTGATGTACGGACCGTAAGGACCATTGAAGACCTGAATCGCATCACCTGAATCCGGATGCGCGCCCAGCTCTTTCAACGGAGCCGCACGACCGCGTCCCTTTTTAGGCTGAGCCAGCATTTCCATGGCTTTTTCAAAGGTGATATTAAAAATGCTTTCACCTTTTGGAATCGAACGATAGTCGCCGTCATGAACCACGAACGGACCAAAACGACCCAAGCCCGCTTTGATATCCTTGCCGGTGCCCGGGTGAGTGCCCAAGGTTTTTGGCAATTGCAGCAGGCTGAGCGCCATCGCCAGATCCACCTGTTCAGGCTGCGTGCCCGGAGGAAGCGACGCACGTTTCGGCTTGTCGTCTTCCGGAGTCACATCACCCAATTGAACATACGGACCATAACGGCCGTTCAGAACATAAACCGGCAGATCTGTTTCCGGGTCATTACCCAAAGAATCAGCACCGTTGATTTTCTGATCAATCAGTTTTTCAGCGATTTCCGGAGTGATATCCGCCGGAGATTCATTGTCAGGCAAAGAGGCACTGACATCTTCACCATCACGCTGAGTGGTCACATAAGCACCGTAACGGCCGACATGGAATTTGTATTTGTCCATGCCTTCCAAGGTCATTGTACGGGCTTCGTTTGGATCAATCTTGTCACCTTGATTGTCGACCATCGCACGCAAGCCCTTAGGGCCTTTGTACACGGACGCAAGGTAGCTTTCCCAATCCAGTTCCCCGTCAGCGATATTATCCAGGCTTTGTTCCATTTCGGAAGTGAAGCCCAAATCCACATACTGGGACAAATGCTGACTTAGAAGTTTTGAAACAATCATCGCCGTGAAGGTCGGCACCAACGCCGTTCCGTTCTTACGAACGTAGCCACGGTCAATGATGGTTCCGATAACAGAAGCGTACGTGGAAGGACGGCCGATGCCCTCTTTTTCCATCGTTTGAACAAGGCTTGCCTCTGTATAACGAGCTGGTGGTTTGGTTTCGTGGGACGTTGGATCCAGTTTCGCGCACTTCACACCGTCTTTGACTTTCAAAGCCGGCAGACGCACTTCACGTTCAGCCAGATCCGCTTCTGGATCATCACTGCCTTCCACGTAAGCTCGCAAGAAGCCCGGGAATTCAATGGTCATGCCGGAAGCACCAAACAACGCATCACCCACGGTGATTTTTGCGCTGACTTGTTTCTGACGGGCATCCACCATCTGGGACGCAATCGTACGTTTCCAGATCAGATCATAAAGACGGAACTGAGTCCCCGTCAGACCCGTTTCATCCGGATCCATAAACTGGTTCCCGGCAGGACGGATCGCTTCGTGGGCCTCTTGAGCGCCTTTGACTTTCTTAGCAGCGTAATTGCGCGGCTGAGGTGTCAGATAGTCTTTTCCGTACTTGCTTTCGATGCAATCACGGGAAGCAGTGATAGCTTCATTGGAAAGGAATGTGGAATCCGTACGCATATAGGTGATGAAACCTTGTTCGTACAGCTTCTGCGCCACTTGCATGGTTTCACGCGAGCTGAGACCCAATTTTCTATTGGATTCCTGCTGTAAAGTGGACGTGATAAACGGAGGCGCTGGCTTACGGAAGGTCGGTTTTTCCTCGACATCCGTCACCTGCCAGTTGCCGGATTTCAAATCCATGGACAGTTTGCCCGCGGTCGTTTCATCCAGAACCAGAACGTCTTTACCTGCCGTCAGCTGACCCGTCAGACCATCAAAGTCCTTACCGGTTGCTACCCGTTGATTTTTGTATTGTTGCAGACGGGATTCAAAAGCCACACCGTCTTTGCTCAGCTCCGCAAGCACGCCCCAGTAAGAGGACTTTTTAAAGCGCACGCGCTCAAGTTCTCTTTCCACAATCAGGCGAACCGCCACGGACTGAACACGGCCCGCAGAAAGACCGTAAGCTACTTTTTTCCAAAGCAGCGGAGAAATCGTGTAACCCACCAAACGATCCAGAACACGGCGGGCTTCTTGGGCACGCACCAGGTTGAAGTCGATTTCACGGGTGTCTTTCAAAGCTTTTTGAATCGCGTCTTTGGTGATCTCATGGAATACCATGCGCTTGGTTGGAACTTTCGGCTTCAAAACTTCCAGCAAGTGCCAGCTGATAGATTCCCCTTCGCGGTCTTCATCCGTCGCGAGGTACAGCTCTGAGGCTTCTTCAAGTTTGTCTTTCAGGTTTTTGACGACCTTGGTTTTATCCTTGGGAACGCAGTAAAGGGGCTCGAAGTTTTTATCGACGTTCACGCCGAGTTGCGCCCACTTTTCTTTTTTCACCTTTTCCGGGATGTCTTTTGCGGACTGAGGAAGGTCACGGATGTGGCCCATGCAGGACTCCACCACATAATCTCTTCCCAGGAACTTGCGAATGGTCTTTGCCTTCGTGGGAGACTCCACGATGACAAGCTTGATACCATCTGTTGCGTCACTTTTTTTGGCCATGCTAAGTCCTTCGTCTAGGTGTCACCTTCCAGAGGATATCTGTAGCGACCCCTATATAATAGACAAAACATGAAGGCGAATGCCCGCCCGTGCAAGTCTAAATTTTGACGAGCCATATCAACTTAGACCTTCGCAAGATCAGCAGATATACTGCAGAAATGAAAAATGCCTCTGAATTCTCAAGTCCCTTGCGCTTTCTTCTGACTGATATCGACGACACTTTGACTGACGAAGGACATTTGGGTCCGGAGGCTTATCAAGCTTTGTGGAATCTGCACAATGCCGGAATCCATGTGATTCCGGTCACAGGCCGCCCTGCTGGCTGGTGCGAAATGATCGCCCGCGTCTGGCCCGTCAGCGGCATCGTGGGTGAAAACGGTGGCTTCTATTTCCGCTATCACAATAAAACCATGCACCGTCATTTCTTCTTTGATGAAAAGATTCAGAAAGAAAATCGCACAAAACTTCAGCAACTTGAAAAAGAGATTCTGCAAAAAGTCCCGGGCTCGGCATTGGCCAGCGACCAGTTCTGTCGCCTGATGGACCTGGCCATCGACTTCTGCGAAGATGTTCCTGCCCTGCCTAAATCCGACGTGCAAAAGATCGTGGACCTGTTCCACGCCGTAGGGGCGCAGGCCAAAGTCAGCTCGATCCACGTCAACGGCTGGTTCGGAAGCTATGACAAACTGACCATGTCACTAAGATTTTTGGAAAAGGAATTCGGTGTCAGCGCGGAAGAGGCGAAAAAAGTCTGTGCCTTCAGTGGGGATTCCCCGAATGACGAACCGATGTTTGCTTACTTCCCGCACAGCTTTGCGGTGGCGAACATTCAGAACTTTATCGATCAGATAAAAAACAAACCCACCTATGTCTCTAAAGACCGAGGTGGGTTGGGTTTCACTGAAATTGCAGCGGCGATCTTAAAAAGTCACACGAAGGCCTAATGCGCCTCCGCCAGCCAAAGGCATGAACCCTGGTTCAAAGGTGATCGTGTCTTCGCTGGCCGGCAAACGGGATTTCAATTCACGATAACGGCGGTTTTGTTCGGGCGGAGTCGCCCACGCATCCACCGCTTCCCAGATGCGGAAGCCGACAAAACCAAACGCCCCGGCGAACAACAGCCCACCTCTATTACTGCAGTTGCTATTGGAACTCCAGGCATCGTCCACGCAATCACCCACTCCCGCCATGAACACCATCAGGGATGCCAGCTCACCGACTGTAAAGATCCAGCCCTTTTCCATATAGCGTCCTTGAACGGCATGACCGATTCCAAGACCCAATGGATACGTCGCCAAGATACCACCCACCACATAACGAGTCTGAGAAATCTCACCACGCTCCAGAATCGCACGGTCGCTTTCACTCAAAGAAGCATAAGAAATACCATCGGCACGCATAGCCGTTCCGGCAGAACTTTGCGCCGCAGTTTCTTTAGGTGCATTCACAGAGGATGAAATTTTCTCTAGCGTCATTCCCGTCTTCACTTTACCGGAAAGGATTTTCACCAAGGCCTTTTTGCCACCAGCAGAAACGCGCGAAACTTCGCCCTCGCCCGCCGTGCTTAGCTGTGAATTCAGGAAATGCACACGATCGCCCACAATCAGTCCTTCGTGACCTTCCAGATTGATGGTCGCCTCGGTCCCTTGAATACGAGACACTGTTTGTGCGAATGAAATGGATGTGAACAGGAAAATCAAAACAGAAATGAACTTCATAAGCCCTCTTACTTTGTGAAAAAGCATAGGACTCTGAAGAAGTTGCGGCAAGTGGACTTCAATTCACCACAGAAAAACTAGCCATCAGGAATTTAGCGAAGTTCGACTTTTCCTTCTTTGGAAAACGGAATGCTAAAGAAGCCCGTCTTGGCGCTGCCATCAATACGATAGGCAACCTCACGAGCCGTCAGGATGTCCCCGAGATTACCAAGGATCGCCGTGTATTTGACCGGCAGTGGAACTTCGATGTCAGTGGCAGCGTTGGCCGGAACCAGAATGGGCTTTTCCGTCTTGGCCTCGGTCAGCTCTTTCCCAGAAATAAAGACCTTGTAGGCGATCTCTTTGACTTTGATATCGCTCTTGTTCGGGTTTTGCACATTCACCACAAAGATCAAGGTCGCCCCGGTGAAGTCCGCATCACGCACATACACCTGATTCAACTGAACCTTCGGTTCCTCGGCATAACCAAACAAGCTGGAGCAGCCCGCACTTACCACCATCTGAAACAACAACAATGTAACAAGTGCGAACTTCTTCATGATTATGCTCCTGCGAAACTCAAAGACTTGATCAGAACATCAGGACAGATAAAGGAATTGCCTGGTTTGTTGTAGTCACGGCCCACCGCCTCGATATCACGAAGCAGTTCAAGCACGTTTCCAGACATCACAAACTGTTCAATCGGACCCATGTTCTGGCCTTTTTCATACAAGAAACCAGACGCCGGCATCGAGAAATCACCCGTGGACTGTTTAAAGCCCGCGTGCAAACCACCCTCGAATCCTGCCAGATGGATGACCTTGTCATAAGATGTCAGCAGATCCTGCAAAGACTTCTCTCCGTTTGCCACAACCAAATTTGTCGGCGCAATCGCCTGCTGGGAAGCAGGACCGCGGCTGGCATGAGCTGTGTGCGGCAGATTCATCTTGTTGGCATACTCAAGATTGGACAGATAGTTTTTCAATACACCCTTATCAAACAGCACGGTCTTCTGAGAAGGCGCACCTTCATCATCAAACGGACGTACTGACGTCCCCCGAGTTTCAAACGGATCGTCCAACAGCTCAAATTTGTCGCTGGCGATCTTCTGACCCAGCTTGCCTTTGAACAGGGATTTACCTTCGTGGACTTCTTTCGCAGAGAAATAATCATGAATCATCTGCAAAACCGTCGGGAACTGCTCGCGGTCGATCACCACTGCATAATTACCCGTCGGAAGCTGAGTCGCTCCCAAACGAGCCAAGGCTTTACGTACACCTTCGCCCGTCACTTCTTCGGTGTTGATGTCATCAAACTTGCGGGCAAAGAAACCTTCGCCGTCCATTTTTGAATTTTCACCGTCTTTGGCCAGAGGATAAGTGTAACCACTGTAGTAGTTCTGTTTGAACTCCTGATCCAGGCCTTCTGAATTCAAAATGCGCTTGAACACCACGGATTCATTGAATCCGGAATAAGGCACATTCGTCACACGGGAATCTTTTGCCAGACAAAGCTCTTCCAGAAGTCTTGCCACTTCCAGCTTTTTTTCCATGGCGATTTCCTCTGGCTTAAATAGTTCCGGCATCGCTTTCACGGCCTGAGGCTTCACCAGTTCAACTGGTTTTGTTTCACCCGTCTGCACGGTCTTGGCGTTGTTCAATGCTTCCCCGTAAGTGCGCAGCAGGGATTCTTCAGAAAGATTTTCGGTGTAAGCATAACCCTGATTCGCACCCAGGATCACACGCAAGCCTGCCATCTGAGTCTGTGTGGACTCAAACGATTCCAGCTTGCGTTTGGAATAACCGATGCTCAGGGCTTCGCCCCCGGTCACCAGCATTTCAATTTTGGCACCGTCTTTACGGGCCTGTTCAGTCAACTTTTGGAAGTTCGTTTTAATAGTGTCCATTATTTTGCTCTCCCACCAACCATCAGGCTGGAAACCAGAACTTGAGGCTGACCCACAGCTGCTGGAATCGTCCCGCTGACAGATCCGCACATACCGCGCGCCAGTTTCAGATCATCAGAAACTCGGGTGATCTTACCCAGCGTATCGATACCACGACCGATCAGGCAGGCCCCCTTCACCGCTTCTTCGATGCGACCATTGCGGATGATGTAACCTTCAGCCACCTGGAAGTTATAATCCCCGGTGCCCGGATTCACAGAACCACCACCCATGCGTTTTGCATAAAGGCCATAGTCCACATCGCGAACCATGTCTTCAAACTTGTCTTTACCAGCCGCGATGAAAGTGTTTCTCATGCGCGAAGCCGGAGCATATTTGTAAGACTGACGACGACCGCTGCCAGTGATTTCATAACCGGTCTGGCGGGAACCCATTTCATCGACGATATAAGATTTTAAAACACCGTTTTCAATCAACGTTGTCTTCTTGGTTTTGTTGCCTTCATCATCCATGTTCAAAGAGCCCCATCCGTTTTCGATGGTGCCATCATCAATGGCCGTCACACATTCGTGCGCAATCTTCTGATTCATCTTGCCGCAGAACACGGAAGAATCCTTGGCAACACCTGTTGTTTCCAGACCGTGACCGCAGGCTTCGTGGAACAAGACACCTCCGAAGGCATTGTCGATCAATACCGGCATGTCACCTGCTGGCGCATAAGCCGCTTTGGTCAACAGCATCGCGCGGTCCACCGCACCTTCTGCCAAAGATTTCAGATCAATCTGATCATAAACTTCCGAAGTCCCCATATGGCCTTCGTCATCCGCAGAGCTTTCTTTCACGCCGTTGCTTTCAACGAAAGTCTGCATGCGGATACGGGAATAAGCACGTTCATCGTACGCCATCAAACCGCGAGAGTTGGCGATTTGCACACGCTGGAACTTTTCATTCAAACCCGCTTCCACTTGCGTCACCGCAGAGTTGCGGGCACGAGCGTGCTGATCAATGCCGTTCAACCATTTGAACTTGCGGTCGCGGTTCATCTCCCAAGGCTTTTCACCAAAGGTGTGAACAGAATCAAAAGGCACCTGCATCAAGGGCATGGATTTGGAAGCCGCCCCGGTGCCACGGCTTTGAGCCGCGTTCAACGCTGCCTTCACCAGGCCTGCTTCAGAAAGATCATTCGTCGTCACATAAACAATCTCATGGCCGAAGAACAAACGAATCCCTGCGCCGTACAGCTGGCCCACAATGGCCTGGTCCGCTTTGGAATTTAGAACTGTCAGTTGGGAAGAATAAGTGTCTTCAACAAAGATATCCGCAAAATCAGCACCCGTGCTCAGAGCCGCATCCAGAGCCTTGGACAGAATGTGAGGTTGAATAATCATAGGGCCTCCTTAAGGTCTTCAAAGGATAGCTCAAGTCTTGCCCCCTCCCAAGGGGAAATCCCCGGAGGTCGCGTCAGGGCCCAGAAGTACTGATCCGGTATCATCTTATGATCCCTTCGATATTATGGGGCCAAATGGAACGATGCTTGAAATACCCCTGACGCAGGAGTGATTATGGGCATTAAAACAACGCTAGCCGTCTTGAGCTTGTCGAGCATTTTGACAACGGCGCTGCCTTTTGCGGCACAGGCGTCCATTGCGGCCCGTTGTGAAGGCATATTCACTTTTGCCAAGGTCGAAAAAAGCGATCCCCGTGCCTTTGAAAACCTGACGAAATACGAGCAGCTTTTTACCAAAGGTCGTGGTCTTGAAACTTACAAGGTTGTGCTTGGTAATGACTTTGCCCAGTCGCTTTCCCGCGTCCTGCAAAAACAAGACGGCCACTGGTTTGATTCCGGCGCCGGCCACGCCTTTGCGGTACGCCAAGCCCTGCAATCCCCCCAAGGTCAAAACCTGAAGTCCACGGTTGTGGCCTATGAAACCTCGGCCAAATCTGCCGAACGCCTGAATGTGATTTCCGGCCGTTTCCTTGAAACCATTGGCGACAAAGAAATCGCCAAAAGCGATCTGATCACCGATGTCTTCGGCCCCCTGGCCTATTCCGGCCAACCCCATCAGGTGATGCAAAAGTACCTGAACAACCTGAAAACCGACGGAGAAATCTTCATCTTCCTGGGCGCTCGCCACGAGCTTTACGGCGAATTCAACAAAGTGATCACCGCCAAGGGCGAAGTTTTAAATCTGGGTCAGTGGCTGGAAACCATTCCCGGCATTCGCGCTGAACTGGTGAAAACCCCGAAAGAGGACGACGGCACCCGATATGAAATGTGGTCCATCAAAATCACCAAGACCGATGAAAATGCACAGGTGCCTGCAGTTGAAATGATTCATTTCAAAGAAGGCGCCCCACCAGTGATGTCCTTTAAAGAGATCGCCAATCAGGGCCTCACCAACCACGCTTCGCTGCAGGAAAAGGCCCGCGCCACCTTCCGCGAAAGAAGCAAAAACATCACCGCCACCGAATTCCTGGATGCCTTCCGCGGCGGTGAACTGCGCCACCCGCTGATTGCCAGCATCAAAGGCCTGAAACGCGAAGACCGCTGGGTGAATTCATCCGAAGTCGGTGCCCAAGTGTTCGCAGGGATGAAGTCGAAAGACTATGACTACAGCGACACGTCGGTGTTCGTGGGTCTTTCACAAAAGTTCATCCGCTGGAGAGCTTCACGCATCAACACCGACAAAATCAACTACACCCCCGTGTCCGATTCAGCCCTGCTGAAAGACGTGCGCGACGTGAAGCTGATCACCGACTATCACGGGGACTTTATGTCGTCGTTTGCTCCAGACATCGTGCTTGGCCGTTATCTGCAGTCCCTGTCCAACAAGGGCGAGATCTATCTGTACACCGGCAAAGAATACGGCGGCTTTGGTTCTGACAGCATGGTCATGCGCAAAGATGGAACGCAAATGCCGCTTCGCCAGTGGTTGCGCCAGATTCCGGGTGTGAACACCAGCTTATTCCGTGGTGGTTACCACTGGACGGGTGGCGAATGGACCTTCCTGAAGGTCACAATTAAGGATCGCAATAAAATTAATATACCAAAACTAAAACTGATGGGAACCACAGAGGGCAAAGACAGCCTTCCGCTTCCTTTCTTTGAGGAAATTTAAGTCATGAACGTTTCTGCTGTACTGCTAAGCCTGCTACTGGTCACTTCGTCCTCGGCCCATGCCGCCACCTCCCCGTCCTTCACGGCGGCGGAAGAAGCCGTCCTGATCGACATTAAAACCAAAACCATCGAACTGGTTGAAAGACAAAAGCTGGAAGCAGAAAAACTGCGCCGCTGCTTTGCCTTCATCACCTTGTGTGATCCGGACGTGAAAGAAAAACTGCCGCTGATCCGCAACGCCATCAAACAAAAATCCGAGGAATACCGCCTGCTGGTGGGCCTTGCGAACGCGCAAAGCCTGATGAATTCAGGTTCCGCGGCCCGCATCGGAATGACCCTGCCATTTGTGCAGTATGAAACAAGATTCGACAAGGATCAGACGGAAATGAAACTGATCCGTCGTCTGTATCAGGAGGACTACCGCGCGATGGCCGATAAAGCCGCTGAGATGTTCAAGGACAAACCAAAAAGTCCTTACGTGAACATGGAAGGCTATATCATCCAAAACGAACTTTCCACCGCGAGGCAGTTTTATAACATGCAAGCCCTGCTGATCATTCATCAGGTGCCCTTCGTGATTTACATGAAAACGGACAAGGCTCCGGACCAGGAAATCGCCGTGGCCCTGGGTAAATACATCGAGCGCGTGAACAAGGCCCTGGGCGAGCTTTACGACACCCAGAAAAACCCTCTGGAAAGCTTCCTGGTGTATGAGCCGATCGTAAAAAGTATTGTGGAAGAAAGTCCGCAGAACAAAGCCATCATCGAAAACCTGCTGCGCCAGCAAAAACACGCTGTGGGCCTGAAAGCGTGGATTGAAAGAAACTCGCCAAGCATCAAACTGGCCGCTCTTTCCACCTGTTCATTGGTGGCAGCAGTCCTTCAGGCATGGCCGGTATCTTTGGCTTGCGGAGGCACGGCCGCCGCCATCACTGGCAAACAGCTGTATGATGACTATCACCGCATGCGCGACAACTTTGCCCTTTGGTTGACCGGAGCACAAAGCCACACGGCTTTGAAGACGTCCGAGGCCCGCGTGATGTATTCGACTTTGGCGTTGTTCTTTGCCGGACAGAGCGTGGGCAACACGTTGCTGGCGATTGAAACCAGTCTGGTCGCGACCCTTTCGAATCTGCCGACGGTGGCAGCGGCTCGCTTTACCAGCCTGACTGCGCTTCGTGAAGGCAGCATCCGCTTTGCTTCGCGCACGATTGAAATGAAGGGCAAGGATCTGGGTGCCAGCATCTTTGCCGCGTCTTACGCGAACGTCACGGACCATGACTTGAAAACAACCCGTGAAGACCGCATCTTCACATACAGGGATCTGCTGCTGCTTCAGGAAGCGGCTCAGACCACAAAGCCTTAAAGGTTTGAGTTTCACTCTTTCCTAAAAAAACAAAACCCACAACCGGTTAAAGTTGTGGGTTTTTTATTTTCAAACTTGAAAGCGAATTACTTGCGGATTTTCGCTTTGTACATACGCTTCTTGGTCAAGATGCGTTTTTTTCTGTGGCGGATACCTTTTTTGGATTTACCTTTAGCTGCCATTTTAGTTCTCCTTGTTATTTCTTATTAGTCGGAACATTCATCAAAGCTGCAAACGGGTTGTTAAACGGGTTTGCAGGTTTCATTGGAGCCTGAGCTGGCTTACCAGCCGGTGGACGCTGACCCTGACCCATTGGGCGGGAAGCACCACGGTTTTCCGGACGTCTTTCACCACGAGGTGCGGAAGCTTCCGGAGCATCGTCCATCTTCATCGTCAAAGAGATCTGGTTTTTAACCACATCCACTTTCAGAACCTTTACTGTCACATGGTCACCAGGGTTCACCACTTTACGAGGATCATCCACGAACTTGTGAGACAATGCAGAGATATGCACCAGACCATCCTGGTGAACACCGATATCCACAAACGCACCAAAGTTAGTCACGTTAGTCACGATACCCGGGCAGATCATGCCTTCAGTCAGATCCTTCACTTCCATGATGTCATCACGGAACTGGAACACCTTGAACGGATCACGCGGATCACGGCCTGGTTTTTCAAGCTCTTTTACGATGTCATCAAAGGTGAATTCACCCACCAATTGAGCCCATTTGGTTCTTTGGGAAACAAGTTTTTTTGCACCTTCACCGATAACATCAGACAAAGACACACCCAGGTCTTTCGCCATGTCCGTCACCGCCTGGTAACGCTCAGGGTGAATACCGGTGGAATCCAGAACCTGTTTGCTTTGTGGGATTCTCAAGAAACCTGCAGCTTGTTCGAAAACTTTTGCAGAGAATTTTGGAACTTTCAAAAGCTCAGTACGGTCGTTGAACAGGGTCTTCTTACGAGCCTCAACGATGCCTTTCGCCAATGCCGGGCCGATACCCGCCACGTGGGAAAGAAGCGCTGCGGAAGCCGTGTTCACGTCAACACCCACGTTATTCACGCAGGACTCAACCACTGCTTCCAGGGATTTTTTCAACTGGGACTGATTCACGTCGTGCTGGTACTGACCAACGCCGATGGATTTAGGATCAACTTTAACCAGCTCTGCCAACGGATCCTGCAAACGACGCGCGATAGAGATCGCACCTTTTACAGTCACATCCAGATCCGGGAACTCTTCACGAGCCACTTCAGAAGCCGAATACACGGACGCGCCCGACTCAGAAACCATCACAACCGGAATGTTTTTACCCAGGTCTTTCAGGACTTTCTTCAGGAAGGCTTCAGTCTCACGACCGGCAGTTCCGTTACCCACGGCGATAGCTTCGATCTGAATCTGCTTCATCACGTCGCCGAACAGAACTTTTGCTTTTCTGTCAGCATCATCACCCAAAGTGTAAAGAACCGTGTGAGAAATGAATGCACCGGATTTGTCGATCAGAGCCACTTTACAGCCCGTTCTTAAACCAGGATCCACGCCCAATACACATTTTGGTCCGTACGGGGAAGCCAGCAAAAGCTTACGCACGTTTTCAGCAAATACTGTGATCGCATCCTGGTCCGCTTTTTCTTTCAACTGACGGTGAACTTCGTTCACAACAGAAGGAAGAACGTAAACGTTCAATGCCAGACGAGCACACTGCTTCAGGTAATCGCCGATCGCATTGTCCGGAGTGGATGTCGCGAAGTTTTCATAGGATTTCAAGATAGCTTCGTCGTCGCCTTTAACGTCAACGGTCAGCTCTTCTTCCTGCCAGCCACGTCTCATCGCCAGATAGCGGTGATTGTTTTTTGCATCCAGAAGGTTCTTAACCGGCTCTTCAAATTCCTTGTACATTTCGTACTTGGAGTTTGCTTTGTAGCCTTTGGCCGCTTTGGCAACCACACGACCGCTGTCGTTGTAGTTTTTCGCCACCATGGCACGAAGCTCGGCATCATTGGCGATTCTCTCAACGATGATGTCCTGAGCGCCTTTAAGCGCTTCTTCGTAAGTCGCGATTTTTGCAGTTGGATTGAGGAAGTTTTTCGCCTTCATCTCCATGGTCTGATCGTCTTTGATCGTGCCATGACCCATATCCCAGATCCAGTTTGCCAAAGGTTCCAGGCCCGCTTCGCGTGCGATGGTCGCTTTGGTTTTCTTTTTCTTTTTGAATGGTTTGTAGATTTCTTCCAACTCGCCCAGATCCCAGGAAAGCTCGATACGCTTCTGGATTTCTGCCGTCAGGTTGTTTTGTTCGCCGATTTCTTTAATCAGGAACGCCTTACGCTTGACGATTTCGTTGAAAGTTTCGTGACCTTCGATAACCGCGCGAATTTGAACCTCGTCCAAATTGCCGGTTTTCTCTTTACGGTAACGTGCGATGAACGGAACGGTTGCCCCTTCTGCCGCAAGTTCGATCACAGCCTGTGCTGACTTTGCGGTAACGGTTGGAGCAATACGAGCCAAATAACTCTGAAGAGCCTGATCCATAGAACCTCTAGATTTAATTGGAAATGTTAGAAGGAATTAAATCGGTATTATTTATGACGGAATTGGATCAAGCCGTGAGATGGGTCGTAAGGAGAAACCCCTACGCTCACACGGTCACCAACAACCACGCGGATATTAAAGCGTCTCATTTTTCCGCAAAGTTTTGCGTTAATGATAACTTTATTATCAAGTTCAATTTTGTATAGACCACCCGCTAGGGCGTCGATCACTTTTCCGTCAATTTGTACCAAATCGTCTTTTGCCATGCAGATAAATTTCTAGGTCAGTTTCCGGGGCCTTGCAATAGTTTTCTGCCCATCGCACCCCGAAACATGAGTTTTGGACTTACTTAAGACAGCTTTCTATTGCTGATCAGCATGCGTTTTCCGTCCTCAAAAAGGACTTCCAAGCGATCGTATTCATTGGAAAGGATGAAACCCCAGCCGAAGATTTTGTGCTGCAGTGGAGTTTTCGCCTCGAATTGGCCAGAAATGCTATAGTTCGGGGCTTTCATGACTTTGTACTTCTCGTGAAGTTCGTGCCATTTCACCTGATCATCAGACATTCCGGTTTTGTCGATTTTGACCTTTTTTTCTTTTTTCGGAGCTTCAGCAACAACCGCCGGAGCATCTTCAACCAGCTTCAATTTTCTCTCTGGCTTTTCTGCCTTCGGAGCTTTTTCAGCTTTGACTGGCTTTACCGGAGCCGCAGCTTCTTTTTTTACCGGAGCTTTGGCCGCTTTAACTTCTTTTACCGGTTTTGCAACTGGCTTCGGAGCAGCTTTTGCCACAGGCTTAGCAGCAGGTTTCGCAGCCGGCTTGGCAGGTTTTGCCGCCTTCACAGGGGCTGCCTTCGCCGGGGCTTTTTTCGCCACAGGCTTCGCCGTTTTCTTTGCCGCAGGTGCTTCCTTTTTTGCTGCCTTTTTCGCCATCGCGTTTCCTCTCCAAAATTAAAGGTGAGAAAGAATCAAAAAGTGTCTATATAAGCAGCTTTATACTATCACCCAGTGTCTTGACATCAAAAAAATAATAGTAAAGTGTTAGCGCGAGGCATCACTATGATCACAGCAGAAGTCATTAAAGAGTTAAATTCTTCCGATTTGAACTTCGTCTCCGGCCCACTTTCCGCCGTAGCATCGAAGGTTCTTCCCCCTGAACAGTGCGATTCTGAAAGCCTGGTTTTTGTGTCCAAGCCGGATCAACTGGCTCTGGCACTGAAAGCCCAGGCCCCGATTATCGTGGCTCACAAATCCCTGACCGTTCCGACGGACAGCACGGCCGCCTTCTTCACGGCGGGTTCTGTTCAGCTGGGCATGGCCGCGATTCTTCCGCTGTTTGACGGCAAGATGAACCGTTTCAATCAGGCGACGAAAATCCACCCGACGGCGATCGTTCACGAAACGGCCCACTTGGGTAAAAATGTCGGCCTGGGTCCTTATGTGGTCATCGGCGAACATGCCAAGATCGGCGACGGCGCAACCATCGGTGCTCACACCGTGGTGGAATCTCACGCGGAAATCGGCGATCACACCCTGTTGCATCCCCATGTCTTTGTCGGCTCCCACTGCGTTTTGGGATCTCATTGTGAAATCCATCCGCACACCACCATTGGTTCGGACGGATTCGCCTTTGCCATGCAAAAAGACGGCACCCAGAAAAAGATCCCGCAGATCGGCCGCGTGGTTATCGGCAACAACGTGGAGCTGGGTGCGAACTGCGCCATTGACCGCGCTGCTTTGACTGAAACCCGCATCGGTAACGGCACCAAGATGGATAACTTCTGTCACATTGCCCACAATGTGATTATCGGCGAAAACAACGTGATGGCTGCCAAGTTCAGCATCGCAGGATCCAGCAAAATCGGTAACAACTGCATGTTCGGTGGCGAAGTGGCCGTTTCAGACCACATCACTGTCGGCGACCGCATTGTTATCGCAGGCCGCGGCGCAGTGACTTACAACCTGACCGAGCCTGGTCAATACGGCGGCTACCCGCTGGAGCCACTGCGTGACGCCCTGAAAACCCTGACTAACAAAACCCACCTCACGCGAATGCGCAAAGACGTATCCCGCGTGATCAAACACCTGGGCCTGAAAGACGAATAACAAGGAGACCCCTCAATGACATATCAGTTTTATAAAATCATGCACTTCCTGGGTTTGATGACCCTGTTCTTCGGATTGGGCGGCCTGCTGGTGGCGAACTATGCCAAAGTGACTTTGACCAAACAAGCTCGCATCATGACATTTGTGACTCATGGCCTGGGCTTGATGCTGCTTTTGATCGGCGGCTTCGGAATGATGGCGAAACTCGGCATCATGGGCGCAATGCCGGGCTGGTTGTACGGCAAGCTGATCATCTGGATGCTTTTGGGTCTGGCGGTTTCTTTGGTGAAAAGAAAAGGCTATATCGGATGGCCGATTGCCATCCTGCTTTTGGTTCTGGGAACCACGGCAGCGATCTTTGCGATCAACAAACCGTTCTAATTAAATCACACGACTTAAAAAACAAAAAACCGAGGTTACAAGCCTCGGTTTTTTTTATTGTCTATTGACGGGTGCACTGAACGCGGGCTGAAGCGAAATATTCCCAGCCGGAATCGTTCTCTTCATACTCCAAAGTGCCCTGACCGTTGTCAGCCACTTCCAGTTTCACAAAGTACTCTGTGCGATCACCCAAAGCTGTTGTCAGCTTGGTCATGCCACCGATAGTGCGGTACAGGCGTGTGTGCTCACCCACCCAGCTGTTTTCAAAGTCTGCACTGGAAAAATTCACTTCAGCATAGTCATTCACATCAACAGAAACCGTGATAGACACCGGAACCTGTTCTTCCGTCAGGCCCTGACAGGAAAACTTCTTAGCCGCCAAGGAAGGTACAGAGAACAACAAGGGTGCTGCCAACGCCAACATCAACTTTTTCATCTTTTACTCCAAATAAACGTACTGCAAAAAAAATAAATCAATTACTGGATCGGTTCAGCCAACTCACACTGAACGGTGAAACCCTTCAATGTCGACTTGACCCAACTGACCTTCTGACCGGAAATCTCAACAGAAGACTCTGTTTCGCCGATCATCAGGTTCTGCAAAAAGATCAACGATTCCGGGATCGCCCCATTAATGTCATCCTCGATGAACAGCTGATACTGAATCTTCAGCGCTTCATCGCCGAATTGGATCTGCGAAAATTTCGCATAACCAATATCGGTTTTAACATTCATCATGTATTCCGAATGTATTTTCAGCAACACGCCGTCATTCAACAGACGGCAGTCGATTTTCTGATACACATCCTTGGAAGTCAGTCCCGCCATCGCCGAAACCGGCACAAGCAGCAACAAAGCCAAAAGCAGTTTCATATCCCCCCCTTTATTCCTTAGAACATGGAGTATTTAAGGAAACGGCATTCGATATTGCCGTTGAACACGAAGTGCTTGCGCGTGGATTTCAGTTTCAAATCCGCGATCAGCTCTTTGTTGCCGGAAAGGATCCATGCGTCCCAGCCCTTGAATCTGTGCTTCATGGTGAAACTCAGATCACGGTACACGTCACGCAGGTTGTCTTCATCACCGATACGCGCGCCATACGGCGGATTCACGATGATCAGACCTTTTTCAACCGGTGGCTCCACAGTCGCCACGGATTCTTTTTTGAATTCGATAACTTCATCAACACCGGCACGCTTGGCGTTGTCTTTCGCATTCATCAAAACGCGCTTGTCGATATCAAAGCCATAGAACTTGAAATCAAGTTCTTCTTTTTCAGCGTCCATAGCCTCCTGGATCACTTTTTCCCAGGTTTCTTCTTCATAGTTCAACCAGTTCTGGAAACCAAAACCTTTGCGGTTGATACCAGGAGCAATATTCATGGACATCATCGCAGCTTCAATCAGGAATGTCCCGGAACCGCACATGAAATCCACCAGCGGGCTTTGACGGTCCCACTCGGACAAACGCAGCAGACCCGCTGCCAGGTTTTCTTTCAATGGAGCTTCGCCGACTTCTTTGCGGTAACCACGCTTGAACAAGCTGTCACCGGAAGTGTCGATCGCGATGTTGAACTGATTTTTGATCGCGCGCACGTGAATGCGCAGATCCGGGTTGGTGTTATCAACATCCGGGCGCACGCCGAATTTTTCGCGGAACTGATCGACGATAGCGTCTTTGACTTTCATCGCCACAAAACGCTGGTCACGCATTTTGGATTCATTGACGCTGGCGTCGATGGAGATCGTCTGATTCGGTTTGATGTATTTGGTGAAATCGTGACGAAGAATCTGGCTGTACAGTTCTTCCGGCTGATACGCCGTGAAATCCAGTACAGGCTTCAGAATACGGCTGGCCAAACGGGAATGAAGGTTCGCTTTATAGCAGCCTTCCCAGTTGCTTTCGAAGAACACACCACCGATGTAACGGTCTGTGACCTTCAGGCCAAGCTCTTTCAATTCAAGTTCCAGGGGTTCAACAAGTCCACGGGCTGTGGAGGCAAAAAACTGAGGCATGGGACTGAGCCTTTCCTTTGTTAAGAAAGCCCAGTCCGAACGCCAGGCTTCCTATGTTTCGCGGTATTGTGGTCCACCGCCCCCTTCAGGAACGGTCCACTCGATATTTTCGAATGGGCACTTAATATCACAAGTTTTGCAGTGAATACAGTTGGTATAATTGATTTGTAAGTCCTTCTTACCTGCCTCTTTTGTAGACGGCACCATCTCATAAACCGCCGCCGGGCAGAAATGATTACATGGTGATTTGTACTGAGGCTCACATACGGTACGGCAGATATCCCCGTCCTTCAAAATAAGGTGGTTTGGGGAATCTTCGTCGTGCATGGTCCCGGTCAGGTAAACACTGGACAGCTTATCAAAGAACAGCTCGCCGTCCGGTTTTGGAAGCTTGTTATCCTCGTGATCCAAGCCGTAAGGGCCCCAGATATCCAGGACTTTTTCAGTGGTTTCAGCGTCGATATGGTCAATCGGCATTGGATCCTGCAGACCACGGCCGCCAGTCAGCTCTTGCAGGGCCAACAGAGGCATGCTTTCCACGATCCCCTTGCTTAGCGCCTGGTGGAAGTTACGAACGCGGTAAAGCTCTTCTTTTACGAAGCCGGCTTCAATACGGTCGGAATAACCCTTGGTCACTTCCTCAGAGAAATCGCCACCCTTGATCAACCCGTCAATAACGGCTTCCGCCGCCTGCATGCCGGATTTCATCGCCAAGTGGAGACCCTTAAGCTTCTGCACGTCCACCATGCTGGCAGAGTCACCGCAGACCATAAAGCCGTTGCCGTACAGTTTCGGCATGGAATACCAGCCGCCCGCAGGCAGGGTCTTACCGCCGTAAGCGATGACTTTACCGCCCTTAAGCATGCTTTGCAGGAACGGATGGGTTTTCAGTTTTTGCAGTTCACGATGTGGATCCAGCAACGGATCCTGGGTATCAAGGTAAGCAACCAGGCCCACGATGATCTTGTCCCCTGGAAGGGTGTAGATGAAAGTACCGCCGATGGATTTGGACAGCGGGAAGCCCATGGTATGGATAACCTGGCCTGCTTCCACCGTGCCCGCTGGCATCTGGATGATTTCTTTCACGCCTTCTTCGAAGACTTCTTTGTTTTTACCTGCGCGCAGATTCAACTTCTTTTCAACCTTCTGGAACAGGGAACCACGCGTGCCTTCAGCGAAGATCACAACTTTGGATTTCAGAATCAGACCCGGCTCAAAGTTCGCCTTTGGATTGCCGTGTTTGTCGCGACCCTTGTCGCCGGTGCGAATGCCGACGATCTTGTCGCCTTCATACAATGCTTCCACCGCCGCAAAGCCCGGAAAGATGTTGATGCCTTTTTCTTCACACTTTGTGCCCAACCAGCGGTTGAACTTGGAAAGAGAGATAATGTAATTGCCTTCGTTATGGAACGGCGGCGGAGTGATTGGCAGTTTGAAAGAGAAGTCAGAACCCAGATAATAAACCGCGTCTTTTTTGACTTCGGAATCAATCGGGCAGCCTTCTTCTTTGAAGTTTGGAATAAGCTCAGTCAAAGCCTTCGGATTCAAAACCGCACCCGAGAAACTGTGCGCGCCCACTTCCGAAGCTTTTTCCAGAACAACGATCATCTGTTCCGGGATTTGCTCGCCCTGCTTTTTACCGGCAGCAACGTCTTCGTTGTGTTTTTGAATTTGATTTTGCAGGTGCAATGCGCAGGACATACCCGCGGAACCACCACCGACGATCAGGACATCCACGTCCATCGTTTCGCGTGTTACACCTTCTGGCAGTTGATCGTATACAGACATATTCTCTCCATTCAATTCAATACAAAAACTCGAAACCCGGGGCTGGCTTGCCCTATTCTTCCATCGGCTCGTCTTTGACTTCCGCCTGCGGAGCCAGCTTGCGCGCCGGAGTGGCCAGCTGGGACTGAACCTTCAGCTCTTCTTCATCCCGTCCCCCGGGATAAAGGCGCTTCTTGGCCTTCATCGCAATCTCTGCTTCACGAGCCTCATCGTACTGAGGCTCCGTCTGAATTCCCGTGGCGTCTTGCGCATGCGCAAATTGAACACCTACTGAGGATAGCAGAAACAAACATAAGAAAACTCGGATCATAACCCGCTCCTGTCTTCCGCGCTTCGCGCGCATATTAAAAGCTAACTGAGAAAGTTGTCATTAGAAATAGTGCAGGAATTCTGGTTTTCAGTCCAGAACTCTGGCGCGGCCCAGCCCATGTTTTTCGAGGGGGTAAACACCTAACCTACGGGAAGGCGGCGATGGAACTTCATCGGTATTTGGCGTCGAACAGAATCGATCCGCTCACGTGTGAATTTAGAGATCGTCACCCCGGGCTGGCGCTTTTCAACCTGGCCCACAACAGCCCCCCAAGGATCGATAATCAGGCTGTGACCATAGGTTTCCCGGGTGCCACCACGAAGCCCCGTGTGGGTACCCCCTTGAGCAGCAGCAATCACATAAGATTGATTCTCAATCGCACGGGCGCGCAGCAGAATTTCCCAGTGCGCTTCGCCGGTTTTTACCAGGAACGCCGCCGGCAGCAAAATCACATCCACTTCACGACGGGCGTACTGGGAAAACAGCTCAGCAAAACGCACGTCATAACAGATCGCCTCGCCAACCTTCCAGCCGTCGATTTCGATCACATGCGGAGTCTGACCATGGCGAAACACGTCGGATTCACGGATGGGTTCCTGACCTTCCAGCTGGATGTCGAACAAGTGCATTTTCTGATACGTGGGCTGAACCTCCCCTTCCGGAGTGATCAGCGTCGAGGAATTGTAAAGATGCCCCTCAAGATACAGAGGAATCGAACCCAGGTGCAGATAAGTATTGTAGTGTTTTGCCAGCTCGGAAAGACGCGCAAAGGCCGGATGACTGAGAGTAAGCCCCTCGATCTTTTCGCCTTCTTTCAGACGCAAATACAGGCAGTTTTCAGGGAAGGAAACAAAGCGCGGTTGCGCGGTTTTGAAGGCTTCTTTTAAGAGCTCTTCCATCTGAGCCACGTTGGTTGTTACATCATCGACCGAAGTCATTTGCACTGCTGCGACAACCAACTCTGAACTCATCAAGGACCTCTTACTCTTCAGCGTTTAACAAAACATTGGAAGTGCGCGCCTCTTTGACTTCGCGGCAGTTCCATTTGGCTTCTTCCAGATTTTTTCGGACATTTGTTACGAAGTCATGGCAGGACTGATGATTTTGTCCAGAGCCGATGGTTTCATCTACACCTTGTTTTGTGTAGATCGCGCGGCAGATCTGATCAGTGCCAATTTCAACACGCAGAGTGCGAACCGTCTTGTTGCTTTTGCAAAGAACAAGAGACTCCCCTAGCTCAGCCGCGTGACTGAAAGACGAAAAAAAAAGCACCGTGATCGTCGCCGACAACAGTGCTTTTATGTTTTTTGCTTTAGAGATTTGGTCCTGTTTCAAGCTGCTCTCCTCTTTTAACAAGTGGGGCGAAATTAATGTTTCTAAACCCAACTTAGATTTTACGCAGCTATGTAAGAGACTAAAACGAAGAGATCGCCTTAAGGACCAAATTTAGACTTTGTCTTAGGCAAACTTTGCCCGGTCAATCTATGCGACGGACCGGACTTTAAGACTAAGCGGACTTAGACTTAGTAGCCTTTTTGGAAGTCTTCTTCTCTTTAGAAGCAGCTTCTACCAACTTCACGTTGGAGTAGTCGATGAAGCCTTCTTTTTTCAAAAGACCGTCTTTTTTATCGTAGTGTGTTTGTACTTTCACACCTTGAACTTGGATTTTCATTGCAGTAGCGTCTACAGCGATAACAGTGCCCTTCTTACCTTTGTCAGAGCCTGTGATAACTTGTACTGTCGCGCCTTTTTTGATTTTCAATTTCATTGTGGCCAACCTTAATTAGTTCTTAGAAGAAATTTTCTTTTTGATTCTCATCTTAACGGTCAAAGCTCTTTTAGAAAGCTTGGAATCGTCTTGATTAAGGATGAAATTATCAAAACCACCTACGTGCTCCATATCACGGATAGCACTAGCTGCGATTGAAAGTCTTACCATTTGGTTCAAAACGCGGCTAAAGATGCGTTTTTTCTGAACATTTGGTAGAGCAGTTGATTTTGTTTTAATGTTGGAGTGGGATACCAAGTTTTTAACAACTGGACCTTTTCCGGTTACTTCACATTTGCTCATTCTAAGCTCCTCTGGCTCTCTTACATAGGGCACCCCTTCGGATGCCTTAAAACTAGCTACAAGTCTGGGTTGGCGCCTATTGGCGCGAAAAACAAGAAACAACCATATAAAGTAAAAAGACACTTGATGGCAACTGTTTTTTCTCGTATACACAAGAACTCGCTAACCAACAGGAAATCGAAAGTAGGATAGTAATGAAAAAGACAACACGTAGCAAATACCGTCAGGAATTCTCTGGTGACCACGTATTCGATTACAAAGATCCAGCATCTTTGACTCGTTTCATTGGTGACGGTGGTAAAATCACTCCATCCAGAATCTCTAAATTGTCCGTTGCTCAACAAAAAAGAGTAGCAGCAGCAGTTAAGAAATCTCGTAACTTGGCTCTATTGCCATCTGGTTCTGACTCTTTCGATACATTCCATAGAGCAGAAGCAATCTCTCCAGTTCCTTTCGAGATCTAATCCGAAACGAATAAGAGTACTGATTTCCTGATTGGGAAGACAAAAAAGCCGGTGTGAAAACCGGCTTTTTTGCGTTTTAAGCCTTCTCCCGGCTGACTTTCCACCAGCTCCAGACCGTCGCCGCCATCATCAGCATGTAACTTTTACTCGACCACTGATGCAGCACCGGCCCCGGAATACCTATAAATGACAGCTGCTCAAACGGCACGCCCCAGTTCATCAACCTGATACCTAATATAGGTAACGCAAACAGGGTCCAGAACTGCATAACGACCACGAACCAAACAAACTGACCCAGCTCCCCCCGACGGTACTCCATCACCATTAAAATGACTGGCAGCATCACAAAAAGAATCCCCGCCAGGGTCGCCGCAATCTGACGATCCGGGATCCCCCTGAACAAGGCCATTACTGCCAGGATCACAATCACTTCTGCTATCAAATATCCTAGAAAAGCATTTCGTCTCATATCCAAGAAGCTAGTCCACCCCCGCAGACAACTCAAGGGGGAAGCATGCCCAGTACCCGTTTATTTTGATTTGAAGGCCGAACTGTCCGGCAACTGCCTTGCAATAGGGGTTATCCGAACAACGAAACCTTTTAAGGGGGCTTAAATGGAAACCAACGAATTGAAACTTTTGAAACTGCAAACTGAACTGAAATCTTTTGGCCTGAATCCGGCCGAATGGAGCCTGCAAAAGATCCAGGCCCTGGGTTACCTGCTTCAGAACACCCAGGACGAACAGTTCGCTATGTATGGACAACTTGAATACCGCGACAAAAAACCTCGCTGGAAGTCCCTGGAGGTGGTGTCGCTTTAATAGACCTCGCAACGGACCGAGAACAAACTGCGATTCCAGATATCCTGCTCTGAAAGAACCTGCGTGGCCTTACGAGGCTCGACAGCAACAAGAGCCGGATCCGCGGACGGCGGCAGTTCTTCGCCCGGGAATTTTTCATAAACTTTTTTACGGAAGTTCGTCCACGCCTCTTCCCCGTTAGCCCGAGTATAGATGTTCTTCAAACGACAGAAGATCGCGATCTCGGCATCTTGCATCCATCCAAAACGCTCAAGCCCCATTTCCGGAGGCTTGGTTCCCCAGGCCAAACGCGCCATCAATTCAATCCCATCATTCAAGTTGGAACGAACTTCGTTAATCCCATACAACTGGGAGGTACATTCGGCAGAGGCTTTGCCGACACCTTCAGCCACCTCGCGCAGAATGGTGAAGTACTCATAGCAGGACCCCGCACTGTTCCCCAGCTGACAAGCCTCTTTGGCGCGCACGACGGTCGGCGGAATTTTGGATTTCTTGTAGTCTGTTGGGAAGATGTTGCCTTTTTGCAACTCCTTGAACGCGTCGGCTTGAGTGTCGCAGACCGAATGAGGCGGGCTCATGATCATGAAGGCGATGATGGCAACCACCAGGACCAAAATGGCAAGAACAGGCTTCGGCAAAGAGTTCAGAAAGTTTTCCATGAAAAAAAGGGTACTAATATTACGCGTTAGAATCTAGTAGTTTGACAACTGGCCTAGGGATTATGTAGTTTTCTGACTCTGTCGGGGAGTAGCGCAGTCTGGTAGCGCATCTGGTTTGGGACCAGAGGGTCGTAGGTTCGAATCCTATCTCCCCGACCAATTTTGAACCTAGAAAATTTCAGCAAGCCGCTGAAATCACAAATAAAATACAAAAGTAAAATTTCAAATCGATGCACTCCAGGTGCGTTGGTGCGTGACGATCCAAAAAACCAAAGATATGACTCTACGTCTGACTCTACGAGGTACATCTTTGCTTTCGAAAATTTATGATCTTTTAAAGAACCACGAACAAATACTTAGTGCACTTGCCGCATTAACCGCAATTATAGCAACTTTCTGGGTGACGTTAAAAAAGAGCGCTACACTTGGAATACGTAAAATGAACGGCCACTCCTCGAATGAGATGAATATTGAATACTGGCGTTTATTTGGTCCGTCAGTTCCCAGAATGATGGAACTACTTCAATATGATCCTGCAGTTATCGAACGGGATTCTTATCACGTATATATTGCGATGCCGAGGGGAAGAGACGCAGTAGAATGGAACTTTTGGGCTTCATATTGCGTGATCACTCATAAACGTAAATTCATTACAGCCAATCGCTGGCTCTGGCAAAAGTATTGTGGCAAGCGAGATGAAGGGCGCAGGCTAGACTTCCTTGCAAAACCGGCAGATCTCGTTGCGATCGATAATTGGATCGAGGACAACTATGTTGACCAAAGTGGCGATATTGAACGCCCCAGTATAGAACGCAACTACGATCAAGAAAGATTCGGAGTCGGCGCAATGCTGAATGACGTAGGCTTCCTGTTTATGAACTTAAGAAATGATAGCTCTTATATACTGACAGATGTTGAAGTTAAGTTCTTGGTCGCAAGTGTTTCAGAAACTCTTCCACAAGTTCAAACTCCATACCGCTGGCCCTGGAATGACATTGTGGAAGCATTCAAGACAAAAGGAGATCCAAGTAACTATCTTCTCACCAATGACCTGGTTTTTGAACACGAAGAAACATTCCATATGGCAACTTGGGAACAAGGACTAGAAGTTGCTTTCCTAATGGCTACATATCGTTCTGATCAAGACGGCTTTGAAAATGGATACCTTGACGACGCGTTCAAGTTAAAATCAATTTCAGGTAAAATAGGCGGAAAAAGAGTCACATTCAATGTTAGAGGCCCATTGAGAGAAAAAGCATTACGAGAAAAAGTCCCCTATGGATGGTTTAGACAGTAGACCAATCCAACTACCCGACTCTTTCGCGGAAGTAGCAAGGTCTGACATTACAAAATACTTCAAAAATCAAAACATCAAAAGATATCCTCGCCATACCTACTCGACCAACTCAATCTTCGACTTCACTAATACCTTTGAGCGAGCCTGGCGATTGATCTGCTCGAAAAGATGGACATAGCCCAAAGTAGTCTCCTCGTCCCTATGCCCCAGAACCAAGCGACAGAACCCCGTGTCCGCCTGCGTGATACCCGCCAGATTGGTCGCAAAAGTGTGTCGTGCACAATGAGGCGACTTATGCTTGAAGCTGGTCCCCTCGTAGGCCTCCCGAAGCAACCGCGAAAAGAGATTCTTCTCTATACCATCAAAAAGCAGATAATCGTTTTTTGAAGACCCAAACCTTTTTTGCTCCAACATATTGACCTGCTCGTTGAATCGACGAGCAAGCGCATTGAAAGCCTGCTTGTCAAAAATCGGTATGGTTCTTCCTCCCTTAGCGTCGATGAGCTTGCGCCCCTTCAAAGGCTTCCTACCAACTGTGCCATCACCGCTCCTAGGACGAGTCGCGTCCGACAGCTGTGACTCAAGAGAAATATAACCAAAGCAGCTGAGGCCATGTCTTTGGATGGCACCCTTGACAAGGACTATCTCCGGCTCCCCTGGAGAAAAATCCGCCAAGGAAAGCCCGAGACCTTCCCCAAGACGGAGTCCGCTGTGCAACAAGACCGTGAAGAAATCTGCGGCAAGCCCTGTGGAGTCCAAGTCTTTGAGGCGCTGCTGAATGATCTTAGCCTCGTCATCTGAAATCACATCCTCAGCGGTGCGATGATTAGCCAAGTGCTGAGGAAACTTACGACACCTAGGGGCCTGCTCACACTTCCCCTTCCTGGACATCACTTCTAAAAACAAATTCAGCGCTCCGATTATATTATTACGGGTATTGTACGCCAAACCGCCATTCTTGGTGCGCTTCCCGGTATTCGCGGTCATCAGCCAATCACGAAAATCATCAAAGAACAGAGGCCAGTTGTTTAGGTTGTTGCACTGCTTATGGTTTAGGAAGAAATCGAATACATACTGGCGAAGATAGTAGGATGGAGATGTCCACGAATTGGGCGCCCGGATCTTCGCCTCGATCTCAAAAATTTCGAGCAACTTTTCGAAATCGTAGAACTTCTTTTTCCATGCAAGTTTACGTTCAATGCGAAACTTGGCTGCCTCGTGCTCAGCCTCGCGCAAACGACAAAACTCGTCGGCTTGCGAATCCGTTACGATGTTAGCAGGGACCTCAGAGCGCTTCAGACGCACGTTCTTTCGTACTACGGGGTTCCACTGGAGAAAGCTATAGTACGATTTCCCGTATCTATCCTTCCGTTTCTCCCATCGCATGACATGCTCCTTACCTGTAAAGGCCTCGTCCACCGAGGCCTCAGTGAATAATCACCAGCTTCGACCAAAAATGCTCAAAAAATTACCGCCAAGTGCGATTGCGGCGGCGTGAAGGAGTCAACACCTTTACCTGACCACCACGAGCCAAAAATTCTTGAACTGATTCGATTTTCACTTGTTTGGTATCCATCTGAGCCTCCCTGGTTTCGCTTGGCATAGCTGCCTCGCTTGATTCCATTCTGGAGGTCTGGCGTCCGAAGAACTTGGACGCCACTTGAGATCAATGAAGTATTTTTGTCCGGATTTGAGACTGTCAGATCGGTCGGATAATTCGTAAAGCCAGGAGCTTCTTATTCTCCTGGCGGGATTGATATCGCTGATTATACTGCCCCTATGCTGGCCAAAAACTTCTCGTTATCCAATTCTTGTTCAAACTTGCAAGTCCTCTCAGTATACCGGTAGATACGCTGACCATTTGGTGACCGTGATTGAACTGCTCCCTGCTCCTGAATACGAAGACTAAACTTCTTCTGTGATACAGGTTTACGCTTTTGCATTTCAAGCCACTCGACATAACTCTTGTAAAGATCCATGGGGGTCTTTCGGGCTTCGCCAATCGAAAGCGCATCACCACTTACAAACTCAATTCCTTTTTCACTTAACCACTCTTCGACTGAATCAAGCGCTCGAATTTCCTCTTGTAGATCTCGAATCTGCTCAAGATATGATAAAATTGGAGATTCACTTTCTTCGTCAATTCCTTGCCAAAGATCTAAATACTTCGTTGTGTTAATGATTGACCAGTCCAACTTTTCTTTTCCTGGGATCTCAAAAAATCGACGCATTCCAGTTGGGTCATAAATCATATCTTCTATCCGACTATTGGTCGCTCCGATGAATGTACAGATATTTGGCGCCTCTCCATTCTCGTGTCTTCCCAAGATTCGATAGGTAATTTTGGGTGCCGTGATAAGCTTCTTTAGTGAGTTAACATCCGCCTTATCAGCTTTAGCTAGCTCATCAAAGAAACAGACATAGTTTTTATGAAAGTTGAAGTATTCTCTGTTGTCATTGGCCGATGATACGTCAAGTGTGACACTATAATCAGAGATTGGTCCAAGCAGCTTCATTATGGCTGTAGACTTTCCGGAACCTTGCTTGCCAGTAATGACAGGCATCAGATGATGCTCCACCGGAAGCTCAAACACCTTCCGTTTAACTTGCCAAAGAAAATGTCCCATGACCGCCAAATAGATGGATGAACGCTGACTTTCACCAACAACTGCTCGAAGCCACTTTTCCAAAATCTGATTATTCCCTCTGAACTTCAGATCTTCACGGAAGTCCTTTAGACGTTTAGCTTTGAGTTCGTACTGTGCATGAATAATAACATCATGGATGTCTCCCTTATTGACGTTGTGGTATTTCTTTTTAAGGACCAAGTAATATTCTCGAACCAAGTCATCTAATGATATGAATGACCCTCGACACTTTATCATTCCATTTTCGAATTTAACCTGGTCAAGTTGCATATAGATTCGGACCTCATCAAGAGGACCAAACTTTTTCTTCTTTTTTGAGTGGCTTGGTGTTTGTTCTTCAGCTGATTGCGCTGTACCTTTCTCTGAACCTACAATCGGATTTTCGTCTTCATCCGCATATGTCTCTAAAACCGTCTCTTGCCCCTCAGTATCTAGATTGCTCTCGCTCTGACTCATAAAACCTCCCTATCGTGGCGTAATTACCAGCGATAAAGTCATGTTCCTGACCCCGATTTGATTTGGACACCCAGCCCAGGGGGTCTTTATGGAAGTAACGTCTAACAGACGGAAATTA